>DATKAP010000066.1:0-57793 GCA_035577905.1 Binatia bacterium
GGTGGCGACATCGAGCGCTCCCTGTCCGGTGTATCGCACCGTCAACAGCAAGGCGAAGAACAACTGATGCCGCCGATGCACCTTCTCGAGTTCCTGCGCATCGACAGCCATCACGATGCCGACGTCGTCAGACCACAGGCCGTAGCGATACTTGCCGTCATCGCCGTGCGCGAAGGTGCAGCCGGGGCGGCCTTCTTCCCAGCGGAGGGCGGGAACCTTGTTCTTGTCCTTGGCAGACGCTGCCGCCGCCAGGCACGCAAGGCCCAACGCGAGCCCTTGCAGCATGCGGTGCGCAGGCCAGTTCATCGCTTTAGGGATTCTTGGGAGGTGCAGTCACCGTCAGCGAAACCGTAGGAGCGCTGCTGGTGGAACTGGTGTTGCTGGAAATGACTCCTTTGGAGTCCACTCCGATGATGGTGAAGGTGTAGGTGTTGGCCGGCGTTATGCCATTCGGCGTAGTTGTCGTCGTGCCGCTGCTTCCACACGCAGGAGTCAGAATAAACACTCCGCACAACACAAACAGCGCCATCACGATCCACGCGCCTCTGGCACGTCTGGCGGTCGCAGCACCCAAGCCCACCAGCCCGAAGATCGGCAACGAGAGCCACAGACCGAATGCCTTGCGGATTTTATGCGCCCCGGTCGTGATTGGGCCAAAGGTGGTGATGTTTAGAGTTGCGGGGGCACTGGTCGTCCCGTTGACTTGCAGGCTCGGAGCACCGTTCGGATACACAAACGAGCACACCGGAGCGATCGTGACCAGCGGTGTCATGGAGGAACACGAGAGTGTGATTCCTCCGCCAGTCGGAGTGGAGTATCCGTACACCGGGTTCACCGTCACCGTGCCCTGGGCGCCGCTGCCAGCCACCACGCTGCTGGGCGCCATGCTGCTGGTTACGCTGATGGTGAACTGTGGCGACACCGCCAGCACGGTCAGGGGAATCGGCGGCGTGGTATACGTCGTGGTCGGGCCGGTGCCTGTGATCGCGACACTGTATTCCTGGGTTGTGGTCGTGCTCTGGGTGGTGACGGTCAGGGTAGCCGCCGCCGGAGTCGTTACCGTTGCTGGACTGACAATGCAAACCGGAGGATCCGTCGCAGGCTGTGACGCCGTAACCTGGCAGCTCAAGTTCACTGTCACGCTCGGGCTGCTCGTGGGCACTCCTATCGTAACCAGGGAGGAGGAAACCCCGCTCGGCGCCACCGCGTCCGGATTAAACGACGCGGCGGTCAGGGTGAATTCGGAGGTTCCCTGCGCCATGGCTGACGGGCTGGAGATGGGGGTCAAAAGCGCGCAAGCCGCCAGCAGGCACACGGCAGCCATTCCTCGGCGCCCAATGGTTGATTTCACTCTGGATTCAGACCACTCGGATCTCAACATGAACGGGTTCTGACTCAACTAGCTTCGATTCCTGGGAATGCAAAAACGCTGCCCGGTCGATGCGCGGGTGCGTGTTCAAAACAGTTGCCGCTCAAGGACGCACAATGACGCCAAAGCTCCTTGAACCCGGAATTTCCATACTACCATCCCGGCCGGCGAATTTTCGCCAGAGGAGCCGGAGGAAAGGAAACGGCCGCCTCACAAGGTAAGGCGGCCGCGGAACTTTGTGACCCATCAATTGACGGTCAGGGTAACTGGGGCTGAGTGTGATAGCGTTCCCTGTGTTCCGGTGATCGTAATTGTGTAGTTGCCGGCCGGAGTACATCCCGAACAACCGCCGCCTCCGCCACCTCCGCCACTGCTTCCTCCACACGCAGGCAGAAGGAACAGGAGCATCATTACGATGCCCAGCGACAAGAATCCGAGAAGCTTCTTTTTGCGGGAGTCGCCAGTACTGAAGCGCATCCCGACGAACGCCAAGCCGACAATGGGGAGCCACATCGCGTAGTAGATACTCGTATTCGAATGCAATGCTGCGGCAGAGCCTGTGGTTGTGATGGTCAAAGTGGATGTTGCGCCGCTGCTGGTCGGCGTCAGCGGGTTTGTGGAGAAAGCACTCGAGGCACTGCAGGAGGGCGCTGGGGATCCGCCTCCGGTGACTGCGCAGGACAAGGTTACCTGCTGGTTGTATGCGTTCAGCGCTGTTAGCGTAACGGTCGAAGTCGCAGAACTTCCCGGGCTCACCGCCGAGGGTGTTGTCGCCGCAATCGTGAAATCCGGCGCAGTGGCTGACCCATACGCAGTAACAAACGCATCTGGGCACGGGACGTTCGTGTTGTTCGCACCCGTGCAGGTGCCGCCGCCATAAGTGCTGTCGATCGGAGTTCCCGCGGTGGGAAAGGCTACGGTTGTTCCGTTGCCAGAATCCGTATCCCCGGTCACGTAGATCTTATCGGAGAGGTCGACCGCAATCCCGCCGAACAGTTGGTCCTCGTCGCCTCCTCCACCGAGATAGGTGGAGAACAGCAGATTGCCTTGCGCGATGCTCACCACGCTGACAAAGGCATCCGTCGCGCCGCTGGGATTGGCCTGAGTTGCGTTCTGCAGAGGAAAGTCGGAGGAACTGGTCTGGCCAGTGATGTAGATGTTGTCCGATCCGTCGAGGGCGACTGCCAAAGCCGTATCGATCGCACTTCCACCCAGGTATGAACCGTAGGTCGCCGCCGCGCCAGAGGGATTAAGTTCGAGCACAAAGGAGTTTTGACTGCCTGCAAGTGAACTTTGCAGTGGCGTCCCTGCAGTCTTGAAGTCAGTAGACGTTGTGATGCCCGTAACGAATGCATTCCCAGTGGCATCCGCAGCGATAGCGAACGCATCGTCAGCTCCACTGCCGCCGTAGTAAGTGCCGTAGTTGTAATTGGAGAGGTCGGATTTGATACCTACGACGAAGGCATCATCTTGCGCGGTGCCGCCGCTATTGTTACAGGTCCCGTCGGTCCCGCATTGGCCCTGAACCACGCCCGCTGTCACCGGCAAGTCGGTGGAGATCGTTTCCCCGGAGACATAAATGTTTCCACCACCGTCTAGAGCAACGCCGGTCGCCAAATCGCCGCTGCTGCCGCCGATGTAACTCACTAGTAAGTAGGAAGTGGCATTGGAATTGAGTTTTACAATATATCCATCGTCCACGCCAGTATTCTGTCCGAGATTGATAGAACCACCGTTTGGTAAAGGGTTCACGCCACCCGAAACTCCGCCCAAGTTCGATGAGTAGGTCTCTCCGACTATGTAAACATTGTGGCTACTATCTACGGCGATGCCTAATCCAGAATCGCTGTCGTTCCCTGCGATATACGTAGCCCAAGTGGGAGGCAAGCTGCCATTAAGTGGAAGCTTCACGGCGAAGGCGTCGTTAGTGCCGTGGAGACCTCCCCCGATGAACCCAGTCTGGACTACTCCTGACGTCACGGGGAAATCGTTCGAGTCGGTTGTCCCGGCGACATAAATACCCTGGCTGTCGACAGCAATTCCGCCCGGGAAATCGTCTGAGCTTCCGCCGAACACTGAGGTGAAGACGAGCGAACCGGATGGTCCGATCTCGCTAACAAAGGTGTCAAAGCTTTTGTTGTTTGTGCCGCCAGAGTTTCCCGGAATTGCGGAAGAGTCCGTGGCTCCCGCCACGAAAGCGTCCCCGCTCGCATCGACTGCGATTGCTATTCCGTAGTCGGCACCACCACCACCGAAGTATGTGGAATAGGTCACGCTCGGATCGATCACGAGCTCACGATCGTGATCGTAAGGCCCCAGACCGAAAGTGATTTGGTCTGCGCCCTGCTTCACAAACCGCGCTTCAACGATCTGCTGGCTTCCGTCTTTCTCCTGATACGCCAGCGGCCTGACGAGGTGTACGGGACCGGCTGAAGTTGCAATCTCCAGATCGCCATCAGCGGTGATGTCGAGGTGCTCAGCACCCTCAAAGCCCAGAGCGATATCAGTTGCGTCGGCCCCGGGATGAACGATGTAGTCGAATTCCAGCTTTTTGCTTTCACCTCGAAACGCGAGATCGATTCCCGGGTACAGGTTCCGGTACTCGACGCGCCCAAAGAGCGGAATGTTCGTACGCCACTTCGAGCGATCGTTTCCGACGAAGTAGTTCACCTTCCCGGATTGCTGATTCCAGCCATCGATTGCACGGGCATGCGCTCCGACAAAGTTCATGCGCAGTGAGGCCACCGACGTTTTTTCCTGGCTGCGGGCTTTATTCCTGAACATCGCCCTTACCGCAGCGGGTCCGCGGCGTTTGTTGAGCATCATCTCCCGAACTTCGGAAGTGGACGTGCGTTGGCCGACTAATCTCAGGATCGCCTGCGAGGACGTCAGATAAAGCTGATATCCATTCCCTCGCGCCATGTACCTCACCTCGGGGTCCGTCTGGCCCTGATTGGCTTCGAAGGCCAGTGGGAGTGCGTCGAGGCTGGCGCGGACTCGTCCGCGCTGTTCGGCGGTGAGCGCCGGGGCTGAGGAGTTCTGGCTCACGGGAATAGTTGCGCTCGCATGGTTCGTTTGGCGCGTTGACTGTTTAACTGCGTAGCCGCCAACCGCGATTGCCATTACAGCGAGCGCGGCCATGCCGACAACAGGCACGGCGAATCGGGGAATTGAGGGTTTGGACACAACGATCCTCCTGGAATCGAACTTTCAGTTTCTTTTGCGGGGGCAAGACCCGGAGCCATGACCACGAAACCGCGAGACAGCGCGCCGATGGTCCGAGATCAGCAAAGTCAGGATTTGCAAAGCTTAGGCGAGAGTATGGGGTGCCCGAATGTCCCTTGTCAATGAATCTTAAAGGGCCCTGCCATGCCGGATGCCGCCAAGGGATAGTATTTTCAGCGGTTTCGCCGATGTCCTCATGGAACTGTGACGATGACCCCGGTGCACAGTTTCGCGCCACGCCGGCGATAGCTGTGCTGCACCGCCGCGTCGAAGTAAATGGCGTCCTCGGCCTCGAGTTGAAACTCTTCGCTGCCAATTTTGAGGGTTAACGATCCCTTCAGCAGGTACAGCAGCTCCACGCCCGGATGCTGATGCGGGCGCAGTTTTTCGGGCGGAATCTCCTGGAATTCTGCCACAAACGCGTTGAGCTTTCGCTCGTTGGCTTTATAGTCCAGGCACTCAAAATAGTAGGGGACGTCCTCAATACCCGGCCGTTCCGGAAAGCGCACCCGATCCTGCTTGCGCACCACACTTACCACTCGCCGCTGGCGCTCGTCGGTGAAGAAGTGATCCAGCCCCACCGAGTACACCATGGCAATGCGCAGCAGAGTGGGAAGGGTGGGGAACAATTTTCCCCGTTCCAGTTTCGAGAGCAAAGCCGCCGAGAGTCCCGTGTGCTTGCTCAACTCGACCAGGCCCATGGCCTTTCGCAGCCGCAAGGTGCGCAGCTTCTCTCCGATCGTGTAGCGCCCCAGCCCCTGTGTGATGGTGTCAGCAACATCCGGCATGATTTCGTGAGGATAAAACAGATGTTCATGTCAGTAAAGGAACCTGTTGTCCGGCGGAGGCAGTTCCGCCCGAGAAACGAAAGGGCTCCAAGTCTGAACATCACAGCGCGGACACTGGAGCCCCTGATACCTTCAATTGTGAAGCGGCTACTTCGGGGGCTGCTTCTTCTTTCCAAACAGCCCCATCACGGTGTTGACGGGATTCTGTTGCTGCTGCGCGCCGCTTTTCCCCTGGTTATTCAGGAAGCCTTCGACGAGGCCGCCGGCGATGCCTTTGACGTCGGGAGTGAACTTCGGATTCTGCGCCGTCCCGGTAACTCCAAAAGGAATGCCCGTGCCGCCCACCTCAGCCTTCATCTTGAAGGCCAGATCGTTCGACGGGCTCACCGTTCCGCCTCCGGTCAGCACGCCGATGGAAGGCACGGTGAGGTTGATATTGCTGGCCTCGGTCCCAGCGGGCGTCATCTTCACGTCCGAACTGAAATTCTGAATGGTAGTGTCGTTGCCGGTTGGAGCTTTTCCCGACAAAGCCGAGAGGACTGCACCCAACTGTGCGCCAAGGTTGAAGTTCGCCAGTTGCGTATTCTCCATCTTGATCGACCCGGTACTAACCAGTTTGTCAACCGGTCCGGAACTCGCAACGTTTATGTTAAGGTGGCCGCCCTTTAATGTTGCCTTTGGAGGTAATACAACTCCGACTGCCGGCAGCATGGCTTCCAGGTCATCCACCGGCATGGCGTTGCCAACCAGTTTCAGATTCACCGAGGTGACCTTGCCGTGCGCATCGTAAGAGCCCGTCAGATGCGAAACGGCTTGGCCCATGGAGATATCACATTGGTTGATGAGTCCGGTCTGGCGAACAAGATCGTGCGTGGCCCCAAACTTCACATCGACCGGACGTCCGGCGGGAGAACCCTTCTTTACGACCACTAGATTTGAGGCCCTCAACGTCCCGCTCGCCTTGGCCTGATGTCCGTCGGATTCGATTGTCCCGTCGAGGTCGGCAATGCCGGAGATGCCGGCCGCAGGATCAAGAAATCCTGACGACGCCAGATTCATGTGCTGCACCGCGATCTTCGCGTTGAGCGGCGTCAGCGCGGTGTCGGTCGGATTGATCGGCCCCGCCGTTCCCGCCAGTTTGAGCGTTCCGCCGGAAGGCGTGTTCGCCGTCATCGAGAACGGGAATGATGAGGTAAAAGAAAAGTTTTTAACCTCGATATTAACCTTATCATATACGCGCGGAGGTTCGCTCGAGCCCGCCTTCAAAACCGTAAGCTTGCCATCGTTGACGTTCAGCTTGGCCACCGACAGATTCGCACTATTCCCGCCGGAGCTCTTCTCGCTCGAAGCAGTCTCCTCCGGCGCGGTTTTTGCGGTGTTCGAAGAAGCGGCAGGTGCTGTCTTTCCGCCTTGCGTCGGCGCCGACGGATTCTTTCCGCCCAGGCTCGAGAAGTTCCATTTCTCGCCATTCTCAGACTTCACCAGACTGATCTGCGGGTCATCCAGGGTCAGTTCGGTGACATTCAACGTTCGCGAGAAAATCAGCGGCCACATCTCCACGCCGACCTTCAGCGATTTCGCCTGCACGAAGGGACTTCTGCTGAACTGGGGATCGTCAGCGATCGAAATGTTGTCGGCCGACACTCCGCCCGACAACAACGACAGAGAAAGGTTGCCCACTTTCACCTGCCGTCCGAGCGCGTCCGTGAGTTCCGATTCCAGTTTCGGACGGAACGTATTGGCGTCGATGACGAAGGGCAAGATGATCATGATGACAAGCAGCACTGCGATCACAATGCCGAGGATTTTGAGAATTCGCTTCATGGTGTGTTCCTCCTGCCGGGAACGGCGGATAGCAACGTACTGAAGAAAATTCGTGCGCGGCGGCCCAAGTGTATCACTGCGTATCCTGCATTAACTCCGGAGACGGCACAGCGGCTTCTTTCTTCTGGCTGGTCCTTGCCGCCGCTTCCAACTCGCCAATCGCCCCGTCGTATTCCTCGCGATTGAGATGACATTTGCCGACGAGAAGAGGGTATTCGGCAAAATCGCTCCCGACTTTCAGCAGTTGCGCCAAGGCCCGGTCGTCCCATTCCATCTCTCCCGCACGATGGGCCGCATTCGACAGCACATACAAAACGGCACTTTATCCGATTCCTGCGGCCACAAGGTTCAAGTCTAGTAGCCGCTTCCTGCCAGCGCTCCTCGAAAAAATAACAGAGCCCAGCAGACAATGCGTTGCACGGCTTCCGGTTGCTCCCGCACAACGGATTCAAAGAGAGGAGCTGCCTTCAGAAATTCATTCTGCCGGCAATACGCGAGCCCGATGTTCAGCCGGATCCTGCGGCGAAACCTCGCCCGGAACGTGCCTTTTCAGCGTTCCGCGGAGCATTCTGCGCCTGCCCATTCACGCATGCCAGTAACCAACCAAAGTGATCGATGTGATCGCTGCGCTTGACACTCGCATGAGTCTTTGCTGTAGTGTCCGCCAGCATTCCTTCGAAATTCAAGCGGAGACGCAGGAATGTTTCGAGACGGAGCTGATGCACAAGCTGAGAAGCGGGCGCACGGGCAGCCCATGAGTTTTTGAACCCTGAAGCTTTTGAAACTTTGAGTCATGGTGACGATTCGTGATGTAGCCAAGGAAAGCGGCTTCTCTTCGACAACGGTGTCCATTGTTTTGAACAACGCGCCGCTGTCGCGCTACATCCCGGCCGCAACCAAGAAGAAGATCGAACGCGCCGCGCAGAAGCTCGGATACCGCCCCAACCAGTTTGCCCGCTCCTTGCGCAGCAAGCGTAGCCATACGGTTGGGGTCATGGTATTTGACATGACCGACCCGTTCTGTACGCTGATCCTGCGCGGCATCGAGAACACTCTCTACCAGGCGTCGTATCTTCCCATCCTCACCGACGTACACAACGAAGGCAGCCGCTTCGAGCGTTATCTGGAAATGCTGCTCGACCGTCGCATCGAGGCCCTGATCGTGATTGCGAACTGGGTGTTTCTCGATATCAACCTGCTCGCCGATCTCGAAAAGAGCAGCATCCCCACGGCGATGATCGGTTGCGAACTGAAAACGGATTCGATCAGTTCTGTGATCGTGGATAACGAACTGGGCGGCCATATCGCCCTCGAGCATTTGCACTCCCTCGGCCATCGCAAGATCGCCATCATTCGCGGTCCCAGGGGGCTCATCGACAGCTCTCCGCGCTGGCGCGGCATTCGCACTTTCGCCAAAGAGTGCGACCTGGAACTCGATTCCCGTCTGATTGTCGACATGCCGGAATCCCGCGATCCCATTTCCAGTTTCGAATCCGGTTACAAACTCACCGAGGACCTGTTACGCCAGAAGCGTTCGTTCACGGCGATGCTGGCTTTTGATGACATGAGCGCGTTCGGAGCGATTCGTGCCCTCACGCGCGCCGGTATCCGCGTGCCCGAACAGTGTTCGGTAATCGGCTTCGATGATGTCGCTACTTCTGCGATCTACACTCCGTCGCTCACCACGGTCCGCCAGCCCATGGAAACTATGGGTGCTTCGGCAGTGGGTGTTGTACTCGACGGTATTAATGCCGTTCTGGAAAAGCGCGAGCTCAGCCCCAGCCATCGCAAGGTTACTCCGGAATTGGTCGTGCGCGAGTCCACACGTAACCTAACCTAGTCGCCATATTTCATCTGGGCACGCTCCGAAAACGTTTTCGTCGCGCCTGCGACGACCCCGCTGCGCTTTTTTCTTGACAGTAGATGCGACCAAAAGCCACTATTAACACGTTTTAATAAGCCTCGAAGCTTTGTGCTTCGGGGTTCTGCAAATCGGCTTCTCGCCGTTTGGAAGGTGTTGTGGGAACTTCGGGGAACGTGGCGAACGCTGGTGTTTGCCGAGTTCTACCACGACTGCGGGCGGAGGCGGGTTGCGCGGTTGCTCACTGTTCGAATCTCCAATATCCGGCATTGAGGAGAGAAGTCATGAATTCTCGGCGCATTAGCGGAGTCGCACGCATCGGTTGGGCGTGGGTTTTGGTGGTTTTGGTTGCAGTGACAGCGTTCGGTCAGGCGGGCCGAGGCAGCATCAGCGGCACCGTCACCGATCCGGCGGGAGCCCTGGTTCCTGGAGCCCAACTTGTTCTGCTGAACAAGGCGACGGGAGCGACGCAGCGCACCGCCAGCAGCGCTGCAGGACTCTATTCGTTCGTCTCTCTCAATCCGGGTGTGTATCAGGTGACGGTAAGCCAAACAGGCTTTGCGAGCGTGATACAGGAAAACATCACCGTCAACGTCGATCAAGTGACCCAGGTCAACATTGCCCTGCGCGTGGGCACGGCCTCCGAGAAGGTCACCGTCACCGAGGCAGTTGCACTCGTTGAGGCGACCAACTCCACGGTGGGCACGCTCGTCGGAGCCGAGACCATCGACCGCGTTCCGCTGCTGTACCGGAACGTATACGACCTCGTCCAGTTGAGTCCCGGTGTAATTCCGGTCAATGGTTCGCCCAACTCCAGCAACTCGATGCAGTCAGTGCAGAATATTTCAGTGGGGCGACCGGGAGTGGATGTTTCCGCCGATACATTCAACGGGTCCCTGGTGGGATCGGTTTACTTCATGCTCGATGGCGCGCCGATCGGAATAGCGGAAAACAACTCCGCCGCTATTATCCCGGCGATGAACATTCCCGAAGACGGTGTGGACGAAGTTCGCGTCGAAACCCAAAATACCCCAGCCTCCTACCAGAGTGGAGCCGCCGGCGTCATCAGCCTGGTCAGCAAATCCGGCACCAACAAATTGCATGGTGATGTCTTCGGAGTGTTCCGTCCGAACGGGTTGTCAGCAAATGAATACTTCACAAAGCGGGGTCAAATACAGCAAGGCCTGCCGAATACACCACCGGATTTCCATCGCTACCAGGAGGGCGGCGCGATCGGTGGAGCTATCAAGAAGGACAAGCTCTTCTTCTTCGGGGATTATGAGCATACTTCGCAACAGCAGTTTGAGGGCAACCTGACGTACCAGGTCCCTACCAGCGCGGAACGAACCGGCGACTTCTCGCAAATGGACTTCACCATCTACGATCCAACCCGTCCTGACAATCCTGACGGCACTCGTCAGCCCTTCCCCGGAAACATAATCGCGAACCCGAATCCCATCGGTCTGCTGTATCTCGCAAACATGCCGAAGTGCAACTACCCCGACCCGACGACCTGCGAGGCGGCAACGACCGACAACCCTGATAACCCCAATTTCCAGAAGGCCGGCCTCGATCCGTTCACGGCGCACAGGTTCGACGTGCGCGTGGACTGGAACGCCAGCGAGAGGCAGCGCCTCTTCACCCGGTTCTCCTATGACAAACTGGTCTTCTCCACTGCCAATGTCTTCCCGCCTCCCGGGTGGGACCCAGACTACGCCCTGAACACAACCAACGGGCGCAATGTTCTGGTTGCCGATGACATAACCCTGAATTCATCGACGGTGCTGAATCTGCGGTACTCCTTTACCCGCCACTACGAGCAGCAGGGCGGGCCAGCATCGATATTGAGCACTGACATTACAACCCTGGGCTTTCCCTCTTCACTGGCCCAAGAGGTGGTTTTCAAGCAACTCCCATTCATGAATTTTGACGATGTTGGCGGAGGAGTTGGCGGCACGGCCGACTACAACAACTTTGTCTATGCCAGCATGAACAACGATGTCAACGCCACCGTTACCAAGATTTGGGGAAAGCACCAATTCTCATTTGGATTTGAGTGGATGAAACGGTATCTCAACGTTGGCCAGCCGCCAGCGCCGGCCGGTGCCTACGCCTTTGATGTCAGTGCGACCGATCAGTCCGTCGCCAGCGTTTCTGGCGGCAGTGATTTCGCGTCACTGCTCATCGGCATGGGCGAATTTCCCGGCAACGAACAAAACGATTACCCCAATTTCACCAAAGACGTCTTCGCCGCCGAGTCTAACCCGTACTATGCGACGTTCTTCGAGGACACCTTTCATCCCTCGAAGAGTCTGACTATCACCGCCGGCTTGCGCTGGGACATTTTTGGAGGACGGAACGAGCGCTTTAACCGGCAGGAATACTTCAATCCGAACATATCGAATACCGTAAATGGCGTTCAATATACCGGAGCCGAGATCTACGTCAACAGCGGCAACCGCTCTCCCTTTAAGACCAATTACCACGATTTCGGACCTCGGCTGGCGTTCGCATGGCAACCGGTTCAACGCTTCGTGGTGCGCGGGGGCGCAGGCATCTACTTCGGGCCCGCCACACATAATGTTGCCAGTGCAGGGCAAAATACCGATGGATTCTCCTCGCAGTCGCCCTGGGACGCGACCTGCCTCAACTCCGACGGAAATACGGTTTTCAATGGCACCGGCTGTGGCACGAACACCGGCAGTCCAGTCGGCAACTTCACCGTTGACTATTCCCTCAGCAATCCGTTTCCCGCTCCGGTCGGCCAACCCGGTGGGATCATTCCGGTTTTCACAACACCCCCTCCAGGGCTGGCCAATAATTTGGGGATCACCTTAAACAGCGTGCTCCAATCCCAGCGCACACCCACCACCTACAACTACAACTTCGGTCTGGAATATGAGCTGCCGCATCAGGTGATCGTGAGTGCCGGCTATGTTGGAAGCCGGGGGCTTTTCCTGCCGATTGGGGGTGTCGATCTGAATGAACTCGACCTGGGCACGATCGGCAAATATAACTACCAGCTTTGCGTCGACACATCGAACCCAGCCTGCGTCATGGTGCCCAACAGCGGGCCGGTGAGCCTCAACGCCAACTTTAGTGGAGCAGCCACGGTTCCTTTATGGGCAACACTCCAGCAGTATCCGCAATTCGGCAACGGCGGCTACGGCGGCGGGAACGGCATTAACATCAGTGGCTACGGAGGCGGCGACTCCTCTTACAACTCTTTGCAGACCAAGGTGCAAAAGCGACTGACCGGCCACTTCACCACGCTGGCCACCTTTACCTGGGGAAAGCTGATGACCGACGATGGGAATCCGCCACTAGGTTTTGTAGGAAGTCACCGCGGTTCGGTCCAGGACTGGAGAAACCTGCAGTATGAGCATTCGATCGCCCCTCAGGATGTCAAGTATCTGTTCACCGGTCAGGTGTCCTATGACTTGCCGGTGGGCAAAGGTGAGGCGGTGAGCCTGCATGGTGTCGCGGATGCATTTCTGGGCGGCTGGACGGTTAACGGCATCCTCTACCTCAGCACAGGCGTTCCTATCAATTCACCGAGTTCGGGAACGACTCCGGCCTACTTCAATCAGCGGGCTGACATGATTTGCGATCCGTCGAAGAATGCTCCCCACACCGTGAGCGATTGGTTCAACGTCGATTGCTTTGCTCAGCCCGGAGGTTCGGTGAGTCCGAATCCCTTCGTTCCAGGAACCGCCCCGGCCTATCTTGACCACGTTCGCACCAGAGGCGCGCGCAATTTCGACATGTCCATCTATAAGACGCTGAAGATCACCGAGACAAAGGCCCTGCGCTTCGACATCTCCGGCTACAACATGACCAACACGGCGCAGTACGGATATCCCAGTGTGAATAGCATCGTAGATGTGCAGCAACAAGGCGCCTCGTTCGGAAGGATCACGAAAACCATCAATACCCCCCGCCAATTCCAGTTTGGCGCGAGATTTACTTTCTAGAATTCTCGCAGCTCTCAATAGGGCCGGCCTCGCAAGAGGCCGGCTTCTAATTTCTTTCGTGATGAGATTGAAAAGGAGAGCACGTTTCCTGCGCCGCAAAGCGGCGCAAGCCGTGGGTGGACGGAACAGGGAGAGCCGTCAGCCCCGAAGGCGTGAGAGAGCCTTCCACACAGACTCTTGTCAGCCGCAACCTTTTTCCACAGCCCGATGTGACATCTGACCTTGTATTCACAGCACAACTCGCGCCATCATCGTCGAGGCGGTGACTGGTGGGCCGAGCCCTGATTTCGGACCCTGTTTGGAGCTGGGTGCCGCCGACACACTCAGTAAGTTCTTTGAAACCAAGATTTTGGCCGTAAGTGATTGTGCCCCATAGATTATTTCGAAATTTCCCGCTAAATCGCTGATTCCAGAGAGCCGGGGGAGGGGGGAGGGTATCCCAAACAAAGCCCAGTCCTATTTCGGGAAAAATCCAAGGGAAAGACAAAACCTAGCGTAGAGGATATTTCTTTGCGGATTTCTCTAGGTCCTCTGCGAGATCTCGGCGTTCTCAGCGCTTATCTTTTTCCGTCTGTGGCTTAAGCAAAATCCGAACCGACCGGAACAGTCACTCGCGCCTTCACAACCTCCAGTGCCCGCTCCAGATCCTCGATCAAATCATCGACGCTTTCGATTCCTACTGAGAGTCTTACCATCTGCTCGTTAACACCCATTTTCTCCCGCAGTTCCGCTGAGATCATCGCGTGCGACGTCAGAACCGGAATCGACACAAGCGACTCCACTCCTCCCAGACTTGTCGCCAAGGTGAACATTCGCATAGCCTCGCTCACGCGGCGCGCGTCGTCGCCGGTGCCTTCCACCTCGAACGTCACCATTCCACTTCCGCCTGACATCTGCTCACGCGCAATCGCGTACTGCGGATGGTTCTTCAGAAACGGATAATGCACTCGCCGCACTTTCGCATGCTGCTCCAGAAATTCCGCCACGCGCAGCGCGTTTTCGTTTTGCCGCGCGACGCGCACCGCCAGCGTCTTCAGTCCACGGATCAGCAGCCACGCCGCGTGAGGATCCATGCAGTTGCCGAGCGTCTTACGACTCTCGCCAATATCGTCGATCAACTCGCGTCGCCCGCACACGACACCGCAAGTCAGATCCGCATGCCCGCTCAGATACTTTGTTCCAGAGTGCATCACGAGATCGATGGCGTATTGCGCCGGATGCTGATTGATCGGCGTGCCGAACGTGCTGTCGATCATACTGAGCAGCCCGTGCCGCTTGGCGAGCATAGACATCTTCTTCATGTCGACAATGCGCAATGCAGGATTGGTCGGAGATTCGAGATAGAGGAGTTTGGTATTAGGACGGATCGCCCGCTGATGTTGCTCGTACTCGGTCGTATCCACGAATGTGGTCTCGATGCCCAGTTTTGGCAGCCACTCGGCAAAGAACTTCGCCACGCCGCCATAAACCTCGCGTTGCGCCACGACGTGATCACCGGTCTTCAAAAATGAAAGGATCGTCGTGGTAATCGCGCCCATCCCCGAAGCGAAAACAAGCGCGCTTTCGGTTCCCTCGAGCGCCGCGACCGTTTGTTCCGCCAGCGTAATGGTTGGATTTCCCCAGCGAGTGTAGTAGCGATCGGTGGTAGTAACGCGAATCTGCTCTTCGTTGTCGGTGACCTCGAAGGTCGAGGTCTGATAGATCTCTGGCGCGACCGGTCCGTTCCGCTTCTCCAGATCCGAAGCTCCGCGCACAGCCGCGGTTTCCGGACGGCGTTTGCTCTGTTTCATGGCGTCCTCTCGCATAAAGACTAATGGTGTGACCTGAGCGCCGCAAGCGAAACCACCGTGTTCCCTGTGTCCTCTGTGGTAAGAGCCTTTTCGCCAAGACCGTTTATAATGCCCAATTCACACCGCCATGGATCTGGGGATCAAAGGTCGTGTTGCGCTGGTAGCCGCATCGAGTCAGGGCATTGGTCTGGCTACGGCAGAGGCGTTCGCTGCGGAAGGTTGCCGCGTGGCCATGTGTGCCCGGAACGTGCAAACCCTTCACGCCGCCGCCGAAAAGATCCATAACAAGTACGACGGAGAGGTCTTCGCCGATGCATTCGATGTCACCGACGCCGCTGCGGTAAGCCGATTCGTAAATGCAGTAGTGAGCAAATTCGGGAGCGTCGATATCTGTGTGACCAACGCCGGAGGTCCGCCTGCCAAGGGATTTCTCGCCGCAACGTTGGAAGACTGGAAGAAGGCAGTCGACGCCAATTTCCTCAGCACGGTGTACTTCGCGAGGGAAGTCATTCCCCATATGCAACGCAAGAAGTGGGGCCGCATCATCACCATCACGTCGATCACCACGAAGCAGCCAGTGAACGATCTTGTGCTGTCAAACGCTGTGCGCGCGGCGGTCGTGGGCTTGGTAAAGAGCCTGGCCAACGAATTCGGTAAAGACGGAATCCTGGTGAACAACGTCGGCCCAGGTTTCACAGCAACAGACCGATTGAAGGAACTGGCGAAAGCGCGGTCGGCTGCGACGGGAAAGCCTGAGCAGGAATTCCTCGATGGCTGGGCCGCTGACGCACCGGTGAAACGATTGGGAGCGCCGCGCGAACTCGCTGAAACCATCGTGTGGCTCGCGTCAGAGCGAGCGTCGTATATCACAGGACAGACGGTGCTCGTGGATGGTGGAATGTACAAAGGATTGTAAGTTCGAGCCACGAGCGACCAACTGCGGGTTGGTTTCTCATAGCTCGCGGCTCGTAGCTCGAAGCTCTCTGGGGATTCATGCGACGAATTGCATCACGGATGTCGGTCATGAGCGGAGAAGGCGCGCTATCGGTCTTTGCGCGCGCGAAGGAACTGGAAGCGCAAGGGCGCTCGATTATTCATCTCGAACTGGGAGAGCCGGACTTTCATCCGGGACAATCGGTGATCGATTCGGCTGTCCGAGCGCTCTCTGAAGGCAAAGATCGCTACTGCAACGTAATCGGAGTTCCGCCGCTTCGTCAGGAAATCGCAGCCTATCTCCAGCGCACGCGCAGCATACGAGTCTCACCCGAGAACATCGTCATTGCGCCCGGATGCAAGATCGCGCTGTTTCAGTCGATGATGGCGCTGCTCGAGCCGGGAGACGAAGTGCTCTATCCCGATCCCGGTTTTCCGGGATATCCTTCGATCTCGCTCGGACTCGGAGCGGTCCCAGTCCCGTTTACGCTGTCAGCGCGCAATCAGCTTCAGCCTGATCCCGATGAGGTTGCGTCGAAGATCACTCCGCGCACCCGGATGCTGATCACAAACTCACCGGGAAATCCCACGGGAACGGTTTACACGGACGGGGTGCAGCGCGCGCTGGCGGAACTCGCGGTGAAGCATGACCTGTGGGTGCTTTCGGACGAGATTTACGCCCGCATCATTTACGGCGGGGAATATTTGTCGATGCTCCGCTATCCCGGAATGGCCGAGCGCACGCTCATCATTGATGGATTCTCGAAGAGCTTCGCCATGACTGGTTGGAGGCTTGGGTATTCGGTCGCGCCGCCGGAAGTCGTCCCAGCACTGAATCTGATGGTGGTGAACACCTATACCTGCACAGCCGAGTTTACTCAATATGCCGCAATCGAGGCCCTGCGCGACCGCGAGGGCAACACGCCACGCATGGTGGCTGAATTCACGCGGCGACGCGATCAGTTCGCCCGCGACCTGAATCGCGTGCCCGGTTTCCGCTGCCCGCCTCCGCAAGGTGCGTTTTACGCGTGGGTCGATATCACCGGAACCGGGATGAGCGCCGAGGAACTGTGCCGCATTCTGCTCGAAGAAGCCGGCGTGGCGGCGATTGCGGGAGCCGCCTTTGGAGCCGCAGGCAAAGATTTCATCCGCTTCTCGTTTGCCTCGTCAACAGAGACATTGCGGGAAGCCGTGGAGCGCATTCAGAAGGTTTCGACCGCGTGGCAGACAACCGCGGTTCGCTGATGTCGCCGTCCCAGATTCAAGGTTGTGTTCGAGGAGAACCATGCGAATTGGAATTCGCTGCTTTGTGGTTGTTCTTGTGAGTACGCTGTGTGCGGCGCAGGCTCGGCCATTTCCTGGTGGAGACGTGCAGCAGATCTATCAACGGTTGCTTCCGCAGATCGAGAAGATTCCGGCGTTTGATCATCACGCGCATCCGGGATACGCTGACGATCCCGATGTCGATGCGATGGCTGCGCCTCCGAATGCGAGCGAAGCGCTGCGGACGCGCGACGACAATCCTGAGTTAGCAGCGGCGGCCAAAGCGCTGTTCGGATATCCGTACACCGATCTCAAGCCGGAGCATGCCAAGTGGCTGCTCGATAAAAAAACTGAATTGAAGAAGCAGCTTTCCGGGACTGCCTACTTCAACTCCATCCTCGACAAGATCAACATCGAATCTTCGGTGGCGAATCGCGCCATGATGCCTGGTTATCTGGATGCGAAGAGATTTCCATGGGTATTCTTCGCGGATTCTTTTATGTGGCCCTTTAATAATGAGCGCGAAACGGGGAGGAATCCGGACGAAGGAGTGTTCATTCCGCTGCAGGAGAAGATGCTGCATCGGTGGATGCAGCAGGTCAACGTCAGTAAGTTGCCGCCCTCGTTTGCGGATTACCTGAGCTTTATCAGCCGCGTGCTGGAAGACAATTCACGGCGCGGCGGGATTGCCATGAAGTTCGAAGTGGCCTACTTCCGGCCGATGTCGTTCAGCGACCCGGCGAGCTCGCAGGCGGAGGATATTTATCGGCGCTACATCTCCGGCGGCATTCCTACCGAGAAGGAATACCGGACGTTTCAGGACTACATCTTTCGCTACTTGATCCAGGAAGGCGGCCGACTGCATCTGCCGGTGCATATTCATACGGCTGTGGGTATCGGAGACTACTTCAATTTGTCGCAGAGTAACATCATGACGCTGGAGACAGTGCTGCGCGATCCACGATATGCCTCTACGACGTTTGTGATGATTCATGGTGGATATCCGCTGGAAAGGGAGGCGATCTGGCTAGCGGCGATGAAGAACGTCTATCTCGATTCCTCCTTCGGGGAACTGGCGCAGTACCCGTCGGCATTCAAGAACACGCTGAAGATGTGGCTGGAAACTTTTCCCGACAAGATCACCTTCGGCACCGACTGTTTCCCATACAATGAGATTCTGGGCGCGGAAGAGAGCTACTGGCTTGGGGCCTACTCTTCGCGGACGGCGCTGGCCGCAGCCCTGGCCGAGATGATTTCCGAAGGCGAGATTACCGAGGCCCGTGCAATCGAACTGGCCCACGCGTATCTGCATGACACGGCGGTGAAGTTGTACGGCGGACGAGTGCACTGAGTTCGGTCGTTTCGAAAAGCCAGATTTCAGGAGCAAGACGTGGCTAAAGGATATTGGGTTACCTTCTATCATTCCGTAAAGAATCCGGCGGTCTTGACCGAATATGCGAAGCTCGCGACGCCGGTTGTACAGGCGCACGGCGGACGGTTCCTCTCCCGAGGAAAGGCCGTGAAGGTTTACGAAGCTGGATTGCAAGAGCGATCCGTCATCGTCGAGTTCGACAGCGTGCAGGATGCGATCGCCGCCTATGAAAGCCCCGAGTACAAGAAGGCGATCGATGTCCTGGGAGAGGCTAAGCGGGATGTCCGGATTCTGGAAGGGATTTCATAAGGTTTAATAAGCAGTTCAACAGAGATTGAAGATGCCAACCTCGAAAAAGAAGATGAAATCTGCCAGTGGGCGGGTCAAGGCGAAAGTGCAAAAGGTCGGCCGACCCGCCCAAGCTAAGCCAACGGGCTCAAACGACAACGCGGTGAAGGCGGCGCTGCAGTACATTCCCTGGCTTACGATTCCGCTGGAGGATCTGAATCCACTCCTGCAGCGCCAGTTCGTGGTCGGCCAGGAGATTATGCTGGCGCGTGTACTGCTCAAGAAGGGATGCATTGTCCCGCTGCACAGCCATCATAATGAGCAGTTGACCTACATCGTCGAGGGTGCGCTCAAGTTCTACATCGACGGCAAAGAAATCGTGGTACATGCGGGCGAGGTCCTCTGCATTCCGTCGAACATGCCGCACAAGGCTGAAGCGCTGGAAGACACCGTCGATCTCGACGTGTTTGCTCCACCGCGCGAGGACTGGATCAACAAGACTGACCAATACCTGCGGGGAGAGAGATAGACCGAACCCATGGCTGTCTCCAGTTCTGTCGAGGGAGTGCGTCAGAAGAACTTCCGTTTCCGGTGCATCGCTTGCGGAGAGTTCAGCGATGCCGCCAGCCAGGATTTTCGCTGCGGCAAGTGCGGTGACCTGCTGGAAATCACGTATCCGGCATGGAAGGATGCCCGACCGGATGCGGTTCCGCTGAAGGCGGAGTGGAAAAGCCGCAAACTCTCGGCCCACCCGGCAGATTCAAGCGGTGTTTGGCGATTCCGCGATCTGCTGCCTGCGATTGAGGACGAGACGCAGGTCATTACGCTTCGCGAAGGGAACACTCCTCTATACGAACTCCCTCAGTGTGCACACACCACCGGCGTGCCGCGGCTTTTCGCCAAGCATCAGGGGATGAATCCGACGGGCTCGTTCAAGGATGCGGGGATGACCGTTGCTGCGACGTTCGCCCGTCGGGCGGGATTCCGCTGGGTCGCCTGCGCGTCTACGGGGAACACATCGGCCTCAATGGCGGCCTATGCGGCACGCGGCGGCATGCGCGGCCTTGTCCTCGTGCCGGAGGGCAAGATTTCGTGGAGCAAGCTTTCGCAGGCCCTGGATTATGGTGCGGTGACTTGCCAGCTGCGTACCGATTTTGATGGCTGCCTGCGGTTGCTGCAGGACCTGGTCCGGCAGGCGCCCGTGTATCAGCTGAACTCGATCAATCCCTTTCGTCTGGAAGGGCAGAAGACGCTCGCGATCGAAATGCTGGAGCAACTCGACTGGAATCCGCCAGACCATATTATTGTGCCCGGAGGAAATCTGGGGAACAGTTCGGCGATTGGCAAGGCGTTGCTGGAAATGCATGAGTTGGGCCTGATCTCGCGGGTGCCGAAGTTATCGGTCATCCAGGCGGAGGGTGCGAATGCGCTGGTGCGCAGCTTGAGAGAAGCTGGCGGCAAGCGGTTGATCAGTGTCCAGGCGGAGACGCGGGCTACGGCGATTCGCATCGGGAATCCGGCTTCGTGGAAGAAAGCGGCGCACGTTCTCGAGGCAACTGGCGGAGCATGCGAGCAGGTGTCGGAAGTTGAGATCGCCCAGGCGAAAGCCGAGATCGGCGCGGAAGGGATCGGATGCGAGCCGGCGTCAGCGGTGACTCTGGCGGGGCTGAAGAAACTGGTGAAGCAAGGCTTCGTCAAGCCCGAGGAGAGCGTCGTGTTGGTACTCACGGGGAACTTGCTGAAGGATCCGGATTTTACGATCGACTTTCATCGCGGAGAGATGTATGGCGGAGAAGGAAATGCTGGCTTAGCGGTACTGCGGCATCCACCTATTGTGCTGGATGCTTCGCTCGATGCCGTGATTCGTACCTTAGAGGGATTCAACTGAATTTGTGAGGTCTCGGTGTCGCAATTCCCACGTCTCGCAACAACGGCGAGAAGTGGGGCACCCCACTTCGGGCTTGTCTCATGGCGAAGGATTCACAAGCTTCTTACAAATTGGCGCTGCCGGCTACTTCGGCCAACTTGGGGCCCGGGTTCGACGCTGCCGCGTTGGCGATGGACTTTTACATCAGGATTGAGGCTCGACCTGGCCACGAGTTCTCGATTGAAGCCGGTGGGCGAGATCCGGAGATTTGCGGCCGGATTGAGAATCATCTGATCCTGAACACCTACCAGGAAGTGCTGTCGAGTGCGGGGCGAAAGATCACGCCCTTGTCGCTCCGCATTGAAAATGAGATTCCGATCGGAAAGGGATGCGGCTCTTCGGCGGCTGCACGACTGGCGGGGATTGCGCTGGCGGTACGTTTCGGAAGGCTCAAATGGAATGATTCGCAGATCGTGGGCGAAGCCTCCCGGCGCGAGCACCATCCGGATAACGCGTCGGCGTGCTGGATGGGTGGGCTTACGGTCGCGCGCATGTCCGGAGAAGCCGAGGCGCAGGTCGCGGTGATCCGTCCGAAAGGGAAGTGGCCCTTGTTGCTGGCCGTGCCCGATGATCCGCTTTCCACCGAGGAGGCGCGGCGGGTTCTTCCTGCCCAGTATTCACGCGCCGATGCTGTCACGAATATTCAGAATTCCATGCTGCTGTTGACCGCTTTCACGCAGGGGCGGCCGGATTTTCTGCGGGCTGCGCTCGATGATCGCATTCACCAGCCGTATCGCGCTGCTCTTTGCCCTCTGCTGCCGTGCCTGCAGCAACTGAAGGAAACGGGCGAGATTCTGGGAGCGGCATTGAGCGGAGCGGGTCCATCGGTTTTAGTATTCCTTGACCCGAGAAAGTCCGTCCAGAGTGTACGCAGGCAGGTTTCGAATCGGATCGCCAGGGACGGCCTGAAGGCGGAATTGCTGCTAACTTCCATTGCTCTGCGTGGCGGGAAGTCTTAACCCCTGAGAGTAGTTTCAAGTATTGTTCCTAGCCTGATTGTGCCATTTACCCCTGCCGGATTCTGGATTACCTTCAGTTTTCCCCCTGCAAGAACTAATTTGCGTCGACTGGGTTCTAAGAGTCGATCCAAGACGGCACAGGTGCCTGGTATCGCTGTCGGAAGTGATAAGTAAAATGAACGCATTTGAGTTTCAAAGAAGGAGGGGCCGCATGTCAGACAATGCACAAGTACTCGTGGAGATGCAGACCTTCCTGCAAGCGCTTGCTTCCTATCCGGACCACGTTGCCCGCAAACCGAAGGCTACGTTCACGGAGTATCACGAAAGCCTGATGGCACCCGCGAGCAGCAGCCCCGGGCGGCTTACTGCCAAGGCTGCGGCCCAAGGTCGATGAGGTCACTCTCTTCTCTATCTGCTCATGACGCGTGAGGCTGGGCTTTCGGCGGCGGTCTGACGCCTCCTTTTCTGTACACCTCCGGTGCTCCCGGAGCACTCACGCAGCAGAGGAAATCAAAGCGCGACTGCCGGGACGGAACCTCGATTCGGGAATAACCCCTCACAAACTCCATTACTGAACGAGCCAGCGATTCCCAAAGTGGGCCAAGATTTTTTGGGCAAGGCGGTTTTGCGTTGAATTGCTCTACCTTCCTTCCGATACTGGCGAGTGAGCAAGGGTGTCAGGTCCGGGCACGTGTATTTTCGGTGGTTGCGCGTGCTTGTAACAGCGAGTTGCTTCCTTCCTTTTAGCGGGTTGCATGGCCAGGGCGCGAGACAGGGCGACGCTGGATCTTCGACCTCAGATCCTGGTGGGGACCATGTCAAGGAACGAAATGAGTGGTTCTATCGCGGGCGCGTGGTGCGCGGGGTGCCAACTGCTGAATTCAGAAGGCGAGCGTACCAGGCGAAACTGCAGTTGCGAATGCAGCGTGCGTTGGCATTGCCGCGGATCAGCCCGCAAGTTTCGCTTTCGGTGGGATCGTGGCTACCGCTGGGGCCGGTACCCCTGTCATCGGACGCGAGCGGCAATGGCACACAGGATTATCACCAGGTGGCGGGGCGTGCGACGTCGGTTGCAATCGATCCTGCCGATCCTTCCGGCAACACAGTTTATGTGGGTGGCGCTCAGAGCGGTATCTGGAAATCGACCAACGCTGCGAATCCTGTGGCGAACAATGTCAACTGGACACCCGTCACCGACAATCAGGCGACGCTCTCGATTGGAGCTATGGCGGTTCAGCCGGGGAACAGTGATCTGGCGAGGAGCCTGATTCTCGCGGCGACGGGCGAGGCGAACAACTCCGGGGACTCGTACTTCGGGCTAGGAATCTTGCGATCCGCTGACGGCGGGAATTCATGGACTCTTATTCCTACGGCGAATAATGGTGCGCTATCGTTCAGCGGCCTGGGTGGGACGCGCCTGGCTTTCAGCAGCGCGAGCGGCCAGACCAACACAGTTGTCGCGGCCATGGCTGCGAGTTCGGAAGGAGCGGTGGATGGCGCTCTTACGAACGCGAACCAGCGTGGCCTGTATATGTCGCTCGACGGCGGGCAGAGTTGGACATACGACGCGCTAATGGATCCGGGCGGGGCTACCGATCCGACCTCAGCAACTTCCGTGATCTACAACGACGGGGCGAACAGATTTTTTGCAGCTGTGCGCTATCACGGGTTCTATTCATCTCCCGATGGTGTCACTTGGACTCGGCTGGCGAATCAGCCTGGCGGTGCATTGCTCGATACAGCCGCTTGTCCTCCGCAGTCGGCTTCGAACGGCTACGGTTGCCCGATGTATCGCGGCGAGATCACGACGGTTCCAGGACGCAATGAGATGTACGTGTGGTACGTATACTTTTCCGCTTCCGGAGATTTGACCGATGGGGGTATCTGGCAGAGCTTGAATGGTGGGGCATCGTGGATATCCATCTCCAACAGCGGAATCACATACTGTGGGGACGGCGAGGGTTGCGGCGTGCAGCAGGGGAGCTACAACCTGGAACTGCTGGCGATGCCGGATGGAGCGGCTACGGATCTGTATGCAGGAGCGATCAATATCTATAGGTGCCAGATCAACGCAGTGAATCCGACCTGTTCCGCATTGCCATTTATCAATCTGACGCACGTGTACGGGTGCAGTCCGGTTGCAGCGCCGTCGCACGTGCATCCGGATCAGCACGCGCTGGCTGGGACGATTCCGACGTCGGGCAGTGATTCGGGCAAGGCGTTGTTGTACTTCGCGAATGATGGTGGCATCTACCGCGCGCTCGACGGCTACTCTGGTTTGACGACCGGAACGTGCTCGGGGACCAATCAGTTCGATGATCTGAATCAGAATCTGGGGTCGATGGCGCAGTTCGTGAGTTTTTCGCAGCATCCGAGCGACCCCAACACGATGCTGGGCGGCACGCAGGATAACGGATCTCCGGCGACGAGCCAGGCAACCACGAATCTTGCGTGGACGAGTGTTCTGGGCGGAGATGGTGGATACAACGCGATCGATCCACTTTCAAGCGCGAACTTTTATGCGTCGAATCCCGATGTTCCGCCGGAAGGGCTGGGGGTTCAGCTGTGCACCAGCGGAATCTACTGCAATAACAGCTTATTCAATTTCGTTGTCAGCAGTAGCGGGTTGGATGGGGACGACGGGGCGTTCTACTTCCCGTATATTCTCGACCCTGGATCGTCGTCCGCCATGCTCGTTGGGACGTGTCGGGTGTGGCGGGGGCCGCGGACTGGCGGCACGTTTGTGGCTCTGAGTCCGAACTTCGATACACTCGGCGCGGCGACATGCACGGGGAGCGAAATCAACCAGGTGCGTGCGCTGGCTGCAGCGGGGACGATCGATGGGAATGGATCGGGAACAATCTATGCCACGACCAGTGGACTCGGTCCGCTTGAAGGGCCGGCGCAATCTCCGGCGGGCGGGCGCGTTTGGGTGACGACGAATGCGTCCGCGGGCCCGGGGGCGTTCATTGACGTTAGCGATAACGGGCCGCAGGGCAATATTAATCCGAACCAATATCCTATTTCGGGAGTGGCGATCGATCCCTCTGATGTCTCGGGGAAAACTGCTTACATCACAGTGATGGGGTTCACCGGCGGAGCGGGCCACGTGTGGAAGACAACCAACGCCGGCACAAGCTGGGTGGACTTCACCGCCAATCTTCCGGATTCGCCGGCGAATGCAGTCATCGTGTATCGACCGATGTCGCAGGTATTTGTTGCGACCGATGTGGGAGTGTTTGCCAGTCCGACTTCGGCACCGAACTGGACGGAGTTGGGGTCTGCACCCAGCACAAATCTGGCAGGATTTCTTCCGAACGTCGCGGTGACGGCGCTGGGAGTGTTTAACTTCGGCGGGCAGCAACTGCTGCGTGCTTCCACTTACGGGCGAGGCATGTGGCAGTTCAATCTGGTGATCACGCCAGATTTCTACTTTACCCTGCCGATCACATCCGTAACGGGATTTGCCGGGCAGAGCGCCAACTTTAGCGGGACAATCACGGCCATCAATGGATACACGAGTTCGGTTACGTTGAGTTGTACGGCCGGTTCCACTGCTCCTCCCGGCACGTGCAGTCCGTCTCCGGCTAGCTTTACGCCCGGAAACAAGACACCCTTCACCCTGACTGTGGCGGGAGCGGCGGGCGATTACAGCTTCAACTTGAAGGCTGTCGGGTCCGACACGAGTCATGTGACCCATACCATCCCGCTCGTACTGCATCTGGTCAACTTTGGGATGACGACGCCCTCTCCGACGAGCGTGAATGTCTCCCGCGGGTCCACTTCTTCGCCCGTGAGTTTTCAAATTACCGCTGTGGGAACCTTCAACCAGAGTGTTACGGTGTCGTGCAGTCCGGCAATCTCGGGGGCCACCTGCAATCTGACTCCGGGTGCGACGGTGAATCCGAAGGCCGGGTCTCCAGTGAGTATGACAGCGAGTGTTGTCGTGCCCGGCGCGACTGCCGCCGGCACATATCCGGTGACGCTGCAGGTGACCACAGCCGAGGCTCCGTCGGCGCTGACCGCATCGTTCAACCTGGTGGTGACGGCGAATCCTGATTTCGTCCTCAGCGAGCCGACTGCTTTCCCACAGGTTAACGCCGGGAGCACGGGCACGAGTGGCCTGATTTCGGTTGCTTCACTGGATGGTTTCAGCGGCACCGTGAGCCTGAGTTGTCCTGCGACATACGGTGCGGGAAGTTGCAGCATCAGTCCGGCCAGGGTCAGCTCGTTTCCTGCGACAGTGACGCTGACGGTCAACGGCTGCGCGCTTGCCGCGGGCTCGTATTCGCTTTCCATCAGCGGAACGTCCGGGTCCATTGTGCATACGCTGGCGGTGCCGTTTACTGTAGGGGACTACTCAATTTCGGGAACGCAGACAGTGTCTGTGACTCCGGGTGCGCGGGCGACGGCAAATCTGCACCTGGCTTCTTCGTTTTCTTATGCGGGAGAAATCAATGCGACCTGCGATGCCACTGCACTTCCCGCGGCCATGTGCACGCTCACACCGGCAAATCCATTGAGCCTCGCGAGCGGGGGCACAACGGACTTCAGTGCAACCATCAACATTCCGAATGATGCGAGTGCAGGCCAATACAAGATTAAGGTCAACACGCAAGACATTGGCGGATCACCCAGCCACGGCGTGGTCATTTCACTGACGATCGGCGAGGACTTTCTGGTGACCTCCTCTACGGCCAGCCAGACGGTTACAGCCGGACAGACAAGTGGGCCTTATGCGCTCACGATACGACCTGTGGGAGCATCGTTTACTGGGGCGGTGACTCTTGCCTGCACCGCTGGGCTTCCAGCCGCGGCGCAGTGCGTTTTCAATCCGACAATGCCGATAACGCCGGGGAATGCCGCCGTGGATGTGGTCATGAATATCTCCACGAAAGGGAGTGCACATGCGCGAGTGGCCTCCAGTGGGTATTGGCCTCCGCCGGCGATTTGGCTGCAGGTGGCCGCCATCATTGTGGGTATGTGCGTCTCTGGAAACCGCACAACGAAAAGCGCACGACGCGTGCTGGGTTATCTGGCCTTCAGCATGGCTATGATTGCTTTCGCATCGTGTGCGGGAGTTAGTAGCGGCGGAGGGGGAGATGGTGGAGGTGGAGGACAGTCACCCCCACCCTCGACCTATACCATCACGGTGACTGGTACCTCGCCAGGAACTCCGGCGGATGCCGGGCAGAACACCACGGTGACACTCGTCGTAAACTAAACTTGTCCCAACTGTTGAAGTGACGGGGTGCGGCCCTCAGTGGCTAAAGCCGCATTTGGAGCGACTCCAAACGGCACGGCTGAAGCCGTGCCCTTCCCGAAGGTGTTATTAGAAGAAGTAACGCAATGAGGTGCATGGCATAACGACGATGCCTCATCACGATTACCCCTGTCGCACGCATGATTGATTCTCACTACGACGTTATCGTCATCGGTGGCGGTGCCGTCGGCCTCGGCGTCGCGCTTGAAATTACGCGACGGTTTCCGCGCCAGAAACTGCTGGTGCTGGAAAAAGAAGACAAAGTTGCACGCCACCAGAGCGGCCACAACAGTGGCGTGATTCACTCCGGCGTCTACTACAAACCGGGATCGATGAAGGCTCGGCTTTGTGTTTCCGGGTCGGCAGCGATGGTGGAGTTCTGTCGCGAACATGCGATTCCGCACAAGGTATGCGGGAAGGTGATTGTCGCGACCCGTGAAGAGGAAGTGCCCCGGTTAGATGTGCTGCGGCAGCGCGGCGATACCAACGGACTCGAGGGACTCCGACTTATCGGTCCAGAAGAACTGCGCGAGATTGAGCCTTCCGCGAGCGGACTGCAGGCGCTTGTGGTTCCGTCGACTGGCATCACCGACTTTGCTCTGGTGTGCGAGAAGTACGCAGAGCTGATTGCAGCGAATGGCGGGACTGTGCTGACCTCGGCGGCCGTCAGCCGTATCCAGCGTTCCACGCAGGAGATCGCGGTTGAGACAGCTACGGGAGCGTTCGTGACACGTTCGCTGATCAATTGTGCGGGCCTGTATAGCGATCGGATCGCGCGCATGGCCGGCGATGATCCGGGAATCACGATCGTTCCCTTCCGCGGAGATTATTACGATCTCATTCCCGAACGTGGGTCGTTGGTGCGGGCGCTGATTTATCCGGTGCCGGATCCACAGTTTCCCTTCCTGGGAGTTCATTTCACCCGCCGCATCAGTGGACGGGTCGATGCCGGTCCGAACGCGGTGCTGGCTCTCGCGCGTGAAGGATACCGGCACAGGGATGTGAGTCTTGGCGATCTCGCGTCTTCACTCGCGTTTCCCGGGTTCTGGCGCATGGCGCTGAAGCAATGGCGCAACGCGCTGGGAGAATGGCATCGGTCGCTTTCGAAACGGGCCTTTGTTCGCGCGCTGCAGGGGTTGGTACCTGCGATCCAAGAGCAGGATCTGGTTCCAGGAGGCTCTGGTGTGCGGGCGCAGGCGCTCAAGCCCGATGGCGCACTGGTTGATGATTTTCAGTCTGTGCGCTCCGGGAAGGTGTTGCATGTGCTGAACGTGCCTTCGCCAGCAGCGACAGCTTCACTCGTAATCGGTAGAACTATTGTGGATAGCGCGGCCGCGAGTCTGGGGCTGGATTGAAGAGAAATAGTGCCCATGTCGAAAGACCCCCATGTCTCGCAACCACGGCGAGACATGGGGCACCCACGTTCATTACGGGCGCACGGCTGAACCAGCAACGTGTAGCCGGGAACTGAGCCTGTCTCTAAGTGGTGATCGGGGAAGAAACGACCTTAGGGGCTAAGCCGAATTCTTGGAGGCTGCAACGGCATGGCTGAAGCCCTGGCGTTCCCAAAACAATGTCTGTGATCGTCCTAGAAGAATATTCAATCCGAGACAACTGAAAAGAAGTACGAAACAAGTGAAGGAACTCGTGCTAGCGTCGTGTGCATGCGGGCGGGTCGCCGCCAGTTGCGAGGAGCCTCGATATGCGAACTTGCACAAACGCGAACTGTGTTGGTTTTGGGCACCTCGTGTTTTCGGTCGCGACTCGCTGTCCGTTATGCCGGTGGGATCTGCGCAGAATACTGCCGGCCAGCGAAATCACTTTCCCTGTCAAACCAGCGGGACCACCCTCCGTCAACCGCTGAGATCGGCTTGACCCAGTCGGCTCATCTGCCGATATCTTCGTTCCACAAATCTGGATGCTCGCGGACGAAGTCCGCCATGAGTTGAATGCAGGCGGGATCCTGGACGACTGTGAGACTGACCCCATGCTGGCGGAATAGGTCTTCTGCACCCATGAAATTCTGATTCTCCCCGATGATCACGTGGGGGATTCTGTACAGAAGAGCGGTTCCGGTACACATCACACAGGGGCTTAACGTACTCACGAGCGTCAATTGAGACCAGTCGCGGCGGCGGCCGGCATTGCGGATGCAAACGACCTCGGCATGGGCCGTAGGATCGCCAGTCTGCACGCGAAGGTTGTGGCCGCGAGCGATAATCCTTCCGTCAGAATCACTCAAGACCGAGCCAATCGGTAAGCCGCCCTCCCGCAATCCCAGGCTGGCCTCCTCTAAAGCCGAGTGCAGTAGCGTTTTCGAATTCATCATTGGAGCCCTCTGCTCCAGAACATTCAGTAACCGATGATTTGTTACTGCCGTACTTCGACTGCGAAGCTTGGGGATAGTAGCCTTTTGCAACCCCACCCCCACGAGAGTGCTATTCCTCCCACGAGAGTGTAATTGACCGTGTCTCGGGCAGCAGGCATTCTCGGAAGGCTAGATTGTGGGGTAAGTGTCCTTTCCGTGCGTTAACTGGGGAAGCCTAAGCCAAGAACCGGGCCATTGTTTGTTCGCGAGACGTTCTTGAAGGAGTAGGGAAGCGTGCTGAGCGAAAAAATCAGATCGGCCAGGCAGTTTGAGTTGTTTACAGAGCTCACCCCCGCTGAGTTCGAGGCTATTGTCGGATCTGCCCGCGAGAAGCGTTTCGACCGCAGAGAGACAATCTTCACCGAAGGTGACCCTGTGCGTCAGGTCACGATGGTGCTCTCCGGCTTCGTCAAAGTAACGCAGATGGGACTTAACGGCAATGAGGTCATCCTGCGGTTGAATGGCGGCGGCGAGATCGTAGGCTCATATCGCGTTTGTACAAACTGCATCCACTGCGCTACCGCGCAGGCAGTTCAGCCTTGTGTTGCTCTGGTGTGGGAGGCGACAGTTTTTGAGAGGCTGTTGGCGAGGTTCCCGGCATTCCGCAGAAATACCGTGCACGCGCTGGAAGAGCGACTGCTGGAGATGGAGCAGCGCTTCCGGGAAGTCTCTACGGAAAAGGTGGGGTCGCGGCTGAGCAGCGAACTGGTACGCATCTCGGACCGGCTGCGCCGCACTCCCAACAATGGGCATCTCGAGATCACACTTTCGCGCGCGGAACTTGCACAATTGACCGGCACGACACTGTTCACCGTAAGCCGGCTTCTTTGCCAGTGGCAGACGCAGGGCATTGTCCGGGTACGGCGAGAGTCGGTCCTGGTGCAAGATTTCGCTGCACTGGCGCAGATTTCTCAAGCTGAAGAACGGTCCGCCTAGGCTGGGAACACCATACTAATCACAGAGGACACAGAGTTTCACGGCGGACCCAATCCGGGCTCGCTAGTGTGCGTATTCCTTAAGACCTCGTCAGTCAATCAAACGCACAATTGACCACGCCGTATTCGCTGCTGACGTAGTGCATGCCGTAGGGGCACGGGTCCCGGTCCGCTTGATTTGGTCGGGACTTATTCTGTGCCGGCGGTTGGAATGCGGGGAGATTCTGCTCCTCGAACGTGGCTTTCACGGGACGCACCATGGTAGTGGTCGTTGCGGCGCTGGGGATCTGTGCCGGTGCCCTTGAAGGTTCGGTTTTGGGAGCAGCAGCCGGCGGTGTCACAGCCTTTTGTGGAGCGGTCCGATTCGGACTATTGGGGGACTGAGTCTGCTCCATTGTGCCCGGAACACGAGGAGCAGCGGCGTTCCTTCTTGGGTCGGAGTGTCCTACGCTGACCGAATTGCCGCGGCCCAAATCAACCAAGCGAAGATTGTCGTCGGTGACTTCCTGAGCGCGAACAATATGGGGAGTGATGGCAAAGACGATCTCGTTCTCCTGCCGCTGCTTGTCCTCTTGCGCGAAGAGGTATTTCAGGATTGGAATCTTGGCGAGCCAGGGATATCCGCTGAGCGAATTCGTTTCTGTATCTTCGAGGATGCCGCCGACAAGATTGACTTCTCCATCCTGGAGGCGGGTCTCATGTTCAATGCGCCGCTGCCCGATGATGGGCTGGCTGATTCCGCCGATGTTTTGCGTTCCACTCACGGAGGAAACTTCCAGAGTCATCTTGAGAGTGACTTCGCGTTCCGAGTGGATGTGCGGCGTGATGTCGATGTTCACGCCGACATCGAGATATTGGAACTGTGTATTGACCAGCGGGCTAACGCCTACACCCGTGCTCCCAAAGGATCCGGTGGCGACAGGGACGCGGTCGCCAATTTTCAACGTTGCTTTCTCGTTGTCGAGCGCGCGGATCTCTGGATTCTGAATCAGCTTCGTGTCGCTATCGCTCATCAAGAAGCTCAAGGACGCGCCCGGAATGCTCACCACGAAGTTGTTGGCGTTGAGACTGCCGAGCGAGTTCAGGGTAAAGCCACCGTTAGGTCCAGATCCAGACACCGACACAGAGCTACCGCCGCCGGTTGTTCCGGGCACCATCGTGATGCTGGCCGACGTTGGCGGACTGACACCCAAGGTGCGAATGCGGGCGCGGCTGACCTGCAGCACAGCGATATCGATAACGACTTCCGGTTTGGGTTTATCGATATCGGTCAAGAGTTTTTGCGCGAGCACCAACTGATCCGTCGTGCCACGAATAATCATCGCGTTCTGCTTCGGGATAAGCTGAATGCGCGTAACGTCAAGAATTCCTTTGAGAGTGTTTGCAGCTTCCTGCAGTTCAGTCGCATTGCCGACATTCTTGAGGTAGAACGTCTTCATGACACTGTTCTGCATCTCCTTGCGCTTGGTGGTGGTGTCAGCCGCAACGAGGAGGGTATTGCTGGAAATGGGCTCCCAGAAGGTTTTGGTTTGAATCGCAACTGTGTTCAACGCCTCGCGCAATGTCACATCGTTCAGTTCCACGGTGACCTTTTGAGGCTTGTAGTCGGTATCGAACAGAACATTAATTCCGGCCAGCTTTCCGATGGTCTTGTAGATCATCGTTGAGGTTTCGGTGAGCCGCAGATTGATCAACGTATTCGATAATGGCTGAAGCTCGACCGGGCCGGCAGCATCCTGGGCTGCTTTGTCGAGAGCGAGAGGCTGCTTGGGAGCCTCTTCCGGGCGCGTCTGTTTCTTCAGAATATCTTGCGTGCGTACGGCTTCGCCTTTGGCGGTGAAGTTGGTGGGATCAATCTCGGCGGCCCGCTCGAACTCTACGATGGCTTCCTGTAACTTCCCGCTGTCGCGCAGCGCTTGACCCTTGCGCATGTGTTCGATCGCGGCGTAAAAACGCAGCCGCGTGAAAGCGGTGAAGTAGCGTGCGTCTTTTGGCTTCAGCGAGTGAGCCTGGCTGTAGGCCTGAAAGGCCTCGTCATAATTATTTTCGGTCTCAGCCTTGACCCCACGCTTGTACGCTGCGTTGGCGTCGTCCGCATATCCTGCCAGAGTGACTGACAGGACAAGAATGAAAGCTCCCAGAATGCGCCCGATTTTCATGGTGTCTTTTCTGCCGGGCCCTTTGGATGCGATCTCTCGTCCGGGCACGCAGACCTGCGCTTGATTCGTGCTTTCGGAAGAGGACAATCGGGGGAGCTGCCTGACCACACCCACGCGCCGCCGTCCTTGAAATGGCGAGCGCCTTCGAACCCACCCTAGTGATAAACCGTTCCGCTCGACCTCTGTTTGATTTAGCGCAAAGAAATGGTGGCTCGTGTCGAATTTTTTTCCAGAACAGAAGTCACGACTCCGAACACATCGTCCTCGGGAAAATGATTGATTTCACGGGACCTACGCTGGCGCCAACAGGCAAGCGGATCTCTCTCTCACGGAGCGACTTAGCACGGCTGCCGCCAACAGTAATGAGGCCGCTTGAAATGTAAACAATGGTTAGCGAGTGTTAGGATTGTTTACAGAATTTACAAAACTTTACATTTTTGTTTGGCCAGCCGCAAAGAGTAAATTTTAAGCCCTTGTAGTGTGGCGCAACGAGTCTGGGGTAGCGCCGCCGTCCTCTCCCACGCGTGCGGATGGCCGAAAAGTGGCGTCCGGCGTCGGTTTCGCGCTCCCATTTTTTTGCAAAGCAGGGATTTGACGAATTTTACATGCGGGCGAGTACGTCCGCACGAACGCGGACTTGTGCGTCCGCCAGAGTTCTGAAGGAGGCTGCACGGCCATGAACAAGCAGTCCAGGTTTTGGTTGCCAATTCTCTTGGTAGGTATTGCAACGATAAGCGCCCGCGCGCAGTCATTCCGCGTGCAGTGTCCGACAAGCACGATCACTCATCCATCCAACCTGACCAACGTTAATGCTGAGCCTGCGTACACCGGACCAACCACTTTAGGGACAGGGTCCGGCGGCTACCTCGTGCCGAGTGCGAATGTGAACGGCGCCATCAAATGCCAGCAAATCGCAGGCGGCGATGGTTTCGCCACGATGGGTGACGGCACTCAGACGTACATGTTCTCCTTCGGGCCGCTGTCGGGACTTGCGGATATTGCGGCCGGGCAGCCGGGCACCGAACCTCCCGTGACATTTAATACGGTGTCTCCGAACCCGCTAAAACCCGGGGATCCTGCGACCACCAATGATGCTGGAGGGGCGTTCACCTGGAACGGCGCAGTTGGACTCATGGGCGATCCCGACGTAACGGTTCCGACTCCTGGAGGCGTAACGGCTCTTGGGACTGCAACGGTTGCGGGCGGCATTATCGAGGACGTCACAATCACGAATGCGGGGAACGGATATCTGGGGCCAGCAACCGTAACGTTTGACCCACCCAGCGGATGCACACCGAGCGCGACATGCCAAACTGCGCTGGGAAACGTGATCATTACAGGTGGAAAAGTCACTAGCGTGGATATCACGTTCGCGGGTGAGGGTTACACGACGCCGCCGGGGGTGACCTTTAGCGCGCCAATTACAGGCTGCACTGGCAGAACGCTGGCAGGCTGCATCGATGGCCATGTCGATCCGCGGCCAATCATGGACGTGGGCGTGATGAACGGCAACATCCCGGCGCCGCTGATGGCACTCGATGAGGATGACGAGTTTTTCCTCACACTGACCAACGTCGGCATGATCATGCGGCCGGACCTGTTCGAGCAGCACACGGTTCACTTCCACGGCTATCCCAACGCTTCCACCTTCTACGATGGTGTTCCTGACGCCTCCGTCGCGATCAATATCGGTGGCAGCTTTACCTATTACTATCTTGCACCTGACGCCGGCACCTACTTCTGGCACTGCCACATCACACCTCCGGAACACCTGCAGATGGGCATGGTCGGCCAGATCTATGTTCGGCCACGGCAGAATCGCTGGAGCGGCGACTTGTATGCGGGACTTCAGCAACAGAAGTTGGACCTCCGGACGAAGTGCGATTCGGCCAGCGATATTCTCTGCAGCAATCCGCTGCCGGTTGTGAATACAGGCGCGAGCAACGATGGAACGAAAAAGTACGCCTACAACGACGGAGATGGATCCACTGCCTACGACGTCGAGTACCCGATCCAGATTCATGGTTTCGATCCGAACTTTCACTTTGTCGGCATGACCTTCAACCCGGAAGCTTTCGCGGACATGAAGGACAAGTTTTTCCTGCTGAACGGGCGGAGCTATCCCGATACCGTGACGGCTGGCCCAATGCAGACCCAGACGACCGACGGCAGTTCGCACTTCTCACAGCCTCTGCCCTCGATCATCAACATCCCGGCTGGCGGAAGAGCGTTATTGCGCATCTCTGATCTGGATGTGACGGAATATCAGACGCTGGCTTCAGTGGGAATACCCATGCAGGTCATCGCCCTGAATGCCAAGCTCCTGCGCGATCAGGCGGGGAACAACCTTTACTACAACACCAACTCGATCACCCTGGGTGGCGGCGAGTCACTGGACGTCATTCTCGACACCTGCGCCGTTGCGCGGGATTCGAGCGGCAACTGCTCGACGCCGATGGCCGCTGGCACCTACTACCTCTACACCCCAAATCTTGACCATCTTTCCAACGACGCGGAGAACTTCGGAGGGCTCATGACCGAAGTCCACGTCTGCAGCAGCGTTACGGGCGGTGGCACCTTTGGCAATCAATGTGTGAATTAGGAGCGCAGCCATGAGGATAATGAACATGAAAAACACAATCTGGAAAGCACAGCTTCTTATGGCGGCGCTGTTAGCGGTGACTGCGCTGTTTACGGTTGCCGGGTATGCGGCGGCACCGGGAATCACCGGTCCCACCTTTAACCTGACGGCCACCGATGCGTATATCACCCAGCCTGACGGTCAGGCAGTCTACTCTTGGGGATATGGCTGCAACGGGGCTCCGTCGGGATATGCTCCGGCGGCGATTAGCGGCACATTCTGTAACACCATGCAGATCCCCGGGCCCACCCTGATCGTGACGGAGGGGCAGACGGTGACGGTCAATTTAACGAACAACCTTCCCACCTCTGCCGGTAGCACCTCGATTTTGTTTCCCGGCTTTAACGTGTCGACAAGTTGTACGGCTTCGACACCCGCGGGGCGACAAGGCCTGTTGACGTGCGAGGCGGCACCCGGCGGGACCGTCAGCTATACATTTACCGCGTCTTCAGCCGGAACGCGGGCCTACTACAGCGGAACGCAAGGTGACCTGCAAGTGGAGATGGGCCTATACGGCGTGATTATTGTGTTGCCTGCCAGTGTGCCCTCGATCTGCACTAGCGGCTATCTCGCTTCTCAGAACCAGGCCGCACGGAATAACTGGGGAGAAAAAGAATTCCGTCTGGCGAACGCCACAGGGCAGGTTGGCGCAGCCTATAACCATCCAGACGCCTGCTATGACCGGGAATACCTTTTCCAGTTCTCCGAGATAGACCCGAACATTCATAGCCAGGCGCAGGCTCAAGTGGCGGCCAAGCGCGGCTGCGTAGCGGGAAAGCCGGGATGCAGTCTTAATGTTCCGACCGAGCCTTACCATCCGGCCTACTTCATGATTAACGGCCGCTCGATGCCCGACAACATGGACCCCAACTATGCGGTGCAGTATCCGCATCAGCCTTACAACGGCGACCCGCATATGCATCCGGGCGAGCTTACCCTGATCCGGGTGGTTGGCACGGGTCGGTGGCAACACCCCTTCCACGAGCACGGCAATCACGTTCGCATTCTGGGGCGTGACGGGAACCTGATTCTGAGTAACTTGCAGGTGACTTACAATTCTGGTTCGACAACCGCTACCGCGAACGGTTTAGCGGGTCCGCTTCTCTTCACGACCACAACGACTCCGGGCCTCGCCATGGATGGGATTTTTTACTGGACGGGCAAGGGTCTAAACTGGGATCCCTACGGTCACGAGGCGACTTCCAAGAGTGGTGACCCGAACGCGACGCTTCAGTGCACTCCTGATGCGAATGGCTATAACACGGGTGCCACCAGCGCGATCAATTACTACGAGTGGTGCCAGGACCACAACAAACCGCTTCAGGTGAATCCGTTCGGCGATGTCGCAGGGGGTGGCCCGGCCACTCTGCCTGATCCGAATATTCTGACCAACGGCCCCTGGTTCAGTGGCAGTCCCTACCTGGGACCCGATGCTACCAGCCGCGCCACGTTTGGAACCTGTAGCGGCTCAAACAGTTCAACATCGTGCGGTACGAGCGGTACCACGCCTCCCTCAGGCACGATTGCGAACTCGCCATCCAGCGAGGCCGGTTTTGCCTTCATGTGGCATTCCCACAACGAGCGCGAGATCACAACCAACAACATTTTCCCGGGCGGCATGCTGATGATGATGCTGGTGGATTCCCGGGAATTTGTAATTGACGAGACCAACTAAGCCAGAGGAGCAGAGCAATGCGACGCAACTTCAAAAAGCATTTCACAACAACGTTTATCGAAATACTTGTTCTTCTCCTCGGAGCGACTCTGGCCGTCGCCCAGCAGCAGGTCAATCTGACGGCCGGCCCAGCCACCGCGACGCTGCCTGATGGCTCGCAGGTGCCGATGTGGGGCTATAGTTGCGGGGCAGCCGTGTCTGGCTCGAGCGCCAGTTGCGTATCGTTGAAGCCAGTTGCGGCAGGGCAGTGGTCACCGGTTGTCATCACGGTTCCCAGCAGTGCGACCGGCGGACTGCAGATTACCCTTACGAATAACCTCACATTCACGACGAGCGGCACGGCGACAAACGTGCCGACGTCGATGGTGATCGTGGGACAGCTGGGTGGCGGCCTGGGATCAGCAAGGATGACCAATCCCAGCCCACTGCACGACAACCAGCCGACGACGTGGCCGATCGCGAATGGCGGGGCTGTGTTCACGCCACCGTCGCAAGGGCAGCGCGTCCAGTCGATGGCCACGGAGGTGGCAGCCGGAGCGACAACGTCACTGACTTGGTCAAACCTGCGCCCAGGCACGTATCTGATTGAGTCGGGGACGCATCCCTCGATTCAAGGCCCGATGGGCCTGTACGGCGTCCTCGTGGTTACCACGGCGCCGAGCGGGACTACACCCGGCACAGCCTATGGCGTCGCTGGCAGTCCCACCGCGGTAAGTTATAACGCCGAGATTCCGTTGCTTTTTAGCGAAATCGATCCAGTCCAGAACAAAGCGGTCCAGGCGGCTGTCAACACGGCGGGGTTTAGTGAAAGCGCGACGCTCGGCACGTACCTTCACGGGCCGGTCGTTTCAATTAACGTAACCAATGCGGGATCGGGTTACACTTCCGCACCTGCCGTAACGCTTCCATGCGCCGCCTCTGACTCTACTTGCACTGTTGGGTCGGCTCATGCAGTGATCGACACCGACAGCACAAGCCCTACTTATCAGCAGATTACCGAGATCGACATCGACAGCCCCGGTTCTTACACTCTTGCGCCGCAGGTGCAGATTTCCCCGTCACTAGCCGGAGCCGCCGCGGTTGCCGCCCTGCAGCTCCAGCCCAACGGTTTGGCCCATTGCTCGGGTGGCGCGGCTGCCTGCTATCCACCGGCGGTGAATTACACCCCGCTGTACTACTTGATCAACGGACAAGCGTTTGACAAGACCAACCCTGCGACATCGCTGTTCGCAGCCTCGCCAGCTTCAGCAGTGACGGGTACTGTCCTGGTGCGCCTGGTGAATGCCGGTCTGCGCATGCACGTGCCGTCAATCGTCGGATCGTTGACCGGCTCACCCGCGGTTGGCGGATTTTCGCTGATTGCCGAGGACGGCAACCAGTTGCCCGGCGTGCCCCGCGTGCAAAGTGAAGTTTTTATGGCTGCTGGGAAGACTTACGACGTGATGGTGAACGTGCCCAGCTCCGCGACCGCGCCAGCCCTTCCCATTTTTGATCGCGAGTTGAGCCTCTCGGGCAACAGCATCGGCCGTGATTCCGGAATGCTGGCGTACATTGGTGTCAACGGAGCCGGTTTGCCCAGCACGCCTGCCTTCGCGGGCGCCGCAGCGAACCCGGACTTCTACAACTCTCTGATCGCAGGGAAGGCCCTGACGATCTCGGATCCTGCAAAAGGCGTCCTCGCCAATGACGTAAATATCTATGGTGTTGCGTTGGCGGGCACTCCGGTGGGTGGTAGTGTTGCGCTGAACGCGAACGGAACATTCACATTTACTCCTACGGGGACATCGGGATCCTTCCAATATTGCGGTAACGGCGCAACCTCCGGTCCGGCCTGCACTACGGTGACGCTGGGGGCGGCCCCGGCCGAGGCGGCTTCCGGCATCATTGTGAATGCCGACAAGTACAGCTCCAACACCCTATCTCTGAAGATAGCCCCGCCTGGAGTCCTGGCAAACGATCAGGATTTGGCTGGTTATCCTCTGAAGGTGGCACTATCCAGTGTCACAAAAACCGGTGGGAACGCCGCTCAGTTGACGCTGTCGCCGGACGAGAATGGCGGCTTCAACGCCTCAGCCACGGCTGCGGGGACGTACACGTTTACGTACCGAGCGACAAGCGCGCGCGGAACGACGAGCAGCTCCTCGGCGACCGTGACACTCGTCTTCCCAGCTCCCAGCAACCTTCATGTGACAGTCTTGGATGGCAACGACAAGGCCACCCAGATTAGCGATTATCGCTGGATCATTGAGGAAGACCGGACGTTCTACGTCGATCCCAGGACCACAACGAACAATGGCGGGTCAGTGGTCGTTCCCACGTTCGGAACCAACTTCCACACCAGTTACATGCCGGTAGTTGCGGCGGGCTGCACGGGTCCACTTTCCTGCGAAAGCGGGCAGTCTGTGCAGGGCATTCCTTCGGTGTGCGATATCGGTAACGGCGTTTGCGAGCCTGGAAGCGCGCAGGTGGTTGCACTGCCCCGCTCTGTGCACTTGGATCCAACCAAGCGTTACTACATCTCGGTTTTGCCGGGTGACGCCGCCAATCCTTTTATCGGTGGCAACGGCAGCGCCCCAGCGAATTGCTCCGCGGGCCCGGGCAGCCTGACAACGGGTCTGAACACCGACTGCGGCCACGGCATGGGTGGCGCACCGATCGCCGCGGGACAGACTGCAGTCACGATTCTGACCCAGCCGACGCCGTTCCCGCCAGCCCAACTGTCAGTCTTTGTGTTCGAGGACGACTTCCCGCTTAACGGCGAATATGACGCCGGCGGCGGCGTTGATGTACTGGCGGCGAACGAGCCTGGCCTCGGCAGCTTCCAGATCACCCTGTTCGACGATGCTGGCGGAACCGGTGATGCTACGGGGCAGCCGACCTACGACATGTTCAACATGCCTTTGTCGAACGCCCTCGCGGGGACCATCGATCCGACAACGGGGATGGACGCATGCCCGGTTTCCGCGGCTTCGCGGGTTGGATTTGACGGGACTGCGAGCCCGACGGGCATCACGGGCATGATTGTTACCTGCCCCAAGTATGAATCCGACGGGGCCACACTATCTCCGCTAGCGGGACAAGCGGTCGTAGCCAACCTTTATCCGGGACGCTACGGCGTGATGGCGACACCCGCCGCAGACCGCATCGCTAAGGGCGAAGAGTGGTTACAGACCAATACCCTGGACGGACAGAAGGCCCATGATTCCTTCTTGCGAATCGGTGAGCCCAGCTTCTTCCAGGAATTTGGACCGGCCGGATATCACGTATCTATAGGCTTTGCCAACCCGGCGATCATCAACAGCCGTCATGACCCATTGTGCAGCGGAGCCGGAGTTGCGACCAGCGACCTTACAGTCGGCGACTGCACAAATACCGTCACGGGTACAGTCACCACCGAGAGAATGAGCCGGACTCCGGACGAGCGGCTCTACGGCAGCGGCGACTACAGCAGCTTTTCCTTTACACAGTGCTACGTGAGCCTGGGCGATCCCGACGGCCTGGACTTCATGTTCACCAAGTGCGCCTCAGATGGCAGCTTTAGCTTCACGCAGGTTCCCAAAGGCAACTGGCGAATCACGGTCTTTGACCAGTGGAACGATATGCTGGTCGACGGCCTCTCAACGCCTGTCGCAGTGGCTGGCAGTGGCAGCAGCACCGCAATGGGCCAGATTGCCATGAACCAGTGGCAGGCCAACATTTACACCCGGACGTTCTTCGATCAGAACGGCGATGGCGTCTCCAACGTGGATGGCCAGGGCAATCCGACCGAACCCGGGTTGGCGCTGGTGGCTACGAATATCCGCTTCCGAGATGGCAGCTACTCCAACTTCAATAACACCGACCTGAACGGCTTTGCCGGCTTCAACGAGGTATTCCCGCTGTTCAGTTGGTACGTGATCGAAACGGATACGACGCGTTACAAGAGCACCGGGACGCACGTCGTGTATGACGCCGGTGGGCCGGCCGATGGCACGACGGACTGCGGCACCAGCAACGGCAACGCACCATGCGGAACCGCTGCGGGTTTCGTGAACATGGCAAATACGGCGGAGCAAATCCCGCTCCCAGCCCTTCTGCACATACCGGGCGCCCGGTACTGTGCCAGTGCGGACTGTCCGACCGGTGACAACGCCGGTGGTTCTACCGGTCGCGTTGACCCGCCCATGGTGCACCCGTACGGTTCCACCTATGGTTGGCAAGGCTTCTCCGGCCAGAACTCGTTCATCGAATTCGCCAAGAAGCCCTTCGCGACGGGCGAGAACGGCGGCATCCACGGGCATGTTATTTACGCATCGACGCGCCCATTTGATGATCCGCAGTTGCTTCTGCAACTGAGTTGGGAGCCGATGGTTCCGCACGTGACCATCAATCTGTACAAAGAAGGCACTGCGCCGGACGGCAGCCAGTCTCTCACGTTGGTGGATACCACCCAGACTAGCAGCTTTGACGATTGGGCTCAGGGTTTCCGCGCCGACGGCAATCCGAACATGAATTGCCCCGGCCAGGGACGAGACTCAGGTACGGATGCCGATCTTTTCTTCTTCACCCTGTACAACCAGCCGATGTGGCTGGACGCGTATAACTTCCAGCACGGAGGAGCCGCGCCTCGAGCACTTCCTAGCAACTCGCAATACAAGTGCTTTGACGGCATGCACAACTGGAACCAGGTTCAGCCGGCGCCCTACGACGGCATGTACCAGTTCCCGAGCGTAACCAGCCTGGACACGGTCAGCGGCAAACCTAATGGGACCAACTGCACCATCTGCGTTGCGAATCCCGATTCGTCCGATGCCTATCGGGCTGGGACTCCGATGCTGCCGGCAGGCAAGTACGTAGTCGAAGTGGTAGTGCCGCCGGGATACGAACTGGTGAAGGAAGAGGACAAGAACATTCTGATCGGCGACAACTATATTGCACCGCCGACTCAGCAGTTCGCGGGTTTGGGCAACATCTTCATCCTGCCGGACCAGGCTACGGTTGCGTCAGCCTACAACCCGAACAATCCTCAGAATCCGACCAACGATCTGGGTGCAACCCCCCGGCATGAAGGCGACACCGGAAGCGTCGAGTCCTTCTGGCCGTGCGTGGGTGCCTCCCGTGTCGTTCCGGACTTCATCAGCCTCTTCCCTGGCTCACAGGAAGTCTCGCCGTTCGCTGGCGCGACGCGCAACCTGTGCGACCGTAAGGAAGTCACTCTTGATGATCAGACCTCGGCACTGGCGAAGTTCTACATCTTCACTTCGACCCACGTCGCCGGCCACTTTACGGGCGTGATCACGGACGACTTCACTTCCGAATTCGATCCGTTCTCGCCGCAGTTCGGCGAGAAGTTCTCTCCGGCGAACCTGCCCATCTCGGTTAAGGATTGGGCCGGAAACGAAATCTCGCGCGTGTACACCGACCAGTGGGGTACGTTCAACGGCTTGCAATACTCCACTTGGGAAGTCAATCCGCCGAACCCGACGGGATATGCTCCCCAGATGATGGTCACCTGCATGAACGACCCGGGAACCGGGTCTACACCGGATCCGCTTTACAACCCGTCATACAGCCAGTTCTGCTACGAGATTCCGTTCATGCCTGGGCAGACCCAGTACATGGATACGCCGGTGGTGCCGACCTCGGCGTTTGCGGGCGCTGGCTACAACAACGTGGACTGCAACTATCCGGACTTCACGCCAGCTATCAAGAGCGTCAACAGTTCGGATATCGCGGGACCTTGGGTTAGTGCGGCTGGCCACACTCTCACCATCACCGCGCTGGGCGACCAGACGGTAAACAACTATGCGTACTCCGGGCCGTCGGCGACGACATACCCCTTCAATCAGAAACAGGTGACCCGTCACTACGGCTTCGGCAGTACGGCGGGCACAGTCACAATCGGCGGCGTGACGGCGACTGCGAGTGCATGGAGCGATACCTCGATCACGGTTACCGTTCCTACCGGCATACCAAACTGCGCTGTGCAGCAACAGGCAATCTACACCGGCTCGACGGCACAATGCGGACAGCTTGTCATTACCGCAGCAAACGGGAAGCAATCGATCGACACCGTGACGGTGACGGTCGGAGGGAAGAGGCCGACCGTTCTTTCTGCCAGTCAGACCATTCAATCGGCGATTGACGGCGCTCATCCGGGTGACATGATTATTGTTCCCCCGGGCACCTATAACGAGATGTTGCTGATGTGGAAGCCGGTCCGTCTGCAGGGAGTCGGCGCTGCCTCCAGCATCCTCAACGCCAACACGCATCCCGCCGGGAAGATGGATCCCTGGCGGCGGCAGGTGGTGTGCCTGTTCGGACTCGCGCTGAACGGCCAACCGAACAACGGCGGCAATCCTTACGACCCGAGCGGGAGCTTCACGTGCGGCAGCACGGGCGGCACCTCGTGGAGCGACTTCGACACGGCGCATCCGCAAGTGGACCGCATCCCGATGGAAGGAATTCTTGGCTGGGACACCACCGTCAATGGGAACCTCGCCGAGATGCTCCAAGAGCCCACGCTGATGGGCGCCTATGAAGGCGCGGGGATTACTGTCCTAGGCAAGGGCGTGAGCCTGGATGGGACAGGAGTTGACCCGTTCTCGCAAGCCGCCTTTGGAACCGGAAACGAATCCACGTTCCCGGCCGGCACACGGCTGCTGACTTCGGGCGATTGCTTGGTCAACGGTGCCAACCCGTATCCGAGCAACTTCTACTGCAACCCGGCCAGCATCGATGGACTGACCGTCTCCGACAGTTCGCAGGGCGGCGGCGGAATTTTCGTGCACGCCTGGGGTCATAACCTGCAAATCGCGAATAACCGGGTCACCAACAATACTGGAACGCTCACCGGCGGCATTACCGTCGGACAGGGCGAATCGCCAGATGCCTACATTGCGCCGGACACGTCCACGCCGACTTCCTGCATGGACCAGACCGGCGTAAGCGCGAACGTTCAGCTGCCGTTCTGCTTTGACGTGAATGTGAATGTTCACAACAATGCCGTCACGCTGAACTCTTCCATCGGCGACGAGTTGTTCTCGTCCACGCCGGCGGGAGGAGGAGGTGCAACGGTGTGCGTGGGTGCCGACTATTACAAATTCAATTTCAACTGGATTTGCGGCAACCTGAGCACGGGTGATGGTGGCGGTCTGGTTCAATTGGGCTTTGTTTGGGACGGCGACATCGAGCACAACACGTTCCTGTTCAACCAGAGCACGAATCCGACTGTTCCTACCAACGGAGGCGGGATGATCGTCATGGGCGCCCCGCCGGACGGAACTCCGGGTGGAGTCGCGGGGTTGCCAGAATGCGGCAGTACAGCGTCTGACGCTGACTGCACTCCGGGTCTCAGCGACGGTACAGGGCCCGGCCTGGTGATCAACGCCAACCTGTTCCTGGGTAACGCCGCAGAGAGCGGTAGCGGCGGCGCGATCCGCTTCCAAAACGTCAACGGCACAGATGTGAACCGGTTCCCGGATAGTACGGGTCATGCGGCACCTTGCGCGCCTCTGACCTCCTGCTGGAACGACGTTACGGTGACGAACAACATCATCGCGAACAACGTAGCCGGCTGGGACGGCGCCGGAATTTCGCTGCAGGATGCGTTGGACGTGAACATCATCAACAACACGATCGTGTCCAATGACAGCACCGCCAGCTCGGGAGTACTCTTCAATACCCTGGGAGCTCCTCTGGCGAGCAGCAGCGGCACCAATTGCATGACGAGCGCTACCACCTCGTGTCCACAACCCGCGGGATTGGTGGCCATCCAGAACAGCGTGCAGTTAACCACGTCGCTAACCACTGCGCTCACGTGCCCTGCGGGTCACCCGAGTTGCGACAACGTCTCCTTCCCGCTTCTGGCCAACGATGTGTTCTGGCAGAACAGGACGTTCTTTATCGGAGTCGGATCGCTTGGCTCGGGAACGCTAAACCAGCAGAACGTGGTGGCGCTGTATAACTCCTTCACCACGACTCAGGCGGCAAGCCAGCCGAGTGCGGACGCGACCACGGCGAATGGCAACGGTACGGTTATCACGGGAGGTACGGGCGCCTGCGTTACCGGATCTGCTTATTGGGATATCGGCGTGCGCGGCGACACCGGCCCAACCAACCATGGCTCGGGGGTTACCCTTGCTCCGAGTTACTCAGTGCTGACCGCAGGCTATACGGGCAGCAACAACACCAATTCGAACCCGACGCTGATCAGCCAGTACTGCAACGGTTCGCGAGTTCCGCCCGAGTTTGGGTCGGCGGGCTACCAGGTGCCTCCGGGCATTTCGGACGCCACCGTTCCCAACCCGATCTTCAACCTCACCCCGGCGGCAACCGTGGATGAAGGCAACAACTGGATCAACATCAGTTGGGGTCCACTCTCCATGCAGAACCCGGTCAGTCACGTCACGCTGGGCAACTATGGGCCAGCGGCGGGTTCGCCAGTGATCAATGCAGGGTCGAGCGCGGCGGTATCGGGTGTGAATCCGCCGACCACCGATTTCTACGGTGCGGCGAGAATAGCTCCGAACGACATCGGCGCCGTAGAGTTCTACGCCGCTGGTACCGGAACCGGGCAGACTCGTCCAACGTTGAACTCGATCAGTCCTGCGTATGGCGTGCGCAACAGCACAGTTGCGGTGACGCTCTACGGCACAGGCTTAACTGGCGCCACGGCGGTGGCTGTCTCCGGTGCCGGCGTGACCGCCAGCGGAGTGACCGTCGTAAATGACACAACCCTCAGGGCGAACTTCGCGATCACCGCGACGGCCGCAGTTGGGGCGCGCAACGTCACAGTCACGACGCCAAACGGGACCACCAACCCAATTACGTTTACCGTGGAAACGCCGACCCTGAGCTTTATTGTTCCAACGCAGGGTGCGCGTGGTACTAGCGTGAACGTAACCTTGTACGGTACCGGCTTGACTGGTGTCTCGGCAGTAACAGTGTCGCGAACTGGCGGCACCGGCATCACGGTTGCGAGCGTTAGCGGGTTGAATGACACGACAGTGCAGGCAACCTTCAACATCGGGCCGACTGCGACTCTCGGGAACTGGAACGTCACGGCTACCTCGGTGGCCGGAACCAGCAATGCGGTAACCTTTGCGGTGGTCTCGCCGACAACGCCTACGCTGAACGCCATCTCACCGGCCCGCGGCATACGTAGCACCGTGGTCCCGGTCAAGCTGACGGGCAGCCTGCTGAACGGAGCGACTGCAATCACCGTGACCGGTGGTGGAATCACCGTCGGTGCCGTTACCCAGGTAAGCGCAAACGAGGTCGATTCAACATTCACGATCTCGGCGACCGCGGCAGTAGGAGCGAGGAACGTCTCCATCACGACGCCCGGCGGAGTGAGCAACTTCGTCACGTTCGAGGTGTTGGCGCCCACGCTGAGTTCGGTTTCGCCGAATGTGTCCCTGCGCGGGGTAACGAATCTACCGTTAACCTTCACAGGGATCGGCTTGACCGGAGCGAGCGCGTTTACGGTTTCGCCCGCAACGGGCATTACCATCAGCGCCCCGACAGTAGTGAATGACACCACGGTCACAGCGAACATTAGTATCGGGAATACCGCTGCGGCCGGCGTGCACACCATCAGCATCACCACGCCCGACGGCGCCACAAACACCGTGCCCTTCACGGTGCTGGCACCGTCGCTAACCGCGATCAACCCGAGTTCGGGTGTGCGCGGCACAACCGTCCCGGTGACGATTACCGGGACCAACCTGACGGGCGCCACCGGGGTGACCATCTCGGGTACTGGCGTCACCGCCAGCGGAGTAACCGTTGTGAATGACACGACGGTCACGGCAAACTTCGTCATCACCGCCGCGGCCGCCGCCACGGCCAGAACCGTCACGGTAACTGGAACCGCGGCCGGCAGCACCAACACGGTGCCGTTCACAGTGACTGCTGCGGCAATCACCGCGGTCAGTCCGAACGTTGCCTTAACCGGCGCGACCAGCGTGACCTTCACCGGTACCAACCTGGCTGGAGTTAACGCGGGGACGGTGTCGGGGTCGGGTGTGACCGTCACTGCTATTACGGCAACGGCCACTTCAGTTACGGCAACAGTCAACGTCACGGCGGGCGCCACACGCAGTGTCCGCAACATCAGCTTGACCGGGACGAACGGGGCTACCAACACCTTGCCGCTCACGATTGGGCCTTTCGTGGCCAGTATCAGTCCGACTTCAGCGACACGCGGAGCCAGCACCATCAGCGTTCCCGTGACTTTGAACGGAGCTGGTCTGACAACCGCGACGGGGCTCACCGGAATCCCAGCAACCGGAATCACGGTGACCGGGTTTACGGTAGGCAGTGATAGCTCGGTGTCGGCGACCCTTAACATCATCCCGACGGCTGCCGCCGCGACCCTGAACATCGGCGTTGCGACGCCGAGCGGAAACAGCAACACGGTGTCATTCACCGTGAACTAGGCCATAACAGGCCGGACGCTAAAACCTGGGCGTCCGGCCTGCACAGCCCAAGAATTCGCAACCGCGTTCCATGAATTATCGGGGATTGGCGGTCTGGCTCACGCCGACGGCAGCGATTGGAGCGGCCGTGGAGGTGGAAAATCCAGGTTGCAACCTACCGGGCATCCAGAAAAACTGCTGGATGTCCGCTCGTTTTCCTGCTATTCTCAAGCCCTCTCCCGCCGTTCTGTAGGATTACTCACATGTCCCTTGTAACCATCTTAAGCAGCCTTTTGCTTTGCGGAAGTCTGATTGCTCAGAACGCAGCGCCGGCGGCGCAGTCATCGAGTGCGACGCCTGCGGCAGCTTTAACGCCAAGTCAAACTCCGACGCAAGCGCAAACTCCAGCACAGACCGCGAAGCCTGCGGGTGCGACGCAGCATTCCCGCTATCATCCGGACCGGTTCGCTGGACGAGCGGGCACGTATTACCGGATGGTTTGGGGAGTTGATTCTCTGATCGTCAAATGGACTGAGGCAGGTGAGGTGATCCGGTTCAGCTATGAGGTTCTGGACCCGGAAAAGGCCAAGATGCTCAACGACAAGAAGAACGAGCCCTTCCTGATTGATCCCCAGGCCGGCGTCAAACTCGTGATTCCTTCGCTCGAGAAGGTTGGCAAGTTGCGCCAGAGTGGCGCGCCCGAGGCTGGCAAGTCCTATTGGATGGCCTTCTCGAACAAGGGTCGACTGGTAAAGCGTGGCGATCACGTGACCGTAGTGATCGGGAAGTTTCACGCGGACGGTTTAGTGGTGGATTAAGCTCTGCGTCAGGTAACCATGGTTGGAGGTTACTGACTTAGCGGATTTGGGGTGAATCACGGTCTCGCTCGGCATCCGGCACTTTTTCGGTTCTTAGCTCGACCGATCCATGATAGACTCGACTCTCATTTTGCTCCTCCCCCTATAGAATCGTGGGAACCGAGTCAACATAGTGATCGGGAGCTTCCACGCATATGAGTTTGTAATCGATTCGGTTATCCTCCTCCAACCCAAATCCGCATTCGCGGACAGGTTCTAAGCTCGAAAAGGGGTGTGTCGATGAAGACGAAGCGTGTTTGTTCTGTGGGATTCCTGCTTGCGTTGGTGCCGACGCTGATGGCTGGTGCCGACACCACAACCAAAGCAACCGCACCTCAATTGTCGGCTGCACAGATTGTGGAGAAGAACGTAAGCGCGCGCGGAGGGCTGGAGCGCTGGCGTGCTGTACAGACGTTTGAAATGAAGGGCAAGCTGCAGGCAGGGGGCAACCGACGGTCCACAATTCCCATTCCAGGTACGAAGATCGGGCAAGAAGTTGGCGAGCATCGATTGGCCGAACAGGCAGAGCTCCCATTCGTGATGGAACTCAGTCGTGGGCGGAAAAAGCGACTGGAGATTCAGTTCAATGGCCAAACCGCGGTTCAGGTTTACGACGGTACTCAAGGATGGAAGGTGAGACCCTTCCTGAACCGTCACGAGGTCGAGAAATTCACCGCCGACGAACTGAAGGCGGCCTCGCATGAATCTGATCTGGACGGTTATCTGATTGATTATGCCGCGAAAGGATCGCAGGTGGAACTGGCCGGGGTTGAGCAAGTCGAGGGGCGCAGCGCGTACAAACTGAAAGTAACGGACAAGAACGGGTACCCGCACCATATCTGGGTGGATGCCCAGACTTTCCTTGAGGTGAAGGTTGAGGGTGAACCACGACGTCTCGACGGTAAGTATCACTCGGTTGCAGTCTTTCTCCGGGACTATCGCTCCGTAAACGGTTTGATGATGCCGTACCTGATGGAGACAACCGTCGATGGGGTGAAGGATAGTGAGAAGATTAAATTCGAAGAGATCGTCTCGAATCCGAAGCTTGACGCCACACAGTTTGCCATGCCGCGTTGAGCCTCGGCCCTCCCCTTTCTTGCTCAAGCCCCAGGTCGAGTCGTCGACGCGTCCCGGGGTTTGAGCATTTTTGTCGTTGATTCCGGTTGGTAGAAAGAGAACTTTCCAGGAGTGGACATGAAGCTACGAAATAGCACCGCGCTTGTTGCAGTTTTCGCCGCAGCAACTTTATGGGGACAAACTTCCGCCGGTCCCCTCGCAGGCCGCCGACAAACGGTAGTGGCGACCAGCAATTCCGAGGCCCTGGCGGCTGGGAACCGGGCAAAGGCCGTTGCCAATCAGAACCTGCAGGAGATGGGAGCAACCCTCACCAAGATGCAAGGGCTGCTGAGGCAGATGCGCGCCCACGCGAGCACCAGCAAGGATCCGGTGGCGAAGGCGAACATCGAGATGTGGACACTGATGGTGGAGCAACTCGACAAGCAGTACGAGCAGCTTCGTCTTGTCGCTCGCCAGCGCGAGGACCTCGAAGCACGTCGGGCCGCGCTGTACAAGCAGGCCGACGAAAAGGCAGCAGAAGCTGCCAAGAAGGCGCAGGAGGCAGCGAAGGCGGCTCCATCGGCGTCGAGCACAACGAGCAATGCGCCGGCGGCCCCGGCAGCACAAACCACGGCGACACCAGCAGCGCCTTCGACTTCACCGAACTAGCTCTGAGGCAGGAGAGCGTGCTTCAGCGAGGTAGGGTATGAAAAGAGTCTCGGTCGCGATCCCGGTTCTGCTTCTGATGGCCGTTTCCTATTTTGTGGGACGGCACGTCACGAATGGTGAAACGTCTGCCGTCCCAAAAGACGCTCGCAAGGTACTCTACTGGGTTGATCCGATGCATCCGGACTACAAATCGGATCGTCCGGGAGTGGCGCCGGATTGCGGCATGCAATTGGAGGCGGTTTACGCTCAGCCGGTTTCGGCCTCCGGGGATTCTGCTGCTGTAATGGCACCCGGAATGGTTGGCATCGATTCCGAGAAACAGCAGCTTTTCGGAATTCGTACATCGGCGGTTGAGCGGTCTTCTGGCGCGGAGAACATGCGGGTACTCGGCCGTGTGCTTCCTGAAGATACCCGCGTGTACCGGCTCAACGCTGGTATGGAGGGGTTTATCCGGGAGACATTCAGCGATTCTCCCGGGGAGTTCGTTAAGAAGAATCAGAAACTGGCCACCTATTATGGCGGGGATGCCCTTGCGGTGGCTTCCGGATTCCTCGCTGCCACTGCGGGAATACCGGGCTCCAGTGGGAAAGACGGGGCACGTACAGTTCCATTTCCCGGCACTGTGGCGAAGCAGGGAGTGAGTAGCGTGCAAGGCTACACCGACCGGCTGCGCAATCTCGGGATGAGTGATGCGCAGATTCAGGAGATGGCCGAGACTCGGCTGCTTCCGGAGAGTATCAACATTGTTTCGCCGGTCGATGGGTTTGTGCTTTCGCGCAGCATTACTCCAGGCCAGCATTTCGAGCACGCCAGCGAGTTCTACCGAATTGCGGATCTGAGCCGCGTCTGGATTGTTGCGGATATTCTCGGGAACGAAGCGCAGCGTTTTCGTCCGGGGACGGCAGCGCGGGTGGTGCTCAAGGGCGAGGGGAGAGTTTTGACGGCACGCGTAAGCGATGTGCTTCCGCAGGTCGACCCTTCCACGCGCACACTGAAACTTCGCATGGAGGCGGACAATCCGGGCTTCGTGCTGCGGCCGGAGATGTTCGTGGATGTCGAACTGCCTATCTCGAGACCTGCGGGGCTGACGATTCCCGCCGACGCCGTGATCGATTCGGGGCGGGAGCAGAGGGTCTTCGTCGAACGCTCGCCAGGTGTTTTCGAACCGCGCGATGTGCAGGTGGGATGGCGGTTCGGAGACCGGGTGGAAGTAGTGAAGGGGCTCAGCGAAGGCGAACGCGTGGTGAGCGCGGGAACCTTCCTGGTGGATTCGGAGAGCCGGTTAAAGTCGACTCACTCCTCGCCCACAGAGGAGCGCCAGCAAAAGATCTCACCGAAGGCGACCACCGGCATGGCGGTGACCGCAAAGATGGTCAAGGACGCGGCCTGTGGTATGACGATTGATGCAGCAAACGCTGTCGCTGAAGGCCATACGACTATCCGCGACGGCGTTACCTACTACTTCTGCTCGGATAGCTGCAAACGAAAGTTCATTGAAAAGCCCGCTCATTACCTCGCGAGAACCCGTCTGGGCGCCGGTCATGATTAACCGGATTATTGATTTTTCGGTGCAGCACAAGTTCCTGGTGCTGGCCTGCGCGGCTTTGGCTTGTATCGGCGGCTGGTGGTCGATGCAAGCGCTACCGCTCGATGCCATGCCGGATCTGAGCGAGACGCAAGTCATCATCTACTCGCGCTGGGATCGCAGCCCCGACATCATCGAAGATCAAGTGACGTACCCGATCGTCACGGCGATGACGGGAGCGCCGAAGGTGAAGACCGTGCGTGGCGTCTCCGACTTCGGCTATTCCTACGTCTACGTAATTTTCGAAGATGGCACAGATCTCTATTGGGCCCGCTCGCGGACACTCGAGTATTTGTCCGGAGTGCAGTCACGTTTGCCCGAGGGAGTAAAGGCAGAGATTGGGCCCGATGCCACTGCTCTTGGCTGGGTTTATCAATATGCGCTAGTCGACACATCGGGGAAGCGCAGCCTCGCAGACCTGCGCTCGTATCAAGATTGGTATTTGCAGTACTACCTTCGCTCAGTGCCGGGGGTGGCGGAAGTTGCCCCTGTCGGCGGATACACACGCCAATTTCAGGTCAATGTCGATCCTAACCGGCTGCAGGCTTATGGCATTCCGCTTCGACGAGTGGTCGAAGCGGTACGCAGCGGCAACGAAGAAGTTGGCGGGCGCCTGCTGGAGTTCGGGGGCACTGAGTACATGGTGCGGGGCCGCGGTTATGCAAAATCGCCGGAGGAGTTTGGCAACATCGCTCTCGATGCCAACGTCGACGGAACTCCAATCCGCATCAAGGATGTCGGACAGGTTGTCGAAGGTCCGGAATTAAGGCGGGGAATTGCGGACCTGGACGGCAAGGGCGAGGTTGTTTCGGGAATCATCGTCATGCGGAGCGGCGAAAACGCTCTGGCGGTGATTGACCGCGTCAAGCACAAGATCGCAGAAGTGACCCCGGCTCTTCCGGAAGGGGTAAAGATCATCCCCGTGTACGATCGCTCGGAGTTCATCCATCGGGCGATCGACAATACGAAATCGACTATTTTCCAGGTGATCGTGACTGTCGTCCTGATCATTCTGGTTTTCCTGTGGCATTTCCCCAGCGCGGCAATTCCGATTGTCACCATGCCTGTCGTGGTGCTGGCGTCTTTCATTCCGTTCCGCTACCTCGGTATCGACGCCAACATCATGTCGCTGGCGGGGGTCGCGATTGCCTTCAGCGAGTTGGTGGATGCATCGATTGTGGTGGTCGAGCAGACGCACAAAAAACTGGAGCTCTGGGAGCGCGGAGGACGATGCGGTGACTATCGCGCGGTCATAATTTCTGCCGTTAAAGAAGTCGCGGGCCCGACGTTCTTCGCACTGCTGGTGATCGCGATCAGTTTCCTGCCGGTGCTCACGCTGGAGGCGCAAGAGGGGCGGATGTTCAAGCCGCTCGCCTACACCAAGACTCTTGCGATGGCCATCGCGGCGGTTATGGCGATCACGCTGGATCCCGCGCTGCGCTTGTTGCTGGCTCGCGTTGAGCCTTTCGATTTTCGTCCAGCGTGGCTCTGCCGCTTCGTGAACGCCTTGCTGGTGGGGAAGATCCGTTCCGAAGAGGACCATGCCATCAGCCGCTGGATGATGCGCGCCTACGAGCCGGTGGTGCGCTGGACGCTGCGCCGAAAATGGCTGGTGATCTCGGGCGCTGTCGTCCTGGTTGTCCTGGCGATTCCAGTCTTCCTCAGTCTGGGCTCTGAATTCATGCCTCCGATCGATGAAGGCGTGGTCCTTTACATGCCTTCGACCATGCCGGGCATCTCGATCAGTCAGGCTCAATCGTTGTTGCAGACCACAGACCGGATTCTGATGCGCTTTCCCGAAGTCGACCGCGTGCTCGGGAAGGCGGGCCGCGCGGAAACATCAACGGATCCTGCGCCGCTGTCCATGCTCGAGACCGTTATTGTTCTGAAGCCCCGGTCGGAGTGGCGCCATGTCAACACCTGGTATTCGTCATGGGCACCGGGGTTCGTGAAGCCCGTGCTGCGCCACATGACGCCCGACACCATTGCTGGTGAGGAGCTTGTGCGGCTTTTCGATGAGAGTCTGAAGGTGCCGGGTGTCACCAATGCATGGACGATGCCGGTTCGGGGCCGTATCGACATGCTGTCCACCGGAATGCGGACCTCGATCGGGTTGAAAATTTCTGGCGCTGATCTTGGCACAGTCGAACAGATTGGATCGCGGATTGAGTCCATCCTTGGGCGCGTGAAAGGAACGCGCGGAGTATTCGCCGAGCGCACGGGGACTGGCTATTTTCTGGATTTTGAGTGGAACCGTGAGCGCCTGGCGCACTACGGGCTGAGTATTGAAGATGCACAGCTTGCAGTCGAGAACGCTATCGGCGGTGAGGACGTTACCACAGCCGTGATCGGACGGGAACGTTATCCCGTCAATGTCAGATACATGCGAGATTTCCGCAGCGATCTGGGGTCTCTGCAGCGGTTGCTGGTTCCGGCCGGGCAACGGCAGATCGCGTTGGGGGAACTGGCGGAGATTCACGCGACCAGCGGTCCGGCCATGATCCGCGACGAGAATGGGCTGCTGACCGGATACGTGTACATCGACGTCGCAGATCGTGATCCGGCCGGTTATATCTCCGAGGCGGGCCCATTGCTGCGCAATGAACTAAAGCTTCAGCCCGGTTACACGATGGCGTGGGCGGGACAGTATGAAGCCATGGAGCGCGTGCAGCATCGGTTGTGGCGAATTGTGCCTCTCACGCTGGTGCTGGTGATTCTTCTTCTTTACGCAAACACGCAATCCGCAATAAAGACGACAATCATTCTGTTGGCGGTGCCATTCTCCGCGGTCGGAGCGATATTTTTCCTTTATCTGGCCGGCTACAACATGAGCGTGGGGGTCTGGGTGGGGCTCATTGCGCTGCTGGGCATTGACGCCGAGACAGGCGTGTACATGTTGCTCTACCTCGACCTGGCGTACGAAGAAGCGAAACGCCAAGGTCGGCTCAGCACGACGGCGGAATTGACGGAAGCCATTGTGCAGGGGGCTGCCAAAAGGCTGCGGCCCAAGTTTATGACCTTTGCCACGATGTGTGTGGGGCTGCTGCCGATCATGTGGAGCACCGGTACCGGTTCGGAGGTGATGAAGCGCATCGCTGCTCCGATGGTGGGCGGGATCTTCACCTCGTTCCTGCTTGAACTACTTGTGTACCCAGCCATTTACGCGGTATGGCGGCAGCGATCGATCGCGAAGGAGTCCGAGCCGCTGGTAATCGCAACATCCACCACAATAAGGGACAGGAAATTTGTCAGCCTGGAGCTGTGAGCGACTGCTGAACCTTTCCGTTGCCAATCGGAAGCTGGGGGGTGAGATCAAGGAATGATCGCGAACTGTAACAGAGTTGCCGGCGCGTGTTTTTTCGCGGCGCCAGAAAAGATCGGCACGGCGTACGCCGTGCCTGCGGTAAATCCACTTTCGTAACTGCGCTCGATCGGTCTAGTGATTCGTCGGCCTGTTGGTGTGACGATGGTCCGGTGTCGGCGTTGCCTCAGCCGAATCGGAATTCGGGATGACTCCGCCGCAAGGCCCAAGATCTTTTTGTCCAACCGGTTTCGGGCGATGCTGATCCAGTTCCGCCTGACACTTGTTAAACGCAGCTAGCTCCTTAGAGGGGATTAACTGCGCAATCGCTTGGTCGGTGTCGGCATGTATTTGCTCAATCTTGTCATGCTTCTGCTGAGCTGAGGTGGAGGGCTCAGCGCAGACTTGAGCAATTCTCAGCTTCTGCTGGTCTTCAATCTGCCAGCGCTGGTTCACCATGTCAGGAGTTATTCCTGCCTGCCTCCAGCATGGAGGACCGGAATGGTGAGGGCGCACACGAGTTCGTCCAGGGACGTCAGGAGAACTGCTTTGGGAAGGTTCACCTGATTGGGCAAAGGCGGGCAGTCCCAAAATCATGGAGAGCAGCGCAATCGAGATATTTCGCAGAACCAAAATGTTCCTCCGCTCAGGTATTTGTTCAGACCTATTCTTCGTGCGACAGTTCGGTCAGAGCCCGCACATCGTGCACTAAGACAACCTCGCGTCTTGCGCTTACGGCTCCTTGTGCCTCCCATTGGCACAGCAGACGGCTGACAGTAAACAATGTGGTGCCGGTCAGTTGGGCCAATTCCCGCCGGGAAAGCGCAATCTCGACGCAGCTATCGATGCGTCGTCCTACCTGGTTTACCAAGCGGACGAGAAGGTTGCTAAGCCGAGATGAGACCTTTTCAGTAGAGACCTCGCGATAGCGAATCTCCAACTCGTTCAGGTGCCGCTCGAGGATACTTGCGATGTTACGCCGCAGAAATGGAAAGCGGACCATTAATGCCTCAAAAGCATCCGTTTCCCACACCAGGGCTGCGGAGGCCTGCACGGCGTGAGTAGTGTAGAGGTGGTTCGCCCGGGTGTGGTTTCCGATTTTTCCCATCAAGTCGCCCGGGCCGTTAAGGCGCAGGATCACTTCCTGTCCCGGTTCTCCTTGTGTGAGCTTGATACAACCGGACAAGAGAAGAGCCGCGTGGGTTGCGGGACTTCCCTCGGAAAAGATGGTGGAATGGCGAGGAAACTGTATTTCTTGCGCATCTGCGACGATGGCAGCACATTCGGTGCCGGGGATCTCGGAAAAAGCTTCGAACCCCTGCACCGCGTCCATTCGCCGTTTCAAGATGCTGTTGAAGCCCTTGGTCCCGGCACGTTCCTGAGTGGCGGTTGTCGAGGACAGATTACGGATGGCTCGATCCGCGGAAGGAAACACGGTTCCCAATACTGCGGCCTGACCCATTTTTACTCCCCCTGTCGATCGCAGGGAATTCATGGTTCCCTGTCTCGTGTTACGCCTACCTGTTGCAACGGCTTCGTCTGATGATGCCAGAAGCTTCCCTGGGACTTGCGAGCTCATGCGGGGCTAGGAATGAAAAAAGTTCCAGAAGAATGGGACTAGGCACTAATGCCACGACACAATCGGCTTGAGAAATTTGAGACCCACGCTGCTGTACGCTAACGCCGATGAGTCGCCTCGAAAAACGCGAGTTAGTCATCCTACCTCTTGCAAATTCCCCGTCAACAAACGGGAAACGCGAAACGACGTTAGTATTCGCCGTGTTTTTGGTAGTTGTCAGAACCGCGAGTGGGGAAGGGGAACTCGCGGGAAGAATAATGCCGCGCCACGGGCGTTTCGTCCCGAGGCAATCCCACAGTCGATCTAATTTGCCCGATCAAGAGGAAGGCTTCTTTGCGCTAGCGCAAAGAGCAACTTGTTTTTTTACAAGTGTGAAAAGCCAAAAAGACTCTTTGACCGCATTTGTTCCTAAGCAAATTACCGGCCTGGAATCGCTGGTAGAAGAGGGTAGGCGCGATGCAGGGACCGTGCTAGACTAACTCCCCAGTTGTGCGGCTCTGGGGGCCTTTGTTCCTGCATGTCCGTTTCGTGTTGAGCCGTGAGAGGGGTCCAGGCGGTGGCCGAAGTGCTTCTTGGCGGGTTCGCTAATATGCTTGCGGGGCGCGGGTACGGACGGACTCTCCGGCCCAGGTCGGCTGCCCTTGTAGTGGTACTTTCTACGAGCTTGGTCACTCTGGCGGTAGCCCAAGCACCAACGGCGCAGGCGAAAAAGCCTCCGCAATCAAATCCCGCCCCCGCTTCCGATACTCCACCGCCTCCGCCAGCGCAGATATGGCTCCCGCCCGTGCAGACTCCGGAGCACGCTCCTGGAATTTCGTGGGATGGCAAACTCCTAACGATTGACGCGGAGAACTCGTCCCTCGCTGACATTATGCTGGGCATTCGCTCGCGCACTGGAGCATCAATCGAAATGCCAGCAAGCGCGAACCGGGAACGAGTCGCTGTCCATCTGGGGCCGGCTCCGATTCGCGAAGTGCTCTCTTCGTTGCTCTACGGTACTGACTTCAACTACGTTATCCAATCTTCAGAGGACGATGAGAGCGCATTGGGAAAGGTGATTCTGATCTCGCGAGACGGGGACTCGAGTGAAGATGTTGTCGCGGCGGATGACACTCGGCCCAATCGCAAAGTAAGACTCATGCCGGGTTACGCTGCACCGGGCAGGCGCGACTTCGAAGTTTCTCACGCCAACGCAACGGAGGAGGATTCCTCCGCTGTTGCAGACACTACCGCAGCGGACTCCTCTTCCTCAAACTCGGACCAGGCACCGGCGCCGCCGGTAGCAGACTCGAATGCGACGAACACGCCGCCCGACGGCCAACCTGCCACCTCGGAGACTGCTGATTCGAACTCTTCGTCTGATGCGAACACAAGCACGCTGACAGCCTCAGGTCAGCCGCTCACCACGGGCGCTGCTTCCGCGGGTTCTGGTGATTCAGGCACGGGAGGCGGATCGACCATCGGAGAGATGGAGCAGAATCTGCAAAAGATGTATCAGCAGCGCCAGCAACTGCAGGCGCAACAGAATCGCCCCACGCAGAGAACCACACCCTAAGAAGATTCGATCCGGTCAGTCGTCGACTGGGAAATCCTGATCGCGGGAAGCGATCGCACACTCGCAAGCCGCAAATATTCATCACGACACGAATCCGAGGCATTCCAGGTGAGGTGGGACTGGTGCGAAAGGGGGGACTCGAACCCCCACGGTTTTACCCGCCAGATCCTAAGTCTG
>DATKAP010000067.1:0-6534 GCA_035577905.1 Binatia bacterium
AATCTCCCCCTAACTTGCAACGTTTTCGCAAACGCTGGAAACGCATGCCGCGCTGCGCCCCGATCTTTGTGCTTTCAAGTATCTGCCGACCACGTTCCCGCCGGGCAATCGACGTCTGGATGATTCCGGACGACCTTCTGACCTCCGCAGCCCGGGTTCCGCTTGCAAAGCCTTATCGTTCACTCCCCAGCGACGCGGGAACCGTAAGTAGTAGTTTGTTGATGGCAAAGTCCATAGTCTGATTCATCTGGGACACGACCCCGGATACGTTTCGTTGGGACACCGGTCGAGTTTCGGAAACAGCATTGCTCCAGACGGTAGCACCGGTCGCTGCCTTGGTGATTTGTGCAGACATTGCCACTTCCACCTTGACCCCGGATCCGTAATCGACTTCCTCCAGCTTTTCCAATTTTCCACTGAAAACGTACTCGTTATTCGGACGCCCGTCGTACATAGAGACCATGGAGAACTGGCCGCCGGCGCGCAGATGATCGATGACCGCGCCGGTCACGAGGGTACGCGGATCCGCCGCCCAGCGGTGGTATTCGTAGAAGCCGACTTCCTCCGGCGTAGTCCGGTAGACGATCGGCCCCTGCCGCAGATAAGCCGGCGATTGGAATTCTCGTACTGCGATTGAGGATCGGACATTTTCGGGGGCAGGCGGATCCGGCGGAGCCGGCAAATTGAGCGTGTAGTATGCCGGATATCTTAGCTTCCCGCCACAACCAGTCAGGGCGGTTACGATCGCCAGCATCAATGCGAGCGCGTTTAGAAGCTTCTTCATGTCGATTTTCCTCTCTCGCTGAACGCTTATTTCGGTACCTGGCGGTCCGCGGGTTGCTTGATGCGAACCAAGCTCCAGGGCCGCTGCTTCAATGAATCGGTGAACTGATTGAGGTTATCCGTCGCCTCGCGCAGATTCTCTACCGTGTCGCTGATCTTGTAGTCGTTGGCTCTCACGATGGTCTGCATGGACTCTAGCAAGCCTTTGGCCTCTTCCAGAGTTGACTGTAATTCAGCCAGGTCTTTCCGCATGGGAGCGCGCAAATCCGTCACGGTGCCATTCACATTCTGGATGGTTTCATCGGCATGCTGGCTAACCTTGGCCAGTTGGTCCGTGAGGCGGTCAATCTTTGGGCGCTCGTCCGCCACCAATCGGTCAATGTTGTCCAGAATGGCCTGGACCTTCTTCTGATTCCGCGGCCCGGTCATCGTGTCGAGGTTGGCAAGCAGGTGGTTCATGTTGCCGCTAATGTCGCTGAGTTCTCCTTGTGCCTGCGTGATCAGCGTATTTGCGCTGTCCGCAACCGTCGCCAGTTTCCCGGCAATCTCATCCAGGCTGGCCGCTTCTTGCGAGGCGACGGTTGAGTCTGGAGGAAGACGCTTGGCATCAATAGTGCCCGTTGTGATCGACAAGGCGGCGCTGTTCATTACACTGACAAAGCCCAGCTTGGCCACTGATTTCTCATTCAGCGGAGTGTTCTTCTTGACTTCCAGTAGAATTTCGATTCGGGTTGGATCCGCGGCCCAGGGTCGCACGGCTGTGACTTTGCCCACGTTCATGCCTCCATACAGCACGGACGCTCCGGGCTCAAGCCCTCCGGCATATCGCAAGTAAGTGCGATATTGCGCGGTGCCGCCACTAGACTGCGCATTCAACAGGTAGATGACGGTGAACGCGAGTACAGCGAAACAGCTGAGGACAAAGGCGCCGACCTTTGCTTCGGTGGTCATGGTTTTGCCTCCCGATGTTGCACATACTGTTCCAGATAGGAGGCCAATGCCGGCATATGCACCGGGCTGCCCGGCACACGGTCAAGGAACTGCTTCACGCGTGGATGCAGGTTTGCGCGTATTTCGTCTTTTGTGCCGACTGCGAGGAGCCTTCCATCGAACAGCATCGCGATCCGGTCGGCGATTCGGAAGGCACTGGGCAGTTCATGGGTGACGACAAGCGCCGTGATCTGGAAAGCCTCTTTGAGAAACAGAATCAGTTCGTCCAGTTCTGCAGCCACAATGGGGTCAAGCCCTGCTGAGGGCTCATCCAGCACTAGGATTTCGGGATCCATTGCAAGGGCCCGCGCAACAGCCGCGCGCTTCTTCATGCCTCCTGAAAGCTCTTGCGGGTGCAGTTTGCCGAAATCCGCCAGGCCCACCACCGCTAATTTCAACCAGACGATCAGGTCAATGACTGAAGGAGCGAGCGCGGTGTGCTCCCGCAAGGTGAGCGCGACATTGTCTTGAAGCGACAGCGAATTGAACAAAGCGGCACTTTGAAAGGACACTCCAATCGAGCGTCGGGCTTTCTGCAAATCCGCCTGTGAGCAACGGGTGATGTCTGTCCCTTTGATCGAGATGCTGCCCGATTTCGGATGCTCGAGACCAAGAATTTGCCTCAACAATGTGCTTTTTCCTGAACCGCTGCCGCCCAGCAGAACCGTGATCTGGCCTGGCTCGATGTCAAGGTTCAAACCATCGAGCACACGCCGGCCATCGTATTCCACTACCAAATCGCGCACGGAAATTATGGACATTTAGGTTTTTCCCACGAAATAAAAGATGGTCGTGAATATCGCATCCGCTACGATGACCAGGAATGTTGATCGCACGACCGCCGAAGTTGTCGACCGACCCACGGCCTCGGGCCCACCGCGCACACGAAGTCCCTCGAGGCATCCCACGTGAGCAATAATGGTCGCGAAAGCGACGGCCTTGATCAGCCCGGCAAGCACATCCCGCAATACGATCGAGTTCAGCACGGACCGGAAATAGAGCAGCAGACCAAGGTGCGTGCTGAAGAACATAAATAGGCCACCGGCGAGAATCCCAAAGAGGTTCGCGACGATACTGAGGCACGGAACGGCTACCAGTGCGGCCAAATACTTTGGCGCCAAGACGAACTCCACCGGTTCGAAGGCCATGACCTTAAGAGCATCGATCTCTTCGGTCACCTTCATCGTGCCGATCTCGGCTGCAAATGCGGACCCCGAGCGCCCGCTGACAGCGATCGCAGTCAGTAGCGGACCGAGTTCGCGAGTAAATCCGACTGCGACCAGATCGATGACGAAGTGCAAAGCTCCGAAGCGCCGCAACTCAGAGGCCCCCTGCATCGCCAGGATGAATCCGCTGCACATTGCCAGTAGGGCAACCATCGGTAGCGCTTCAACCCCAATCTCTAGCATCTGGTGAACGGCTGCTCGCCACCGATGTCGATTTCCCACTAGGGGCAGAGCCGCACGCATCCCACGCAACGTGGCCCACAATTGAATGTTCAGGCTCCCAACGTAGTCGAGTTGACTGAGAGTCTCTCTGCCGGCAATTTCGAGAAGATTGGCCATCAGACCGCCTCGCAACCGACGTGATTCATCTCTCAACGCCCTCATTAAAGAGGGATAGAATTCCCGTCGCCTCAAACAGGCGATGTAAGCGATCATGCAATCCCTGCAGCCTGAGCTCAGTTCTACAGCTTCGTGCGATCTTTAACGCTTCAATCAGAGTGGCAACGCCGGAACTGTCGATATGAGTGACGCCCGACAAGTCAATGCTTACTGTCCTCGGATGTGGCGCGTGCAAAAGGGCGATAAGTTGGTCGCGCACTGCTGGGGAGGAATCGATATCAATGCGGCCCTTCAAAGACGCCAGAGCGCCATGTTCGCTGGCAACAATGGTGATTTCCGGCTTATCCACGCGCTTGCTGTCACCGAGCAACGGAATCGGTTCCTCTCCGGCACAATGTCCCGAAGTTTCCATGACGGACCATGCCAACATCCATACGAAAATCATGCTGGCAAGCATATGGCCATTACCGGGCAGTGGTAATTGCAGGATGGTCAAGTACTTGCGCAGGAAATGCGCTAATGGTGCGAATCATGTAGACAGCATCCGGGCAGCCGCGCCCGAATACGGGCATATTGAGGTCAGTTGCGCGTGAATCGTGACCCTATTGGGTCAGCGATCGACTCGGGATTAGTCGGATCTGTCCGAGCGATGACTAGAGGTGAGGCAGGATTCTTCGTCGGATCGACGGAAACGTAGAAGTTGATGATCCCAGCTGACTCGCAAAGATGTGTCTACCTCGACGAAGGGCATTTCCTTTGGATCTCCCCAAAACCGTTGGGGTCAAGTGTCGCGGCGACCCAACCTTGCCCCGCACATCACGATGTGACACGTGTCCTTGACAGCCGGGTCATCAAGGTTAAGCGTTGGGGTGTACACGGTACGCCTCTCCGAAGAGCACTTCCTGCTGGTTGAAACGCGCACGCCCGGGAGGCAAGAAAACCAGGGCCAAGTTCTAGACAAGTTCATTACACGGGAAGGCAACTATTATTCTGGAGGCTTGGTGCCACCTAGATTCAAGCAATTTCATTATCGATACCCGTTCCGTTGTCATAACCTTGAGCACAAGTGGCGGGTAGCTGCACATGCCTGTCAGCCGAGTGCTACAGGAGGAAATAAATGTCAGCCAAACAATTTACCTATAGTCCGGTCGCAGCCGGGATTCATGAAATTAGCAGTTCCTGGCGCTGGTTTCTAGCCTTGGGAATTTTGTTCATTATTCTCGGGGCCGTGTGCGTGATCGGTGACGTTAGCGCCACCTTTGCCACTGTCCTGGTCTTCGGATGGGTGCTGCTGTTCAGCGGCATCTTCGCGCTGGTGCATGCCTTTCGCACCCACACCTGGCAGGGTTTCCTTCTATCTCTGCTGAGCGCTCTGTTACGAGGGTTCACCGGATATCTGCTAATCCGTTATCCGCTTGCCGGGGCCGCGAGCCTCACGCTGATCCTCGCCTCTTTCTTCATTGTTGGCGGACTCTTCCGCGCGATCGGGTCAGGTATGCTGAAACTTCCGCGCTGGGGCTGGTCCGTGTTGTCAGGAATTGTCTCCGTGGTGCTGGGAATCATGTTGCTGGTACAGATGCCGGTTTCGAGCCTCTGGTTTATTGGCTTCGCCATTGGCGTGGATTTGATTGTGGACGGAGCTTCGCTGATCGGCTTCGCCACTGCACTGCACAGTCTGCCCTACGTGGCAGCCCAAAGAGCTGCGTAAACCAGAACCCAAACGCTGCCCGCGCAATGCGAGCAGTCCAGAAAGGAGCATGTCATGGAAAAAATGCTAGTTGTGGTTTTTGACGATGAATCCAAGGCATACGAAGGATCGCGAGCACTAAATCAGCTCGATTCCGAGGGAAGTATAACTATTCACGCCGAAGCCGTAGTCACCAAGAACAAAGATGGAACCGTGACTGTGAAACAGACCGAAGGTGATTTTCCTATTCACACCATAAGCGGAACAGCGATCGGCAGTCTCATCGGATTGCTGGGCGGCCCCGCTGGTCTGGCGGTCGGGGCGTTGACCGGCACGATGGCGGGAAATCTCGCTGACCTGTTCGTGGCGGGAGTTGACTCAGACTTCCTCAGTGACGCTTCCCAGGTTCTCACCCCGGGGAAGTATGCGATTGTTGCCGACATCAGTGAGGAGTGGGTGACCCCAGTGGACACTAGGATGGAAGGCCTGAATGGCGTTGTCTTCCGCACCCCCAGAAAGAGCTTCGAAGACGCCCAGAGGGCCAGCGATTTGGCCGAGCTACGAGCGGAGATCGACCAGTTAAAGGCCGAGCATGCTCGCGCCAAAGCAGAGCGTAAGGCAAAGCTACAGGCAAAGATTGACAATCTCAACACTCGGTTACAAGCAAAGTTGCAGCTGGCCAAGCAAAGGTCAGAGCAGATCAAGAACGAGACAGAAGCCAAGGTACAGGCGTTGCAGAAAAAAGCTGCGAAGGCTCAGGGCGATGCCAAGGCTGCCATTGATGCCCGCGTCACCGAGATAAGAAAAGAATACGAGCAATCGGTGGAGCGCGTGAAGAGCATGGTGGCATGAGGGCTTCGCTCGAATCGAGTAAGTTTGTTTATTTGCCGGTGAGTGCGCCTCTCACCGGCATTTCCGGTTAAGAGATCTCCTTCGCGATATCGAGAACAACAACGGCTGTCCTTGACCTGCGGGTTTCAACTCCCTAACTAGCGCGTTTTTATCTCAGGTTAGCGTCCAAGGAGTGGACGCGAAGCGGGACAGCGGGGCAGAAAATGGAGTGAACACCATGGAATGCTTTGGCGCGCTACCGGCGGGGCCGACGGGAACGAGATCCCGTGTGGAGCACCCCCCGTATCGACTTCAGCACTTTAGCTCGTGCCCGAGCAGTCTGCGCTTTCACCGTTCCGATGGGAACTCCCAGAACGCGAGCTGTTTCGCAGACTGAAAGATGGTCCACATACCGCAGGTGAAACGTTCTCCGCAAAATCGGCGATAGTCTCGCTGCTGACTCTATTAAGCGCGCATTCGCCCAAGCCTTGTGGCACTCATCCTCGGGATTGGGTCGGTGATCCACCAAAGTGTCGGACAGCGGATACTCCTGCTCTTCTCCGATTCGCGAATCCAGGGATACATGGGTATAGCGTAACCGCTTGCGCAATTGCATTCTTGCACAATTGATAACAATAGCGGTCAGCCACGTGGAAAGTTGCGCCTCGCCTCTGAATT
>DATKAP010000068.1:0-16563 GCA_035577905.1 Binatia bacterium
CGGGCGAGATTAAGAAATCGCTGGACGCTGCGATCGGGGAGGCATCGCAAGCGATCACCGAAGGCCGCGATACAGTCCAGGGGCTGCGCGCATCCACGATCGAGAAGAATGATCTTGCCGAAGCCATTCGAACCTTTGGAGAAGAGCTCGTTTCCAGTGCAAACAATCAGTCTCCAGTCGCCTTCGAAGTGGTGGTGGAAGGGACGAGGAAAAGAAAGCGTCCATTCCTGCGCGACGAAATTTACCGCATCGCAATCGAGGCGCTACGCAATGCCTTTCGTCACGCACAGGCGGATCGGATCGAAGTGGATCTCCAATATGGCGACAAAGCATTCACGCTTCGCATCCGAGACAACGGAAGGGGCATTGACCGTGACGTTCTCAGCAGCGACGGGCGCAAGGGGCACTTTGGTTTGCACGGCATGAGAGAACGCGCCAAGCTGATTGGGGGGGGCCTGGCGATCTGGAGCGAGGTGGATTCGGGCACCGAGATTGAGCTAACCATTCCCGCCTCGCGGGCTTACACTAGGTCTGCTCGGGGCTTTGGTTGGTTTCGGAAACTCTCCCACAAAAAGACAGATGTAGACGAGAAGGTCGAGTCGTGAGTTCGGAGCCAGTCCCAATCCGGGAGCCTGCCCCAATCCGCATTCTTGCGGTGGATGACCATCCCGTGGTCCGGCGGGGCATAGCCGCCATTATTGCGACGCAATCGGATATGACCTTGGTCGCGGAAGCCTCAAATGGCCGAGAGGCGGTCCAGCAGTTTCGAGCGCATCGTCCGGACATTACGCTGATGGATTTGCAGATGCCGGAAATGTGTGGCGTGGACGCACTGAGCGCGATTCGCGGCGAATTTCCCCAGGCGAAAATTATCGTGCTGACTACCTACGGTGGCGATGTGCAGATCCTGCGCGCAGTGAAGGGTGGAGCCCAAGCTTATCTTCTGAAGAACACGTTTCACGAGGAACTCGTGGCCACGATACGTGCGGTGCACGCTGGAAAGAAGAAGCTGTCGCCCGAGGTCTCCTTCGAAATCGCCGAGCACTCCACGGACGATGCCCTGACGCCTGCGGAGATCAGTGTGCTGAGGCTGATTGCGGCCGGCAATGCCAACAAAGAGATCGCCGACCAGTTGTCCATCGGCGAGGATACCGTTAAGTGGCGCGTCAAGAATATCTTATCGAAGCTAGGTGCCCGCGACCGCACCCAAGCGGCCCTGATTGGCATCAAGCGCGGCATTATCGAGATGTAGCCGCGATCCAGCCACACAATTCCGCAGAATACCCAAAAGAGTAGAACACCCTCCCCTTGTTGGGGTTCCGACCGGGTTCCAAGTTGCCTACACTCGGACAGGATCGTCTTGAGACGTCTATTCTCCACGTTCGCCCGGGGGTGGCCCGGCCTCGGCCTTTTGCTTCTCCGCCTTGTAGTTGGAATTGCCTTGATTGGGCGCGCCGTTGCGAAGCTCGACAGCGGCCCCTCGTTCTATCTAGCCGCGTTGTGCGTGCTCGCGATTGGCCTCGCCGTGCTGCTGCTCGCCGGTTTATGGACACCCGTGGCGGGAACGCTCGTTGCTGTCCTTGAAGTTTGCCAAATCCCATGGCACCGCGAGGTTCTTTCGACTTATATCTTCATGGCAACGATCGCAGCGGCTTTGGCGTTGTTGGGACCGGGCTTCTGGTCTTTAGACCGCCGCATCTACGGATGGAAGCGAATCGATCCGCCTGCCCCTAAATCTTAGTGAAAAACTCCCTTTTGGGCGTTATGCGTTGCCCCCTTTTAAGTGTTTTCAGACCTTCGAGAGAGAGGATTTTTTGACCTGATGTGGGGTTGTCGGGGAAGACGGATCTGAGTTAAACAATGGCTTCCTAGTAAAAGTGGGGGGGGATTATGAGCGCGACCGTTGCTTTCACCGATCCGGCAAACTTCGCCGGAGCACGTTTTCCCAGCGTCAGCCGGCTCGAAGCCGATCAATTCTATTTCGAACCAGACGTTTGCTCTGCCTATAACTTTGAGGGCATTATTGGCAAAAGCTCAGGCATCCGCAGGGTGCTGGAGCAAGTTGCGATCGTAGCCCCCACTGATTCCACCGTTCTGCTTCACGGGGAGACTGGAACCGGTAAGGAGTTGGTCGCGCGAGCCATTCACAACCTAAGCTCCCGCCGTAATCGTGCCTACGTGCGCATGAACTGCGCCGCCATTCCGTCGGGCCTGTTGGAAAGCGAATTGTTCGGACACGAAAAGGGAGCCTTCACCGGAGCTCTCATCCAACGGAAGGGCCGCTTCGAACTGGCCGACGGGGGCTCGCTATTTTTGGATGAAATCGGGGATATCAGCCTGGAATTGCAGCCGAAACTGTTGCGGGCCGTCCAGGAACAGGAGTTCGAACGCCTGGGAAGCTCCAGGACCATCCAGGTGAACGTGCGGCTGATTGCTGCCACCCATCGTGACCTTGGAGCCATGATCAAGGAAGAAAAGTTCCGGCAGGATCTTTTCTATCGCTTCAACGTGTTCCCAATTGAGATCCCACCACTGCGGGAACGGCGCGAGGACATTCCGCTGCTGGTGAACTATCTTGTCTCGAAGGTGTGCCGGCGGATGCGGAAGCAGATTACGTCGATGCCAAGGCAGACAATGGAGTGTCTGACGAACTGCCCCTGGAGCGGCAATGTTAGGGAACTGGCAAACTTCATCGAAAGGGCCGTCATCCTTTCCCGAGGTGAAGAGCTGGAAGTGCCCATAGCGGAGCTTTGTAGTCCTTCCGAACTTATTTTTGCTGCTGCGCCGGCCTCCACCTTTCGACGAGCGGAATGCAGCGTAATCGTTGACGCCTTGAGAGCCGCTTCGGGACGCATCGCAGGCAAGGGGGGAGCGGCTGAGCGACTGGGATTGAAGCGCACGACGCTGCAGAACAAGATTCGCCGCCTTGGCATCTCCAAAGCTGAATATCAGAACTAGTCAACTGACTCACGTGTTTGTCATGCAGGGACAGTAGAGCGGGATATCGAGCTAGAGCAGTCCGAAAGCAGCACTCAACAGCGCTAGCCTCAGCCCTTTCGCAATCAACTTGGCGACGGCTGTAAGAATCTGAGGAGGCACGAATTCCATGCAGAAAAGAAACAGAGAGAAGGTCTTGGCCGAAATCACGCTTTCTTATCTCATGCGGCTGGCTATTGAACAAGGCTGCCCAGTGAGCCGGGAACAAGCTCTGGAATTCCTCAATGAAGAGGGACGGGCCTACGAGATGTGGAAGCAAATGATGCAGGCGGCGGAGGATTTTATTGCACGCAGCCTACGGGGGCAGTGCATTGCGCAGGAGTATAGATCCGATCGTATTTCGACTCACACCCTCCGGACCTGACTGATCGTCGCGTTGGCACTCCTTTTGCGACAATGCACCCCGGACAAATTTAAAGACCGCTTGCACTGGGATGTAGCACCTCTCGATTTGAACCGGACCAACGCGCAGACAGACTGAAGGTGTTGCTCCTCTAGCAGTTACGGACTCAGTGAGCCACGGTTTGCCTAATCGTTCGTTGCTTCATTTGTCCGGCTTCGGCGTTGATGTTTTCTGGATGCTCACGATTCGGTCTGCGAGGTTCAGCATTTTTAGAATCTGAGGATCGACTTCGTCGACAAATCCGGGGGTCGTGGCAATTGTTGCAATTCTTCGCGATTGTAGGTTTCTTAATTGCAGTCCCCCCAAAAATATCCAGATTGGAACCTGGTGTGCTGTGGATCATACGAGCATGAGACGATTGTTGCGTTTCTCTGGAACAGCAGAATGGAGAGCTCGGCTGCTCTTTGTGTCGATAGCTCTCCTGTTCTTTTTGGGGTTGAAACTGGCGTCCCCTGGCGAGTCCCGATCGCCGGCCAGGGCTACCGCGGATAAACCAGTAACACTCCAGCCCGAGACGCAAGCCTGGTTGCACGCGACAATAGACGAAGGCAAGTTTCCCGAGCTTCGTTGGCCGGATTTCGGCGACTACAGCAAGCACGTCAATAAATTTTACGAATTCAACGGATACGCGTTGTGGTGGACCAGAGCGCAGGAACCGACTCCGCAGGCACAACAGTTCATAACGCTCCTGGAGCACCCCGAGCAAAAAGGCCTTTCGCCCGAGGACTACGACGGCCCTCGATGGCGGGAACGCTTGTCAAAGCTGAAACCGCTGACGCAACAATCCACAGAACTAGATGCCGCACAGTTTGACCTCGCGCTTACCGTATGCGCCATGCGGTACATCTCGGACCTTCACATCGGCAAAGTGAACCCGAAGCGTGTTGCATTCTTCATCGATGATGAGCCGAAGAAGTTGGACTTGCCCGAATTCTTGAAAGACCACGTGGTGAACGTGCCAGATCTATCCGCCGCGCTGGCGCATGTAGAGCCTCCTTACCCCGTTTACCACCGCACCATTCAAGCGCTGCAAAACTACATCGAATTCGCAAAGGAAGATGACGGTGAGCAGCTTCCGCCCGTGAAGAAAGCGATCGCGCCCGGTCAGCCTTATTCAGGAACCCCGCGACTTGCCCGATTGCTCCGACTGCTCGGCGACTTACCATCGGAAGCGAAGGTTTCGCCCGACTCCACGATTTACGACGGCGCTCTCGTTGGCGCCGTTAGGAATTTCCAACACCGGTTCGGCCGTGAGCCGGGCGGACTGATCGACGCTCAAACCGTTGCGGATCTAAACGTTCCACTGAGCCGTCGCGTGCGGCAGATGCAACTCATGCTCGAACGATTGCGTTGGCTGCCGAGTTCGTATCAGGAAGCTCCGATTGTGGTGAATATCCCTGAGTTCCGCCTCCGCGGTTATGACAAAACTTTCAACGTCGGCGTGACCATGAAGGTGGTCGTGGGCAAGGCTCTCGGACACGATACGCCAGTTTTCACCGACACTATGCAGTACGTCGTATTTCGTCCTTACTGGGAAGTGCCGCCATCAATCACCCGGGCCGAACTGATCCCCCACATCGTTCGTGATCCAGATTACCTCGCGCAAAAGGATTTCGAAGTCGTGGACCACCACGAGAATGTAGTTAGTGCGGGAAGGGCTTCAAGCGAAGTAATCGATGGACTGCGAGCGGGAACGCTGTCGATTCGGCAGAGACCCGGTCCCAAGAACTCTCTTGGGTTAGCGAAATTCGTCTTTCCCAACAGCTATAACGTTTATATGCACGATACGCCAGCGACGGAATTTTTCGCGCGGTCGCGACGGGATTTCAGTCATGGCTGCGTCCGGCTGGAAAATCCGGCTGAACTAGCCGCTTGGGTGCTGCGCGACAATCCCGGTTGGAATCCTGACCGAATTCGGGCAGCGATGAACGGCAGCACGACGCAGCAGGTAAGGCTCGCACATCCTATTCCGGTTTTGATTGCCTATGGCACCGTCATCGTGCTGGAAGACGGGCTTGTTCACTTTTACGATGACATCTACGGGCACGACGCTGCGCTGGAGAAAGCGCTGGCCAAGGGATATCCCTACCCATGGTGAATGGGAGTCACCAGCGTCGCACGCGGCCAACATCTACGTGCACGAAGTCGGAAGCCTGATAATAGCCCACTCCGCCGCGATGCAGTTTAAGCGCCGCGTCCCTCACGACCGCCGTTGGAATTCCCGGTAAGCGGATATCGATTGCCTCCGCCCGCATGTGCAGGCTGTGCTCGGCAACGCCTGTGTGTGCGCTTCTGTGACGCAGATACCCGTTGCTCCATGGTGTGCGGTATCCGCAGATGATGTCGATTTCTCCATTTGCGTCCAGAATGGAAGCGGTCAAATCGTGGAGTAAGTCGAACAGGCGGGGGTCGAAGTGATGGACATCACCGGTGCGATGATCCCGAAAAAAATTATCCAGCGTGTTCAAAGCCTGCTCTGAGTATGAATCCCCCCGGCGATAGACGATCTCGAGTCGCTCGCGGGTATGCGTGTGATACAGGCGCAAGCGATACTCCAGCACAGGTTCGGAGGCGTTCAACGGGTGGGGTGATGATACGAACAGCAGAAGAAAGCAAAATGCACTGCTTAGAAGTTTTTGCACCATCCAGTTTATTACGGTGAACTCATCGTCGCCACTGATTCATCAGGATAAGCGCTCAACCCTGCCCTTCCTGACTTCCTTCCTTGGTCGCCGACAATTCCCGGGTGCCCATATTTGGGCACCGTGTCACGAAGACTGTGTCACAGTTGGCAAACTACTCAGTGCGTCACGTACTGCTTCTGCCGGGAACACGGTCAGCTTACCTGTAAGTGATATTGCAATAACTTGTTAACAGCCGAGGGACAGAGTGCCTTTTGGCGAAACTCGAGTCGCACACCAACGAGTGTGGAACATGAGTCCCCGATAAGCGTCGGTAAGCAATTGGCGTGCACCTTTGTGGAACTCGATTTGCAATGCCTAGCTGTATTGACATCTTCCTGAATCGGAGGACTGAGGTAGCCGGCAAGCGTTGTGACTGGAAACAAGATAGAAGTCTGGATCGTTAGCTAGATAGGGGCGGGCGGTGCGAATGAAGACAATAAGACTTCTGATGTTCATTTTCTCGATTGCGCTAGCCCTTTATGTCGTTATCCCGGGGCTAGCCTGGCGGGGACTGCCGACGCCAACTCGTGCGCAGCAAACAAGTTTTCCAAATTAAAGGAAATGGGCTCTGTCGCGTGTGACGAGCGCAGCTACGCCAGTGAAATACCGTCTGTCGTCGATGAGGGAGTACAATGACAAAACGTCTCGCTCTAGCTCCGGGCCTGGAAACAATAGATGAAAGGCTGGAGCGTTCTGGAGTCAGTCGTCGCGCTTTCATCAAGTTCTGCTCGTCGCTGATGATTGCTGCGCCCTTTGGGCTCGCCCTGACGGACAAGCTGACGCCGGAAGCGGTTGCCGCAGATCTCGGCAAGGTGATCCGCCCTCCCGTCATCTGGCTTCACTTCCAGGACTGCACGGGCTGCACCGAGACACTCCTTCGGCCTTCGCACCCGGATCTTGGTGATCTCATCCTCAATGTAATTTCCCTCGAATATCACGAGACTTTGATGGCCGGGTCCGGCAAGCAAGCTGAAGCTGCGCTTACCGAAGCTGTCCGCCGCTACTCGAACAAATACGTCTGCGTCGTCGAAGGCTCAATTCCAATTCGCGACAAGGGAGTGTACATGAAGCTAGGGGGACGCCCGGCAACGGATGTCCTGGCCGATGTGGGTGGTAAAGCTGCAGCCATCATCGCGATCGGATCCTGCGCGTCTTGGGGAGGAATTCCCTCGGCCGATCCGGCGCCGACCGGGGCAGTTGGAGTTGCGGACCTCATGCCGAACAAGGCGATCGTCAATCTTCCGGGTTGTCCCCCAAATCCTTACACCCTACTCGGTGTCGTCCTGCAGTTTGCCGAATCCGGAACTTTGCCCGAACTGGATGACGAGAGGCGGCCCAAGTTTGCTTACGACCGCGACATTCACGAGCATTGTCCACGGCGAGCGCATTTTGACGCGGGCCGTTTCGTCAAGCAGTTCGGAGATGAAGGTCATCGCGAAGGCTGGTGTCTGTACGAAATGGGATGCAAAGGCCCTGATACACATGCGGGATGCTCAACTCGCCATTTCAATGAAATCCCCGATGTGTGGCCGATCGGCATCGGTGCACCGTGCATCGGCTGCACAGAAAAAAGTATTGCCTTCCGGATGCCCATGTTCCAGGTAGTGCAGATTCATACCAGAGCAACGCCCCCGGCGACCTACGCTCCGATCGTTGCTCCTCAAGGCAGCGCCAGTCTTGTGGCTGCGGGCCTAGCCGGAGTCGGGGCCGGAGCGCTCATTGGGGCAGGCTGGGTCGCCTCCCGCAAGTTCTCGGACAAGCCCGAGGACGACAGCGTGCCCGGCGCCACTTCCAAGGGACCGCAAGGCTCCGGACATGGCGTGGACTCAGGGAAGCAGTCGTAAGAAGCGCAGCCATTCAGGAGGATCGCTTGTGAATCGTTCGTCAAACGGGGCGGGAATTTTCGGGGCGCGATCACGCCTCAACTTTCTACTTGCACTTTCGTTGTTCATTGCAGCTTCGCCAGAATTCTTATCGGCCATGCAAAGTGAATCGGCCCAGCCCACCAGTTCTCGCGAACCTGAGCATTCCACCAAAACTCCCGACCAGTTACAGCAGTTGGTCGCGCCTGTCGCTCTCTATCCAGATTCGCTCGTAGCTCAGATCCTGACCGCTTCGACATTTCCCGAACAGGTAGTGGAAGCCGATCGCTGGATTCAGGCACATCCAGATCTCAAGAGTGATGCCCTTGCGAAGGCCGCAGACGATCAAGCTTGGGATCCCAGCGTCAAAGCGCTCACTGCCTTTCCTTCCGTGCTGGGCAATATGGACAAGAATCTGTCCTGGACCTCAGCTCTCGGCGACGCTTATTACAACCAGCAAGATGACGTCATGGCCGCCGTGCAGACTATGCGGCGCAAGGCCGAGCAGGCCGGCAATCTCAAGACCACACAGCAGCAGGTCGTGAAGACCGAGGGCGAAACGATCATCGTCGAACCTGCCCAGCCGGAGGTGGTCTATGTGCCGGCTTACGATCCGTGGGTCGTGTACGGGGATGGGGTGATCGTGGCTTGGCCCGGATGGTATGCCTATCCCGGTATTTGGTATGCGGGACCGTACGTGTATTGGGGAGTTGGATTCGAGGTCGGTTTCTTCTGGGATTATGGATGGGGCTGGCACCATTGGGGATGTGATTGGCACCATCATTGGGTAGAGCACGACCACTACCGCTACTACTCTCGAAGTAGAACTTTCTATAACCGGGATCACTACTACCACAGCGACCGCGACTACCACAGCGGCCGGGACGGTGACTGGCACTCCTTCAGCCGCGAGGAAAACCGGGGCAGGACTCGAAATAACGAGGAACACGGGAATGAGTACAACCGCTCTGGGACATCTGCCAACCGGTACGGAGGAGACACGCGAGCGGATCGAGGTTATGGCAGCGAAAGAGGAGAAAGCAATACTCACACCGGGGCCTTCAGTCATTACGACCATGGCGGGCAGGAGAGAAGTTACTCGGCAAGGGGAATGTCCAGCATCGGTTCTGGAGGCTTTCACGGTGGCGGAGGTGGTTTCCACGGTGGTGGCGGTGGTTTCCACGGCGGTGGTCCACATCGTTAAGTGACTGAACCAACATATGACTGCATTCTGTGGGGACGATCTGAAAGGAGCGGGGAGAATGAAGCGAGAAGAATTGAATTTCCAGAAGCGCGTGATCCGATTCCGAATGTTAATGACAGTTGAGCTCCTTTTCGCGACGGCGATTTTCGCAAATCTGGGAGTGGCGCAACAGAGAAAAGGCGAGAAAACTTTTGCCACGCCAGACGAAGCCAGCGAGGCGCTGTACTCGGCGGCAAAGAGCAATGATGAAAAAATGCTTCTAGAAATTTTCGGGAGTGGGGGCAAGCAGATCCTCTACTCAGGGGACGATGCCGAAGATGCGAACAGTCGCGCCACATTCCTCCAACAATACGCAGAGATGCATCGTCTCGTTCAAGAGCCAGACGGTTCAGTACTCCTCTATATAGGGGCCAAGAATTGGCCTATCCCCATACCACTCGTCAACAAAGGCGCTCTTTGGCATTTCGATACTGAAGCGGGATTGCAGGAAATCTTGTTTCGTCGGATTGGGCGGAATGAAATGTCGGCGATTCACGTTTGCCGGGCATTGGCAGCCGCAGAAAAGGAATTCGCGGAAGAACGTCACGAATACGCTCAAAAGATTTTCAGCGATGAAGGGCAGAAAAACGGCCTTTACTGGGAAGTAGCCGACGGCCAGCCGGAGAGTCCGATCGGACCTCTCGTGGCCAAGGCAGTAACAGAAGGATATGTCAGAAGCCCGCGAAGCGCGCCCACCCCGTATCGCGGTTACTTCTTCCACATTCTTAGAGCTCAGGGGAAGAATGCCCCGGGAGGTGCGAGGAGCTACTTGGCCGGCAACAAGATGAATGGCGGTTTTGCTTTTGTCGCCTATCCCGCCGAATACCGCTCATCTGGCGTCAAGACTTTTCTGGTCAGCACCGACGGAGTTGTGTTCGAAAAAGATCTGGGCGCAAACACCGAATCCGTCGCCAGTTCCATGACACGATTCAATCCCGATCCGACCTGGCACAGAATTGAAGACGATCAGAATTGAGCATGAGAATCAGTATCAATCGCCGGCAGCTCTTCAAGGGCATCATAGCTGCTGGAGGAGCAATCACCAGCGGGTTCGCATGCTCGGCTGCAGCCGAGGAACATCCTGCCCACCCTGTGGCTCCGCCCGATGCCGTTGGGATGCTCTATGACAATACCAAGTGCACCGGCTGCCGGGCTTGCATGACGGCATGCAGTGAGACGAACGGCCTGCCCGCCGAAACGTTGTGTCCCATCGATCCCGCAATCTCGACCGGGCTGTGGGATGTTCCCGCCGATCTCGACTCCAAGACGAAGAACATTATCAAGCTCTATCGCGAGACTGACGGGAATAACTTCGCCTTTATCAAGCGTCAGTGCATGCACTGCCTCGACCCTGCTTGCGTTACTGGCTGCCCGTTCGGGGCCTTGAAGAAGAACACATGGGGAGCGGTCACCTGGAACAGCTCGCTTTGCATCGGATGCCGTTATTGCGAAGTCGGATGTCCGTTCGACGTACCGAAGTTCCAATGGGACAAGTGGAATCCGAAGGTCGTCAAATGTGAACTCTGCTTCGACCAACGACTGCAGAAAAACCAGGAGCCTGCGTGCACTGCAGTATGTCCAACGCACGCAGTCATTTTCGGTAAACGTAGCTATCTTCTCGCGGAGGCCAAGCAGCGCATTTCCGACGCGCCCGAGAAATACTTCGAAAACCGTGTCTATGGCGAACATGAAGCGGGCGGAACCCAGGTTCTTTATCTCTCCGGTGTCGCTTTCGACAAGGTAGGCCTGCCGAAGCTCGGCAACACGTCACTTGGCCATTACGCGACCAAAGTCAGCTCCGTGATTTACAAGTGGCTCTCGGGACCGGTTATCGTCGCCGGAATTCTGGGTTCCGTGATCAAGAGGAACTGGAAGCGCCATGAGCAAGAAGCCATCGACATTGAGAAAGAAACTGGATTGCCGGAGCAAGTATGAACGTGCGTGAGAGCACCGGATCCACGCTGGTCAATCATTGGCAGCGGGGTGTGCCGGTCTACCGCGAGCCCGTCATCGAAACACCGCTCCTGTTCTTTGGCGCCTGGGCTCTTTTAGGCTCAATGCTGGCCCTTGCCAGGCTTTTCTCGCCGCTGGGCCCCTTCGCGGGGATGAACGACGCCTACGCTTGGGGCATCTGGAAAACCTTCAATGTCATGACGCTAACTGCGTTGGGTTCCGGACCGCTTGCCATTGGCATGGCTGCCTGGGTCTTCAATCGCACCAAGCTCCACGTCGTCATGAGAACTGCACTGCTCTCCGGGTTTTTGTTTTATGCAGCGGGCCTTCTCGCGTTGGGCGGCGATGTGGGACGGCCTTGGAACCTGTGGCATCTCATCCTTCCCTGGAACTGGAATGCTCACTCGGCAATGCTTGAAGTGGCGGTCTGCATGCCGCTGTATTGCGCGATCTTCCTCGGCTTCGAGAACCTGCCGATGCTGCTGGAGAGGATCTATTACACAGGCAACGGTCGCGTAAAAACAACTTTGCGTCGCTGGGGGCCTCGGTTGCGTCGCGTTTACCCCTACATGATCGTTGGCGCTTACGTCCTTCCCCTGATGCACCAGTCCTCTCTAGGCGGACTGCTACTGTTGGCCGGTGACAAGATCTATCCCTTATGGCAGGGCCCAGCCCTTCCGCTGCTCTACTTGCTGGCGGCATTTGTGTGTGGGAGCGGCTTTGTCACATTTGTATTGCTCATAGCCTGTTTGCGCTACTCACGGCGGCTGGATATTGGCGTGTTGAGTGAACTGGGGAATGTGATCTCTGCAAGCTGCTTTGTCTTCCTAGGTGTTCGCTTCGCGGATCTGATCGTGCGGGGACAAATCGCGCGGGCTTTCTCATTCGACAGCATGAGTCTGTTGTTCCTGCTGGAGACCGCTCTAATTCTTGCTCCAGCAATTGCACTGCGTAGTCGCAAAAGGCGTGAGATACCCCGCCATTTGCTGATACTGGCAATCAGCGCATGCCTGGGCGGCATGACCTTCCGCTATATCCCGACTACAGTAGCCTTTTCTCCCGCACACCGCGCTATGTACTTTCCAAGCACGCCGGAGTTGTTGATAAGCATTGGATATATCTCGCTAGTGCTTGCCACCTTCGGAGTCGTTGTGAAGTACTTCGCAGTCCTGCCCGGAGAACTCAGTGACTGGAACCAGATGTCCAAGATCTTTTCTGAACGGTATCGGAAGCTCAGAACAAACAAGGATACGACATGGCTCGCATCTCTATTGACCCGATAACTCGAATTGAAGGCCACCTGCGCATCGATGTCGAAGTGGAGAGTGGCAGCGTACAAAAAGCCTGGGCAAGCTGCACCATGTGGCGCGGCATTGAAACCATTCTGAAAGGCCGGGACGCTCGCGAGGGATGGCTATTCGCTCAGCGCTTCTGTGGAGTGTGTACGACGGTGCACGCGATGGCTTCCGTCCGGGCGGTGGAAGATGCGCTGCAACTGGAGATTCCGCCGAACGCACAATACATCCGCAACCTCATTCTTATCGCCCACGCCCTGCACGATCACATCGTCCACTTCTACCATCTTTCCGCGCTCGATTGGGTGGATATCACCACGATTCACAAGGCAAATCCCGCACGCGCGGCGGCTATCGCTGATGGCGTCAGCTCCTGGCCGGGAAATTCTCACCGCGAACTGGAAGCGGTTCAGAACAAAGTCAAAGGCTTGGTGGGGAGTGGTCAGCTGGGTATTTTCGCTCACGGCTACTGGGGGCATCCCGCCATGCGCCTCAGCCCCGAGATCAATCTGATTCTATTCGCGCACTATCTGCAGGCACTAGAGTTTCAGCGGAAGGCGTGTCAGGTCGTCGGCATTCTCGGAGGGAAAACACCGCACATCCAAAACCTCGCCGTGGGCGGCGTGATGAATGCGATCAATCTGAATAGCCTAGCGACCATGAACATGGACCGCCTTGGCATGTTGCAGTCTCTGCTTCAGGAAATGATGCCGTTTGTAGAACAAGCGTACTTCGTAGACGCCTGTTTACTTGCCGCGTCCTATCCAGAGTGGTTCCGTTACGGACGGGGCGTCGCCAATTATCTCGCGGTCCCGGATCTCCCGGTGGATGGTAAGGCAACGCGCTTCGATCTTCCGGGCGGCGTGATCACCAACGGCAATCTTTCGTCGGTGCGGCCCATCAACGATTGGCACGATCAAGCGATCCGCGGAGCCGTAGCTGAGGACGTTACGCATGCCTGGTATCAGGGGAAAGGATTGCAACCGCCGTGGCAGGGCAAAACGGACCCCGACTACACCGACTTTCGCGAGAACGGAAAATACAGCTGGGTTAAGGCGCCACGCTATGACGGCGCTCCCATGCAAGTCGGCCCGCTATCCAACATTTTGCTGGGCTATGCGTCGGGTCATGCTCTTACTCGCAAGTGGGCTGATCTTGCTTTTAAGCAGATTGCAGCCTCTGGAGCGCATATCACAATCAACGACATGCAATCGACCATGGGCCGTTATCTCGCTCGTGCGATCCGCTCCGCCATGCTTTCCGAGTTGGCGCTCCAGCATTGGCAATTGTTGAGTGACAACATTCTGAAGGGGGATGAGGCCACCTACAATCCTCCTGTTTTTCCGCAACAAGAGATCGTGGGGGCAGGTCTGCACGAGGCGCCTCGCGGAACTCTGTCACATTGGGTCGTGATTGACAAAGGAACATTCTCCAATTACCAGGCGGTGGTGCCCACGACCTGGAACGCGAGCCCTCGCGACGAAAAAGGCGCTCCGGGTCCTTATGAAAGCTCACTGGTGGGGAATCCTGTGGCGAATGCGGAGAGTCCCCTCGAAGTGCTGCGCACGGTGCACTCGTTCGATCCGTGCATGGCCTGCGCCTGCCACACGCTGGACGCTAGCGGCCGTCGCATCGCGCAGGTAAAGGTGCTATGAGGCAGAGCACGATAGCCCCTCGCGCATCAGTTTTCGGCTTGGGGAATGTTCTGCTCGGCGACGATGCGTTTGGACCCTTCACAATCGAAATCTTCCGCAGCCAGTTTCAATGTGGCCCAGCAATTGAAATCATGGACTTGGGAACGCCCGGCCTAGATCTTGCGCCCTACTTGTACGGAAGGAATTTCGTCATTCTCGTCGATGCGGTTAAGGCCGACGGTGAACCTGGGACAGTACGCGTGTATCGCGAAAGTGACCTTTCGGAATGCGCAGCCCAGCTGCGCGTAACGGATCACGACCCGGGCCTCCTGGAATCTATCGCCCACCTCCGCTTACTTGGTCACGCACCGGTAGAGCTCGCCATAATTGGCGTCATTCCAGAATCGTGTCTCTTCGGTGCAGGACTTAGTTCTAAGATAGACGCTGCGGTTGCGGTGGCGATGGATCAGATCGTTCGAATCCTGATCGAACAGGGTGTCGATTGCAAACCACGATCTCAGCCGTTGCGGCCGAAATTATGGTGGAATCCCATCGCGCCTTCAATTTTAGAGAGCTTGGTCGGGTGCACTCCGGTCCGTGATAGTCTCCGCCTCGTTGATAGGTACGAAAACGGAAAACATGGGAACGAGAACGGCGGGGCCATTTCATTCTGACTGGTTATCAGATGCACCAACCTCAAACATTTGTTCATGTCATAACTCCCTTCTTTAGGCTCTACACAAACGACTTCACGACACCCTCTGCGCGTTGAAATCAGGCGAGGATAACTGCTGTCGTTAAATCAACAGTCTGGATTTTCACAATCGGAGCGATCCGAATGTCCTTCGCCGGGTGTTCCCGGTTTGATCGAAATTGGAAACGCTCTTATGTTCTCGCCTGCGACGCGGAAGGGTGAGGTCAACGCGTCGCGGAAGAGGAGCATATGAGATTGTCCGGTTTTGGAAATGCGCGACATCACTTTGCGCTTGCCGTTCTTTTGATCATTGTCGCGCTTCAGTTGTTTCCGCTGATGACCTACGCCCAGAACCTTGGGCAGCAGCCGGCAACAGGCCAGGCCGTACAGGGGCAAACCGCCGCCCAACCCGAGGGAACCGTACTTAATTTGGTCAACTGGGTCGGCAACGTGATCTCTCCGGTCGGCGCGGCGCTGGCCGTCGTCATGGCGGTAATCGCCTATTCGCAAGGCCGCGGCGTAGCTCGCTGGGCAATCACTGCTGGCGGACTATTGGTCATCTCTGGTTTAACACGCCTGATCGAGTTCTGGATTGCGAATGGTACGGCTGGAGTGCAGTGAGACCCGTCTAGCGCGGATTCTGAGCCATGACGCTACCCCAAATTATCGCCGATCTTATGAAGCTTCTGTTCGACATGGCAGTTCCAGCGGCGATTTGCACGATGGCGCTGGCGGGAATCGCATTGCGGCAAGAAGGTGGCGTGAACTTCCAGGCGGGCGGCAAATTCCAGAGATGGGCTCTGTGGTCGGTGATTCTTTTGACGCTACCCCAGTTTTTGTCTTGGTTTGCGGCGCAGGGGATCTCACTGCCAGCACAGAGCGGAGGCATCGGCAGCCCGTGGGTAGCCAGTCTCGAAAGCAGCCTCACGGGCTTCATCTCGAACATCGTCGTAGCCCGATTGATTCCCATTCTGGCTGCTTTTTGTGTGCTTGTGCTTCTACACGGGAACCCTGATGCAGCCGCTCTACGCCGGCCTCTTCAAAGGCCTGTCCGAGAATGAGCTGGATCACATTCTATCTTCCTTTTCGGCAAAGCGGTGTGTGCCAAACCAAGGTCTGGTGGACGTCCTCAGTAAATACATGGCCAATGGCCGAACCACAAATGCTCTCTCCGGGAAGTAAAGCACGATGTGGCTGAAAAGGATGAGAATTTAGTTTTCTTGCCCGCGTATACTTCTCGGCAGATGGGCGACTACGAGGATGCGGGGTTTTCTTCCAGCGGACCTGCCGAGGGCTACTCCGTCTGCGCCCGGTGTTTCGATGACGAACACATCGCGGCATTCATCGAATCGACAGTGGAATCTCAGTACCGTTAAGATCCAATAAGTTACATCTCTATGTTGCCCTGTCACGGCAGAGGCTGTTTCCTCGCGACGCACGAAACCTCCGACGAGCCATCAGGACCGCATTCGGTTCCAGCACAGAGAGCTGATGCAATCAGCGTTGCACGGCTCACAATGTCTTCAGGCAGGACCGCCACCAGCGGACGAGCATTCCTAATCTCTTCAGTCGTCGGCGACATGAAATCGTTCTCGATGTAGTCGTTCCCCATGTCTTCATTCGGCCGAACCAAATCCAGGAACTTGTCTTTGTCCCTAGGCGTCGAAAAGGAAAAAAGGAGCTCGTGCGCGCCGGCCTCGGGATCGCCGACGAGTGCCAGAGTGCGCGCATCCGTCAGCTGTGCGTAGCCAAACAGATAGCCGACGATGTCTGCGGCAAACACTCGACCTTCGGGGTC
>DATKAP010000069.1:0-2067 GCA_035577905.1 Binatia bacterium
TCAGGACACCGGGGATCGGCTTTCAACCGAGCTTTTAATGAATGGCACATTCTCGCCATTACCCAGGCGATTTGTGCCTACCGGAAACGCCAGAGAATCAAGGGGCCGTTGTTCCTGGGGAAGGACACTCATGCGCTCTCCGAACCAGCCTCGGCGAGCGCTCTCGAGGTTATCGCGGCTAACGGTGTCGAAGTGATGATCGCCGCAAACGAGGAATACACACCGACTCCCGCAGTTTCTCATGCCATCCTTGTTTATAACCGTGGCCGGAAGTCCGGCCTCGCTGATGGAATTGTGATTACGCCCTCCCACAATCCCCCAGAGGACGGCGGCTTCAAATACAACCCACCAACTGGCGGCCCCGCGGATATGGAAACGACGAGCTGGATTGAGGCAAAAGCGAACGAGTTTCTTGCGAACCGGCTACGGGGTGTGCAACGCGTTCCGTTTGAAAGGGCGTTCAAGGCAGCCACCACCCATCACTATCCCTACATCGATTCCTACGTCAACGATCTTGAGCATGTTGTCGACATGGGCTTGATCCGGGATGCGAACATAAAACTGGGTGTAGATCCATTGGGTGGCGCAGGAGTTCATTACTGGCCGCGTATTGAAGAGCGCTATCGCATCAACCTTACCGTGGTGAACGATGCGGTCGATCCGACTTTCCGGTTCATGACGCTAGATTGGGACGGGAAGATTCGCATGGATCCCTCGTCGCTATACGCAATGCAGACGCTCATTGCGTTGAAAGACCAGTTCGATATCGCGTTCGCATGCGACACTGACCACGACCGTCATGGCGTCGTAACAAAAAGTGCAGGCCTTCTGCCTCCCAATCATTACCTTGCTGTGTGCATTCATTACCTCTTCTCGAACCGCCCGCAGTGGCGCAGCGACATCGGTGTCGGAAAAACAGTGGTGAGCAGCCGCATGATCGACCGTGTGGCCAACAAGCTGGGAAGGAGACTCTACGAAGTTCCTCTGGGGTTCAAGTGGTTCGTCAGTGGTTTGCTCGATGGCACTTTGGGCTTCGTTGGGGAAGAGAGCGCCGGAGCTTCGTTTCTCAGACGCGATGGCACCGTTTGGACTACCGACAAAGATGGAATCGTGCCGGCGCTGCTCTCGGCCGAGATCACAGCAAAGTTGCACCGCGATCCGGGCGAGATTTATCTAGAACTAACACGCGAACTCGGCGATCCTCTTTACGAGCGTCTCGAAGCCCCCGCCACTTCGGCAGAAAAGGCCGTGCTGGAGCGACTCTCGCCGGAGCATGTCCAAGTCTCGGAACTTGCCGGAGAACCGATCCAAAAGATACTCACCACCGCGCCTGGCGATGGCAAGCCCATTGGGGGCGTGAAGGTGATTGCACACGGTGGTTGGTTCGCGGCGCGCCCCTCAGGAACGGAAGATGTCTACAAGATCTACGCGGAGAGTTTCCGCGGAAAAGATCATCTGCTGCAGATCGAAAATGAGGCACAGGAAATCATTCGTGGAGCGCTGGCAGCGGCACACCAAACTGCCGCCTGACTGGAGTCACGAAATCAAATGGACAGTCTGACCCCTGAGAATCTCACTTCCGAGTCGTTGCTTGCTGCGCTAACGGAATTAGCAGTCGACCTGCGTTGGTCGTGGAACCATTCGACCGACGAGCTTTGGGGGCGACTCGACCCTGAGCTCTGGGAGCTGACCCAGAATCCGTGGGTAGTGCTGCAGACGGTTTCCAAGCGGACGATTCGGGAAGCTTCTGCTGATCCTGCCTTCAGCGAGAAGGTCGAACAGAAGCTTCGCAAAAAGCGCGAACGTGAGAAAGGACCTGCGTGGTTTCAGACGGCCCATCCTGGCTCTACTCTCACCCGAGTCGCGTACTTCAGCATGGAATTCATGCTGAGCGAAGCTCTCCCGATATATTCCGGCGGACTGGGAAATGTGGCTGGCGATCAACTCAAGGCGGCAAGCGACTTGGGCGTGCCGGTGATTGGGATCGGTCTTCTTTATCAGCAAGGTTATTTCCGCCAGGAGATCGACCGCAACGGGTTCCAGCAGGCGCTTTTTCCCTTCAACGAT
>DATKAP010000070.1:0-5953 GCA_035577905.1 Binatia bacterium
GTCAGCATTCAGGCAGAGATGGAAATACAACTTGAAGGCGCCGTCCGACAGCAACGCGAGTCCCCGAGCGACCTCACGGCCGGCGGCGAACCAACCGCTGGGGTGCTTCAGTCTTGGAGGCGGCTCATTCATCGCGGCGAACACAGGCGAAGAATCTCTTCGCGCAACCGATTTTCGACATCTCTCTGCTTCGCGGCGGCGTCTTCCAAGGAAACCAGCTTAGCGATCAAGGCGTCTTTGGGCTCGCGCCTGAGCCGGGAGATTTTGACCTCCAGTGTGTGACGCTTTTCAGGCGGGAAACTACCGACCAGTTCTCTGAGCGCCGGCTGTGGCAGATGGCCCGTCCTCGGTTTCCGGCAATTCGCCAGGTAAACGTCGTATGCCAGTTCGTTCCGCTTGATTGTGTTTGCGGAAATCGAAACCCCGGTCGAGCGTACCGCCTCGCGAATGCTTTCGAATGTCACGTCACGTCCATGTTGCCGCAACTGGTCCACGGCGGCCTGTATGCGGGCCGCAGTCTCGCACTTCGTCCGCTCCCACCGGGTGCGGAGCCACTCGGGAGCCTTGCCGCGGGATGTTGGTGTGCTCATCTGCTGTTGGGCCCTTGTTGGACCGTCACGCTCTGAGAACGATCAGCACGCGCAGCCTCGATCAGATCCATTTCTTCCATCACCAGCTTGCAGTCTGCGATTAGCTGGCCCAGCTTTACTTCTTCGGCAGGCAGATGCTCCCGGACTGCATAACTTACCTGTTGCTTTGCCCAAGCCAGCTTTTGCTGTATCTGGTATCGTTTGGCCGGGTCGGGTGCGTTTCCAGCGCAACCGACACAGGCGAATTTTGCGGGGCACATGTTCCCCACCACGCATGTCCCGCCAAACACCTCGGTGAGCGCGCCCAGCTTGCCTTCCGCGTCCTTCAGCATTTGTCCAATCTCGTCCGGACTTCGGAGCGCTTCGGCGCCGACATCGATCCGATCCACAAAGATCATCTCGGCGGCACGGATTACCTGTGTCGGCGTAGGTCTGGAGTAATACTTGGTAACGGTTTTGTCCCGCTGATGGAGGAGGCTGGCGATGATGTCAACGGAAACTTTCAGCTCCGCCATCTCGTTGGCGAAGGCGTGTCGAAGAAGGTGGCTGGTAAGCTGAACGACCGTTCCGTCGAGCGCTTGGAACAATATTCCGTGCAGGAGAAATCGAATCAGAGTGTTCAGCACCTGCAGGTCGATGCCGTGTCCGTTCCACTGGAGCACGTATCGATCTGGCGGGGTTTTGCCATATTCCGACTTGACGACCGGGAGGAGCGTCGTACCGAGTCTTTCGCATTGGAACCGGACGAGTTCCACCAGGTGGTTCTTGGTATCGTCGTCAATATAATAGTCGGCGCGCTCTTTTCGCCCCTTGGGAACCATCCTGAGGAGCCAACGGGTCGCTGCCTTCGGGCCTACGTTGTCGAGCTGCTTGAAACAATCGGGGCTTTGCGCAATTTGTTGGATCTCGCCACCCCGAGCGCCGGTGATCGTTCCCATCCGGATCATCAGCCCACCGAACAATGCCGCGGCGTAAATGCCTTCATAAGGCAAGAACTCGTGCCCTTCTTGAGCGTGGAGGAAATCCAGTGGCCGGTAGTCCGCGGAACCGAGCGACAGCATTCCGTCATCCGACCACGAAACGGAGCTCTGATATCCCCATTTCCGATCAAACTCCTCGCGCTTGTCCGCCAAGTCGGAATCGTCGCGCGCTTCGACACGCCGGAAGACACGCTGGCGAAAGAGATCCAGAAACCAGAAAGGCTCTGCCGGCGCGGCTTTCTCCAATGAGACTGTGGCGTTGTACTCCACGTAGTAGGGCACGCGTGCTGCAGCGTAACGACCTTCGCGCCAACGTCTCTGTCGCGTGGTTTCGGATGCCTCACGATAACCCAGGCCGCGGGCGTGCTCACGAACCGACACCGCATCCCATAACGTCAACTCCACTCGCTGCCGAACGGAACGCCCTCCCGGTGTTTGCACCGTTTCCTCGTAGTGGAAATCGTGGGGATAGGAACGGTGATTCTTTTCAACGAAGGCGATTGTCTCGGTCGCCGCCGCATAAAGTCTTCGAACCTGATTGCAACGGATGCCCGCGACATATCGGATGCGATAGAACTGTTGCTGGACGGCGTCGGTTTTGTTCTTGACCCGCTCTTGCTGCTCCCTGTGGACGCCCGCCCACGGAGTATGCCGAGCCAGTTTCCGCCGGTCAGTCAGCGGCTTGATAAAGAACCGCGACAGTTTCTCGAGCTGCTCAGTCGTCAACTTTTCCGCATACTCCTCATAAACGTTCCGGACCGCGCTCCACTGCCCTATGAGAGTACGCCGCTGGTGGTCGGTCAGCCCCTTGCCCACCTCGCCGACGTGAATTCTGAACAGGAGATCATTCGCGTCGATGGAACTCACGTCATCAATCGACTGCTCGATCATGACGCGGCGCATAATATAGGTGAAGTTGGCAATCTGGTTTCGCATCGAAAACTGCTGCCGGTCAGCCCGCAGAATGGCAAACAATGCCATGGCGTCACGAACCGACTGATTCTCAATCCTGCTGAGATAAGCGAGGACTGTCAGTGAAGGCGTCGGCCAGCGGCCATCGTTGGCCGGATCAAAGCATGTGTGGGGCGCGCTGGCGATCTGTGGACTAACAATCTTCGCCAACTCCACCGCGTTCGTCGGTACCGCGCGTGGACCGCGCACTCCTTGCTGCGGCAAACCCTTCTTTATGCGCCAGGCGACCACGCCCGGACCCATGGCGTGCTCGTTCCAACCAGGCAAGCAGCGCTGAACGATCCGGCGAGTGGGGCTGACTCCCTCATCCCACAAAGCCTCGCACAGAGGCGCCAGCACAGCGTCTGGAAGGGTGCGGTTTCGCGGCCACGTGGGCCCGAGATCGGCATGAATCCGCATCGCGATCTCTTGGGAAGTCATTGGTGCATCCCCGTCAGGAGCGCTAACTCCGGATCGTCACGCCGTGCGGTGGCAGGTGACTCGACAGGCTGGTACCGAGATAATGCGGCCGGGTCCTTTTTGATTGCATCCTCGCGTTTTTTCATGGCGGCGTGGATGGTCGCCAACGTGGCAGTGACGAAGCTGGCATCTCGGGCTATGTGTTCATACGCTTTGAGCGTTCTCTCAGCGCTGCGCCAGCCAATGTACTGGACCAGCTCCGCCTTGCGCCGAAGAAGTTCATTTTCGTCCTTTGATGACCTCTCGATCATGCGAAGCGCATTTGTTACGAACCAATGCCTTGCCTGATGCGGGCTTGCGTGGATACTGGCAGCCCGCAAGGCGGGGTTCCAGTATGCGCGCCGGAAGACCTTGGCTTGCAGAAACGATCCACGATTCGTGAGGAACAGCGGCACCTTTCCCAACGCCTCAGCGTCCAGGTTCGTGAGGTCGTTTAGCGTGAGCCGCTGCCGATCATGAGCGCGGCGCCCGTCGGTGTCGCTATCAAAATAGCGGCGGCACAATTTCACGGTTGCCGATGAGACCAGAAGTCTTTTGGTCCTGATCCCAAAACTCCCTTTGTTGCGCGCCACAAATTGATTCATGAACTGGCTCACAGACCAGTCCTGCGCGGTCAGGTCGAGAATCTCACTGATGCGAGCGCCGGATTCGAAAAGTATTCTGACGACGCACATCTCCCGCAATCCCCACCCGTATTCCTTCCCAGCGCTGTAGACGAGGTGCGGAAAGTCGGGATCATCGATGGTTCGTGGTATCCACTCCTGGTCCACGCAGCGGAAGAAGTTGGCTGAAAGCCGAATACCGAAGGGCGGGTCCACGCCACTGGCTGGCGGCATCGGATCTCTGCCCTCGGCGGCTCGCACTGCTTGCCTGTAGCCGTTACGCAAGTCGGCCCTGATCTGGTCCATCTGTTCCTGCAGCAGTGGATTCGGATGTCCATAGCCGTGGGCCGATATCAAGTGATCGTAAAAGCGCCGAAATGCCGCGAGCAGAATCCTGATGTTGATTTCTGTTTCGCGGGTCTGGCAAACATACGTGACCTTCACGCCCAGGCGGTCGGCCCGGGTGGTCAACTTACATTTTGCGGCGACGGTGAGATATTCCCGCAGCACATTCCGCACTTCTGCCGGCGGCCCGAACAGGCTCCAGCGATTCCGGCGAACGATTTCATCGCTCTGCGCCCAATCGAAAGCGGCAAGCACTTCCCGCATGTAGATTGGCACGGAGGCCGGCGATAACGACTTCAATAAATCATTCGCGAACAAGGTCAAGGGTACGTCGGGCAGGCCGTCAGCAAGTACGACCTGATACTGATGGTCAAGGTTCGGGGTGGAAACCAGTTTCATCACGCACGCTCCTCTCGAAGAAGACCGAGGTTTGCGCCTTCCGGCGTGTGACACGACGCCGACGCCGGGAGAGACGAAATGATGCTGACGACGTTCGTCTACTGGTTAATGAGCAGGAACAAAGAGCGGGGGTAGCAAGCGCATCCGATAAAACATTTTCTCTATGGAATGTCGCCACCTAAAAAGTAAACGCTTTTTGAGAGGTTTGCAAGAGAAATTTGCAATGTTCCTAATCGGCCCAATATGACCGCCATGTAACGGAGTGAGCGGTCTGCCCGTCGCGCGGACTTCCGGTGCGAACAGAATTCGACCGGCCTGTCGATATGCCGCAGAGGCTGGCAACAGATCCTCAACCGTGTCCAACGGAATGCCGCGATATACCAGTTGGGCGGGCCCGCTCGGCGGCACCATGAACTTCTTATCCGCTTCGTCGGGCAACACTGGCAAGTCATCGTAACTCCGACTAATCGCCAACAGTTTCGTTTTGGCCCGCTGTACGTCCCAGTCTTTCAACTGATCGCGTTCCCGCCTCGTCCGGCGCACGCCGAATACGACGATCTGCTTGTAACGAATCGATTCGGGTTCGCTGAGGCGGTAGATCGCTTTGTCCCGAAAGTGAACGGCCAGGATCTCGGCGCAGGTCGATAATCGGTCGCCCGGGATCACAAGCACCAGGACACCACCCGGTTTCAACCATCGATACGTGTGTTCGAGGAACAAGTATTCCATTCGGCCGTTGCGGTTCTCACCCACCTCGAAATCGTACGGTGGGTTTTCGAATAGCAGCGAAAACGACTCGACGGCGGACTGGACATCAAAGCAGTTGCCCTGAATCACATGGTCGAGAACCGAGCGGGCCTCTTCTGCACGAAAGGAATCGAGTTCGATTCCGTAGGTTAACGTCTTGGCACCGGAGGTAATCGTTGCCATCGCCGCCCCCCCGCCGGCGCAGGGATCGAGCACGCTAGTGGCGTCACAGTCTTCGCGGAACGACAGGAATCGCCGAATCCGCTCTGCTTCTTTCTGTGACAGGGGGAAGTAACCGAGTTTCTGCCTCGCAATTCCGCGCATCGAGAGAACTCCTTCATTGTTTGGGCTAGTTGTTGTGGCTTAAACCATAATTTCGCTGTATGGCAAGGGTATGGTCTATTTAATCGATCGCATTCGAGCCTCGCGCCAACGAGGTCAAAAAGGGCTCTAACGCGCGAACACCGGTTGGGGAGCGGCGCGGATCACTGTCCGACGTCGCGGCTCTACAGCCAAAATGTCGGTGCCGAACACTGTTGCGAAGTGAGAGAATGTGCCCGTGCCGTATTCCATCAAGAGGGACGATTGCATCTGGCTTAAACATCTACCCCCAGATCTACAGCTAGCCCTTTCGCGGCTTGCTGAGTCAGAGCCAGTGTGTTTGAAGCTGAATGGTCACGAGACCGTTTGGTGTCGCATGCGCAGTGGCCCTCACGGGCCGACCCCGGGAATTCGGGTCACGCGCGGCCATGAATTCTGGAGATCCGTCCCTCGCGGAGCGGGATTCTCGCTGGAGCTAGGAGTTGGAAGTGGGGCACCTCTGGCTGTGAGTGAACCCGCGGCCAAGCCCGAACACGCG
>DATKAP010000071.1:0-57520 GCA_035577905.1 Binatia bacterium
TTCGGCCTTACGCCCGGCTTCGACTTGTTTCAGCGCCCCGATCATCTCTGCCTCCGTATGTCTGCTCTTCGACATGCTTCTTCCCCTTTCCTTCGTCCGAAATCATACTCGGACTTGTTCGGAAATCGGGGAGCAGGTCAGGTTACCCGTCGGGGAAGGACTACCCGCTTTCGTTTTGGCTGCCGATTTTCATAGACCGCGTCTACTCGCTACCAAGAACTGCAGAGCCCCGATGACTACTCCGACAAGTGCAAAGGCACCTATGAACCGAAACGTGAGGAGCCGCGGAACGTTGCCGTGTCCCAAGGCAAGCCCGAGGAGGCCGAAGCAGGCCACCCAGCAGAATAATCTTGCCAAACGTTTACCGCGAGTCGGGGCGGATTCGGCAGCGACCGACAGGCAAAGCCCCATCGTTGCCCCAATCAAACAATAAAGAACGAAAATCCCCAACTTGTGGCTAGTTGAGTCATAGGTCCAGTCGATGTCTTTCATCGACAGGAAAATCCCGGCAACGGCTAGGCCTAAGGACCAATAAAGTCTCCTCATTTGCCCCCCTTCGGAACCGGGGTTATCGTGTTCTTCCACGGATCGATGATGATGTCCGGATCTGTCGGGTTAGAAGATGTGGCACGCGTACGTTGATGCAAGAGCCCATCCTGCTCGACAGTGAACGTCCACTTATCGTTATAGTGATTATTTTGGATATCCAATGCCACACGGTCCGCCTGCTCTCCACACCCAAGGTAGGGCCGTTTCTTCCTGAACGGATTAAGATGCTGGACTGATGACTGCATATTGTTCCACCACCCAGGATCCGTCCTCTCGCCGTTCTTCGTCATGTTGTCGATGGAGTTTTGGGCGTCGTTCTTAATGCGACCCACGTCAGCCTGACTGAGTCCGAATGGATCAACCAGCCCTATCGGAGAGTTACTGACGTAGCTGTAAAAGTTGGTCCCTGAATCAAATCCAATCGGGTCCTCGCTGATGAACCTGCCCACTTCCGGATCGTAGTATCTGGCCCGATAGTAATCGAGTCCGGTTTCCTGATCAGAATCCCGTCCCGTGTACTGGAACGGGTTCACGAGTGATCCGACCGAGGAGTTCAGCTTTCCAAACGAGTCAAACGTGTACGTGTTCGGCAGCGCACCCGACTCGATACTCAGTGATGTAACTGACCCTAGGCCGTCCTGCTGGTAGTAGCTGCTCGTGCTCGCACGTAGTTCTGACAGGGGCTCATCGACACCCGTGGTCGCCGCATATCGCGCGAGGACATTTCCAGCGTTGTCGAGTTCCTCCAGCGAGTTCGCGCCATCATAGAGGTAATTGGTGGTACCCAACGCTCGCGGAATTGTCATGAACGAGAAAAGGCTCGCGCCACTGCGCCAAACAGAGATCATTTTTGGCTTTCGCGCCCTGCGGCAACTCAGAATTCTATTAGAGGTACATCGACACGCAGAAGTAACTTCGGGAATCTTTCGGGCAGATTACTGGAGCTGAATCACTGACAGGCCGGGGATCATCCGGAAGTGGCGCGAATTTACGGTCACCAATGAATATCCCACTTCCAGTGCGGTAGCGCCGATTAACAAATCGCCGAATGGAATCGTTACGCCTCGGCTCTGCTGCTCTCCATCGAGTTTGCCAGCCAGCAGCGCCGTGGCTTTTGTGTACGGGTAGACGTCGACATCGTTCAGCAGTTCACGGATGAAGGCGTCACGGCGATTGCGTGTCTCTGGTGTTTGTGCGCGATAGATGCCATGCACAAGTTCCGTCAGGCCTACGGCTGACAACACAGCTCGCTGGTCCCCGGTCGACGCAACGATCTGTTTCAGCATGGCGCCTACAGCGTCACCACGCCGTTCGGCAGTTATGACCACGCTGGAATCAAGGATCAGTCCCATGCCGGCGGGTTCAGGGGCTCACGATGGCTGTTGATGATATCTTCCAGATCGCGGCCGAAGTCGCCGTCGAGGGTGACGGTCGAACCGTGCCTTTCGGCTAGCGCGATGGATTCAGACAGTAGCCGGCCCGGCTCACATTTGAGAGGCCGCATCGAGATAACGACTGGTTCATATCCATCGATGACGATCTCGGCACCAGCCCGCACTCGTGCCAGCACTTCCGCGAAGTCGCGCGCTGCCTCTGCTTCCGATATGTGGATCACATCGTCGGCCATGACGCGATTATACCGTTATTTTTCCTCGCGTAGAACACTTGGGATTGGCAACGAGCGATCGTTATTTTGCTGCGACCGCTTCTGTTACACGAAGCATCTTCGAGCGATGAAGTGTCATCCCTACTCCCCGTGCAAAGCACGGCTAAGAACCCCAACTTCACAACAGCAGTCCGGGAAAGTATAAACCTCACTTCCACCTGTGCCGGAATCGCCACACCACCCGGCTCAGGATCGGGCGTGGATTCCACCCGGAAACGGCAGCGTCATAAGCAGCCTCTCTTACAGTCCTTTTGGCAGCACCACAGAAAGATCGTCACAACCGTGTAGTCTAGCGAGACATGCAAGGTCTAGTGCGTATGCGTGCCTTCTGATGTCTTCCGGCACATCCGGACTAAGATCGACTTTCACCCAATGCGGCGTTCCCTGGGCATCAAGTTTAAGCTTGGTCACGTTGTAGCTCTGTGGACTGTTAGCAGGTGACAGATGATCGGAGAGTTGATACACGAAATGATCGCTCCACAGGGCTGGGCCTAGGATAGCGTAGTCGACTTCTCTGCTTACCACGTACCCGTCCTTAACTGTCAGCGCCGCCGCCAGCGATATTTCCCGGTTGTTTTGGATATGGTTGAGAATCTTGTTTTCAAAAACAAACCTCAGTGAGCAATGTTGGGCCGAGCATACAGGGGCGCGCAAAGGAACGTCCCAAGGTTGACCACCATATTTCTGGGCGAGCCGTTGAGCATCTGAGAACGAGGAGACCCCCAACCTTAAAGACGCAAGCTCCTCCAGAAAGGACTGGGCACGATGGCGCTGATAAATGGAGACACCGTAGAAAATGAGGAACCCAATCATAAACAATAAGGCCATGCTGGCCGCGCTGCGAATGAGCCACTTTTTCATCGATTACCACCGCGACAATCGCATAATTCTGTGATCATGTGTCAGTGCGTGGAACAAAGCCGGTCGGATACGGTTCCATTGATGTAGACGACACCGTCGGCTCCTTTATAGATCCCGTTTGTTCCGTAGGCCTTGCCCTGATCGTCTATCACGAAGACGGGAATATCTGTACCGGGCTGACCCGGCGGACTAGTTGAAACGGTAAATGTCTGCAATATGTCACGCGACCCAAAACCGCCGATTCCATCAGCGAACCCACTATCGAAGCCAGGCGGCATGGGACGATTCGGTTGCGTGTCCGTCGGAGACCCCGTCGTACCCCCAGTGTAGGGTTGCCCCGTCCTTCGGTCGACTAGGTGTTCAGTCACATAGTAATCCGTAAGAGGGTGCCCATCGGCGTCTTCGAGTGTATAAGAAATGTCGCGAACTCCCGTCGCCGTGAGGCAATCATGTTGAGCCTCCAGATGGTGGGGTGGACCATTCTTTTTGGCGGGAGGGCAAAGGCCCAAGGGATCGCTGAAAACTACGGGATTGTTGGTAACGTAACGATAAGAATTGGTTCCGCCCCCGAATCGAATCGGATCCTCGCTCAGAAACCTTCCGTTGCTGGGGTCGAAATATCTGGCGCGATAATTGTAGACTCCGGTTTCGAGATCGAGTTCGCGCCCTGTGTAGTGCAACGCATTCGTGACTGTACCGCTCGACGCTGTGAGTTGGCCGAACGAGCCATAGACGTAAGTATTAGCCAGCACTCCAGAGGCGCTGCTCAGCGAAGTCACCGACCCAAGGGCATCTTGCTCGTAGTAGCTCGGCGTTGTGGATAGCAATTCTGCTAAGGGCTCATCGATGCCTCTGCCCTGGGCGTACTTTGCAAGAATATTCCCGCCCCCGTCTAGTTGCTCGACGATATGTAGCCCATCATAGAGGTAATTGGTGGGATCACTGGCGATCCGCCACCTTTGTGCTTGAAGTTGATTCTCACTAGACATAAACATCTGAGACCTGAGCGAGCAAACGAAACAGAATAGATGCCGGATAATTTCTCCAGTGTTGAACGCTCTTCTGCGCTGTCTTGTGTCGCTCTTTATTGTAGTTCGCTGACCACGGATCACAGGAGTGACTTTAGGAATGCATGGATCGAACTTTGGAAATCACATCTATGCTAGGAAATGCGTGTCATGGGCGAAATGGTTGCGGGCCCGGGACTTTGACTAGCTGCAGGTCGTGAGGTCATGCTCCTCGGATTCAGAGACCGTTCGGCAGGATGGGTTTTACTGTGCACGAGCTTCAATTGTCGAATGGAAACGTGAGTGTAGATTTGCGTTGTAGCGATACTCTCGTGTCCAAGAATCTCCTGCAGAAATCGAAGTTCGGCACCGTTTTCCAGCATAAGGGTGGCCATCGTATGTCGCAGCAGATGTGGTTCTCCTGCTTTACCTATATTCGCCGCTTTCACGTAGTCGTGTACGATTCCGCTGAGGTGATCGCGGCTAATGGCCGCTCCATGGAAGGATAGAAAGAGAGAATTGTCATCCGGTTCAAGCACGAGCAACGGCCTGACTTCCGCCAAATATTTGCCGATCCAATGGAGTGCTCGATTCCCGATCGGTATGACACGGTCCTTCCTGCCTTTTCCCTGACGGATGAAAACGGTCCCGTTGTTGAAATCCACATTCTGGAGCTTTAGTTGTGCACACTCTCCGCGGCGCATCCCAGTTGAATATAGAGTTTCCAGCAACGCCCGATCTCTCAAACCGCGTGCATCACTTGTATTCGGTTCCGCTAGTACGCTCTCGACTTCATCACGAGTGAGTGCATGTTTCGGCAGGAAGCGTCCTAGTCGTGGCAGTTCGAGGTCCACGGCCGGATTGTGTACGATGTGCTTTTCGCGAACCATCCATCGGAACCAGCCCCTCAAAGGTACGAGCATCCCGTGTTGTGTGCGGAAGCTCAGCGGTTCGCCATTTTTCTTGCGATAGTAGAAAAGATGCCCTCGATAACCTTCCAACAGAGCTGACGTAATGTCACGAGGACTGTTGATGCCGTGATCCGCACACCAACGTAGAAAGACTTTGAACTGATCGCGTCGTGCTTTGATTGTCTGTTCTGAATATTGTTTCACCAATAACGCTTCGAAATGCAATTCCAGCATCGCCTCAAGCTGATTCGCCGGAGGAGGCATTTCGATCTTGCGCCTCAGGTATGGCCGAGCTAGCCTCTTTACACCGACGATTCGACATCCGTCTTCCTGCATTGAATTCTCGCTTTCAGGATGGCTCCGGAATCCCCTGCGCCCCACTGTTCCGCGATGGTTCGCGACAGACTACGTATTAGTACGCAAGTTATCGTCTGGAGTTCCCACTCGCTGGTTACCAGAAGTGGTGACCTGCTCCGCGCTTTCGGAACAGGTCCGAGCATGATTTCGGACCACGGAAAGGGGAAGAGGTCAGAAGCGCAAGGGATGGGGGCTAAGTTGAAGCAATTCTAGTCACAGCAACTGACTCAAGAAGCTCTTTGCGGGGACTACGACCGCGCGATGGATGCGAAAGCAGTCGGCTTGCTGATAGGGAAGATTCATGACTACTTGAAATGAGTGTTGAGCATGGGTCTGAGCTTGAAAATATCCCAGCGCCGGAGAAAGTGTTTGGTCGCTCATTTTTACTTCCACCAGGAACCAAGGTTTTCGATCTTTGACAACGACAAAGTCCACTTCACGCTTCTGTTTGTCGCGTAAGTAGCGCAATTCGAAATCACCGAATCCGAGGTCCGTCCAAGCATCAACGGCCTTTAAAAGATGACACGCGACCAGGGTCTCTGCTCGTGGGCCGTCTTCTACCACTCCACTCCAGTCCCGCAGGAACCATTTCGGTTCCTTACGTAAAGATTTGGCGACATTTCTGAACCAAGGACGAACGAAGAAACCGTAATGAAGGCGAGCGAGAAGATCGATCCATCTCTTGACGGTATCGACGGAGACCCCAATCTCGCGCGCGAGATTGGAATAGATCAGCTGCTGTGCGCTGCACTCCCCCAGAATCTGGATCAGTGTTTCCAAAGTTCCGAGATCAGATACCCGAGCCACCTCGCGCAAGTCTTCGCGCGACAGCTGTTCATATCTGAGGGAACGCCACCGGCGAGTGAACCGGCTGTCGCGGCGAAGAAATGGTTCTGGGAATCCCCCATGTTCCCACAATGCGTCCCAGTCAGCCGAGCGGATTTCTTCCGGAGCGTGAATTTCTTTTTGTGGGAGGTGAGTTCTCAGGTTTTCCGCGACGCTCCAGGGATGCATCCGGTAAAGAAAGTAACGACCCATCAGGCTGTCCCCGCCACGGCGGAAAATGTCGATGCGAGAGCTTCCCGTGACAATGAGGCGCACTCGGTCACCGTAGCTGTCGAAGAAGCCCTTCAGAAGACTCTTCCACTTGGTGTATTTGTGCAGCTCGTCGAGGGTCGCGACCGGAGATTTTGCTCGAAGGACATCTAGGTGCAGGGCCTCTGCTATCGAAGCCGGCCCCCGTAACAAGAGTCTGCGATCATCTGCATTGTCCCAGTTAAGGTACTCATTGCTGACAGATCTGCAAGTCGTTGTCTTACCGACCTGGCGAGGCCCTGAAACCAATGCCATCTGGCGGTGTCGTTCCAGATGATCAGCTAGAATTGCAGTGTAAAGACGAGCGCGATGATTCATACAAGACCATTATCGCGTATATCGTAAGATAGTTCGGACTATTTTACGATAAAAAGGAAAATGGTCCACTAGCAACTGACGATTCAGAGGCGAAATCTCGGGCACCCTCTGGATACCCAGAGAAGTGCCTTGTTGGTATCTCATTGATTTTGCTGTGTCGTGCATGGAGTAAGCTGGTCGTGCAAGTTGTTGAATGTCAATAGTTTGGCGACCCTTTTAAGGCATGGGTCGCAGGTTCGAATCCTGCCGCGCTCACCAAGATTTTCTTGTCCGTTCCGGAGAGATAGGTTTCACTTTTGGCCCGAAGGGATTCTCCAGGGGCTGCAAGGTTTTTCCTCCAGATCAACATAGCCGAGATCGTAATCCATAAATGAGCAGCCAGCTGCCATGGTCGACTTCTTTTGACGCCGACGGCCTGTCCTGCAGGGATACGCTGAGATCAATCTTCTTGAAGCATAGACAAAGACGGGCGCAGCTGTTGACCACGACGTTGCGGTCGTGGAACCGATAGTTAGGTTCTAGGATCCCGCGATAGGGATGGCAGGAAGCCGAGTACAAGGCTCAAGAACTCCGAAACAAGCGCCATAGTCATGAGCTTGAGGCATGCGCGACCCACTCAAAGAGCATGAACCGCGATTCCATAGACTTAATCTCGTAAGTAACCTGCCGGGGCAACGATCGGGACAACTACTTCTGATGGCCGTGATGGTCGGAGGATCGTCAATTTCTACGATAAGAAAGTGATGGATGGTCAGGTGGTGCGATGGAGCATCCAAGCCCGGAGCCAGTCGGCAGTGGCGAAAGCATTCGAAAACGCCGCGGATGTCGGGTTTTATACGGTGCAGTCTGCCGCAAGACGGTTATCGGAAATGGGTTTCATGGGCCAGACGTTCAGGGAAAGGAGTTCGACGTTCCCCTCCAGCTTCAGGCGAAGCGGTCCTGACGCAAGCTGGTAGATCCGCGCGGTCAGGGCGACCGTGTCGTTGGCGAAGACTTCCAAGACGGAACCGTCGAGAAACATCCGCAACTTCACAGGGTCTACTGCGCGTCCGGTAAGCGGCGCCGTAACCTTATTCACGCGGAGCACACGACTGCCGAGTTGGTTTGCGCAAGAAATTGAAACATAGTCGCCAGTATCCGAGGAGAATCGCAAGGTGAACTCGTCTGCCTTTGGACGAATTTGCGCCACGATCTCGGCGGCCAGATCTTCGATTCGCACGGTATCCAGAAGTTGCTGACACTCGGAGCGGATTGCGACTTCTCTATGACTAGAGTGAGATGTGTCCGCAGTGCCGCAACGCGAACCGCGATCTGCGCGCAGTTTTCCAACCACTGGAGCCACTTCCGTTGACAATTCCTTCTGCGGAGTGAGTGAGAGCACCCGCGGGAGTGACATTACACCTGCCCATCCGGCCGCGATCAGGTCGGCATCGGTGCGCGTTTCCGGAATCCATCCCCAGAGAATGCGTTCACCATGAGCATCGAGCGTTGTCTTCGCTGCGTAGTACGAACCCCAGTCCACAACGCCTTCTTTCTCTGGAGTGAAGCGCTGTTCTGCGTACGTTCCGACTTTCCAGCGAACCTTCCCCATCGTCGAGATCAGCAGCACATGCTTGTCGCCCAGGGGGAAAAAGTCTGGACACTCCCACATTTCACCCGTATCCACCGGGTTCACGCTCGTGTTCTTGTTGGCAGAGCCTTCGATGAGCGGATGCAGATAGGTCCAGTTGAGCAGGTCGGTGGAACTGTAGACAAGAATCATTCCTCCTTTGCCACGAAGGCCAGAACCCAGGATCAACATCCACTTGTTGCCCTCGCGCCAGAGCGCGGGGTCGCGAAAGCCAGTTACTTCGAGGCCGGTTGGCGGCTTCGCGATGATGGGCTCGGGAATCTTGTTCCATGTCCGCAGATCTTCGTCGTGCGCGATCGCGAGACATTGTGTTTCGCGCCAGGTATGGATGCCGTCGCGTAGCGTGGCATCACTATCGGAGGAGGGTGGCGCGACGCCGGTGTAGATGACCGCGACTTTGCTTTTATCAACGACTGCGCTGCCGCTGAAGACACCATCTGAGTCTGGGCCACCCGGCGTTGGTGCAAGCGCAATTCCTTCGTGCTGCCAATGGACCATATCAGGGCTGGTCGCGTGGGCCCAATGCATGTTGCCCCAGGTTGCGCCGCGCGGATTGTACTGATGGAACATGTGGTAGCGGCCGCCGAAATAGATGGGGCCGTTGGGGTCGTTCATCCAGTTGTGCGACGGCAGCAGGTGGTACTGCGGCCGCAACGGGTCGGCAGCCAGCTTGCGGCAAAGTGGAGAGACATCGGAGGCGGCCGCCACGCGCGACTTGTACCACGTGGAAGCAAGGGCGACGCTGCCGGACAGTTGCAGGAAAGCGCGGCGAGAGAGTGGCATGAATCGGACCTTTGGGCAGCGGGGAAACCTCCGACTGCACGGCTATTTCATAACACACTGGCAGCGTGAAGCGTTGGATATAATCGAGGGGAAGATCCAGCCATTCATGGGTTCTTGCTCGCTGTCCCGATTCGCATTGTTTGTTCTCGCTATCGTACTGCCTGGACTTGGAGCGATCGCACACGCCCAGTCTCCTGCGCCGAAGGCCTCCGGGCAAACTGCCTTACAGCGAGGGCAGGAGGCACTGAAGAAGGGCGACATCAATCAGGCTCGCGTCGAACTTGAGGAAGCGGTGAGTGTTGCTCCGAAGGATGCGTTTGCGCAGTCAACGCTCGGTTGGGTTCTGGCGCTGCAAGGGCAGAGCGACGCCGCGATCCAGCACCTTCGCGCTGCAATTCAGATCAAGCCTGCATTCGTGAATGCCCGTCTCACTTTGGCGAGTGTGCTTCTGCAGCAGGGGAGGATAGAGGAAGCGGAGCAAGAATTACGGTCGGTGATCAAGACTGCTCCCGCGAATGCAGAGGCACACCGCCTGCTTGCGAAGCTCCTGAGCACTCGATCCAGTGAACAGGCTCTGACGGAAATGCAACGAGCCGTCGACTTGGAGCCAAAACGCGCTGACATTCGCGATGACCTTGGAACCATTCTGGCGCAGCACAATCGCGATCAGGAGGCTACGGCCGCATTCAAGGAAGCGCTGAGGTTGGATCCCAATCTCGAACTCGCGCATTTTCATCTGGGCGTTGAATATCTGCAGGCCCACAAGCTGGAAGACGCCGGCAGCGAGCTGAAGCAAGCCACTCAAATGGCACCCCAGCACGCCGAGGCGCACTATTACCTGGCGAAGGTCTTGGCGCAGCAGTCCGAGAACGCAGCTGCGCTAGCAGAACTGCGGCAGGCCGTCATACTCAAGCCGGGTTGGTTTGACGCGCAAGTGGAATTGGGGATTGCCAGCCAGCGAGCTGGTGATGCGGACGGGGCAATAGCGGCATTTAACGACGCGCTGAAGTTACGCCCGGATGATGCCGAACTTTATAACGATCTCGGCCTTACGCTGGTGCAGAAGGGAGACGCGGAGAGTGCGATCCCCGTTTTCCAAAAGGCAATACAACTTCGCCCGCAAGACGCGTCCTTTCGTGGCAATCTGGCGATCGCGTACATGCAGTTGACCAATTTCGACGCGGCCGTGACGGAGCTCGACGCAGCCTTGAAGATAGCACCGGGAGATGCCACTCTGCACTACGATCTTGGGCTCGCTTACAAGTTGAAAGATCAGCTCGACAAGGCTGTCTCCGAGTTTAAGGCAGCGATTCGAGCAAATCCGGATTTGGCAGACGCGCACTACGCTCTAGGGGTTCTGTTCTGGCAGCGCGGCGAGTTTGACCAGGCTGCCGACGCATTACGGAAGGCGCTTCAATCGAAGCCGGATTATGCCGAAGCCCATTACACTCTTGGGACTGTTTACAAGCAGCAGGCGAAGCTCGCAGAGGCGGCCGCGGAACTGCGGGAAGCGATTCGCTTGCAGCCAGACTTCGCGGGAGCTCACACCACACTGGCGGGCGTGCTGCGGCAGTCGGGTGACGCGGAGGGAGCAGCCGCCGAGGCCAAAGAGGGCGCACGGATTTCCGCCATGGTGAACAATCTGCAGGCGGCAACGGTTTCGACGAATTCCGGAATGCGGCTGCTGGCCGCCGGTGATCTGGATGGCGCGATCACCCAGTTCCGATCGGCGATTCATACCGAACCGAAATACGCCGCAGCGCATTATCAACTGGGACTCGTGCTCCAGCGGATCGGACAGCCGGACGAGGCCAAGAAGGAGCTCGAGAAAGCTGCTGAGTTGGATCCGCGGTTAAAGGCGCCGGTCAAATAAAGGTCATGAAAGGTGATGATCTGTTAATTGCCTCGATTGCGCAGCGCGACAAGGTCTTCTGCCACCGGTACGCCATGCGCAATCTTCACGTGAAGGAGAGCTTCGAACGGTTTGAGATCAGGCGGCCTTGAGACATTCAGGCGCCGCAACAATTCCTTGATCGAATCCTCGCGGCAGACATACTCCACAGCAGCCTGCGTTCCGAAGGTCGAGTTGCCTGCGAGTATCAGGATCGAACGCGAAGGATCAAGGCCGGGTAACAGTGCAACCACGGCATAATCTTCTACAGTCGGCTGGTTCGCCGGTGTTGCCGGAAAAGTCGCTGGCTCGCCTTTCTGCGGATGAACGTTCATGACCGCAAGATCTCCCTTGCGCGGGCCGGAGTCGAGTCGCTTGAAGATAAACTCGCGCGTTCCCGGAATGTCGAGCAAAGTGAGATTCTCGGAAGGAGACCCGACAAAAATCAGATCGCTATTCTTCGCGTCGTCCAACGTGAACAGTGCACCCCGCTTAACATGCACGGGACGGTTCAGGATCGTAAACACTCGGTCGAGTTGGTGAATCGCCAAGACTTCTCCAACACCGGTGTAATGATCGAGGACAAACGAGCCAGCGTCAGTCACGGAATTGAAATATCGCATTCCGGTTTCAGGACGTCCCACGAAACTGCCGTTGCTGAAGATGACGAGCGGCTCTTGCGGTCCTATTACGAAACGATTCCAGAAAAGCTGATATGCAGCTGGCACCGGTTCCACGGTCGACGGTGCGGGCTCACGTGAGAGCAGAAATGCGTTCGTGGCCAAGGAGACGGCAAGCAAAACCAGCAAGGCTCCAACCGCGATCATCCAGACGCGATTGGAGGGCCGAACTTCAGGTTGCTTTTCGGCTACTTCGAGTCGCGGGAGCGGCTGAGGAAGCGTCACCTCAGGCTTGCCACGCAACTGGAATGAGAGAACATAGGAGCCCTTCGGAATTTCCACCAGGATCGGATCGTTCGCACCCTCGTGGTTGTAGTACTCCGCGAGCTTGACGCGTAAACGGCCAGCCTGAACTCGTACGGTGGAATCGCTTTGGGGATCAAATCCTGGAGGACGTCCTAGAACTTCGGTCGCAATCTGATACTCCTTTAGCGCGACACCCGGATGATCCAAGGAGTGTTCGGCGAGATAGCGCAAAAGCCGGCAAAGGGATTCTGAGGAGTGAAGGCTATGGCTTTTGGTAAGTCTCTCTATTTGCTGGAAGCATTGCTCCCGCCCAAGAGCGAAACTGTGCGTTACGGCCATATAACCGGGGAAGTAACCGACGCGCCTATCCTACTGCAAAACGACGACTTCGTGCACGTAACAGTATCAAACCTAGTGAAACTTAATCCAGTTAATTGTTTTGTATTACGACTGCACGTCGTTGCTAGCGGTATCTCTCCTGCATTTCTGGGGCAATCTGGTTTTTGGAAAGTTGAGGAGGAAGTCCATGAGAAGGTCTCTGTGTTTGGTAGTGGCTGTTGCTTTTCTATGCAGCCTATCCGTTACGGTTGCCGTTGGTCAGGCTGTGTACGGCAGCATCTTGGGAACTGTAACTGATCCTTCCGGGGCGGCCGTCAATGCGGCAAAGGTTACGGCAACGAGCCAGACGAAGAACGTATCGGTCGAGGCCACGTCGAATGAGAGCGGCAACTATGCGATCACGCACTTGATCCCAGACGTTTACACAGTGCGGGTCGAGGCGCAAGGATTTAAGACGCTTCAATTCAGAGACATCCAAGTTTCAGCGGATACAGGGTCTCGCGTCGACGGACAGTTCCAAGTCGGCGGAACTTCCGAAACCGTCGAAGTTACGAGTGAGGCTCCGCAGCTAAAGACTGATCGCGCTGACGTTGCCATTGAGTTCTCCAGCAAACAGGTGAACGAACTTCCTGTTATTAACCGGAACTTCCAAAGCTTGGAGCTCCTCACACCCGGAACCCAGACCTTGACGGGCTGGTCACACGCCGCGACTGAAAATCCACAAGGCAGCAAGCAAATCTTTGTCAACGGCCAACACTTCAGCGGAACGGGTTATGGTCTCGATGGAACGGACAATCAAGATCCGATTCTGGGAATCATCATTGTAAACCCCAGCCTCGACACGGTGACGGAAACAAAGATCGCGACCCAGAACTATGATGCCGAGTTCGGCAAGGCGACCGCTGGCATTATGACGGCGCAGACGAAATCGGGCAGCAACTCGTTCCACGGGTCGGGATATTACTACCGGCTGAATCCGAAGGATCCGGCGAACGATCCGTTCGCGAATGCTCCCGTCAAGAACAACTGGAAGCAATATGGTGGTACGATCGGCGGCCCGATCATCAAGAACAAGCTGTTCTTCTTTGGCGGATATGAGGGAACGCGACGTACGAGCGGAGTGGCGATGATCGAGACCGTACCGACTGCCCTCGTACGCTCGACATGTTTGACTGCCGGCGGTGCGTTTTGCGACCTCAGCGAATATTCGAACAATCCGTCCAGTGGCAACGGATTTGTGTACAACCCATACGGAGCAGTCGGGGCGCGAACGCTATATACATGCACTGGTGGAGTTGGAGGTTGCCCCGTCAGTTCGGCCGGTCCGTTGACCACGCAAATCCCGATGAGTGTCCTACAGCAGTGGGATCCGACTGGCGTGGCGGAGAATATTCTGAGCCTGCTCCCGGCACCGAATGCGGCGGGGAACAATGGAGGCACGACGAACAACTACACTGCCAGCGGCTCGGGCAGTTTCAACGACTATCAGTACACGACGCGCGAAGACTACACCGTGAACCAAAAAATGCAGATTTTCGGTCGCTTCAGCCATGCGCACTTCACGTTGAGTGGCAATCCGGTATTCGGAACTGAGATCGGCGGTCCGGGACTGGGTTATCTGGGGCTGGCCGGGAGTTCCCAGATTAACAACTACAGCTTGGCGACCGGCTTTAACTACACTCTTTCAACTACGCTGTTGACGGACTTCCGTTTTGGATGGTTCCAATACAATCCCCACTCAACGAAGTTCGATCAGAACAATGCAACCGCGGCTTCAGCGCTCGGACTGGTCGGCCTAAATATCGCTTCCGATCCGACCACGAATGGACTCCCGGCCTTGAACTTCGAGAACACGATTGGTCAGAGCAACCAAGGCGGAAGCGCCAGTGGCTTGGGCGAGGGCCTCAACGTCGGCCGTTGCAACTGCCCACTGATCGAGAAAGAGCGGGGCTACCAGTTCACCAACAACTGGACCAAACTCTTCGGAAACCATCAATTCAAAGTAGGTGCGGACCTCCGACATGCGTCGAACTTGCGCGTACCCTCGGACGCAAACCGCACAGGCATCCTGAATTTCAACCATTTGGGAACGTCGGACGGTGAAGCAAGCGCCACGGGCGGCTTAGATATTGCGACCTTCTTGTTCGGCGAGGTTACCAGTTTCAACCGCTATGTGGGATCATCCCTGGAGGCCAGCGACCACGAGTACCAGAACCGCTACTTCTTCTATGCCCAAGACACCTGGCGCGCGACACACAAGTTGACCGTGAACTACGGTCTGCGGTGGGAGTTCTACGGTCCGGAGTACACTAACGGAGCGAAGTCGGGCGGCTACGCCGTTTTGCCCCAAGGCGTGATTCGGGTGGCTGGAGTGGGTGGGATCAGCAACAACGGAAATACCAAGAACAGCTACAAGGATTTTGCTCCACGGATTGGAATCGCTTACGAGCTTAACCCCAAGACCGTCGTGCGTTTAGGGTACGGCCGCAGCTTCGATATCGGCGTGTTCGGATCCAATTTCGGGCACACCGTTACCCAGAACCTGCCAGTGCTGGCGAACCAGCAGCTTACGTCATTGGCAGGCGACAACAAAACCGCCGCCTTCAATTTTGTGGGCACCTGTCTGCCAGCAGGCGGAGGCTATGATCCGACGGTTTGCGGTCCCGCTGCGCCAAGCACAGCGTTCCCGAATATTCCCAGTAACGGAATCCTCCCGCTATATGGAGTGTGTCCGGAGGGTACCGCCGGCGTTTGCACCGGCAATGTCTCTCCACACATCCGTCCCGACGAGGTCAAGACCCCAACGGTGGATGCGTGGAACGCTACGGTCCAACGTCAGGTCACAAGCACCACGAGCGTTGAACTGGCTTACCTTGGAAGCCATGGAAGCTACGTGTTCCGAGGTGATGGTCCTTCGTACAACGTCAACCAGCCCACAATTGTTGGATTCGCGAGTGGCGTAAGCCGTGACGCTCGTGCTCCGTACTTCAACGCCTTCAGCACGCCCTACACATATGCTGACGGTACTACCGCGACCGTAGTGTGCTGCAATGCAGGACAGAGCATGAGTGTGAACGCCAACGATGGCACCAACAGTTACAACGCTTTCCAAGTCAAAGTGAATCAGCGGGCCGCGAAAGGCCTGACGTTCCTGGCGCACTACACGTACTCCAAGGCCTACGACAACGATGGCAGCTATGTGGCTGATTACACCGTGACTTGGGGCCGTGCGGATTTCAATCGCAATCACGTATTCGTTTTTGCGCCTATCTATGAACTTCCGTTCGGCAAAGGGAAACAGTTCCTGGGGAACGCAGGCCGGGCCCTAGATCTGCTAGTGGGTGGTTGGCAGATCAATGCCGCGATGACGATCGGCTCAGGCTTGCCGTGGACGCCGAGCTACAAGAACTGCGGCTTGGACGCAGATACGGGTCCATGCCGTCCAACCCAACAGGGCAGTTTCCATGTAGGCGTCAGTGGGGAGCCCGGCAATCTTCGTTACTTCACTCCGGAGTCTGTTGCGCTTTGCGATGTAGCGACAGCTGCTGCGTGCAGCGGCGGAGTGGTGACAACGACTGGTCCATGGGTTGATCCCGGTGTAGGCAACTTCGGCCACATCCAGCGCAACTCGTTCACCGGTCCAGGAGAATGGAAGACCGACATGTCGTTCTTCAAGAGCTTCGGTATTACGGAGCAAGTAAAAGCTCAGTTCCGGGCGGAGTTCTTCAACATCTTCAATCATCCGGTGTACGGCTTCAACGTCAATCAGACGGGAACTGGCACGAATATCGACAATCCTTCAAACGGGATTATCAACAGCCTCGAAAGCGACGTGCAGATGCGCCAGTTCCAAGTCGGCGTGAGGGTTGAGTTCTAACTCGACCTTCGCGGCGAGCACCATCTTTGGGGGAGCCAAATGGCTCCCCCAGTTTTCATGCCGGGGATTAGGGTCGGAGTATTCTCGTACCGTCTCGCGGAAACGTTTACTGTGAGAGACACCCGCAGCAACGTATGAAGAAGAGAGTCGTAGGACTGGGTGAAGTGTTGTGGGATCTGCTGCCGCGAGGTGCCTGTCTGGGCGGCGCTCCGGCGAATTTCGCGTACATCACAACACTGATGGGCAATCACGGCATAGTCGCGAGCCGTGTCGGACAGGACTCGCGCGGACTGGAAGCTCTCCGACGCTTGGAGGAGTTGGGTCTAGATATCGATCACGTACAGACCGATCGCGAACATCCCACTGGAACGGTAAACGTCGACGTCGATGGCAATGGACAACCGCGGTTTGAGATCGCTCAGCCGGTTGCATGGGACCATTTGCAGTGGACGCCTGACTGGCAGCACCTTGCCGAGACTGCCGACGCCGTCTGCTTTGGGTCGCTAGCCCAACGCTCAACTGCGAGCCGCGATACCATCCGGGGATTTTTGCAAGCCACCAGACCGAGTGCGGTGAGAGTGTTCGACGTAAACCTGCGCCAATCGTTCTATTCGAGGGAGATACTAGCGGACTCGATGAAGGTCGCCGACATCGTGAAGCTGAACAACGATGAACTTCCGAGGATCATGAGCTTGAGCGGTATGCAGCACACAGGCGAAATGTCTTCTGCGCGCAGGCTGATCGAAGAGTACGAACTGGACTTGGTCTCGATCACTCGCGGAGGACGGGGAAGTCTGCTTGTCTCCGCCGAGAACTCGAGCGAGCATCCGGGATTTAAGGTGCAAGTAGCCGATACGGTCGGTTCAGGAGATGCATTCACCGCCGGCCTCGTCCACGAATATCTCCACGGGGCATCGCTGGACCTGATGAATGAAGTTGCTAATCTCGTGGGGGCCTGGGTCGCCAGCGAGGTGGGAGCCATGCCTACTCCCAAGCGCGGGGCGCTGGAACATTCCCTCGCCGAAATCCGATAGAAGATCCTGAACCACAAGAGACACGACAGTACATCCAAGGAACTTGGTGACCCTGGGGGTCCGAGGATGGTTGTAGTCTTTATCCTGACGGAAAAAGCGAAGGCTCGATTTCCGAAACCTCGTGTTGTATAGTTACGAAATATTATGTTTTCTTTCGAATTAAGATCCTCTTGGAGATGAATTATGCAGCCCGTAGGGCGGTACGCGAGTCGTCTCTCATTGTTTTGTTTCTTTCTGATCACCACCGCATTGATCCTCATTTCCTGCTCAAAAACGACGCCACCGCCGAAGGCTCCGCCGTCGAAACCATCTGACATTAATGTCGATGTGAAGGACGGCGGGCCGGTGATCATTACGACCGCCGCTGCCGAGTTCCAGCTTTTGCCTTCAGGTTTTCTGCAGGCCACCCTGCGTCTATCTGACCGACATTTGACACTCGATGAGCCCATTGTGGGCTCAAGTGGCGGCAACGATTCCATCGTGAGCCAAGGCAAAGAATTCGACTTCATTCCGGACTTTTCACAAACCAAGGTGCTCGAAGCCAGCGGGAAGCTCGGGCGTGGCAAGCGCGTGGAAATCCCCGCGCATCCTCTCGCTCCAGCCGGGGTTCCGATCGAGAGAACTCTGGTGCTTGAGGCCTACGACGATTTTCCGGGTATCGCGTTTGTGAGCGCCAATTACAAGAATGTGGGGACGGCCGATTTCCACATCGATCGGGTGCTGATGCAACAGCATCGTTTCAACGCTCAGCAGGTCGACTCGAAGGTTCAGCCTTGGGACATGTGGTCGTTTCAGGGATCGAGTTACGACTGGGGCAAAGATGACGTCCAGAAACTGGTGCGAACATCCTCGCAGCCAAATGTTATGGGCGAAGCCGTGAAAGGCGGCTATGGGGGAGGGATCCCGGTGGTCGCCGTCTGGACTGCATCTGTAGGCGAAGCCATCGGCCATGTGGAGACGCTGCCCTGGACGCTCTCGATGCCCCTGCAGGTCGATCCTGATGGACGCGTGAACGCCATGATCAGCGTTCCGACAAATTCCGATTTGAAACCAGGTGAAAGCTATTCCACACCGCGCAGTTTTGTGGCCATCTACAGCGGAGATTTTTACGAGCCGCTGCGCATGTGGTCGAACGTTCTAGGGAAAGAGGGCTGGGACATACCCAAGCCCTCGAACGAAGCCTACAACGTGAGTTGGTGCGGCTGGGGATACGAGTTCAACGTTACCCCTAAGCAGATGCTCGGCACCGTGCCGAAGCTTAAGGAGATGGGAATCAAATGGGCAACGCTTGACGATCGCTGGTTCGACACGTATGGCGACTGGAATCCGCGGAATGAGACGTTCCCGGGAGATTCGATCAAGCAGATGGTTGACGACTTCCACAAGCAGGGAATCTATGCCCAACTGTGGTGGTTGCCACTAGGAGCCGAAGACGGGCAAGGGAAGTGGGAGTCACACAAGTACATCGTGTCGAAGGTGGCGAAGGAACATCCCGACTGGTTCATCCTTGATAAGAACGGAAAACACGGACGAATGACGCGCGACCTGGCCGCATTGTGTCCGGCCGTTCCAGAAGTGCAGAACTATTTCAAGCAACTCACTGAGAAGTTCATTCGCGACTGGGGCTTCGACGGATCGAAACTCGACAATATCTATAGCGTACCCGCGTGCTATAACCCGGCGCATCACCACAAATCGCCGCAGGATTCGGTGAACGCGATGGCTGACGTCTACAAAATCATTTTTGAGACCACCCGTGGTATCAAACCAGAGAGTGTGACGCAGGCTTGTCCTTGCGGGACGCCGCCGTCTCTGGCGTGGCTGCCCTTTATCGATCAGGCGGTCACGGCTGATCCGGTTGGTGCAGTGCAGGTTCGGCGTCGCATCAAAATGTACAAAGCCCTGCTAGGCCCGCAGTCCGCTGTTTACGGCGACCACGTGGAACTCTCGGAGATGACGCGGGTTGGGGCGAACGGCTGGAGCGAGCACGGCGCAGATTTCGCTTCGACCTTAGGTACGGGTGGAGTACCAGGAACGAAATTCGTCTGGCCCGATCCCGGCCCGAAGTTCAAGCCTGTGGCTCTGACCAGCCAGAAGGAAGAGCACTGGAAGAAATGGATTTCGCTCTACAACGAGAAGATGCTCTCGAAGGGAGAATTCCGCGATCTCTACGTCTATGGTTATGACGCGCCCGAAGGGTATGCGATTGAGAAGGACGGCAAGATGTACTATGCGTTTTTCACCGAGGCGGCCACACCGTTCAACGGAGAAATCGAGTTACGTGGGCTCAAGCCCGGGAAATACGAGGTGGTTGACTACGTTGATGGCAAGAGCATGGGGACCGTCCAGGCGGAAAGCGGAAAATCTCCACGCTTGAAGACGGAGTTCAGGGAACATCTGCTGCTGGAGGTAAGTGCCAGGCAGTAGGTCTCAGTTCATAGTAGTCAACCCAAACCGCAACTTCTGTAGAACAGGAGTTGCGTAGTTATGGACAATTCCACACACCATCGTATAAGGGAGCGCGCTTACTAACGGCCCAAGAATGACCCGCGGTGTGGCCGGTCGCGAAACGCTTCTGTGCCGCCGGGTCGCGTTGTCGAGAGCGCGCCTGCCTGATTTCCGCTGGCCAAGCACGTTTCTACGCTCGAGCCTCGTACATACTCGTGCAGGAAGCCCGCATCGAAACTGTCGCCGGCACCCACTGTATCAACGGGTACGACGTCTTTCGATGAGACAGTGAAACGCTGTGAGCCCTTTTGCGCCAGCGCGCCCTTGCGCCCGAGCTTCACGGCCAGTAGTGGAACCAACTGGGAAAGCTTGCGGATCGCTTGCTCCAGATCTTCTGTTCCCGCAGCCTTGCAAGCCTCGCGTTCATTGGGCAGAAATACATCAACGTACGTGAGCAGATCGTGCAGATCTCCCTCCCAACGATCGTCCGGATCATCGTTGGTATCCAGAGAGATCGTCAGGCCCCTGGACTTCAGTTGCTGAAACAGTTCCGGCACTCTAGGGCGCAAGTCTTTCTGCAAGTAATAAGAAGAGAAATGAAAATGGCGAGAATCAGAGAGATAGCTAAGATCCAGATCATCCCATGTGAGCTCCGAGATCGTGCCGGCATAGGTAAGAATGTTGCGCCAGTGTTCGTGGTGCAGAATCACGGTGAGGCCCGTCGTCGTTTTGCCCGGGCTAATACGGACTTTTGACACATCGACGCCGCTCTCTTCCAGCCGTTCCAGCGCGATGCGACCCAGGGGATCGTCTCCAATCCGAGACTGAAAGCCAACGCGGCTGCCGAGTGCGGAAAGATTATGGGCAACGATGGCGGATGATGAACCCAAAGTCAGCATCATTCTGTCGGCCAACAACTCGCGCTCAGGGAGAAGCTGTTCGGGTAAGCCGTAAAGAATGAGGTCGAGATTTAATTCGCCTGCAAGCGTGACATCGAAACGGGGCATGGAAAGTTGGAATGAAAGAAGTCAGAGTACAGATTGGACGGCAATCGTTGTTCACACTAGCATCACTTCGATTCCTGCCTGCTTCAGCGTGCGAAGATCGGACTTCGGAGCCCCGCGATCAGTGATTACTTCCTGCAAAGCCGATGTTGGACAAATCAACGACAAGCTCCGTCGGCCGAACTTGCTTGAATCGCATACCGCCACTGTCTTTTTCGCCACCTCGACCATCACCCGGTTCACTTTCGCCTCCAGCAGGTTCGGAGTGCTGAGTCCGAAGTGAACATCGAAGCCGTCAACGCCAAGAAACAAGATATCAGCACTCAGCCGCCGCAGTGTCTCTTCCGCGATGGGACCGACCAATGAGAATGAGTTTTTGCGCAAAGTACCCCCGGTCAGGATGACTTCAACGGCGCTGCCCGCAAGTTCTGCAGCAATATTCACCGCATTTGTGATGATGGTCAGGTTTTGAAACTGGCGCAGGCCGCGCGCAATCGCGGTTGTGGTCGTTCCCGAATCCAAAATCAGGACCTGACCCTCTTTCACCTGGGCCACCGCGTTCTCTGCGATCCGCATCTTTTCCTGATGGTGCAGTTTTTCTTTTTCGCGCAGCGTCGGATCTTCCAGAGCGCCCTCACGCGAGGGTAGCGCGCCACCGTGAGTGCGGTGCACGAGGCCGTGCGCGTGCAGAATCTCAAGATCCTTGCGGATTGTGACTTGTGAAGTCTGAAACTGTTTCGAGAGTTCCGTGACCAGCACGCGTCCGTGATGGTTCAGTAGATCGAGGATGGCACGTCGTCGTTCTTCGTTGAGCACGGAATTGAACCTGCGGCGACCCCCGCCGCATTAACCGAGTGTGGTTTCAATGCGCATTTCTTTTTATAGCGTTTTGTTTCGTTTGTCCAGTCCAAAGAACGGACAAACGATGCGGGGCCGTATTGGATCGTCGCCGAGTTTGGCGTCTTGAGCTTCACCCATTCCAATAGACAACTCAACCCGTAAGCCTCTAATTTTTCTGCTGTTGGGAACCTCTGGCGGTGATAACCAACTTAATACCTGCCGCTAAAGTCCGATTGCTTTGGGGGGGTGGAATTGCCGTAATCTCATTTTGGGACGAAACCTCGCAAGTTTCGAAGGGTACCGATTTTTACGAAATCGGAAACAGGAGTCCTGACGTGAGAGATGCATCGGCAGACGAGCGTTTCATCCGCTCACCATCCGTGGTGGCGCGCGTCGTTGCCGGCGAAACACTCATCGTGCCCATTCGGGGGAAGGTCGGAGATCTGGCGTCGATTTACAGCTTCAATGGAACGGGCACCCTAATCTGGAAACTGTTGGCGTCTCCCAAGTCGGTGAAGCAGTTGGCTGCGAGCGTTGCGCAGGAGTACGAAGTGGATCAATTGCAGGCCGAGAACGATGTCGCAAGCTTCGTGAATGAAATGAAAGCTGTGGGTCTGTTGGAGATCAGCGGCACTGTGGCAACAGTGGGCGACTGAGTTGCTCGCACAGAAAGAATTGCAAGGCAGCGGCCGCGCATCGCGTCCGCTGCCTTCAGTATGGAGGGGGTATTTTGGAGCAGGTCAACTATGGCGCGTTCAGTGCAGATGTACATGAGCACTATTCCGGTCAGCGCGTTCCCCTGCAGGTCTCCATCGAAGTCACCCGCCGATGCCCTCTTGAGTGCCTCCACTGCTACAACAATCTTCCCGTGGGTGATCTCGCGGCCAAGCAGCGCGAGATGACCAAAGAAGAGCACTTCGGCGTGCTCGACGAACTGGTGGAGATGGGCTGCTTCTGGATCCTCTACACCGGCGGCGAGATTTTCGCCCGCAAAGACTTCCTCGAAATCTACACCTACGCCAAGCAAAAGGGATTCCTGATTACGCTGTTCACCAACGGCACGATCATCAACGAGCAGATCGCGGATTACCTGAAAGAGTGGCCGCCATTCGCCATAGAGATTACGCTCTACGGCCGCACGCGCGAAACTTACGAAGCCCTCACGATGGTACCCGGCTCGTACGACCGCTGCCTGCGGGGAATCAAGCTGCTGAAAGAACGTGGCCTGCCACTGAAGCTCAAAACAGTCGCCACTAGCATCAATAAGCATGAAGTCATGGCGATGCGCCGCTTCGCGGAGGAAGAACTTGGCGTTGAATTCAAGATGGATGGTCAGATCAATCCGCGAATCGATTGCTCTCAAAGTCCGCTGGCAGTGAGGCTGATGCCGGAAGAAGTCGTGGCGCTGGACATGAGTACAGCCAAAGCTGTGTCCGAGTATCGCAAGCTGGCAGATCGAGAGGCGGAATTCCCGCAGCCTCGGCTTGCAACGATCGACACCGTCTACTTCTGCGGCGGAGGCATGAAGTCATTCGCGATTAACGCATACGGTGAGATGGGCATCTGCGTGATGTCGCAGCAGGAAACATTTGATGTTAGAGATGCCGGCATCAAGCATTCGTGGGAGCATTCCTTAAGCGAGTTGAGGATGCGAAAGCGTACTCGCTTTACGAAATGCATCAACTGTCGAATTCAATCGCTATGTGGCATGTGTGCCGCGAATGGGGAGATGGAGAATGGCGATAAAGAGACTCCCGTCAATTTTCTTTGTCAGGTAGCGCACTTAAGGGCCATGGTAATTGGAAGAGAAGTCCCTGGGCACGGAGAGTGCGAGTACTGTGCAGGCGGAACTGCCTATGTCGATCTGATCAATTCAGCGGAGCGAATCCAAAGACATGAGATCGATTTGGAGTTGCCCGCAGAGTTGAACCAGCCTTTCCCGATACTGAATAACCCCTCGAGACTCGAAATTGGATGCGGAGGTTGCGAAGGTCACAACTAGAGGTATGCACGCCTGGAGCGTTGTATGGATCAACAATCGGCTCAATTCGAGAGCAAAAAGAAATACGAACCGCCCTCGCTGACTGCCATCAGTTTGCGGCCGGAAGAAGCGGTATTGGGCCATTGCAAAGTTCTCGGGCAAAGCGGAGGCCAGAGTTCGACTGTGTGTGGATTTGTCTGCCCGACGGCGGGATCGTAGTTGCCAATGAAGGGGGGGCGCTTGCTCCAAATCGAGCAGCATGAGTATCCAAGAGCGCTCGTCACGAACGCCTTCGAGATAGGAGGTGTCCGCGTTCGCTTGTGTGGTGAATCCAGTGCAGACGTCGAGTTAATGCCGCCGTTACAGCCGTTTCAAGCTTCGTCCACCCAGTTCGATATAGATGTACAAGTCGAGTGGGTTCCACGAATTCCACCCTCTTCGAATCGAAAATCATTTGACTCGGGAACGACCTGGCGGCTCTTTCGGAGTGCGGCCGGCTTTACCTTTGAGTTTCATGCTCCCACAAGGAGTCCCGATCCGTACAAGCGCCTTTTGATCGATGATCGATTTAGGAAAGCGCTGCTACAGATGAGTCAGCTCTCTCTCGTCGGGCTTGATTGTTCACCTGACCCTCTGGGTTATCCCCTGGACGAACTCTTGGTTATGCATCGCCTCACACAGGAAAAGGCGATCGAACTGCATGGTACTGGAATTGTCCGCACAAATGGCGATGCCAATCTGTTCGTGGGGCATTCCGGTGCAGGGAAGAGCACGACCACTCGTCTGTGGGCTGAACTCGAAAATGTCGAGGTTCTGAGCGACGATCGAATCATTGTGCGGCACGACGCATCGAGTCAGACGCGTATCCGTATGTACGGTACTCCTTGGCACGGCGAGGCGATGTATGCGTCCCCTCAGAGTGCGCCGCTGACTCGCATCTTCGTGCTTGAGCACGGTCATGGCAACGTCATCACGCCACTTCCTGCCAGCCAGGCCGTCGCCGAGCTGTTTGCCAGAAGCTTCGTACCGTTTCACCTGCACGAGTATGTCGACTCAGCACTGGTTTTCCTTGAGGAGCTCGCGAATGCAGTCCCGGTCTATCGTTACGCATTCGAGCCCGACCAGCGCGCAGTAGAGAAGATTCGCAACTTCCATGACTGACAGCGGGGTGGACTCGAAGGTCTTTGCTGATTCGAAGCTCTTTGAGGAGGTCGTTCGTCCGCTGCTGGAGAAGGGGATGACCGTCCGTTTTCAGGCTCGTGGAGCGAGCATGTCTCCGGCAATTCGTGACGGAGAGGTCGTCGAGGTTACGCCCGTAATTATTGCCAATTTACGGAAGGACGATATCGTTTTAGCAAAATCTGACTCAGGTTTGCGGCTTCACCGGATCGTCTTGGCTGATGTCGACAAAGACCTCTTTATTACTCGCGGCGATTGCGGTCAACAAAACGATCCGGCACTAAAAGGTGCGCAGATTCTCGGTCTTGCTCAAAGCAAGGGTGTGCGGTTAGGGCGGAACATCGTGCAGGCTAGGTTCAGAGGTGCGGGTGGGTGGATGGTGCGTTCCGTCGCACGAGCGCAGCATATCGCGGGTAAGCTTGTTGTCCGCACAATCGCTTCTCGTTCAGTCAACCCCAAAACCTTTGGGTGGCTTGGCTTTCTCGGACTCCTGTTATTACTGGGCACTGTCGTCGCCAGCGCCCAGGTCGCGGTCGACACGACAACCTCCAGTTCTGCGACCATGAACGGCACCTCGGCCACGCTAACCTTTGCCCACACGACTACCACTGGGACGACCAATCGTTTGCTGCTGGTTGGAGTATCCATCAACATCACAAACGGTCCCAACGCAGGTGTCGTAGGCGTGACGTACAACGGTACGGGTTTGACATTCGTCGGAGCGCACAACGACGCCGGAAGAACGCGTCGTGTCGAGATGTGGTACATGCTCGCTCCAGCGACTGGCAATCACAACGTGATCGTTACTGTGAATACGACCGGGGTGAATGAAGGCGTGGTCGCTGGAGCTACGACATTTACCGGTGTGGACCAGACCCTGCCTCTTGGGACGTTCGTCTCGGCCGACGGTGCTAATGGCGGCAACTCACAACTTGATGTGCCGAGTGTTGTGAACGGGATGATCCTGGACACGCTGGCGGTCGATGGGACGCAGACCGTCACCGTGCCCGGCCCGCAGATTCAGCAATGGAATGTGCAGCGGGGGAACAACACGAACCCCGGCGTTGTCGGCGCGGGTACATCTCGCACTGGTGCGCCGAGCGTGCCTATTTCGGAAAGCTTTAGCGGGACATCCAACTGGTCATTGGGAGCAGTTTCGATTAATCCCACATCGGCGGATGTCGCGGTTACCACAAGCGTCAGTGCGGTGGCCCTGGGACAGAATTCCACCTACAACATCACGGTTACAAACAACGGTCCGTCGCCGGCCAACAACGTAGTTCTTACGGACACCCTCGCCGCCGGGCTTACGCTCATTTCTGTTACTCCAAGTGGAACAACTACTTGCTCCGGTATTGGGCCCATTACCTGCAATCTTCCCGCTTCGCTCGCGGGCGGGGCCTCCGTAACCGTGGCTGTTGTGGTGAATGCCACCGTAGCAGGGTTTTATCCGAATACAGCAACGGTCACCGACTCCGGAACGCCTCCTGATCCGAATACCGGCAACAATACCTACGTGGGAGTCGCGCCGGTGGTCAGTGTTGTCTGCGCCTCCGGTACACCACCGAATGGCGGAACTCTTACCGGTGTGCAGAATACGTACTTTCCCGGGACGGCCAGCGTTGCTGCCGGTGCAACATCAATTCCGATCGGAACCGCGAATGGTAGCGGAACCATCCAAGCTGGAAGCGAATTGCTTGTCATCCAGATGCAGGATGCCAGCATTAACACCTCCAACAGCGTGGCATATGGAAACGGCTCGACGGGGGCCGGATTTACCACGATCAATAATGCCGGTAACTACGAGTTTGTGACGGCGACCGGTCCGGTGAGTGGAGGACTAGTCCCCATTCTCGGCGCTGGTTCCGCTGGGGGCCTGGTTTTCGGCTATGATGCAACGCCGGCCTCGGCAACCGACGGGCAGAGCACGTACCAGGTCGTGTTGGTGCCACAGTACATCACTGCAACTCTCAGTAACAGCGTAACCGCCTTGCCATGGAATGGAAGCACTGGGGGTATTCTTGCCCTCGATATCGGCTCAGCACTTGGTTTGGGAGGCGCAACTGTTTCGGTAGATGGTATGGGCTTCCGCGGCGGCGCTGGCATGCAGTTGCAAGGCGGCGGAGGGGCAAACACCGATTACATCCAGTCCGCCCCGGCAACATACACCGGGGCCGCCGAAGCCGGTTGGGACGCACTCAAAGGAGAAGGGGTAGCCGGCACTCCGGCTTGGGTCGAATCCGGGGGCACGTATCTTGCAACGAATACCGACTATCCGAGCGGCACGGCCGGCATCGATGGGAGCATGGCCAAGGGGGCTCCAGCTAATGCTGGAGGAGGGGCCACTGATGGACATCCCAATGGTGCTTCGCCTGGCGGCAATGACCAAAATGCCGGTGGAGGCGGAGGCGCCAATGGAGGCACCGGAGGATATGGTGGCGATTCCTGGAACTCGAATCTGAGTTCCGGTGGGCAGGGCGGTGCAGTCTTCCCCTCTACGATTGACCGTCTCGCGCTCGGTGGGGGTGGTGGTGCAGGTACCAGAAACAATTCTCCTGGCGACACTCAAGCTAGCAGCGGGGCGGCTGGCGGTGGGCTCATTTTTATTCGCGCCAACAGCTTTACGGGCACAGCAACTTTTTCTGCCAATGGAGCCAGCGCCTATAACGGGACTGCCAATGATTCGGGCGGTGGTGGCGGCGCAGGCGGAACCATCGTGATCCTGGCGGCCAATGGGGGCGAGGGCGGACTCACGCTCCGGGCCAATGGAGGCCGCGGGGGAGATGCCTGGGATTCTCAGGCCTATAGTCTTGCGGATCGTCATGGCCCGGGTGGTGGAGGAGGGGGTGGGGTTGTATTTGTGTCTGGTAATCCTGCAAGCGTGGGTGTGACTGGTGGCACTGATGGAACGACTCTTACGCCCGGCGTCGCCTATGGTGCAACCGCAGGGTCCTCCGGCAGCAGTTCGACAACCGCAAACCTCGCACAGGTTACCGGACTCCAAGCCACACAGACGTGTACCCGGATAGGAGACCTATCCATTACGAAGAGTCATGGTGGAGTGAACTTCACACGCGGTGCCAGCGCAAGCTACACGCTGGCCCTTGCGAACGTCAGCTCGCTTGGTGCAACTGCTGGTCTGGTTACTGTGAATGACACTCTGCCCTTCGGCATCGCTCCCACGAGTGCCACAGGCACGGGGTGGTCCTGTAGCGTTTCCGGTCAGACAGTGAGTTGCACGCGATCGGACTCTTTGGCGGCCGGAGCCAGCTACCCCTCAATCACGGTCAACGGCATTGTTTCTCAGGCCGCGCCCGCAACGCTCACCAACACTGCCACTGTAAGCGGCGGAGGCGATGTAACTCCTCTGAACGATACGTCCACCGATGTGGCAAATGTAGTGTCGAGTGCGGATATCGCCGTAACCGATTCCGGCGCTCCCAACCCGGTGGCCATCAACGGGACCATAACCTACACAGTAGTCGTCACTAATAACGGGCCCAGCGCCGCCGACAATGCCACTCTTGTCTTGCCGCTTCCGAATAGCACGACCCTGGTATCGCTGACCCCGCCGGCGGGATGGAGTTGTCTACCAGGGAACGGTGGGGCGAACTCGGTATGCACGAACGCGAACATGCCAGGACTGAGTTCCGCAACATTTAGCTTTGTCGTGAAGGTTGCCAACGGCACGACGAACGGAACGGTGATCATCGGCTCAGCGACGGTGAGCTCTTCGGTCCTCGATCCGATTCCTGCGAACAATACCGCCACCGTCGTTACGATCGTGGGGACATCGGGTCCGAACTTGTCAGTCACCAACGTGGTTTCGCCTAACCCGGTGCAGGCCGGAACTCCTATCACCTACACGCAAGTGGTGACCAATACAGGTTCTTCCGCGATCACAAACGGAACGTTGACTGAGGCAACGCCAGCGAACACAACATTCGTGTCGATCGCGCCGCCGGCCGGCTGGACATGCGTTGGTTTCCCCGCCAGTCCGTGTACAGCGGCGACCGTCGCGGCAGGATCATCGGGAACTTTTACGGTTATCTATCAAGTGAATGCAGGAACCGCGGCCGGCACGGTTATAACCGATACAGTTACGGTTAACGCCGCCAACCAATCCTTTGGTTCAAACTCAGCCACGGCTACCGACGTCGTTGCGACTGCGGCGCAGGCCGACGTCGCTCTCGCCACCGTTGCGACTCCGGGCACTGTCTATGCTGGAAACAACATTACCTACACGCAGACCGTAACCAACAATGGCCCGGCGGCAGCCTCCGGAGTTGCATTCGCAGAGGCAACTCCTGCGAATACGACATTCCGATCCGTCCTGGCTCCTGCGGGATGGACTTGTACGGCACCCGGGGTCGGCGGCACTGGAACTGTGAATTGCACCGACAATTCCAGTCTTGCTTCGGGTGCTTCCGCTGCAATCGTGATTGTGTTGAACGTACCTTCGACGGTAGCCATCGGCACGGTTACGGCGACATCTTCAGTGTCGGCGACGACCTCCGATCCCAACAGCGCAAACAATAGCACCACGGTCAGCACTAGCGTGAACGTTGCTTGCGACTTGTCCGTAACGAACGCTGGAACCCCTAGCCCAGTCGCAGCGGGAGCTACGATTACCTACACGCAGGTCATCACTAACTCAGGGCCGAGCAATTGCAGTACGGGCACATTGAGCGAAGCGACCCCGAACAACTCCACTTTCGTCTCTGTCGCTGTGGTCAACGCGGGTGGGGCGAGTTGGGTGTGTCCGAATACCGCACCCGTAGCGTGCAGCGCGGCCAGCGTTCCCCCAGGTTCCACTGCCACTGTAACGGCGATTTATCGCGTGATTGCGGGGACAGCAGGCGGAACGATCATCGCCGACACCGTGAACGTTGCAACGACTAGCCGGGACACGAATGCAGCCAATAATTCAGCGACGGTAAGTATTCCGGTTACGTCCGCCACTCAGGCGGATCTGCGCGTCACCAACAGCGGCAGCCCAAGCCTCGTAACGGCGGGAAATAACATCACCTATACGCAGTCGGTGACGAATTCAGGGCAGGCAACGGCCACCACACCGATCTTTACAGAAACTCTTCCTGCCGGCACAAACGCGGTGTCGCTCACCGGACCGGCGGGCTGGACTTGCGTGCTTGCGGCTCTCAGATGTACTGATACCGCGAACATGGCGGCCAACACTACCGCCAATTTCACGTTTGTGGTTACTGTGGGCTCGACCGTCGCGTCGGGAACAATACTCGCGCAGACTGATTCAGTTTCCTCGACGACGGCCGATCCCAACTCCGGCAACAACAGCGCGACCGTGAACACGGTGGTGGCTGACACGGCCGATCTCTCGGTCACCAATACTCCGAATCCAGTTCCGGTGCTGGCGAACGCCACCATTACATACACACAGGTGGTGACCAACAGCGGGCCGAGCACGGCTACCAGTGTGAACCTTGTGGAAACGGTCCCGGCGAACACGGCGGCTCAGACGCTGGCCGGACCGGCCGGATGGAGCTGCAACGTTGGCACTCTGACCTGCTCCAATCCAAGCTTTGCTCCGGGATCGGCGACCTTCACCTATACGGTATTGGTGAACAGCGGGACTGCGGCTGGCACGGCGATCAATGAGACGGCAAGCGTGAGCTCCTCCATCACCGACCCGAATACTTCAAACAACAGCGCAACGGCAGCCGACGTGGTTGCGACAGCGGCGCAGTCGGATCTCGTGGTGACCAATTCTGCATCGCCGACTTCGGTCGCCGCCGGAAGCAACGTTACCTACACGCAAACAGTCACGAACAAGGGGCCTGCCGCGACTACCGGAGCCTCGTTTACGCAAGTCACTCCGCCAAATACGAACTTCCAATCGATTACCCCTCCGGCAGGCTGGACCTGTGGGACTAAGCCCGCCGTTGGCGGCACTGGCACAATCACTTGCACCGCGAGCGGTACTCTGGCGCTGAACAGCACGGGCACTTTCACACTCGTTCTGCAAGTGAACTCCGGTACCCCTTCCGGGACAAACATCACCGAGACGGCCACCGCGACTGCGACAAACATTGTCCCGAATTTGACCACCAATACGGCGAGCGCCACCGTCGTTGTGGCCAATGCAAACAGCGCGGATATGGCAATCGTGAAGACTGCCACTCCCAACCCTGTAACCGAGGGAACGCCACTTACCTACTCGCTGGTGGTAACGAACAACGGGCCGGCTTCTGCGACGAACGTTACGGTAACTGATACTCTGCCGTCCACGGTGACGTATCTGCAGTCGACAACAACCTTGGGCTCGTGTTCGGAGGCCGGCGGCACCGTGAGCTGCCTGCTGGGTACGATGGCAAATGCCGGAACTGCAACCATCACAATTCTCACGATTCCGGGACAGCCCGGCGTTATCGCAAATACGGCGACTGTTGCCGCGGATCAGACCGATTCGAACTCAGCCAACAACTCATCGACCCAAAACACCACCGTGGTTGCTCCGACAAGAGTTACTCTCCGGTCCTTCTCCGCCCACTACGCAACAGACAAGAACGGGGCCAACCGCGTGCTGCTGACCTGGAGAACCGGAGGCGAATCGCACAATCTGGGATTCAATGTGTATCGCGAACTGAATGGAAACCGCATGCGCATGAACTCCTCGATTGTTGCGGGATCCGCACTAATGATGAGTGGGGCTCTGGCTCATCATGCCGCCAAGAGCTACGCGTGGATTGACCTCGCCTCACCCGTCGCGGGTGCTACATATTGGCTCGAAGATATCGATGTGAATGGCACTCGCACCATGCACGGTCCTGTCTCTGTCGACGGAACGCAATCGGGCACGCAAGCGACGCCATCACAGAGCCGGATGCTAAGCCAGGTGAATGAAGCGCAGCCACCAGTGACAGCCAGCGTTGACAGTAATCCGGTCGAGGTATTTGCCGATACCAACTCGCCAGCCTCGTGGCAGATGGCGAGGCAGTTCGAACTGGCGTCGCATCCCGCAGTCAAAATCAATGTTCGACATGAGGGTTGGTATCGAGTCGGGCAGCCGGAGTTGGTGAGGGCGGGGTTGGATCCGAATGCTGATCCAGCAAGCTTGCGTCTGTACGCCGAGGCTGTTGAGCAGCCCGTACAGATTACCGGAGCAACAGGAGGACCGGGTGGCTTTGGCCCAGGCGCGGCGATCAGCTTTTACGGGACCGGAATCGACACTGTCTTCTCCGGGACAAGAGTCTACTGGTTAGTGGCAGGAGACGGACGGGGTGCCCGGATTCGACGTCTTCCGGCGTCCGCGGGGTCAAATCAACCACCGGCCAGCTACCTTGCTTCCGTGCAATTACAGCAGCACACGGTGTATTTCTCGGCCCTGATTACATCGGACGGTCAAAATTTCTTCGGCGCCTTGGTATCGCCCACACCTGTCGACCAGGTTTTGCAGATCTCGCACCTCGATACAAATTCTTCGGAGGACGCTCGCCTGGAAGTTTCGCTGCAAGGTGTGATTGTAGGTTTGCCGCATAACGTGGCCGTCGCGCTCAACGGAACCAATGTGGGTGATGTAATCTTCACCGGGCAAGACAAAGGAAAAATGATTTTTGATCTGCCAGCGGGAATCCTTAAGACTGGCAGCAATACTGTAACTCTGTCCGCGCAAAACGGCGACTACGATCTCAGTTTCGTCGACTACGTTCGCATCACATATCCGCATCGCTACGTGGCTGAGGCCGACCGGTTGAAGTTTACAGGGCACGCGGGCGACGAAATTTCAGTATCCAATTTCTCCAGCGTGCCGCAGGTGTTCGATATTACCGATCCCAATCGGCCCGTCCAATTGACGCCACAGGCGACATCGCAAGGCGGCAAGTATCAGATCGGTGTACAGGTGCCGTTCACGACCACGAATCCCGTTGCTTCGGTCGAGCATAATCTGCTTGCCATTGCCAACACCCGCTTCTCATCACCGGTTGGCGTTGTGTCCAATCATCCTTCGCACTGGCATAGTCCCCAGCCCGGCGCGGAAATTGCGATGGTGACCTACGAAGGATTCGCTGGCGCGCTCTCGTCACTCGTTCGCACTCATCACGGAGAAGGGAAGGCCTCAGCCGTGATACCCATTGGGCAACTGTACGACGAATTCACCTTTGGTGAGCACAGCCCATTCGCGATCAAACGATTCCTCCAGTCAGCACTAAAGAAGTGGAAGATGCCACCCACGTATCTTCTGTTAAACGGACGGGCATCTCTCGATCCCCGCAACTACCTTGGCTTCGGAGAACTTGATCTTGTTCCGACGGCTATCGTGCCAAGTTCAACCCTGATGACAGCGTCCGATGACTGGTTCTCCGATCTCAAAGATAGTGGCATCCCGACGATTGCCACAGGTCGCCTGCCGGTGAGTACCCTTGCTGAGGCACAAACGGTCGCGAAAAAGATTTCCAGCTACGAAGGGCAGTCGACGAATGGGCCGTGGACCTCGAATGCCCTTTTTGTCGCCGATAAGGATGATGTGGAAAGCTTCACGCAAGACAGCCAGACGGTTCAAGCGGGCCTGCCCGCCGCCATGCAGACTACGGACATCTTTGTCGACAACGTCGGCGTCACCGCGGCAAGAGGAGCGATCGTAAGCGCAATCAACTCCGGCCAGGTTCTTGTGAACTACCTCGGCCACGGCTCCGAAGAGCAATGGGCGGGTCACGACATCTTCGACGGAGATGCCGTTGCCTCGCTCACTAATGGTTCCCAACTCCCGGTGTTCCTGATCATGGATTGCCTGAACGGGTTATTCCAGGATGTATACGCACAGCCGCTGGGAGTATCTTTGCTCGTGGCGCCAAACGGCGGTGGAGTCGCGGTGCTGGCGTCAAGCGGGTTGAATCAGCCTGCGCCGCAAACGGAGCTCGATGTCTTCGTGGTGCAGAATGCCTTCGGCGGAAACGGCGCAACACTGGGAGATGCCATCGTGAAAGCCAAGGCAAATATGTCGGATCCCGATGTCCGGCGCACATACGTCCTGTTCGGCGATCCGGCAATGAAGATCAAACACCCTGCGGCCAGCGCTGGCCACTGAGCAGGTCCAGCCAGGTCAGTTGCCCTCAAGGATTCTCATGCTGCTATCCACGACCTAACTAACTGCTGAAACCGCCACAGACGACTGTGCTGTCGGCCGCAGTGGTTCGGTAAGAGCCCGCATGACCTTTTCGAATCCCGCGAAGTCAAGGGACTGCGGGCCATCCGAGAGCGCCCGCTCTGGACAAGGATGCACCTCAATGATAAGCCCGTCGGCGCCCACGGCCACGGCCGCGCGCGACACTGCCGCGATCAAACTCTGCTTGCCGGTTCCATGCGAGGGATCTGCAATGACTGGCAGATGCGACAGATCGCGAGCCAAGGCTACTGCCGCGAGATCGATTGTATTGCGCATCTCCGTCTCGAAGGTCTTGATCCCGCGTTCGCAGAGCACGACCTGATGATTTCCTCCGGAGAGCAGATATTCCGCAGCCAGCAGCCACTCCTTCACCGTGGCTGAGGGCCCCCGCTTTAGCAGAATTGGCTTGTTCACCGTTGCCAGACGCCGCAAGAGCGCAAAATTTTGCATATTACGCGCCCCGATCTGCAGCATGTCGACGTGCTCGCAAATGATGTCGATGTCTTCCGTGCTCATAACTTCCGTCACGACCGGCAGCCCAGTCTCTTCCTTTGCCTGCCGCAGGATCTTCAAGGCCTCGATTCCCAGTCCCTGGAAATCATAGGGGGAGGTTCTAGGCTTGTAAGCGCCACCTCGCAACATGGATGCCCCGGCGCGCTTTACTGCGTGTGCCGTGTCAAGCAACTGCTGGCGCGACTCGACGGAGCAGGGCCCCGCTATCACGACCACTTCGGGGCCGCCAATCGAAACGCCATTGATCTTGACGACCGAACGCTCCGGTTTCACTTGTTTGCTGACCAGCTTGAAGGGCTGGGCAATGGCCACGACGTTGTCCACGCCGGGAGCCACCTGCAGAGCTTCGATTTCATGCCTTCGTCCGCTCCCAACTGCAGCCACAATGGTCCGCTCTGTCCCGCGAGTCACATGCGGCTGATATCCCGCTTCGCGAATCCTCTCGATCACATGGTTGATTTCCTGCTCAGTGGCCTTCTCCGACATGTTGACAATCATGGGCTGGTTTCTCCTCGATGTGTGTTCAGTAATCTGTGTTTCAGCGCAAAAACGAAAGCCGCGATTCGCATCGCGGCTCGTCGCTAAACTCGGTTCGCTTTGAAGGCCGTTAGTGGCCCGTCCCCGATCCAAGCTGCGCCGCAGCCGCTACCCAGATAAATCGGTAGTAGGTGCTAAATCGGCGACTTGGAATAAATCGTGTCACAGGGGTTCCAAATTTTGAGGCGGTTTGGCGGCGCCGCCCCGAATGTGCACACTTCTACTGCAACGAACTGGCCACGCTGGAAAATGCATTATTGGCATTCGACCCGATGAGGCGCACCGTCCCAACGACCAGAACCAGAATCACGGCCAGCATAACCGCGTATTCGGCGATGTCTTGCCCGGAATCCTCAGCCCACAGCCTGCGAATCACGTTAGACATTTGCTCTCTCCTCCACGGCTTAGTCGGCGCCCTCTCTGAAGCAAAAGGCCCAACCTGGGAACTAGGTGCACACATGATGCATGTGCCACCTGCCCGTTGTCAAATGCAGTTTAAGTGCCAGGATCAAAATGTTGCATTAGTTCGAAGCGGCCGCCGAACCATGGGTCTGAGCGATGCCCGGATTCGAGGTGATCTCCGGCACGAGTTCTCGAGCGGAATGCTGGGCCATCCGCAACACATGATTCGGAAGGATCCCGAGATAGAGGGTAGCCACGAGGCTGAGTGCCAGTGCCAAGCCAAGGCCAGGCGAAACGGGACTAACCGGCACCTCCTTGCGCGGTTCCCGCATATACATCATGACGATAATCCGTAGGTAGTAGTACGCCCCGACCGCGCTGTTGAGCACCCCGATGATGGTGAGCCAGATTAGATTAGCCCGCAGTGCGGCGCTGAAAACATAGAACTTGGCAAAGAACCCGCCCGTCATTGGTATGCCGATCAAAGACAGCAGGAAAATCGTTAGCGTGGCAGCCAGTAGCGGAGACGTACGCCCCAGGCCTTCGTAGTCCTCGAGGTTGATGTATCTCTCGCCGGCATTTGCCAAATGGCTGACCACGGCGAAGGCCCCCACATTCATGGCAGCATACGCAGCCGTATAGAACATTGCCGCCGAGATTCCGATTAGGGAGCTATCTTGCGAGGTCATCGCAAAGGCGACGAGTAAATATCCGGCGTGAGCAATTGAAGAATAGGCCAGTAACCGCTTCACATTGGTCTGCACCAGCGCGCCAACATTGCCCAGAGTCATGGACAGTGCCGCAGCCACCCATAGAAACCAGAAACGTCCCGGGGCATTGATGGCAAACACCACGCGCAGTAAAACCGCAAATGCGGCGGCCTTCGGTGCCGTCGACATGAATCCCACCACAGGCGCTGGTGCACCCTCATATACATCGGGTGTCCAAACATGGAACGGAGCGATAGCGACCTTGAATCCCAACCCGACGAACATCAGCGCCATGGCAGTAAACACCAGCAGTCCTGCCGGGCTCGATTCCAGCCGCTGTCCGATGATGTCAATGTTTGTCGATCCGGTCGCTCCGAACATGAGCGCCACACCATACAGGAAAAATGCAGTGGCAAACGAGCCCAACAGGAAGTACTTCAATGACGATTCGCTGCTAGAAGCATCGTTCCGACGAAATCCTGCCAGAATATAGGTCGAGATCGAGGAAATCTCCAGACCAATGAAGATCAAAACCAATTCGACTGCTGAGGACATCAGCGACATGCCGACCGTGCCAAACAGTATCAGCGCATAGTACTCGCCTGCACGAATCTTCTGCACCGCCATGTACTCAAACGAACTCAAAATCACTACGCCGGCGATCGCAATCACCAGAAAGTTAAAGAAAATGCTGAAGCTGTCGACCCGGATGGTATTCGAAAACGCCAGACCAGGAAACTTTGCCATGTACCATGTTGAGGCCAGGCCAGCGACTGCTCCAAGGAATCCGATGATACCCAGCGTTTTCTGACTCTTCTCCTCATCGACCAGTGGATCCAGAATCATCACCAGAATGCCGAAGATCGAAAGGATCAGCACGGGCAGAATACGGATGTAATCTTCGCCCTGTGGGATGGACTGCTGCAGTTGTGACAGCGGCAGCATCATTGACCCCCCACCTTGCTAACTAGCTGCGGCATAGAAGTCAGGGTGGACTGCACGGCAGGATCGATCGCCGCCAGCCAGAGAATTGGCGCAACGCCCATGACGAGAGCAGCGGCCGCGCAGGGCCACACCGCGGCTTTTTCGACGCCAATCATGTCGCCCAGACCATTGTTCACCGGATGCGTTACCTTGCCATAGAAAACACGTTGGAACATCCACAGCAGATAGCATGCGCTCCAGATCACACCCGTGGTGCCTAGAATTCCGTAAATTGGTCTGGACTGAAAAGCGCCATTGAGGACCAGGAACTCGCCCACAAATCCATTGAGTAACGGTAGTCCGACGGATGCCAGCACAACAAAGAGATAAGACGCCGCATAGACTGGCATGGGTGAGGCCAGTCCTCCGAATTCAGAAATGTCGTAAGTATGCCGCCGCTCGTGCAGAATCCCGGCCAGCATGAATAGGGCGCCCGTCGAGATGCCATGCGCCAGCATCACGAACATCGCCCCATTCAATCCTGATTGGGTGAAGCTAAAGATTCCCAGCACAACAAATCCCAGGTGACTAACCGAGGAATAGGCGATCAACTTCTTCATGTTCGGCTGCACCATGGCCACAAGGGCGCCATAAATGATGCCGATTAACGCCAGAACCATGATCCACGATGCATTCTGGCGGGACTGCTCGGGGAACAGGCCAAGGTTGAAGCGAAGCATCCCATAGGTTCCCATCTTCAGGAGAACGCCGGCCAGCAGAACCGAGCCGGCCGTGGGTGCTTCCACGTGCGCATCCGGCAACCATGTATGAAAGGGGAAAAGAGGAACTTTGACTGCAAAGGCAATGAAGAATCCCAGGAATAACCACTGCGCCGCAGCCGGGAAATTCGTGACGGCACCGCGGGCAATCTGATCGCGAATCACGACGAAATCAAAACTTCCAGTGTGCGCGTACAGCCACAAGATCGCCGCCAGCATGAATACGGAAGCGTTCATGGTGTACATGAAGAATTTCACCGCCGCGTATACCTTGCGCTCATGCCCAAAAACGCCAATCAGCAGCGCCATCGGGATCAGGGTTGCTTCCCAGAAGAAATAGAAGAGGAAGAGATCGAGCGAGGTGAAGACCCCGATCAGCCCGGTCTCAAGAATGAGCAGAAGGATGAAGAATTCCTTTACCCGGTCATGCACCGACTTCCATGAGATCAGCACACAAAGCGGCGTAAGAAATGTGGTCAACACCACCAGCCATAGCGAGATTCCATCAATCGCCATGTGGTAATGGATATTCGGGCTGGAGATCCACGGCTTGTCAATCTCAAATCGGAAGCCGGCCAGGTTCCGATGGTGGAAATGAACAGGGAGATGCAACGACAGACCGAATGCGAGCAACGATACAACGAAAGAGAAAATGCGGATGTCGCGATCACGACGGGGAAAGAAGGCGAGCAACAGAGCCCCGGCGAGCGGTACAAACGTAACCAGCGTCAGAATGTTCTGTTCGAGGAAACTCATTGCCGCACCCCGCGCCAGATCATGTACGCAATCACGACTGCTGCTCCCGACGCAATCCACCCGGCATAAGAGCGCAAGTTTCCGGATTGCATGTGCCGGACCTCATCCGAAACCTGCCGTGCACCATCCGCAGCATTGTTCACTGTATCGTCGATGACCTTGCGATCGATGCCCTGCCACAGGATGCTGTTGGACGCGTCTACCAGAGGCTTGACGAAGACCTTCGCATAGATCTCGTCGACGTAGTACTTATTTACGACCGCGTCGTAGAAAGCACCGAGTGATGTAGCGATCTTCTGCGGCAGGTACGGCTTGCTGACATAAAGCATGTAGGCCAGGATTAATCCGGCAAATGCGAACAGCACAGAGACTCCCATCAGCAGCCATTCTGTATTCCCTGATCCTTCGGTGACCGCCGTCGTGAGTTCGGAACCGAACACTGGTTCAAGGAAGTGCTCAAAACCGTGATGAATGCCGACAAACCCGCCGACCAGCGACAGGAAGGCGAGAATCATCAGCGGCACGAGCATCACCATCGGGCTCTCATGAGGCTCACCATGCCCGTGATCCCCGTGTTCATGGGCTGTGTGCGCGCGTCCATGATCATCGACCTTGATCCCTTTGTAGTCACCCCAGAACGTCATGAAGAGGAGCCGGAACATGTAGAACGACGTGATGAACGCAGTGATGGCGCCAATTACCCAGTACACAGGGTTCGCCTGGTACGCCTTCCACAAAATCTCGTCCTTGCTCCAAAAGCCTGCGAGAGGCGGGATTCCCGCGATCGCCGCAGTAGCGATCAGCATCGTCATAAACGTCATCGGAATGTATGTTTTCAGGCCACCCATCTTCCGCATATCCTGCTCGCCGCCCACAGCGTGAATGACGGACCCAGCGCCCAGGAAGAGCAAGCCCTTGAAAAAGGCATGCGTCATCAGATGGAAAATGCCTGCCGAAAATGCTCCCGCTCCGCACGCGATAAACATATATCCAAGCTGCGAGACGGTAGAGTAGGCAAGCACCTTCTTAATGTCTGTCTGGGCGATGCCGATGGATGCAGCGAAGAACGCGGTCAATGTCCCGAGGACGGCGACAACTGTCAGCGCAATCGGAGCACGTTCGAAGATCACGTGGGACCGCGCCACCATGTACACGCCGGCGGTGACCATCGTCGCCGCATGAATCAACGCGGAGACTGGAGTCGGACCTTCCATTGCGTCGGGAAGCCAGACGTAGAGAGGAATCTGCGCGGACTTGCCGCAGGCGCCAATCATCAGCAGAATTCCAATCGCAGTGAGCGGCCCCGCGCCGCCGGATTCCACGGCGAGCGGCTGAACCTTCGCAAACACATCAGCGAAATTCAGTGATCCGAAGTGTTGGATGATCAGAAACAGCCCGATCAGGAATCCAAAGTCGCCAATGCGATTTACGATGAAGGCCTTCTTGCCCGCTGATGCTGCCGAATCCTTGGTGAACCAGAATCCGATCAGCAGATACGACGCTAATCCCACACCCTCCCACCCGACAAACATCATCAGGTAGTTGTTGGCGAGCACCAGCGTGAGCATGAAGAACATGAACAGGTTCAGATAGGTGAAGAACCTGCAGTAGCTGGGGTCGTCCGACATATAGCCGACAGAGTAGATGTGGATGAGGAACCCGACGCCGGTAACCACCAGCAACATCACCAGCGAAAGCTGATCGACATAGAAAGAGAAGTCGGCGCTGAATGTGCCCGAGCGAATCCAGTGCGCGAGATTGAAGACATAAGGTGCGGCGTCAGATGAGAATTCGAAGGCGATCTTCAATGCTAGAAAGAAGGATAGAGCAGGGAACACCAGTGCAACGGTCGTGACCGCTCTCTTCGACGACCGGTAACCCATAAACCCGTTAACCGCCGCCCCCGCCAAGGGTAGCACCGGAATCAGCCAGAGATAAGGGTTCTGCGTCATAGTTTAAGCAGGTTCACCTGGTCAACGTTCAGAGTCTCGCGCGTGCGGTACACGGCAATAATGATCGCCAATCCCACGGCCGCTTCTGCCGCGGCTACGACCATGACAAAGAAAACAAAGATTTGTCCGGCGAGTACCTTCCAGTGGGCCGCGAAAGCTACAAATGACAGGTTCACGCCGTTCAGCATCAACTCGATCGACATGAAAATAGTGATGATGTTGCGCTTGATCAGAAATCCCGTGACGCCGCATGCGAACAGGATCCCACTGAGTACGAGATAATATGAAAGCGGAACCATCAGTCGTTCACCTTTTGTGGCGTTCCAGCCGGGGACGACGGTGGCTTGCTGGCCAACACAACTGCGCCCATGATGGCCACCAGGATCAGGATCGATGTGATTTCGAATGGCAGCAGGAACTCATGAAACAGCATTTGCCCAATTGTTTTCGGAGGTCCAGGCAAAGCCCCAATCGCGACTGCCCCCGTTCCCGAATGTCGTAGCACAACCCAAGCCACCAGCAGGCTTCCCAGCAACATGCCGGGGACTCCAACAAGAATTGCCACTCGGCTGCCCTGCGTGCGCTCCTCTTCGCCTGCGTTCAAAAGCATAATGACAAATACGAACAGCACCATGATCGCGCCGGCGTAGACGATCACCTGAAGCGCTGCCACAAATTCGGCTCCAAGCAGCAAGTACTCTCCCGCCAACGACGCCATTACCGCAATCAGCGACAGGGCGCTGTTGATCGGATGCCGCTGCGCCAGCAGGTTCACCGCTCCCGCCACAGCCACGGCTCCGAACGCTAGAAACAGAATTAAGTGAACGCTAAGCATGAATTTTAGTTATAGGTCCTAAGGGCTTGGTGATTACTGCGTGATAACAATCACGGCCCGCTGACGACCAATCACTGCTTCTTCACCAAACCACAGCAATCGCCGACGCTATCAGATTCACCAGTGCGAGCGGCAGCAGGAATTTCCACCCGAATGCCATCAGTTGGTCATAACGGAAGCGCGGCAACGTCCCACGCACCCAGATATAGAGGAAGAGAAACACGAAAACTTTGGCGCCGAACCAGAACACCGGCAACAGAGCCTGTAGTATCGGAGGACCAAAAATAGGCCCGTTCCATCCGCCGAAGAACAGCAACGTTGCCAGACAGCCCACCGTAATCATGTTCGCGTATTCCGCCATAAAGAACATGGCGAACTTCATCGCGCTATATTCGGTGTGGTAGCCAGCGACGAGCTCGGTTTCGGCTTCCGGCAAGTCAAATGGAATCCTGTTCGTTTCCGCGTAAGCCGCCATCAGGTAGCAGAAGAAGCCCACTGGCTGAAGGAAAATATTCCAGCGCGGAAAGATTCCCCAGAAGTGCCCCTGCTGGGCGTGAACGATGTCATTGAGGCTGAAGCTACCCGCCAATATCAATACTCCCACGAGCGACAGGCCCAGCGATATTTCATAGCTCACCATTTGTGCGCTGGCGCGCAGCCCACCGAGCAGGGAGTACTTGTTGTTCGAAGACCACCCCGCGAGCGCCACGCCGTAAACACCAATAGAGGTCACTCCCAGAATCAGAAGCAGGCTGGTGTTGACGTTGGTCGTAATCTGTAGCGGAAAGGTGTAGCCAAACAGGGTGATCGAGTTGCCGAATGGAATAACGGCAATGGAGGTCAGCGCAAAGATCACCGCGATCAGTGGCGCAGCGAGGAACAACGGCTTATAGACGTGCGGGGGGGTGAGATCTTCCTTGAAAAGGAACTTGAGTCCGTCGGCGGCCGGTTGCAGCAGTCCAAACGGACCCACGCGCGTCGGTCCCCAGCGGTTCTGCATATGACCCACGACCTTGCGCTCTAGCCAGACGGTGTAAGCAACGGCTGTGAGCAAAACCAACAGAACAATTGCTGACTTAATCACCGACGCCAAAATGTAAATCCAGATTGGCAATGCCCCTCGCTTCCTCTCGATTCGGTGCTGAGCCGCGAGCCAAATTCGAAAAGCACCAGCTCAATGCTATTTAGTCCGCCGCGACCTCGGCAGGCCTCACCTCATGACTCTCAATGACGGATTGCAGGGCCCGTGAGTAGCGTCCCAGCGTGCCTGAAGTGAACAACGTATCGTGAGCAGGCATGATGGACTCTGGTTGATGCGCCACGCCCGGACCACTCTTTTCAACCGACGTATGCTCGCTATTGCCCGCCAACAGATTCATCCGCTCCACGTCATATCCCGGGACAAGCCGTTGGATCTCGTCCAGAATTGCCATCGGGTCCAGCGGGCTCAACTTTGGCTCGAGGCCTTGGGTTTCAAGCCAAACCGCATGCCGATCTGCTTCTCCCGACTGCGCTCCACGCGACTGTCCCATATCCGCGCGCACGCCACCGCCGAATGGGACCAGTTTGTGAATATCTGCCCCCATAGCATCCGCAATGCGGACGATCATCTCGAAATCCGGTTTCGCCTCGGAAACATCCCCCGCCTTCTTGACCAACTGCACGTCTCCGCAAGTGTTGGTCATCGTCCCCTGCTTTTCGTAGGCGTTCGCAGCAGGCAACACCACATCGGCCATCACAGCCGTCTCCGTCAGGAACATGTCCTGCACCACCACGAAGCTCTTAGAAAACAGGAATGGATCGATGCTCGATCGTCCGACGGGATTCGACCCGACGACATAGAGGGCCTTCAGTTTGCCCGCCTTCGCCGCCTCGATCATGCCGGGGAAATCAAGGCCAGGACCTTGCGGCACCTCGCCCCACTCACGATGAAAATCACTGCTTCCGGCGAGAGGGTGATAGCCGGGGAGAAGATCGGGATACAGCCCCATATCCGCCGTCCCCCGCGAATTCGCGTAATCGCCCAAACAAATGAACTTGCTCCCAGGAATCGCAGAGCCAAAAGAGATCAGGCTGGCTATGTCTCTGCCGCGAATCTCCGAACCGAAAATGATAACGAGATTCTGCTCGGTCCGCAGCTTGTCCCGCAGCCCAACCCACGCGTCCTTACTATTGCCAAGCGCATCGGCAGCGGAATCATTTCCCACCAGGAACGAGGCGACTTTGCCTTCAGCGCCTGCTGGAATCTGCGTGAAGCTCGTTGCCTGCCGTCGCAGCTTGATCGGTTCGGAATTGATCACATATAACTTCGCCCGATGCAGCCGCACATTGTTGCGAATCTGCCAAGCAAGCAACGGATGCTGCTCGGTTGGATCATTCCCAATCAGCAAGATCGCCGGTGCGGTGAAAACATCCGCCATGCTGGCGGTGGCGTTCTCTTTCCCGCGCAGGGCCGCCGCAAACGCGGGAAAGTCCGTTGTCCGGTGGTGGTCAACGTTGTTCGTCTTCAGCACCGTCCGCGCAAACTTCGAGAGCAGGTAATTCTCTTCGTTCGTCGTCCGGTTCGACCCGATGACACCGATCGACGTCCCGCCTTCTTTGTCGCGAATTTCGGCGAATCTCTTCCCGACGAGTTCGAAAGCTTCCTCCCACGTCGCCGGAGTCAGCTTCCCGTTCTTCCGAATCAACGGTCGTTTCAGTCGCTCCTCATGGCTGGCGAAGTCGAACGCGTACCGCCCCTTAATACACAGAAAGTCGCCATTGGTCCCGCTCTTGTCGCGGTTGTCACCGCGCACGACTTCCATCCCGGTGTCGGACCGCCGCACACCCAGAGTCGTCTTGCAACCGTCGCCACAATGCGTGCAAACCGTGCCCACGTGCTTCATCTCCCAGGGCCGCGTCTTATAGCGATACGCCCCAGAAGTCAGGGCGCCAACAGGGCAAATGTCGATGCACATCCCGCATTCTTCGCATTCCAGATGATCGCCCTGATTGGGCGCAATCAGCGAGGTCACCCCGCGGTTTTGTACGCCGAGCGCCCATACATCCATGCCTTCGCCGCACACACGCACGCAGCGGTAGCACAGAATGCATCGTGGCCGATCGAAGAACACCACCGGAGACCACTGCTGCTCCTCCTTGTGATTCTTCGCCTCCATGAACTTCGACTCGGCAGCTCCATAGGCGAACGTCATGTCCTGCAGTTCGCATTCGCCGCCCGCATCGCACACCGGACAATCCAGAGGATGATTCCCAAGCAGTAACTCAAGCATCGACTTGCGCGCCTGCTTGATCTCAGGACTGTCTGTCGTGACCGCCATGCCCTCGCTGATCACGGTCGTGCACGCCGTCTGCAGCTTGGGCATCTTCTCGATCTTCACCAGGCACATCCGGCAGGCACCTTGCAGAGACAAATTCGGGTAATAACAAAAGGAGGGCACCTCGATGCCCACGCTTTTGCAAGCTTCAATCAGCAACGTCCCTGCGGGAGCCGTCACCTTCTTGCCGTCAACTGTGAGATTTACATCAGCCATCGTCTAAACTCAGTGAGCGAATGCAGGCACCTGTTCCGACGCTCCTTCTTTCTCGTAAGGGCAGGGCTTGCCATCCAGGTGGTCTTCAAATTCTTTTCTGAACTTTTTCACGAATCCGATGGTCGGCATCGCCGCTGCATCGCCCAGCGGACAGAATGTCCTGCCGAGCATGTTCTCTGCCAGGTATTGCATGTTGTCGATATCTTTCATCATCCCGCCGCCAGCATGGAAGCGAGTCAAAGTTTTCTTCAACCAATCTGTTCCTTCGCGGCAAGGGATGCACCAGCCACAGCTCTCATGCTGATAGAACTTCATAGTCCGCAGCGCGAATTTCACGATGCACTGCGCGTCATCGACGATCACCACGCCGCCAGAACCCAACATGGATCCGATCTTCGCAACTGAATCAAAATCCATCGCAACATCGATCTCGTCAGCAGTCAGGCATGGGCAGGAAGATCCACCCGGGACTACTGCTTTCAAGCTTCGTCCATTCGGAATCCCGCCACCCACCTCGTGGATCATCTTGCGCAGGTTGTAGCCCATCGGCAGTTCATACACTCCGGGCTTGGCAATGTTCCCGCTCAAGCAGAAGAGCCGTGTCCCGCCGTTCTTCGGCGTGCCCAGCTTGGCATACCAATCCGCGCCGCCAAGAATGATATGCGGTACATTAGCCAGGGTCTCCGCATTATTAATGATGGTCGGACCGCCCCAGAGCCCAACCACAGCAGGGAAGGGAGGCCGAATTCGAGGCACTCCGCGTTTTCCCTCGAGCGATTCCATCAATGCCGATTCTTCGCCAACTTCGTATGCCCCAGCGCCCCCGTGCCAGTAAACATCGAAGTCACGTCCGCTGCCGAAGATGTTCTTCCCCAGGAATCCCTTGGCGTAGGCGTCTTGAATCGCCTTCTGCATGATGATCGACAGGTATCGATACTCGCCGCGCAGGTAGATATATCCGGCCTTCGCTCCAATCGACAAGCCGGCGATCATCACCCCTTCAATCACCGAGTGCGGGTCATGCTCAAAGATCAGCCGGTCCTTGCAGGTCCCAGGTTCGCTCTCATCGCCGTTGCACAGCACGTACTTCGGCTTGGCCGACTGCTTGGGCACGAACGACCACTTCATCCCGGTCGAGAATCCGGCGCCACCACGCCCACGCAACCCGGAATTCTTTACCTCATTGATGATCGCGTCCGGTTCCATGGTGAGAGCCTTCCGCACGGCCTTGTAGCCGTCGAGTTCGAGGTAGCGGTTGATATCAGTCGCACCCATCCCAAATCGCCGGGATACGACCTTCACCTCGTCGGGATGTGAGACCAGATCAGCCATGTGAATTGAAGAAGTAATAAGAAGTCAGATCGCAGAATTGTAGCCAGTGGATTTACTTCTGCATTCTCACTTCTGACTTCTGCCTTCCTTACTGAGTTCCCTTACTGAGTTCCCTTACTGAGTTCCCTTCTTCCGATACGCCTCAAGAATCTGATCCATCTTCTCCGTCGTCAGAATCTCGTGAAAGTCGTAATTCACCTGCGCCGCCGGAGCCCAGCTGCACGCCCCGATGCACTCCACCTCTTCCAGAGTGAACATGCCGTCGGCAGTAGTCTGCTTGTGCCCGATGCCCAGTTTCTTTGCGCAGTGATGCAGAATCTCTTCTCCTCCGCGCACCATGCAGCTGATGTTCGTGCACACCTGCACGTTGAATTTCCCGCGGGGCTTGGTGGTCAGCATCGAGTAGTAGCTGATCACGTTTCGTACTTCGAGTTCGGTCAGATCAAGCCGCCCAGCGATCTCGGTGATCACCTGGTCACTCAAATAACCGACTTCGTCCTGCGCATAAAGTAAGGTCGGCACCAGCGCCGATCGCTTGGTCGGATAATGCGGTACCATCTCCGCAAAGCGCTGCTCGAATTCTTCGGAGAACTTCAACGGTCAATTTCTCCCAACACGATATCAATGCTTCCGATTGCCGCAACCACGTCCGCCAGCAGCCTGCCTTCGCACATCGTGGCCAGCGTTTGCAGATTGGCAAAACATGCGGACCGCATATGCACCCTATACGGTTTGGCGGTTCCATCGCTTACGATGTAATAGCCCATCTCGCCGCGCGGAGACTCCACCGCCTGGTACACCTCACCCGCGGGCACGGCAAAGCCTTCCGTAATAATCTTGAAGTGATAGATGAGAGACTCCATTTGCGTCTTCATCTTCTCGCGATCGGGAAGTACCACGTGCGGAGCATCTGCTTTGATCGGCCCCTCGGGCATCCCGTCCAAAGCCTGGCGTACGATTCCGACTGACTCCCGCAGTTCCTGGACGCGGCACATATACCGGGCGAAGACATCGCCCTCCTGCGATACGGGTACCTTGAACTGGAACTTTTCGTAGCTCGAGTACGGCATGTCGCGCCGCAGGTCGATATCGACGCCACTGCCGCGGAGGGTTGGGCCGGTCGCACCCAGCCCAATGGCGTCTTCGGCTGTCATAATGCCGACGCCCTTGGTGCGCATCAGCCAGATCGGATTCCCCGTCAGCAGGTTCTCGTATTCGTCGACCCGCTCAGGAAAGTACCCAGCGAAATCGCGTACGCGGTCGAAGAACCCCAGAGGAGGCTCGAGCGCCAACCCGCCCACGCGGAAATACGACGTCATCATCCGCTGACCGCTGACCATCTCGAATATTTTCAGAATCTCTTCGCGCTCGCGGAAGCAATACAAAAAGACCGTCAGCGCACCGATGTCCATAGCGTGCGTGCCCAGCCACACCAGGTGCGAATTGATGCGCGTCAACTCATTCAGTAGCACCCGCATCCACTGCGCTTTCGGGGGTATGTCCAATCCCAGGAGTTTCTCCACCGCCAGCACGTAGCAAAGATTGTTCGTCAACGGGCAGAGATAGTCGATGCGATCCGTGAGCGGCACCACCTGCTGGTAGAACTTTGCTTCACAGGTCTTCTCAATGCCGGTGTGGAGGTAGCCGATATCGGGCATCAGTCGAACCACAGTCTCGCCGTCGATCTCGAGGATGACGCGTAGCACCCCGTGTGTGGACGGGTGCTGGGGGCCCATATTCAGGATCATTGTGCGATCCTGGGCGGGCTCCAGAACTGGAGTCGGTGTCAGATGTGCCATTTAGCGATACCCCTCCACCGGGTAGTCTTTGCGGAGAGGATGGCCTTCCCAATCTTCGGGCATCAAGATGCGCCTTAAATAAGGATGCCCTGCAAAACGAACACCAAAAAGATCGTACACCTCGCGCTCAAAGAAGTTTGCACCTGGCCAGAGAGAGGTAATGGAATCAATAGATAGACTAGAACTGTTCAAGCGAACCTTGAGTCGAACGCGTTCTTTTTTCGGAATCGACAGCAGGTGATATACGACCTCAAAGCGTGGCTCCGACGGATACCAATCCACACAGGTGATGTCCGAGAGAAAATTGAACGGACACTCGGAATCGTTTCTCAGTAGCGCACAAGCCTCGCGGATATCCGAACGATCCACGAAAATCGTCATCTCGTCGCGATCGAACTTCACGCTCTGGATCGCCGAATCCTTCCAGCCGAGAAGCCGAGCCACCGCCGGATGATTTTTCAGTTGTTCAATGTCCGTGATCGCGGGCGCCAGGGGCATCAGCCTCTCCTCCTGCCCTCGCCGGTCTCACCCCAGTCGAGAACACCCTTCTTCCATACATAGAAGAAGCCCACCAGGAAGATTCCAATGTAGACGAGCATCTCCAACAGCCCGAACAGGCCCTGTCCCATGGCTTTCAGCTCCCGAAGGATCACGGCCCATGGATAGATGAAAACCGCCTCAACATCGAACAAAATGAAGAGCATGGCGACCAGGTAGAACTTGACCGAGAAGCGCTCCCGAGAGTCGCCCACTGGGGTCATGCCGCATTCATAAGGGGAGAGTTTAGCTCGGGTGGGTTTACGCTGCCCGATGAGCCAGGAAAGCAGGACAATTGCAAGCGCTATCCCGCCAGCCATAAGCATATGGATGAGAAACGGGAGGTAGCGAGCGAAGTAATTGTCGGGCATAGGAGGAGGTATATATAATTCGCGCCAGTGATCGCTTAAACGTTCTAGATTATGGGCTTACACGCGCGAGTGTCAAGCGAACGGCCCCGCAAATTTCGTAATTGTGTAATCTGGTAATTGAGTAATTGAAACCCAGCCCCGCTCACAACGTTGAATGGGGCGGAGACGGGTTTCAAACACTGAATTACACAATTACCCAAATCTCATGATCTTTGGCTTCAACACCGACGTTAAGCACGGCGACACGATCTACCACGTGCAGAGCGAAGCCCGCGAAGGCGAGCTACTGCTTCAGACGCAGGTATTCGTGCGTGGCCGCTGCATCGGCAAAAAGGCTACTTCCTACGCGAGCAAAGCGTCCGAAGCCCAGTTTGGCGACGCTCAAAAAGAACAACAACTCCGCGAGCAACACCGTCTTGTGCTGGACGCTATCCGCGAGGGGAAATTGGACAATGTCTTGGATCGCCCCGAACCTGAGGTGCTTGCGGCGGTCAAAGAATTAGAAGTCCAGTGGCTCAATGCCGACTCCGTCTTCGCAGATCGCAATGTGACCATGCAGCTCCGCGTGACCGAAGGAGGAGCCGCTGCCGCGGGGGCCCGCCTGACCTTCCGCTTCGCAAGGCCCGGCGCAGCGCCCTTCTACACGCAGGCGGTTGCCGACGCCGGCGGCGCCGCAGAAATAAAGATAGAAGCAGAAGAAGCTTCTCTCCCGGACGCGTCTCTGTTAGTGCAGGCGAACTTCGAAGGCCGCACAGCAACAAGAAAGTTCGTACTCCGCAAATCCGAATAGCCCGTGTGGGGGCGGACGCCGTAGTTCCGCCTCCAGCGCGAAGCGCCGGTGTACGCCCAGGCCGAAGATCCGGCACACTCGTGCGTAGCCGGCCTCGGGGCGAGCGCCGCCCTACAGCGCTGCGGTTAAGATAAAGGAGAGACTGGCAGCTTCGGTCGCGGGTTGTTCACGAAACTGCAAATACACATGAAATTACAAATCAATGGCGAACAGAAAACGTTCGATTCTGGGGGCCAATTCACGCTCGCGGTTCTCGTCGAATCCCTGGGCATGAAGCCCGACCGCGTTGCCATCGAGCTTAACCGTGATATCGTCCCGCGCGATCGCTGGGCCGAGACATCACTAAATGACGGCGACACATTGGAACTTGTGCACTTCGTCGGGGGCGGATCGTTTCAATGTGATGCGATTGCGGTACCGCTAACGGCGTTGATGCGACGGGGAGGAGCCTTTGAGGGTCTCCCGAGCCCAAAATAAACGCAAGCACTTCAGCCGCCTTAGCGCTTGGGTTCGATTGCCTCCCCGGGAACTTCCTTAGTCACTAACCCCTTCATTTCTTTGCTTGATCCACAGGCGCTCCCGCCTAAAATGTTCCAAACATTCCGCATTGGAATTGTTTGAAACATTTTGGAACGAAAATGCAATATCGCTTCACATCGAATAAGATCGTGGCCCTGACCGGTATTACCCCACGCCAGCTTCAATGGTGGGATGAACGCGGAGTGGTAAAGCCCGAGCGCGAAGGTCATCGCCGAGTCTATTCGATGAACCAGCTCTCTGAGGTCGCGGTGATCTGCCAGCTCCGGCGCAAGGGATTTTCCCTGCAATCGGTGCGCAAGGTTATGCGTTTCCTGAAACACGAATTCGGCAGGGGCTTGGCGGAAATCACTGACCGCAGTTCCGACATCCACCTGCTCACCGACGGTGATCGTCTTTATCTGGAAACGTCAGCCAAGCAGATTGTCGACATCCTGAAGAACTCCAGCCAGCCGATTTTGGGCGTGTGCCTGAGCGACGTCGTGCGCGAGGTGCGCGTCGGTATCACATCGGCAAAGGCAAGTACCTCAGTAACTTCGCGGGATTACCTGAAGCGTGCTAGAAAGGTTTCGTAAGGGATTTTGGTTCGAGCTATACATGGAGGACACATGGTCGGTGAACTGGACATCCTCAACGAGTGGATTCCGGAACAGATGCAGCCTGGCACCGTGTTTGTGCTCGAAAACGCCGGCGAGATCGGCGAAAAAGAAGATCCCTACTGGGCCGTGCTCTCCTGCCCGTCGTGCGGCATGCTAGGTTTGATCACGCGCAAACAGATGAATGGGCTGTTGCCCGTGATCTGTGGCTCCGAAACTTGCTCGGCGCAGTTCTTCATCCGCGACAGTGTAGTCCTTGTGCGCAAACCTTTCTAAGCTCCTTTGAACTCCTGAAGCATTGTCCATGGCGAGGCGGAGCATCGGGCCGTCGGTGGCGATGCGGATTTGTCCCGCGACATTCCTGTCAGGGCCGCGCCTTAGTCGCTAGCTCGACCGGAACTTGCTCAACGATCTCGATCCCGAAGCCTTCGAGGGCTGCGACTTTTTTCGGTCGATTGGTCAACAGGCGGATGCGGCGCAGGTTCAGGTCAGAGAGAATCTGCGCACCAATGCCGATCTCGCGCTGAATCTGCTTCGAGTTGTCGTAGAGCGAAGGAAGCGTGCGGCCGCCGTGGAAGCTAAGGGCTGTGCGGTCACCAACCTTTTCGATAGAGAATCCTTGCGACGTCTGGTGCAGGTAGATCAGTGCTCCCAAGTTCTCCTGCGCGATTCGTCGCAGCGAACCTTCCAGGGTGGCATGACACTCGCAGCCGGTCGCACCGAAGACGTCGCCCATCAGGCAGTGAGCGTGCATGCGCACAAGTACGGGGAGATCGGCGTGTTCGATGTCTCCGCGAATCAGGGCAACATGGGACTCACCGCCATCCACTTCGCTTGAGTAGGCGATCAGGCGAAATTCGCCGAAGCGCGTATCGATCATCGCTTCGCCCACGCGATTGACGTAACGCTCGTGCGCCATGCGGTAGCGAATGAGCTCCGCGACCGTGAGCATCTTCATGTTGTGCTCGCGGCAGAATTCGATCAGGTCGGGCACGCGCGCCATGCTGCCGTCGTCTTTCATGATTTCGCAGATAACTCCCGCGGGAATCATGCCGGCGAGGCGAGAGAGATCCACTGAGGCCTCGGTTTGTCCGGCGCGAACGAGCACGCCACCTTTGCGGGCGCGCAACGGAAACATGTGCCCAGGACGCGCCAGATCGGTCGGCTTGGTCGTCGGATCGATGGCTACCTGAATGGTGCGGGCACGATCGTGCGCCGAAATACCGGTTGTAACGCCCTGGCGGGCGTCGATCGCTTCGCAGAATGCAGTACCGTACTGCGAGGTGTTCTCAGCGGTCATCGGGCCGATATTGAGATGCTCGAGGCGCTCCTCTGTCATCGCGAGGCAGACCAGTCCTCGCCCGTATTTCGCCATGAAGTTAATCGCTTCAGGAGTGACCTTCTCCGCGGCGAGAGTGAGGTCGCCTTCGTTCTCCCGGTCTTCATCGTCAACGACGACAATCATGCGCCCGGCGCGAATCTCCTCGATTGCATCAGGCACGTCGGTGAATGGCAGTTGCGGACTCATGGTGTGGTGATTTTAGCAAGGTTCTGCAGGGCGGTCTCAGTCCTTCGGCGTCAGGTCTCGGGCCATCGGCCGTAAGGTACGCGCACCTGTTGGCGCAGGGCAGCGCCCGCCACGCTGGTCGAAAAGGAGAGGCTACTTCTGGGCTTCGATTTTTTCGATCACAATTGCTGTCGATCCTCCCCTTGCGAACACCTTGCCGCTGGCGGTCACCTTCTGACCGGCGAAGGGGAGAAGCTTATCGTTCTGGCCGCTGGAAGGAGTGGTGTCGGCGATAGGCCAGTAGATCGTGCCCGCGTCAGAAAGAATCACGAGAGGAGAGCCGGCCTTGGCACATGCAGTTGCGCAATCACTGCTGATTGGTTTCTTCAAACCCTTCGTGAATGCGCATGCCGAATCCAGAACGTAGCCTTTCACGGTGGCTGACTTGCCGGTATCGGCGCTCCAAGACACGAGCCCGGCGAGCAACGTAACGGCGAGAAAGGTCTTCATCGTATTGCCAACAGTCATGGGATGGTCCTCCTGGAAAATATCGCAGCACGCTACCCGCTACGATGCGGCGTGGCAATAGCTGGAAAGAACTATGAGGCATACAGACGAGGCTCTGCCCTGAACGCTTCTAGCACACTGCCGATTCTGGGCGAGCTTCGAAACGTTGATTGTAACGCTGACCAAATCCTACGCTACCGCATAGGTGCCATCGAAACGTTTCTCTCGCGGCCTGTTGCCGACCTTCGGTCGGCGACAGCCGAGCGGCTGTTCCAACATGCATTGTTCGAGGTTGTTCCCTAACTTCTTTCACCACCAGGATTCGTCTTGTTCGTTAGTATCTTTTCATGTCTGTCATGCTGGACGACCTGCGGCGGATGACCGTGGCGCAGAGTCTGTTCCTCCCAACCACTCTGAAACGTGCACTGGACCGGATGCAGTTCGTGCAAGCGGACCCGATTCGTACGCCAGCGCGAGCGCAGGACCTGATCTTGCGCCATCGCGTCAGGGATTATCGGGCGGGAGAGCTGGAGAGGCGTTATACGAAGCTGGGGATCGAGGAGGATTTCTTCATCAACTACGGCTTCGTAACGCGGCAACTGCAGGTGCTGATGCATCCACGCTACGACGCAGGCGTACCGGCCGCAGGATGCTTACCTTGGCCTGCAGCACAGCGAAGGCGGGCACAGCTATTGCTCGATTTCGTGCGCGAACGCGGCAGTGTGCATCCGCGAGAAGTGGACGAGTACTTTGCACATGGCACAGTCAAGAACTACTGGGGAGGCTCGTCGAATGCGACCACGCATCTGCTCGATGCGATGCACTATCAGGGATTGCTGAGGATCGTGCGGCGGGAGGCAGGCATTCGCGTCTACGCCGCGCGTGAGCATCCGCCGGTGACTCTCGATAATGAGGGGCGTAAGGCACGGCTCGATACGCTGGTGGACGTAGCCGTTCGGATCTATGCTCCGCTGCCGCTCGCGAGCTTGAGGTTCGTGCTGCGGCGTTTACGCTTTGCGGCACCGCAGTGGGAGGACGGGATTACCGCCGCCATCCACCGGGCCCAGCACCGGCTGGCGCGGGCTGAAGTCGTTGGCGCCGAGTGGTTTTGGCCAGTTGATTGGAAACTGCCACGAGGTGAACCGGAGGACACGGTTCGGTTGCTTGCGCCGTTTGATCCAGTTGTCTGGGATCGCTGGCGATTCGAGAAGTTGTGGGGATGGACTTATCGGTTTGAGGCTTATACACCTGCGGCGAAGCGAGTTCGCGGATATTATGCCATGCCAATGCTTTGGCGGGATCGGGTGATCGGATGGGGAAATCTATCGGTGAAGAACGGTTCGCTCATCGCAGAGTTTGGGTACGTGACCGAACCACGGGATCTCATGTTCAAGCGCGAGTTGGAGTCGGAGTTGAGTCGGATTCGAGAATTCCTGGGGCTGGTGTAGGCACCTGCCCAGAGGCAATCCGCTTCAGTTTGCGATTTGATGTTCGGCCGCTTGGAACAAGGCGCGCATGGCGCGGATCACAGCGCGGATCATCAAGAAGATTACCGCTACCAGAATTAAGGCGAGTGTTCCGGCTACGTACGGATGCTTGGTTGCCAGCCAAGTCAAACTGATCGCCAAGACATCTTCTCCAAGACTCAAGCTGATGTTTGAAATCGGCTCCGGCGAGGGGGTGACCGCGGCGCGCGCGGCGGTTTTGCCGCCGTGGGCAATGAGGGCCACAAAGGCTCCGATAAGAGCCGCCAGCAGTTGATGCTCTGGTGACAGTTGAGCTGTGGCTCGGTAGGCCAGGAGTCCGGCAACGGGTACCCGGATAAATGTGTGAAGGGCATTCCAGACGAGATCGAAAGCGGGGATCTTGTCGGCGAAGAACTCGATGGCGAAAAGGGCTGAGCTGGCTGCGATCACAGGCCAGCTTTGCAAAATCTGGAGTCCGGCCGGCAGGGGGAGATGCGAGAAGCGGGCCAGGAGCCCGAGGAACGCGACTGTGGCGTAGAGGTTCACACCCGCAGCGAATCCAACGGCCACAAGGAGGGCTAGAAGCTCAGCAGGCGGAATTTTCAGGACGTCGAGCATTCGCTAATCCGGTATTGTCAGCCGCTTCACGACTGCGCAACTGCGGCGGCTGTGGCGACTTGGATCGGACTAAAAGAGAAAGGGCCGCTCAAGCGAGCGGCCTCTCAAATTGCAACACGCCAGCTTACAGCGTGGACTCGATCTCGAAACCCCATGCTTCCAGAAGAGGTTCGGGGATGTACTTCGAGTTCTTATTACGGCGTGCCCACTCCCGCAAACGAGTCGAACGCAAATACTGATCCGGGGAGAGCTTGTACTCGCGCACAACCTGCTCGAATTCAGTAATAGTGGGGGTAATGGGGCCGATAGGTTCCGGCTTGCCCCAGTTCGGATTTCCGCGTCGCTTAGCCATGAACTATTGCCTTTCCACTTCGGGGGAATATGAACTACAAAACCTTCCTAACCATAAGATTCTCCAGTGCGGCTTGAGGATTCTCGGAAACCTAAAGGGCGGACAAAGCTATCCTCAGCGCCCACAGGAAGCCGCTAAACTCATCAGGAGACAATTATGTTAACGAGAATTTGATCGGAAAGTCAACGATTTTGTGAGATCGAGCCACTTCAATGGTGTTGGTGTAAGTATTTTACAGGAAATGACTTACAAGGAAATATCGTTCGATTGACCATTGGGCAAACGTTTTCCATGTGGGTGGTAGGCCCTTGGCTCCTTTGGACGGGGAACGTGGTTACGCCGGTAATCAGTTGAGGAAGAGCGGACATTGCTCCGATTTGGCCGATGGAACTACAGTTCAAGTAGGAATCGCTGCGATCTATCGTCCAATTCTGTATTGGAAGATCTCTATGGGCCTGAAATCGCTATTGCTGTGTTCGGACGAGAAGATCGTGCGAGTGCTGCGCCGCGTTCTTGGCGATCTTGAGATAGAGGTCGATTTCTGCCCGAATGCTGATACAGCCCTAAGGAAGCTGACCCGGCAGCGATTTGAGGGAATTATCGCCGACCTCGCCGATCCTGGCGCCATCGAGGTGTTGAAAAGCGCGCGCTCGGCGCCGTGTAACAAGCAAGCCGTGGCAGTTGCCATCGTGGAACCCGTCATTGCACTGAGGGGTGTGTTTGAGGTTGGCGCTCATTTTGCGCTCTACAAACCGGTATCAAGCGAGCGGGCGAAATCCAGTTTTCGCGCGGCACGCGCTCTGATGAAGAGCGAGCGGCGGCGGAATGCCCGGGTGGCGGTGCAGATTCCCGTAGTGATGAGAAGTCCCGAAGCAGGCGCCAACATGAAGGTGACCACGGTCGACCTGAGCGAAGGCGGCATGGCGGTTGTGCTGCCGAACCGCAGGCGTCCGAACGGGCGATGGCAGATTGCGTTTACATTGCCAGGAACGAGTACGCCACTGGAGATCCCTGCCGAATTTGCATGGGAGGGGACAAAAGCGCAGGCGGGACTGCGTTTCCTCGATGCGGCGCCCCAGTTGACGATGCAACTGCGCGAGTGGCTCAAACAGAATTCTCCAGATACCGAGCAGGATGATCCGCCGATTCGTTGTCAGCTTACCGACCTAAGCCTAGGTGGTTGCTATCTGGAGATCTCGTCGCCATTTCCGGCTTCGAGCCGCTTAATTCTTTCCATGCGTGCGGGCGAAGTTGAGCTTCGCGTGCAGGGAGTGGTAAGGATTATGCATCCGGACCAGGGCATGGGAGTGGAATTTACCCAGAACACGACGGAGCATCGTCTCGCGCTGGAGAAATTTGTGAAAGTGCTGACTGAGAACCGGGCGCTGCTGCCCGAATTGTTCGTGCAGCCAGAAGGACTGGACTCTGAATCCCATAGATCAACCCCGAGCGCAATCGATAGCGAAGACCCACTGCTCCAACTCTTTCGCGGAGGGCCTCTCTCTGCTGAAGCCTTTCACGAGGCCCTGCGCAACCAGCGCGGCGTTTCCGCACCTGTTGTAACCACGGAAGTCTCCACGACACACGCCTGATTCTCGCAGCAAGCCTTCGGTGAGGCAGTTTTTAGAGCCTGCTTTGTTGCGCTTGATTAGGCGCGAGCCGGGACGCCGAAATTGAGCGATGCAGCGGGCTTAAGTCCATAGATGTGATCTACTATTAACGGACATGGCGGGGTTGGACCGCGCGCGGGCGTGGCGGAATGGCAGACGCAGCGGACTTAAAATCCTAAAGACAAAATAGTTTCTTACGATATCTCGCTGTAAACAATAATTTTATTGACATGATCTCGAAGGGGAGATAGCTTCACATTCATTACACATTTTCGGGTTCTCGCGCCACTTCGCACGAGGAACGAAGATGACGGAACACCACACGATCCTGGGCGGCAAAGTCCACGTCTACAAGCGCCCGAACAGCAGTCTCTGGCAATGCTCTAGCTTTTTCGCGGGCAAGAATCGGCGCACCAGCACGAAGGAAGACAGTCTCTCCAGAGCCAAGGAGATCGCCGAGGATTGGTACCTCCGACTCCGCGGAAAACTCCGCGACGGCGAGATTAAGAGCGAAAAGACCTTTCGCGAAGTTTCCGAACATTACCTGCGCGAGTTCGACATCATGACGCAGGGCCAAAGGAACAAGCGCTACGTGGAAGGCCAGCACTGGCGGTCTAAAGGACGCCTAGTTCCTTTCTTCGGAAACCTGGGAATTTCAGAGATCACCGCCGGAAAGATCCAGGACTACCGCGTTCACAGACACCAAGAAGCTCTTAAGGAAA
>DATKAP010000072.1:0-5240 GCA_035577905.1 Binatia bacterium
GCTCACTGACTTTAACCCGGCGGACAAGGAAATCACCATTGATCCGGCCTCAAGCAAGGGAAAGTTCACTACGGGCGCCAAAGGTAGTTACGGTTTTCTGCTCGCAAGCGACAACAAAGACCAACTCATCGTAGATGTAGATGGAAAACACGTGATCGACCTGGTGAACATGTGGACTCCCAGTTCTGCGTCCGGTGTCATCGACTTAGATGCGAATAGGGAGTTCGACGTTTCCGCCAAGGGTGGCCCCGGTGGACTTCAGTTGTCGGTGCGCCCGCCGCAGGACACGACTACTTTCCGGTCCGAAGTAGGACGGGCCATTGATTACTACTTCTTTTACGGCCCCGAACTGAATCGCGTGGTTGCCGATTACCGACAGCTCACCGGGCAAGCGCCGCTATTTCCTAGATGGGTATATGGCTTCTGGCAGTGCCGCGAGCGGTATCACACCCAGAAAGAAATCGTCGATGTGGGGACGGAGTTCCGCAAACGCAACCTACCAGTCGACGCGCTGGTGCAGGACTGGCAGTACTGGGGCAAGTACGGCTGGAATGCCATGAAGTTTGACGAAACCAACTATCCGGACCCAAAGGGAATGATGGAACGATTCCACGCCATGGACGAGCACGTGCCGATTTCGGTGTGGTCGAAGTTTGGCGAAGACACGGACGTTTACAAGCGGATGAGCGCCAAGTCGCTTCTGGTGCCGGGAACGCCTTGGACAGACTTCTTCAATCCTGAGGCCCAAAAGACGTTTTGGGCCGAACTCAAAACGGGCATCTTCGATTATGGCCTGGATGGTTGGTGGATGGACGCCTCCGAGCCGGAGTTTGATATTCTCAAAGGCCACCAGACGTTTCTAGGTACCGGAGAGTCGGTCCGCAACGCGTATCCGCTCTACGTAACCAAAGCAATTTACGAAGGTCAGCGCTCAACAACAGACCGCAAGCGGGTGGTGATTTTTACCCGGTCCGCGTTCGCCGGACAGCAGCGCAATGCAGCCATCTCATGGTCCGGCGACATCTCGGCGAATTGGCTTACCTTCCAGCGCCAGATCCCAGCGGGCCTGAACTTCAGCATGTCCGGTTTGCCCTACTGGACCACCGACGGCGGCGGGTTCTTCCGCCCCAAAGACCAATATACGAACGAGGCCTACCACGAACTCCTGATTCGCTGGTTCCAGTACGCTGCGTTCTGTCCAATTTTCCGTGTGCACGGCTGGATTTCGAACGCCGAAATCTGGAACTACGGTCCGCGGGTTCTCGACATTGCCACCCAGTTCGATGAGTTGCGCTATCACCTGCTTCCATATATCTATTCCGCTGCTTGGGGCGTTACCCACGATGGGGAAACACTCATGCGGGCCCTCCCCCTCGAGTTTCCGTCGGACCCGGGTGCAAAAGCGGTCGCCGATCAGTTTCTGTTCGGTCCTGCGCTGCTGATTAACCCCGTAACTACTCCGGGGGCCACGCAAAGGAGCCTCTATCTCCCCGCAGGCCATGATTGGATAGATTTTTGGACCGGCAAGCGCGTGAGAGGTGGCCAAACTGTCACCGCGGAAGCTCCTCTCGACAGAATTCCGATCTATGCCAAGGCCGGCTCAATCATTCCATTCGGACCAGCCGTGCAGTCGGCTTCAGCCAAGGCAGATCCAATCGATATCCGCATTTATCCAGGGGCGGATGGAGATTTCAGTCTTTATGAGGATGAAGGCGACAATTACGACTATGAACATGGTGCATACTCCGTCATTCCCCTGCACTGGGACGACAAAGCCTCCACATTGACGGTGGGAGAACGTCGCGGAACCTTCCCGGGAATGTTGGAGCATAAGACGTTTCGGATTGTCCGTGCGAGGGAGTCAAATGGATTCGGCATCGCAGCTCCCGAGAAGTTCGATACGACTGTCGAGTTCGAGGGAAAGGCTGTATCCGTACGCGACGACGGCAGCATGTGATAGAACTCCTTCATACGGAGATCGCCGTGAAGAAAGTCAATCGCCGTGAGTTTGTTACCTCTGCCGTCGTGGCAGGGGCGGGCGCTGTTCTTCCTGCCCCTCCAGTATCCTCTTCCAAAAAGCACAGCGTGTGGGCCAGTTTTTCCGGCACTCCTGCACTGGTCGGGCGCGAGGTGGTTGCGTTGCAATCGCGTCCTTTCCCGATGCAAAATGTCAGGCTTCACGAGGGACCACTCCGTGCGGCGGCCGAAGCCAACCGGAAATATTTGAAGACGCTGGCGCCTGACCGGTTGCTCCATACTTTCCGGTTGACGGCTGGTTTCCCCTCCTCCGCAGAACCGCTCGGCGAGTGGGAGAAGCCGGATTGCGAATTGCGCGGTCATTTTGCCGGTGGGCATTACCTTTCGGCGTGCGCGCTCGCTTTCGCCAGTTCCGCTGACGAAGAACTGAAGCGCAACGGCGATCTCATGGTGTCCGAGTTGGCCAAGTGTCAGGCCCAAAACAAGAACGGCTATCTCAGCGCATTCCCGGTCGAGTGGTTCGACCGTCTGCGCGACGGAGTCAATGTCTGGGCCCCTTTCTACACCTATCACAAGATCATGGCCGGCCATCTCGACATGTACATGCTTGCGGGCAACGAACAGGCCCTTGGCACGGTTGAAAAGATGGCGGGTTGGGTTCGTGCCTGGGCCGACCCTCTGGGCGAGCAACAGATGCAGCGCGTGCTGCAGGTGGAGTACGGCGGCATGGGCGAGGTGCTCGCCAACTTGTATGCGGTCACCGGGAAACAGGAATATCTGAGGCTCGCCCAGCGCTTCGATAAGAAGGGTTTCTTCGATCCCCTCGCGGCGCACCGCGATGAGCTCAAAGGCCTGCATACGAATACACATATTCCACAGGTGATCGCCGCCGCTCGTCTGTATGAAGTGACTGGAGACAAACGCTACTGGAATATTTCCGATTATTTCTGGAGTGAAGTGACAAGCGAGCGCGCCTATTGCACAGGCGGGATCAGCAACTTTGAATTTTGGAGAACGGATCCCGGCGTACTGTCAACGCAACTCAGTGGAGACACAGCAGAAGATTGCTGCGAATACAACATGATGAAGCTGACCCGGCACTTGTTCGCCTGGTCGCCGCAGCCCCGGTACATGGACTATTACGAGCGACTCCTGTTCAATCACCGCCTCGGAACCATCGACCCAGAAACGGGAACAACCGTCTATTTCCTGCCGGTGGGCGGTGGGTACTCCAAAATTTTCGCCAAGCCTTTTGATTCTTTCTGGTGCTGCAGTGGCACCGGTGCGGAAGAGTTCGCCAAGCTTACCGATTCCATCTACTTTCACGATGAGAATTCCATCTTCGTCAATCTCTACATCGCGTCGGATCTGAACTGGCCGGAGATAGGAATTCGATTGAGCCAGAACACTTCGTTCCCGGAGGAGCAGGGATCGACTATTACTGTTTCGGCAGCGAAGCCGGTTGATATTGATATCAAGTTGCGCATTCCATACTGGACGAAAAGCGGCATGGTAAAAATAAACGGGCGCGCCATGCCCGCTTTTGCAGATGCCGGCAGCTACCTGGTTCTGCGCGGGCCTTGGACGAACGGAGATCGAATTGAACTCAGTCTCCCCATGCATCTGCACGCAGCTCCAATGCCTGACAATGAAAGCCTTCAGGCTGTGATGTACGGCCCGCTCGTGCTGGCCGCACGCTGCGAAGTTGAGCCGCGGGAAAAATGGTATCGCCACTACCAGTCACAAACAAAGCAGGAGCCTTCGCCAAGTCTGCAATTCAAGGGTAAGATTGACGATCCGGCGAGTTGGATACAGCCCGGGCATGGAAGTCTCGAGTTCGGCGCGGTCTCGCAGGAGCGCTCGCTGGTCTTTGTGCCTCTGTCGAGTATTTTGCATGAGCGCTATTTCGTCTATCACGAGGTGCGTTCCTGAACTCGTTCGCGAGAATCATACGAGGGCGGACGTAGGGCAGCCGAATTCCTGCGGTGTTCCGAACCAACGGGGGAACTGCTCCTGAGGTATGACGATTACCCGTCGTTCATTCGTCATGTTGTCGCTATGCGCAGCCGCCGGCCGGGCAATCGGCCAGCAGGGCGTGGCGTCCCGCGATCTAAAAGCACAACTTACGCCTCCCCCTTCCGGACGGCCGTTTAACGCCCGATTTACCGACATTGCGCAAGAGGCTGGATTGCGCGCTCCTGTCATTTACGGCGGAATTGAGAGCAAGAAGTACATCCTCGAAGCCAACGGCTGCGGGTGCGCCTTTATCGACTACGATAACGATGGCTGGATGGACATTTTCTTATTGTCCGGGACCCGCCTCGAGGGAAACCCTCCCGAGGCTACCAACCGGCTCTATAAGAACAACCGCGACGGCTCGTTCACGGACGTGACCGATAAAGCGGGCTTGCGGGCCGTTGGCTGGGCGAACGCCGTTTGCGTCGCCGACTATAACAACGATGGTTTCGACGATATCTTCTGCACCTACTTCGGACAGAACCGCCTCTACCGCAACAACGGAGATGGCACGTTTACCGACGTGACCAAGCAAGCCGGCCTTTGGGAAGATGGTCCGCTGCGTTGGGGTGCCGGGTGCGCATTCCTGGACTATGATCGCGACGGCTATCTCGATCTGTTCGTCTCGAACTACATCCGCCTCGATCTGCAACACGCTCCTGTGCCCGGCCAGAACTCCACCTGCAACTGGAAGGGAATCCCTGTGAACTGTGGCCCCCGCGGATTGCCGACTGGCAAGCACATCCTCTACCACAACAACGGGGATGGCACGTTCGCGAACGTAACCAAGCAGGCGGGCATTGCCGCTGCCAGCGAGAACTATGGAATGACCGTGGTTACCGCGGACTTCGACGAAGATGGTTGGCCTGACATCTTCGTCGCTTGTGATTCCGCTCCCAGCCTGCTCTTCATGAACAATCACGACGGCACTTTCCGCGAAGAAGGCGTCATGCGCGGTGTCGCCCTCAGCGATGACGGAATGGAGCAGGCTGGAATGGGAGTCGGGATAGGTGATTACAACCTTGATGGGCACCTTGACATCTTCAAGACACATTTTGCGGGCGATACGGCAGGCTGCTATCGAGGGGACGGGAAAGGCAACTTCGAAGACGTCACGCGGTTGGCGAAAGTCGGAGTGGAAACGCGCTACACCAGCTGGGGCACGGGGTTGATCGATTTCGACAATGATGGCTATCCCGACGTACTTGTCATGACCGGGAGTGTTTATCCAGAGGTTGAACGAAAAT
>DATKAP010000073.1:0-76767 GCA_035577905.1 Binatia bacterium
GTAGTCCCTAAAAATCTCTAAGTGGTTGCGGGGGGTGGATTTGAACCACCGACCTTTGGGTTATGAGCCCAACGAGCTACCAGACTGCTCCACCCCGCAGGTTGATGATAACCAACGCTGCCAGGCGACGTCAAACCTTGACACCGGATCGCAGATAGGTTGTACCTGCGCCGCGATTCCGTTCCGTCTGCAAACGTCATTGGGCGGTGCTGCAGTTTGCGTTTCACCATCCCGAATACAGATCTTGCATCCAACACTCATTGGTTTTCATCGCATCCTAGAGGCCTTGCAATCACGAGATTTAGCTCAGACCACTTGAGGAGGTTTTTTATGCCGAAAAGGGACGGCGCCAGCCGCCAAACCATCAATGCACAACCTCGTATTCATCAGAGCGCCAAGGAAATCCAGGCCTACGGCACCGTTGCGCACGCGCTCCCATTGGACCTCGAAGAAGATGTTCGCCTGGAAATGACCGAACAACTGAATCAGATCCTCGCGGACACGATCACTCTCCGCGATCTCTACAAGAAGTCACATTGGCAAGTGGCCGGTCCCACGTTCTATCAGCTGCATCTTCTCTTCGACAAGCACTTCGAGGAGCAAGTGGAACTTGTGGATACGATCGCCGAGCGAATCCAGTTGCTGGGAGGGATATCCCTGGCGATGGCACACGACATCGCAGAGACTACTCGTATTGAGCGTCCGCCACGCGGAAGGGAAGAGGTGCCCGTGCAGATTTCACGTCTCCTCGATGCGCATCAGATCATCATCGGACATTGCAGAACCTTGGCAAAACGAGCATCCGAGTTAGGCGACGATGGCACCAATGACATGGTGATCAGCGACGTTCTGCGCACCAACGAACTTCAGGCCTGGTTTCTATACGAGCATCTCGTCGAAATGCCCTTGGTTCACGCAATCGATCCTGAACTGCGGAAAGTCGGCTGATGACTTTTAGAGCTGCGGTCTCCGACCGGCCGCAGCTCTCATTCTTAGATCGCCTACTTGCTTTGCGCCACGTTCAATTTATCGTGATCGTAATACTCGTAAGCGGACATCGGTTTCTCCCCTCCCTTTTTCCAGATGCGCGAGTCTTCCGGGATCTTGTTAAGGACGCGCGCCATCTCTCGGATATGCATGGCGACGGTTCCGCAACAGGCCCCGATATAGTTGATACCCATGTCGCGTGCCTGCATCGCATAATCCGCCATCTCCTTTCTCGTCAGTTGCAGCGGATCTAGCGCGTAGGGAAATTCCGGCAGGCTGGTGAAGTCCGGTTTTTCCTTCGGCGTGCGATAGGCGACGGGTTGGCAGGCAAGATATCCCGATACAGCCTTGCGCATTTGTTCCATCGATCCAAGAATGTGCTGCGGAGGCCGCAGGCAGTTCATCCCGACGATATCGGCTCCAGCATCGAGCAGCGCCTTTGCCGCGTCAGCCGCGCTTTTTCCCTCTGCAGTCTCATCCTTGTTCTCGAAGCAGATCGTTACCATAACGGGCAACCCGGTTTTTGTCGCGCGTTCCACGGCAATGAGCGCTTCGCCCAGCCAGGAGAACGTTTCGCCGATGATGAAATCCACGCCCTCATCCACCTGCACTGCAAGTTGCTCGTCAAAGGTCTTGCGTACGCGATCCGCGGCTGATGGGCTATTGGCCTCGTACATCCACGTCAGGCTGAGGTTCCCTGCCACTAGGCACTGGTCGCCCGCAACCTCTCGCGCCACGCGCACGGCCGAACGATTCAGTTCCTCCAACCGGTTTTCGAGTCCGACGGTGGCCAGTTTGTCGCGGCTGGCATAAAAGGTGAGCGCCTGCAGTACTTCTGCCCCCGCCTCCCGGAACTCAACGTGAAGTTCGCGCAGAGCATTGGGATATGTCACCGCAACTTCCGGCGTGAAAGGTCCCGCGCGCACCCATCCGCGTTTCTCCAGTTCAAGCAGGTAACCTCCGTCCCCCAGAACCGGCCCTTCTTTCAATCGTTCAAGGATTCCTTTTTTCTTCATGTTGTCTCCTGCAGGTTAGTCATCAACGTATTCATAGTCCGCTTTGATTGGAGAATTCTCCGCGAATCGGCTCGGACGAAAGGCACCGATATTGACCGAACATGCGTGGCCATCCAGCAAGAGTTCGCTCATCACCAGCCCAATTGCGGGGGAGATCTTGAATCCCATGCCAGAAAATCCGGCACAGATGTAGAGTCCACGAATTCCAGAAATCTCACCGAGCAACGGCCGAGAATCAGGCGTCATATCGTAGACGCCGGTCACTCCTCGCATGACCTCGGCCCGCTGCAGCTGGGGAACACGACGGCACGCACGCTCGATGATCTCTTCCATTGACTCGTCCGCCACGCGCTGCGGAAAATTATCGGGATCCACGGGCCGCTTCCCGTAGAAATCGCCGACAAGAAACTTGTCATGCGTATCCGAACGAAAATACGTTGCCGTTAGCGAATCGATGCAGGCGCATCCCCCACCCTTCATGTCAGGCGCATTGCGCAGCATCGCCACTTGGTGATATTCGCACTCAATGGGCACGTCGTAGCCGGCCTGCTGGAGAAGCGGCCGCGTCCAAGGTCCGGTGGCAATAATCACGGCGGGTGACTCGATCAGTCCGTGGCCGGTAACAACGCCGCCGATCCGGTCACCCTGTGACCATAGGCCGATCGCCTGTATTCGTGAGGCGTATATTGCGCCGAGATCGCGCGCCGCCTCGAGAAAATCACCCGCTGCGCCAGCCCCATCACCATATCCGGAGTCAGGCTCGTACGCGGCAAGTTCGACATCATTCACACTCCAGTCAGGCTCGAGTTCGCCCAACTGGTGCCGGTCGATAAGTTCGACATTTACTCCAAGCTTGCGCTGCATCTCGACGTTGCGCCTCAATCGCTCGGTTTCATGCGGATGCACAATACGGACGAATCCCGTCTTTCGGAAGTCTCCTGGGGCATGCACAACTTCCTTCCAGTTTTGAAACATGTGCAAACTGATCAAGGCCAGTTCTACTTCCGGCGGAAAGCTGTAATGCATGCGCACTAGGGCGGAGGAGCGTCCGCTTCCACCACGGCCGACGTGATCCTTGTCGAGGATGACAATTTTGCCGGCTTTGCGCTTCGCCAGGTGAAAGGCGATCGAAGTCCCCATGACGCCCGCGCCGACGATGACCACGTCGGCGGTTTGCGGCAGAAGACTGGAAGCTGTCTGATTCATGCGGCTTCTCGAAATCTTCCCTTATTCCAATCGCGCAAAACCTGGTGGGCAGCATTGCGCCCAGGTGCTGCCGTTACTCCACCGCCGGGATGTGCGCCCGCTCCGCACAAATACAGTCCGTCGACGGGAGTTCGATACTGTGACCACCCGGGCACCGGCCGCATAAAGAATAACTGCTCCAGTCGGAGGTCCCCATGGAAGATGTTGCCTTCAGTCAGCCCGTAAGTTCGCTCAAGATCAAGAGGAGTCAGCACCTGCCGCGCAACCATCGATCCGGGCACGTTCGGCGCGTATTCGGCGATCTTCTTGACGACACGATCGCCCAATAGTTCCCGCTTCTCGTCCCAGTTGCCATGACGCAGACGGTAAGGCACATACTGCACAAAACACGTAAGGATGTGTTTTCCGGGTGGTGCAAGAGAGGCGTCGGCATTCGACGACACGACACAGTCCACCCAAAGTTCTTCGGGAATCTCGCCGAATTTGGAGGTATCGTAGCAACGCTCCGCAAACTCAAGCGAGGGCACGAGAGTATAGAAGGTGCGTTCTAGAGGAGTCGCGGTAGCGGGAGTCCCGGTAAAGCATGGCTCCTCCGCCAGGACCATGTTGACCTTGGCACACGGGCCATCCATCTTGATTCCGCGCACAGCAGAGAGAAAATCCTCCGGCAATCCCTTCGAATCGAGAAATCCCAGGAACGTCCGCTTCGGGTCTGCATTGGAAAGCACCACGCGGCCGCGAACTTCGGTGCCATCATCGAGAACGACACTACGCGCCCGTCCCCGTCTCACGTCGATGTGAGCGACGTGAGCTCCGGTGCGAATCTCTACCCCAAGTTTCTTTCCTGCCGCGGCCAGTGCTTGCGTAATGGATCCCATGCCGCCCATCACGTGCCCATAAAAACCCTGTAGTTCATGCTCCCCACCACTGAGCAGATGAAACAACAACCCAATCGCGGTTCCTGGTTGATATGGCCCGCCATGTTTCCCGTAGACGTTGTTAGCGAGAAACATCGTCTTGATCTTTTCTGACTCGTAGTTCTGGTCCAGAAACTCACCCAAGCTGCCGGTCAGGAAGGAAATCAGTTGTGCAATCTCCCGGTTGGAGATTCCGCGAAACCGCTTACCCGCGCGAAATAGATCGGTCCACCCCTTGAGGCTCGATGTGTCAAACTCGGGCGGAGGCTCCAGGAAGAAAGGTTGCAGATAACGAGCCAGCTTTTTCAGTTGATCATCGACTTGCACGAAGCGAGCCGCATCTTTTGTAGAAATCTTCGCGAACTCCGCGCGCGCCTTTTCACGGTCTGACCACCAGGAAACTACGTGGCCATCAGGGAAGGGAACCTGGATCGCCGGATCACACGGTATCATCCGCAACCCGTGATCCGCGAGCCGAAGCTCCGAGATCACCTCCGGCCTCAGCATGCTTGCAATATAGGAAGTAGTCGATGCCCGGCAGCCCGGCGCAATCTCTTCCGTCACGCAGCATCCGCCGACAATCTCGCGGCGCTCGAGCACCAGTGTCGACAGGCCGGCCCGCGCCAGATAAGCAGCTGCAGCGAGCCCATTGTGCCCGGCCCCGATCACAATCGCGTCGTACAGCCGAGCGGCATTTCTTTGAATGTGTTGACTTGAGGTCACTAACGGCTCTTAGGATCACATAACCTTATCGCAGAGCCCTGCAAAATAGAAGTTGAAATCGAAATTGAGACTGGGTATTCTTACATGACTTTAGGTCATTGCGATGCCCGGAATCGCTAGCAATCGCGTCATCCCGCCGCTCTACCAGCGTCAGCCTAAACTTCGCCCGCGTTCGGAAGCCAAGCGCGCACGCATCGTCGAAGCTGCGACTCAACATTTTGCGGAACACGGATATCACGACGCTCGCGTCGGTGATATCGCCTCGGCACTTGGCATCGCCAAGGGCTCTATATTTCAGCACTTCGGGAGTAAAGACGGCTTGTTTTTCGAAGTATATAAGCGCGCCGTTCGTTCTTTCGCTAAGTATCTCGACGTGCCGGCAGAACTTCGCGAACAAGGTTTCTTCGAGGTGCTGAGGTATTGGCTAGCACGCACCGAGCACCTCGTCCACGAAGACTGGATTCCTTATCGGATATCCCTTTTGGGAAACTACGGTACGGACCTTGTGCTCAAGCGCGAGATCAACCGCTTCCTGCTCACCGAAGATCCCTACGGCACGGTAAGTTTTGTGCGCTTTGGTCTGGAGCGACGCGAACTTCGCAATGATCTCGACATTGAAATGATAGTCTCGATCATCGACTGGATGGTCGAGCGCTTTCAGGATGCGCTGCTGACGGCGGAGCTCGATCCTGGACTATTCCGCCGGCAAGGCGAATTGGCCGAGAGAAAGGAAGCACGGATTCAGCAATTTCTCGCGATGCTGCAGCGGGCGATTGGGACGCCAGCCCCAGTTCCGTCACGGGTGAAGACCCGAACGAATCACCGGCGCTGAATCCCCGGTCGCATCGTGCTGAATTCAGTTTTCCAAATCTCCATCAAGAGTGAGACCATGCAGGCAACCATTGAACAAATTCTGTCGAGCTACAACGACCGCGCTCCGCTGCCGGAGGCATTCACGATTCCTGCCTCGTGGTATACCGATCCACGCATCGCCGAACTGGAACGTCTGAAAGTCTTCAGCAAAACATGGCAGATGGTCGCGCGAACCAGCCAGCTTCAGAACGCAGGCGATTTTATTGCGACCCGAGTTGCCGGCGAGCCCATCGTCGTAGTCCGCGGTACAGATGGTGCTTTGCGAGCCTTCTTCAATGTGTGCCGTCATCATGCCGCCGCCGTGGTGACTCAGCCATGTGGTCGAGCGTCGATCCTGCAGTGCCCCTACCATGGCTGGAAGTATGGACTCGACGGTTCGCTGAAAGGTATGCCGGAGTTCGAAGGCGTCGAGAATTTCGACCGCGCGCAAAACGGATTGTTGCCGGTTCGAGTCGAAACCTGGGAATGCTTTGTATTCGTGAACCTTGATCCCAATGCAGCTTCTCTGGGTGAGTTTCTTGGCGGTCTCGTGAAGCGCGTAGCCCCTTTAGGTATCAGCGCCCTTCATTTCTTCGAACGCCGAACCTACGACATTCATTGCAATTGGAAAGTCTTTGTCGACAACTATCTCGACGGCGGGTATCACGTCCCGCACCTGCATAAGGGCCTGAGCTCCGTTCTCGACTACAAGCAGTACACGATCGAAAACGAAGATCGCTATTGTCTGCAATCCAGTCCGATGGTTGCCTCCAACGAGGATGCCGCGACGGGCGCAACCCGCAAGGGTGATCGCGCCTGGTACTTCTGGCAACATCCGAACCTGATGATCAACTGCTACCAAGGATACATGGACACGAACTACGTGATCCCCGTCGATGCGGATCACTGCACCGTAATTTTCGATTTCTACTTCAGCGATGTCAGCGAGTCGCGCCGCGCGTACAACACAGAGTCGGTGAATGTCGGCAATCGCGTGCAGGATGAGGATCTCGGCATTTGCGAAGACGTGCAGCGCGGCCTGAAATCGCGCGCCTATGGCGCCGGACGCCTGTCAGTCCGCCGCGAAGCCGGGGAGCAGCTCTTTCATCGCCTCCTGGCTGCTGACTTGAAGGGTAACTAAAAGTCCGAGAACTTTGTGCATGTACTAGTGCACCGGTGTGCGACGTAAGTCTTATTGATGATCCCGGGGTATTGTCTCCTCCCAGGTCTTGGACTTGAATATTTGCCCGTCTCTCAAAAGCTCGCGCGTGTACTTGTAGTAGAAATTCTTCTGGTCAGTTGTGACCGATAGATGGCCGCGCCAGACAAGGGTTCGTCCTGTCAGCGCAAAGATACTCTCCGCTTCTCCGCGCACGGAACAGGTTTCCGGATGCGCGTCGTCTCCTTCGTAGGTGAGACTCTCCAAATCAGTCTGCTTCCCCCATGGGTATTCGTATCCGTCTTTCCCCTTCCAATGTACTGTCGTCTTTAGTCGCGCCTCATCGCGTTCCACCGTCCACTCCCCGGGCCAAGGAAATCCTTCACTCTTGAGATCGGTGCGCTGCTCCATGGGTTGTGGTGGTGAGAACTCGGGAGCCGGCGCCCCTTGAACCGGCACAACGGGCAGGACGATTCGCGACCCTGTTGTTCCGCCCAGCTCCAGAGATGTTGTCATCGCGTAAGGTGTTGGCCAAATCATCGGCCACAGCGAATTCGAAACCGCTACCCGAATGCGATGCCCCTTGGGAAAGATCCACGAAGTTAAGTGCATCTCGATGTCGAGTGGATAGACTCTGCCCGGTTCGAGATCGCGTGGGTCGCTCAGGGATTCACGCTGTGCCCCATTAATCCCGGCACCGGTGATTTGAGTGACAGTGCCGTCGGGGGCCACGTCCGAGAGCCGCGCAAACCAGTTCGCTTGGATTGCCGTAGCCGAAGCCCGCAACAGTGCCCGAGGGCGACCGAGAATAGCGACGTCATTTTCCAGAGGGGCCGAGTCGTATACCAGGCTGAAAGCATCCACCGGACGCGGATCGCTCAGCAGTTCGCCCCACCAGAAGCCCGCTTCCACACCGACCGTCGGCACGTATTTCAGGTGATGAGTGTCGGCGCGGGCTGGATCATTCTGCAATGTGTGATTGGATTGAAAAAATAATGGTGTATTCTTTGCGCTTGCTGGCGGCCAAACGTCCTCGCGTCGCCACTCCCCTGGTACGCTATCCAGATTCGGATTGGGCGGATGCCAGTGCTGCATATATATGATTAGCCGGGGATCTTCTCGCACACCCGTGTCATGGCCCTTCAACCAGTAGTCGAACCATCGTACCGCCTGATCTCGCCACTCGACCCTTGGCCCAAAATCTGCATCATTGGGAAACGAATGGTTCCAAGGGCCCACGATGGCCTTAATAGGTGCCTTCGATTGCATCAGCGTGTCCGTAACATTGTCTCGATACCCATCCTGCAATCCGCCGATGAGAAAACTCGGAACTGTGACCTCGTGTAGCGGACGTACCCGGTCTCGCCAGAAGGGTCCATCATGCTGATGCTTCAAATACAGCAGCGACCATGGCGGCGAGTCGAAACGCGGACCGAGAACTTTTTCATCGAGAGAATAATCTGAAGCGCCCACCCAGCCTTGGGCCATGTCCATGTTCAATTCAAATTCATCGACATGCGCCATGCCGTCGACGTAGTGGACATCGTCGTGAAACAGCTCAGCCGTCGCATCCACGGCAATGATCGCCTTCAGTCCCGGAGCGTGCCGCATCGCCATTTGGAGTGCGGTAAAGCCTCCCCACGAGATGCCGAACATGCCAACATTGCCATTGGACCAACTCTGATGCGCCAGCCATGCGATCACCTGTTCGCCATCGCTTTGTTCCTGCTCCGAATACTCTCTCTCGGGCGGAACCCCCTCGCTCGCCCCGAATCCGCGGATATCGACGCGCGCACTGACATACCCGCGCCGCGCAAAGTAGGTGTGCTTCGGATAGTCTCCAGCCGCAGTCCCGTCATCTTTTCGGTAGGGCAGGTACTCGAGCAAAGCGGGGAACTTCTCGCCAGGCTTTGCTCCGTCCGGCATATAAAGAGTAGCTGCAAGGCGAACCCCATCCGTCATTGGGATCCACGCCGATTCCATGCGGACTCCGTAAACTGGTGGCGAAGGAGATTCGCTTGCGAAGCAACAGTGTGTGAGGAACAGCAGGCAAAAGATCCGAAGGTTCTTTCCCAAAGCAGGCTCCAGGCGCAATGAGCTGACCCGGAGTCAGTCCGATGCGCCCTGTTCCCGCCGCAACGCCCGGAGATCGATGCCGAGTTGCTCCGCTTTCTTATACAGGTGGCTGCGCTCCAGTCCAAGCGATTTCGCCGCCATGCTCATATTGTGATGGCTGCGCTTCAGTTCGGTCAGGATGACTTCGCGCTCAAACGATTGCACGCGGTCGGACAGTGGGCCGGAACCGGTCACAATACCGGATGGCGCCGCTCCCGCCTGATTTTTGGGCATCGCCAGCTCGACCGTCGTTAGATCTACTTGGCGATCGGTCGCGAGCAACATGAGCCGCTCCACCATATTCCGCAATTCTCGGACATTCCCGGGCCAGGAATAGGACTGGAGCGCTTCCAAAGCTGCAGGAGTAAAAGGCACCGGCTTCCATCCATTCTGGGCGCATACCTGTTTCGCGAAGTGCTCCACCAGATTGGGTATGTCCTCGCGACGCTCCTTTAGTGGCGGTAGCAGGAGAGGAAAAACGTAAATACGGTGAAACAAATCCTGCCGGAATTTCTCTTCCCGAACTCGCACTTCCAGATCGCGATGGGTCGCGACCACCACGCGTACATTCACCGCGATCGGTTTGTCACCTCCGATTCGCTCGACCTCGCCCTCCTCCAGTACACGCAGAAGCTTCGCCTGCATGCTCAGCGGCATGTCACCGATCTCGTCAAGAAAGATTGTCCCCTGATCGGCCTGTTCGAATTTTCCGATGTGCCGACCCGACGCTCCGGTAAATGATCCCTTCTCATGCCCGAAAAGTTCCGACTCGATTAGCTCCGCCGGCACCGCCGCGCAGTTCAGTGTGACGAAGGGACCGCTCGAGCGCCCACTACGCTCGTGAATGGTGCGTGCGACCAACTCTTTTCCCGTGCCGGTTTCTCCCAGGATGCAAACACGCGACTCGCTGGCAGCAACCCGCTCCAGTTGTGCCATCACTCGTCGCATCGCCTCGCCCTTCCAGACTATCTCGTGCTTGCCCAGGCGTTGACGAAGTTGCTGGTTTTCCTTTTCCAACCGCTGAAGCTTCAGGGCATTATCCACCGTGAGTAGAAGCTTGTCGGACGAGATCGGCTTCTCCAGAAAATCCAACGCTCCCAACCGCGTCGCGCGCACCGCCATTTCGATGTGAGCCTGTCCCGACATCATGACGACCGATGTTGGTACACCCTGCTGTTTCAGCTCTTCCAGAAGACTCAGACCGTCTTTCCCGGGCATGACGACGTCTGACAGGATGAGGTCAAAACTCTGCGATTTGGCTAGCTCCAGTGCACGCGCCGCGTTGTCACACACTGTCGCCTCGTGGCCCGCCAGTCGGAAGGCACGCGACAGGGACGCTAGCGTATTCGCTTCATCGTCGACAATCAACAGATGTGCTTTCTGCTGCAACGCTTCCTCCTCCTTATACCGGCGCCTTCCCGGCGGGTTCTTCTCTCGCCGGAGTGGTTGCTGAAAGTGCCTCAACATTGCTGGGCAACTGGATTACAAAGGTTGTTCCCTTGCCCGGTTCGCTTTGCACGCTGATCCTTCCACCGTGATCGCTGATAACCGACTGCACGATCGCCAAGCCCAGTCCGGTCCCATACTGCTTGCTGGTGTAGTACGGAGTAAAGATGCGCCCGCACTCTTCGGGCGTTAATCCGGAGCCGGTGTCGCAAACCTCGATCGTTACGTTGCCCTGTTCGCGGTGCGTGCGCAGCGTCAGCGTGCCACCACTCGGCATCGCATCCATCGCATTGAGGACGAGATTTGAGAGCGCGCGATGCAGCAGTTCCGGGTCCGCACCAATAGGCTCAAGATCCTTGTCCAGCCGTAACTGGCAGTCAATCGAAGGGGTCCCCTTAGCCTGAAATTGTGCCTGAAACAGCCGTGCAACCGCCTCGACAATTTCGTTCACCTGTACGCACTGCAGGTGCGGCTGTGGCATCTTCGAGAACTCGCTAAACCGGCCGATAATTCCCTTGAGATTCGAAATTTCTGCGAGCAACGTTTGAGAACTTTCCTGGAAGATTTCCTCAAACATTTCCGGGCTCTGCGACTTGGCCCGCACCAGATTCTCGACCGTGAGTTGCAGCGGGAACAATGGGTTCTTGAGTTCGTGCGCAAGTCGCCGCGCCAGTTCGCGCCATGCGGCAACTCGCTCTGTCTGCACCAGTCTCTCCTTTTGTGTGAGCAACTCCATCGTCATGCGATTGAATGAATCGGCTAGCTGTGCGACCTCATCATGTCCCTCAACCTGCACACTCGTGCTCCAATTTCCCGAGGCAACGTCTTGAGCCGCCCGCGCCAGTTGGACTACTGGACGCGTCACCCGCGCTGATGCCCAACTGCTCAGCAGGATTGCCAGGACGATTCCTCCACCGCCAACCAGGAGCGCCGAATCGCGTATCCGGCGCTTCAACTCGACGTACGACCTCCGCGAATTCCCGATGAGCAGAACCCCTAGCAGCGGATGATCTTTCCCCAACCCACGCAGGGGAATTGCATGAAAAACCTCTTCATCGGCCCGGTCAGAAGTCCAATCCACAACGCCGCTGATCTCCTGGTCGTACTTACGTACAGCTTCAATCAAGGGCGCAAATTTGTCTGCCGGGTGCCCAGGGTCTGAGCTGCTTCCAGCGATTCCAGGATCCAACAACAGCTCGGGAGAAAAACGGTCTCCGCGGTTCTGATAGAGGAGCGCGCGTGTGTCCGCCGGCAGATCCAGAGCCGACAGGAAGTTCTTGTCAAGCTTCCGTCCGCCGACTACATAAACGACATGATCACCCGCCCGAACAACCCGTACGGCAAAAAAGCCTAGAGCAGTCGAATCCTGTAATTCTTCCAGTTTGAGAAATGGGTCATGGATTGACGCGGAAAGTAGTTCGAAGGCTGGCTCTGGATATCCGAATTTCGCTGGCCATTGCGCGGAAGAGACAATCGTTCCCCTCCCATCCAGAATCTCCAGGAAATCGAGCTGATGATTCTCAGCCATCGCCCGCGCGAGATCAAAATACTCCGCAAAATCCGAAGACGTTCCGCTCAGTCCTGGAGTCATGTGCAAAACAGCGTCGGACGCCGCAATTGCTTCCACCCTCCTTGCCACGTCGTCACCCCGGCGCGTGAACTCCCGCTGGAATTGTGCGACTAGAGCTGCGGTGCGCTGATTCTCGGCCTTCTCGAAGGCGTTTCGAGTGACCCACTGTACTAGCAATGCGACCGAGGCCACCGACACGAATACCGTGAGCGCAAACACGATGAGTAGCTTGCGGCGAAAGGTCATTGCGCGACCCCTAACCACGCATTCTCTAGATCGAGATTCCCATCTGTCCGGAGAGTCCAGTTTTTCAAATTTGTGGTGGCGGCATAGGAGACAGGCAGATGAAACAGAGGAATCACTCGCGAACTTGCGACGTCCGATTGTTCCACGGCGTAGAGATCCTCGATGGTCGAGCTTTTATTCTGTGTCCGCGGTAGACCAGTTCGAGCCGCGATCTCGTCGAGTGCGACCCACGAGTCGGCACAGGCCAAGGGAATCCTTACCAGTCGGAGATCGGTCAAACCCACCCCCGTCGGCACCAGTGACAGTCCTGCATCCTTGGCGTTCAGAGCGATCCTCTCCACTAGCAATCGAGCCAGAGGGTCGCTGCTGTCATATCCGATCGTCCAGAGGCGTGCAGTCTGGACCTGATCCCGCAGCAGGCGAGCCTTCGGCAAGTCGGCTCTCGAAGGAAACACGAAGCCGTATCCGTTGAGCCATGTCGGCAGCAGGCTTCCTGCCGCCTGTCCCGCCCCCTGCAGCAACACATTTTGGATCGAGCTCCGCTCCACACTCAGGCCTAAAGCCTCGCGCAGCAACTTCTCGTCGGGTGAGGAAACCTCTCGTGCGAACACCAGGGCGATTAACTCCACCGGCGCTGAGCTTTCCAATCGGCCCTTTGCTGCTGAGAAATGGTGTGACTGTTCAGGTGCGACTTCAATCAGATCTGCCCTGCCTACTTCCAATGCGGTCGACTGGTCGCGAAAACTTCGGCCCAGTTCGATCTCAATTGCGTCAAGAAACGGCCTCCCGCGCCAGCAATCCTCTTCTGCTGCCAGTGAAAGCTTCTGTCCCGGCTGCCACTCTACGATGTGAAACGGCCCTGTACCACTCAGTTTTTCGCTGTCTCGTTTCACGATTGCATTCCGCGACAGCGCAACTTCCGCCGGCAATTCAGGTCTGGCTTCATCGGAATCGACGGTTACCGAATCCATCTCCGGCCTGACACTCCACCCGGGATTTGCGAAGCGCAAGGAAGCTGCGACGATTTCAGTCGTTAACGGTGTTCCATCGTGGAACTTAACTCCACGCCGCAGCCGGAATCGCCAGCGCCGACTTCCGTTGACCTCCTGCCATGAATCCGCCAGCCCGGGCTGCGCTCGCCCCGTGGCGTCCGTCACGACTAATGTGTCAAAGATCAGGGCTGTCACGCTGCGTCGAGCGAAAGAATCCGGACCCCGGCTGTCAGCTGGGTCGAGCGTGGCCGGTGCGGCATGCATCATTAAGCGCAGCGTGCCGCCGTATTGCGGCCTCGTTTCCCCGTGCGCGAGCGGTGCCAACAACAGGCTACTGACTGCAAGCCAATGACAGGCGAAAAGCTTCATAACTCCCTGTGTCTCGGTTTTTCGCAATCGCGATCGCAGTATCCCCTCGGATTTCCGTCCACAGTGCGGAGACAGGCCCCGGAAGATCGACTGCGGCAGTCACCGCAACCGGATCGCGATCGGGAAATTCATACGCCCGAATTGAGTCCTGTGCCTCATCTCCCCGCGTTGTCGCCAGTACCTGCGACCCCGCGCCACAGGCCGTCCTTACTGTGGCGATGTCACTGCCCCACGCGGCGGTGAAAGGCTGGTCGTTCGTACCGTCAATCAAATGCAGATTCCCATCCGTCGACGCGAAGAGCCAAAGCGCGCCCTTCTCCCGCGGAACGAATGCCGCCGAAAAAAACTTTGGAACGCTACTGAACTTGCCGATCGCCGGACTCAATACTCCCGTGAAGTAGTTCCGCGCCGAAGCAAAAAATCCTGCAAGTGGTGGAACTGTGGCCGTCTGGTTCGTGCTAGATCCGGCGCTCGGGAACACCGATGAAGTCAGAGTCATCCCTGCTGGAATGATTGGCCACGGATCATTGTCCCCCTGGCACGCGATGTTTGCCGCACCGGGTATCGCGGTGAGCCGGCAAATGACACCCGGCAGATAGGCGCTGAGCGTACGATCCGCATTCGGAATGAGTCGGCCACGCAAGTCCAGTGGCCAGGGGTTGGCGTGGCTGATGGCCAGCGTCGCTTCCGCCTGTGATTTTCCATTCTGGAAACGGTAGATGGACACATCTTCGGCACCGAGCACCGCGATTCGCGTAGGCGTGCCGCTCTCTTCAAGAACCGCTACGTCGAGAATGTGCCCCTCCTGCGTCCAAAGAGGAGTTTTGCGCAGTGTTATGGGCATGGACTCGGAAGCCGACCCGGAACGTCCGGACCGAGGAACCGAGACCATCACGACTGCAGGATCTGCGGCTCCCTGTTGAATTTGCGCAACCCAGACGTAACTCATTCCATTCTCAGACAGAGTCACTGTGACCGGAATTGCACCCTGCTCGCCTTTCATGAAGTGAATCCCCGCGTGTTCAAGGGCGCTGCGGAGCCCGTCTCGCACGATGTCGCTATCCCGCCGTCCGAGCGAAGACCGATTCTCGACTGTTAGGCTCACTACTGCGCTCGGTCCCGTCACAGCGACGATCTTGTTGGCTAGTTGTTGCTCCGCCGCGCTCCAGTCGGCCGCAAGAGTAGCCCTTGAGGAAACCAGAAATGCGAGCAAGAAGGCGAAGCGGACAATCGACGCCTGCGCCAATGGATGCTTCACCGATTTCAAATTCTCAGGGATGCTCGAATTATAAATCGGCTTCCACATGTGTCAGATCAAGGCCTCTGTACTGTTAAGACACCGCCGTAATACAAAGAAACTTACGCCGCATCCCACGCTTTTCACGTTTGTCGCGCATCGATACAGTGATCAACGTTCCCGCTCATCGAACTTACGTGCACGCCGGCGGCGCCAGACGGCACGAGCACAAGGCCCAACACCAACAGAATTGGGCCCCAAGCGAGTAATGCCAATGCAACGGACGCCCGCCAGCGCCGTTTCGCAAGCAATGCCACCACGGCTCCGGGTGTCGCCAGGGTCTTGGGATCCAGCTTGGTCGTGTACAGGTCATAGCCCAAAATACCTGCAGCCACGAGAATCATGGCGAAGCCACCGCTCATGAGCACATATCTCAAGGCCAGCATCGTCGTTCCCCTCGCGTTCTAGCGCTTCTGCATCGGTTTGAGAGTTGCTGTCGGCCGCGCAAAAAACAGTCGGAAGACCTGCCCAAAAATCAATTCCTCCGCCAGCAGAGCAACTGACAACGAAAAGACCATCCCTGCCACGACCGCCATGAATGTGATTGCCATTTGCATGATCCCTCCTGAGATTCCTCAGTTCCTAATTTCCGAGTCCCACATCGTTCCGGGTATCTTCCTGTTGTCCGTTGGGTTCCGGCAGACTCCGAGCGCTAGCCACAACTGTCTCATCTGCTTCTCCACCGAAGAATCGTGCAATCTGCTCGTCGCGCTCTCCACGAATCTGCACCACGTCTCCGATTTGCAGCATCGCGAAGAGTCGTTCCATGTCACGGTTGCGCAGACGGATACACCCGTGCGAGGCGGCACGCCCAATGGACTTTGGAGCATTCGTGCCGTGGATGCCGTAGCCTTTCAGATTGAGTCCTACCCATCGCGTTCCAACAGGATTGTCTTTGCCTTTGGGGATTACGGTTCCGTGGTGATAGTAGGTAGGGTTGACAACACGGCTGACAACGGTGAACTCGCCCGTGGGGCTGGGACTAACTTCGGTGCCCACCGCCACCTGAAACGTAGCGATCACCACGCCGTCGTCGATCACGGCGAGCTTACGGTCCACCAGGCTTACCAGGACGACGCGGTCCCGTTGATCATCGTCCGCAGGGACAGACCCTTGCGACCAGCAGGGAAGAGCCGCGGCTAGTGCGAGCACTGCCAGGATATATGTTGATGTGCTCCATTGAGTTCGTCGGGTCCTTCGGTCCATCTGTGCTCCCTTCTGCGACAACCTGCGCTTTTACTGAGCGCAGATAAGGGCCCAGATGCTATGTGCTTGTAGATAAGTAACTTACAAGGTTGAAAGCCAAGGAATTCTGTGGCTAAAGGACTATGGTTGTGTCAGCAGCGACACAGATGCTTCCAAACACAAGGGCGGAAAGGCGGTGATATCCAGAACGAATAGGGGAGGGGAGGGGGAGGTTACTGCTCTCTGAAAGCCTAACGCCCGGCTCCCGCCGTCTGGGGTAACGGCTTGTGGGGTTCTGTGGGTGGAGCCGGGCGATCCTATGACTAGAAGGCCTAGTTCAATTGTGCTTATTTAAATCCTATCGCCCCCCAATTTCTGTGACTGTAGTCACTCTTCTGCGTGATTCCTGTCATCAGATTTCATTTCCGGGCAGTCGGACCGCGAATGGACCCACTGACCCTTCACGCAAAGCACATATCCCTGTGATCGAGATCACCGCCCGTTCCTCTCGCCGTCCCTACACTGATCTTGTGCGAGTTGGAAGTGCTCATTCCAGGAGACTGATTCATCATGGCTTACGTAATTACTGATTCCTGTATCAAAGATTCCCTCTGTGTGGAGGTCTGCCCGACGGATTGTATCCATCCCAAGCAGGAGGAACCCGGCTTCGAAGCCGCGACCCAGATGTATGTCGACCCCGAAGGCTGCATCGACTGCGGCGCCTGCGTGCCAGCCTGCACCTCCGACTCGATTCATGCGCTCGAGGACGTACCGGAGGACAAGAAGGATTTCATAGAAAAGAACGCCGCCTATTACAAGCAGTGACCTAAGGTCCTCTTGGCGGCTTCCGGGCGTCGGGTGGATGGTGAACCAGCCCTTTCCGGCGCCCGGCCTATTTGTTTTGCACCGAGATGATCCGCGAACTGCATCGAAACCGCAGCATGGCCTAATGCTGAGCAAAAGCCAATTTTCGGCGAAATCAGTCTTGGCGCAGAAATTCAATGCCCTCGAGGCGCAGCCCATTTCATTGACTTCGCCATAAATCCCCGGCTATCTTCCGCGTTATGAACATCGTCAAGTCGACGCGCCTTTTCGAGCAATGGCTGGCGCAGCATACAAATGTCGTCAAGAAAGATCTCCGCCTTAAGCATGCCAACATGAAACTGTCGGCCTTCCGTTTTCTCCGCGGAACCTACTACCGTTGGGCGCAACTCTGGCCTGAGTTATGCACCAACGAATCCAGAGTGCCCCGTGTGCTGGCAGTTGGCGACCTTCACATCGACAATTTCGGTACATGGCGCGACGTGGAAGGCCGCCTGATCTGGGGTATCAACGATTTTGACGAAGCTTACCCGCTCCCTTATACGAACGATTTGATTCGGCTCGCCGTCAGCGCACACCTGGCGTCAGACGCGGGCCACTTGTCCCTCAAAAAGAACGACATCTGCGACGCGATTCTAGAAGGCTATCTGCAAACTATGCAGCAGGGCGGTCTGCCTTTCGTTCTTGAGGAACAGAATGAATGGCTACGCGAAATAGCCCTTACCGATCTGCGCGATCCGGTTCGCTTCTGGAAGAAGATGGAGGCTCTGCCGACCGCCTCCCGCGACGTTCCGGTCAGTGCGATTGACGCGATGGAGCATCTTTTTCCGGCCCCCAACCTTAAATATCGCATCGCACGTCGTGTTGCGGGCCTTGGCAGCCTCGGCCACCCACGCTATGTCGCTCTTGCCAAGTGGAATGGACATTGGATCGCACGCGAAGCGAAGGCCTTGGTGCCGTCGTCGTGTCATTGGGCCGGAGACCACCATGCTCCCGCAGAAATCCTGTATCAGAGCATTCTCAGCAGGGCGGTTCGCTGTCCAGATCCCTTTGTGCAACTGCGTGGTCAGTGGATCGTGCGGCGCCTCAGCCCACACTGCTCGCGCATCGAACTCACTAGCCTCGAGGTTCACGGCTCAGAAACGCGGCTGTTGAATTCTATGGGCAGAGAAACAGCCAACGTGCACTTGGGCACCAGGAGCGCGGCTAAAGATATTCTGCGCCACGCCAAAAGACAGAGACGGACCTGGCTGCATGAGGCAACGCAAACCATGCTGCGAAGAATTTCGACAGACTGGAAGGTTTGGAAAAAGGACGGCTACGAATAGTTAAGGCTCAAGCGACACCACTCTGCGCGGCTGCGGCTATCGTTTTAACTGGCCGCCTGACCGGCGCCAGCGCAATTCCCCGCTCTTTATCGTAGATCAATGTCCATTGCGCCGAGCAGTCGTCGCATAGCCAATAGTGTTCCACCTGGCGCTGCTGTTGCTTTGCCCGGATAAATGGCGGAACGGAGGGTTCACCCGGTTTGGTCAGGCGATCCGTCTCGACCAGGAAGAGCTTGCCTTCTCGCAACCGGAGAAAGGGCTTGTGGCATTGTTCGTTGGCGCAGTGACTAAGCATGGCAATAATGACTTTCTGCTCTTCTCAATGTCTAGAAGAACCCTTGAATTCATAGCTCTGTGCACGTCATGTGCCACGCTTGAATGAATTATGCCTAAGGGATTCTTGAGGCTTCTGGCACTACCGGCACAAGGCTGCAACTGATCGCTCTGCCGAACTGTCGGCACTGTCCGCCGATTCCACGTCCCGGTGGCCTCGCTTCCGGTCTTAGGAGCACGCTATGATTCCTATATATGCGCATTAGGTTCACCTGTCCACTGAAGTATTTCGATGTTGCACATCAGAAAAACCTATACATTCCTCAAGGTTGCGTCGCGATAGCGTAAAAGCACGCACCAGGGTGGGAGAATCTCTGTGGCGTTTTGCAATCAGGCAGATCAAAGCACAGGCAAATCGCTGCAGGGTATTCTGCCTTTGATTCTCGAATGAGCCCAGCAATGATCCTAGATCGCATCGCCCGCTGTCCGGGTCTCAGAGTCCTCGCATCGGTAGGAAACGAGCTCTACGCCTCGCGCGGATACACCATTCTCCGCACTGCGCTTGAGGACCCTGTCAATCTCGACTGGCATTCCGTGGCACACGTGCGCCCGTCGCTCCGACGCCGCGCCTCTATCACGAATCGATTGACTGCGCGCCTGTTCCGCGACGGTTTCCATGCCCTTACTGTCCTTCGAAGTGGAGTACTCATTGGTGCCGTTCCTGGGTCAATTGTTACCTTGCTCCCCGGCCAAAACGAGTTTCATGAGACCCACGCGATCACGCGCGGCACTCGACCTCTTCACATCACCTCAGTGCCTAACGGGATCGTCTATTGGGGAGAGTACTTCGACAATGCCGGTCGCGACGAGGTTCACATCTATGCCTCTGTCGACGATGGCAAAACCTGGAGTCCTGCCTACACATTTCCCAAGGGCACCATTCGCCACGTTCACAATATCGTTCACGACCCTTGGGGAAACTGCCTCTGGATTTTGACCGGCGACTACCGCGATGAGTGCCGAATCCTCCGAGCCTCCTACGATCTGTCGCAGGTCGAAGTGGTCATGAAAGGCAACCAACAGGCCCGCGCGGTTGCGGCCGTCCCCACCGAAAACGCTCTCTACTTCTCCTCCGACACTCCGCTCGAATCCAACCACATCTATGAACTCGATCGCCAGAGGAAGCTCACACGACTTTCCGGGATCAGTAGTTCCTCGATTTACGGCTGTCGCGTAGGCACCAGAATGTTTTTCTCGACAATGGTTGAACCAAGTGAGGCGAACCCCGATCGCAATGTTCGTCTCTTCGGTGCTGAGGTGGCGCGTCCTGACGACTGGCAGCCCCTACTGGCCTGGCAAAAGGACTTCCTTTCAATGGGCCTGTTCCAATACGGCAACGCCTTCCTTCCCGATGGCCAAAACGACAGTCCTTATCTCGCACTCTCCACCATCGCGGTGGATTCCGACGACATGGTCCTGTCTCTCTACCGGATACGCGAAATCTAGGGATCTTCATCGTCTAACCTTTCCGGGCCTTCGCGGTTTGCAGTTTTTTCTCTGGGTAGCATCAGTGCCCGACGCGGCTGCCGTAATATGAATGCGATCCGAGTCCGTGCCCACTCTCGCCTACTACCGCCGCATCTTCAGCGCCTACTTCGTCGGTGGCAAAAGCCATCTCACCTTCTGGCACGAAACTCCAACAGAAAACCCGCACGCAAGTCCTGCTGAACTTGGGGAGTACTACATGCTGTTCGCAGAGAAGGCTGACTACCAAGGCCAGTACGATGCGTTCGGCGTTCCGCAACTTGACTATCACGGCGATATCGGCCTGCAATACAACCCAATCGCGATCGCGCAATACGGTCTTGGTAACTACAATCTTTGGCGCCGCAGTGCCGATCCGGAGAGAAAGAATAAATTCTTCCACACCTCCGACTGGTTGGCGTCGCATCTTGAGCGGAACTCGAACGGAATCCCGGTTTGGAACCACCACTTCGACTGGGAATACCGCGACACGCTCAAAGCTCCGTGGTACTCCGCCCTGGCACAGGGACAGGGGATTTCTGTACTGGTTCGTGCCCACAAAGAATCCGGCGATCCGCGGTACCTGGAGGCCTCCCGCGCTGCGTTCCTGTCGTTTCACACCTCAACGACCGAGGGAGGTGTGGCTTTCACCGATAACTCCAGCGACCTCTGGCTCGAGGAGTACATCGTCTCGCCTCCGACTCACATTCTGAACGGATTCATCTGGACACTCTGGGGAGTCTATGATTACGCGCTCGCAACCGGTGAGGTCGCAGCGCGAGAACTCTTCGCTCGCGGAACCCGTACTTTGATGCACAATCTTGACCGCTACGACCTAGGCTTCTGGTCGCTCTACGAACAGTCCGGGACCCGCCTGCCCATGGTGGCGAGTGCCTTCTACCACCGCCTCCACATTGTGCAACTGCGCGTGATGCATCGCCTGTCCGGAGAAGAACTCTTCGCCCGTACTGCAGATCGCTGGGAGAACTATGCCGAGAGTCGAATCAACCGTGCTCGTGCCCTCGCATACAAAGCTGCTTTCAAACTCGCGTATTACTAGCTTGAGCTGTGTGGAACGATCGATAGACTGGGCGCTACTCCGATTGCGTTGAATGCGATACCCTCTACTGTCCCGTGAGAATCCTCTACGTCTCCCAGTACTTCCCGCCCGAGATGGGCGCGCCCGCAGCACGCGCTGCGGAACTCGCGCTTCATTGGTCGAACGCAGGACACGATGTCTCCATTCTTACCGGATTTCCTAACCACCCTACCGGAGTCGTCCCCGCGGAATGGCGAAATCGGTTGCGACGCCTGATTCATAAAGAGAAAGTGGGCCGCGTGGATGTCCATCGAACGTGGCTCTGGCCACTGCCCAATCGCAAGTCGCATGAACGTATCCGCAACTATGCATCATTCTGCGTGTCGGCCGGCATTCGCGGCCTGACTCTGCCACGCCCCGATGTAATCATCGCGACTTCTCCGCAACTGCTGGTCGGCCTCGCAGGATGGTGGCTCGCTTTCTCACGTCACATTCCGTTTGTCTTCGAAGTCCGCGACTTGTGGCCCGAATCACTTTCGGCGGTGGGCGTCGGTAGCCAGGGCTCGCTGCTGCATCAGACTCTCGCCGGAATAGCCCGTTTCCTGTACGAGAAATCCGACCACATCGTTGTCGTATCACCGGCGTTCCAGCAACCCCTCACCGCTGATTGGCAAGTTGCTCCGGAAAAAATCTCAGTGGTGGTGAACGGCGTCGAGATCGATACGTTCGCTCCTTCCCCGGAGACCACGGTCCGCGAACTTCGAAGGCAACTCAACGCTGAGGACAAATTCATCGCCAGCTACATTGGCACGATGGGTAACGCGCATGGCCTCGAGACCCTGCTCGATGCCGCCGAAAAACTACGCCTCCACAAGCCCGACATCCTGTTTTTGCTCGTCGGAGAGGGTGCAGAGAAACAGCGCATCAAAGAGCTAGCTCAATCGCGTAGCTTGACGAATGTCCAATTCCTGGACCAGAAGCCGCGCGAGCAAATACCGGCTTTCATTTCCGCATCCGATGCCTGCCTCGTGCTGTTGAGAAGGGCCGACGTTTTCAAGGCGGTCATTCCCACCAAGATGCTCGAATTCATGTCTTGCGCCCGTCCCGTTATTCTTGGCGTGGATGGTCAAGCGCGCCAAATCCTGGAGGAAGCAGGTGCCGGACTGGTGATCGAACCTGAAAATTCGGATGCGCTTGCGGCCGCCGTTCAGAAGCTGCAAGAGAGTCGTGATCTGGGCCACGCTATGGGACGGAAGGGAAGGGATTACATCCAGAAAAACTTCTCACGCGTGAGCAGCGCCGAGAAATATATCGACGTGCTCAATAGACTACTGGCGTCATCCTGAGGCGTTACGGATGAATTGTGTAAAGCGCCATCGCAGTCGCGACGGTCATTGTGGCTTCAAAAGTCCGGGCCGCGAGTACGCGTCCACCGCTAATCGGAACAAACAAGATATCGTCCGCCTGCAAAGACACATCGGGAGCTTTTGCTTCCAGCATCTTTTTTATCTCGACCTTGGTCTCGGTCACACCCCCGTTGGGTCCTTTGCGCAGAATTCGTGCGTTTCCTAGTTTGGCGGTCTTATTGGTTCCGCCTGCCAAGGCAAGCGCCTGCAATACCGTTAGCGTCCCGTTATCAGCCAGGATTCCGCTCGGACGTCCCACATCTCCCACTACATAGATGACCGGGGCCCGCGGTACCGTGATCGTGTCTCCGGGAAGAATCTCTACATTCCCGCTCTGGTCGTCACCCAGATTTCGGGGAAGCTTAACGTGGATCGGTTCAGCCTGATTCCGTCGCAAGATGGTAATCTTGCGCGATGCATTCTGGGTAAATCCCCCCGCCTGTGAGACCACTTGGTATAACTTATGGTCTCCCATATCCGGATATATCCCCGGTCTGCCGACTTCGCCCAGGATCGTTACGCCCTGCGATGTGAATTCGTCGATGAAAATCGTGACGTGCGGATTGCGCACGAATCCCCCATCTGCTAGGCGTTTTTCAATCAAACTCTGCGCTTCCTCTTGCGTCAGCCCTTCGACGTGCACGTAATCGATGAGCGGGAGATAGACATCGCCCGAATTGCTGATTCTCACTTTGCTGGTCAATTCCGGAACGTTATAAACGCTGACTTCGATGAGATCGCCCGCACCCAGCGTCGTAATTACCGACTTTCCCTGGCTATCTTGTAATGGGACAGAACTCTTATCATTATTGTTTTGCTCGGAAGCGTTCGCAGCCCCTTGCGATGGTGTCTGGACACCGGGGAGATCCGTGGGTGCTGTTTTTTGCGGCTCTGCCGGGATGCTTTCCGCCGGCTGTTGTGCCCCTGCTCCAATCGCCAACGCCCCTGCGAGAACCCAACAAAGAGTGCAGCCCCTGGAAGCGAGTCTCGTACCCGACATCATCTGCGGCCCTTGACCTTTACGTGGTGAATTTTAAGAGGCAGTTTAGCACAGCAAGACTGAGCTCCTTGTAGCAATTCATGCACCTCTGGATAGTTTTTCCACAGCTTTTTTCGTCGCCGCCAATTGAAAGTCCCATTCTGGTACTGCTAAAGTCGAGAACTGATCTTTACCCAGAATCTTTGCATGCACTCTTGCCTGCGAACTGTCGCTGTCATACTTACTGTGGAAGTTGGGTGTCAGTAGTCACCCTCGTCGAGGTGGCGTAGTTGACCCTAATCTGTCTGGGGCTCTTCTTTACCGGGCTGTTGTCAGCGTTTGTCCTGACTCGGTATATCCGCGATTTTGCTAGCTCTCATGGCTTGGTCGCGGTCCCGACGCAGGAACGCCATATGCACTCCAATCCTCTGCCTCGTCTGGGCGGAGTCGCCATCTTTCTCAGTTTCTGCGCATGCATGGGTGTCGCTGCCTGGTGGGGAGTGCGCCATCCCGCGCTTTTCCTTTCGCCTTTTCTGAAGACACTCGCCACCATTTTTGTACCCGCCGCCATTGTCTTCCTGCTCGGAGTTTACGACGACCTTCGCGGTGTAGGTCCCTACGTCAAATTTACCGTGCAGGGAATTGCCGCCACCATGCTGTACACGGGCGGTCTTCGCATTGTGAATATCCCAGTTCTCCTCGGCGACCGAGTCCTGCCCTGGTACATCGGTCTCGCCGCCACCGTGATCTGGGTTCTCGCCATCACCAACGCCTTCAACCTGATCGATGGACTCGATGGCTTGGCTGCAGGTTCCGCCCTGTTCTCGACCATGGTCGTTTTCGTGGTGGCGCTGCTCCATGGACCGGCGCTGGTCGAGCTAATGACGATTGCTCTCGCCGGCGCCATTCTCGGATTTCTCCGTTACAACTTCAATCCCGCCACCATCTTCCTCGGCGATTCCGGCAGCCTCCTTATCGGATTTCTGCTCAGTGCCCTGGCGCTTTACGGTGCACAGAAGGCACCGACCATTGTCGCGGTCGCGATCCCGATCGTCTCTTTCGGTCTGCCCATTCTGGAGACCGTTCTTTCGATCCTGCGTCGTCTCATCAGTGGACGCCCGGTCTTCACCGCTGATCGCGAACACATCCATCACAAGCTGCTACAGCACGGTCTCACCCACCGCCAGGTCGTGGTGCTCCTCTACGGTGTTTCCGCCGGCTTCGCGATGCTGAGCCTGTTCTTGTTATGGCCGACCGGTAGTTCCCTGGGTCTCGTGCTTGCTGTCTTGGGCATCGGAATATGGATCGGTGTGCAGCACCTCGGTTATCTCGAGTTTGGCGAACTGGCACGTGTTGCCCAGCGCACACTGAATCAACCCCAGATTTTCGTCAATAATCTTGCGGTCCGCCGTGCCATTGAGGAACTCAAGGTCGCTCGTGACCACGAACAGGTCCGCTGCATCCTGCTGGCTGCTTTCGGCAGCAATGACTTCGACGGATTCGAATTGGTGCTCCACGTGCGTCCCGGCGAAATCGCTCCCTTGGAGTTAGTCGAAGCATCCAGCGGACGCAAGCCGAACTCACTTCGTTGGAGCAAGCCAGGTCTGGGCCCCAACGCGGACACTGCCTCTGCCTGGAAGCTCTCCCTCGATCTGCTCAGCTCCGCCAACCATCATTGCGGAAGCTTGACTCTCTATCGCCTCTATTCCCCCCGTGATCTGCAGCTCGACGTCAATTTGCTCACGGGAGAGTTTCCCACTGCCCTGGCCGACGCACTCGACCGCACACGGCTACATGCGGTGGGAGTCATCGCCTTGCCTGGTCAGGATTCGTCGCTAATCGCCGCTCAAGCCGGATGACGCCATTGCCGCGCAACTGAGCAGAGGCACCCACAAGACTTCGACCCTATACAATCTGGTCTTGCTCTTGTCCATGCACATTCTCCATGTTGTGGGGGCCCGTCCCAATTTCATGAAGGCCGCGCCGGTTCTGCGCGCGTTAGGCGCTCACGATGGAGTTCGGCAGACCCTCGTACACACCGGCCAACACTACGACTCCACCATGTCGGACGTGTTTTTTCACCAACTCGAGATGCCAGACCCTGACGTCAATCTCGGCGTCGGTTCCGGTACCCATGCTCAGCAGACCGCTGCCATCATGCAGGCCTTCGAGCCTGTACTGCAGGAACGACGGCCGAGTCTGGTTCTCGTTTATGGCGACGTTAACTCGACTCTCGCTGCCGCTCTGGTGTGCGCGAAACGCGCTGTGCCAGTAGCTCACGTGGAAGCTGGCCTACGCTCGCACGATCGAACCATGCCCGAAGAGATCAATCGCCTCCTGACGGATCAGCTCTCTGATCTCTTGTTTACTCCCTCGGCCGACGGTGACGAGAACCTCATCCGCGAGGGCATCGACCCACGCAAAATCCATCGCGTCGGCAATGTGATGATCGATTCGCTGGTTCGGCTTCTGCCTACCGCCGAGCAGCATTTCCCGGCGTCCATAACCCCACCCTACGCGCTGGTCACGTTGCATCGCCCCTCAAATGTCGACGATCTCCCGTGGCTCAAGGCGCTACTTGAAGCCCTCGCGGAGATGAGTTCGGAGTTGGGTATCGTATTTCCCGTTCATCCCCGCACGCGGCAGCGTCTTTACGAGCTTGGTTTCGGGAACACGGTGCACTCCCGCCTGCGCCTCACGGATCCTCTCCCTTATCTCGAATTCATCGCCCTGCAGCGCCACGCCGCAGTGGTGATCACTGACTCCGGGGGAATTCAAGAGGAAACAACGTTCCTGGGGGTCCCATGCCTCACCATTAGAGAGAACACAGAGCGCCCAATCACTGTCACTCTAGGAACAAATCAATTGATAGGACGGGATGTGCAGAAGTTGAAGTCCGCTGCTGCGAAAGTGACTCATCACGGATCACGGGCAGCACATGGAGAGCGGCCAAACCCGTTCCGAGTACCGCTCTGGGATGGACACGCAGCCGAACGCATCGCCCAAGTCCTCTTGTGACGGGCGACAGGATAATGTGCTAGAAAAACGGCTGGATTAACGTCTACAACTTCGCGCTGGCGTAGGAGTTGATCTCGCAGTTCAGGCAAACTTCTTCAAAAACAGGCGCTTTCCATTCCATGCATCCCCCAGCAGTCCAAGTCTGGACTGTGTCACTTATGGCAGTGTATCGTGGCCCCGCTCTGGAAAGCAATACAGGTTTTTACCGTTTGCCCTGAAGCAAGCCCAACCCACCGATTGAGTTCAGCAACGTGTAAGTCTTTCCTGCGTGAGATCCAGTTCACTCGAAGGGTTTAAGCCCTGTTTTCCACATCCAGGAACCACTGCCGTCACTTTTGCGCCCTCCTTCACCTATTTACTTTCATCAGCATCATCGCAAGCGAGGGTTCTGCCAACATGTTCGGCGAAAGCGTCTACGGCAATACTTTCAGGGATGTCAACTTTGTCCCTCTGCAGTCCGCCACATTTTGTGTGCAATGCGAGATGATCAGCGCCAATCCTCGCTCCTATTGCTTGGCGTGCGGTAGCCAAGCACTCATTGGGCTCTCGCGGCTGTTGGGCGGATCCTTGCGCAATCAGCAGACTGCACATCTCATTACCGACTCCGAGCTCAATAGTCTGGTCCGTGATTTACTTCGCACCGTTCCCGTTCCCGATTCATTCGCCAATGAGGATCACTCTCGCATGCCTTCGCTCACCCAGCGGAATCAACTTCGACTGGCAAACTCCGCGCATCCGGCGTCCGGCATTCGCGCCGTGCATGTACCCGAGGAAGTTGAGATCCATGCTGGGGAACTCGATCTGGAGCCTGCCATTAGTGCCATTACTGAGCGCGCACAGCACTTAACGGGAGCGACCGGCGCAGCGATCGCGCTCCGGGCAGGCGATGAGATCGTATGCCGCGCTCGTGCTGGACGCACGGCCCCTGATCTCGGTGTCCGGTTGCAGACCGATGCCGGCATATCGGCCGAAGCCGTCCGGTCTGGCGAGATCATGCTATGCCACGACGCCGAACGCAATCCCCGCGTCGACCTCGCTAGTTGCCGACGCTTGGGCGTTCGCTCGATTCTAGTATCACCCTTGCGCCACTACCGCCGTACCCTCGGCGTCTTCGAAGTCCTGTCGTCTACACCTGGAGCTTTCGACGACCGGGACGTTGCTACGATGCAGTTGCTTTCGAGCATGATGGTGGCGGCCATCTCCCGAATCTCGACGATCCACCGCACCCAGACTCTCCGCCGGGCCGGATAAGTCCTTCAGTCGCGTCACATATCTTTGCGGCTCCAACCGCCCTGCGGTTGACTCACAAGTTCATCCAAAGCCTTTCGAGGCCCTGCCGCCGAAAGCTGCCTCATTCGCTAGATACTTTTCCACAATCTCGCGATAATATGGTGCTGCAACAGCTACGGGCTCTTTCCCCATGGTCGCGATCACTTCGCCGCTGCAGACTGGAGTGCGAAACCGCCGTCGACGCGTGCGTCACAAAATCCAGACTCCCGCCTATGCCACCTTCGCGGGTGGACAAAGCAGCATGCTCGACCTCCACGAAATCGTCGATATCAGCGAAGACGGCATGGCTATTCAATGCCACTCGCCTCTGCAGGTGGATCAGCAGATCGAACTTTGCCTCGATCTTGCCGACTGCGCACAGCAGATCTTCACCTGCGGGCAAGTTATATGGACGAACGATTCCGGCCGCGCTGGATTACGTTTTTCGTCTTTGCCCCAGGATTCTCTCGCACGATTGCGAGAGTGGCTCTTCGTCAATGTCATGGCGGCGGTGGCCAACAGCGAGATCGAACTGCTTGCGGGTGCTCAACCTCCGCGGCCTGGCTACACCGACACGTTAGCGGCTGTCAGCGTCGTACAGCGCCAGGTTGAGACGCTCGGATCAGACTTTGCTGGTGCTCTGCAATTGATCGCCGAGCGCACCCGCGAGTTGATGCGCGCTTCCGGTGCTGCTATTGCGCTCGTAGACGCCGTTCCTGACTTCATGATGTGCCGCGCCAGTTCCGGTTCGGATGCCCCTCCCATAGGAGCGCGTCTGCAGGTCGGTTCCGGCTTTTCCGGAGAGTGTGTGAAGGGCGGGATGCCTCTTCGCTGCGATGACACGGAACTCGATTCGCGCGTGGACCGCGAAAGCTGTCGTGTCTTAGGCATCCGTTCGATCCTTGCTGCTCCCGTTCGCAGTGGGGAAAAGTCCATCGGACTCATCGAAGTGTTTTCGCCAAATCCTGGTGCCTTTTCGGAAGTCGATCAACGAGTGCTCGTGAAATTCGCCGATACCGTCCTCCAGGCCGCAGCCCGCGTCGGGCGTGCTGAGATTCCGCCCGCCATCGGTGAAACTAATGCCAAATCGTTCGTCGCCCCGCAGGGCAGCGTGCTCTTTGCCTCCGCTGACGAGGAGCAGGGCGAGAAACTGGTGGACCATGCCGAACCCGGGCCCGGTATCAGTCTGCCACGCTCTTATCTCTTGCTCTTAACCTTCGCTGCCGGTGCCATCTCCATGGCGCTAGGGTTCCTGACTGCTCCCTTTGTTCAATCCACGGCTGCACCCTGGATAATGAAAAAGATCCGGAATCCCCAAGAGTCGCGCCTGCAGACGGTGCTTGCGTCGACCAAGGCTCCAGACCTGTCGTCGACCTCAAAACCCGCAATCGAGACTGCTACCCTTGATCAGTTGAAGGACATGGCAGCAAAAGGGAATGCGGATGCCGCGAATGCCATTGGTCTTCGCTATGCCACCGGAGAAGGTATCAGACTGAACGAACGGGAAGCCGTTCACTGGTTTACCCAAGCCGCAGAGCAGGGCAATGTCGCTGCACAATCAAAGCTCGGCGCCTTCTACTACAGCGGTCGAGGTGTTCCGCAAGACACTACCCGCGCATACTTTTGGATGGTAGTGGCCTCCCTCAATGGCGACGAGGCCAGCAAAGCTCTCGCTCCACATGCAAGCGCAAGACTCACCCGTGCTCAAATCGCCGCTATCGAACAAAACGCCGCCCGATGGCTTCAGCAGCACGGCTCAAATCTGAAATCAATTGCCGCCAACTGACCACCTGGCAACGGAAACTACCTCGACGCGCTAGAATAAGGTAGAGGTATCCGTGCCCGCCCTGCGCGACATCCTCGACCAGAGAGTCCGCGAAGCCGATCCATCCCTCGTCGAAGCTCTTGGCAACAATCGTGTCCGCTGCTTTTCATGCGGCCATCGCTGCCCCATCCCGGAAGGTCAAGCCGGAGTGTGCAAGGTCCGCTTCAACCGCGGCGGCAAGCTCTATGCTCCCTGGGGATACACCGCGGGCATGCAATGCGATCCCATCGAGAAGAAGCCCTTCTTCCATGCCCATCCCGGGGCTCTCGCCTACAGTTTCGGCATGCTCGGCTGCGATCTGCACTGTGGCTACTGCCAGAACTGGGTTACGTCACAGGCTCTGCGCGACCCGCGAGCGGTGTCGCCTCCGCTCCCGGTCTCGCCCAAGTCGCTTGTGCGCGATGCGCTCGAGCAGGGCGCGAAGGTTTTAGTTAGCACCTACAACGAGCCCCTGATCACCAGTGAGTGGGCCGTCTCGATTTTCAAGGAAGCCAAGGCCGCCGGGCTCATAACCGGATTCGTGTCCAATGGTAACGCTACACCTCAGGTGCTCGAGTACCTGCGCCCCTGGCTCGACCTTTACAAAGTTGATCTGAAGAGTTTTGACGATCGCCACTACCACGATCTAGGCGGCCGTATCGGTCCGATCCTGGAGAGCATCCGCCGTATCCACTCGATGGGACTGTGGCTCGAGATCGTTACGCTCCTCATCCCCGGCTTCAACGACTCCAAGGACGAACTCCGAAAGCTCACCGACTTCTTGGTCGGCGTTTCACCCGACATCCCATGGCACGTCACCGCCTTCCACGCCGACTACAAAATGCAGGATGAGCGAGATACGACGGTCGAGGATCTTTTGCGTGCGGCCGAGATTGGGCGCAATGCCGGACTCCGCTACATTTATGCTGGCAATCTGCCGGGCATGGTCGAGGAATGGGAAGACACCCGCTGCGCCAACTGCGGGGAAAAACTGATCCAGCGCTACGGATATCTCATTACCGAATACCGCCTCACGCGAGATGGTCGCTGTCCAAGTTGTACCCGGGAAGTCCCTGGTCGCTGGGCCTCTGAATTCGATGGCCAAATCACAGATCGTCCTTTCGTGCCGCACAGGCGCTCCCGTTTGTTTACAATCACAAGTCGCTAAAAACTGTGCTGAGGCAATGGCCTTACTTGTCCTGAGCGCTCGTGGACAGACTGCCAAGTACAGTAGGAATGAAACTGAGTATCCCACTTCTGGCCGACTTTGCCAGACATGGGGCTTAGCGCCAAGCGGAAGGGGTTGTCCTGCGAGGGTAAAGCCGAACAACTGCCATAAAGTCAATTCATGCTCAGAAAGCCGATCCAATTTGCAGTTGTGTTGACAGCTCTTCTTCACACCGCTTGTTCTCCTCGAGACTTTCTTACTCGGCGTTTCGCGACAGACCTGATCTCTGCCTCAGCACCTTTCAAGTCATCGCAGCGCTTTGTACTGCAAACCGGCATCGTTTCCAGTCGGGATTACCCCTCGCCGGAATACCTCGTTCTGCAGCATCACGGCTGGATCTCCGCCAACTCCGCACCCTGCCCACGTGATCTCGCACCGCCATGTTGGGATGTTCTTCTCACACCTTCGGGCGTGGATGCCATTCGTGCCGCCCTCAACCCGGGTCAGACTGGCGGTTCGCCGCTTTCTATTCCCGTCGCCAGACGCGAACTCGTCGCCGTCACCGGCATTGCCAAGCAGGGCAACTCTGGCGATGCAGAATTTACCTGGAAGTGGGTTCCACTGAATGAAATCGGTGCAGCTTTGTACTCGGGCGACGTTCACTACAGGTCAGTAGTCGGATTTCGCGATTACGACGACGGCTGGCGAATGATGGAAGGCCCTCCACGCTCCGGCCAGTCGATCGACGACGCAATCAAGAATGCTGACCCGATTCCCTGACCACACGATGCAGCGCTCCCCCTGGACCTTCGCCTCCGATCGATTCTTGAACCCAACTCGCATTTGGGCGCTGGCGATCATCTTGGTTTTATGTCTGTGGACCGCCTGCATTGTCGACTTCACAACGCCGGGTCTATTCGATCGGGCTGGCAACATTAAGTTCCAGGATTTCCTGCAGTTCACCATTTCAGCGCGCCTGACCAGGGACGGCCGGGCAGATCAGCTTTATGACGACCAGATTCTGGCGCGGGAAATTCGTGCCACAATCGGACGCGACACACAGGTGTTCCTGCAGTACTTTTATGGTCCCCAGGTGCCGGCCCTGTTTGTCCCGCTCTCATCGTTTCCGTTCCTGATCCAGGCTGAAATTTGGGTAACGCTATCTCTCGCAATTTATTTCGCCTGTGTCTATTTAATCTGGAAACGATGCCCCTCTCTTCAAAGGTATCGCGTCTTGGTCACAATCTGTGCGCTGGCTTACCCGCCGCTGTTTCATTTCTGTGTGCGTGGACAACTGTCGGTCCTCATTTTGATCGGCGTCACTGCTGCATATTTGGCTTTTGCCGAGCAGCGCGATTTCCTCGCTGGTGTTGCATTGGGCTTTCTGGTGTTCAAGCCTCAATTTTTGGTCGGAATCTTCTTCGTTCTTCTTTTGGCACGCGCATGGAAGACATTCGCGGGTCTCGCCCTCTCAGCCGGTCTCCAGCTCGCATTAACGGCTGTCTATTTTCGACGCTCGGTCATGCTAGCGTACCTGACAAGGCTGGTGTACAGCGCAGGTCATCCAGGCTCGACCGAACTTCCTTTTTCAGCTATCCAGATGCATTCGGTCTACAGCTTCTGGGAGGTTCTGATTCCGTGGATACCCGGCGTCTGGGTGCTCTATCTGTTGACCGCGGCGGCAGTAATCGCGGTCGCGGCGAGGACTTGGAGCTCACCCAGTGCCCTTAACCTTCGCTTCTCGTCGCTGCTATTCGCCGCCGTTCTGGTGAACCCGCACATCTACATCTACGATCTTCTCGCCTTGGCGCCGATATTTATCACTCTAGCGGACTGGTTATTGCAGAATCCTCAGCATCTTCTTCAACGGAGGCTCGGCGTTTTGTTGTACCTCGGGTTTCTTCTCCCGCTGTTCGGCCCGCTCGCTCATTGGACTCACCTGCAGTTTTCTGTCGCAGTCTTTGCAGCGGTACTGTGGACCTTGTGGCAGATACAATCTTCACTGAGACCGGCAGCGTGATGACGCAAGTCTCTCGATCTCGGTGGTTTTCTCGGCCGAGACAGCGCAAGTTTCGTCATCTTTGGAGAATGCAATGCGTTGGCTGCGCAATCCGGCGGCAATTCTTCTGATCGGTGTTGCTTTCCGGATTCTCCTGATCCCATCGGTCTTGAAGTGGCTCGGCACTCCCGGTAACCCCTTCCAGGGAAACGAAGCAAGCCATATTGCCGCCCATCTAGTCCGCGGGGACGGTTTCGCTTCCCCTTTTACCGATCTCGCCATTCCAACTGCCCAGCAGCCACCGTTGTATCCATTCTTTATGGCTGGCATTTTCACACTGTTTGGTGCCTTCTCCAGGATTTCACTCTACCTAGCTCTTGCAGCCAACAGTGTCGCGGGAGGCTTGACTGCATTCTTCATCCACCGAGTAGGCGTGAAATATTTCTCGTCCCAGGTTGCAGTCCTCTCCGCCTGGGCTTGGTCGATCTTTCCGCCGATCGCCATCACCGACATTACGTTATCTGGCTACGCCGTCGCAACGCTGGCGGTAGTCCTTTGGCTGAATTTTGTTCCCTGTCTTTTGCCAAACAGTCGCAATTGGATCCTGCTGGGTATCGCCGTTGGATTCATCCTGTTGCTAAATCCCATGCTGGTGTTACTTATTCCGGCAAGTGCCCTTTGGCTCAAGAGAAAGCAAGCCACTGTAATGCTAGCCACAGCGTTGCTTTGTCTCGTCCCGTGGTACGTCCGCAATTACCGTGCGATGGGTCAGTTCTATCCCGCCCTGCGCGATAACCTGGGCATGGAACTCTATCTCGGCAATCATCCGGGAATGTCGGGGACCTGCGACTACTGGACGGGTGAATCGCCCTACGGAAGTCAATTGCCAAGACTGGGAGAAGCCCGGTTCTTTGAACTCAGGCGGAGAGATGCCATTGCCTACATCAGATCAGCGCCCACGGATTTTCTCCTGCGCAGCGCAAAGCGCTTCGCCAGATTCTGGTTTACCCCCTGGCCGATCGTGTATGTCGTTCTAATAGGTCTGGCTCTCTGGGGACTCACATTTGTACCTCAGCCCTTTGCCGTCTTCGCCATAATTTTGTTTGTGTTCTATCCGCTTGTCTTCTACGTGACACAAGCCGCTTGGCCTACAGCTTATCGACATCCGATTGAGCCCCTGATTCTGCTCATGGCAGCGGAATCGGTGTGCAGGTTTGTGCGAGCGCGTGGCCGATTCCGTTCCGCGTATTCAAGTCCAGCTCATTGAGATGCGTGCCGATGAGCCTCGCTCCTGTTTTCAGGTCGTTTCCAAGCTTGCCTACTGCGAACCAGACGTTGTATAACCCTTCTTCCCACCGGGAACCCTATGCAAATCCAGAAATCTGTGGTTGTTCTCGCAGTCCTCATCATTGCCCCCGCTCTTCAAGGCCAAAATAAAGCGAAGCTCACGATCGATGACTTCTTCAATTCCGTCAGCTTCAGCTCTGTCGAACTTTCGCCCGACGGCAATTCGGTGGTCATCGTCACCGAACGTGCTGACTGGGACCAGCAAATCTTCCGCACCGATCTCTGGCTCTATCGCGACGACGTCAAAACCCTCATCCAACTCACGCAGTCCGGCCACGATTCCGACCCGAAGTGGTCCCCCGATGGCAAGTGGATCGCCTTCCTCTCCGAACGAAAGAATGCTTCAGGTAAGAGTGATGATTCCGATTCCGGCTCCGACTCCGAGGAGGACGCGAGCCAGCTCTACTTGATCTCTCCCACCGGTGGCGAAGCTTTCCCCATCACGCGTGGCGAAGAGGACGTTCACACTTTCGCGTGGTCATTAGACTCCCAAACCATCTACTACGCCACTCGTCAGCCCTGGAGCAAAGATCAGAAGGATGAGTACAAACGGGAGTGGAAGGACGTCGTACAGTATCGTACCGCCGAGCGCGGAGACGAGATCTTTGCGTTGAGGGTTCCCGACGCCATCGCCCGCCACGCTTCCGAACCGGCCAAAGTAGAAAAGAATGAAGGCCAGCCCGAAGCCCAGCCCGATCTGACTCCTGGAGCAGACGCCATCGCGACCATGTCGCTTCGCATAGACGATCTGGTCACTTCGCCTGATGGCACGAAGCTCGCGTTCGTCACGAATGCGGTTAATCAACGGCAGGAAAAATACGAGGACGTGGAACTCTACTTGCTCGACGTCAAGGGAGGCCAGCCTCGCCGCCTCACTAACAACGAAGCCTTCGAAATCAGTCCCCGCTGGGCGAATGACTCGCGCCACATTTTGTTTTCAGTCGAACTCGGAGACGTCTCCGGCTCCTACCGCGATCTCCAGCCCCATCTTTATTGGGTTGACACCAATGATGGCAAGATCGAACAGTGGGATCAATCTTTCATAGGCCCAGTCGAGCACTATTCGGTCGGAGCCGACAATGTACTGGCGTCCGCCCGCATCGGCACCGAAGTGCAGATCTACAGCACCACGAAGCCTTCCGACAAACTGCATCGTCTTACCGGTACGGCGGGGACTTACGCACAGATTTCCACTGTGCCCCGCTCGTCGAAGACCGCGTTCATTTACTCGTCTCTCGGCAAGCCCCAGGAGGTCTATCTTGCGGACGCGGCAGACAGACTCGACCAGGCGCGCCAGATCACCTCGTTCAATCAAAAGCTTGCCGAAGCCGATCTGCCCCAAGGTAAGCCATACCAGTGGAAGGCGGATGACGGCACCACAGTCGAGGGTATGCTGATCTATCCTCCAGGGAAATTCGAGCAGAAACACCTTCCGATGTTCACCTTTATCCACGGAGGTCCCGCCGACGCTGACGGCAACCACTTCGAAGCCGATTGGTACCAGTGGGCCGCGCTCGCTGCTACCAGCGGATGGCTCGTCTTCGAGCCGAACTATCGCGGCTCGACCGGATACGGCGATAAGTTCCTGATGCAAATCGTCCCGCAAATCGTGTCGAAGCCCGGCAGAGACATTCTCGCAGGCGTCGATGCGCTGGTGAAAGACGGAGTCGCTGACCCCGATCATCTCACCATCGGCGGCTACAGCTACGGCGGATACATGACGAACTGGCTGATCACCCAAACGACCCGCTTTAGAGCAGCCGTGACAGGCGCGGGCGCGGTCGAGCACGTAGGCAACTGGGGCAACGACGACACGACCTACGACGATGCCTACTTCCTCGGCGGACGCCCCTGGGAAGCCCAGCAGCGCTACCACGACGAAGCCGCCATCTTTCAGATCGACAAAGTCAAAACGCCCACCCACATCGTTGGAGGCGCCAGCGATATCCGGGTAGCGGTACTGGAGAATTATCTGCTGGAACATGCGCTCTACGCACTCGGTGTCCCCAACAAACTCCTGATCTTCCCCGGCGAGGGCCATGGTTTAGGCAAGAATCCCTGGCACGGAAAGATCAAAGTGCGCGAAGAACTGAAGTGGCTCGAGAAATACGGTGGAGTGCCAGCGAACTGAACATGTTTTGTGTACCCCTCCCCCCTTCCCCTGAATCTCTAGAATCAGCGAGGTAGCGGGAAATTGTGAAGTAATCTATGGGGTTCAATCACTTACGGGCAAAATCTTGGTTTCAAAGAACTTAGAGGCCGAAAATACCGGAACCTGGTTCCTGAAAGGAACGAAACGCACGTTGTGTACGTCTCGCGGCCTCTGCGATGATGGACGATTGTGGCTGTGGAGCGCAAGGGCAGATGTCACATGGTTGGGTTGTGGAAAACTATCTGGTTCGATGTAACACTCTGGTTCACAAACAGATGCTGACGTCCATAAAGCTGACGCCTAATGCCCGACACCTGCCGCCTAATCTCCCACTGCACTCACTTCCTCCGGAAGGTCCGCTCGTCTGATCGGAATTGCCCTTGAGAATTCCAAAACCCCATCCTCCAACCGCCTCAGCTTCATCGTCAGCATGTCGCGGATGTAGTTCTGCCGGATCAACCAAGGCGCCTTGGTCGCCGATTTCGGCAGGTCTGCCGCCGCGCGCTGCACGTATCCGGAGGTGAGGCTCAGCAGCGGTTTTGCTTCCAGCGACGCCGCATCGCACGCGGGTCTGCAGGTACGGTAACCGTGGCGATCCATGTGATTCAGTACCCGGCATACGTAGGTCGAAGCCAGGTCGGCGCGCAGCGTCCACGCGGCGTTCGTGTAGCCGATGCAGAAGGCGAAGTTCGGTACGTTGCTCAGCATTACTCCCTTGTAGATAAACGCGCGTCCCGGTTCAATCGACGTGCCATCCACGGTGAGGCGCACTGCGCCCAAGGCCAGCATTCGCAGACCCGTGGCCGTCACGATGATGTCCGCATCGACCTCTTCGCCGGATTTCATCCGGATACTCCTCTCAGTAAACGTGTCGATCTCGCCGGTCACGACCGACGTGCGCCCCGCGTTGATGGCCTTATAAAAATCGGAGTCCGGGATGACGCACAGCCGCTGATCCCACGGCCGGTACCGCGGGTTGAAATGCTTCTCGACCTCGTAGCCTTGCGGCAGATCTTTCGCCGCTATATCGCGAAGCATCTTCCTCGCGAACTCCGGCGCCCGGCGGCAGATCTGGTAGATCGTGATACTGACCAGAATATTTTTCCAGCGCACCAGGCGAAGTGCGGCGCACTCAGGCAGAACTTTCTTGGCGAGCTCCGCGAGCGGATCATGCCGCGGCAGACTCAGCATGTAACTTGGTGAGCGCTGCACCATGGTCACATGCGCCGCCGTCCCAGCCATCGCTGGAATCAGTGTCGCCGCCGTCGCCCCGCTGCCAATGACAACGACCTTTTTGCCTGCATAATCGAGATCTTCCGGCCAGTGCTGCGGATGCACTACCTGTCCACGAAAGCGCTCAGCCCCGGGGAAACCGGGCTCGTACCCAGCATCGTAGCGATAGTAGCCGGTGCATCCGTAAAGAAACCTGCAGGAGTAGCGAAGGGTCTCGCCGTCTTCTGTCCTGGCTTCGACAGTCCAGCGCGCATCCTCCGACGACCACGATGCCGACAGCACGCGCTGGCGAAATCGGATATGCCGGTCGATCCCGAATTCCCCCGCGGTCTCGCGCAAATACTGCAGGATGCTTGCGCCGTCCGCGATGACCTGCGACTGTTTCCACGGACGGAATGGATAACTGAAGGTCGCCATGTCGGAGTCGGAGCGGATGCCTGGATAACGGAACAGGTCCCATGTCCCGCCGATGTCCGCACGCGCCTCAAGAATCACGTAGCGCTTGCGAGGACAGCGCGTTTGCAGACGATATCCCGCGCCAATGCCCGAGAGTCCGGCGCCAATGATGACAACGTCGAAGTGCTCAGCGGAAGTTGGCAAACTATCCCCAGACTGCATCGACAGATGTTATCGGGAGCCCGGAGGAAGTTCAATCGAGAAGCGTTTGCCAAGGCAGAAGGCCTCCGCTTGCGAACGAGGCTGAACAAGGCGACTGGAACCGGAAAATGAGAACGGATTTCTACTTCACGGCGCTGGCCATTTTCACGCCCTTGGAAGAAACCGCGTAGCGGGCGATTCCACGATATAACGCTTCCGCGATCTGTTCGCGGTAGCCGTCGCTGCGGAGTTTCTGCTCGTCGGTAGGACTCGACATGAAAGAAACTTCCGCCAGAATTCCCGGCATTGCGCTTTCGGTGAGCACAACAAAGCCAGCTTCTTTGATGCCGCGGTCGCGCAGCCCCGGATTCTGCACCGACAGCGTCCCGTAGAGAGATCGCTGTACGCTTGAAGCCAGACGCCGCGACTGCTCGATCCGATCGCGTAATTCAGCAGACGTCAGAGTCAGGATTGGCAGATTTTTCGGTGCGGCGGAACGCATCGCAGCTTGTTTGGGCCCGGCAGGATTGCTGAGGTCCTGCGTCCCGGGCGCGGAGAAAAGATTCGTGTAGTAAGTCTCGACGCCGCGGGCGGAAGGCGTATCGCTGTAGTTGGCGTGCACCGAGACGAACAGGTCGGCTTGCGCCGTATTGGCGACAATCGCGCGCTGGTCGAGCGGAATGTAATTGTCGTCCGGGCGCGTGTAAATCACCTCGGCTCCCAGCCGCGATTCGAGCAGCTTGCCCAGTCTCTGCGAGATCTCGAGTACAAGGTCCTTCTCCAGCAATCCTCGCCGTCCTACTGTACCCAGGTCCCATCCGCCATGGCCTGCATCGATCACGACACGCATTTTCGCTACCTTCGCGCGCCACTGCAGGTCTTCTCTTGTGGGAGGCGGAACGACGATCGCCATCTGGTTTTTCTCGGCCTCCGGAGTTTTGGGAAAGAGATTGACCGCGGTCTTAGGCGCGGCGCCGACCTTGTTGACCTGAATGACCAGTCGGTAGGGATCGCGTTCAAGGCTGACTTGCGGGGCTGAGACCGTGGCGCTGTTTTTTGCTTCCAGCACGACACGCGTCATGCCAGAGACCGGCTGTGCCACGCGAATGCGGCTAAGCAGCGTGTCTCCTTCATACGATTTGCCCTGCAATTCCGACGCAAGCTGAGTGTCGCGGAGATCGAAGTAAAAACGTTCGGGATTCGAAAGGTGACCGGGCTCATATTGCACCTGATCTTCCAGGTCGAGAACGACCGTACTTGAATCTCCCGACGACCAGTGACGCACCCCGGTAACGCGCGGGAACTTCAACAACTCCTGCGGAGTCGCGGGAGTATTTTCCGGCTGATTGGAGTCGGGAATTGCGGCCGTCTCAGCACCGGAATCCGTGGCCGCTTCCGCAGGCGCCTGCACTGGATCCGTCTGTGATGGCTGTGTGGCCGCCTGATTCTGTACCATCTCCCCGCCGATCTGCGCATTCTTCAGCTTCCACCAGACGCCAACGGAAAATGCGGCGGCGATGATTATGCCGACCAACATGAATACCATCCAGGGGCGTTCTGATTTCTCCCTCTCAAGTTGACCGAAGGTTAGCGCTGGTTCGGGCGCGGATTCGACCTTGGCCGCTAAGGATGCAGCAGCCGCCGCGGCGGGAGCTTCGAATGACTTCGGTGGAACCAGAGCCGAGGTCGGAGCTTCGGCAATTTGCGGCACCAGGGGCTTGGGCGCTGGAGGTACGGCTGCCGCCTTGATCGAAGCGGCATACGGCGCGGCAGCAGGCGGCGCAGGGGGTGCAGCTATCTTCGCGGGCGGTGCCGACTGAACTTGTGCAGCTATTGCAGGCTGATCGGGCACAGACGTTGCGGGCGCTGGCTTCAGAGGTACCGGTGCCGGAGGCACCGCCGCCACTGTGGCCGGTTTCGGATCCGCTTTCGGCGGTTCTGGCTTGGGTGTCTCAAGTCTCGTCGCTGCGGCTTGGGCCGATTCCGCAAAGCGGTCTTCGTCCTCGGGCTTCAACGCGCCCAAGACGAGTTCTGCCAACAAGGTGAGGTTCCGGATATCAATTTCGTTAAAGGCGAAGGGCCACGAAGAGAATGCCTCCAGCAACCCAATCACGCGGCGGCGTCCGCAGAGCGGCACCGCAACCATCGAGCGCGCTCCCATCTTGCGGCACGCCTCAACATTTACCCGTGAGTCGGTCTCAGTGTCGTCGCAGTTGATGACCTGTGCCGTGCGGAAGCAAGCTCCGGAGAACGCCGAGTCGCGGTCGATCCGCGTGCCCGGATCAGGACGAATCGTACCTGCCGCAGCACGCAGTACGATCTCATTGTTCTCCGCCAAAGCGATGGCCAGCCCGTCCGCTCCCGTGATGGCTACCGCGCGCTCAGCGACCAGTTGCAGCACCTCGTCGAGAACAAAAAGCTCGGTAGTTTCGAACTCGGAAGTTGGGGCTGGAGAGTCAAATCCGGTTTGGCGGCTCGCTAGAGCTTTGCGACGCCGGACCTGTTCATGTAGAGCGGAAAACGCAAGCAGCGCCTGCAATGCGTCTCGCTGCGATGGCTTGTTGATGTCACTCTCGCCCGGTTCATTCAGCGGGGCGTGCGGCCACGCTGGCAGACTGCCACCAGCAGGGGAGTCCGCCACTTCAATATCGGGCTTCGTGGTCGTTGTAGCCATCCTGGGACAAACTCAAAGCTTAACTTATCGGGGATCGCACCGACTTTCAATTACTGCCGGTGACCCTTTGGACATGTACTTCCGTGTCGGGAGACCCTCGGATGCGGCATTTTCCAATAATTGGCGAAAGTTCGCTACAGAAAATCTGTTCGGCGTAGAATCCGGCGAATCCACCAACAGCGGAGGATACACATGCGTGAGGCGAAAACTCAGGGTTCCCAGCCGCAGACCCAGGGATCCCCGCCGACGGCCGTTGGGGCCGGACTAGTGGTCGGCATGTTGGCCATGATGGTGATTCCGGCTGCGATCGCTCTCCATTCTGTAAAAAGCCCGGCCAACCTGCAGGTTCTGCCCGACGCCTCGCCCCATGGATACACTTGGTCCCTTCTGCTGTTCATCGTGCCCATCATTGTTATCGCCGTCTGGTTCTTGCCGAGTGCAGGATTGGAGATTCCCCAGCGCGCTTTCTGGCGGACCATCGGACTACTGGTACCGATTGGGTGTCTGCTGGATGTGATCTTCGCGCAATGGTTCTTCTCCTACCCGAATCCCCGAGCCACTCTTGGAATCGTTGCGCCGGCATTCGGCCATTGGGTGCCGGTCGAGGAATATATCTTCTATTTCACCGGCTTCATAGTGATTCTGTTGCTCTACGTATGGCTGAGCGAATATTGGTTGGCCGCCTATACAGTGCGCGACTATCGCGGTGAGGCGGAGGCCTTCCCGAGACTGCTGAAATTTCATCCCATGTCGCTATTGCTCGGAGTTGGTCTGATTGCCGCTGCCATCATCTACAAAAAATGGTTTTCGCCCGTGCATAACGGATTTCCTGGATATTTCATCGTGCTGGTCGTGGGTGGCTTGATCCCCTCGTCGAGTCTCTACCCGGTCACGCGAAGATTCATCAACTGGCGCGCACTGAGCCTGACGATGTTCCTGATTCTGCTGATCAGTATGCTCTGGGAAGCAACGCTGGCCCTGCCCTACGGCTGGTGGAATTATCAGCATCCCGCGATGGTAGGCATATTCATCGGCGCGTGGTCCGATTTGCCGATCGAGGCTGTAGTGGTCTGGCTGGCAGTGACTTACGGCACAGTAATTCTCTTCGAGGCGATAAAGATCTGGCAAGCATCCGGACGAAGAGCGCGGCGAGCCTTTCTAGGAGAACAGTGATCATTGACCAGTGCCCGGTCTGGCAACTGGCCCACTGTCCCTACCCTCGGAACCACCGCGGTTACTAAGCTCCCCCTGCAATCACGGATAACATTCTGGTAAACACCCTCTGGCCGGCAAGCGAAACGGTGAACATGGACGCAGGACTCACTCCCGCGCGTCAGGCACGAGCACAGCATCGCCACGAACTTCGTACGCTCGCTTATGTCACGCTCGACCAGGCGAACGGTGGGATCGTTCGAAATTTGACCAATGGTGGCATCGGCGTCCAGGTCGTGGCCGCTGTGCGGCCAAAACAGCAGCTCCGCGTGCGCTTTGAGCTCCGCTATCCACGCTTGCAGGTTGAGACTCGGGCCGAGGTGGTATGGGCAACGTTCTCCGGGCAGTGCGGAATCCGTTTCCTCGATATGCCCCCCCAGTTGCAGCATCAAATCAATCAGTGGATTTTCGGCAATCTGCTGGAAGGGATCTGCCTGCACACGGAGCACTCCCAATCCATATTCGCCCCCAGTCCGGGCAATGGTTCGAAGCCAGCCATTGCGAGTTCAGGTGAGGTTGAGCAAGAGGACGGGCTGTTGGTTTCACCAACCCCGATGAAAGTAATTGCGCTGCCCATGCGCCGGGAACCGCCGATGCCGGCCATCGTTCAGGAAGAAGACATGGCGGTACCGAAGGCTGGTTCCCTCGATGTTTCTAATCAACTCGATTGGTTGTCGCAGCCCCTTTCCGGCCGTGCGTTGGCCTGGACTGTGGACGTGCTTGTCGTCGTAGCATCCGTGTTGCTGTTCACTCTCATCTTCCTCTCGGTCACCCGCGAGGCGCCGCCATGGCCCCTGGCAATCGCAGCCCTAGCCGTGCTCATGATGTCGGGGATGTACTGGCTTTTCTTTTCTCTCTTTGCGGGAGCAAGTCTAGGGACAAAGCTGGCCCGGATCGCCGACGCGGACACAGGTAGCAACCCACAGGCAAGTCGCTTCCGCTGAGGCCTGACCCTGCGTTAGTTTGTCAGGAACTGCTGCGCGAGCCAGATCTGAAGCGCCTTGTGATGCTGCGCGGGCACCTTTACGAAACGAACTCCAATGTTCCCGCTGTCGTCATGCCAGACCACCTGTGCCTGTGCGTCCAGAGCTGGTCCTGATCCGGGTAGTTCGCATGAGATCTGCAGGGCGTCAGCATCGATGGGCTGATCGGTGAAAATCCGCATCCCTCCCTGGCTTACGTTAATCAGGTGCGCATCGGCGACGGTGTGATTCTTGGCCTTCAATGAGATGGGTACTTCCAGGCCAATGCGTTGATAGCGCAGTCGTCCGTCGAGGATCATGCAGCGCGCAGCGGAAAGTGTCCGTACCGCCTGCTCCACCGAGATCGGCTTTTCAAACGCGAACAAGGCTCCCGCTTGCTTTGCGTTGTCGATGCCCTGGCGTCTGCCCATGATGACTAGTGGGACGGTATTCCACTGCCTCTCTGCGGCCTGCAATTCGCGAAATAATTCGGAACTGCCGTTCAGGTCGCAATCAACAATAAGTGCGTCGATTTTCGAATGCGAGAGCCGCGCCAAGGCGGCCTGCACGTCCCCTTCGACCGAGACTTCCATATGGAGACCGCCGAGAATGCACTCCAGAACGCTGATTTCCTGCCAGTCGCGCGAGACAACCATCGAGGAAAGAGTCATGGCTCCCTCACTCTAGCGACCTACGTAATCAAGCCCTAGATCACTAACGTAATGACCGCTTGGAGCAGTTCCCGGGTCCGGGGGGCTCCAGATCAGCAAAGGCCCGACCCCAAGCCTCCCGAAGATCAAGCCCTAAGGCCTGCGGCCGTGCGCAAACGCCAGTATCAGGGAACTTTAGCGTCTCCCTCCACGTAACCTTTTACAGAGAAGGCCGTCTTTCACCATAGGGGTAGGTGGCCGGGGCCGTGTGCCTTTTTGAGTGCGGCAATTGGTTCACCCGTCCCGTTTTCTGCATCACAGTGGGAAAGAACTCATTTTCTTGTAATCCGGGCGTCTTTTTGCCGTCTTCATTGATTGGGGACCCAGAACCGCCAGGCGCATCCACGGAGAGATGGACTTATGCGGACCGTCGCAGACATTTTCGGACAGATCTTGCGCAACCTGTGGGCACACAAATTGCGCTCTTTCCTGACCATGTTCGGGATCGCTTGGGGTGTGGGATCCCTGCTCCTTCTGGTGGGCGTGGGCGAAGGTTTTCGATCGGGCAACAAGCGCGAACTGTCGGAGTTCGGTAAAGACATCATGTTTTTGTTCCCCGGCCGCGCCCCGGCGGTTGCGGGCAACATGACCTCGGCGAGGTCCTATCTTCTGACCTACCAGGACTACCTCGACATCCGTCATGCGCCAGAAGTGCGCAACGCGGTTCCGCTGATCTCCCGCAACGACCTCCACGAGGTCAGCGAGTTCTCTAACGGGAGCGGCGAGGTTCTGGGGACTGAGCCGCAGCTGAACGAGATCAGCTTTCTGCCTCTACAGGAGGGACGCTGGCTGAATGATATGGACGTGGCTCAGCGGCGGAACGTGGTGGTGCTGGGTGATCAGTTGGCGAAGACCCTGTTTCCTGGTCGTCCCGCTCTAGGAGCATTCATTCTCATCAACGGCTTGCGTTTTGAAGTGATCGGGCGCACGCCTCACCTCGGCCGTGGCGACAACATGTGGCTCAATAACCGGGCTTACATTCCGTTTACCGTGATGGCGGCCAATTTTCCGCTGAAGGGCGAGAACCACGAGAATTCAATCTCGTTCATCGAGTATCAACCCCACGTGACCGCCGAGCACCAGATTGCTCGACAAGCGGTGCACAAGATCGTCGGCCACAACCACGGGTTCGACTCCAGCGACGAAAATGCCTTCGACGAATGGGACTCGATACAAGAGTCAAAAATGGTCGGAACGATCTTCGATGTGATGAACATGTTCCTCGGGGCGGTTGGCCTGGTTACCCTAGCCCTGGGTGCCATCGGAGTAATCAATATCATGCTGGTGGCAGTCAGCGAACGTACGCAAGAGATCGGTTTGCGAAAGGCCCTGGGTGCGACCAACCGGAACATCCTGTTCCATTTTTTCCTCGAAGGTTTGCTGCTGACCCTGGGCAGCGGCCTGCTCGGCCTCGCGTTTGCCGGTGGTCTGATGGGGATGATGGGCGGTGTTCAAGGGCCGCAGGGATTTGATCCACCAAAACTGGTGCCGATGTCCGCCATGCTGGCCATCGGTTGCCTGACTCTGGCAGGAGTCATTGCCGGTCTCTATCCAGCCCGAAAAGCTGCTATGTTGCAGCCCGTGGAAGCGTTGCGGGCGGAGTAACTGGAAAATGATCATTCGCGATCTGCTTCAGGAAGCCTACACTGCGATGCGCCACAACCGGCGCCGCACCGCTCTCACCATGCTCGGCATGGCATGGGGCATCGCGACCGTCGTCATGTTGCTCGCCTATGGTGATGGTTTCGGGCAGGCCTGCGCCAATATTTTCGCCAACTTCGGGACCAAGCTGGTCATTGTAGTCCCGGGCAAGACTTCCATGCAGGCTGGCGGCCAGAAATCGGGAGCCCCGGTTCGTTTCACTCAGGAAGACGTCGAGATCCTTGCCACCAATCTTCCGCAGATCACGCATATCACCGGCGAAGTCGGGAAGCAAAGCACCAACGTGCAGTATGAGAACAGGGCATTCACTTTTCCGGTAAGCGGAAACGACCCCACCGTCTATGACATCCGCTCCCTCAAAATGGATGTGGGCCGTTTCTACAACATGGAAGACCAGGTGCAGCGCGGCCGTGTGGCGGTGATCGGCTCAGAAGCAAAAGACAAGTTGTTCTCCGGGCGCAATGCTCTCGGCGAACGCATTCGCTTGGACGGCATCAGCTTCGAGGTAGTCGGTGTGCTCGCCGCGAAGATGCAGGAGGGCAACGACGACATCAACCGCGTTGTCTACATCCCCTTCAGCACCATGAGCGACCTGAAGAGCACGCATTACCTCGACACCATCTGGTTTAATTACCAAACCCCCGAATACCAGAAAATCGAGCCTGCCGTGAGATCGATCCTCGCCGGACAGCACAAGTTCAACGAAGCGGACCGGGAGGCGGTGCGTGTTTTTAATCTACAGAATCAGCTTCACCAATTCGAAATCATCACGCTGGGTCTGAAGATTCTGATGGGTTTCATTGGAACACTGACGCTAGGCATCGGCGGCGTAGGCCTGATGAACATCATGTTGGTCTCGGTAACCCAGCGCACACGCGAAATCGGCGTGCAGAAAGCCCTGGGCGCGCGCCGCCGCTACATCCTGATGCAGTTCCTGGCCGAGGCCCTAACGATTACCTTTATAGGCGGAGTACTAGGCGTGCTGCTGGCCTATATAGTCGCCCTTTCGGTAGGCCGCCTCACCCTCTACAGTGCATTCGCAAAAAACGGCGAAGCCGGAGACATCCGCTTGGTCATTCAACCCGCGACTATAATTGCCTCAACAGTGATTCTAGGAACGGTAGGCCTGATCAGCGGCATGATTCCAGCGCTAAGAGCATCCAGACTGGATCCAATCGAATCTCTCCGGCACGAGTGATCCCGGTTGACATAGGCTTGCCATCCCGAGCTGCCGCAGGCCCACGATCCCTATCTCATGTGCCCCCGGGAGACCTACCTTAGGCCGGCCGAGGTATGTACACCAACGCCTGACTCGCGATACCACTCCACCGTCCGACGCAATCCTTCTTCGAAATCCACGAGGGGGCGATACTGCAGCCCAGACTCGGCTTTCGAGATATCCGCCAGTGAGTGCTTAACATCCCCTTCGCGCACCGGCCCGTATTTCGGTTGGCCCTCGTAACCCGTCAGTTTCTGGAGCACTTTGAACGTTTCGTTGAGCGACACACGGCGCCCGGTCGCTACGTTAAACATCTGCCCCCCCACCTTCTGTGCGGGAGCCGTACACGCCAGCAGATTCGCTTCAACCGCGTTGTCGATATAAGTGAAATCGCGGCTCTGCTCGCCGTCTCCATTGATAGTGGGCTGTTCTCCACGCAGCATCTGTGTCGTGAACTTCGCCAGCACGCCGGAGTAGGGCGACGACGGATCCTGCCGTGGCCCGAAGATATTGAAGTAGCGCAGGCACACCGTCTCCAGCCCATAACAGCGGTAGAACGAAATCATGTAATTCTCGCTGGCCAGCTTGGCGACCGCGTAAGGCGAAATGGGATCGGGTCTCATCTCTTCGCGCTTGGGCAGCGTGGGTGTGTCCCCGTATGCGGAGGACGAAGCCGCGTACACCACGCGCTTGACCTTGGCATCGCGTGCTGCCACCAGCACATTTACTGTTCCATCGACGTTGGCGCGGTTGCTGCCTAGCGGATCAAGAACGGATTTGGGCACAGAGGGAATCGCGGCCTGATGCAACACAAAATCGATTCCGCCGCAGACCTCGCGCATCGCATCCAGGTCGGTGATGTCGGCCTGTCGGAAGTCGATGCGATTCAGAATTTCAGCGATATTCTCACGCTTGCCCGTGGCGAAGTTATCGACGCCGCGCACCCACTCCCCCCGCGAGAGAAGCGCGCGCGCAATGGATGATCCAATGAATCCAGCAATGCCAGTGATTAGGTATTGAGACATGACAGATCATCATAACGAAAGTTTCAGGGTTTCAATGTTTCAAAGCTGGTGCGCCGGGAATCGCCGTCAAGGCACTGCCATCACACCAACAAACCCGCAGAGCCTGCCCGAGAACAGCTGCAATGAATCGAAGGACCTGAAATCTGAGGAACGGGAGAACTAACAACCTTGGATTCTGCGACTTTGGAATCTGTTACTTCTGACTCTTCTTCAACAGCTTCAAAAAGTCATCCCGCATCAGCACCTGATGCATTTCAAAGTACTCAATTACGGCGCGCACCGCGGCCTCAGGGTTGGCCACCGCAGGCAGGCCCTCCATGGGGCCGGTAGTAGGGTGCGGCGCGTTTGCGCCCGGCCCCACGATCACGCTCGGCCGGGAGAGGCTGGCCAGCAATTGTTTCAATCGGACCAGATTCTCCTCCGATATGTCCTCGAACGCGATTCCCATCCCCAGGTAAGGATACGAGATGCGCACCCTCCCTTTCGACTCGAACCGTATGCCGTTGACTTCCAGTTTCATGTGCAGCAGCGTGCCCGCTGGATAGGTGGCCTGCGCCTCGACGTAACAGCCATGCAGACTGACGTCAGTAAACGTCACCCAGGTGCGAACGTCGCAGCCTTCCTCGCGCACCTCGGCGCTGCCTTCGCACTTGTAGCGGGGGCTGCGTCGTTTCTCAGTTCCCCCGAAGCTTTCCGAACTTTGCGCCGCAGATGAAGTCTCAACCATCTGTTCTTGCTCACGCGCAGGCGCGGCAGCCGCTCCCGGTTGCGAACCGGTGGCCTGTTTCAATGCCATCAGATAGGCGATTCCGTCATTGAGTTCCTGCGCCATAACCAGTTCCCGCAGCGGGAAGACTGTGCCGGAGAGTCTGCTGTCCCCTTCGACAATTTCCTTCTTGTCTATCGGAGAAATGGGGCCACGGTTTAGCAGGTTGCGGAAAAACCAAGATCGTTGGTACCACCCTGGAACGGCGGCCCTTCAGGGTCGGGTAAGTCATTTCGATTGAGTACGGCTTTAGCTCCGGGAATCGCATTCCGTAAGGGGTAAGGAACTCTTCCTTAGGACGTTATGGAGTTGCAGGATTAGATCTCTCTAACTAATGCCGGGTTGTTCTAATGCAGAGCGGCAGCGGACGAGGCTCCATTTGCAACTGCCTGGCAGACCTCGCGAATTTGTTTCCAGAGTTCGTCCCGCCCGGCACCTGTTTTCGATGAGAAGGGAAGCAGGCGTACAGCCGGATACTCCTGTCCCAACGTCCGTAAAACATGATTGAGCTGATTGTTCGAGAGCCGATCGCTCTTGGTTCCGACTACCAGAACTTGGCGTCCGGAGGCGGCCAGGAAGTCGAGCAACTGCCGGTCACCCTGCTGCGCTGGAACATTAACGTCGATCAACGCAACGCATAACGCCAGAGTGGTTCGTTCATTGAGATAAGGCTCGATAAACTTGGGCCATTCCTGCGAGACTTCCCGCGACACCTTGGCATATCCATAGCCCGGGAGGTCGGCGAAAATCAGCTCGGGACGCGGCTTTCCCGGCCAGCGGATTTCGAAAAAATTGATGCTTCGGGTGCGTCCCGGAGTGGAGCTCGTACGGGCCAGCTTGGTGCCAACCAGTGAATTAATCACACTGGACTTGCCGACATTGGATCGCCCTAAGAAAGCCACTTCAGGGACGGACGGGGCAGGGAAGTGGGAGACATCGGTGGCCGCTGCGACAAATCGGGATAAGACCCTCATATCCAAGTTTGCAACGCTGATGCACTCGTTGGCAAGCAAGGGGAAGTTGCGTCAATTCTATGCATACTGCGGCGCCCGCGGTGCAGAGCACAAAAATCGATTTTGCAAATTATTGACATCGAGCAGACACCCCACAGGTGTTTCCGTCGGTACGATCGAATAATGAGCTACAGGTTGACTTGCGCTGCCGCAGGTGCGGCATGGTAACGGCGGCCTCTCCACTAACCACAACTGAAATCTCAAGACCTTCACTTCTTCCCGCCAAAGCCCATCGGTTGGTCTCTATCGATGTGCTGCGTGGTCTCGTGATGGTCATCATGGCCTTAGATCACGCCCGCGACTTCCTCACTTATGCGCGATCAGCTCCCGAGGACGTGGCACACACATCCGCCGCGCTCTTTTTCACTCGCTTCATCACCCATTTCTGTGCACCAGTATTTGCGTTCCTGGCGGGCACGGGCGCCTTTCTCTCCACGCGCCGCGGTAAGTCTTTGAAGCAGGTCTCTCGGTTCTTTCTGACTCGTGGGCTTTGGCTCCTGCTGCTTGAATTCACCGTCGTCGGTTTCGGATGGGGCTTTGTCCCTTGGACCCACGCCGGCGTGATTTGGGTATTAGGCTGGAGCATGATCCTGATGGCCGCCATCGTTTGGCTTCCAACGCGCTGGATCGCCGTTTTGGGAGTCGGGATGATTGCCACGCATAACCTGCTCGATCCGATTACCACAGCTTCATTCGGAACGTTCTACTGGCTGTGGATCCTTCTGCACTCTCCCGGCCGCATTCCGATCACGGCCCATTTCGCGCTCTCGGTCCGCTACATCCTGATTCCGTGGGTCGGCGTCATGGCGGCCGGTTTTGCCTTTGGCGCTTTGCTGTCTCGGCCAGACCGCCGCAAGTGGATTCTCGGAATGGGCATCTCCGCCACAATGCTTTTCTTCGTGCTGCGTGGAATCAATCTTTATGGAAACGGTCTGGCTGGAGTGCCCGAACGGTACGCGCATTCTGCTGGCCCGTGGAGCCCGCAGCCCTCGTTGTCGATGTCTGTGATCTCATTCTTCAACACCCTGAAATATCCGCCCTCGCTCGACTATTTGCTGATGACACTGGGGCCGGCGCTGATCCTGCTTGGTTTGTTGGACGGAACTACGGCCCGGGGATGGCTGACTCACACTCTGATGGTGTTCGGCCGAGTGCCGCTGTTCTACTACTTGTTGCATATCTATTTGCTGAACATCCTGGCCCGCGCCTCCTCAATCGCATTTCACCAGCCGATTTGGCACGGAACCGTAATCGCCGACTTCCCTCAGCGACCCGTCGGCTATGGTCACGGTCTGCTTTTCATTTATGCCATGTGGCTCGCGGCCGTAACCATTCTTTACTTACCCTGCCGCTGGTTTATGGAACTCAGAAGCCGGCATCGGGATTGGACGTGGCTCAGCTATTTGTGACCTCACCAGGACTGTCTGGAACTGCTAAAGGAACGCTGCCTCTGATTAGGACAAAGGCCCATTCTGCGCAAACGCATGAAGTGTGCTGGAATCGTTTGATGGAGGTTTGAGTCGTTGAAAGAAAGCCCTGCCGTCAACGCGACTCAGGAGGTTTCCTCTTCTTGCTGATCGCGCGTCCTAGGTCGGGAAGCAATTCCTTCACCACGCCGAATCCCATATTGCTCGCCATCGTAATCCCGAAGCTGACGGCTGCATCCCCCGGCGAATTCTGGCTCGGGGGCAGCCAAGTCCGCGATAGAAAAGCTCCGGCTGCGACCCCGCTCAGTTGGGAGATGGACACATGAAGAGTTCCGTCATCGTGCCGCGCCAATATTCCACTCGCGACCGCATATCCTGTGCGAGACCAAAAGCCCTTCTTGCCAGAATTGAAGTATCGATTGTCTTCATGCAAAGCGCTGCTGAGACCAAATGTCACAGTGCGCTGAATAGTATATTGGCCCACGATATTCGCAAATCGCTTCCCGTATCCTGACGCTCCTTGCTCCCACTCGACCGGCTTGTCGTTCCACTGGTCGATTCCCGCCGAGAATCCCGCTTTCAAGTAGCCCAGAGGATTGACCATCGTCTTGAAATAGATCTGCGTGCGCTGCCGTTGGGTCAAGGGCTGGAAATTACTGGCCTTTTCAGCTCCCGCCATATTCAGGTAGTTGAAGAGATTGTCAATCGTTCGCTGCAGTTTCCCAGACTTTGGCTGAGCGCTTACTGGATCCTCCGTCTGTGCAGCCATTAGTGGGTGGAGTGCGAACACGAAAATGGCTAGCCTGCAGATGCTGTTGTTCCTCATGCGGTGGAGTTGCACGACCGAATGCTGCTAGGCAGCTTCTCTCTCTGGGAAGCAGAGTGAGCCTTGGGAATTGAGTCTGTTTGTTGCCGGCTTCACGTCGATGTGAAACGTTGCTCGATCCCGTGCTAATTGCGCTGCGATCACGTTCGTCAGTCGTTCCAGGACCGTCGTTACCTCTTTGGCGTGCATCTGCAGCAATTCGACTGTAATGGCGATGTCGAACAATCCGCTTTCGGATTGTTGCGCTTGCTGTTTGCGATGGGCGACCAGAGTGCCGCCGAGCATCCGACCCAGACTCACTAGCGCGCGACCTCTGCAGGCCGGGCATTCGTCTCCCTGGCTATTGCTGATTACCTCGCAATCAAGACAGAAAACGGCATTCCAGAGGGGAAGAAGACTTGCATCGGGGCGTTTCGCAGTAGGGGCAAGCATGTGACACCAACCGTTCCGCAGACCAGTGTGGAGGACTGTAATTTAAACAAGCATACGGCCATGAGAGCTTGGGCGCAACCTGTCAAAAAGCTCAGCCCCTAGGCCAAGTGCGATCGTCTCGTACATCGAGCCCACGTTCTTCGACATCACGAACCCATCCGTCTTGAAATTTCTGAAGTCCCGCTGCTAATTACAAGCCGGGTTCAACTCAGTCCCAGTGGACGTTTATTTTCCACGTCGTCGTCTTTGACAGGCCGCAGCTTATGCCAGAAGTACAGTCCTGCGGCCACCCCCGAGCCAATTCCGATACTGATCAGCAGGAACCAGCGGTATGCGGGAAGCCTGATCGCGGTCGCAGCCACAATCGCTGCAGCAACCACCACCGCGGATGTGCCTCGGATCGGGATCGTCATAGCACACCTTCCGACCTTTCGATTGACCAGCTAAAGTCCGGTGTGGGCACGACTTTAGACTCTGTGGGGAACGAAGGTAATAAGTCCATTCTCTCTCGTGCAAGAGTCGGATTCAACTTCAGGACATGCCCGCCGATTGAACCAGTAGCAAGTCACAAGTCAATGGAGACCGCCATGGAAAACACGCCGAAACCCAAAGTGCAGATGCATACCCTGCTGCTGTGTAACGACGTTGCCTTCCTCGGCATCACGCGCAGCGTCCTGCATCAGTTGCAGGTCACACCCCGGATGGTGAATACCTCTGCGGCGGCCGTGGCCATGATTCAGGAATACGAGTTTGATGTCATCGCGGTGGACTGGCGCGAGATGGACAATATCGCCGAGTTCCTGACGGCGGTACGGCGCTCGAAACTGAACCAGGATTGCGTGTTGGTGGCCATCGTCCGTGATCTGCTGGATCTGAAGCAGGCCTTTGCCGCCGGCGTGCACCTGCTGATTCACAAACCTGCCTCGGCCGTCCAGATCGAGCGCTGCCTGCGGGCGGCCTATTCCGCGACGGTGGCCCGCCGCCGCAAACATCATCGGGAGGCGGTCGTCGTACTGGCTTCTGTGAGCACGCGTACCCAGGCGTTCGGAGAGGCGACGGTCGTTAACGTAAGCGAAGGCGGCGTCAAGCTTCGGACCAGCGCGCACGACTTTGTTGCGGGCGTCTCGCTCAGCGCCGCAGATGAGTTGAATCTAAGATTTGTTCTTCCAGGCACAGAGCAAATGCTCGACGTTCCGGGCACGGTAGTCTGGGCAACTGCGGACGCTTGCGGGGTGCGATTCGGATACATTCCCGACACCCAAAGGGCAGCCCTGCAGGAGTGGCTTACTGCCTGCGTAGAGCGTTCGATTTCGCGTATCTGCGAGCGAGTGCGGGAAGCTTGCGCCTAACTTCGTGTAGGTGCGGACGCCTCGTCCGCCCCACTCGCGAAGCGAGCGTGCGAACTGCAGAACTGAACACACCAGCCCGGCACCCAAAAACTCCCCAGGAATCATCAGCCGGAGCGAGTCATAGATCCCAGCTACTGGATTCGCAAGGCGCACGTCCGCAGGGTGCAAAAGGAAAAAGCCCGCGCGAGCGGGCTTCATCACTCACTGGTCAATGATCACAAATCACTGATGCGCGGTAGGACTCTCTGGAGTGGTCGAAGTCAAGGCTGGCGCAATCGGCTGCGCACCCTCTTCTTCCGCGATCTTCGGCAGCGGTGCTTCCAGTGCGATCTGCAGCACCTGGTCCATCGTGTCGACGAAGTGCATCTTCATCGCACTCCGCAAATTCTCGGGCACCTCGGCGAGGTCCTTCTCGTTGTCCTTGGGCAGGATCACCTCGAACAATCCCGCCCGATGCGCTGCCAGTAACTTTTCTTTGAGGCCGCCGATAGGAAGTACTTTGCCACGCAACGTGATCTCTCCCGTCATCGCGATATCGCGGCGAACCGGAATCTTGCTCAATGCACTCGAGATTGCGGTCGCGATCGTGATACCCGCAGACGGCCCATCCTTCGGAATGGCGCCTTCGGGAACGTGCACGTGCAGATCAAGGTTTCGATAAAAATCACGAGTCAGCCCGAGACGGCTCGCACGCGAGCGAACATAAGACATAGCAGCCTGCGCCGATTCCTGCATTACATCGCCCAGTTTTCCAGTCAGCGTCAGCTTGCCTTTGCCGTCTACGACCGTAGCTTCCGTGCTTAGAATCGAGCCGCCCACTTCGGTCCATGCCAATCCGGTGACCAGGCCAACTTCGGACTTCTCATGGGCCAGCGTGTCGCGGAATTTGATCACTCCCAGAAACTCGTTTACGTTCTCTGCTGTGATGGTGATGTTGTACTCCGTCCCTTCTTTCACCACCTTGCGGGCGATCTTGCGGCAGACGTTGCCGATCTCGCGCTCGAGGTTTCGGACTCCGGCTTCTCGGGTATAAGAGCGGATTAATGCCGTAATGGCCTCGTCGGTGAACTTGATGTTCTTCTCTGACAAGCCGGCGGCAACCATCTGCTTCTTCACCAGGAATTGCTTCGCGATTTCGACCTTCTCCTGCTCGGTATAACCGTGCAACCGCAGCACTTCCATGCGGTCCTGCAGCGCCGGGGGAATTGTGTGCATCACGTTTGCCGTGGCGATGAAGAACACCTGCGAGAGATCGTATTCCACATCGAGGTAGTGATCGACAAACATGAAGTTCTGTTCGGGATCGAGCACTTCGAGCAGCGCGGCTGATGGATCTCCGCGGAAGTCCATCGACATCTTGTCGACCTCGTCGAGCATGAAGACCGGATTCTTCGTGCCGGACTTTTTCATCATCTGAATGATCTGCCCGGGGAGTGCGCCAATGTAAGTACGGCGATGGCCGCGAATTTCGGCTTCGTCACGCACACCGCCCAACGACATGCGGACAAACTTGCGTCCGGTCGCCTTGGCAATCGACATTCCCAGCGAGGTCTTTCCGACACCTGGAGGCCCAACGAAGCACAGAATCGATCCCTTGGGATTCTTTACCAACTGCCGCACGGCGAGAAATTCAAGGATGCGCTCCTTGATCTTCTCCAACCCATAGTGATCTTCATTCAGGACTTTTTCGGCGCGGCTGATGTTGCGGATCTCCTTCGACCGCTTCTTCCAGGGAACTGCCAGTAGCCAGTCGAGATAGTTGCGCGAGACCGTCGACTCGGCCGACATCGGCGGCATGGCCTCGAGCTTCTTCAATTCCTGCAATGCCTTGTCTTTGACTTCCTTCGGCATCCCGGCGGCTTCGATCTTCTTCTTCAACTCGTCGAACTCACTCTTTTCGCCGCGGCCTAATTCCTTCTGGATGGCCTTGATCTTCTCGTTGAGGTAGTATTCCTTCTGCGCTTTCTCCATCTGGCGCTTCACGCGCGACTGGATCGTGCGATCCACATTCAACTTCTCGATTTCGATATCGAGCACGTCAGCGATGCGGGTGAGGCGTTCGGCAGGATCGAAAATTTCCAGCAACTCTTGCTTTTCTTCAATGGAAAGCTGCAAGTTGGCGGCGATGACATCAGTCAGCTTGGCCGGGTCCTCCATGCGCACAGCTGAAATCATGGTCTCGTAATTCAGAGCCTGGCATAGCTTTACGTACTGCTCGAACAGCGACGTGACCCGCTGCATGCTGGCTTCGACCGCCTGATTCGTCTCGGTCGTGAACCGCGCTACACGCACTGTTGCCTGCATGTACCCGTCGGTATCGGTAACTTGCAGGATCTTGCCGCGCTCAATGCCTTCGACCAGCACCTTAATGTTGCCGTCAGGAAGTTTCAGGCTTTGCACGATGTTCACGATCGTGCCGACCTGGTAGATCTCGTTTGCCTTGGGTTCATCGATGGAGGCGTCGTGCTGGGTCGCCAGGAAAATCTTCTTATCCGCTGCCAGAGCCTCTTCCAGAGCGCGCACGCTGGACTCGCGGCCCACTACGAAGGGGGTCATCATAAACGGAAAGATGACCACGTCCCGAATGGGCATCATGGGCAGTTTTTTGGATTCGTATTTTTCCTTCGCTGTAGTCACTGATTCTCCTGGGGTGCCGGCCAAACGAACAACCTACCTGAATTTTACCTTGAGCCGAGGGTTGCGGGAAATGCCTTTTAGGTTGTAATCAGAACGGCGTCGGTCGTTGTCGATAATTCTTGACAAGCGTCGCATTGGGTTGGCTAACAGCTAACGACTAACGACCGACAACCGAGTCCCTAGCCCGCCTTCTCCATCACCGTGGCGAATGACGCGCTACGCTTCTCCACCATCTCGCGCGTCACTTCGAACTCTTTTAACTTCTTCTGGCTCGGGAGGTTAAACATCAGGTCGAGCATGAGTTCTTCAAGAATCATGCGCAGCCCGCGCGCTCCAACCTTGCGCGCCATCGCCTGCCGGGCAATTGCACGCAAAGCTTCGTCGGCGAACTTTAGGCGAACATTCTCGAACTCAAACAGCCGCTGGTATTGCTTGACGATCGCGTTTTTCGGCCGGGTCAGAATCTCGATCAGCGCGAATTCGTCGAGGTCTTCCAGCATACCAACCACAGGCAGGCGGCCGACAAACTCCGGAATAAGCCCGAACTTGATCAGGTCTTCCGGTTGCACCTCTTGCAGCAATTCCTGCGTCTTCTTCTTCGCGGTGAACGAGTCCTCTTTTTCCGCCTCTTCGCCGCTCCGGAAGCCCAACGCCTTCTTTCCCATGCGCCGCGAGATGATCTTGTCGAGCCCGACAAAGGCCCCACCGCAGATGAATAGAATGTTCGTGGTATCGACCGGCGTGAACTCCTGGTGCGGATGCTTGCGTCCTCCCTGCGGAGGAACATTCGCAATCGTGCCTTCCAGGATCTTCAGCAAAGCCTGTTGGACGCCCTCACCCGAAACATCCCGGGTGATCGAAGGATTCTCATCCTTACGCCCGATCTTGTCGACCTCGTCGATATAGATAATGCCCGTCTGTGTGCGGCTCACGTCACCATCGGCGGCCTGCAGCAGCTTCAGAATGATGTTTTCGACGTCCTCGCCGACATATCCAGCTTCGGTCAGCGTAGTAGCATCAACAATCGCAAAGGGAACATCCAGCATCCGCGCCAGCGTTTGCGCCAGCAGCGTCTTGCCGGTACCAGTCGGGCCGATCAACAGAATGTTCGACTTCGAGAGTTCGATGCCATCGCCGCTCTTCTGGCGATTCATGAAGATGCGCTTGTAGTGGTTGTAAACCGCGACGGCCAACTTCTTCTTCGTCTGCTCCTGCCCGATGACATATTCATCTAAGAAGACTTTTACTTCCTGGGGCTTGGGCAGTTGATTGGGCGTGCTGGTTTGCGGGGTGGCACTGCGGTCATCTTCCAGAATCGAGTTGCAGACTGCAACGCACTCGTCACAAATATAGGCCCGGGGATAATCGCTGGGCGAGGAGATCAGTTTTGCAACCGCGTCCTGCGATTTGTGGCAGAACGAACAGCGTAATATCTCTTCGGTTCCCGACTTGTTTTTCACTCGGCTCTACTCCTTCACCGGTTTCCACGACAGGTCGGGGCCCAGCTTACAATTGCCCGTCTGCCGTTACTGCGCCCGGCACCTTGCTCTCAAACTCGGTCAGGCGCGAAGGCTGATCATACAGCCTTCCCGGTCTTGTAAATGATATCGTCTATGATTCCGTATTCCTTAGCCTGTTGGGCGTTCATAATGAAGTCGCGCTCAACGTCTTTCTCTACCTTGTCCAGTTTTTGCCCGCTGTGCTTGGACAGCAACTGGTTTGTGATCTCACGCATACGCAGAATCTCGCGTGCATGGATATCAATATCAGTCGCTTGGCCGGATAACCCGCCCATAGACGGCTGATGTATTAGAATCCGCGAATTCGGCAGTGCCAATCTCTTTTTGGGCTCGCCCGATGCCAAAAGTAACGCGGCCATAGATGCCGCCTGGCCAACGCACAGCGTCATGACGTCATTCTTCACGTACTGCATCGTGTCGTAAATCGCCATGCCCGCCGTAATCGAGCCGCCCGGAGAGTTGATGTAAAGCTGTATGTCTTTCTCTGGATCTTCCTGAGCCAGAAACAACATCTGCGCGATCACCAGGTTGGCGATGTTGTCGTCGATCGGCGTGCCGATAAAAATAATATTGTCACGCAGCAGCCGGGAATAGATGTCATAGGCGCGCTCGCCTCGCCCGGTCTGCTCGATGACCATGGGTACCAGCATCATTTGAGGATCATTAGAAGATTTCACGTTCACCTGCCACACTCCGCAGAAGATTTCACGTTCACCTGCCACACTCCGCCCCAACCTGTCACCTGTCTGGGTTGGAGAGGATTCGATAGCGTCTGCGCATCGGGACTACGCAGACTGATGATACAGAAATTCGAGGGTCTTTTCGCTGCGGATCCTGTTCCGGATTCTATCGAGGCCCCCATCTTGAGTCAAACGAGTTTGGACCGCCTCCGGAGACTGTTTCGACTGCCGCGCCAGCGTCTCAACTTCCTTGTTCAACTCCTCATCGCTGACCTCGATGTGCTCCAGCTCCGCAATGCGATCCAGTAACAACGACGACTTTACATCCTGCACCGCCTGATCTCTCTGCCCCGCCCGTAACCGCGGCAGGTCCATCTTCTTCATATCTTCCATCTTCATGCCCTGCGCCGCCAAGGCACGCAGGCCACGCTCGAGTCTCAGATCGATCTGCCGGTCGACCAGCGACTCGGGAACTTCAAACTCATTCCGCCGCACCAGTTCCGCCACCAACTTGTCTTTCGCTTCGCGCTCAGCGGTGTGCTGCCGCTCCGCCTGCATGTTCTCCCGGATCTGCTTCCGTACCTGGTCGAGGCTGGCAAATTCTCCCAATTCCTTGGCGAAGTCGTCGTTGAGCTCAGGCAAGTTCTTCTGCTTCACCGCATTCACCTTCACCGAGTAGATGAAGGTCTTGCCCGCAAGCCGCTTGTCGTTGGTGTCTTCTGGGTAAACTACCTCAAATTCGCGCGTGTCTCCCGCACTGGCTCCGCGCAAATTCGCCGAGAACTCGGGCACCGTATTCTTCCCGCCAATCTCGATCAGCACCTCATCCATGTGGACGGGCTGAGTTTTGTCTTCCGCATCTTTCGGACGCCCATCCATGGAAGCCTGCGCAAAATCGCCCTCGCCTAGCGGACTACCCTCGATCGTCGTGAAGGTTGCATGCTGCTCGCGGATGTTGTTCAGCGCCTCCTCGACTTCCTCATCCTTCACTTCAATCTGCGGATGCTCCGCCCGCAGCTCCTGGTAGCCCTCAACCTTGATCTCGGGCATGATCTCGAAGCTGGCCTTGAACCGCAGCGGCTCGCCCTCATGAATATGCAGATCGGTCACGCGCGGCTGCGATACCGGCACCACCCCAAGCTTTTCCGCTTCCTTGCGAAAGTACCGCGGTACCAGCGCCTCGACCACATCGCTCTTGAGATCTTCCTTGAAGCGCTGCCGTATCACGGACGCCGGTACGTGCCCCACTCGGAACCCAGGCAGGCGCGCCACCTTCTGATATTTCGCGATAAGCGCTTCCGTCTCGCGGCTCACTTCTTCCGCAGGGATTTCAACCGAAATCTCGCGCTTTACGCCATCTTTGCTGGTGTCAGTAGTTTCTGTAGGACTCACAATTTCCTTCTCCGGCGATGGATGATTTCTGGGGTGCCCCACACCTGCCCTGAGCGCGGCAGAAGGGCCTGGCCGCTGCCAGAAGTGGGACTCTCCTGCGATGGCTCACCTTAATCCTCAAATAATCACTCCACCGCACAGCGCCCATTCACGCGCCGTTAATCTTTGAGTGTAAAGACAGAACAAGAAAGAGGTCAAACCCCGAAGGGGGGGTGGTATAAGGAGACGGCAAAATGCTCCCTCCCCTTCTTCCGACCTTGGGCCGGGCCCCCGCGTCGCGTGCGTGGAGCTCATTCGTACGCGTCGAGGTAATGAGATCCGATATGCTAAGTTCAAACCATGCAGAGGAAGTGCGCTTTCTGTCCAGCGGACGCAGTAGAAATTGGAGGTGAGCACGTATGGGACGACTGGCTAAATAAGGCCCTGCCCAAAACCACCTATCGCGCACGAAAACGCTATTCACTGGCCTCGCCGCTTATTCAATATGACACTGACAGTTTGAATGAAAAACTACCTGTGGTATGCATGAAATGCAACAACGGTTGGATGAGCACTCTCAGCCTTAAGGTAAAAGACCGCTTTGGTCGGACCATGCTGGACGGCGAACCTTTTATTCTGGGAGCCAAAGATGCCAAGATTCTTGCTGCGTTTACCTTCATGAAGGCTGCTGTAACGAACCACCTTACGGCAAATGAGTATGAACCCTTCTTTACAAGGGGAGCGCGGGAAACTTTCAGAACATCTCTTGTTGTTCCAGCTCTGACGAAGATGTGGTGCGCTGCTTACGACGGAGAAGCCAGGATAAGCACTCGTAGCAATTTCAGCATCGTTAGCGCGGACGCTCCCGGTCCACTTTACGGAATGGAATTTGGTAGTTTTACCTATGTTGTCGGAAAGTTAGCGCTTCAACTTCTCTCGCCGCGTTGGAAACAGATACATCAGAGGGGCAGACCGTTAGTTTCGCTCAATCCCAATGTTTATTGGGAGCAAGCCACTACCCTCTTTTGGCCGCATGAGGGCGGTTCTGTTTCGTGGCCCCCGTCGAAATATCTCTCCGACGATACGCTCCAAACATTCATCGAGCGCTTCGATTCACCCGTCAATGTCCCAGTTTCGTGAAGGTTTTCACGCCGAATGCCCCGTGTGTTGCCTTCTTTGAAGCCATTGCAGGAATTCTTCGTACGAGTTCCGCTTTACTGGTAAGCCTCGAACCAGCTTTCTAATAAAGTTCTTTCGATCAAATCTACTCTCGCGAGCGCACTTGTTAATCCCTATTTTCAAGATTTCCTTCTTTACTTCTTCACTTGCGACAACTCTTTTCGTTCTTCCGTACTCGGTTGCTTTGAAGTCAAGAACGCTGGGATCTTCGCCCTCTTCCCATTTGCGGTCTGTTTCTTTTCCAACGTAGCGGAATTCTCCCGCGATAACATGCGAACGCCTTAAGAGCCCATTCGTGTCAGCTTTGCATGGTGATCCGTCGGGAGCTAGGCTCTTGGCTTCTGGGTGCTCTCGGTATTGAAAAAGAAGACGTGCAAATTGAGAAGGAAAGACGACGTTGTAAGGAATGTCATCAAGTTTCTTGTTGTAGTCCATCATCTTGTACGTCTTTCCGTCATGGATATTCACGCATTCAAGATCAAACCATTGTTCTTGTTTGGATGAGAATGGGCAAACAAGAAGTACGCTTTCGTTCGGTTGCTTATGAAATGCATAGCCAAACAACGGGTCGACCATCGGTAGAAGAAGAAAATTGTAAGGACGTGCAATTTCCCAATCTCCAAGCATTTCCAGTACGTTTGAAGTTGTGATTGTGAGACGCATCATCTGCGGCAAATCCAGCCATTTTGGTGGTGTTTTTCTCAAGTTGAAGGCATCTCGCAAGATGTAATCCCACGCTTCATAGATCCACAGCGGAACATCTTGTTTCCAAGTCTTCGGGGAGTCTTTTGGCGGGTAGAGGAAACCAATTCCATGAGCTTTGGGATCGATGATTGTGATTTCGTTCTTTGATCCTTTTTCATATAACGCGTAACGTTTGGCAGCGATGCTGTAGCCATAAAGCTGGCGTTGTCCATTCTTGGGGTCAGAATCAATGAAATTAGCGTCTACCCGGTTGAGAATCGAACCTTCGACCGCCTTGCGGTCATAAGGATTCAGTGATGCAAATCTTTCGGCGATGTCTCTGACATCTTGCCAAGATAAAACTCTCTTTCCTTCACCTCCTGGAATCGCGAGTTCTCCTCCGTCTTTCGAGCTTACGATTGCAAGTGAATCCGTATCGCAGAACAAATACGTGCCTTGTTTCTCTTCCACGCACGCTTCCGTCATTGCAAGCAGCAAGCGCCCAGCCGAGGTAATCAGGGATGCTAAAGGCGGAAAGAACCACTTCCCGGATTTCTCAATCACATCCGAGTCGTCTGGAAAATGCTTTTCTCCTGAAAAGACGTTGACCGGAACGTTCTTCTTTTGAGTTTCGGGGATTAATTCGACGAAAAACCCGTAGATAGAATTGGCCAGAATCTTGAGCCAGTAATAGAGTGCTTTGTCAGACTTGTTCAGCTTGCGTTGCTCAATCACTTTTCGAAAAAGGTCGTCTTTGTAGGGATTGATTTCAACCATGCTTCCGCGCAGTTTTATCGTGTTCATGCCATCTTGCTTTCCGTGCGGCACAAGACGAATTGCGCGAATGATGCGAGGTGCTCTTCCAGTTCGAATGGCCGATGCAATCAAGTCGGGACCGGCGAACCAGAGCGGAGTTTTCGAAGTTAGGTAGTTATTGCCGATGTTTTGAGTCACACGGTCATAAACCGTGCGTACCGGAAAGATGTCGTTTTCGGGCTGTACCAGAGCAAAGAACTTAGATTCAGGCCATTGGGATGGTTCGAAGCAACGCTCAAGAGAAATCTTGTTGAGGAACTCGCGGATGTTCTGCGTATCGTCTTCGAGCGTTACGCTTTTCGCCGTGAGGACATCGAAGAGTTCCATTAACACACAACAAGTTGGATATTCGCTGGTAAAGTCAACCGGAACGACTGGAACTTCGGCACAGCGGATGCGTGTTTCGGAACGACCGCCGTAATAGCTTTGCATGGCGATTCCAAGTTCTGTGTCTGACAACTTGAACTTCTGCGATGGCGGAACTATTCCCATTGCATCCAGATAGCTTTTGGCCACGCTGGCAGGGGAGTACGCAGCCCACGGTTTCAGATCGATTGGATGTTTATCGAATTCCTTTTTGAGCGCGTTAAGAAGTCCAACCGTACACCGAACGTCCTGTCTGGCGTATTCAATCTCGTCAGGCGTCACTCTGCCCGTGGGCTCGTGATCTTTCTTCTGTGGGAGATTCTGTCCTTTGAAAGGTCCACTCTCGTTGTCGCATGCTCTCTTCAGCGAATACGATTTGTTGTATAGAGCCCACAGAAGCGTATGGAGGTCGAGGAAATGCGCCTTTCCGTTTTCCTTCCACTCCTCTGGATGCCACGGGTTGGCCAGTCTGATGAACGCCTTTTTGCTATCTATTGGCGTAATGAGGATGCGCGGTCGATATCGGTTTTCAACTCCGCCAGGAAACCGCGACATCGTAAGCGACCATTCGTCGTGATCGCCGCGGTTCCAAGCTAAAGCTAACCTAGCAAGATCAAATGGAAGATTGAATCCGCAGACGAGCGCACCTTTGTACTTGATGGTGGGCCAAAACACCCTGCGCATGAATTCCGAACGACTGTACAAGGGAAATATCGGCGGAAAGGCCGTTACGTCTGGGACAGAGACATCCACATGCTCTGTGAGCGCCTGAAGCTCTGCTGGTGGTAAATCGTCGGCGTAGAAGATGCCCTCTTCGGTTAGCTCGTAATTGTCAGCTACCAATTTGCAGACGCGGTAAACCCCGAACGTCAGCGACTGGTCTGCTGTGATCCGTGTTTCCGTATCGAATACGAGTGCAAACTCTGGCCACTTCTCAGCGTCATCCGCAGAAGCGTTGCGCTTGCGTTGTTTATTCTCGCGTGCCCGTTTCGCATACGCACGAAGGAAAATGTCATGTGTTTGCACCATTGTGTGGCGTCAGGAATCACTTGTGCAATTCTCCCTAAATCCTTTTGTCCGCGCACATCGCGCAAGTATCTGTCCGAAAGTGCGCGACTCTAGATTCAGTTTCCTATCGTTTCTTCGAAGGCTCATTTCGGGTGTCGATTTCATTTTGTTCGGCCTTCGGCTGACTCGTAATCTGCTTTTCTAGTCGGTCCACCACCATCCACAACCCGATCAACATGGCCTTTAATGCTTGAATCAGAGCCATTGACCTGTCTTTGATTGCGCGGAAATTGATGCCAGCCCTTCGGCACAGCACATGGAATGTAGCGTGGTCCTCTCCGCAGAATGGAATGTAAATGTCAGGGATGTACTTGCGGCCTCCGAGATGGTTATCTTCCAACTGTTTCGAACTGCCACAAAAACATTCTTCCGGGCATTCCGGGCAGTGCTTGGCCGTCTGTGTCGACCTCACGCGGCACCCCCTGACAGTGATCGATAAAGCGAGTACGGAAGTAAGTCTTTCCGAGCTTGTTCGACCAGCGTTTTCGTATCGGTAATCAGCTCAATTCCGTCGATCTTCTTTCCATGCCATTTCTCCATGGCGTTGCGATCACCGCCAAGCAAACGATTGATCGCAGCTTTGTAGTTGGCGAACTGGCTCGCTGTTCTCGATCCCCGAACATTGATTTCTCTGGGTCCATCCGGACCGGGCATCTGGAGATATCGCACCAGCCTGTCACTCTTTGTTGCGCGGATGCGTCCGCCTGGCCGATCCTGCACGAGCGCCGATCCGACATATCGTTTTATCGTTCGAACTGTGACGCCATTGTCGCGGGCTGCCTTCGAGAGCGTATCGCCCTGCCGCATGGCCCACAGTGCCTTAAAAGCACGCTGGCGAGATGCATTACTACGCGCCTGCAACTTAAAGGTTCGTGCTTTCGACCGCGCCTTCCCATGTCGGTTCCGTGTTTTCGAAGCTGCCATAACTGTTCCCCCTGTTTCGGGCCGCAGTTTCGCACGCGATTCCTGCCGAGCTGGGAACCTCAAGAACATTTTGGTGCGAGATTGGGATACTGCGGTAAGGATGGGATAGACTTTTGGTGCGATAGTCGTTGCTCGCCATGCAGAATCGCCCTCCTTTTAGGGGTGCGCCGATACTTGACAGCTTTTTAAATGATGCGCAAGAAGCTGCAAAAACCAAAGGCTAAAGCCCGCGACATCCGGCTGGGCCGACCGGGACAGCTGGATATCGAAGACCTTCCAACGAGGTTCCGGAACATGAAGTCCTTTCTGGAAAACTTTTGGGGACGTGTCGGACTCGGTTTGAAGAAAGCACGGAAAATTGAGGATGTGAAATCGGCATTCTCATCCGTCCAGGGAATCGAATGGATGACCCCATTCAAAGGGCACGCGAGCTGCCTTATCTATCCACGGGCGCTGAAGGTTCCAACTAGCGAAATGCGTGCAACGCGGCGCAAGCTCAAGGATGCCGAAGAGCGGGAACAGCAGTGTTGGATAGCCTACCATGAAGCAAACCCCAAGGCTCAACAGGCTACGACGGCTTTCCAGCAGGCGATTTCACAGTTTGATGGTGTTCTTGACCGATTTGAATTTTTCTTTGTGCTTTGCATTCTGGCCGACGCGTTGAGCGTTCAGGAACTGAGAACGTTAACGCCGAAGCTCTGGGTTGCTGTCCAAAACGCACAACAAGAGAAGAACAGACTTCGAGAGGCATTGAATGCGCAAGAAGCATGGTTCGCCAGAAATGAAGTGGTCAAGTTTGCCACGAATCGACGACGTAGCAAGAGCTTGCTCAATTTCGCGAGAGCTATGGCAGGCCTTCCCGAGTGGGGATGGTTTCATTCTCGGCGCACTTGCGAGGCTCTTATCAAAGACGATTCCGATCCAAGATATCCTGCCAAGGTCTTCGACCTGCTGTCGTCTTTGATTCGCAAAACGAAGCCCCTCATCCTGAGAAGAGTCGAAAAAAGATTGCGTAAAGAGCTTCTAGACTCGGATGCCGATCCGATGTTGAAGGGATACATAGCCCCACAATGGGACTACTTGGAGGAAGCAATCCGTTTTTGTCAAGGAAAAGGCTTCAAACGATCAGAGCTTCCGTTCAAGATCATGGATCGATTCATTTACCATAGCGAACGTGGGAAAAGTACAATAGATACAGAGCTGGCTAAACGAAACGAACTTCGATAGCTGGCTGACAAATGCGGACTTGCCGACTGTTGGAAGCAGGCGACAAGCCCTAACCACCATGGAGGTATGACTCCGATGGCAGCTTCACGCACCCTACCGCAACCCGACTTTTCCCGCAAATCCCCGATTGGCAGAAGTGGCGTTCTCGCGCTTTTTGGCTACGGAATCAAAGTGCGAATGCAGTGTGGCCACCTTGAAATCGAGGATGGTATTGGCCCTGAGCGTCGAAGAATCAGGCTTGCGCGTGTAGGTCACGGTCTGAAACGACTCGTGATCGTTGGGGCAGATGGTTTCATTTCTCTTGCCGCCCTCCGATGGCTCGCAGATCAGGATGCCAGTTTCGCGATGCTCGAACGAGACGGAACCGTGCTGGCCACAACTGGCCCGGTTAGACCTTCCGAAGCGAAGCTCCGGCGTGCTCAGGCGCTTGCGCACTCGTCCGGCGCAGCGTTGCACATTTCCCGAGAGCTGATCAGCCGGAAACTCTCAGCTCAGGAGGATATGGCGCGTCACAAACTCTTAGACACAGCGACAGCGAATAACATCGCTGTATTCAGGGCTGAATTGCCAAGTTCTGACAGCATCAACGGCATTCGCCTGATCGAATCGCGAGCAGCCCGCTGTTACTGGCAATCGTGGAGCACGCTTCCGATCAATTTTCCAAAGAACCAATTGTCTCGCGTTCCTGCTCACTGGAAGAGCTTCGGAGCACGGGTATCTCCGATCACAGGATCGCCACGGCTTGCCTGCAATCCTCCGAATGCCTGTTTGAATTTTTTGTATTCCCTCGCCGAGGCGGGGGCGCGTCTCGCAGCTGCTACGCTCGGCCTCGATCCGGGTCTGGGTGTGCTCCATACAGACACCTCCGCTCGGGACAGTTTGGCTTGCGACCTGATGGAGCCCGTCCGCCCGCATGTGGATGCTTACCTCCTGGACTTGATCACACGGGGATATCTGAACCGAGACTGGTTCGCAGAGCAGAGGGACGGAAACTGTCGCCTTGTCCCGGAGTTCGCCGCACGACTGTCGGACACAGCATCGATGTGGTATCGGCAGGTTGCTCCTGTCGCAGAATGGGTAGCTCGCGCGTTCTGGGCTACCATACGCAGACCGGACAAACCCTTTACAACGAGGTTAACTCAAAACAATAAGCGGGCAGTGAAAGGCGCTCCTGCCCAATCGCCAATCGTTCGCGTACCCTCACCGCAGAAGATTTGTGCAGGTTGTGGCAACGCAATTCGACGCCATTCCACATACTGTCCCGATTGCTCGTTGAAGAATTCCACCCTGTCGCTGATCGAGGGAGCCAGACTAGGCCGCGTGATTTCCCATACTCCACAAGCTGAAGCACGTCGAAGGGAGACGAAGAGATCAAATGATCTAGCGAGAAGCCAATGGTCGCCGTCGAAACTGCCATCCTGGCTCACTGAGGAGGTATATCTGGGAAGGGTTCAGCCGCTCCTCGCCAAAGCGACACTCTCACAGATCGCATCGGCTATCAGCGTCTCAATTCCCTACGCGTCTGACATCCGAAGAGGGAAAAGACGACCGCACGCGAGGCATTGGCGTACGTTAGGTGAACTGGTAGGAGTCATCGGATGAACCGTCGTTGGCCTTTAAGGAGTTGAGTCCAGGACGCACGTCTGTCTAGGTTTGGGACTGATTCGGTCTTGGACGACGCTCCAATGCTCACTCTGTGGTCCGAAGGTTCCAGCCGGATGCGGGGGAGTCGATTTCGCGTCCCGAAGCCAGCGAATCGTTCCAGATATCCGACCCTGATGTGCTTCGCTCATACTCGCAGGTACTGACAATGCGTTCCGATGCCGCATGCCTATGGAACGATTACACGTGAGAGAAGGTTGTTATATCTGCTTGGAAGGTGCGGATGGTTGAGGCGGAAGTGGCGCAATGGGAGATCGCTACTTTTGATCTGGCACCTGAAGAGTGATTCCGTTCACATCTTCGGTTATCAGTAGAGGCATCTCCGCCGGGCTGTAACTTCGGATGGTCTTGCTGTTGAGCATGCGTCCAAAATCGCTGGCCGCCGGAGCCTCACCGCTTTTTGGTTCTGTGTCCGCCGCGGTCGCCTTCAACACGTAACGGCCTTCCGGTACATAGCTGAGCTTGAATGTTCCATCCTCGCCGATGATGGCTGTTCGAATCGCCGTCTTAATCTCGGGATCTTCGAGTTCAACAATCCCCGAGTTCACTGCATGTTTGTCGAACTTTGCCACTACGCTGCCAGATATGCTGTGCAGCCCGTTCACCGGGAAAATGACCTCGATGCCGTCCCGGTGCTCGCCATCGCCGAGTTCGATAGGCTTGATTTCCTTCTCCCTCAGGGCTCCACCCTGATAGACCACCAACGCATCGCCCGGATTCATATGGAGCGCCACCGACGTGGCACCCAGACCCGTCATTGGCTGAGACACAGGCAGCGTCGCTTTCACTGCGAACTTGCCAGGAGGGAGCCCGTAGAATCGAAACTCTCCGCGGTCGTCTGTGATGGCCGGAAGCATCGAGAGAGGCCATAGCTCCTTCCACTTCCCATCTTTCTGCAGCATCAGCAGCGTCGGCATGACACCCGGTGCCGGACTCCCGTCGTCGTAGATTACCTTCCCGCCTAGCGTCGCGCCACGCTCCAGTACTAATTTGACGCTTGTTGAAGTGCCACCCGCCACCACAATCTTTTCAGATATGCTCTCGACGGAAGTCACTGTGTCAGCATCTGCTTTCATGCGCTCCGTCTGCGAAAGTCCACTTAGAGGCGAGCGATAGCCCGGCAGTTGCGGAATCAGGTAGTAGATACCTGGTGGCACTTTATCAAGCGAAAAGTTTCCATCAATTCCTGTGACCGTCGACAGGCTCGAGCCCTTCATCGCTGCCGCCATCGCCTTCGCCAACTCCTTGGCGAAGTCAGGATTATTTCTAATCTTCGCCGGGTCGACCTGCGGACTCTGCTGGGATTTTTCCGGCAGCAGCTGTACAGTGGCAAATCGAGCGGGCAGTCCGCTATCTTGGCAGAACACTTGCCCTGTTATCTGTCCGAAAAGTGGCTGTGGACCCGCTCCGGTCTGTTGCGCAAGTGCACCACGCCCCAGTGAAAGAATCAGCAGCGCGAGAAGAGCTGTGAGTAAATGCAAGAGCAAGCACTTCATCAGAATCACATCCTAGCCGAGTCTACTGCGACCTTTCAATTCCTATGATGGCGCAAATACGCAACCTACGTCACGCCGCGAGCAGTTGACCAATTGTGCCGTGGAGCGTATTCGGATTTTGTAACAAGTTGAATAATGTTTTCACCTTAAAGAACTAACATCCGCAGGCGAAGCTATTGGGTTCGTTCGTACTTTGTAACAAACGAGAGAAGTTTTCGACATTAAGAACGAACGGAGGTAGCATTTTTGCCCGCACGCGGCCGTGATGGAGCAACCGATTCGAGTTTCGTGGTGACCAGTGAGGAAGAAGGGCTCAGCGTGCTTTTGCGTTGCACGTTTGGATAGCGAGCTTTGACTTTGAGTTGCAAGTCGAAAGCCGCGTACGGAAGGAACCACTTTGAGCCTGAAAAGGCTGGTTCCCAGATTGTCGCAAAAATCTGCGGTATACCTCTTTTTGTCCTCAAAGATGGCAATTACTGGAGGTTAAATATGCAGAGTAATACACATGAACAAACAAGCGACCCTGTTCCCGATCGAGATACCGTCGGGAGCGACAGACGAGGGTTTCTACAACAAGCTGGAATAGCTAGCTTGGTGCTAGCTTCAATGGGGTTCACGAAGGGCTCCGCCGTTGGCCAATCAATGACACCCGACGTCGGCCCAACTCCGCCACTAGACTTTAAGGCGCTTGACTATAAGACCACCAAAACGACAGACAGTACAGAAGTCACTCTGGTTCATCAGATAACGGGCGGTAATGGGATCAAGGCTGTTACGTCGTCGTTTCTGAAAAGATCCGATTACGGACAAGCATATGTGGTGATGAATACTATATCCGTGAAGTATTTCACCGCGTCGGCAGACCCAACCTCTGATCAGCCCTATCACATAACGAATGCTGTAGGAGTTCAATTCGGCAAGAAAGGTCCGATTTCTGGGCAAGAACGAACGGACACCATTGAAAGCTTTTGGAACGTTAACGGGGTGACTAGTAACGATACACAGACGGTCCAAGTCAGCCTAAAAGCCCCTTTCGATGTGCAAGGACTTTCCATCGAAGACGTTATGAAAAAGGTATATGAGTTGAAGAAAGAAGCTGTCGACAGCGCGGTCGACAAATCGGGAGTGCGATAACAGATTCAAAGAACGGTCGAACGACATCTATCAGGAGGTCGCAATGAGTGTAAAATGTGGGCCATTGTGTGCCATTGCATGCGCTCCGCTACTCGAAGATCCACCTTTGTACCTAATTTGCATAGGAACATGCTTGTCCCGTTGTGGAGATGATCCACCTGGAAAGAACGCAGACTGCGGATGCAAAAGGATAGTGGGTGAATCTAAGAGCACGGGGGGTGTTGGGAACAACAGCATGGGTATTGGAAAACACTGAAGACGACAGACGCCATAGCGTTAAGTGGCTTGCCAGCAGTTGAGTGTTTCTCGAACGTACCCGTTGCACCTGCGAAGAACCGACGATTCTGGAGATACACCTCATTTCCAGCTTCGTCGGTTTGATGGCCGGAGTTGTGGGTCCGGGAAACCAGACGATGCAGAATCGGATTAAGACTCTAGGAAGAGCTCAGGATGAAACTTCAAGTAGGCTATCTCTTTCTCCAAGTTCTGAACGATGAGGCTCAGTTCTTCTTGCTGTTCTTGGAATGGAAGAAATTTCCCTAATGCTGAGATTCTGCTAATTTGCTTTTCCATAAGATCCAATTGGAACGACAGCTGAATTGGAAGATCGGGTCGGGATTCCATAATTGTTTCTCCCATTCCTCCATGGGAAAATGGATATGAGACTTGTACAACCCTAAGTACAAGAGGACCGGAGTCCAACCGGAACCCAGAGTTCTGCCTCGGAAGCGATTGAAACAACCATAATACATCCGTTCGCGACACAGACCATTCGTTTGACGAACGAATAAATCGCTTGCAAACGTTTACCCCGAAATCACTCAAGGATTGAAGTTGTGCGTTGTCGTCGGGGGGGGAGTCCTGAATCCAAAGTAATGCAGAATCAAGATGTGGCGGGGAAGGGGAGGGAGCATTTTGCCGTCTCCTTATACCACCCCGTCAAACCCCGAAGGGGGTGGTATATAGAGACGGCAAAATGCTCCCTCCTCCTGCTCCAGACCCCATATTCAACCGATCTTGACTCTGACTGGGGCCCGCCCACCTGCGTGAAGGGGCTCGTGCGTGCGTGCGCCTGTGTGGGTGCGAGAGCGAGGGCATGCTCGACAAACGTGAAGGAGGTTGGGGACGACACACGGGGACTTGCGTGGGGGTGCTTAGCGTCGTCGTCGTGCATGTCCTGGGCAGCTTCACTATTCATGGGCGACACCCAGAGCACTCGATCAACAGAGTATCGCCCGTAGTTGACTGGCAGCGTCAAGTTTCACTTGCTTACAAGGGTTGCGGAGTCATCAACGCTCCATGAGTCGCCGTCGACCATGTTACGCAGGGTCCCCCTGACCTGAACCACGTGCTGTCCTGGAGTAGGCACAGTGGTCACAACGACTGTTATCGCGCTGACCCAGTTCGCACGAATGGCGGTCGGATCAGCGTGAGCTGCGCAGAACGCGTTGTCACTATCGGAGGGAGGTGCCGCGACCCCGTCCACCAAGATATCGAGATCGAGATAGGTCGTAGCATGAACTCCCCCTACCGAGCATTCTGCGCTGAAGGAAACTGCGACCCGCTGATTGGCTTGGGTTGTCGTGAATGAAATACTGGTTGCTCCAGCTTCAGTCAGCGGAATTACGTGTGTCTTCGCGTCGAAATAGAAGTTAGGTTTATCCCTCGTCGCAGCGCTCATGATTTGCGCATGAGATTGCAGCGCACATAGTGCTAACGCGACGAAAGCCGCAAATACTTTGTGTTTCATAATATTCTCCTTTGGTCCCAAAGATCGAATTCCTGTTGCCTTCCAGGCGATTCGTCTTCGGAATGCAACCGAGACTCTCTGCCAAGGGCGGTATTTCCTCAATGCAAAGCAAGTCACCGAAAGCTCACATTCGCATCATCAAGACTTATCTGACTGCCTTTTCAGTAACTTAAAACTGACTAAGTTCGACGGAACGAACCCTGGAAAGGTCGGTTTTTAATGCTAAAATTCCACGCACTCAGAGGTTCTTGGCTTGGGGATTAAGCAGTCCGAAGGCATTGTGCGGTTTGAAGGATTTGAGCTCAACGTTCGCAGCGCCGAGCTCCGGAGTCCTGAAGGAAAGACCGTCCGCTTGTCGGAACAGCCGCTGCGAATTCTGACTGCCCTTTTGGAAAGCCCCGGCGAACTTGTGCTGAGGGAGGACCTGCGCAAGCGTCTTTGGCCAAACGATACCATCGTAGAGTTCGAGCACAGTATTAATGCAGCGGTGAACCGGCTTCGGCAGGTTTTGGGTGACGCGGCAGATAATCCCAAATTCATTGAAACTCTCGCCCGGCGTGGCTACCGCTGGAAGACTCCCGTGCAATGGGGGATTGAGCAAACCGTTGCCTCTTCTCCGGAACCACCGGGTGGCAACCTGATCGGGAACCGAATTTCGCATTATCGCGTGCTGGAAATTATTGGTGGCGGTGGGATGGGAGTGGTTTACAAGGCCGAAGATGTCAAGCTGGGTCGGTTGGTCGCTCTCAAACTCCCTCCCGACGAGCTCGCTAACGACAAACAAGCACTCAGTCGTTTCCGGCAGGAAGCCAAAGCTGCGTCCGCGTTAAATCATCCCAACATTTGCACGATTTACGAGATTGGCGAGTCCGAAGGGTGGACTTTCATTGCTATGGAACTGCTGGAGGGGCAGACGCTCAAACACCTCATAGCGGGTAAGCTGTTGGCCATCGAAATGGTGCTCGACCTCGGAATCCAGATCGCCAACGCCTTAGACGCCGCCCATTCGAAAGGGATTGTCCACCGGGACATCAAGCCTGCGAACATTTTTGTCACGAGCAGAGGACAGGCGAAGATTCTGGATTTTGGGCTGGCGAAGGTCAAACCTGTGCTGAGCAATGTGGTAGCGGCAGAATCGACGGTGACGCTGGAGGAGCACCTTACCAGTCCAGGTGCAGCAATCGGCACAATCGCCTATATGTCTCCGGAGCAGGCGCGAGGCAAAGAACTTGATGCCCGCAGCGACCTGTTTTCCTTCGGAGCTGTTTTGTACGAAATGGCGACGCGCCGGGCGACGTTCTCTGGTTCCACCTTTGCCGTGATCTTTGAAGCCATCTTGAACAGAACGCCCATTTCGCCACAGGGCATAAATTCCGAAATTCCGGACAAGTTGGTGGAGATCATCGACAAAGCGCTGGAGAAGGATCGCGACCTGCGCTACCAGAGCGCTTCCGAGATACGCACAGACCTGATGCGTCTCAAGCGGGACTCGAGTGGAGAGGGTGCCGTGACTCAATCCGCTAAGCCAGCACCGCGATCCCGATTGCCTTTGGCCGTCACCATTATTGTTGGGACGCTCATTATGGCGTCCCTGGGTACCTGGTTCATCCGGCCTCTTCGCCTACCGAAGGTCAAAGAGTGGGTTCCGATTACAGGCGACGGTGTAATGAAGGGCAACTTGGTAACTGATGGCCCGCGCCTCTATTTCAATGAGTCTGAGTTTGGTAGGACGGCGCTTGTGCAAGTATCCACTGAAGGCGGAGGAATAGTACCAGTAGCCACGGCATTTCCAAACGCTGCGCTTTTTTGCATTTCGCCTAATCAGACGCAGCTCCTCGTGGGCAAACCTTCATTAGAATATCCCGGAGATCTCGAACTCTGGGTAGTGCCCGTCCCGGCAGGATCACCGCACCGGATTGGTGACATTCTCGGCCATGATGCGTGCTGGGCCCCGGATGGAGCCCATATTGTTTATGCCCATGGAAATGACTTGTACTTTGCAAAAACCGACGGCACTGAAATTCGCAAGCTTGCGACCGCCAGTGGCAGTCCATATTGGATTCGATTCTCACCCGATGGGAGCCGGTTGCGCTTCAGCGCCGGAAGCGAAGGGCGCAAGTGTCCAAGCCCCACTTCCCGCGCATAGACCGCCGAACGTTTGCCTGGGATGTGGGAAGGAAGTTGCAGCTGGGAGCATGCATTGCGCGACCTGCGCAGTCGAGGTCTCACGAAATAAGATGGTCGAAATTGCCAAACAAGGGCGGATCGCCTCCCGTTCCGCCGAATCCAAAACACGGCTCGCAGAGACACAACGCCGCCAGACGACGGCCCGTTGGAACTGGGATCCGGCTAGTCAACCAGATTGGCTCACTGAGGACTTCTACACGAATCAAATTCTGCCTAGGCTAATCACTTGCTCGCTCTCGCAGATCGCGTCCGCGCTAGGCGTCTCAATCCTTTATGCGTCCCATATCCGCAGGGGAAGACAGCCACATCCGAGGCATTGGTCTGGTTTGGCTGAATTGGTAGGAATACCGGATTAAGCATTTCTGTACGAGAGTGACGCACATGTGTTATATCAGGCCGGACGGTTTCCGAATTAGAAGTCGCGCTACTTTTCCGTGCTCACTCTTCCATGTTCGTCGAGAGCAAGTTTGAGCCGAGCTGCCACGGGTTTTCCTTTCAGGCTTGCTGGAGTAAATCGGAAGTGGTCCCCAATGTAGTGTCCAACCCTAAATGCAGTCTCCCGGTCCGGGGCCTTAATGATATGGATATCGCAAATTCTACCTGTTGAATTCACAAGCACCTCAAACACGACACGAGAGCTGACCTTTGGTGGCGGTTCCACAAAGACAAGCTCACTCTGAAATTTCGGACCGTTTACGCGGCCGTCCCCCGGAGCGTAGATCGTTGTACCCTCGGCTATGCAGCTTCGAAAGCTATCGTCGCTTTTTATTGGAATCGGAAACACCATGAAAGCGGCAAACAAAAAGCAGGAGAGAAGAGGCGTAACTGTCATCGGCGTGGTCTGTAGCCACATCAGTCTGCGCAAGCACCTTATCCGAGTTAACAATTGCGGGCCACTCGCCAAGTCACCGAGGCAGCCTCTCGTGAGCTTCTTTGACTGAAATCCATTGGACTTGGTGCGCTTCTTTCAAAACCAAAAATTCGGCTACAGTCTGCCGAATATGTTGCAGCTTCTCACTCACGTCCGCTGGAGTTGGGATTCGAAACAGCCGCTGCAGCCTCGAACGGTTGTAGAGAATCCAGATCTGCCAGCTGGAATTGCTTTGGCGATCTGGCCAGAGGCTAACCCCGATTCGTCCAGTCGAAAGAGGAATACCAAATCCGCCGTACCCGAGCGATGATATATCGATTTTGGTTGTCCCAAAGCCTCTATCTTGGATCGCCAAACGAAGTTCGTCGAGGAGCCTCGTCAGGGCGTTTGATGGCGGCTCTTCTCGTCGATCAGACTGCGTTAGAGTGAACGCCACCGTACTCTGCATGCTTGGAGGCATCAAAAACTCAGCCCCCAACCACGCGCAATGGCGCTACACATTCCGGTAAAACAGTTGGTCATGCTCGTCCCCGCCTCGGGTAGGACTGCCTCAGGATAGAGCACCGGTACTGGAATCTGTGTAGCACCTTCTGCAAAGCTCTCTGCGAGTCCCTCCGTAGCAACAACCTCGTCTGTCGCAGGCACCAATAGACCATGCATCCAGGTACCTCCTGACTCAAAGGCGAAATGCAGATTACCCTCCAGTGCCCCAACAGCGACATGCATCGTACCAACATTTGCGATGATTGCGCCGCCACCCCCGACGAGAAGACTTGCGCCATACCAACCTGCGTAGGTGCGCCAGTCGTTCATCGTGCCGGCGGCGCTTCGAAGCGTTCGTCCACAGGTTGAGCAGGCCGCGCTATCGTAGAATGCAGCGAGGCCGGGATAGGTGTCCGCTGTCTCGTTTCCAGGACCGACTAGCGATATGTCGTAATGTCCCCGAACCTCCTGAATCGTCACACCTGGGCATAGGTCACCCTGGCTGCAATCCGCAGTCCCGTACGTCACGGTATAGCCTGGAATCCACTGCTTATGATATCCCCCGACAGATGAAGTAGAGCCGTCCGGCCACACAATTTGGATAAGCGACGGATCCAGGAGCAGATTCAAAGCATTCTCGCACGAAATAGCCATGCCGTCTGAAGTCACCGCACAAGTCTGCTCCCCCTTCAAGTTCGAGTTCGGATTGTCGAATTGCATCTTTGCCGCTAGCCCGCTCGGATCCGTCATGCTGTTCGGGTTTGTCGGATACGAGTAAGCATTCCAGCTCGCATGTGCTGGATCTGGCGAGAGCCAACGTCCGGAGTTTTGCATCAACTCTCTGTTCGGAGTGTCGAAGAGACCATTGGTGATATCGACTAAATCACCTGTGAAGTCTTGTGCTCCACCTCCTGACGAACCAAAGCTATTGTACTTTTCGCCATACGGAGCATAGGCAGTATCGAAAGCCTGTCCGCGCGCGGCAAGCGTAGTGCCGAGCGTCTTGGTGCCAAGCCAGTTCGGATGCATGAACCATTTGTTTGTGGCGTTGGTGCCCCAAGCGTACAGTGTCCCGGCTCCGGGCTGCGGAAGATATACGGAGGTAGTAGTCTGACCTTTCATCTCCCCGATTCGGCCAACTGGTCCGTAGAGGATTTGCTGGTAGGTTCCCGCCGCATTGGTCTCAGCGATCCTTCCGAAAGCGTCATACGTCACGCACGTTCCGGACGTTCCACAAATAGCGGGATTGACCCCGGGTCGAACGCTCCTCATCCACCCGGCCCACGATCAGGCAACGAATTTTGACGGATGCATCAAGCGAGAAGCCAATCTGGGATGCAGCGATTTCGCCCGACGGTAAGTACCTTGTCTATACGGATGAGCGCAAGCTATACCTC
>DATKAP010000074.1:0-32289 GCA_035577905.1 Binatia bacterium
ACAAGTTCACCTGCGCTAACCTCCGGTTGCTCGACAGCAACCTCATCGGCAGGATTTTCCCCTTAGCCGCTTTGCCTTCAACAGGTTCGCGCACGGTAACCGCAGGTTACCGCGCAGCACCCTTTCAGGGGTGAAGTGTCACCCCTACACCCGATGCCGAAGGCAGCGCGCTTTTCGCTTCCCCCGATACCCCACAGTAACCCGCCACCTCGAACACCCGAATACCGAACACCACCAACGGCACCCCTGGCCGTGGCGAAACCGCCACACTGCCGGGTCACCACCACGGCGTGGATCGGCGGCTAAGGAAAAACCCTCTCCTGGCGGCCTGAGCCATTACACGGGCTTCGATTTGCTGAGATACCAGACGAGCAGACCGACCGCCAAGACGACATCAAACATGATGCCGAGTGGATGGTGGTAGTCGTACCAAACGTTCAAAGCAAGCAGCATCGCCACCATCACCCAAGAGACAGGCGAGCGTTTTGCAGGACTCATTTACGCACGAAAACCAGATAGAACACGCACAGGTACGCGAACAAACCGACGAACACTTGCAAGCCTCGCTTCCGTGTCGGCGTCCAAACCCAAGCAAGGGACATTGCGAGGATCGCGTGTGGTACACCCACAACCACTTGCAACCAAAGCGGCCAGTCTTCAAACTTCGTGATTAGGATGATCCCAAGTGCCATTTTTTCGAAAGCACTCCTTCCTACGGGACAATGCTCGTTGCCGCACCCGCACTGCAGAGCAAATACGCTCCGCCGTCAGCGGCGGTGCCCAGCGCGACTAACGGCGTCGTCACATTCGACGTGAAGCTTTCGAGTAGCGGCGCAAACACTCCCCCTGCGCTGTTGGACCCTAGGACCACGGAAACCTTACCGACAACCTCAGCACCGGTTGCTAGCTGGTTGCTCTGGTAGTTGCTCGCGACCGGGAATAGCGCAAGCGCACTGAACGCTTGTACGATCTTTCCGGTGGTCGTCTGATGGAAACCGTTGTAGCAGTTTGAGGTCTGGGCTTTGACGTACTGCTTCATTGAGTTGAGAACGGCGTTGGGGTCAGGTCCGATGGGATACCCGTTGTTTGCGGCATAACACCCGACGATTTGAACCCCTCCCGTTGAACTTCTTACTTGTGGAACAATCGGACTGCTCCAAGAACGGACATGAACACGCCGAAGCAGATCAGGATCAATCGGAACCGGAGTGCTGGTGGATAAAGCGGCTTGGCTCCAGGCATCGGCCCACTGACCGCAGTCATAGCTAATCCGAAAACCACCAGCAGGACGCCAAGAACGAGCATCACCCAGTTCTCATTCATGGCAACCGCTCCAGCTAAGGGTTATGTACGCTCCGCCGCCAAAAGCGCGCCCAGAACCCATCGTAGTGCCTGCATAAAAACCTAAGCTAAGATTGCCGTTCTCATATTGAGCAAGTCCCCCGATGTCTCGACTTTGTGTATTGATCTGCGTTCCAAAAGCATTCGTGGCACCTGGAATCTCAACTCCCCCCAGACCGATAGGCGTAGTATGCGCTTGCCAATCGTTCCATGTGCGCATCGACTCGACACCCCCGGTGAAATTTCCGGCTCCTGCACCCGCAAGACCACCGTGAGCGCCACCCAACCTGCTGTCGTACTCCACCAAACCAAGTATTTCACCGTGTACTGATCCTGCATGGCCGCCAGCGCCACCATAGCCGAATCCGCCTCCGCCACAGCCCCTGCCGCCGGCATGATCGAATCGCATTTCCAAACACGATTGCGGTTATGCCAGCAAACCCTAACCATTTCAGCGGCAGATTTGGGGAGCCGCCCGTCCTGGCTTGGTGCACAGCAAACATCCAAGCCGAGATCACGATCAGGACAGCGATTGCCACATAAAGCAGCCAGTCTCTGATTCTCCCCGACCTGGTTTGTTGAATGGGTTCACCTTGCTCTCAGAAGCAACAGCAAAACGACCGCACCCAAGATCACGAAGATGCCATAAAGGGCAACCTGCCACCCAGCTTTCGGCATTAGGCTCTCGTCATCCGCGAGCTGACGAACGTAGGCATCAGTCTCGATCTTGGACAGAGCTCTGTGCCAGCGATGCAATGCAAAGTACGCCGCTAACCCGCTCGCAAGAACAACAATGCTCAGTCCTCTCGTGAGATGCGCAAGCCTTACGCACAGTGCAGTTAATGCGAACGGCAGAACGAACAGACCGCCAGCAACGAATTGGGCAGCAAAGGCTTTCCGGTGATAAAAACCCACCGTAAGTGCGAGCGCCGCGAGGAAGAAACCAACAGCCCCGGAAAGCCCGAGGGGGAACGGGTCAGCGAGATCGCCGAACTTCGCAACCAATCCGATTAGGAAGAAACCGATAATCCCAATCGGAATGCTTCTACGCTCCGCCTCGTTCCATGCAGGCCCCGGTTGCAATTGAGCGATTTTCATTCGCCTACCTGCAGTTGATCGCCGATCCAATCGCCGCGCCCGCAGTTGCTGCGCCTGCAACGGCTAACGTCGTACCCGTAGCGGCCGCAGCCCTTATCGCAACAGCGGTGCCAGTCGATCCTAGGCCCGCCATCCGTGCAAGCTGCCCGGCAACATAAGGTCCAAGTGGGACCGATGGACCGACAGCGGTCTTGAGATTCGTGGCTGTGAGCAAAGCCGCCGTTTCCTCGGCAATGTTCAACCCTTGATTAAACAGCTTTTGAGGGTCTACGGTGCCGAATGTTGTGTCGGAAACATTCTGATTCACGCACTCTGTAAAGCTCTGTCCGGGCTGCCTTACGCCGTGAAGGAGACCGTTCCCGAGGGTACTGAAGAATGTTCCCCACCAGGAAGGCCCGTTGTTTGCGGCGGGGTTTTGGAGGCCTGGTGCATTGAAGGTTTGCGTCCAGGCCCCCCAATTGTTGCTACCCATCGCACCGGCAACACTGATTTCAGAATTCCCGTTTGAGTCATATCCTAGGCCCATGACTCTTCCCGTGTTTAAATTGATGTTCAGCCAAGAACCGCCGCCATACGATCCCTCTATCCAATAGCCGCCATTGGATCCGCACTCGTTATCGTTTGAGTTGTCGTCCATTGATTCGACCCTGTCGCCACTGTCGCTTAGGTACGCGCACCACAATCCTAGAGGGTCTCTAAACAGTAAGGGGTTGTTGAGCGCATATGCATACCGATTCCAGGACTGGGGGTTAGACGGGTTCGCCGCTGCTAAGCCAGCGGGATCGGGAGAGAGCCAGCGGCCGGCGTTTTTTGCTAACTCGCGATTCGGGGTATCGTATAGAGGTGCGGACGTGCCGGACATCGCGTATATGTCCGAATTCATGCCGGCGAAGAACAATGCGTCGTTGTATCCGCTATTCAGATACACATCTCCGAATGGCGAGAAAGAGCGGTCGTTGTACACACTACCATTACCGGACGCTGGAACGCCTGAAATCACGCGAGACGTTCCTAACCAGTCCCGGTGAAGATACCATATGTTAGTGGATGAGCAGCAACCCAAGGACATGGCTCCCCCACCCGGCAAAGGTACATAGGCGTTCCAGAGCGTTGTCGAATTCTGAAAGACCCCCACTTTGCCAAGAGGTGTATACAAGTTTGTGGTTGGCCGACCGAAGGCGTCGTAGGTGACGGATGCCAATTTGCCGTACCCATCCCATGTGTAGTGGTTTGCGGCTCCATCATAGGTCAGGTTCCCGTTAGCATCGTAGGTAGCGCCTATAGTCTGAAACTGATTATTTACGGGATTGTAACAACCAGCGCAGGCGAAGGAGGCGCTGCCGCTTTTCGTCAGATTGCCGTACTGATCGTATGAGTATGTCTGCGACCAGACGGACCCGCAGTTGTCGCTGGTGAGACGGGAAAGATCGTCATATCCGAAAGTGCAGGTCTGGGTATCGGCGGAGTTGAAGCCATCGGTAATTGCCAAGGACTGCAAGGTTCCGTTCGGGTTCCAGTTCAAGATACCCAAGTTGTTCTGTGATCCGACGAAGAATTGGTACTGTTGCACGCGCCCCATCGCGTCATACCAATACTTGTCTTTATCGGTTCCCGCCCCGATATCGATCTCCGTAGGACCTGTCGGACCATACGTTACTGCGGACACGATGGCGATGGTTCCTAGTGTGGCTGTGTTCCAGCGCCCCTCGCCATCCACTCCGTAGGTTAGGGTTGCATAGCCCGGCAGACCGCTGAGCGTTTTGGGCACCCCGTTCGGATAATAGGAAGCCGCCGTGTGGTAATACGCCCCGGTAAGAGGGGTGTACTCCCACATGTCCGTCATTTGCCCGTTGGCATCGTAGCTGAACCACTCGTCGGTCGTCGGTCCGACCGAGTTGCAGGCGTTTGAACCAGACGGAGCGGTGGTATATGCCTCGACTACACGAGCTTTGCCGTTGGTTATTGTTACTCCCGAAGGCGGCGTGTAGGACTGGTCTCCAAATATGTAGTAGCGGCAAGTTCCCGTCGGTCCTCCACTCGTCTTAGCAAATTGCATGAACACTCTACCCAGAGCGTCTATTCCGAAGCATGTATGCACCCCGGCGTTGTCGATGGTCTCAACTGGAGAGCCTAAAGCGACGCCGCTCCCACACGTGGAAGTAGCCGTGTCGTAGATGTAGTTCTTTGTTCCAGATTCAGGGTTGGTCTCGGAGGTTAGGCGCCCCAATCCGTCGTATACGTAGGTCCTGGTCTGGGCTCCCTGCGTTACGACCATTTGGCTGCCGCCAGCAGCGGGTGTGCTGTAAGCGTATGACGTCTTGTATCCGGTGGCCGGCGCGTTTTGCACGCATGGTGCTCCCCCATTGGCGCTGCTTGTCACCTCGCAGACTGACGTCAAACGACCGAGTCCGTCGTATTCGAGCTGCCTTTGTTTAAGGTTCTCGTTATTCGGTTTGGGGCCAATCGCGATCAGATCGTCGTTGTTGACGTAAGTATGCGTGGTGATTCCGCCACCAGCGTCCGTGACCGAAATGGGCCGATTCAATGCGTCATACTGGGTGGTCGTGACAGGCGTGCCAGACGGTGCCTGCTGCCCAACGGTTCCAGAGTACGTGAGGGATTTGGTCGTGAACGGACCGCCAGCAATGGTCGATGTTGTCGTTGTCCAGCCGTAGTTGGTCTGTGTCGTATCGAAGGTGGAGGAACCCTGCGCCTGCCGCGTCTGCGCAAAGATGGGGCGGCCCAAACCATCTGCTACGGCCAAGTTGTCCGTTGTGGACGTGGTGCCATTGAAATTCATCGCGCCTTCAAATGTTGTTGCGGAGTAGCTGTAGTTCGTCGTGTTTGGAGGGGTGATGGCATCGACATCTGACATCGGACGATAGAAGGGGTCCGCTGTACTGCCGTTGAAAAAATTCGTGTGTGTAACGCTCCCGTTTTCGTCAGTCAGGCCCGTTTGGACGGCGCCGTTACAGTCCCATGACATTGTCCGGGAGAGGGTGACGTTGTTCGCAGAAGTGGTGACCCCTGTGGGCATCAGGCTGTTGCAACTGCCGTCATAGCTGTAGGTGAAGGTAGCGCCAGTTGAATTCGTCGCGACGTTGACTGTTCCATTCGAGTTGTAGCTGGTCGAGGTGGCGACGTATTTGGCGCTGGCACCAGTTCCGCTGACCCACTGCGACGTCGTGAGGACGTGTCCGGTCCCGTTGTACGTATATTTCGTTTGGCTGATCATCCTGCCGTTTGAGCCTGTTGTTGTGACCGAGCACGGACGGTCGAAGATGTAGGGATTCGAAAGTGTTCCGCAGGGGTAGACGCCACCGCTGGGAATATTGTAGGTGGTCGTAGTGGTAGTGACTGGGGAGCCTGACGCTGGGAACGTGGCTCCAAAATTATAGCGAGCGACGGAGACCACGTTACCGTAGCAGGGTGTCTGCGTTTTGCAGTCGTAGATGGTTTCGACAAGAGAGGGTGACGTCGAACTCCCGAGATATGTGTACTCATCAATTTGAGTGACTGGCGGTTGAGAGGTTGCACTTCTACCGACCCCACTGCATCCGCTCTGGCTGGTGTTGGTTCCGTTGTAGCACGTGATCACCGTTTGCAGAAGATTCGCAGGCGCGATGGAGCCTTGATAAACCTGTTTCTTTGTTTGGAATCCAGCGTTCATCGTGTACTGAATCTGATTGTTCGCCGGATCAGTGACTGTGATCGCCGTGTTTCCCCAGCTGTCACCGGCCGTGCTGGAGTATGTCCATGTGCTCGTAGTATTGCTGGTTGGATCGTAGATTTTTCGAGTCAAGATTGGCACTGAACCTACTCCGCACAACACTCCGTTGTTGCCGCCCGCATAGGTATAGGAGACTTTCCCGCCGGTCGGGTATGTGATGCTCGCGATTCGACCGGTAATGCTGGATGGATTGTTTGGGGTTTGTTCATAGGATAGGTAGTACGTCCCCATCGGAGTCTGGATAGAGGTCGGCGCGTAAAGCGTAGTTGATGCGACCTCGTATGTGTTGGCACATCCGAAAGCGGTCTTCTGCGTTTTCTGGGTGCTGTTGATTTGGATAACCTGAGTATGGTTGCTGGCATCCTGCCACGTCCATTTCAGAACTGCTGGACCGCCCGAGCCATCATATGTCAGTGGTGTGGTGTCCAAGGTATCTGTGAGGGTTTGGATACTGCTCTGCTGTGTCTGTGACCAGGAAATTTGTGCCCCATCGGGGTCCTGAATGTAAATGAATGGCTGGGGTGGAAGACCCCCGGGGAAGGTATTGCCCGACTTGTCGTAGATAGTTGCTTGAGGATTATTGGCCGCATCCAGACCAGTCAATACAACGGTATAGCCTGAACCGTCTGTCGTAGTCACGGTTGGGGAAAGACGTTTTGAAAACAAAGGTTGGCTGTGTCAAGAATATGGGGAAGGTTATTCGTTCTATGGCGGGCCCCGGTCGCGTCGATGACGATGAGATACGCCGCCAGAGATGGGTCAACTCTTGAATTGCACAATGTGAGAGTAGGGAGGCCGATGCCGGGCCCTGCGCCCATCACCTGACCCGAGAGGCGTGGGAAAGCCAGTTTCCAATCGAACGCTGGCAGAAGCGGGTCATGGATTGTATAGGGGTGCTCGTTCATCACGAGTTTGAAAGAAAAGGGGATCTTGCCATCTTTGTTTCTGACCGGTATCGAAAGAAATACATTGTCCGTCGCGACATCAACCGACGTGTAAGCGTCATTAATCTGGGTCGAGAATGGCTGGATTCCAGCAGCCGGGTCTTGCGCTAACAAGGAAATCGACAGGATGCATAGGGCAAGTGTGCAGAGGACCGCGAGAGTGGCGAAGCGGGACATTACAACTTCCTCCAAAACACAAAACGGTTGAGAGCGGCCCGGAGCCACTCTTGTACTGCTTGTGTTGTCCGCACCGTGATCGATATCGTCGATCACGCAACACGCTTCACTTCAGAGGAAGCGCTCAGGAAGGACTTCCGACGGGACTGAGAATCCGGCGATCTTGCTGGCGTATCCTTTACTTAATGATGGCCACGGACTTTACCTGCGTCGGAGTTATAAGTCAATAGTCAGAGTCAAAGAAGAAGTTTTTTGTAGGGGCAGGCGCGGCGTCTGTTTAGGGAGCAAGGATCCTTCGACTGCGGTTGTTCCGTGCGCTGATCGCGCAAGCAACAATCCTCGCTCAGGATGAGAGTGCGGGGGACGCAGGTCCCTCGAGTTCGTTCGGCTTGGCCTATTGCGCCTGCAGCGTCTCGTCGATCACGACCTTGTCGCCCTTGCTGGCGGTGATGATCTTGTGGATGGGAGCGTATCCGGTGAGCGTGATGTCGATGACGTAGCTGCCTGGGTCGAGCGCGACATCAACGGGAGAAGTTTTATCGAGCATCCGCTGATTGACTGCGACTTGTGCACCCTTGGGCTGGGTGTGGATCGAGACAGTAGCCTGCCCCGCCTGGACGCCCTTGCCGCCGAAGAGTCGGGACATCTTACCGCCCACAGTTTTGATGCTGTCGACATTGCCCAACTGCCGGAGAGTGGGGGTGAAGTTATAGGTCTGATTCAGCGCGAACTGCCCGCTCATGGTCTCATCGAGATAACCCGACAAACGGACGAGAACGACGTGCTGTCCCTTATCAACGCTAACCTGTGCCGGCGTTTTTGCGTTCATATCGTGGCCATCAACAAAGACGCTGGCTCCGGGCGGATCGCTCTTCACGATGAGCGTGGCAACCAGTTGCGACAGATGAATTTGCGCGGTCGCCCGGTTTCCTGCCGTGATGCTGATCGTGCGCGAATCTGTGGCGTATCCGGACTTGCTCACGGTGATGCTGTGCTGGCCCGGTTGAACATTCGTCAGAGCGAAGGGCGTCACCCAACTCGGATCGGACGCACCGTCAATCTGGACCTGAGCCCCTTGCGGGGTGGAATCAATCGCCAACTGCCCGGGAATGATAACGGGCGCGGCGGTGGTGGCCTTTTTTTTTGCGCCTCTCGATTTCGCCGGCGCGGCTGATTGCACCACAGAAGGCTCCGGTTCTTCGATCTCAGTTGGCTGAGCCGGCGCGGGTGCGGCTTCGGTCTTCGGAGTTGGAACGGGCTCCGGCTGTTGCGGCGCCGTATCCGAGGTAACGGTTTGCCGAGGTTTTCCGGCGTCATCATCGCTCTGGGTGTGGACGTAGTACGTCACTGCAAGGGCGATCACCAGAATCAGTATCGCGGCGCCACCCAACGCATACAGATACAGCTTGGGCGGAACGCCTTGAATCTCTTTGATGGCTTTTTGCGCAACTTCGCGAGGCTGGACTTTCGGCTTCTCATCTTGTCGTCGCACGCCACGAAAAGGCGTGACGGCCGGCGCTTCCGGCTGGGTGGAAGCAACCTCAACCGGCGGCGGAGGTGGCGGTGCGATGTAGACCTCTTTCAACGGAGGCAGTTCGGAAATGTCAGAGAAGCTTGTCCCTGCACCCGCACCGGAGCCACCCTCGGCCATCATGGGATCGACAGCGATCTTTGGCCCGGTGGACGCGGATTGAGGCTCGAACGTCTCTACCTGGGGCTCATCGGCGACTGCCGATGACATCTGTGCCGAGCCCTGAGAAGATTCAGACTCGATGGAAGCCGGCGAGCCGACGAACTGGTCTGAGAGATCCAGTTCCTGCATCTCGGCAGGCGCAACATGCACCTCGGGTACGGCGCTCGATTCCGAAGATCCGACTCCAGCCGCAGCTGCGGCTGCCTTCGGCGTCGCAAGCCTCGAGGGCTTTGCCAAGGTTGAGGGCCGAGATTCGGGGACGGAAGATGTTGCTGCAACCGTGGGCTTGGGTTGAGCGGGCGGAACTGGTGCCGCCGGGCGAGCTAATCCCGAGCCGGCAGCCGGCGCCGTCTTCGCCGGCGCCGCCATGGGCGAGGACTGCTTCGGCGCAGCCGTGCTCACAAACTTCGATTGCGCCGCGGCTTTTACCGCGTTGGGAGCCGCTATTCCTTTTGGCGCTTCCGGTTTCTTCGCAGCCGCGGAGGGCTTCGATTCCTTGCACTTCTCCAGATCGTCCAACATCTCGCGACCAGTCTGATAGCGCTGTGCCGGATCCTTCGACAGCACCTTCATGATCAGGTTGCTGAGCAGGGGATGAATTTTGGGATTGACATGAACCGGAGCGACCGGGGTGCTCTCCAGGATGCTTTGCCGCAGCGATTCCATGTCTTCACGGTCGAACGCTTTTCGCTCGGTCACCATCTCATAGAACATTGCACCCAGGCTGTAGAGATTGGACCGGACATCTGTGGCCTCGCCCCGCACTTGCTCGGGAGACATGTAGTGCAAAAACGACGGCAATCCTGCGGTGAGGTGTTGCGCGAAATTTCCCACGCTCGACACGCCGAAGCTCAGGATCTTTACCGTGCCGTCCCAGCCGCACATGATCTTGGCCGGTTCGAGACTGTAGTGGACAAGCTTGTGAGCGCTGGAATGATCCAGACCTGCGCAGAGCTGTCGTCCGATATCAAGCAGATCCCAGATCGAGAAGCCTTCTTTCCGCGCCAGCATGGTTGCGATGCTGTTGCCCTGCACGTATTCCATCGCCGCGCAGAACTTTCCCTCAATTTCACCGGCACCAAACACTTTGCTGATATTGGGACTGCCGAGCACGTTGGTGCTCTCGGCCTCAGCGAGTAGCGCGTGTTCCAAGGCCTCAGCGCTGTCTCCAAACGCATCCAACTGGATCGCTTTTAGTGCTATGGTCTGATTGCTCTCAGGGTCATTGGCCTTGTACACCGTACCTGTGGGCGACTTTGCCAGTTCACTGAGGATTTCGAAGTGGCCGATTTTCGTGGACATTGCTCCGTAGCTCCAAGCCCGGCCACACGCGCACTGCAACCGCGCATGTCCCGCCGGCGAACATCCGAGAACCAAGTAACGTAAGGATATCTCCGCGGATGCGGCTCTTCGAGTTACCAAAGTAAGCGGAATGCCGCGCGGATTGAGGGCTTTAGGCGGGGGGCAAGGAAATCGACGCGGCGAACCTAGCTGCTAGTTTGCCAATGTAGTCGACGAGTTCGGGGGGCTCATGGACATGAAAATCTACGCCCAACCAGGACAGGTGCATGGCGATTCCTTCCAGCGAGTACGATCCGGTTTGCAGCAGGCAAGAGTTCGCATCGATGGATTCGAGGACTCCGGCCGACGGCGGGATCCGCTTGGCGAGAGCCTCCATCGGTGCATGCAGGGTAATTCGCGCTCGCACCGGATAGGGCACCTGCGATAGAGATTTTGACACGAACTTTGCGAAATCGCCCTCTGGTGGCTTGCGGGGCTTGAAGCGAGTGGACGTCTTTGGCTTGCCATCGATGCGGTCAATGCGGAACGTGCGCCAGTCGCCGCGGCCGAGGTCCCAGGCCACGAGGTACCAGCGGTAGCCTGTGTGAACCAGCCGGTGAGGCTCGACGGCGCGCAGGCTTGGGGAACCGGAGCGGTCCTGATACTTGAAACGGATGCACTCGCAATCGCGGCAAGCGCCGGCAATGGACGAGAGGAGATTCGCGTCAACCGTGGGGCCACGCCTTTCGAGTGGCACAACAAATCCGTGGAGAGCTACAACACGATGACGTAATCGCGGCGGGAGCACTTGTTCAAGCTTGATCAAAGCGCGCATGGACGCTTCTTCCATGCCGCTGACACCACCCTGAGCAGACGTTCTTAGCCCGAGTGCGACAGCGACCGCTTCATCATCGTCAAGCAGCAGCGGAGGTAAAGTCGCGCCTGCGCCGAGTTGATATCCGCCTTCGACGCCTGAGCTGGAGTGGACCGGGTATCCCAAGCTGCGGAGACGGTCTACATCGCGGCGGAGAGTGCGTCCAGTCACCTCAAGGCGCCGTGATAGCTCGGCACCGGACCAGTAGCGCTGAACCTGAAAGAGGGAGAGCAGGCGTAGCAGCCGCGCCGAGGTGTTCAGCATAGTTTTGCATTGTGCCACGAATAGAGGACCGATTCTGTCCTAAATTACTGTTATTGTCCTCGGGCATTCGATTCCGCTTCTGACCGCGGGGTCGTGGAGGACAGAATGAAATTGACGGAATTTTTTGTCGCTCAGCTGGACCGGGAAGTCGCGAGCAGCCGTGCCGCGCTGCTGCGCGTGCCTGAAGGACATAATGACTGGAAACCACATGAGAGATCCATGCCGCTCGGCTACCTGGCGTCGCTGGTGGCGACCATGCCTTCGTGGATCGTAAGCATGGTGAAGCGGGATGAGCTCGACCTGAAATCACCAGAAGCCGCAAAGTTCAAACCGCTGGAGTGGCAGAAACGAGAGGAGTTGATCGCGGCGCTGGAGAAAGCCGCTGCAGAGGCGCGGGAAGCGTTGAGAGGTACCACCGATGAGCATCTGCTCACAAAGTGGAGGTTCGCAGTGGGAGAACACGTTGTCAGCGAGAATCCGCGGCACGTCATGATTGCCGATTCCGTATTCAGCCACCTTGCCCATCACCGGGGACAGTTGACCGTTTACCTGCGGTTAAACGAGGCAACTGTCCCTGCCTTGTATGGCCCATCCGCCGACGAAGGATTGGCCGCCTGATCGTGGTTGAATAAGCTTCTGGAGCAAGATAAATCCCGTAACTTTCTCCACCGACAGAAGTTGTAACGGTTGTGGGCTTCCCAAGATGACATTTGTCATCTGCGTCCGATGACGATCTCCACTTGTGATCGCGAGTGCAACGCGACACGATGGAGCGTATTCAAGCCGGGCGGGGAGGTTGTGGCGAGACTACAGAAAAATCGTTTCGGCACGGTTGTCTGGGGCAAGGTTGATCGTCTATTCTGGCGTCGCCCGAACAACTTCACCTGCTCGTTCCAGTTCCCGGATTCCTCTGGAGTAGACCGATGACGTTGACCCGGTTCGTCACCAAGAACGCCTTCAGAAACAAGCGGCGCAGCACGTTGACCGTGTTCAGCATCGCTTTTTCGTTGTTGCTGCTTACCCTGATGATGACCATCTGGCGAGCCTTTTACCTCGATCAAGGCAGCGCCGAATCTGCCCAGCGGCTGATCGTGCGACACCGCGTTTCTCTGACATTCTCACTCCCTAGTTATTATCGGGAGAAGATTCGGGCTATTCCTGGCGTGGTTTCTGTGGTGCCCCTCTCGTGGTTTGGGGGAATTTATAAAGACCAGAAGCCAGAGAATTTCTTCGCGCAGTTCAGTACCGATCCGGATGAATTCTTCAAGACCTATCGTGACATGGCGATGCCCGACGAGCAGATTAAGGCTTGGCAACGCGACCGGCAGGGAGTGATCGTCGATGACACCCTGGCTAATAAGTATGGTTGGAAGCTTGGCGACCGGTTTGTTTTGCAGGGAACGATCTATCCGGTCAACCTGGAGTTAAATATCCGCGGAATTTTTCACTCGGTGCCGGACAATAAATCCGTCTATTTCAATACAAAATACGTGGAAGAGTCCGTCAGCTGGTTCAAGGGACAAGCCGGCACTTTCGGAGTCCTGGCAGGCTCTCCTGGGGATGTAAGTAAGGTCGCCAGCGCGATCGATGATATGTTCCACAATTCTCCGCAGCCGACGAAAGCCGAGACGGAGAAGGCCTTCGGCCTGGAATTCGTTGCCATGCTGGGGAACGTGAAGGCGTTCATTCTGAGTATTTGCTCGGCGGTCGTGTTCGCCACGCTGCTGGTCTCCGCGAATACAATGGCTATGTCGATTCGGGAGCGCACTCGCGAGGTTGCCGTGCTCAAGACCTTAGGGTTCACGCGAGTCGCTGTGCTCACCCTGTTTGTGGGTGAAGCTGTCGCCTTGTCGATTCTAGGAGGCCTGATTGGGATTGGCATGGGCTCAGGCCTGGTTTGGATGGCGACGCATTCCCCACAGTTTGTGAGCTTCTTTACACTCCGCGTGACACCGGGAATCTGGTTGGCGGCGATCTTGGTGTCTGGACTGGTTGGGTTGTTGAGCGCGGCTGTTCCTTCTTACCATGCTTCGAAAGTGAACATTGTGGACGGGCTCCGTCACATCGGGTGACTCATGACGCTCGGCAGTTTTGTGGTACGTAACACGTTTCGCAATAAGCGGCGAAGTTTTCTCACCATGGTCAGCATCAGCTTCTCGCTGTTGCTGCTCACAATGATGATCTGTATCTGGCGGTCGTTTTATGTGGACCAGGTGGCGCCCGAAGCATCACGCAGACTGATCATCCGCGATCGTGTTTCGCTTGCTTTCTTTCTTCCTGAGTACTACCGGGAAAAAATAAGGGCCGTCAAGGGGATCAACGCAGTGGCTCCCCTCACGTGGTATGGAGGTCGTTACATCGATGATCGGCCAGAGCATTTTTTTGCACAAATGGCCACCGATCCGGAAGAGTATCTGAAGGTCGCTTCTGACAAGATCATTCCGGAGGATCAGGTGAAAGCGTGGCAGCACGACCGCACCGGATGCATAGTCGATGTGACTCTGGCGGATAAGTACAAGTGGAAGATCGGCGATCGGGTGACGCTACAGGCCAATATTTTCCCGGCGAATCTCGATCTGACTATTCGTGGCATTTACCATCGCGATCCTCCGCAGAACGCGTTGTACTTCAATGCCAAATATTTAGAAGAGTCAGTGCCGTGGTTTAAAGGACAGGCCGGCTGGTATGCGGCACAAGTCGATGCCGCCGAGCATGTGGCCGAAGCGTCGAGAACGATCGACGATATGTTCCACAACTCGCCGCTGCAGACAAAGACCGAGAGTGAAAAAGCTTTTCAGCTCGGATTTGTGTCGTCTCTGGGAAATGTGAAGGCATTCATCCTCAGCATCTGTGCCGCCGTCGTGTTTGCCATCATGCTGGTCTCGGCGAACACGATGGCGATGTCGGTTCGCAGCCGCACGAGAGAAGTCGCAGTGCTCAAAACGCTCGGCTTCACGCGGCAGCGGGTTTTGTCGATTTTCATCAGCGAATCGGTAGCTCTGGCGCTGGCCGGGGGAATTTTGGGCATTGTGGTGGCTGTGCCCGTGATCGCGGCATTGACGCACCGGTTCATCGGGCTTGGCATTCCGCTCAACATGAGGGTCAATGCCCCGACGGCGACCATTTCGCTGACCATCGCGTTGATTCTCGGGATCGTGAGCGGGTATCTACCCGCGCAGAGAGTTTCGCGGCTGAATATTGTGGACGCCTTGCGGCACATTGGGTAAGTGGAGATTTCTGATATGGCGATTCCCATCAAATACAACTTTCGGAACCTGAAACTCCGCAAGGGCCTCACCGTGATGACTGCGCTTGGCATTGCGCTGACGGTGACTACGGCGATCTTCCTAATGGCACTGGTCGCTGGACTGGACCGGGCGTTTGTGAGCAGCGGCAGCCCGAAAAATGTCCTCGTCCTGCGCAAAGGTTCGGAAGCGGAACTCTCGGGCGGGTTCGATGCTTCGCTTTTCCCCACACTGAAGACGCTTCCGGGGATTGCACCGACAAGAGATGGGCAACCGATGGTGTCGGGCGAGTGGGTGGTTGTCATCGTCCTGCCGCGGAAAGACGGGACCGGTGAAGTCAACGTGACCGTTCGTGGCATGATGCCTGCCGGGCTGGAGATGCGCCAGACACCCGACGAACCGGGAAAGCAGCCGCCTGTGAAGTTGATCGCTGGTGAATGGTTCCACACGGGGCAGCGCGAAGTTGTGGTCAGTAAGTCGATTCGTGAGCGCTTCACTCACGCGAACATTGGCGACACCATGGAGTTCGGCAAAGGATCGTGGAAGGTAGTTGGCGTTTTTGATGCCGGCGGATCGGCTTACGAATCCGAAGTTTGGGGTGATGTGAACCAGATGGCTTCCGACTTCGACCGCCAGGGGGGCTACGCCTCGGCATATCTGCGGGCTACGGATGCGATTGCAGCTGACGCATTGAAGAACCGTGTGAGCGACGATCAGCGACTCAAGCTGGAGGGCATGCTGGAGAGCGATTATTACGCGAAGCAGACGAGTTCGGGAACACCCATCAAAGTAATTGGATGGGTGGTTGGCGTGATCATGGCGATTGGATCGATCTTTGCGGCGATGAATACGATGTATGCGGCGGTGGCTTATCGGGGACGCGAGATTGCCACGCTGCGGGTGATTGGCTTTTCCCGGCCGGCAATTCTGACGTCATTCGTCTTCGAGTCTCTGCTGATCGCGTTTCTCGGTGCGCTGGTTGGCATCGTGCTGATGCTGCCGTTCAACGGGATGCAGACGGGAACATCGAACGCGGTGACGTTCAGCGAGGTTGTGTTTGCCCTGCGAATCACTCCAACGGTAGCGTACCGCGCGATTATCTTCGCGCTGGTGATGGGATTCGTTGGCGGGTTGGCTCCCGCGTGGCATGCGGCCAGACAGAATATCCTGAATGCGCTGAGGGGCTAACTTACCGGCAAGCGAAAACGTAACCACTGATATGGCGATTGATACCAAACACGAAGACCTGCAGAGCTTGCGAATTGACCGTTCGCAGCGAAGTAACGGAGGCGGAGAACCGCCCGCTTGGGCACGGCGATACATACTCATTGGCATCGCCGTCGTGGTTGTGCTCGGCGTCGTGGCTCTGGCATACCGGGCGTTTTCCTCCTCGATTCCCGAGGTTGAAGTGGTGCGCGCGGCGGCGCAGACCAGCGGCAATGACGCTGCCGGTTCGACCGTGCTCTCAGCCACCGGGTACATCGTGGCCCACCACACGATCAACGTGAACTCGAAGGTCACGGGTCGCCTGGCGTGGATCGGTGTGGAGAAAGGCGACAAGGTGAAAGAGGGTCAGGTACTTGTTCGCCTCGAGGATCAGGAATTTCGTGCTGCTTACATGCAGGCCAAGGGTGCGGTTGAAAATGCCCAAGCCTACCTGCAACAACTGCAGCACGGGTCGCGGCCTGAGGAAATCCAGCAAGCGCAACACAATCTCGATGAAGCTCGCGCGACCGTCGCCAATGACAAGCTGACGCTTGACCGGATCAAGGAACTGGCAGCGAGCGGAGTCGTCTCGCGACAGCAGCTTGACGATGCGACGGCCAAGTTCGAAGCGGATCAGCAACGTGCAAACTCGCTGGAGAAAGCGTTCCAACTGGCCAAGATTGGCCCGCGCCCAGAGGAGCTCTTACGGGCACAAGGGGCTCTTACCCAAGCCCAGGGCCAACTGGAATACGCCCAGGCACAACTGGATGCGACGGTGATTCGGGCGCCAGTGACCGGTACGATTCTTGATCGTACGGCGGAGAAGGGCGAGTTGATCACCGCGCAATTTGCCAGCGCAGCCGCTGGTGGTCCGCAGGGATCGGTCGTGTCCATGGCTGACTTGAACGATTTACAAGTGGAACTCGATATTGCGCAGGCCGATTTCGCGCGGCTCGCACCGGACGAGAAAGCAGTTGTTACTACCGACGCTTACCCGGACAAGCAATACGACGGGCAGATCGCACAGATATCGCCGGAAGCGAACCGGCAGAAGGCTACGGTGCAGGTCAAGGTACAGGTGCTGAATCCGAACAAGTATTCCGAGGTTCAGCTTCGTCCGGAGATGAACGCGACTGTGCGCTTCCTCGCGAGCGACAAACCCAAAGGTACGAAAGATCCGACTGGAGTGTTCGTGCCATCGACGGCGATGCGGGAGCGGGACGGGAAGAAGATTGTCTATATCGCATATGACGGGCGGGTGGTGGCGCGTGATATCCATGTCGTAAGCCAGCGCGCGGATGGAGCGGTGGTCGATGGGTTGGTGGGCGGAGAGAGCGTGATTACGGCCGGGCCGGCCACTTTGAAAGATGGTGACAAAATCAAAATCAAGGGGCAATCATGAGCACAGTCGCACAGCCGAACGTTGCCACGAGTATACAAGTTGTCCAGGTCCGCGGCGTCAGTAAGATCTTCAAGCGGGACGCATTTGAGGTCACAGCATTGGATGATGTCTCGATCGACATCGCCAAAGGGGAGTTCCTAGCGTTGATGGGTCCCTCAGGATCGGGCAAGACGACGCTGCTCAACATGATTGCAGCGATCGACCGGCCGACTTCTGGTGAGCTTCTCGTGCAAGGACAAGACATTTTCCGATTCAATGACGCTCAGATCGCGAGTTGGAGAAACGAACATATCGGGTATGTGTTTCAGACATTCAATCTGATTCCAGTGCTCACGGCTTTCGAGAACGTGGAGTTGCCGTTACTGCTTACCAAACTGAATGCCCAACAGCGACGGGATCACGTGATGACGGCGTTGAAGCTGGTTGGGTTGGAAGATCGTGTTCACCATCTGCCCAAGCAATTGTCCGGCGGGCAAGAGCAGCGCGTGGCGATCGCGCGCGCGATCGTCAGTGATCCGACTTTATTGCTCGCGGACGAGCCAACGGGCGACCTCGACAGCCATTCGGCTACGGAGGTCCTGGAAATCCTGAAACACCTGAACGAGCATTTCCACAAGACGATTGTGATGGTGACACACGATCCGCATGCGGCTTCGTACGCGCATGTGACTCGTCACCTGGAGAAAGGGATGCTGCTTCCGCCGGAGGACGGTCCGAACCGTTAAGGATGAAGTAGAGGGGATACCACGGCAGGGGACAGGCTAAATTGCGCAACTCAACTGACGAGGTCGGGTCGCAGTTAAATCACTTTATCAGTGGAAGAGGGCGGGGAGGGCACGTCGGCCACCCACCGCCATGCCCTTCTACCATTGGAAACGACTGCTTCCGCTTCGCCGTACTCCACGAGGCGGTTCAATACTGTAGTTACTGACGCCATGGGATCTTTGTGGCGAGCCAGCAACTCCGGCAGTTTTTCCTGAAAGTAGTCGCATATGTCGCGGGAATTCATGGCGCGACCCGACTCCATCAGAATCATGCGACAAGCTTTCGTGAATCCCGGCTGCCGCCCGTTACTTTTGCGGTCAACCAGTTCCATCAACTCCTCGTTGAGAACACCATCACCGAAGAGATTTGCCAACCCGGAGATTGTTTGCTTGACCGTGCCGATGCGCTTCATGATCTCGGCGCGCTGTTGCATTAACTGCCGCAGTTCATCGTGAGCCTGGCGGATCACTTCCTGCACGTGGCCGACATCATAGCGATCGATCGGCCGTAGAGAGCTAGCGGACCTTTCCAGATTCTCCATACTTCCCCCAGAAGTGTCGGACATCTTGGGACCGCGATTCAGCTTCACCATGGATACCCCTATGGCGGAATCAGACGTCCCGAAGAGCCATAACCATCCGACAGGCAGAAGCCCGCTTATAGCTCTAAACGCACGATGTTGTCGTGGCGTTCCGTCGATCTCCGCATGAATCGAGGTCCACCGGATTTAGCTCATTAGACGTAGGAAACGCGAAAGGGTTAACAAAAAAGTATCACTTCGCAGAGGACACTCGAGTTGTGAGGATCACTGCAGAAACACCACGAGTAAACGCCCGTCGGAGTGGTATCCGTCTCCGGTTGCGTTCTTGGCTTCCTGGACGGGGTTGGGCGGAAGGTAATAACTAAACGTTTTGGCCTTGTTTGATTTTTGCAGACTAGCACCGATGTTTTCGCGCTCACCATCGACAGAGGGATCAATCTTGTGCGTAACGCTATTATTGCGTTTGTCTTTGGCGAATCCGATGTCATGCGTGCCAGCACCGACCCATACCTCCTGACCTTTCCAGGTGAAGGGTGCCTTCCAGATGCGAAAGTGATGGCGACTGGCAACCATGGCGATGGGGTCCGCCATCTCATAACCAAAATCCTGCTTGCGGCCGAAGAGGTACAGTGTGCTCATCGGCATCGCGAGGTAGTCTTTGCTCTCGTAAGTCTGCATTACCGCGTTCATCACGGCCGAGGTGTTGCTCGTATCGGCCACATGCCAATCTGAAGCTTGCAAGGCCTCCTGCACGTTTTTCTGCGGGCCGATGATGACGAAGTTCACCATATCACCGAGATTGTTGAACTGATCGTTGACTCGTCTGGGCAGCCCATCGAGGGACTTTCGAAGCCCGGCATCCAGTGGGGCATCGGATACGTGAAGGGCTGGGACGGATGCTGATCCCGTACCCGCGGAACCGGTGGCAGATGTGGCATTCTCGCCAGAGGAGGCGGGGTTATTGATCCCGAACTGACCGGACATGAACACCTGCGCCGCGTTAGCCAGTTGGGATTTCAATTGATCCCCACGAGATTTCGACGCAGCAGCATTGCCCGCCGCGGAATCTTTGGTTGAGACCTGCACCTTGACATCGAATCCAGATTGGCAGGTCGAGGCGCCAGATCCGTTCATCCCCAGGAATAAGTGAGCGGTCTTGTCGACATTGAGCTCCCGTTGAGCACCAATCAGAATCGCAGCACCGTCAACTTCCAGTTTCGCGATCAAGGCGCCGGGATGGGCGTCGGGAACGGGCAGAGTCGCTGCATTCGTGGAACTGCCGCTGGAACCGGCGGGATCACATTGCCCTGACGAATTCTGCGACGAGCCGGGGAGGACCGCCGATATCATGACGGCATCCCCTGCTTGCAGATTCAACCCCGTATCAGCCCAGGATGGTGCAGGCGAGACATGGAAGCTGAGTTGGCGAGGGGTTGATCCCGATTGCGCTTCTAGTTGACTGGCGACCGCCAAGGTGACGAGCAGGAGAGTGAGTCGACGCATATAGCACTTCCTTGGAAGAGCTTAATTATGATCTAGACCTCCCCCCCTCTGGCAAGGCCGCGAGAACAAGTCGTATATGGGGCGATGTTCAGTTTCGGAACTTTTGTTGGGCGTCTCGGCGATTAAACTTCTGCCCCCAGATTCCGATGGTAACCATGTGATAACGGCGGCGAAACCAGCAATTGCGCCTCTGCGCGTGCTCCTGGTCGGGAATCGCGAAGAAGATTTCTTTCTGATTCGCGACATGCTGGAGCGAAGTCGCAGTCTGATCGCCGCCGAGTTGGAGCATGCCCGCTCGCTGGAGGAAGCGCGGGAATTGTTACTACATCGGCCTTATGGGCTGGTGCTTTTCGAACACGATGCCGGGGACGCGGAGGCAGTCCGCCTCGTCACCGACCTGCTTCACGATGGCCGAGCAGTACCTTTCATTCTTCTGACTGAAGACGCGGACGAGAATACGGTCGCCGAGATCATCGGTTCTGGTGTATGGAACTGCCTGGCCAAGTCACGGCTGGACGGAGCGACGCTAGTCCGCACCATTCACCATACGGTCGCGCTGCATAGCCTTCAAGTCGAGCAACAAAGCGCGGAAGAGTCATTGAGAAAACTGTCGCGAGCGGTCGAACAGTCTGCCGATGCGGTCATGATCACCGATCACCACGGTGTCATCGAATACGTCAACCCTGCCTTCGAAACCCTGACTGGCTACGGGCGCGATGAGGCACGGAGCCAGACACCGCGAATCCTCAAGTCCGGGGAACAGAGCCCAGAGATCTATGAGCAAATGTGGAGAACGATTCTCGCCGGAAATGCCTTCCGCGCGATTCTGGTCAATCGCAAGAAGAATGGAGAACTATATTACGTTGAGGAGAGCATTTGCCCGGTGCGCGATGGCGCGGGGCAGATCACCCATTTCATCTCCAACGGCCGCGATCTGACCGAGAGACTTCGCCTGGAGGCGCAGTTGCTGCAGGCGCAGAAAATGGACGCGATCGGCCGCCTGGCCGGGGGAGTGGCTCATGACTTCAATAATCTGCTGACGATCATCACGAGCTACTCGGAACTCGCCCTCGACTCCGTTCCGGAGAACAGCCCTCTGGAAGCGAAGATTCAAGAGATCCGCCAGGCTGCGCGCCGGGCAGCAGAATTGACACGTCAACTGCTCGCCTTCAGCAGGAAGCAACCGCAAGCCTTGCGGGTGGTTGATCTCAATTCTGTTGTCAACACCATCGCAAAAACGCTGCCCCGACTCATTGGAGAAGACATCGAATTCAGCTTCACACCCAGCGAGGGCTTGGGTCGAGTCAGAATCGATCCGGTTCAACTCGAGCAGGTTCTGATGAATCTCGCCGCGAATGCGCGGGATGCCATGCCCCAAGGGGGGCATCTGCAGATCGAGACTTCCGACATTCGCCTGGACGACAGCTACATGCACGGAAAGCCTGCGGTCATTCCGAAAGGGCACTATGCGCTCATCACAGTCAGTGATGACGGAAATGGCATTCCACCCGAAGCCCTGCCTCATATTTTTGAGCCGTTTTACACGACGAAACCATCGGGCAAAGGGACGGGCCTGGGGCTGGCCACGGTTTACGGCATCGTGAAGCAGAACAACGGGTTCATCTGGGTCTACGGCGAGCCGGGATCAGGTACGGTCTTCAAGATCTACCTGCCCTGTGTAAATGATGGCCGCCGCGAGAGTAATCCTGAGCTTCCCGAACATGAAAAGGAGACCCACGGATCAGAGACGATTCTCCTGGTCGAGGACGAAGCTGCGGTGCGGCGCGCCACGGCGGAGTTTCTGCGCCTGCAAGGGTACAACATCATCGAAGCACGGGATGGAGTCGATGCGTTAGCCCAGGTAGAAGAGCACAGAACTATCCAGTTGGTCGTGACTGACGTTGTTATGCCACGCATGAGTGGAGGAACTCTGGCAAAGGAAGTCGCGCGAGTGCGTCCGAAGACGCAGTTCCTGTTCGTATCTGGCTACGCTGGAAAAACAATTCTCGATCATAAGGTCGTAGATCTGGAAACCAATTTTCTCCAGAAACCTTACACACTGAAGCAATTGTCGTCGAAAATACGTGCCGCGCTGAACTCTCAACAGTCAGTTCCTCAGTCGAAGTGACCTGCAGCCGTTTTTGCCTCGGTATAATAACTGCCGGTCCGGCCCATGCTCCCATGCGCAAGATGCACCCTTGCAGTGCTTCTTCTCGGCAGTCGTCTTTCTCCGGGAAAACTCGTGGCGGGGGTCTTGTTGGCTGTCTTCTGTGGAGCCGTCGCCTACTGCATCCTGCAAATCGTGGCGGCCATGCGCTATCTTCGAGTGCGTCCGCCGGAACTGCAACTTGCGGAACCGATCAGCATCGTCAAGCCCCTGGCCGGATTAGACCTCGACCTTGAGTCGAATCTCAGGACGTTTTTCGAGCAGGAATATCCATCGTTCGAAATCTTGTTCGCAGTTCGGAAGGAGAGCGATCCCGCGGTGAGCGTAGTATCGCGACTGCAACGGGAATATCCAAAGATTTCATCGCGTCTCGTGGTCACGGGCGAACCGCCCTACCCGAATGCCAAGGTATTCAGCCTGGAAAAGATGCTGGAGGCTGCGGCGAACGATCTTGTGGTGATGAGTGACAGCGATATTCGTGTGACATCGGATCTCCTGCAAGTGGCTGCCGCAGAATTCCAGGACCCGCAACTGGGAGTTGCTACCTGCCCATACCGTGCAGTGCCGGGACGAAGCTTCTGGTCTCGCCTGGAGGCGACCGGCATGAACACCGATTTCTGGGGTGGGGCGCTGGTGGCGCGAATGCTGGAAGGCATGCGCTTTGCCGTCGGGCCGACGATTATCGCGCGGCGCGGTGTTCTACAGTCGCTGGGCGGACTCAGCCGCTTCAAAGACTACCTGGCGGAGGACTTCGTTATCGGACAATTTGCGGCTGAAGCCGGGTACGGTGTAGTGATGTCTTCCTATGTGATCGAACATCACATCGGAAACGCAAGTTTCCGCGAGAATGTCGCGCACCGGATTCGCTGGGCGCGAAGCACGCGGCGCTCACGCCCCGCGGGATACATCGGGCAACTGTTCACGATGCCCTTCCCGCTCGCTTTGCTGGTTTGCGCATCGTGGCCTGCATGGTGGCCAGTTCTGCCTTTTGCATTTGCGGTCCGTGCCGTCGCCGCCCATATGGTCTCGACGCGGGTCCTGCGGGCGAGTCTCAACTGGGTCTTGTTGCCGATCGAAGACGTGATCGCATTCCTTTTCTGGATTGCCGGATTTTTTGGGAACACGATCTCCTGGCGCGGACGGAAATATCGCCTGTTTGCTGACGGGCGTTTCGAACTGATTTCGACGACCAACTGATCTACCGCTAAGAAATGCGAACCAGCCTTCCTTTTCTGAGTTCAAATAAATCACCGCGCCATTTCACGGTGTGGCCCCAGAAACTCACGATCCATATGGCAACGGCAAGTAGGTCCCGCACAGGCAGCAGCCACAACAGGCGAGGAACCTGGTGATCTTTAAGAATCGACTTCCCGACAACCAGTGCTACCAGAGTCCGCAGAAGAAGCACGCATCCGAGCACGATCCAAGCCCATCTTTCCGCGCCTGCGAAGAGCAGGTTCAGCAGGGCCCACATGAATCCGAAAGTTGAGGCCAAACCGACATATCCCCCCAGGCGGGCATCGCGCACGCCGCGTGCCCACCGCATTTGATGCGCAAGAAACCCGCCGAAATCGTACGCGGGAAGATACGTCTCGACGACGACATCTGAGAGTTGCACCTTCTGACCCAAGCCGGCGATCCGGTTCCCAAGCTCGTAATCATCGGCCAGGAAATCGACAATCGATTTGAATCCTCCAACCTTGTTCAACTCCCGTCGGCGGAAAGCTAACGTCGATCCCAGCCCGAAACTCAGCCCGCCCTCCAGCAACCGGGCCGCAAGCACCCCGGCACAGAAGTCTGTACTGATACCCAGCGATTCCAATCTAGAACCAAGTGTGGACGCCGCGATTCCGCGATACAGACAGGTCACCATTCCGATCTTAACGTCGGCCAAAGGCGGAACAATTCGACGCAGATAGTCTGGTTCGACCCGGATGTCGCTATCGTTGACGACCAGATATTCGTATCGAGCCGCGTGGGCCATCTGCTCGAGATTGCTCACTTTCACATTTGGCCCAAGGATCTCCGGGCAAATCACCAATTGAATCGATCGATCTGGGAACTCCTTTCTCAACCGCTCGATGCTGGCAAGGGCGGGATCGACTGGATCGCTGACTCCAAACACAATTTCATATTCGGGATGATCCTGCAGGCAATGGCTCCGGAAACTCTCGTACATTTCGGGATCGGTTCCCTTTAGCGGCTTAAGAACAGAAACCGCTGGTATCTCAACCGAAAGCGCGTCGCAAGGATTCCTCTGCGACCTGACAAAGTGGCGGGCACCGAAGAGGCAGAGAACGTAATACGCACAACTGGAGGTGCACCCGAGAATCGCAATGATCTGAAGAACCAAGGTGGTCGAGTGCATCATTTCGGAAGGAGAGCAGCCTTATTCGTACCTCAGCGATTCAATCGGATCAAGCGTCGAGGCTTTCCAGGCTGGATAGATGCCGAAAACAAGGCCGACCGCGGCGGCTGAACTAAAGCCGAACGTGACCCAAAACATGGACATGTGGGCGGGCAGTGATGGCCAGGCCAGCGGTATGGTCCAGACCAAAATCGCTCCGACCAAGATGCCAATCACTCCGCCCACGGCAGTTAGCATGATGGCTTCCAGGGTGAACTGCAGAAGGATATCGCGCTGGCGCGCGCCGATAGCCTTTCGAATTCCGATCTCGCGAGTCCTCTCGGTTACGGAGACCAGCATAATATTCATCACCCCGACTCCGCCGACGACGAGGCCCACACTGGAAATTGCGAACATGCCGACGAAAAGTCCGCCGGTGATCTGGTTCCAGACCTCCGTAATGGACTCGGAGGTGAAGATTGTGAAGTTGTCTGGCTTGTCAAAAGCGACTCTCCGCCTGCGCCGAATGACTTCGCGAATCTCGTCCATTGCCTTGGGCATATCCTCATGGGACGTAGCTTTGACGACGATCCAGTACTGCTTCACTTCCGGATGCAAGGCTTTGAAGGTGCGGATGGGGAAGAAAACCCGGTTGTCGATCGGATCTTTGCCTCGATTGAATACCGATTTGATCTTCCCCACAGTCCCGATCACGCGAAACAATCGGCCTTCGATATTCACCTCTTGGCCCAATGGGTCATCGTCCCCAAACAGTTCTTCCCGGGTGTCGTGGCAGAGAATGACGACCGGGGCGCGATGCTCATCGTCAAACTCGGTGAACCACCGTCCGCTTGTCAGGGGAAGATCCTCGACATCAAGCATCGACGCGGTGTTTCCCTCAAGCAGGGTGTTCTTCGCTTTTCGGCCCTGGTATTTCACCGCGTATGTACCGCTGCCAATCTCCGGCCGATACAGACGAAGCAGAGCCGATACCGATTTCACGTGAGGCAAGTTTTCGAGCGCCTGCGCGTCCTCCAACGTCAGTTCTTTGCGGCTCCGCATCTCTTCCGACATACGCCCGAACGTAAAAAGATTCAGGTGATAGACGAAAATGACATTGGAGCCGATGGTGGCAAGGCGATCACGAACATTGTCGTCAAGCCCACGGCCGATCGACGACACTCCAATCACGACAGCGACTCCGATCACGATTCCCAGCACGGTCAGGCCTGACCGCAGCTTGTTGGTGCGGATCGTGTCTGTCGCCATATGAACGATTTCGCTGAATTCGCTTTTGCCTAGCATAGAGGGTCGCCACCCGAGCTGTTCAGGATGCGTGAGCTTTACTCACGGCGACAGGCAACCACAAATGGATAATACCGCGGTTTAGAAACTCTCGACGGCAGCGAGGCTATTCGTAACGTAGAGACTCGATCGGATCGAGATTGGCTGCCTTCCACGCCGGATAGATTCCGAAGATGAGGCCGACTCCCGCGGCGGAACTGAAACCGAAAGAGACCCAGAAAACGGACATTCGCGCGGGAAGAGAAGGCCAGACCATGGGGATTACCCAGACGACAAGGCCACCCACGAGAATGCCAATCAGCCCTCCCACCACTGTGAGCATGATCGCTTCAAGCGTGAACTGCAGAAGAATATCGCGCTTGCGTGCGCCAATCGCCTTTCTCACGCCAATCTCCCGGGTACGCTCGGTAACGCTGACCAGCATGATGTTCATTACGCCGACGCCGCCGACTACGAGACCGACGCTGGAGATTGCGAACATGCCAATGAAGAGGGCGCCCGTAAGCTGGTTCCAGACATCGGTAATCGAATCCGAAGTGAATACGGCAAAGTTGTCCGGCTTGTCGAACGGCACTTTGCGCCGCCTGCGCATGAGTTCGCGGATTTCGTCGATAGCTTTTGGCACATCGTCATGTGATGTCGCTTTGACGCTGATCCAGTGCTGCTTCAATTCCGGATGGAGAGCTTTGAAGGTTCGCAGGGGGAAAAACACGCGATTGTCGTTCGGATCTTTGCCTCCCCCAAATACCGATTTGATCTTCTGTACGGTGCCGATGACCTCGAACAGCCGCCCTTCGATGTTGACCTCTTTCCCTAACGGGTCCTGGTCTCCAAAGAGTTCATGCTGGGTGTCGTAGCAGAGCACGACCACGGCGGAGCGGTGCTGGTCGTCGATATCGCTAAACCAGCGCCCACTCGCCATCGGCAGATCGAAGACCTCCTTTACCGAGGCGGTGTCTCCCTCAAGGATCGTGTTCTTTACCTTCTTGTCCTGATACTTAATCGCGTAGCTCCCGACCCCAAGCTCTGGACGGAACAGGCGGATGCCGGCTGAGACGGCTTTCACATGGGGCAGAGCCTCAATCGCCTCGGCGTCTTCAAACGTCAGTTCCTTTCGCGTGCGCATTTCCTCGCTCATGCGCCCAAACGTGAAAGGTTGCAGATGGAAAACGAAGACGATGTTCGAGCCTATACTGGCCACCAATTGCCGGACGTTATCGTCGAGCCCGCGTCCGATGGAAGACACACCGATGACTACGGCGACGCCGATCACGATGCCGAGGACCGTCAACCCCGATCGCAGCTTGTTGCTGCGGATGGTGTCCGTCGCCATCTGGACGATTTCGCCGAATTCAGACTTGCCGACCATAGAGACCTTTGTAGCTACCAAATCATCACTTACTCAATTGCCAAGTTCGACAGTTCCTTGATAGTCACATCTCAAACCGCAATGCCACGATAGGATCCAAGCGCGCAGCCTTCCGCGCGGGATAAACTCCGAAAAATACGCCAACGCTGGCAGCCACCAGCAAGCCGGCAAAGACCGCCCAGAGCTTGATCGAGGAGGGCATCCCGATAATCGCGGTTACTCCTTTAGCGAGCACGATTCCCCCCAGAACTCCTAACGCTCCGCCCAAGAGGGCAAGGATGATGGATTCAATCAGGAACTGAAGCAGGACATCATCGCGCCGCGCACCCATCGCCTTGCGAATACCGATCTCGCGCGTACGCTCCGTCACAGAGACCAGCATGATGTTCATGATGACGATGCCGCCGACCACCAATGACACTGCCGCAATCCCGATCGTCGCCATGAAGAATGTGTTGCTCAGTCCCGACCAGATTCCCAGCAAGCTGGCGTTGGTCTCAATCTCGAAGCTGTCATCCTGCCCAGGACGGTCATGGCGATGGGCGCGCAGTCCAGCCCGGGCTTCGTCGATTGCCTGATTCAGGGGGATCCCAGTCGCCGAGGCCTTCCCCCAGATACCGACGCTGTGATTGTGGGCTCCATACTTCTTTAAATACACAGAAATGGGGACTAGTGCGTAGTTGTCAGCACTCTGGCCTAGCGTCTTCCCTTTTTTCTTTCCGACTCCGATGATCTGGTAGGTCCAGCCATCGATCCTGATCTCTTGTCCGAGCGGGTCAGTGCCCGGCAGCAGATGATCGACAATGTCGGTTCCCACAACCGCGACCTGAATATGGTTGTTCACATCAGTGTCGCTGATCATGCGTCCGGAGGTGAGATCGGTGTCGAGAATGGTGGCAATCGAAGGAGTGATCCCCTGAATGTTGGTGTCATCGATCGATTGCTCGTTCCGTTTCACCTTGCCGCTACCTTGCACGAGTGCTCCAACATATTGACAGTGTCCGCAGGACTCAAGCACCGTCTGGTAGTCCTCCATGTCGAGGTCCTTGCGCTTCTCGGCTTCCAGAAAGTGGTCCACGTTGGTCTCGACGGCCGACATCTTGGCGATGATGAACACGTCGGCGCCCAGATTGAAGATCTTTTTAGCGACGTAGTCGTTGATCCCCGACACAAAGGTCACCACTGCGATCACCGCGCCAACGCCGATCACAACTCCGAGCAAGGTCAGAACGGAACGCAGTTTGTTCGCCCAAAGGGACTGCAGGGCGACGCGAATGGCTTCAGCGATGTTCATGACCGGAGTCCGGCTGTACGTATCCGCTTTCGACTGGGAACCGAAAGATAGGATCCAGGACTCCTTAAGTTTATCAGTCCTCGTCCCTGGCGGCGCGAAAAGCGCATGGCCCTGCTGCGCGCCTGATCCAGAGGCGGAGAAGTCACGAATCTACGTCGTATAATCGAATTGTAGGCAGCCGGACCGGACGGCCGCTCCTCGCGTCTTCGGGCGCGAGGGGAGGAAAGTCCGAACTCCGCAGAGCAGTGTGCCGGATAACGTCCGGGACGTCAGGTTCAAGCCTGATGGACGGAAAGTGCCACAGAGAACATACCGCCTCGGCAACGGGGTAAGGGTGAAAAGGTGCGGTAAGAGCGCACCGCCGCGCCAGTAATGACGCGGGCATGGCAAACCCCACACGGAGCAAGACCAAATAGGAAGGAAGTTCGCGGCTTGGCCGCGGACACGTGCCGGCTCGGTGCGTCAAACCTTCGGGTAGGTCGCTAGAGCCGCGCAGCAATGCGCGGCCCAGAGGAATGGCCGTCCCGCAGCAGCAATGTTGCGGACAGAATTCGGCTTACAGGTCCGGCTGCCTAAAGTGATTGTATATAAAGCAGTTATTGACTTCACTTTTCCTTAGCGTCCATAATAGCGTCCATCCCGCCAAGGGAGGCGCTCTGTGGCACGCGTCAATATTACGAGACAGATCAAGACTCCGAAGGGCTGGCGCAACGTCGCCCTGCAGCATGACCATCGCGGCCGGATCAGGTGGAGTTCGGGCGGTCGCTACATCATCGAATGGCGCGAGAACGGAAGACGCTGTCGTGCCGCAGCCGGGTCGACACCCGCCGATGCCCTTGAAGCGCAGAAGCGGAAGCGACTGGAGCTGGAGGCGGCCAAGACCGGCGTCACCATCGTCGATGAATCCGAGCCTCAGTTCCCGCTTACGGACACGATCAACAAGTTCCTGGCCGACATTAAGACGTTCCGCAAGAAGCTCACCTGGCAAAAGTACGACCATATCCTCAACCTCTTCGCGGACTACGTAGCGCCGAAGCGCGACGCGCGGGACATCAATGCCGAGGACATTAAAGCATTTCTCGCCTGGCGCAAGTCCAAGGGATTTGACCCCGGCACAACCCTCTACACAGATCGCGTGATCCTCCACAATTTTTTTGGGAAGCTTCGTATCGACAATCCGGTGAAGGAAGTGCCCAGGTTGCAGAAGTTCCGAAAACGACCCATCGCTTACCCGGACGCGGAGCTGAAAAAGTTTTTTAAGGTCTGCGACAAGTGGGAGAAGGCGTTCTTTTCGCTTGCCCTCGCAACGGGACTTCGCCGTGGGGAGCTACAGACACTCCACTGGTCCGACCTTGACCTTCCTGGTCAGCGCGCGCACGTAACAGCGAAACCCGAGTACGGATTCCTACCGAAGGATTGGGAAGAGCGGACGGTACCGCTTGCGCGGCAGGTCGTTGCGATCATGAAAAAGCATCCCGCCGCGAAGGGATGTCCGGTCGTCTTCCGGTCGCCGAAAGGTGAGCAGATTTGCAGTTCAAGCTATATCCAGGACGTATGTAAGAACGTGGCGAAGCGCGCTGGGCTCGATTGGGAGAAGTGGCACATGCACCGCTTCCGTGATACTGCTGCGACTCGGTGGCTACGGGCTGGTATCGACGTCCGGACCGTGCAGGTGTGGCTAGGGCATGAGTCGCTGGCAACAACGCAGAAATATCTGGAGCCTTCGAAGGAAACGGAAAAAAAGCTCGACAGAATCCGGCTGCCGTTTTAAAGGGATCAGAGCCTCATTGTTCTTGTGTCGAGTCCTCTTCTGGCCGCGGCCAGATTTTTAGCGCTATCTTCAGTAGATCTTTTGACCGTTGGCCGATTCTGGCTTCATCCCACGCATCAGGAAGCTCGCGGTTTAGATTAAGCGCACTGTGCTTGAGAATTTCCTGCCTCTTTTTTGCCCATGGGCCGTTGGAGACTGATGGATTTAGACTTTTCGTAAGCAGCGTGAGATTTCCGATGCTATTAATCGCTATCTCGCGAGCATCTTTCGCCCCTGCTTGGACCTCCGGAGAAGGATCATTCATGATCAGTGGCCAATTCTTCTCCCACTCTCTGGGCATTAAATGCTCGATGGTAAGACCATCCGGAACTTGCATTGTTTCTGTCTTCTTTGTGTGCAGTCCTGCTTCCAGTGCCTCAAGAATCATCCGGCACTTTGACCGCTTCAGTCGCTTGTAGAAATTGAGCGTTAGCCAAGAGCGGCTAAATTCGTCATCCGACGGCCAACGCGCAGTGTCTTCAGATTGGTCCAGAAGGAAGCGCCTTATTGCGCTTGCCGAGAAATCGTTGTTTGCCTCCAAACGCCTGATCGCTTGGACAAACAACTTGTTGTAATTTTTCGCAGTTAAATCGCAAACAGCGCGTCGCACAAAATAGGATTCTAGATCGACTATGATCTGCTCGAGCTCATCTCTGTATTCCGGTCCATCGAAACGCTTGAAGGCCTCAAGAAGAAGCGGATAGACGGTCGTTGTGTCCAGTTGGTCCAATCTGTAGAAGAACAAGCCCTCCCTGCAACCGGGGAGAAAATTGTCGAATTTTTGGTATACGTCGGAATAGGACCGGAACTGTGCCATCTGTTTCGTCACTGTCTCGCCATCTCTTGCGGCAACAAAGTCGCGAAACGCTGAAAACAGTTGAGTGGTATTTATTTCCTCTGCAGTCCTGAGCGTCAGATAATGCTGTAGGAACGTGTCAATCCGAGGGCGTTTGAGTCGCCCCTGTCTGACCTCTTCGCGCCAATACCCCTTTTCGGTGTCGTAAGTTGCCCAAAACTGTCTGTACAATTTGTGAGTATCTTCGTGTTTCGATTCCGCCAGCCTGAAAAAATAATTCTTCACAAGATCCGCGGTGAAAAGCGGTGTACCCAGCGCATTTAGAGTTTCGAAAATCTCTTGCGCATCGTCTTCTTTCTCAAGATCAATCACAACCAAATGGAGATCATCCCTCAATGCGGTGTACATCGCATCAAGTCTGGAATCAAACGAACCCGAGTTCGATGCGTGTAGCCAATCTCCAAATACGGACACAAAGAATAAGTAGCCTTCCGCGATAAGACACTCTTCATGCTGGGATGCGAGAAGACTCTCCACCTGTTCTTTCTGCCCCACAGTCATGACTTTCCGGAATTCCTCGCGATCGGCGTTTGTAGGCCAGACCTTGAAAAGCTCGTCAGGATCTTTGCTCAGTGGAGCGTCATTCGTTGTAAATCTCTTGAAGGCATCGGCATATTTCTCTTGTTTACTGGCGCGACAGAAATCTCGAATCGCGGCCAAGGCGATCTGCAATGTCGTTAATCGCTGCTGACCATCTATGATCTGCCTGACATGCACTTTGCCTGTTGGGGTGCCTAATTGATCGAGGACAATGGCACCCAAGAAGTGCGGTCGGGGCTCTTGTCCGCCTACGCGTTTTTCGAGAACTGACCGCAGTGACTCCCAAAGCGGCACCCAATTCTCGTTTTCTTTCCAAACATAGGGCCTTTGAAACAGTGGCGCTTCTAAACGCTGAGTTTGATCGAAAATTGCACCGACCGTGAGCTTGTTGACTTTCATAAACGAGTTCTACCGACTGACAGTTGTATTCACCGCGACCAGAATCGTTTTCCAGCGTAACATTCCGACCCCCGGGGTCAAGTGTCAAGGGAATTGTTGTCTCTGTTAATCGTCTAGAAACGCAACCATCCTGTGCTT
>DATKAP010000075.1:0-2985 GCA_035577905.1 Binatia bacterium
TGAGTTGTGAACTTCGCGAGGACGCCGGAGTAGGGTGAGGACGGATCTTGTCGGGGCCCGAAAATATTGAAATACCGCAGGCACACTGTCTCAAGCCCATAGCAACGGTAGAACGAAATCATGTAATGTTCGCTGGCCAGCTTGGCCACTGCATAGGGAGAAATCGGGTCGGGTCGCATTTCTTCATGCTTGGGAAGCGTCGGAGTGTTGCCATAAGCAGAAGATGAAGCCGCATATACCAGACGTTTGACTTTGGCATCCAGTGCTGCCGTCAGAACGGTCACAGTGCCGTCGATGTTGGCGCGGTTGTTACCTAGCGGATCGAGGACGGATTTGGGTACAGACGGAATGGCAGCCTGATGCAGAACGAAGTCCACTCCGGAACAAGCTTCGCGCATCGCATCTAGGTCGTTGATGTCGGCCTCGCGGAAGTCAATGCGGTTCAGAATTTCAGCGATATTTTCCCGCTTGCCGGTAGCGAAATTATCGACACCGCGCACTCGCTCCCCGCGAGAAAGCAAGGCCCGCGCAATGGAGGATCCTATGAATCCAGCTATTCCAGTGACTAGGTAAAGAGACATGTCTCCGTTTTTCGAATTACGCCCGGCACCTCCTTTGCCTTTGAACTGTTAACTGACCTTTTCGGTAATCTGCGAGAGCGCGTACTCCTCGAGGTGCCGGGCATCGCTGTTGAACTTGCGGATGCCCTCTGCCAGCTTTTCAGTCGCCATGGCGTCCTCGTTATGCATCCAGAGAAAGGTTTTTTCGTCGAGGTGGAGACGTGCATCTTTGCTGGACTGCGCCTGGATCGAATCGAGAGCGCGAGCAACTTCACCTTCGGTCTTTTCCAATTGGTCGAGAAGTTCGGGGCTGATCGTCAGAAGATCCGATCCAGCCAATCGCACGATCTGATTGATATTGCGGAAGCTGGCACCCATAACTTGAGTCTTATATCCGTACTTCTTGTAATAGTTGTAAATACGAGTTACGGAAATGACACCCGGGTCCTGGTCTGGAGGGATCTCCGCTCCGCCGTGCTCTTTTTTGTGCCAGTCATAAATGCGACCCACAAACGGCGAGATCAGTGTGACCCGGGCCTCGGCGCAGGCAACAGCCTGGGCGAAGCTAAACAATAAGGTTAGGTTGCAATGGATGCCTTCTTTCTCGAGGATCTCCGCCGCGCGGATGCCCTGCCAAGTGCTGGCAATCTTGATCAGCACGCGATCGCGTGAGATGCCTTTGCTCTCATAATGGGAAATAAGTTTGCGACCTTTGGCGATGGTCGCCTCCGTATCGAAGCTCAGGTTTGCCGCAACCTCCGTCGACACACGTCCGGGGACCACTTTGAGTATTTCGCATCCGAACAGTACGAAGAGTCGATCGATGAACTCCTCCGCCATGTTCCCGTGCCCCGAGCCGCGCTCAAGCGAAAGCTCCGTGGCCTCTTCGACCAGATGGCGGTACTTCGGCATCTGGGCGGCGTGAAAAAGAAGCGAGGGATTGGTGGTGGCGTCCTGTGGACGGTGTCGGGCAATGGCTTCGATGTCACCCGTGTCGGCAACTACCGTCGTGTATTTCTCAAGCTGCTGTAACAATGTCATGATTCCATCTCCTTATCGCACCTGATTCGATCCACCCCGGGCTAGGCTGCCGCCGGACAGAGCTCAATTGCCACTTCTGCTTTCCTCTGCAGCATGGACTGAGGGTTGGCTTTCCAGCTGGCGAACGTTTGCCAATCGGCGGTTATGGCGATCCGCACCACTGAATCGCGCACCGAGAAAATTGCGGACGCAGTCCCAAGCCACGGCAATACCCGTCGTTCGACCGCCGAGACAAAGAACATTCATGTCGTCGTCCTCCACACCCTGGCGAGCCGAGAAATCGTCATGACAAAGAGCAGCTCGTACTCCAGCTACCTTGTTCGCGGCCACCGAAGCTCCGACTCCGCTGCCACAAACCAGGACACCCCGTTCTATTTGCCCGCTCGCGACCGCGCGGGCGAGGGGAATGGCGAAGTCCGGATAGTCGTCGTTCGCATCGCAGCGGTTGTTCCCAAAGTCAACGACCTGATGTCCTTCTTTTCTCAACCGCAAGGCGAGCTCCTGTTTCATATCGAAGCCGCCGTGATCAGCGCCGACACCAATTTTCATCGGACCTTCACCCCTTCACGTTGTGCTTTGCGATCTGGTTCTTCGCCGCTGCAACAATATGATCTGTGTTGAAGCCAAATTTCTTCATAAGCTGCTTTAATGGTGCCGAGGCTCCGAAGCTCTCGATGCAGACATTGTGGCCTTCCGCTCCCGTAAACTTTGCCCAGCCGAAATCGGAGGCTTCCTCAACGGAAACACGAGCTTTGACCGCGGGAGGAAGGACCGAATCCCGGTAACTCTGGTCCTGATCATCAAATAGTTCCCAGCATGGCATGCTGACGACTCTTGCCCGTATGCCTTCGCGGGTGAGTTGCTCGTGGGCCTCGAGGCAAAGCGACACCTCGCTGCCGGTGCCGATCAGAATGACCTGGGGATTTGAATCTTTGCAGTCTGCGAGAGTGTAGGCTCCACGAGCCAGACCGGACGCGGGCGCGTATTTGGTGCGATCAATCGTAGGCACGGCCTGACGAGTCAGAATCAGGACCGCCGGTTCATGATGCAGTTGCAAAATGACTTTCCACGCCTCGATCACTTCGTTTGCATCCGAAGGGCGGAGTACGATCAGCCCGGGTATGGATCGCATATGTGCGAGATGCTCGATCGGCTGATGGGTGGGCCCATCTTCCCCCACACAGATCGAATCATGAGTGAACACATAGATGGCAGGGAGTTCCATCAACGCGCTCAGCCGTAACGAACCACGCATGTAGTCAACGAAGATGAAGAACCCGGAGCCGAATGGCCTAAGCTTCACCAGGCTCATTCCGTTCAGGATTGCGCCCATTGCGTGCTCGCGGATTCCGAAATGAAAATTGCGGCCAGCATAGTTTTCGGC
>DATKAP010000076.1:0-14435 GCA_035577905.1 Binatia bacterium
TGACGAGAGACTCGTCGCACTTGCCAAGATGGGTCACGGAGCTGCTTTCGATGAACTCTACAGACGCCATGCCGAAAAAATGTTCCGCACGACGCATCGCATTACTCGAAATCGCGAGGATGCCGAGGACGCGCTTCAGGAATGCTTCCTGAACGCATTCCTTCACCTGAGGAGTTTTGATGGAAGATCACGATTTTCGACCTGGTTGACACGTATCGCCATGAATGCCGCGTTGATGAGAATGCGGAAGAATCGCGCCAGCCGGGAAATGCCTACGGGAGAGCGTGTCACGATTTACGAACTCGGGGCAGAGCATGGACTTGCCGACCCGTCCCCGGATCCGGAAGAGCGCTATGCCAGGAGCGAGCGGGACGTAATCCTCAGAGACGCAATCGGCAAGCTGCGGCCCGGAATCCGGAAGGCCGTAGAGATTCAACTGCAGGACTGTTCTTTGAGTGAAACGGCAGAAATTCTTGAGATCTCTGTCTCGGCGTTAAAAGGACGGCTGTTTCACGCGAGAACTGAGCTGCGTCAGGGGTGGCAGTTACACCCCACAGTTCCATCGATTTGGACAAATCCCGAGCCTAGTTCACAGGCCGTTACGCGAGTGTCTCGGCCAAGAGAAGGTCGAAAAGAAAAGGTAAGATCACGCCGCCTCCGAATTCAGGCACATCGGATTGAAGCTGAGGTTCAAGCGGAAGGAGCTTCTCTCAAGGAGGCGCAATTATGAAACAACTTTCCATCTTCCACTGGTATCGCATACTGCGCGTGCACCATCAGTTCACGATATTTCAGGCGGTTCGTGGTGCCCTGTGGTTGGCGTCTTAGCGCAGTGTTCGGCGAATCTAGATAGTTTGGTTCTCGCCGTCACTATGCCCGCGGAAACGTGCATATGTGGCAGGCGAATGAGTGTGAAGCCTTACCGCCTTGATCGGGAACCGTGTGTACAATAGTTGCCCATGGCAAGTTCTCGTGCCTTCCTTTACAGGTTTTTGGCCGTCTGCATTGCGATTGCACTCGGACTCGCGCTGGCATTGCAATACTGGCGAGGGCCCTCGAAATCGAGCTCCCAGATTCGTGCGATCGTTGTCCTGCCTCTGCGCAATTTATCCGGGGATGCAACCCAGCAATACCTGGCCGATGGAATGACCGAGAAATTGATTTCCGATCTCGGCCAGATTTCGGCCTTGCGCGTAATCTCCAGAACCACGTCGATGAGTCTCAAAAGCGGTGAAAACAGATATCTCGAGATCGCCCGCGAACTGGGCGTAGATGGAGTTGTAGGCGGATCTATGGTTCGCCAAGGCAACGAGATTCGCGTCACTGCCCAGTTGACCGATGCCAGAACCGGTCGCCACATCTGGAGGCAGGATTATGTTCGCAACCTTGCTGGTGCTCTCGACCTGCAGAGCGAGGTGGCTCGAGAAATCGCCGAGAAAATTAGGATCAGGGTGACACCGCAAGAGCAGGCTCGCCTCACTCCGGCTCAACCGATCAACCTCGAAGCCCAAGACCTCTACTTACAGGGCATATATTTTCTGAACCGGGGCGGCTCCGACCAGGAGACAATCGGCTACTTCGAGAAAGCAATCGAAAAAGATCCTTCCTTTGCGCTGGCATACGCTGGATTGGCAGCTAACTACAACGCTCTGGGTCAGTCGGGAGCGCTTAATTATCTTGAAGCCTACTCGAAGGCCAAAGCCGCCGCGAAAAAAGCGATCGAGATTAATGGAGATCTCGCTGACGGGCACGCTGCGCTGGCCAACGATCTGATTGATTTAGATTGGGACTGGACGGCCGCCGGAAACGAGTTTCGCCGGGCCCTTGAACTCAACCCAAATTCTGGTGCTGTGCATTCCAGCTATGCCCTTTACCTGGCGAGGCTGGGCAGATCGCCTGAGGCCATAGCCGAAGCGGAAATGGGACTGCAACTCGACCCTATATCGCTGGTCGCGCATCACGTGGTGGCATACTGCTATTACAGTGCTCGCCAGTATGACAAGGCGCTTGACCAGATTCGCAAAGCATCCGAGTTGAACCTGGTCTCCCCGGATAGCTGGATCCATTGGACCCTCGGCATAATCTACCGTGATCAGGGCAACTACGAGAAAGCTATTGAGCAGTTTCGGATACTCGGCGAATTGCCGCATGTTTTAGGCCACCTTGGTAATGCTTACGCCCGAGCGGGTCAACGAGCAGAAGCGAACCAGACCGTTTCCACCTTAAAGGATTACGTGCAGAAACGCGGAGTCGGTACCTACGAAATCGCCCTGGTCTACGCGGGACTCGGCAACAAAGACGAAGCTTTTGCCTGGTTGGAAAAGTCGTACAAGGCACGCGACAAGGGTCTTACCTACCTCAAGTTGGACCCCTGTGTGGACCCTTTGCGTTCCGACCCACGCTTCCAGGACCTGTTGCGCCGCATGGGGTTGACGAGCTAAGCGCCGGATTGGCCTCCTCTCTGATCCGACCCTGAAACACGCCCTTGCGAACCGAACCGTTCTCAATATTCGGCCAAAGGCGGTCCGCGTGCAGGAAGTACAACTGCTGTGGCATCGCTGGCGCGCGAAAAGCCAAGGCCTTGCTACAAAGTGTGGACACGATGATAATCTCTTGCCACCGGGCGATCGACGTCGAGGGAGCAGACAATGTGGCGTCTCACTGAAGCCGTGCGCCAGAGGCGAAGCGTCGTGCTTGAGTGGCGTTTCGTGAAAAAGTGCGTGTTAAGCATCGCTGGCGTCGCTATTCTCGCTGCTTGTTTAGCACAAGGCTGCAATGACGCGCATGAGCCGGCTTCCTCAATCACTATTACGTTAATCGATCAGGGGTGGCCGGATCCGGAATCACGCCGCCACCGAAACGAAGAGCTCCGCCGATTCACAAATGAAACTGGAATTCGCGTTGAACTTCTGCCAGCACCCGAAAACGCAGTGGAGCAACTGGAAGTCTGGAGCAAGATGCTGAACAGTCATGCCCCGGTGCCGGATGTATACGCGGTGGATGTGATCTGGCCGGCCATTCTCGGAGAGCAATTCCTCGATCTCAAGCCCTACGTGCCTACCCAGGAGATTGCAGAGCATTTCCCAGAATCAATCACCAATTTCACCGTACATGGCAGGTTGGTGGCATTACCGTACGATCTGGATACTGGGCTCTTATATTACCGAACCGATCTCTTGCGGAAATATGGTTACAGCGCTCCGCCGAAAACCTGGGAGGAGCTTGAGAAAGTGGCCGGTCGCATTCAGGCCGCCGAGCGTGCCCAAGGACAAAAGAATCTCTGGGGTTTCGTCTGGCAAGGCTCCGCTTCAGAGGCTCTGACCTGCAACGCACTCGAATGGCAGGAGTCCGAGGGGGGTGGCACTATCATCGAGAATGGTGCTGTCACCGTGAACAATCCTCAGACCGTCCGGGCATGGAAAAGAGCAGCGAGCTGGCCAGGTTCCATTTCGCCACCCGGAGTGGTTGCCTACAAAGAATGGGATGCGCTCAACCTCTGGAAAGCGGGACAGGCTGTCTTCATGCGGAATTGGTCAAATGCTTACATGGTGAGCAGTGAAAAGGGTTCGCCTGTAAGAGGCAAGTTCGCCATGTGCCCCCTGCCCAAGGGCCGAGCAGGGATAAGCGGCACTCTGGGAGGGAACGGTTACGCGGTTTCCCAGTATTCTCTCCATCCACGCGAGGCCGCGCAGTTGGTTCGCTTCCTTTGCGGACGCAATGAGCAGTTCAGAAGAAGCCAGAATCCGGTCGAACCTTCGACTATACCTGATCTGTACAGTAACCCTTCCGTTCTGGCCGCAAACCCGTACTTTACAGACGTCCTGCGAGTCTATCAACAAGGCATTACTTTGCGGCCGTCTCGCGCAACAGGTAAAACGTATCCTGATGTCTCTCGCGCCTACTTTGAGGCGGTGCATGCGGTGCTCACTCACAGAAAGACGGCGGAAACAGCCGCAGCCGAACTGGAGAGAGAACTCACCCAAATCACCGGCCTCAAAGCACCGACGAGCGTCGACACAGAAGACAGCAGTGCCCGGAGAAAGTCGGCCGGCCGGCAATGAGATTCGAGTCGTGTGTCGGGGTGCAACTGAGTGCAGGACCGCGAGACCAGTAGTGTGGCGCAGAGTGGCGGCGTGACCACGTCACCAACGAAGGCAGGGCGACGCCTGTTTAGCGGGGAACGGAAAATTGGAACACGTTTAACTCTGTGTTTTGTTGCAATCGTCCTCATAATGCTGGCTGCCAATATTGTCGTTGTGTGGCAGTTTCGTCGAACGGCCGCTTCGGGCGAACGCCTAAACCGAGCCGACCAGATCTCACTTGCCGCGGTGCTTGTGCACCTCGACATAGACACTTTGAAGAACAGGTTGGCGGCGCTTGCGGACACTTACGACGGTCCAGGATTCGCGAGTGAAGCAGCTTCTCTGCGACGAAAAGTCCTGGAGGATGTTATTTATGCTCGGCAGTTATTTGCGGCCTCGACTGATATCGAATCCGATCCCCTGATCCTGAGTACATTGGAGACATTGCAGGTGACTCTCCCGTCTCAGGTAGATAGCGTGATGGAGCTGGCGGCGGAGGACGACTGGCAAGCTGTACGTCTTCGCTTAGTTGACCAGTTGCAAGGTCTCATGGACTTGAGCTCATTGCTGGTGGAAAGAGTTGACCGGGTCGTTTCACAGCAGCGAGCGGAGGCCATCCAGAGCGCTGAGCGGGCACGCCGGCGACTGTTCGTCGTGCTTCCTACCACCGCAGTGTTGACGATGCTGTTGGCGGTTGTGCTCGGATGGCGCGTCACTCGAACTATTACCGAACCACTGTCGCAACTATCCACTGCCGCGCAGGCCCTGGCGCATGGCGAATTTCAGCATGAAGTCGTAGTTACTGGCGAAGACGAACTGGCGACGCTGGGAAAGGCATTCAATTATTCCGCCCGACGGCTCCGTGAACTCTATGACGGGCTGCGCGACAGCGAGGAGCAATGGAGAGCGGCTTTTCAGAGTAACCCGACGATGTATTTCATCGTGGATGCCGCAGGAACTATCGTTTCCGCTAATACCTTCGGCGCGGAGCAATTGGGCTATGGCATCGACGAACTGATTGGACAGCCCGTGCTCAACGTCTTTTACAAACCCGATCGAGACGCCGTCCAGAATCAAGCGAATTCCTGCCTCGCCCAGCCTGGGCGGACAGCGAGATGGGAGGCCAGGAAGATCCGTAAAGATGGCACGATGCTGTGGGTCCGGGAGACCGCCAATGCCGTCTCTCTCAAGAAGCGGCCGGTGCTACTGGTCGTATGCGAGGACATTACCGAGCAGAAACGGGCCGAAGAGGCTGCTCACAGGAGTGAAAAGGAACTTCGCGATGTGATTGAGACAATTCCGGCCATAGTGTGGAGAGCGTTGCCTGATGGCACCCTCGATTTCATCAATCAGCGTTGGCAGGAGTTCACAGGTTTACCTCTGCAAGATGCATTGGGATGGAATTGGGAAGCGGCAGTACATCCCGATGACCGCGTCAGGTTCGCCGCCGATTGGAGGGCGGCGCTTAGGAATGGCCACTCAATGGAGAGTGAAATACGGCTGCGGCGGGCGAATGGAGAATACTGCTGGCGGTTCGTCCGCAACGTGCCGCTGCGGGACGAACTAGGGAATATCGTCAAGTGGTACGGAACCAGTATTGACATCGGGGACCGCAAGCGCGCCGAGCAAGCTCTAATCCGAAGTGAATCTTATCTGGCCGAAGCCCAGAGGCTGAGCCGAACGGGTAGTTTCGCATATAACCCCGGGAGTCGGAAAACGCTCTACTGGTCCGGGGAAGTGTTCCGAATTTTTGGATTGGATCCCCAGCACGGGATCCCGGAATATGACGAGACGCGTCGACTTGTGCATCCCGACGATCTGAACAGGGTTTCCGAAGAGTGTCTACGGGGATTTCTTGCGAAAGTCGAATTCTCGCAAGAATACAGGATTCAATTGCAAAATGGGACTGTCAAGAACCTACAAGTGGTTTGGCATCCTGTCCTCGATGGAGCTGGAGAACTTGTTGAATACATTGGTACGGCGGCAGATATAACGGGTCGCAAGAAGGCTGAACAGAAATTCCGCGACCTTCTGGAATCGGCGCCCGACGCGATCGCGGTCGTAAATCGAGAGGGCGTAATTGTTTTGGTCAATGCGCAACTGGAGAAACTGTTTGGTTATCAACGGCCAGAGGTATTGGGGAGGAAAATCGAAATATTGGTGCCACAGCGGTTCCGGGGTAAACACCCCGAGCACCGCGGCGTTTTTGCTGCCGACCCCCGCACGCGGCCAATGGGATCTGGGCTGGAACTGTACGGCCTGCATAAGGATGGACGCGAGTTTCCAGTGGAAATCAGTCTCAGTCCGCTGGAGACTGAGGAGGGCGTGCTGATTTCCAGCGCCATTCGCGATATCACGGAGCGCAAACGAGCTGAGGAATCACTAAGGCGCAACGAAGCTTATCTAGCCGAAGCGCAAAGGCTGACTCATACCGGCAGTTGGGCTTATAGCCCTCATAGAGGTCCTGTCTACTGGTCGGAAGAAAATTTCCGAATCTGGGGATTTGATCCGCGGCAGGGCGCTCCCGATATCGAGATAGTGAAACAACGCATACATCCAGACGATCGCGACAAAGCGACCCGACATGCCGAGACAGCGGCACGAGCCAAAAGAGATTTCACTCAGGAATTCAGAATCCTCCTGCCCGACGGCACCGTGAGAGACATCCATGCGGTCGGTCATCCGGTTTTCGGTGCGGGGGGAGAGGTGATTGAATTGGTGGGAACCCACATCGATGTGACGGAACGCAAGCGCGCCGAGGAAGAGCGCGAGAGGTTGCGCCAGTTAGAAGCAGATCTCGCACACATCAACCGTGTGAGCATGATGGGAGAATTGGCGGTTTCTCTGGCTCACGAGATCAAGCAGCCGATTGCCGCAGCTGTAACCAACGCCGAGGTATGCTTACGACTGCTGGCGAGCAACGAGCCCGATATTGCAGAAGTCAGCGATGCTGCTTCTGGAATGGCTGATTGCGCCAGGCGTGCGGCAGAAATCATCGACCGTGTCCGCGCACTGTTTGGGAAGAATGCTCCGCAGCACGAAGTAATTGACCTAACTGAAGTCATTCGCTACATCGTTGTTCTGCTGCAGAATGAGGCAAGACAGCATTCCGTTGCTATCCACCTAGAGCTCGCAGAAGATCTTCCAAGAGTTACGGGCGATCAAGTGCAGTTGCAGCAAGTGGTGATGAACCTTATGCTCAATGGCATTGAGGCGATGCGGGGGGCCCCGGGTGAACTTAGCATTACGTCGCGGGCCGCCGAGGGCCAAGTACTGATCTCAGTCAGTGACACGGGGATAGGGCTCCCTCCTGACAACGCGAATAAGGTCTTCGACGCGTTTTTCACCACCAAGCCGCAAGGTACCGGAATGGGCTTGGCAATCAGTCGTTCTATCATCGAATCACACGGTGGCCGTCTGTGGGCCGAGGCCAATTCTGGACCCGGCGCTACATTTCGATTTACGCTGCCACAGCGGGTACCAGAGGGCACATGAGTTCCCCAGCGGAGCGGACCGTATTCATTATTGATGATGACCCGGATATGCGTGCAGCGATGCGGCGCTTGCTGAAAACCGTCAGTCTGAACGCCGAGTTGTTTGCGACCGCCCAGGAATTCCTGCAGCGGACGATACCAAAGGGCCCAAGCTGCCTCGTTTTGGATATGCGACTTCCGGGAATGAACGGACTCGAGGTCCAGCGCAACTTGCTTGAGGCAGGCGTAAACATTCCTATCATTTTCATAACCGCCCACGGCGACATTCCGATGACCGTGAAGGCCATGAAATCAGGCGCCGTGGAATTTCTGACAAAGCCGTTCCGAGATCAGGACCTTCTGGATGCCATTGACCAAGCGTTCAAGCGCGACGAAGTGGCACGGCAGCAGCAGAAAGAAACTGACGTATTGCAGGAAAGGTACAGCAGTCTAACCGCACGCGAGCGCGAGGTCATGGGACTTCTGGTTTCCGGCATGCAAACAAAGCAGATCGCGTCGAAACTCGGGACGAGCGAAATCACCGCTGCGGTCCATCGTGGACACGTAATGCATAAAATGGAGGCGGGTTCCCCCGCTGAATTGGGAAGAATGGCGGAAAAGCTGAAACTTCCTGACGAAAGCCCCTCCTAAAGCCGGCGAAGCGTTGGCCTCCTTATATCTTTATATAAGGTGCGTATAAATACTGACAATTGCGTGTTTCGGGACAACGGGATACTTTTTGATCACCATGATCACAGGGGTAAGCGAAAATCTAACTACCATGATCACTCAACCAAGCACAAAAAAACTAATCGCTGTGGTCGATGATGACGAATTGGTCCGGGTCGCGTTGCACCGTTTGCTAAAAGCCGCTGGGTTTGCCGTAACCTCGTTCGGATCGGCCGAGGATTTGCTGAGGTCCGGAGAACTTCCAGAGGCTGCGTGTCTTATTGCGGATATCCGTATGCCAGGCATGTCCGGCCTGGATCTTCAGGCAAGACTGAAGGATGAGAACTGTGCGATACCGATTATCTTCATCACAGCGCACGGGGACGAACAAATGCGCCTTCAGGCAATGAGAGCTGGGGCCGTGGGGTTTTTGGCCAAGCCGTTTAACAGTGACGTTTTACTTGATCGTGTCCGAGCAGCTTTGAAGGCCTTGAGCGGGGACGACGGCGCCGTGTAAACGGCTCTGATATTGAGCAGAATTTACGTCTCAGTCAGCAAGCCGGGGAGGAAAGTTGTGGGAACCTTCGAACAAAGCAGTCTTCGAGGCCACGACGATAGGGGGCCCGAATTTCAGCAAATCGTGGGTCGCAGTTCGGCTCTCGAAGCGGTGCTCCAACAGGTTGAACGGGTCGCGCCGTCCTCGTCCACAGTGTTGATCCAAGGAGAAACGGGCACCGGGAAGGAGCTGATCGCGCAGGCGATTCACAATGTCAGCCCGCGTTGCGGCCGGCCATATGTAAAGCTGAATTGCGCTGCGATCCCCTTCGATTTGCTCGAGAGCGAGCTTTTTGGTCATGAGCGAGGAGCTTTCACGGGCGCGGTAGCGCAGAAAATCGGTCGTTTCGAATTGGCCGACAAGGGAACCCTGTTTCTGGACGAAGTCGGTGACATACCTTTAGCCTTGCAACCTAAGTTGCTCCGGGTTCTGCAGGAACAGGAATTCGAGCGCCTGGGCAGCGGCCGGACCCACCACGTAGATGTCCGTCTTGTAGCAGCGACCCACCGCAACCTCGACGAAATGGTAAAGCGGAACGAATTCCGCAGCGACCTCTACTATCGTCTCAATGTGTTTCCGATTCTACTGCCGGCTCTGCGGAATCGCCATCAGGATGTTTTGCTCTTGGTCCAGCATTTTGTGGGTGTTTTTTCGCGCCGAATGGGGAAGAGGATAGAGCACATTCCGGAGGAAACCTTAGAGGCCTTTAAATCTTATTCGTGGCCGGGAAACATTCGTGAGCTTCAGAACGTGATCGAACGCGCCGTAATCCTGTCGGATGACGGAGTGCTTCCGAATCCGCTGCCACCAGCGCGGACGGAGCCGATTGCCTTGTTTCCTGTGCGAACCACACTCCGGGACTCGGAACGCACCTTGATTTTGCAGGCCTTAGAGATGAGCGGCTGGGTGATTGGAGGACCGAGTGGCGCAGCCGCCAGGCTTGGGTTGAAACGTACTACCTTAATCGGCCGAATGAAGAAGAACGGCATCTGCCGACACTCACAGGAACATGATAGATATCGCGCCGTCGGCGCAACTTCTTAATCACGCGGTTTAGCCCGTTTTCGTTTGGTTGTCGAGATGGGCTCCGGCATGCTAGACCCGCGGCGAGTCATCGAGCTCTGAACACCCTATTTGCGTGCCGTTTTCGAGGTCAAAAAGGAAATTCCGGCCTACAATCCTCCTGGCCATAGGCTCAAACAGCGCTGAAGGAGCGGCCCATGGGCAATCGAAATCTCGCCGTACCACTGTTCGGTATTCTCGCATTTGGCGCACTCTTATCGGCAATTAAACCGCAGGTTGGCGCATCCATTTCCGGCGAAGCACAGTTACCCAGCGACCTCGGCGGTAAGATGCCGCCCTCCTTCGATCAGGATGTGGCCAGGGTCGTTGACGACATCGATCGAATTGAGGCCAACACTCTGAGCCAGGTGGAACACACCGCGCTCGATCGCCAAGGACAGGTGCGCACCCTGGGGAAGCTACTACTCTTCGATAAGCATCTCTCGGTCAATCAGAATGAGGCGTGCAGTTTCTGCCATACGCCGGAGACGGGATTCACCGGACCGATTCAATCTTTGAATCTGACGACCGTGTCGTACCCGGGATCGGTGAGAACGCGGTTCAGCAATCGAAAGCCGCAGAGCTATATGTATGCGCCCTTCGCGCCGGTGCTCCACTACAACGCACTCCAGGGTGACTTTGTTGGAGGGAATTTCTGGGATATGCGTGCAAGTGGCTATCGTTTGCAGAATCCAAGTGCCGAGCAAGCGCAGGGACCGCCGACGAATCCCGTGGAAATGGGCTTGCCGGATTCGGCTTGCGTTGCGTACCGCCTTTCGCAGGCAATCTATCGCAAGTTGTTTGAGACGGTGTGGGGCGAGGACTCGTTCCACATCCAATGGCCGGCCGACGCGGAGAAAGTTTGTTCGACCCCGGGGCCGCCTACGGTGAGTGATCCGTTGCCGCTTCACCTGAATGTGGCGGACCGAGCGCGGGCCGACCGAGCCTATGACAACTTTGCGCTGGCGATTTCTGCGTATGAGTTTTCGCCCGAGGTGAGCCCGTTCACGTCGAAATATGACTACGTGCAAGCGGAAAAGGAGCAATTCACGGCACAGGAAAAATTGGGCTACGAGCTATTTCGGGGCAAGGCGCGATGCAACGAGTGTCATCGCGACGGCGGGCCCGGCGAGGAGCCGCTGTTTACGGATTTTACGGCTAGCAATCTGGGCGTCCCGAGAAATCCGGAATTGCAAATTTACTACGAGGCCCGTCCCGACCAACGCGGGTATAGTCCCAACGCCGCCGGAGGAGCTTACGTGGATACGGGCATCGGAAACTTTCTGCGCACGTTGCAAAGCGACAGCGGGCAATTGAATCCTGATTCCAGTTGGCTGAAGCTCGCGCCGAAGTTCGATGCGAAATTCCAGGTGCCCACTTTGCGGAATGTGGACATGCGTCCGAGGCCGGAATTTGTGAAGGCATACATGCACAATGGCTACTTCAAAAGCCTGAAAGAAGTGGTGCACTTTTACAACACGCGGGACGTTCTGCCCCGGTGCGTGGCTGGGAATCCCGGCGAAAAAGTCTCGTGCTGGCCGGCGCCAGAGGACTCAACTAACCTCAACAAACGACAACTCGGCAACCTTAGGCTGACGGACCAGGAGGAAGAAGCTCTTGTTTCTTTTCTGAAGACCCTCACCGATGGTTACAAGGTCCCGGACCCACAAGCCGCAAAGTAGTTTATTTTTGCGGAGCGTGTCGACCAACAACACTAGTACATGATCCGAGGAGTCAGGCACTCGGAAATTCCGGGCGGCTTGTCGGCAACCTTCCTTTTATCCGTTTACGTAAGAGTCGCCCGTCAACCGCCGAATTGGGTGACGTAGACTAAATAGTTGACTACAGGAATTCGCTCCCTAAAACACTGCGAATCCGGGATAAAGCTAACAAACCTCAAAATCTTGAGAGCACCTGGAGCACGAACACTGAGGGGAGATAGATCACCGAGACCAGCAGCAGTTGGCGAGCTACCACGTTCGATCGAACAAAGGCAAGTCTCGCGGCGAAATAAAGAAAACTCAGACTGAGTAACAGCGTTCCAACCGTAGGCAGCGGACTGGCGCGCCGCAAGAGCAACGCCGCAACTGATACTGACACCAACGCGAGGGTTGGGATTACGGCTTGCCATCCCATAAATCGAGCTTTATCTCGCCCTTCCGGGAGAATTGCGTATCCCGCTCGCGCGTAGTCCTCTCGGTACATCCAGGCAATCGCCATGAAATGTGGGAATTGCCACAGGAAAAGAATCGCATAAAGAAGCCATGCCGGTGAGTTAAGCTTCCCGGCTGCCCCGACGTATCCAATCAATACGGGCATGGCGCCGGGAAATGCTCCCACGAGCGTGCACAATGGCGTTCGGCGTTTGAGCGGGGTGTAGAGAAACAGGTATCCAACGAGTGTCAGCACGGCAAGAAGGCTGGCGGCCGGACGCACAGCGAGGGCCAAATAAATGCTCCCCGCAAGCGACAACACGATCCCAAAGACAAGAGCATGAACTGGTTCGATTCGGCCCATAGCGATGGGCCGCCGAGAAGTGCGGCGCATTTGCGCGTCGAACTGTCGTTCGATGAACTGATTCAGCGTGCCTGCACCGCTCGAGACTAGAACGGTCGCCAGAATCGTGTGCAGAAGCAGAGCCCAGGGAAACCGCGTGAGTGTCTCCCTACAGCCAACGCAAAAAGCCGCCGCGGTTGCCAGGCCGATCAGGAAATTGATCTCCGGCTTGGTTAGCGCCCAGTAGTTGGACAGAACTCTGTACGTTGCGGAGTGGCTCCGCTGCATGACAGCCAAAGAGCTAACAAGAGGCTCACTCGCCATACTCAGACAACCTCCATACTTCGTTGACGAGTGCCTGGAGAGACCCCGGCAGGAGAGTCCGGTTGAACCGACTGAGAACTCCGGGTCGACAGCAACCTTGTAGCGATAATTGTTGCTGCCAGCAGATAGATGATCGTGACACAAGTCCACATCAGTGCACCGGCGCATTGCTGGTCCTCGAGGGCAGAAATGCCGAAGTGATTTGGTGTGGAGAGGTAAACCGGGTAAACAACACGATCACAGAACACCAGAAATGCGGAGAGGATGTCGCATGGGAGGGTGGCAAGAAAAAGGTAAAGGAGGATGGACCACCGCGGCCAAATCGGGACGCTCGGCCAAGGCTGAACAGGGCGCCACCAGAAAAGAAGACCAGCGGCGAGGAAGGAGGCATGCTCCACGATGTGCCACGCCTCGGATTGCAAGGCGAGCTTAAATGCAGCCGGCACATGCCAGCCAACTAAGGCCGCAGCGGCAGCAAACCAACAGAATGCAGGTTGTCCAACCACTCTGGCGAAGCACTGTACTTGAGGCCGCCGCAGGACCGGACCGAGAATTCGTTGCACGACCGCGCTTGGCAAGCCATGCAGTAACGGCATCAACGGGGCACCCAGCCAAATCAAAGGCGGTCCAACTGTCATGAGCAGCAGGTGTTGAATCATGTGAACGGTCAGCGACCCCTCGTCGCATGTCGCGAGTGGCGATCCGACAGCCACCCAGATCGAAAACAGCCCGACCAGCAAACTGCCGACCCGCCAGGCCGGAATCAAATTCGGTACGGTCGAGCGCAGCCGCAGCCACCCGCGAAAATAGACGGATGCTGTCAAAACGAAGGTGAGCGTCAGTCCGATCGGAAACTCCCACGATTCCGATACGGTATGAATGAACGGTGGCATAACACCCTATCTACGGTTGGCTTCCCGGGCGTCCATCCTGGCTATCGTTCAGGACCACTTCGCGTGAAGCGTCGCGTGCGGGCGCCTGCCCTGCTGGATGCAACGTTTCGAGAAATGCAACAAGCGCGGTGGTCTCCGCCGGACTCAAATTCTTCCCATATGCCGGCATGTTGCCGCCGCCCTGGATTACTTGGCGAATGAGCTGATCTTCGGTGAGACGAACGGCCACACTATCGAGAGCCGGACCCCGCTGTCCGCCCATGTCGCCGAGCGAATGGCAGTTGCGGCATTGCTTGACCTGGAAGACGAGTGCACCCTGCCGCTGAAGCGCGGTAGTCCCGCGCAGAAATTTCGCCGGCACGGGATCACCGCTCCACGCGTTCATATGCGGACTCCAGGGTGCGAATCCGGCAAGGTGCGTAAATGTTCCTAACGTGATGGCGATGAGCAGGACCGACAAAACGGCGATTGGTCTGCGGCGCCAGCTCTTTTCCCCTTCTCCGGAGAGAAACGGAAGAAGCAGCAAACCAATGATCACGAGAACCGGGCCGATGAGAAGTGCGGGTGTCTCCATCGAAGGAGGCAAGAGGGAGAGCAGCGCATACAGCCACAAGAAAAAGTAATCGGGTTTTGGAGCCGTCTGGATAATGGTCGGATCCGGTTGACCCGTAGGACCGAACGGGCCAAAGTACACAGCGCACGCGGCGACCGCCAAGAGGATAAAGCCCGCAAAAAACAGATCCTTCCAGATTGCGTAAGGGACGAACGGTGCGCCAGCCCTCTTCGTCAATTCATGGTATTCGCTTGTGTACGTCGAGCGTCGCACGAGACGCCCTGGCATTGGCCATTCATTGATGCCCAACTTCAGCACCATCAAGAG
>DATKAP010000077.1:0-121102 GCA_035577905.1 Binatia bacterium
CGAAGAAGAGTTAGACGAAGTCGAACTCGCCGTGCAGGAAGCCACGAAACATGCAGCGATCGTGGCCCGCTTTGAGGCCGAAGGCAGGATCAAGGCCCGCGAAAAGGCGCAGCAACTTCGGCAACGCCTCGCAGCCCTGCAGAAATGGAATGACGAGCATCCCGACCAGGATGAACAGTACATCGACGAAGACGGAATGCTTGCGCGCAGGGCCCGGAAGCCACCGATGAGCGTAACCGCGGAACAGGCCCGCGCCGAAGTCGTGAATGTGATTCATCAGAATCTGCCTGCACTTACCAAAGTTGTGGTGGAGGCGGCGCGTCGGGAGAAGGAGCGAGGTAGTTAACGGATATTCCAAGTCCGGGGAGAAACTGCTCGCGGGCGAAATGCCTGATCTGCTGGGAGTGGATCAGGGAAAAAAGACGAAGGGAAAAGACCGGGGATTTAGTGCGCCCGGAGAGATTCGAACTTGAGCCGGTTAGCAGGCGTGAGCGAAGCGGGAGCCTGCTGGCGAAATCCTGAGCGAAGGCGAAGGATCTGAAGACGAAGGAGGCTTGCGGGGATGTGGTGCGCCCGGAGAGATTCGAACTCCCGACCTGTTGCTCCGGAGGCAACCGCTCTATCCAGCTGAGCTACGGGCGCAATAGGTACAGTCTACCGTGAGCAGCGGGCGGTTGTCAGTTCGCTATTTTTTTTCGCGCAGAGCGTTTCGGGCCTGGGACGAGAAGCGGATTCCTCCTCTCTCGCTACGCTCGCGTGTCGGAATAAGAAAGGATTGGACGCGTGGACGAACGTGTCCGAATCATTAATCGGCTCAGATTCAGTTCGAGCAGAGAAAAACAAATCCCCACTTCTGCCAAAGGCGGGCAGAAATGGGGCACCCATGACTTCATGCACTGATTCTGACCAGAACGGAAAGAGAATAAGCCGGCGTCTGCTACCAGCGGTCGCGGGAGTTGCCGCGGTCGCCGCGGCCTCCACGATCGCGGCCGCGTCCTCCGCCGCCACCGCCACCGAAACCACCTCCACGTCCGCCGCCGAAACCGCCTCCACCACCGCGCTCGGTCTTGGGGCGGGCTTCGTTGACGTTGATTGTGCGTCCGCCGACCTGGCTGCCGTTGAGGGCGGTGATGGCTTTCTCACCGTCTTCGTTGCTGTTCATCTCGACGAAGCCGAATCCGCGGGAGCGTCCGGTATCGCGATCGGTCATGATGCTGACGCGGTCGACCTGGCCGTAGCCTTCGAAGAGTTGCCGGAGTTCGTCCTCACCAGTATTGAAGCTGAGATTCCCCACAAAGATATTCTTCACGCGTCTTCCCCTGCATTGATCTGTTCGGAAGTGCGAGCTCAGTTCGCGGACTGCAGGGAGGGAAACCTTCCTGAAAATCTTGACCGGAGCCGGCAACAGTCGAATGCGCGGGAAGTATAGCAGAGTTTTATGGAACCGCTGTCAACAGAAAGGTGCGGATCAGCACTCGTCGACTTTCCAGTAGCCTTCGGCGTGGAATCCCATTTGAAGGAGGCGGTTTTTGGGGTCGTGGCGTTTGCCGCAGCCGGGACAGATCATGTAGCGGCTCCACGCGGTGCCTTGGCGGTCATAGTTTTCGGCGACGGCGAAGGTCGTGCCGCAGCTACAAGGGATGAGGAACATGCGGAACGGAGTCTTCGCCGGCGAACCGGAGGGCGAGTTTCGGTGCGTAGAAGATCTCTCCCTTCGCGAAGAAGGACGCTCCGGTCGGGATGACGGGTCGCGTCTGTGCACTTGTCTTTATCGATTTGGCGTCAGGCTTCACCACCTGGTCTCTACACCTCTTCCATGGCGGCCAGCGATTTCTTCTTGCGCTGATTCGATTGCAAGGTTTTCTTGCGGAGGCGGAGAGTCTTCGGAGTGACTTCTACGAATTCGTCGTCAGCGATGAATTCGATGGCTTGTTCTAGATTCAGCGGCTTGAAGGGAACCAGACGGATGGCTTCGTCGGCTGTGGAAGCACGCATGTTTGTCAGCTTCTTTTCGCGGACGGCATTGACGTCGAGGTCGGTGTCCTTCGCGTTTTCGCCGATGATCATGCCTTCGTACAGATCGATGCCGGGACCGACGAACAGTTCTCCGCGCTCCTGTAATCCCCAGAGCGCGTAAGCCGTCGACGTGCCAGGGCGATCGGCGATAAGCGCACCCGTGAGGCGATGCGGGATTTCGCCTTGCCACTCTGTGTATCCGTCGAAGAGTGCGTTCATCACGATGGTGCCACGGGTGTCGGTGAGGAGCTGGCTGCGCAGCCCGATGAGGCCGCGGCTGGGGACGCGGAATTCGATGCGGACGCGTCCGTAGCCGTGATTGTGCATGTTGGTGACTTCGCCTTTGCGCGAACCGAGTTGCTCCATGACGACGCCGACGAATTCCTCGGGGACGTCGATTGTGAGGTGCTCGACTGGTTCCATGAGCTTTCCGGTTTTATGGTCGCGCTTGGTGACGATCTCCGGTTTGCCGACCATGAGCTCGTAACCCTCGCGGCGCATCATTTCTATCAAAATGGAAAGCTGAAGTTCGCCGCGTCCCATGACTTTGAAGGAATCGGTGCTGCCGGTATCTTCGACGCGCAGGGAGACGTTGGTGAGCAGTTCCTTTTCGAGGCGCTCGCGGAGGTTGCGGCTGGTTACATACTGGCCGTCTTTGCCAGCGAAGGGCGAGGTATTCACCGTGAAGAGCATCGCGATGGTCGGCTCGTCGATGGCAATGGGCGGCAGAGGGGCAGGATTCTCCACATCAGTGATGGTTTCGCCGATGGTGATGCCTTCGACGCCGGCGACGGCGACGATGTCCCCGAGTTCCGTTTCGGTGATGTCAGTGCGCTTCAGGCCGGAAAACGAGAACAGTTTGGTGATTTTCGTTTTTTGCAGCGAACCGTCGAGTTTGGCAATTGCGACTTCTTCGCCAGTGAACATCTTGCCGTTGAAAACGCGAGCGATGGCGAGGCGGCCGAGGTAGTCGCTATAGTCGAGGTTTGCGACCAGGATTTGGAGCGGGCCCGAAGGATCGCCTTTTGGAGGAGGGATGGTGTTTAGAATGGCGTCAAACAGTGGGCGGAGGTCGGTGCCGCCGCCTTGCATATCTGGGCTCGCTGTGCCTGTTTTCGCGTTCGTATACAGCACTGGGAAGTCGAGCTGCTCTTCCTTTGCGTCTAGATCGATGAACAGGTCATAGATTTCGTTCAGCACTTCCTGGGGGCGAGCGTCGGAGCGGTCGATTTTGTTGATGACGACGATTGGCGGCAACTTTGCTTCTAACGCCTTGCCGAGTACATATCTTGTCTGCGGCAGGGGGCCTTCGCTGGCATCGACCAGAAGCATGACGCCGTCGACCATCTTGAGGGCACGCTCGACTTCGCCGCCGAAATCGCTATGACCCGGGGTATCAACGATATTGATCTTCACGTCGTGATAGAAGATGGCAGTATTTTTTGCCAGGATCGTGATTCCGCGTTCCCGTTCGAGCTCGTTCGAATCCATGACGCGTTCCGCGACGGCTTCGTTGGCACGGAACGTGCCACTTTGTTTGAGCATGGCGTCAACCAGAGTGGTCTTGCCGTGGTCGACGTGCGCGATAATGGCGATGTTGCGGATTGCAGAACTCATGCAGGTCACTACCACTTTACTATGGAGCCGTTGATAGCGACCAGAACTTGTCTTTATAAGGTGTGCGAGATTTATGTTGGCACGAGCATATCGATCTGCACGAAAGCAAGCCTCGGCGGCTAAAGCCTTAGTTTTTGCAGCGCCAGCGGCACGGCTGAAGGCCGTGCCTTTCCCAAAGCTGAGTGTGGTTAATTGCGGCAAACCGACAGGTCGTTTGGCTGCGCCAGCGACCTCAGCTTTTCGCTACAATCATTAGCCGCCTGGAAGGAATCAAAATGAAGAGTGCAAAGAAGGGAATCAGGATACTTTTGAAAACCGGAATTCTTATAGCCACCTCTCTTCCGCAAGTGACTTCGAGTGCTGCTGTCCCAGCATCGGTGGAATTCGGGCCTAACAATCCGTTCTATGCGACCAGTAGTTTGCCGTTGCAGGCACCGCCGTTCGACAAGATCAAAGACAGCGATTATCAACCGGCGCTAGAGGCCGGCATGGCACAGCAGAGGGAGGAAGTGCGGACCATCGCGGAGAATCCGGATCCGCCGACTTTCGAGAACACACTGGTGGCATTGGAGAAGTCCGGCCAACTTTTTCAACGCGTGTTTCTGGTTTTCAACGCGGTGACCGGGGCCAATCGCAGTCCGGAACTGGAGAAGCTACAAGAGATCGAAGCGCCCAAACTTGCTGCCCATCGGGACGCGATTTTTTTGGACTCCCGGCTTTTTCACCGCGTGGAGGCCATCTACAAGCAGCGCGAGTCTCTGAAACTCGACCCTGAGTCGCTGCGTCTGGTGGAGTACTACTACGAGCAGTTCGTGCACGCGGGAGCCATGCTTTCCGACTCCGATAAAGCTGAGCTCAAAAAACTGAATGAAGAGGAATCGAAATTGTCGGCTGCTTTCAGCACGAAATTGGTCGGCGCCGCCAAAGCGGCGGCATATGTCACAAAGGATTCGACCACCCTGGTCGGGCTGGGCGAGAGCCGCCTAAAGGGTGCGGCCCAGGCCGCGAAGGATCGCGGGGTTGAGGGATACGTGATTCCTCTGCAGAACACCACGCAGCAACCCGATCTCGCTTTGCTTAGCGTGCGTGCGACACGGCATGCGATATTTGAGAATTCCTGGGACCGGGCCGAACGTGGAGGTCCGAGCGACACGCGCGAGACAATCGCGCGGCTGGCACAAGTGCGCGCGCAGAAGGGCAAGCTGCTTGGATTTCCAAACTATGGTGCCTGGAGACTGCAGGATCAAATGGCGAAGACACCGGAAGCCGCGGTGAGATTCATGGACGCGCTGGTGCCGGGCGCTACGGCCAAAGCTGTGGCTGAAGGGAAGGATATTCAGGCCGTCATTGATGCCCAGAACGGCGGCTCTGCGTTGCAGCCCTGGGATTGGGACTTCTACGCGCAGCAGGTTCGCAAGGCGAAGTACGATCTGGACGAAGAGCAAGTCCGGCCGTATTTCGAACTGGACCGAGTGCTGCACGATGGCGTGTTCTACGCGGCGAATCAGCTGTACGGGATTACATTCAAAGAGCGGCACGACATCCCGGTCTATCAACCTGATGTGCGGGTGTTTGATGTGTTCGACGCCGGCGGGAAGCAACTCGCGCTTTGGTACTGCGACTATTTCAAGCGTGACAACAAGAATGGCGGGGCTTGGATGGATGTTCTGGTCAATCAGTCCAAACTACTCGGAACTCTTCCCGTTGTTTTCAACGTTGCTAACTTCGCCAAGCCGGCGCCCGGCCAGCCAGCGTTGCTCGGATTCCGCGACGTGATCACCATGTTCCACGAGTTTGGGCACGCTCTCCACGGGATGTTCGCCAGTTCCATGTATCCCACATTGTCGGGAACACAGGTGGCGCGTGACTTCGTGGAATTTCCTTCGCAGTTCAATGAGAACTGGGCGAGCTATCCGTCGGTGTTCCAGCATTACGCGAAGCATTACCAGACTGGAGCGCCGATGCCTGAGGAGTTGGTGGCGAAGATCAGAAGATCATCGAAGTTCAATCAGGGCTACGCGCTGACGGAGGTGGTAGCAGCGGCGGAGTTGGACATGCAGTGGCACACTCTGCCCGCTGATGCTGCGCTCAAGAAGGTCGACGATTTTGAGGCTGAGGCGTTGAAGAAGAAGAATCTCTTTCTCAGTGCAGTGCCTCCGCGATATCGGTCGAGCTACTTCGCGCATATCTGGCAGGACGATTATCCGGCGGGATACTACGCTTATCTCTGGAGTGAGATGCTTCATCATGCGGCGTTTCAGTGGTTCGAGAAGCATGGCGGTTTAACGCGTGCGAATGGCGACCGCTTCCGCCAGATGATTCTGTCGCGTGGGAATACCGAGGAGCCGGGAAAGATGTACTCGGAGTGGATGGGGGGAGAGCCGACGATCGAGCCGATGCTGGAGTTCCGCGGATTGGCGCCGGAGGGACCGGGAAAGTGAGACTGTTGCTGTTCGTTGACACAAGACGTTGCGGTCTATGAGGCAGCTCGTGTTGCGCCCCTTCGGGGCTGGTTATTCTGCTATCACAAAGCCCACGGCTTACGTCGTGGGCTGAATTCTTTCGCCGCTTTGCGGCTGGGAACGGTTAGCCGCATCGTTTTCAATGCGCCTAAACGGTTGCCAGCGAGGCGACGCGCCAATTTTCGGAACGACGTTTGTTAGGCGATCTTCTCGTTGTCACCGGCCAGCAGTTCCGCCCCTGCTTCAACGCTGCCCTCTGCGCGGACGCGCAGCCGGTACCACACGATGATCGTTATCAGAGAGAAGACGAAGATGATAGTGGAGACGGCATTGATTTCCGGGGTGATACCGCGGCGGAGGCGTCCCCAGATTTCGAGCGGCAGAGTGTTATCACGGCCGATCAGGAAAAAGCTGACGGCGATTTCGTCCATCGAGAGCGTGAAGATCAATAGCGCGGCGCCGATGATGGGCAACTTCAGATTGGGTACCGTGACGCGCCAAAACGTTTGCCAATAGTTCGCTCCGAGATCCAGGGAGGCTTCTTCCTGCGCGCGATCGAGCTTCTGCAGGCCGGCGAAGACTTCTGTCGCGGCTACGGAGATCAGAGCGGTTCCGTGACCTAGCATAATTGTGAGCAGACTCAGCTTCACCGTCATCAGATTGAAGAGCATCAGGAGCGAAAGGCCCGTGATGATTCCCGGCAAGATGAGGGGCAAGAGCACGAGTCGCCGGAACAGAGCCTTGCCGGGAAACTGCACGCGATCCAGTGCTAGTGCGGCGGGAATGCCGAAGGCGAGTGAGATCACCATGGCGGCCAGAGCGACCTGCAGGCTGTTGAGCACAGCGTCCCAGATGGCGCCGTCACTGAGGAGGATGCGGTACCAGTCGAGGGTTAAGTGATGCGGCGGAAAGCCGCCTACGCCTTGGCCGTTGAAGGAATACAGAATCAGGACCGCGATGGGAAGATACAGGAATGCGAAGACGGCGGCTGCATGCAACGCAAGCCAACGCGAGCGCGGCGAATTTGGAGAATCGATGTTCATGAGAAGATCTAGGGCGAACAGCGCAACGATGTCATCAGAAACGCGCGGTTCCTCCACTCCTCTTGTCTTTCCCTGCGGGAAGGACAATCTCCGGTCGGGATGACAGTTTTGTTGGCTGCACTTTGCCTCCTAGGCTTCCGGTTTTCATAACTTCCATTTCCCGGGCAAGTCGGCGTGTGGGATTCATGAGAAGCTCCATTTCTTTTCCAGACGCTCGGACGCGAAGAGCAGGCTGACGACAATTACCAGTATTCCCAGCGAAATCGCTGCACCTAGCGGCCAGTTGTAGGCTGCGCCGAACAGGCTCACCACAATGTTCGAGATCATGATTCCGCTGGGGCCTCCCAGCAGAAGCGGTGCAAGAAAATCGCCCAGGCTCAGGACGAAGGCGAAGGTCGCTCCGGCTACTACGCCGGGAATTGAAAGCGGGAAGATCACTTTCCAGAAAGTCTGAGCGGGCGTCGCGCCCAGGTCGTGCGAAGCTTCAACGAGGTTCCGGGGAACATGTTCGAGAGAAGCGTAGATCGGCAGGATGGTGAATGGCGTGTAGATGTGGGTCAGGGTTAGAACCACCGCGAAGGGGCTATAAAGAAGGAAGTCGAGGGGATGGCTGGTCAGGTGAACATACTGCAACAGCGTGTTGAGAACACCGTCGGATCCGAGAATTGTTTTCCAGGCATAGGCCCGCACGAGATAGCTGACCCAGAGAGGGATGATCACCATTTGATATAGAAGGTCTTTGCGCTTGCCCGCATAGAAAGAAAGGAAGTAGGCCAGTGGATATCCGAGAAGAAGTGAGAGCAGCATGACGCGGGCGGCGATCCCGATGGAGCGGAGGAGAGTTTCCCAATAGACAGATTTCTGGAGCAGTTCTTTATAGTTTTCGAGATTCCATGAATGGACGATCGTCTGTGCCGCCGAGACCGACCAGAAGCTGTAGCAAAACATCAGCAGATACGGGACCAGCAAGAACACGAGTACCCATGCTAGTGGGGGCACAGTGACAGCAGCTTTGTAGGAGCGGGAGAACATTCAGTTTCGCTCCGGGGATTCGCGTACGGGGATCGCATCAGCGGGGCAGAACTCGAGAGCAACGTCTTCTCTGGTGAGATCACTGCTTGCCGTCCGCACTACCAGGACGAGTCCGTCCCCGCATTGGGCACGCACTAACTCGGTGGCTCCGTGAAATGCCTGCTGCAGAACTCGGCCTGCGACTCGGACGACGTTGTTGGACGTTGCGCCGGTGCTGAGACGAATGTTTTCGGGGCGCAAAGAGAAGAGCGCGGGACCGTCGGGCAAGGCAGCTTGCCACGACAGGGCTCCGCAAGACGCGATGCCGTTGCGGACCTCTCCACGAAGAAGATTGGTGTGGCCGATGAATTGGGCGACGTACGCTGTGGCCGGACGGCTATAGATCTCGCGCGGGGTGGCAACTTGTTCGAGTTCGCCGGAGCGCAGCAGCGCGATTCGGTCCGACATGACCATGGCCTCTTCCTGATCGTGGGTAACGAACACGAAGGCGATGCCGACCTCGCGCTGCAGGGATTTCAGTTCGACTTGCATCTGGCGGCGCAGGTTGGCATCGAGCGCGGAGAGTGGTTCGTCGAGCAGCAGGAGGCGTGGGCGATTCACCAATGCGCGGGCCAGGGCCACTCGCTGCTGTTGTCCGCCGCTGATCTTCGATGGCTTTTTGCCGGCGTGGGCCGTCATCTTCACTTTCTCAAGGGCGTCGGCCACTCGCTGCTCGATCTCGGCATTTGGTCTTTTTGCTACTCGCAGTCCGTAGGCGACGTTTTGCTCAACCGTGAGATGGGGAAAGAGCGCGTAGTTTTGAAAGACTGTATTCACGCGCCTCCGGTAGGGAGGCTGTGCATCGAGCCTCTCGGAGCCCATCCAGATCTCGCCGGAGGTTGCGTTCTCAAAGCCAGCGATGATCCTTAATAGAGTGGTTTTTCCCGAGCCGCTTTCGCCCAGGATGGTGAGAAATTCTCCTTCGGCGATTTCCAGAGACACATCGCGCAAGACGAGGTTGCAGCCGAATGCCTTGGCCAGGTTGCGGATGCCGAGCAGAGCCGGCTTCTGGGTGGGTGTCGTGCTCACGGGTCTCTTTATTGAGCTGCTTTTACGTCGTTCCAGATTTCGGTGTACTTCGTGCGCCGGGGTACGTTTTGCCAGAAGTAAATACGTTTCTGGTAGTTGTCGACATCGTCGAGATGCAGAGTCTTCACATCATCGGCGGTCATGAATTGAGCGGCCTGCGGGTTGGCGGGAACGTAGTGTGTTTTGTCGGTGACCAACTTCTGCGTCTTCGCTTCGATCATATATTCCAGGAATTTCAGGGCGAGTTCCTTGTTGTCGCTACCAGAGGTGATCATGAGGTGATCGATCCAGCCGGTTGTGTTTTCTTTGGGAATCGTCTCTCCCGCGGGAAAGCCGGACTTCTTTAGATCGGCGGTATTGAGGGGCCATCCCATGGCAATCACAATCTCATGGCTCTGGAACAAATTCGTCAATTCGCCGCCTGTGGACCACATTTTGCGGACATTGGGTTTGAGTTCCAGCAGCTTCTTTTTCACGGCGTCGAGTTGCTCGTCGCTCAGGTTGTAGAGACCAGAGGGATCCGGCTTGTCGAAGCCCAAAACCTGGGCGGCCATGTACACGGTCGACAGGTCATCCCACACCGAGACTTTGCCCTTGTACCTGGGGTCCCAGAACAAGTTCCAGGAATCCGGTGGTTGGGCAAAGACCGTTGTGTCATAAATGATGGGGTCCGGGCCCCACATGAAGGGCACGCCATAGACCTGGCCATTCGCGCGCACCAAGGGAAGGGAAGTAAGCTGGGCGGAGAGTTGTCCGTAGCTGGGGAGTTTGGTGAGATCTAAGGCTGCGGCGAGTCCGGCGGTCGCGATCGATGTGGCTACGTCGCTCGATGGGGAGATCACATCATAGGTGCCGGCGCTGCCTCCGCGGAGCTTCGCCATCAGTTCGTCGCTCGATCCCATGTACGAGGCCGACACCTTGCAGTGGTTTTCATCTTCGAAGGCTTTCACAAACGATGGGTCGGCATAGCCCTCCCAAACGAGAAGATTCAGGGTCGGCGTCTTCTTGCTACACGATCCGAGCAGTAAGAGCACGGCCAGCAACGGCAATAGACGGGCGACGCGCTGCCAATTCATGGTTCCTCCAAGTGCAACGGAAAGGCCATCCTCGATCTGTCGAAAAAACCAATTCTGGCTAGGGAGGCCAGAAGTGGGGCACCCCATTTCTGATAGCGAGCAGGGAGCATGTTCAATTTCCGCAACGTCAGAATGTGGGTGGAGTGTTGACCCACAAGACTAAGGTCTCCTTTCGCCCCGGATTCTTCCAGCGATGCGGTGTCGCGCTCTCGAAATAAAAACTGTGGCCGGGTTTCAGCCGATATTGCTCGCCTTCGACGGTAATGTCCAAATCGCCTCGCAACACGTAAATGAATTCCTCACCCTCGTGGGAATAGGATTCGCCGCTTCCGGCTTCGGGCCCAATACGAAAGAGGTGGGGCTCCATGACGGTGTTGCCCCAGGCCAGCAGTTCCATGCGAACGCCAGCGCCCGCTTCCAGAACCTTCCGCTGAGAAGGACGGACCTGGCGGCTGCTAGGTCCGTTGGCGTCAAAAAAATCGAGGATATTGGTTTTGTAAAAACGAGCCAGCTTGCGGAGAGTACCCACTGATCCGCTCATCTGCGAGCGCTCGAGCGCACTGAGGAAGCCTACGGAAATGCCAACTGCATCGGCGACCTGTGCGAGAGACAATTTTCTGCGGGCCCGGAGTTGTCGAAGATGTGCACCAATCGCGCCGGCGTTACCGTCGGCAACAGGGCGAACCTTGCCTTCCTTCTTTAACAATTGCACGATGGCCGCGGCATTCAGGCCCTGCACTTTGCGCAGGAAGCGTGCGCGCTTCAGGAGTTTCACGTCCTCGGATGTGTAGAGCCGGTACTTACTTTCGGTGCGCCGCGGACGGGCAAGGCCAAGGCTTTCCCAAGAGCGGATGACCGAAGGTGACATGCCCACCTTGCGGGCGACGTCTCCAATTTTCAAGTAAGGTACAGCCATAACATGCATCAGTGTTGTGCGGGAACGCCGAGCGATGCGAATTTCGAATCGCCCGGATGCGCTTTTTTCTTCTTGACAGCCCCAGCCCCGGTTCTCTAACCTTGCGGGATTATAGCAAGGTTCTGTCTGGATACAAGCCGTTCGCATTCAAAGATACAAACTCTCTCCCGGATAACTGGAGGTCCCATGTCGTTGCTGCGAGCACGCTGTTCGCATGTGTCTGCGGGCGTTGTCTGTATTGCGATCGGTCTTTTCTTGTCAGTCCAGGTCCATGCGCAGGGCACGGGTGGCCGCATTCTTGGCCGCATTTCAGATCCTTCGGGAGCTGTATTAGCGAACACGAAGGTGACCGCGACGAATGATGCCACTGGGGTTGCCCGGGATGCAGCCAGCAATGACAGTGGAGACTATGTTTTTCCCGAACTTCCAGTCGGCACGTATTCGCTCACATTCGATTTGTCAGGCTTCAAGAAAGCAGTTCGGCATGGCATCACGCTCGACGTGAACCAAGTGATCACGCTCAACATGACCATGCAACTGGGCGCGACGCAGGAAGTGGTGGACGTGACCTCAGAAGCGCCGCTGGTAGAAACCAGCAGCACCCAGCTTGGGGCCGTGGTCAACAACCGCTCAGTCAATGAGCTGCCGCTGAACGAACGAGATACGTACCAATTTTTGCAGTTGCAGCCTGGAGTGCAATCGCAGCTGGGATCGAGTGGCGGGACTTTTTATGGGAGCGATAAAGCGGGCGCGGTTTCAGTGAATGGAGGGCGCAGCCGAGCCAATAACTTCAGCGTGAATGGCGGTGACGCGAATGATCTATTCGTGAACCTGCCCACAATTCAGCCTACGCCCGATGCCATTGAGGAGTTCCGCGTCATCAGTAACACGTTTGACGCGGAATATGGCCGCAACTCGGGTGCAGTGGTGAATGTTGTCACGAAGTCCGGAACCAATCAGTTCCACGGCAACGTTTACGAATACTTCCGCAATAAGGTTCTGAACGCGCAAGGATACTTCAATACCGCTAAGCCACAGTTCAATCAAAACCAGTTCGGGGGTACCTTTGGTGGCCCGCTGAAGAAAGACAGGACGTTCTTCTTCACGTCGTACGAAGGGCGTCGCGTGCGACAAGGCGTATCAGGGGATATCGTTGCTGTTCCCTCTCCCCAGGAGATTCCGAGCGCAGCACAGGGAGGCAGTGTTTTCGCCGGGGGATTTCCCGATCTTTGGTCTGACGGGGCGACGGTCAACGGTATCAGCGATCAGTTCACGGCGGATGCGCTGAACGGACGGCCCGGGTGCACGACGGCAATCACGAGTTTGGGAGGGGTGATGCCGGCGTCAGGAGTGCAGTGGAACCAGGTTTTTCCCACGGACGCAAGCGGCAATGCCACGATTCCGACTGCCTGCATGGATCCCGTGGCTATCGATATGCTGCGTTTTGTTCCGGCTGCCAACCGGCCGGATGGGACGTATCAGGCTGTCCCCAGCCAAGCCGATACGCAGGACCAGTTTACGGTGCGCATCGACCACCGGATCAACGACCGGCAGAATTTCAGCTTCTACTACTATTACACCGACGACAAGCTCCTTCAGCCGTTCTATAACTTCCAGGCTTCCGGGGCCAACATTCCGGGCTTCGGGACGCTGGTTGGGTCACGGTTCCAGCAATTCAACCCAAGTCACACCTGGACCATCAGCAACTCACTGGTCAACGAAGCTCGATTTACATACATGCGGGAAGGCCAGTTGACCTTCCAGCACCCACAGTCGACGAGTTCGGTTCAGTCCTCATGTGCCTCCTCTGCTGCGCAGGCGGTGTGTTTCAACGGCAATTCCGATTCAGCCGCCATCAATGCCGACATCGCTGGCAGTCTTTCAGATCCGACGAAGGCGGGAATCACAACCGGGTTGCCGTCTTCTCATACGGGAGTCCCATTTGTTGACGTTTCTGGTGGTTTTGCGATCGGGAACGGATGGGAAGGCGAATTGCCGCAGGTAGGTAACTCGTTCATGTGGAGCGATAACCTGACCTGGATCAAGGGCAACCACACGATGAAGTTCGGTGGCGACGTTCGCCGCTCGCGCTTCGACCAGACGCTTTATTACAACGTCAGCGGCCAGTTCACGTTTGATGGATCGACTTCCAATTCGATCCAGTACAACGATAACTATGCCAGCTACCTCCTGGGTTTGGCGGACAATTACGTGCAGGGGTCTGCCCAGCGCGAGAATGTGCGTTCGACCGGAGTCTATCTATTCGCGCAGGACAGCTGGAAGATCAATCCGTCGTTGACGCTGAATTACGGGCTGCGCTGGGAACTGGATACTCCGCTGGCGGATGTTTTGAAGCATGTACAGACGTACCGTCCGGGACAGAATACGACGAAATATCCGTGCTACCTGACGGGAGATGAGCAAGCATCGTTCGGGACCAATGACTGCGGACAAGCAGGGGTTTTGCCAACCGGACTGGTAGTGCCAGGAGATGCGGGTATACCCGCAGGAATGACGCAGACTTACTACCAAGCGTTTGCGCCGCGAATCGGGATTGCGTACAGCCCGGACAAGGGCAAGACAAGTATTCGCGCGGGCTGGGGTTTGTTCTATAACCCGATGGAGCAGTTGGTTCTCGAACAGTTTGGAGCTGAACCGCCGTTCGGGGGCAGCACGTTCCTCGCGGCCACCTTCCTGAATACCCCCTTCGTTGGACAGAACGGCGGAGTGAATCCGAATCCGTTCACAGGAATTCTGACCCCTGCGCAAGGTACGCCAACGGATTGGGCCAGCTTCCGGCCGATGCTCCTGTACGGCGACTTCCAGCCGAAGATGCGGACGCAGTACACCGCACAATACAACCTGAGCGTTCAACGGGAATTAGCTCGGGATCTCGTGCTGCAACTTGGTTACGTGGGCTCGCAGGGACATCGGCTGTTGGCGTCGCATGACATCAATCCGGCGAATCCCCAAAGCTGTCTGGGGATTATAGCTTTGGCGAACACCAATCCAGCCTGGGTGACCGACGGATTCGGAACGCAGACCACATGCAGTCAATTCGCGGAAGATAATTCTTTCCTCATCGATCCTGCGGCAGTCGCGCCAGCGGGGGGGTTGGTGGTTCCGTACAGCGGAAAAGGCGGGGGCAATCCGACAACGATTCCTGCGGGCACCACAATCGGTTCAGTTGCGCCCAATGGCATCTTCCTGCCCGGGTTGCGTCCGTATTCATCACCGAATTGCGATCCGATGACGGGAGGCGGACTGGGCACGGGGTGCCCGGTGGATGGTATTTCTGTGTTCAGCAACATCTTTGCGGAAGATACGATTGCCGCTTCGGCCTACAACTCGTTCCAGGCGAGTCTGGAAAAGCGTTTTTCGCACGGCCTGCAATTTGAAGCGGCCTATACATACAGCAAGTCGCTGGACTGGGCGTCGAGCTTCGAAGAGACAGTTAATCCGTTCAACTACAAGGCCAGCCGTGCGCTGTCGCTGTTCAACTCCGCTCAGCGGTTTGTGTTCACATACGTTTGGGATATTCCAACGCCGAGATATAACGGATTCGCAGGCAAGGTTCTGAACGACTGGCAACTTTCAGGGATCGTGCAGTTCCAGAGCGGATTCCCTATCCGGCTACAGACGCAGGACGACAACGAGCTGATCAGCAGCTTGTTCTTTCTGGGAGCGGCTGCACCACAGATGACTGGAAACAAACCCACGATTCTGAATCCCAAGCACTCCGATCCGAACAATCCTGGCCATTTCTATCTCGACCCTGGCCAGTTTGCTGATCCGCCGCTCGGACAGTTCGCGACGACACCTCGTTCGATCTGCTGTGGCCCTGGAGAAAATCAGTGGGACCTGACGGTGTCCAAGAGAATCGCGATTTCGGAAGCGCGCTATTTCCAGTTCCGAACTGATATCTTTAACGTGTTCAACAAGACAGAGTTCTACAATCCGGACGGCAACTTCTCCAATACCACATTCGGTCAGGTGCTGAGAGGACGTGATCCCCGCCTGGTGCAGTTTGCATTGAAGTTCTACTTCTAGCATAGACTTGAGTCACACCCGGGCGGCCTCCCGCCGCCCGGCAATCTAATGGCCCGCGAACCGCCGGCCTGAGTTATCTCGGAGACTAAGATGTACCCCGATCTGCAGAAAGAGCTCTCGACTTTCGAGCGGCGCACGCCGAAGTCCGCCGAAGCCCACAAGAAAAATCTGAAGCGCATTCCGCTGGGCGTGGCCAGCAACTACCGCGCTTATGATCCGTGGCCGATTTTTGTGAAAGAAGCCAGCGGCAGCAAGTTCCGCGACCTCGATGGGAACGAGTACATCGATCACAACCTGACGTTTGGAGCGTTGATGGCGGGGCACTGCCACCCCGCGGTGATGAAGGCTGTCGAAAAGCGTCTTTCGACTGGAACCATGTTTGGCATGCCGCATGACATGGAGTGGGAACTGGCAGAGGAAATCTGCGACCGGTTTCCAGTTGAGATGTGCCGGTTCGGCAACAGCGGAACCGAAGCGACCATGCATGCGATTCGGTTGGCACGTGCAGCCACCGGGCGAGACAAAATCGTGAAGTTCGAGGGCGCGTATCACGGCCTGCACGATAGTGCGCTCATCAGCGTGAAGCCGCATGCTCCCGACTATGGAGATATTCATGCTCCTACTGCGGTTCCGGGTGGCCTCGGTGTGCCGAAGGCTGCGGTTGAAAACGTGAAGATCGCGACTTTCAACGATCTGCATACCGTGGAATTGAGATTCAAAGAAAATCCGGGACAGATCGCCGCGATTATTCTTGAGCCAATCCTGATGAACGTCGGACTCTGCATGCCTAGACCCGGCTTCCTGCAAGGGCTGCGGGAGATCGCGACGAAGAACGGCGCGCTGCTGATCTTCGATGAAGTCAAGACAGGAGCGAAGCTCTGCTGGGGCGGGGCGAGCGAATATTTTGGCGTGACGCCTGACATGATCTGCCTTGCGAAGTCGATTGGCGGCGGTTTGCCGCTGGCTGCGTTCGGAACGCACAAGTCGGTCATGGATCTGATCTCGCAGCACAAGGTGTTCCATGGCGGGACGTACAACACGAATCCTGTGTCGATGGCGGCAGGTCTCGCGACGTTCCGCGAGGTTCTGACCCGCGACAACTACGCGAACGTTGAGAAACTGAGCAAGAAACTGGCCGAGGGATATCGCAACATCATCGCAAAGGTCGGACTTCAGGCATATGTTGCGCAGGCTGGAGCGAACGGAGCGCTGATGCTCTATCCGCAGGAAATCGTGAATTACCGCGACTGGACTGTGATTGATGTCGACCTGTGGCGGCACTACTGGTTCGGCATGGTGAACCGCGGCGTGATGGCACAGCCGTACTGGTGGGACGAGCAGTGGACGATTTCGGTCCAACACACAGAGGCCGATATCGACAGGCACATTGCCGCGTTTGCCGATGTTGCGGCCTCGCTTGCCAAGGCGCAGCAGGAGCGGAGCGAGAGGGTGCCGGCAGAAGTTGCGCATTAGAAAACAAGTGGTCAGTTGTCAGTGCTCAGTGGTCAATCATTGGGCTGCTGAATACCCTGGCGACTGACCCCTGATCACTGACTTGTCCACGACTGCACAATCCGCTGAACAGCCGCACTTGATCCGTGCCCTTGGCCGACGTGATCTCGTTTTGTTGTTTGTCGTCGCAGTGTTCAACCTGAACGTTGTTCCTTCGATCGCGGCGAATGGTGGGGTCACGGTGTGGCTCTGGATTATTTCACTGCTGCTATTTTTCTGGCCGCAGGGGATTGCAGTGATCGAACTCGCGCATCGATATCCGGGCGAAGGCGGAGTGTATTTGTGGGCGAAGGAAGTCTTCGGCGACTTTCACGGGTTTCTGTCGGGTTGGTGCTATTGGACCAACAACATGCTGTACGTGCCGACCGTAATGCTTTATTTCGTCGGTGTGTCGGTCTACGTACTCGGGCCAGGGCATCTGGGACTGGCGGACAACAAGATTTTTGCCTCGACGGCTTCACTCACTCTGTTGGCTCTGCTCACCCTGTTCAACGTCCTGGGGCTTGGTGTAGGGAAGTGGATTAACAACCTGGGAGCGATCGGGACGTTTGTCGCCGCCGCGGTTTTGATCGGGCTTGGGATTGTGATCTGGTCACGTTACGGGACGACGATTACGCGTGCCGACTTTGCAATTCCAGCCAATCCGAAATTTGTACTCAATTCGTTTGGCGTGATCTGTTTCGGCCTGGTGGGGCTCGAACTGGCATCGGTGATGGGAGATGAGATTCAGGATCCGCGCCGCACTCTGCCGGGGGCGGTGGCGTGGGGTGGAGTTCTGTCGGGCGCTCTTTACGTGGGCGCCACCCTGACCTTGCTCATCGCGGTTGGGAAGAACGTCAACGTTTTGCAGGGAATCGTGCAGGCTGTTACGCATATGGCTGACCGCGTGGGCGTTGGATGGATTTCGATTCCATTTGCGATCCTGCTCAGTCTTTCGATCGCCGGGATTGGGTCGGCATGGATGGGCGGGTCGGCGCGCATTCCATTCGTCGCGGGGCTGGATTCTTACATGCCGAGCTGGCTTGGGAATGTGCATCCGCGCTACGCGACACCTTATGCGGCGCTGATCTTGCAGGGATTTGTTTCAGCAATTCTGGTCATTCTCAATTTTGTTGTGGCAGGTGTGCAGGAGACTTTTCAAAAGTTGCTGTCGCTTGCGGTGGTTCTGCAGCTTGTTCCCTTTGTCTATATGTTCGCGGCGTTGGTAAAGTTCGCCGTGATGGAGCCAACTCCGAAGGGGCAGTATGGTCGGAGCGCAATGTTCGCGGCGGGCCTTAGTGGATTGCTGACCACGATTCTCGGAATTGCATTAGTGTTTTTTCCCGCGCAGCAGATCACGTCGCTGTGGCAGTACGAATTATGGATGGTGGGCGGGACCCTGTTTTTCATCGGGCTCGCGGCATTCTTCTTCTTCGTGTATGGCCACCGCAAGGTGGTGCAACGGATTCATGTGACGACACCGACCTCGGTGATCCCGGCGAGCGAAACTCGCCAGTAGGTTCAAGATCAGCGCCTTGGCGCCCTGGAGGCCATGATGCCCAGCGGAGTGCAAACGGAAGTTAAGACATACCAAATGTTCATCAATGGGGAATGGGTCGCGAGCAGGTCGGCCAAAACATTCCCGGTCTACGATCCCTCGACGGAAGAGGTGATCGCGCAAGTTCCGGACGCCAATGCTGACGATGTGAATCGCGCCGTGGCTGCGGCGAAAGCTGCCTTCGAAGAGGGCCCATGGGCGAGCACTACGGCGCAGGAGCGTGGGCGCGTGTTGTTCCGCCTGGCAGATAAAGTTCGGCAGAACCTCACGACGCTCGCCGAACTCGAATGCCGTAATACAGGGAAGCCCATCGTGGAGGCGGAGTTTGATCTGAATGACGTTGCTACGTGCTTCGAATATTACGGCGGACTGGCGACGAAAATCACGGGACAGGTAAATCCGGTTCCCGATAATGCTCTCTCGCTCTCGCTAAAAGAACCTGTCGGGGTAGCTGGGCAGATTATTCCGTGGAATTATCCTCTGCTGATGGCGGCGTGGAAGCTGGCCCCGGCCCTGGCAGCGGGATGCACTTGTGTACTGAAGCCTGCGGAGCAAACGCCGCTCACGGCACTTGAATTCGCGAATTACTTTGCCGATTGCGGTCTGCCGCCGGGAGTTGTGAATATCGTGACGGGGTTCGGTGAAACCTGCGGCGCTCCTATCGTGCAGCATCCCGATGTCAACAAGATTGCCTTCACGGGAAGTGCGGTAGTGGGCAAGATCATCGTGAAGCAAGCCGCCGACACCGTGAAGCGCGTGACGCTGGAACTCGGCGGCAAGTCTCCGAATATCTTCTTCGCCGATGCCGATTTTGAGGCCGCGATTGATGGTGCCCTCTTTGGCGTCTTCATTAATCAGGGTGAGGTCTGCTCAGCGGGGAGCCGCATCCTGGTGCAGAAATCGATTTACAAGAACTTCGTGGACGCGATGACGGAGAAGGCCAAGAAGATCAAGCTGGGCCCGCCGCTAGAACGCGAGACGAAAATGGGCCCGCTGGTCAGCAAGGAACAGTACGAGCGAGTGAATGAGTATCTCGCCTTGGGCAAGCAAGAAGCCAAACTCGCTGCTGGCGGTGGACGGCCGGAGAAGTTCGCGAAGGGCTACTACGTTCAGCCTACGATCTTTTATGACATAAACAACAGCGCGCGCATAGCACGTGAGGAGATTTTTGGGCCGGTTGCCGCCGTAATTCCCTTTGACGATGAAAAAGATGCGATGAAGATCGCGAACGATTCTCCGTACGGGCTTGCGGCTGCGGTCTGGACGCGCGACATCTTCAGGGCGATGCGTGCGGTGAAGGCTCTGCGCGCGGGGATTGTGTGGGTCAATCATATGCAGCCGACGTATGTCGAAGCGCCGTGGGGAGGATTCAAGCAGTCCGGCTTTGGACGAGAACTCGGTCCTTGGGGAATTGAAGAGTATCTCGAGACCAAGCAGGTTCATATCAATCTCAACGAGGCGCCGATCGGCTGGTACTGAGGAATAGTGGTCAGTGGTCAGTGGTCAGTGGTCAGTGACCAGTGGCCCATTGCAATTTTGGATTTTTTCTTGCCACTGACCGCTGGTCACTGGCCACCAGGATTTGGACATGTCGACCATTCAAATTCGCACTGCAATTCCGGGTCCCAAATCAAAGGCGCTCTCTGAACGCCGCGTGAAGGCTGTGCCTCGTGGGCTTTCTCAGGGCACGCCAATCTATGTCGCCAAGGCCGAAAGCGCATGGCTCGAAGATGTCGATGGCAATCGGTACATCGACTTTGCCGGAGGGATTGGCTGCATCAACGTCGGCCACCGGCGTGATGAAGTGGTCAGCGCCGTCAGAGATCAGCTTGAACGTTTTCTGCATACTTGCGTGCAGGTGACGCCGTACGAACTCTACGTGCGGCTGGCTGAGCGGATGAACGAGGTTACGCCGGGTAACTTCGCGAAGAAGACGATCTTCGTCAACAGCGGAGCGGAGGCGGTTGAGAACGCGGTGAAGATCGCGCGGGCTTATACCAAGCGCCCGGGCATTGTCGCCTTCGAAGATGCTTTTCATGGCCGCACGATGATGACGCTGGCGCTCACCAGCAAAACACATCCTTACAAGGCCGGATTTGCGCCGTTTCCTGGCGAGGTTTACCGGGTTCCGTTTGCCTACTGCTATCGATGCTCATATTCGAAGAAGTATCCATCGTGCGATCTCTATTGTGCCCGTCACCTAGAAGATACGTTCAAGCGCGTGGTCGCGAATGAGGAAGTCGCCGCGGTGATTGCTGAGCCGGTGCTGGGAGAAGGCGGATTCGTTGCGCCGCCGCCCGATTACTTCGAAGTTTTGATCGAGCTGTGCCACAAGTACGGCATCCTTTTTATTGCAGATGAGGTGCAATCCGGATTTGGACGAACCGGCGCGCTATTCGCCAGCCAGAGGTACGGTATTGAGCCAGACATTCTTGTAACCGCGAAATCTCTCGGCGGCGGGCTGCCTCTGGCGGCGGTGACCGGGCGCGCCGAGGTGATGGACGCGCCGGGAGTCGGCGGATTGGGAGGGACATTCGCGGGGAATCCGCTTTCATGCGCGGCTGCGCTGGCCGTGCTCGATCTCTTCGAGCGGGAAGATTTGCTGTCGCGGGCTGACGAGATCGGCAACCATTTTCAACGCCGTGCTCGCGAGTGGCAATGCCGCTGGTCCATCATTGGGGATGTGCGCGGACTGGGCGGAATGCAGGCGATCGAACTTGTGCAGTCGCAGGAGAGCAAGGCTCCGGCATCTGAGGAAACCAAGAAGATCACGCAGTATTGTTACGAGCATGGCCTGATCACGATTACGGCGGGAACATATTCGAACGTGATCCGTGTGCTGGTGCCGATGGTCATTACACCGCAGCAGATGGATGAGGCTCTGGATGTGCTGGAATCGGCCATCGCAGCGGTCTGTGACAAGAAGGGCGCGGTAGCGCAGATGGTCTAGTAGAGAGGTCCCAGGTGTCAGGCCTTTCGTCATAGGGGGCATTTGTGGCAGGCCGGCGAGAAGCAGTTCACCGGACAACCAGGGCCAAGATCCAGGACCTAAACTGGGTAGATAGCACGAGTTCTTCGGTAGCGGGCTGACATTGTCAGTACTCATTCTTCGCGACAGCGAGAGGCATTACCTTCATGAGCGTTGCAGCACCACCCACCAACAAGCTTCCGCATTACATCAATGGGCAATGGACCGAGGCGCAAGCGTCGGAGTGGCGCGACGTGGTGAACCCGGCAACGGGCGAATTGCTGGCGAGCGTTCCTCTGGCGGACGCAGCTGAGGTCAATGATGCGGTTGAGGCCGCGGCTGCTGCTTTCCCGGAATGGCGGCGTACTCCACCGGAAGACCGAATTCAACCGCTGTTCAAATTGAAGATGTTGCTGGAGGAGCACCTCGACGACATTGCGCGAATCATCACGCTGGAAAACGGCAAGACGTTTGGCGAAGCCAAGGCCGAGATGCGGCGAGCGATTGAAAATGTCGAAGTCGCCTGCGGCATCCCGATGATGATGCAGGGCTACAACCTGGAAGATGTCGCGCGCGGGATCGACGAAATGATGATCCGGCAACCGCTGGGCGTCGTCGCTGCGATTGTGCCGTTCAACTTTCCCGGCATGATTCCGTTCTGGTTTCTGCCGTATGCGATTGCCACCGGGAATACGTTCATCGTAAAGCCGTCGGAACGAGTACCGCTTACCATGAGGTACGCGTGCGAACTGATCGAGAACACCGGGCTGCCGAAGGGAGTGATGAATCTCGTGAACGGCGGCAAGGCGGCGGTGGACGCGCTCGTCGATCATCCGAAGGTGCGCGCAATCAGCTTTGTGGGGTCGACAGCGGTCGCCCGGTACATCTACTCTCGTGCCGCCCAGCAGGGGAAACGCTGCCAGTGTCAGGGCGGGGCGAAGAATCACGTCATCGTCTTACCCGATGCGGACATGCCGATGGCTACCCAGATCATTGGGGACAGTGCCTTTGGGTGCGCGGGGCAACGTTGTCTTGCAGTTTCGGTAGCGGTGACGGTCGGAGAAGCGCAGAGAACCTTCCGCGACTCTATTTCTGATGCGGCCTCAAAACTTAGAGTGGGCAACGGTCTTGAAGACGGCGTGCAAATGGGCCCGGTGATCACGCCACAAAGCAAGGAGCGGGTCGAATCGCTCATTGGAGTTGGAGAGAAGCAGGGCGCGAAGGTTTTGTTGGACGGGCGCAACGCAAGAATCGCCAAGCACGAACGCGGCAATTTCGTGAATCCCACGATTCTCGATGGTGTGCCGGCTACAAGCGAACTGACTGACACCGAGATCTTTGGTCCGGTGCTCAGTCTCGTCCATGCTGACAACATGGACGAAGCGATCACCTTCCTCGAACGTAGCCCCTACGGTAACCAGGCGTCGTTATTCACCTCGAGTGGGTCGGCGGCACGACGGTTCCGCTACGAAGCGCCCGCGGGCAACATAGGGATCAACATTGGTGTTGCCGCGCCGATGGCATACTTTCCGTTCAGCGGGTGGAAGAACAGCTTCTTTGGCGATTTACATGGCCAGGGCCGCGATGCGATCGAGTTCTACACGGATAAGAAGGTTGTTGTCGAGCGCTGGGCCAAGGAGCATTCGCGTAAGTTCTAATTCTGTGCCACGGATTAGCGTGGATTTACACGGATTTTGTTTTGGTTGTCCGTGGACATCTGCGAAGATCGGTGGTGAACTCAGGGACGTTATGACTACTACTATCGAAGCATCTATGACCGGGCAGGAAATCGTCGATCTCACGAAAAAACACACCCTGTTTGAGTGGTCGGCACAAGCGAAGGTGGATCCCATTCCTATCGCCAGGGCCAAGGGCATTTACTTCTGGACTCCGGAAGGCAAGCGGTTCATCGATTTCAACAGTCAATTGATGTCGGTGAACATCGGGCACGGCGACGAGCGTGTGATTCAGGCGATCCACGAGCAGGCACAAACTCTGGCTTATGCCAATCCATTCATGGCAACGGAGCCGCGGGCGCGACTAGGTGCGAAACTGGCGGAGATTACGCCGGGTGACATCGACACATTCTTCTTTACGAACGGCGGTGCTGAAGCGAACGAGAACGCCATTAAGATCGCCCGTTTTTTTACAGGACGTCACAAGATCATGGCGCGCTACCGCTCATATCATGGAGCGACCGCGGGAAGCATTTCGTTGACGGGCGACCCTCGCCGCTGGGCGGCCGAACCCGGCATCCCCGGAGTTGTGCGTGTCCTCGATCCCTATCATGGCATTGAGCGCGGTTGGGAGTCTGCCGAGACTTCACTTGCGATGATTGAAGAGACGATGCAGCTCGAGGGCCCGCATACGATCGCAGCCTTCATCCTGGAGAGCGTGGTCGGCACGAATGGCATTCTCATACCGCCAGATGGATACATGCAGGGCGTGCGCAAACTCTGTGACAAGTACGGTATTTTGATGATCGCAGACGAGGTCATGGCTGGGTTCGGCCGGACCGGGGAATGGTTCGCGATTGATCATTGGAAGGTCGTTCCCGATCTGATCTGCATGGCCAAGGGACTGACGGCGAGCTATCTGCCGCTGGGTGCGGTCGGCATGCGGCATCACATCGCACAACATTTCCAGGACAGGGTCTTCTATGGCGGACTGACCTACAATTCGCATCCCATGGGCTGCGCGGCTGCGCTGGCTACAATTCGCGTGTACGAAGAGGATCACCTCATCGAGAACGCGCGGAAGATGGGCGCGGTAATGAAACAGCTCGGAGGGGATCTGCAGGCGAAGCATCCTTCGGTCGGGGCAGTTCGGTCGATTGGGCTGTTCGGTATTGTCGAGCTGGTACGCAGCCGGAAAACCATGCAGCCCATGGCCCCGTTTAATGGAACGTCGGAAGAAATGGTGGCGCTGGGAAAGTTCTTCCGCGCGCAGGGTCTCTACACTCTGGTGCGTTGGAACTCCTTCTATACGAATCCTCCACTTTGCATTAACGAACAGCAGCTGCGCGAGGCGTTCGCAATTATCGACAGCGGGCTGGAAATTACCGATCGGGCGGTGAAGGACTAGAGCAGCCCAAAAGCTAAAATCCCCACCCTGAAATCGCAAAAGGAGCGATTTTAGGATGGGGCACGATCGTAAGTCTTCACAGAAACATCTCAGGCGGCTTGCTGGTGCTTGGGGAACGTGCCGAAGATCCTGCGGATGAAGCCGTGAAAGTTGTGTATTCCACCGGCGCCCGGCAAGAACATGTAGGGGCACTGGCCGGGAATGACTTGGATGCCGTGTTCCTGGCAAAACGCAACCGCTTTTTCGCTCACCGCGCCCTTGCCGCCAGCGCGGTACATCCAGATGCGGCGAATGCCTGCGGCGGCACAATCTGAAATGACAGCGTCTGTGACCTCGGGAGTAGTCATCAACAGTGCCGCATTGACTGGGGGCTGGATATCCTGCACCCGTGCAAAGCAGGGCCGACCGAAGACTTCCGAGGTCTTCGGGTTGACGGGAACTACGTCATAGCCCTGGCGTTCGAGCTCCCGAAATAGTGACGCGCTGAAGTCTTTGGGATTTCTGGAGATGCCAACCATCGCGATGCGTTCCTGGGCGAGAAAGTCTTCAATCGCTTCGAGACTGGGAGTAGGGATCTGCATAATGTGCTCCTGATTTGTCTGCGGATCCTATCCTAGTTGCAGCGAGTAAGCAGTGACAGGAATCACGTTTAAGAACTTGGGCCGGCTCCGGTCATGCCGCGGGAAATGCCGCGATGGGCTTGCAGTTCGGGCGGTCTGGGAGCACAATTTATACGCACGAAACGAGCCCAGGCGGGCAAAAGTGGAGAGTCGAGCTCCACGCGGGGGTAGTCGAATGAAGCAAGGCATCTCTTTGGCAATCATCCTTCTATTCGGGCTGGTGGCAATTGCCCAGCAAAGTGACAACAGCACGTCTTCCAGCGCTGCTGGCGCAGCGGCGACGCAGAGTGCGAGCGAGCGGGAGCCGCTCACGTCCCCGCGCCCGAAGGATTTCTGGGACGGGGACGATCCCAATCTGGTCAACCTGATTACACATCCGTTTGCCAACAAGAAATATGTGCAGCGGCAAGTTACACCGATCCGGGATCGTATTAATGAGCTGGAGCAGATCACAGCGGAAAATGGTCGGCAGATCAAGGATGCGGACACACGGGCGCAGCAAGGGATTCAGGCCGCGTCGGAAAAGACCAGTTTGGCCGATCAGCACGCGAGCGATGCAGCGAACAAAGCGCAACTGGCGCAAACAGCCGCGACCGAAGCCTCAGCGCGAGTTTCGTCGGCAGAGCAGATGGTGGGCAACTTGGGTGAATACAAGGCCTCCGCCCAGACCGAGATCCGGTTTCGTTCCGGGCAGACGGCCCTGAGCAAGACTGCGAAAGACGCGCTGGACGAGATGGCAGGGCCTCTTAAGGACCAGCGTGGATACATTATTGAGGTACGTGGATTCGCTCCGGGGCAAGGCCAGGCTGCGATCCGCAGTTCGCAGAAGATGGCGGATTCCGTGGTCCGTTATCTTGTGCTCACCCACAGCATCCCTGTCTATCGAATCTACGAAATGAGCATGGGCAATCCGGCCACGACGGGGGCGGGAAAGAGCTCCAGCAGTGCTCGGGTCGAAGTGAGTGTCCTGAAAAATGATCAGGTAGCGTCTAGCCAGCGGTAGAGAGGGTGTTTAACCAACGAGGGGGCAGGTTCGCCTGCCCCCTTTACGATTTTGGTGCGAATGCACCGCGTCCAAAAGAGATGTTCCATTATGGGAAGTCTCCCACTGGATCGTGATTACGATCACAGACTGCCATGTTTTAGTGCGGTGATTATAAGCCCTATTGGCGCTACTTCTCGGAGAGTAGCGATTATGCAAGGCAGCATGCTTCCATGCGGAGGAGGGGTGCTGGGAGGTGTAGCGCGCTGCCGAGCATGTTCCGGAGTGTTAGCGCGCCGTTGTGATCCTAGGAAATCTGATCTGAGGGTTGGCCATGAGTTCTGCCGATCGAACGAGGCACTCTAGCGCCTCGGCTGGGTTCCTGCGAACCCGGCTTCGTTTCTACGCGTTCGCTCTGATCGCTGTTTGCGCCGCATCCGCTCTGCAACAAGCTTTGGAAGCAGCCATCGCGTTCCCGCATTCGTTTCTACTGTTCTATCCGACGATATTGATCGTTGCGCTTCTGGCTGGCTTCTGGCCGGGAGTTGTGGCGACCGCTCTGTGTGAGCTCACTGCCGCCTACTTCTATATGCATCCGGCCGACACGTCCACAGTCAGCGATGAGACACGGCCTGTCGGGCTGGTATTGTTTGGGCTGATCGGAATGGCGATCAGTTGGCTGGCGAGTTCATCCCGTCAGCGCGCCAATCGTCTGCAAGAATTCGAGAGCGTGGTCGAAAGCCTAGAGGAGATGATCGCTGTCATCGATCGGAATTATCGATACCGGATCGCCAATCCTGCGTTTCTGCGGTATCGGGGCATGAAAAAGGAAGATCTGATTGGCCGACACGTTTCGGATGTGCTGGACCCTACAGTGTTCGAGAACCAGATCAAGCCGAACCTGGACAGGTGCTTCCAAGGAGAAATCGTCAGCTTTGAGATGACCTATCAATATCCGGAACTGGGCAAGAGGCAATTGCTGATTGAGTACCTGCCCATTCAAGGTTCTGGCGGAATCGACCGGGTGGCTTGCCTACTCCGCGATCTCACGGATCAGAAGAAATCTGATCAGGCGCTGCAGCTATTCCGTAGGCTGATCGATGAGTCCAACGATGCTGTCGAAGTCGTCGACCCGCTAACGCTGCGCTTTCTCGATATGAACGATAAGACTTGCAGGGATTTAGGGTACAAGCGTGAAGAACTGCTCGGCATGACAGTATTCGACATTGATCCGAACGTTGGGCCGTCGTCTGAGGTAGCGCTCCGAGAGAAAGTTCGTGCAGAGGGTTCGATTGTGAAAGAGTCGATCCACAGGCGGAAGGACGGTTCGACATTCCCGGTAGAGGTCAGCATCACGTATGTGGAACTTGAGAGAAACTATCTGGTGACCGTGGCCCGGGACATTACCGAGCGAAAAAGGGCTGAAGATGTCTTGCGAGAGAGTGAAGACCGGTACCGCGACCTCGTCGAGCACAGCGAGGACCTGGTGTGTACGCACGACCTCCGCGGGCACCTGCTTTCAGTAAATCCGGCTGCGAGACGGTTGCTAGGCTACGAGATCGATGAGTTGTTAATGACTTCGATGCGCGATTTCATTGCCCCGGAATTCCGCCCGCAGTTCGATCAGTATCTGGAGAAGATCCAAGCGAAGGGGGCAGACAGCGGTTGTCTCTGCGTGCTGACCAAAGATGGTCGGCGCCGCATATGGGAGTATCGCAATACTTTGCGTAGCGAAGGTGTCCCGTTCCCGGTGGTGCGTGGTATGGCACATGACGTCACCGAGCGTAAGCAGGTTCAGGATGCACTCCGCCTGAGCGAACAGCGCATGCGTTTGTTCATAGAACATGCTCCGGCGGGTGCAGCATTGCTGGATCGGGAGATGCGCTACATCCAGGCGAGTCGCCGCTGGCGCACGGACTATGGCTTGGGGGATCGCGACATTATAGGGGTTTCTCACCACGAGTTGTTCCCCGAACTGCCGGAACGCTGGAAGGAGGCGCATCGGCGGTGCTTGGCCGGCGAGATCTTGCGCGAGGAGTGCGATCGCTTCGAACGTGCAGACGGAAGAGTGCAATGGGTTCGATGGGAACTGTTCCCGTGGTATGAGAAGGAGCAGATTGAGGGAATTGCGATTTTCGCAGAAGACGTGACGGCCAAAGAATTGGCTCGGCAGGCACTCCGGGTATCAGAGCAGCGCTATCGTACTTTGTTTGAAAAAGCGATTGCAGCAGTGGGCATCATTACATTGGGTGGGAAGGTGATTGATTGTAACAATGCCTGGGCACGAATGTTCGGGCACAGCTCAGCGGCGGAGTGCCGCGACAGGCAAATCCAGAACTATTACCGGGACCCCGCCGAGCGCGACCCCTTGCTCGAGGAGTTGCGAGAAAAGGGACTTTTCGCCAATCGCGAATTGCTTCTCTGTCGAAAGGACGGTACTCCATTCTGGGTTTTGCTGAACAGTGTGCTTCTCGAAGCAGGTCAAGAGGAACCACTGATACAGTCCACGATGTTCGAGATCACGGAAAGAAAGCAGGCCGAAGACTCGCTTCGGCGCAGAGAGGAACACTTCCGCATCCTGGTCGAGCAGGCTTCGGATGGGATCTTCATTGCCAACCAACATGGGAACTACGTTGATGTCAATTCGGCGGGGGCCGAGATGCTCGGCTACACACGGGAGGAGATTCTGCAGCTGTCGATCAGTGATGTGGTGACATCGGAAGAGAGGCATCGGATCGCAGGCGAGACGGCTCAGGTTGCTGCGGGGCAAAGTTTGCGCAACGAGTGGAAGTTCGAGCGGAAAGACGGTTCCGTGTTTCCTGGGGAAGTTTCGGCTCGATGTCTGCCCGACGGACGATTGCAGGGCATTCTGCGGGACATTACCGAGCGCAAGCGCACCGAGGAAATTCTGCGCCAAAGTGAAGAACGCTTTCGCGTGGCCCTGAACGATTCTCCAATTACGGTTTTCAATCAGGATTGTGATCTGCGGTACACGTGGCTTTACAATCCGCAGCTTCACTGGCAACACGACGTCCTGGGCAAAACAGACGATGAAGTCGTCGGGCCGAAGAGGGCGGCTATTCTGAACCACTTGAAACGAAGGGTCCTCGACTCAGGGGTGGGCTTGCGGGAAGAAGTTGCAATTCCCAACAACGGGACAAGCCATGTTTTCGACATTGCCATCGAGCCATTGTTCGACGGTCAAAGAAAAGTAGTTGGCATTACGGCGGCGTGTATGGACATTGCACGACTGCGCGCCATGGCTGATCACCTGCAGGAATCAAGAGACCGGCTTGCCGAGGAAAAGTCTTATCTCGAGAGCGAGATTCAGACGGAACTGGGATTCCAGGACATCGTCGGTCAAAGTCCCGCTCTGCGGGAAGTACTGAAGAAAGCGCGGGTCGTTGCCCCAACCGATTCAACCGTGTTGCTGCTGGGCGAAACAGGAACCGGCAAGGAATTAGTGGCGCGGTCTATTCATGCGTTGAGTGGCCGAAGCGCCAACACCTTCGTCAAACTCAATTGTGCGGCTGTCCCCTCCGGCCTGCTCGAAAGCGAACTTTTTGGACATGAAAAGGGAGCATTCACCGGAGCGGTCAACCAGAAGATCGGGCGAATCGAGCTGGCGGACAAAGGGACTCTGTTTCTCGACGAGATTGGGGAGATGCCTCCCGACCTACAACCGAAGCTCTTGCGGGTCTTGCAAGATCGCGAGTTTGAACGGCTCGGGGGAATTAAGACTTTGCATGTGGACGTCCGGATCATCTCCGCGACCAATCGCGATCTGCGCCAGGACATTGCCGACCGGAAGTTCCGAGAAGATCTTTTCTACCGCCTGAACGTTTTTCCGATAGAGCTACCGCCATTGCGCGAGCGGCGCGACGACATTGAGATCCTCGTGCAGCACTTCGTTAGCAAGTACTCGCTGCGAATGCGAAAGCACGTCGATACCATTCCTGATGAAGCGATGAGGATTCTGCGCAGCTGGAACTGGCCCGGGAATATCCGCGAACTCGAGAACATGGTGGAACGCATGGTGATCATGAGCAAGGGGTCGGTGCTGGCAGCGCCGCCGGCTGAAATCTCTGAGGCCGAATATGCTGCGGTGGACAACCTGACGGACATGGAAAGGGAGCATATTCTTCGGGTCTTGCGCGAGACGAATGGAATTGTGTCAGGCAGTGGTGGAGCGGCTTCGCGCCTCGGGCTCAAGCGCACGACTCTTCAGTCGATGATCAGGCGACTTGGCATTCAGCCGCACGAATACCGAAACGACGGCGCGACAGGCACATTCGCAAGGTAGCTGGCCGCCGGATGAGTGCGCTTATTTGGTCAGCCGGTCATGTTTTCGGAGCACTTCGCGCAAGCGGTCGTGCGGCAGGGCAATCACAGTATGGCTGTTGATACCAGTCATGGTTTCGGCCGCCACCATCGCATTGACGACCGCTTCTTCCGTCGCTTGAACTGTGGCCAAAAAGATGGGGTCGAGCGAATCGTTCGGCAGCATCGAGATTTGGTGCACGCCACTGGTCCCCACTGCTCCGGGATTGGCCGTGGAAAATGCGATGAATATGTCTCCCGAGCCGTCGCCTGAGTAACTGCCATCCCGTCCTAGTCCCAGAGAGACCTTTTTGGTTATACGCCTTAATTGGGTGGGGATCAGGGGGGCGTCGGTGGCGACGACTACGATGATTGAGCCAACGTCTTTCTGCCAAACAGTGTGCTCCGAGATTTCGCGGCCCACGTTGATGCCGGCGATTCTCAGCTGTTCGCGAGATCCGTAGTTACATTGAACGAGCACGCCGACGGTATAGCCGCCGGCCTTCGCATCGAGCAGCCGCGAGCTTGTTCCAATGCCGCCCTTGAATTCGTTACAGATCATCCCTGTCCCACCGCCGACGTTGCCTTCCTCAACCCGACCAGAGTGAGCTGAGTCGAGGGCGTGCCAGGCATCTTCAGGCTTAACGTGGAATCCGTTGATATCGTTCAGATAGCCATCCCAGGTCTCAGCCACGACCGGCAATGACCACCAGTAGCCTTCCATGTCAGGCGATCCACGCTTGACCTTCCATGAGATTACGGCATCCCGTACTACACCCACGCTATGGGTGTTCGTGATCAGGACCGGGCCATTGAGAAATCCGGAGTCATCGACCCACGTGGTTCCGGTCATCTCGCCGTTTCCATTGAGTGTGAACCAGGCGGCAAAGACAGCATCGTTGGAAGTCTTGCCGCGGGGATGAATGGCTGTGACGCCGGTGCGGACGGGACCCTGGCCGACCACGAGCTTGCCGTCGCCCGAGATCAGCGTTGTGTGACCGACTTCAACGCCTTTGACGTCGGTAATAGCGTTGTTGGGACCAGGCATGCCGTCGAAGGGAACACCCAAATCGCGCGCACGAGGCTTGGTCTGGGAGACGAGCATGCTGCTTGAGAGAATCACCACGAGAACTACTAACTTCGACGCCAGCGAACGAACCATGGGGCCTCCAAGCAAGGAGGCAGTATAAAGCATCGAAGTCCGGAGACGACTCGGGTGTCGTATTCTACAGTTGTCGTTCCGTCCCAAACCAGCATCCAAGTGGGGTTGAGTTGTGCTGCGGTAGAATCTCAGAAAGACAGTTTCCGGGAGAACAGTATGGACAGCTGGAAAAAGGCCGTGGTGATGGGAACGTTTGGGGCGGCGACATTCCTATTTATGAAGAAGAAGTATCCTGCTGGGGTCCTGGCGACCGGAGTGGGGCTGGCGGTATTGGCGTCGGAGTATCCGGAGAAGTTCGAGACGGTGCGCCGTTCGCTGCCCGAGTATTTCGACCGTGGCATGCAGGTCATGGAAATGGCAGCGAAAGCGGGTAAGCGCATTACGGAAGCGGCCGGCCGCAGCGGATTCGAAATGTGGGAAGAGCTCGGGGGGTAAGTCGGCCCCGCTGCTCAAACCGCCTTTCGACTACTCGATTCCCAACTGCCTTCTTGCATCGGGGCTAAGCCGCTCAGGTGTCCAAGGCGGACTCCATACCACATTGACGGTAGCATTCCTGATTCCCGGCAGCTGTTCCAGACGGGACTTCACTTGCATGCTGATATTCACATGCTCGGGGCAGCCTTGCGCCGTTAACGTCATGTCGACGCTTACGTCCTGTTTGTCGTCGGGCGCGGGGTCGAATTTCACGCTGTAAATCAGCCCAAGGTCGACGATGTTGACCGGAATCTCGGGATCATAGCAACTTTTCAGGGCGCTGATTACATCCTGTTCGGTGACTGGCATTGCGGCTGCTCCTGAATTCAGTGTACAACGGTGGGCAAACCTCCGGTCTGTGACGGAACGCTCCTTTGAATATGACAGCAGAAACCAGAAGAAAGATTCAGTTGGCGCTGCTGGCAGCATTTGTCTTTGCCACTTTGCGCGCGGCCTACATCTTTTATCAGCGTCACGAGGAGAGTCTCGCCGGCGAGCGCAAAAAACAGGCGGAGCAAATCGGCTACTCGAACCTCGACTATTACGTGCATCCGAAGAAGCTCTATCCCTACGACCTGAAGACCGCGAAGGATCTGACCCAACAGCCCGTGTGGGTGAAGGAAGGATATCGATACACCTATTTCGGATACCAGGCCGCGACCAAGCATGTCGACTTCGGTCATGACGCCGGACTCCTCGGTCCGATCGAGAAGCTCCAAATCTCGGATGTCGTCCTCGCCAGCAATACCGTTTCAGGGAATCCCAAGCAGGTGGTCGCGGTATTTCAAAAAGAGGGGAGCCCGTACGCAGTGCCTATCGGTATTCAATTGGCGGACGGAGAATACAAGATTTACTCGGACGAAATTTTCTTCGTTCAGGATCCGCGCGATCTCTACAAGCATTGGGCGCCGGACGTGTGGCAGGCGGTCGAGCAGCATCAGATGAAGCCTGGGATGAATGAAATGCAGGCCGATTTTGCCGTGGGAATGGGTATTCCCGACCCTGGGGACAGTTCTTATGAAAAGACGGTCCGCTACCCTAATGGCGGCAAGCCTCTCGTGGTCGTCTACCACGACGGAAAGGCCGGCGATATCAAACCCGGGACGCCACCTTCGTAACCTCCAAGGCCTTGTTTTCACTGCGGGTTAAGTGCCCTTGTGCTACCATCCGGGCAAGTTGCAGGACGCTTGGGAGGACCCATGACCACCGCGCTCCGGCCGTTGAGTACGGGCGAATTGCTAGACCGAACGTTTTCGCTGTACCGCAGCCATTTTGGGCTATTCGTGGGGATCTTTGCACTGCCATATCTGGTGGTGCTGGCGTACCGATGTGTGGGGCTGGTCTTCCAGTCTCCTAGTCCCCAGTTATCAAACATGGTTGTGAGCTTGTTGTGGAATCTGGGAGCATTGTTCCTGATCGTGATCGTGTCTGCCGCGTCCCAGGCCGCTACGGTCGTAGCGGTCTCAAACCTTCATCTGGACCGGCCAGCGAGCGTGATGGATTCTTTCGCGGCGGTGAAGGTACACATTCTTGGAGTTCTAGGGCTCTCGATGATCGTCAGCATGGCAGCCGGAATGGCCTGTCTCTTCTTGATCGTTCCCGGCGTGTTGCTTTTCATAATGTGGTCCCTTGCTGTCCCCGCGAAAGTGCTGGAACACAAGGGAGTGTTCGACTCGATGTCGCGGAGCATGGAACTGACCAAGGGTGGCCGAGGACGGATCTTTGTGATCGGTTTGCTGGTCGTTGTGCTGGCACTCGCCGTAAGCTGGTTGTTGCAGTGGCCCGTTCTGATCGCTGCAGGTTTCAGCCTAAAGAGCGGAATTCAGAGACTGACGATTGGTTGGCAGGTGGCGATGCTGATTTCTGAATTTGTCTCCAGAAGCCTAGTGGGGGCCTTGTCTACCATTGCACTGTCTCTGGTGTATTACGATCAGCGAGTTCGGAAAGAGGCCTTTGATCTCCAGTTGATGATGTCGACGATCGATGCAACCGCCATGTCAGGTTCTCCCGCACAAGTGGGCGCATGAGAAGGTGGCGGACTTATATTTTGACTGCCAGTCTACTCGGATCAGCGCTCTGCCGCGCTGACTCAACGCCGGATCACGCTCTCACGGTCGCCGAGTACGAGGCGGAACTTGAAGACTTACACGCTGAGGCCCAGGGACTGGGAGTAGGCGCAGTTCCGCATGCGCTGCACCATGTACCACAAAGCTGGCGGGTCCATACCGAACAGCGAGACTTTGAGATATCGACGGAAGGTCTTAGGCGTGACGTGCGGCGCTATGAGGGTGATGCGAGTGCGGCCAACGCAGCCGCGATCCGCACACGACTGGAGGGTTTTCGACATGAGATCAACAGTTTCCAGTTGCCGCCTCCCGATATCTCGGCACAGCGAAGCGCGCTCAACGCTATCCTGGGGCGTCGCGAGTTCATCGATGTCCACGGGCCAACCTGGATGGATCGCCTCAAACGCTGGTTGTTGGAGATGGTGTTCCGGTTTTTGCGACGGCTCTTCGGGGCCGGCACCATCCCGACGGTGGGCAGGTATTTCGTTTACGCCCTGATCGGGGCTGCCGGGCTGGCTCTACTCTACGTGGTCTACCGAAGCATTTTGCGGAACCCCGAACTGGAAGAGGTGGTGCCCCGGGACCTGCCTGTCTCGGCCAAGGAGTGGACGATCTGGTTAACGGAAGCTCGCGCCGCTGCGGCACGAGGCGATTGGCGGGACGCGATTCATCTGGCGTATTGGGCGGGAATCTCGTTCCTGGAGCGTGAAGGATTCTGGAAGCCCGACCGCGCGCGAACGCCACGCGAATACCTGCGACTCATCTCTGGACAGAGCGAGCAGCGAGCGACGCTGGCATCCCTGACTCGTATCTTCGAGCTTGCCTGGTATGCGAAGCGGGATGTCAGCGAACAGATGTTTTCGGAGACGCTGGCGGAACTGGAGAAGCTGGGATGCCGCTGAGAATCGATCCGCGGGATCGCAAGCTTCTTTTCGGAGCGAGCATCGTTTTCATTCTCCTGATTACTGGCGTTGTTTTCTTCGGGGGCGAGCAAGGTGACAAGGTCGAGGCGCCCAGCAGCTATTCAACCGCATCAGGTGGTGCCAAGGCTGCTTATTTGCTCCTGTCGCAATCGGGTTACAACGTACAGAGGTGGGAGCGGCCACTCGTCGATTTGCCAAAAGGTGCAACACTAATCCTTGCGGATCCGCAGGAGGCGCCAACTCGGGAGCAGCGGGAGTCGCTCAGAAACTTTCTGTCCGAGGGGGGACGTATTATCGCGACGGGAATGTTCTCAGGGACATACCTTCCTGAGAATAGTTCCGCTCCGGATCCCCTGCTTGGGATGACGTGGAAGAAGGTGGCGGCGGCTTCGCCGTCAGCGATCACACGAGCGGCACCAGAAATCACGATTGCTGCGCAGGCCCGGTGGCCGTCGTACTCATCCGCTTACGCGCTTTATGGCGAGGGCGACGACATGGTGGTGGTGAAGTATCCCTATGGCCGCGGGGAGGTTTTATGGTGGGCAGCGGCGACTCCGCTCACCAATGCTGGTCTGAAAGAACCGGGCAATCTGGAATTCTTTCTGGCCAGCGTGGGTGAGACGAAGGCGCCGATACTCTGGGACGAGTACATTCACGGATACCGCGAGACCCTGGGCGCTACAGTCGGCGATTCCCCGGTGAAGTGGCTGTTGCTGCAAGTGGGGTTTCTTGGGTTAGCGGTATTGGCGACCTTTTCGCGCCGAAGTGGGCCGGTATGTGCTCCAGTGAGAGATGTCCGTTTGTCCCCACTGGAGTTCGTACAGACGCTGGGCGGGCTTTATGAGAGTGCCGGGACGCCTGCGGTCGCGGTCGATATCAGCTATCAGCGATTCCGATATTGGCTTACTCGGCGTCTTGGACTGGCGAATAACATCGCGATCCATGATCTGGAAGCAGCGGTGCGCGATCGATTTGCACAAAGGGACGACCATTTCGCTGCTGTGCTGCGCCGCTGCGAGTCGGCTAAGGCTGATCCTTACCTGTCCGGCTCAGAGGCGCTTCACCTCGTGCAGGAGCTCGATGAATATGCGTCCCGCTTTAGGCTGTTTGAAGGCCGCCGGAAGGAGAAAGGCGCATGAAAGCGGTTCCGGAGCTAGTGCAACACATCCGCGATGAGATGGGCAAGGTGGTGGTCGGGCAGGATGAACTGTGCAATCAGTGCATCATTGCGCTGCTTTGTCGCGGCCACGTTTTGGTCGAGGGAGTCCCCGGCATCGCCAAGACGCTGACGGTAAAAACGCTGTCGCGCTTGCTGCAGTTGAACTTTCAACGGGTGCAGTGCACCTCAGACCTGATGCCGGCTGACATCGTGGGGACGAATATTCTGAATATGGCGACCAGCACGTTTCAGTTGCACCAGGGACCGGTATTCACCGATCTGCTGCTGGTTGACGAAGTGAACCGAATGCCACCGCGAACACAGGCTGCGTTGCTCGAATGCATGGAAGAACACCAGGTCACCATAGACGGCAAGCCGTATCTACTGTCGCCACTCTTCACTGTGTTTGCAACTCAGAACCCGATCGAATTCGAAGGAACCTATCCTCTACCGGAGGCGCAACTCGATCGATTCCTTCTGAAATTACGGGTTACTTATCCGGCACAGCAGGATGAAGTGCAATTGCTTGCGAATGTGCAAAACGGATTCGAATCCCGGGAACTCGACAAAATGAATTTGAATCCGATTCCTCCGGACCTTCTGGGACTGGCCCAGCGGGAAGTCAGAGCCTTGACGGTGCAGGAAGCACTGTTCGGATATATCGTGCAGGTCATTCGGCGAACGCGCGACTGGCCCTCTCTTTCGCTCGGAGCGAGCCCACGTGCGGCAGTGAGTCTGATGACTGTTTCAAAAGCGTATGCAGCCATCGATGGGCGAGACTACGTCATCCCTGACGATGTGAAGGCTGCAGCCCGTCCGGTGCTGCGCCACCGCGTGATTCTGCGGCCGGAAGCCGATCTGGAGGGAGTCACGCCTGACCAGGTTATCGAAGAAGTGCTCCGAGCGGTTGAAGTTCCCAAATGAGTGTAGACGGTGAACGAACAGCCAAACCTGATCCCACCGGAGATTGAAGCGCGAACGCTATCGTACAAGCGTTTCGGCTTTGCCTTCGGCGATCGTTTCTTCATGCTTTTGTTTGTGGGACTGGTCTGGGTGGGACCAGCATTCTTCGATGCCCGTTTCGTTTATGCGATGTTCGGCTGGGACGTGGTCGTGATTGTGTTGTGGATTCTCGATTTGCTGCAGATGCCACGGCCCGCTCAGCTTTCGGTGAGGCGCACGTGGTACTCACCGGCTGCCCTGTCGATCGAGTCCGAAATCGATCTGACTCTGGAAAACTCCTCCCCGAGCAGCGTTTACGGGACGTTGATCGATACCGTTCCGCTGCAATTGCGGAGCGAGCCTCCTACCATGACGGTTCGAGCGCGCCGGGCTGGAGACGGCGTAGGTTCGTACCGGATCCTGCCCATGCAGCGCGGGGACGCCAAAATCGGACCGTGCTATGTCCGCTATCAGAGCATTTTTCATATTGCTGAGCGCTGGGTGCGGGCTCCGCTGGAGCAAACCATCCGGATCTATCCCGACCTGGAAGATGCCAAACGGCACTCGATGTACCTGCTGCGAAGCCGGCAAATCGCTCTGGAAAAACGGCATACGCGTCAGCGCGGGATCGGGCGTGAGTTCGAAAGCCTGCGCGAGTATCAGGACGGCGACGAATATCGCGATATCTGCTGGACGGCTTCCGCGAGGAGAGCCAAGCTTGTCACTCGCGTTTACCAAATGGAACGAAGCCAGACCGTCTGGATCGTGATCGATTCCGGGCGGCTTATGCGGACTCGAGTGGGTAGCTTCAGCAAACTGGATAAAGCGGTGAACTCAGCCCTCAGCCTTGCCCAGGTTGCCCTGTACTCTGGAGACCGGGTGGGATTAATCGCGTATGGCCGAGGCATTCATCAGCAGGTGCCCGCAGCCAAGGGAAGCGCGCATTTGCGGCAATTGATCGAGCAATTGGCGCAAGTTCGCGAGGAAGGGGCGGAAGGTGATCATCTGCAGATGGCAGGACGGCTGCTTACGGATCAGAAGCGGCGCAGTCTGATCGTGTGGCTCACCGACCTGGCCGAGACGGCGATGACCCCTGAGGTGATCGAAGCTGCCTCCATGATGATGCCGCGACACCTCGTGCTGTTCGTGGTGGTTGGGCAGCCGGATCTGGGGGAACTGGCGTCGAAAGTGCCCAAGAGCGAATCTGAAATGTATCGCGTCGCAGCCGCGCAGGAAATGGTGCATCGGCGCGAGTTGTTGCTCGCGCGCCTGCGCGAACGGGGCGCCCTCGCCATGGAAGTCAGCTACAATTCTGTTTCGCCCGTCCTGGTGGATGCCTACCTGCAAATCAAGGAGCGCAGCCAACTATAGCTGCGGTCAATTTACAACTAATTTGGCTTGCCTGCATCCAGTTCCCGTTGGATGAAGCACTCCATATGAGCTTCCTTGCCAGGCTGTAAGCGGACAGAAGGTCTCTGCAGCCGCGTGATGGGCAGCCCACACAAGGCGCAGATAACCGTTTGGCGAGTCCCTTCCCGCACTGAAGGGCTCTTTCCTTTCTTCTTTTTCCGCACGTTCCTTTTTTTCATAGCCTACGCCGAAGACCAAAACGCTGTAAGTGACTCCCCGGGCGCTGGTCCGCCTCCCGTGCGCCGAACTCAGGTTTTTTTCGAGCCATTCCCAAGCCTGCGTTTGCGTTCCGGCTTGGGAGTCGGTTTTAGGGATTTGGCGTCCTTGCGAAGCTGTTCGATGCGTTCGTGGAGCATGGACCTTAGCTGGGCGGAAAGGCTATCGAATTCGACGAGATCGTTGGTCGCGAGCAGCTTTTTCAGAAGCGCATGAATTGGATCGTCCACAATGTCGGGAACGCACGCCCAAGAGACTGTAATGCGGCGGGCGATCGAAAGCCCTCCGGTAAACCCTGTAAAGAAGCGACCAGGGTAAAACTGAGGGCCGTGCTTTTCAAATGCCACAAGGATTTTGTTGCACGGTTCGGATCTGGGGCTCTGAAAGACTAGCGGTTAATCTCGCCCGGCTGATGTCCTATTCCGAACAGGTAAACATTCAACAGTACCAAGAGCGCGGCGGCCATTGAGAACTTAAGGGGTACGGCAAGACCGGTGGGGGAGACGAAAGCCTCAATAGTACCGGCGATGATCAGGATCGGTATGGTTCCCAGGAGCAGTTGTACCGCTTCGGAACCAGCTCGGGCGAGCGAATCGCGTCGTGGCAGGACGCCGGGGAAGAGCAGGCCTTGTGCGATCCGGAGGCCAGCTCCCCCGGCGATAAAGATCGCGGGAAGCTCAAGCACGCCATGGGGTGCGACGAAGCTCCAGAGCTGCAGGCTCATGCCGGAGAGGTGGCAGGCGACGCCGATCACTCCAATGAGCAGGCCGTTGAACGCCATCATGTAAATTGTGCCCAAGCCTGCGGTAATGCCGAGTGCGAAGGTGGTGAAACCGACGCTCATGTTGTTGGTCATGATGGCGCTCGAGGCCACCGGCTTGATGCCGACTATCGAATGAGTCCACATCTGATGCCGATCAATGGTTTCGACCATCTGCGGACCGAGGATTCTTACCTTGAAGTCGGGATTTTGATAGGTGAGAGCGGCTCCAACCAGCCCCGCAATGGCGAAGATCAGGGTCGCCACGAAGACATGGGGCAGATGCCGGCGGAACGCTGCTGGGTAGGTCTTTGTGAAAAACGAAACTGCCGCCATGGGGCTCGCCCGATGGCCGGAATAGATGGTATTGTGGGCGCGCACCAGTAGCTGGTTGACGTAGCGCGCGTAGTGCACCGATCCCCGGTCTTCCCGGATGGCCGCCAGGTCGGCGGCGGTCTGACGATAGAGCAGGCTGAGCTCCTGCAGGTCGGAGCGCGACAGAGACTTCAGGCCACTGGCGGTGCTCTGATTCAGGAGTGCCTCGAGCTTTGCCCAGTGCGGTTTGCGCTTCTCGAGCCAGCGGGTGGAAATCATGGTCGATTCGTTTGAGCAGCTGAAGATCGATACTCCGGAGCAAATTGCCCTGGAATTGCCCCTTGCGGGCATCGGCAGCCGCTTCCTGGCGATTGCCATTGATACTCTAATTCAGGTCGCCCTTTATCTCCTAACCGGACTTATCTTCTTGCTGTTACTTCCGGAAGGCTTCTCGATTTTTACGTTTCTGCCGAAAACGCTGGGACCGGCGCTGGCGATCTTTGTGGGATTTGGCATCTACTGGGGATACTTCGCGGTTTTCGAGATAATTTGGAAGGGCCAGACGCCGGGCAAACGAGTGGCAGGGATCCGAGTTATCAAAGAGAGCGGGCGTCCTATCAACGCTTTTGAGGCGATCGGACGGAATCTGATGCGGGCCGTGGATGTCATGCCGGGGATTTATGGCGTTGGGCTAGTTTGCATGATGCTGAACAAGCAGAGCCGCCGATTGGGGGACTTCGTTGCGGGTACCGTTGTAGTGCACGAAAAGCCGAGCGAGCACGTGCGTCCCACGTGGAACACATCGGCTGAGACGGCTTCCGCCTCAGGCGGGATGGGCCAGGTTACGGCTGACGAACTTGTTCTCATTGAGACTTACCTGAGCCGCCGGTTCGAGTTAGAGCCGGACGTGCGACTGCGCACGGCCATTCAGATTGCTGAACGGATCAAGTCCAAGACTGGATTGCAGCCGCAACCTCACCAGCATGTCGACGATTTCCTGGAGGAAGCGGCTCGGAAGGTTCGCGACCGCGCGCGATTTCAATAAAAGATCATTCAGAACGGGGGGCACAGAGGAACACGGAGATCTGCTCGTCCTCTTGGACAGCATCTGTGGTTCTCACCGGAAGCGGCGGATGAAAAGGGTGTGACGTTCGGAGCGATAGAATCCCACCACATAGATTGTTGGTTTGCCGTTAGTGGAGTAAATCACTTGCCGGATGCGCAATACGGCCGCTCCGCGGTGCACTTGCAATAGTTCGGCGATGTTGGCTTCGGCGGTTGTCGCGTCTACCTCTTCGTCGGCATATGCGAGCTCCACGCCGTATTCTTGCTGGAGCGTTGCAAACAGGGAAGTGCGGCCCAAGGGAGCCTTGACCAGGTTGGCAAACTCTTTGGCTGGGAGATAGCAGGTTTCCAGTGCAAACGGCTCGTCTCCGGTTTCCCGTAGACGCTCGATCTTGACCAACGCGCTTGACGCTGGCAGGGCAAGCCGGGCGGCTACTTCGGCGTCGTGCTCGACGATCTTGGCAACGAGCACGCGGGAGCGAGGTACGAGGCCCCGGGCTGACATGTGCTCGGTATAGCTCATCAGCTTGTTGAAGTGAATCTTCGGCGCAGCCACGAAGGTGCCGGCTCCACGCCGCCGCTCGACCAGTCCCTCGCGTTCCAAGCCTGCCAAGGCATGCCGGGCGGTCATGAGGCTGACTTTGTGCAGGCGAGCGAGTTCACGCTCGGATGGTACGGGGTCGCCCGGAAGTAGTTCGGACGCCTCGATACGCTTACGGATGGCGTCCTGGATGCGTTTATAAACCGGCGTGGCGTTGCCGTTGGTCGACATACGCAGTCTGCTCAAGAGTACCTCAGGACCGCGAGAGGGGCAATTAACTCGTGAGGGCCAGCGGTATAGAGACGTCCCGAGGCTCAAGTCAGCCCTTCGCGGGTTGACCCGCTCCCGATTGCTCCGCCTACGTTTCCAGCTTATCTTTGACTGTGAGATCCGAGCCCGTTCCCGGAAAACTATCCATGAACATTCTGGTCCTGAATGCCGGTAGTTCCAGCCTGAAGTTCCAGATCATTTCGACCGATCTTGAGCAGATCAAGGAATACAAAGACGACCGCATCCTGCGGGGAGAAATCGACGGGATCGGCGGCGAGTCGGTCGTCAGGATCCGGTATCGCAAGGAAAGCGGCACGACTCTGACTGCACCGCTACGCGATATGGGGGCGGCGCTCGATTACTTGCTGCGGTACATCGCATCGGATCGGTCGGGAATTGCCGAGATCAAAACTACCACTGATGTCGATGCGGTTGGGCATCGCGTGGTGCATGGAGGAGAGCTGTTCAAGGAATCAGTACTGATCGACGATCGTGTGCTGAAGGGAATTGAAGACTGCATCGATCTGGCGCCCCTGCACAATCCAAACAATCTTAAGGGAATCGTGGCGGCAAGGGATGTCTTCGGCAAGGATGTTCCGCAGGTTGTGGTCTTCGACACCTCGTTCCACCACTCGATTCCCGAGCAGGCCTATTTGTACGCGATTCCCTATCACCTCTACCGGCGATACCGCATCAGGCGCTATGGATTTCATGGGACATCGCATCGATATGTGGCATTCCGGTATCGGGCACTTCGGGGACTATCTCGGGAGCGGACTAATATCATTACGCTGCATCTGGGGAACGGTTGCTCGGCGGCGGCGATCAAGGCTGGGGACCCGATCGATACCTCGATGGGAATGACGCCGCTCGAGGGGTTGGTGATGGGCACCCGCTCAGGAGATCTTGATCCGGCGATCATTAGCGTGATTGCACGCAAGGAAGGAATGTCGTCATCGGAGGTCGACACTTTGCTGAATACGCAATCCGGTTTGCTGGGGATTTCCGGACTGACGAACGATATGCGCGAGCTGCAGGCCGAGTTGAAGGAACACGATGATCGCCGCGTGCGACTCGCCATAGAAGTCTTCTGTTACCGGGTGCGGAAGTACATTGGAGCTTATCTGGCTGCCATGGGCGGGGCGGATGCGATCGTGTTCACCGGTGGGATCGGGGAGAATTCGCCTGACGTGCGCGCCAGGATCTGCAGAGACATGGAGTGGGCAGGCCTGCAGTTCGATGAGAAGAGGAACCAGGAAACAGCCGGCCGTGAAGGGATCATTAGCAGCGATAGCTCCAAACTGCTCGCCTATGCAATTCCTACGGATGAAGAGCTGTTGATCGCGCGCGATACGGTTCGGGTGATTAAGGGAATTCCGCATCCCTCTTAGCGCCGGGCGGGCACGGTGCCCGCCCGACAGCTGCAGAGGACCCTTCAACTTCGCTCAGGGCAAGCTAAGGCGCGTTACTAATACGGCCAGGTCCAGTCCGTCGCTTCCGGCATGTCAATGCCGTAGGTATGGGCGTAGTTGCGGCATGTGATTTGCTGATTCAGGAATCTCTCCTTGGCGTGGCCTCCGACCTTTTGCAACATGGGAACGCGGTCAACCACATCCATCGCAAGGCTGAAGCGGTCGATGTTATTGTCAATCGCGAGTTCCAGCGGAGTATTAATGCTTCCTTTTTCCTTGTATCCACGCACGTGAATATTGGCGTGATTCGTGCGCCGATACGCGAGACGGTGAATCAGCTGGGGATAGCCGTGAAAGTTGAACATCACCGGTTTATCGACTGTGAACAGCGAATCGAAGTCGCGGTCGGGAAGTCCATGGGGATGCTCGCTTGTTGGCTGGAGCTTGAAGAGATCGACGACATTGATGAAGCGAATCTTCAAGTCCGGAAACTCGGTGCGTAACATGGCAGTGGCGGCCAGAGCTTCCTGCGTGGGAATATCACCGGCTGCAGCCATCACAATGTCGGGTTCGCCGCCTTCGTCATTGCTGGCCCAATCCCAGATTCCGATGCCCTTGGTGCAGTGAATGATGGCGGCTTCCAGGTTCAGGAACTGCAGATGCTTCTGCTTGTCAGAGACGATCACGTTGACGTAGTTCTTACTGCGCAAGCAGTGATCGGCGACTGAGAGCAGACAGTTAACATCCGGTGGAAGATAGATGCGCGTCACATTCGCGCTTTTATTTACCACTACGTCAAGGAAGCCGGGATCCTGGTGCGTGAAGCCATTGTGATCCTGCCGCCATACTGTGGACGTAATCAATAGATTTAAGGATGCGATCGCCTGACGCCAGGTAAGGTGATTGCAGATCTCCAGCCACTTGGCATGCTGATTGAACATGGAATCGATGACGTGCACAAACGATTCATAGGTGGAGAGGAAGCCATGACGTCCGGTCAGGATATAACCCTCGAGCATGCCCTCCATCGTGTGCTCACTCAGCATTTCCATAACGCGGCCATCTGGTGACAGGTTCCCGCCATCATCGTCTTCAGAGAAATACTCCTCAATCCAGAATTTCTTGGTCGCGGTATAGAGCGCGTCGAGCTTGTTCGAACTCGTCTCGTCCGGACCGAAGACGCGGAAGTTCCCGTTGTTTCTCTTCATCACGTCGGCAAGAAAGACTCCGAGCGGGCGAGTATTTTCGACTTGCACGCGACCGGGCTTATCTACTTGCGTCGCGAAATCGCGGAAGTCTGCCAACCGGAGGTCTTTTTTGAGGCGGCCTCCATTAGCGTGGGGATTGGCACTCATTCGCCGGTCTCCGGTGGGTGCAAGTTCGCGAAACACTTCGGCCAGCTTCCCATTCCCATCAAAGAGAGGATCGGGTTTTTGTGAGCGCATCCAATTCTCAAGCATATGCAACTGCTCAGGTTTGCTCTTCGCGGCTGGTAGGGGCACCTGATGTGCACGCCAGAAGCCTTCGAGGAAATGTCCGTCGATATGCCGCGGAGCGGTCCAGCCTTTCGGAGAGCGGAGTACGATCATCGGCCAGCGCGGGCGAGTCACGTTTCCTTCTTGGCGAGAAGCGTGCCGATGCTCGCGGATTTCATCGACGCAACGCTCTACCGTTGCCGCCATGGCTTGATGCATGCTGTCGATTTCGGACCCTTCCACGAAATAAGGGGTCCAGCCATAACCCCGCAAGAGGTCCTCGAGTTCGTCGTGCGAGATTCTCGCCAGCAAGGTTGGGTTGTCGATCTTGTATCCATTGAGGTGGAGAATCGGAAGTACGGCGCCATCGCGAGCGGGGTTCAGGAACTTGTTGATGTGCCATGAGGTCGCCAGAGGACCGGTTTCGGATTCACCATCGCCTACGACAGCGGCGACGATCAGTTCTGGATTGTCGAACGCTGCGCCGCATGCGTGAGAGAGAACATAGCCTAGCTCTCCACCTTCATGAATCGACCCCGGCGTCTCGGGCGTGCAGTGACTGCCGATGCCACCGGGGAACGAGAATTCCTGGAAGAACAGCCGCAAGCCCTCGGGATCGAGGCTCTTTTCCGGGTAGACTTCGGAATAAGTACCCTCCAGATATGCGGGGCTGAGCACTCCTGGTGCGCCGTGTCCGGGGCCGGCGAGGAAAATCATGTCGAGATCGTATTTCTTGATCAGGCGATTCAGGTGCACGTAAATAAAGGACAGACCTGGACTGGATCCCCAGTGGCCCAGCAGTCGATTCTTGATATGCTCCGGTTTTAATGGTTCACTCAGCAGAGGGTTCTCGCAGAGATAGATCATCCCGAGGCTGAGATAATTGCAGGCTCGCCAGTAGAGTTCGGTTTTGCGCAGTTCGTCGGGACTGAGAGGCTTGTCTTTGATGGTGGATCGAGTGGGAGCGTATGGGCTGAGTTCAAAAACTTCGGCTGGACTGCTGGCTTCGCTGATGCTCATAGGTCACTCCTTCCGAATAGCCTATGCCGGAGGCCGCGGGATGACAATCGGGCGCTACGAATTTTTAACATTCTGGACCCGATGGCGGTTAGGCATGCACCACGAATACCAACTCTCGCGCTACCAGCTTGGCTGCCACGAAGTTGGGGAAAGGTTTGGGTTTGGTTTTGCTGCCTCCGAAATACTGGATGCGGGCCAGCAGTGCTAATGTAGTCGGCCTGTCCGAACGTCGCGCGCGTGCCGAATGCGTTTAAATTAGTGTGGAACTTTGTGGCAAAAGGTCTCCGATGAAGCGAACCTCCCTTATCGTCCTTAGCGTAATTAGTCTCATGTCGAGCAGTACGATCGCACTCTGGTCGCAATCCGAGCTTCACCTTAGCGCACAAGACGGGCTGGAGATGCACGGCCTGAGCGTACTGCTATTTCATAACTCCTACCATAAAGTGTTTGGCGACCAGAAGATGAGCGGCTTGGAGATCATTCTGCAAGATCAGCGCATCGCAACGAACGGCGATGTTCGCCTGTCGCCGACGCCGGCGCAATGGGACGCCATTCCTGCATTCGAAAGCAGAAAGCGCGGACCTGCACCAGATGAAATTTCAGCGAACTGCAGATATGCGGACCAGGGCCTGTCTTACCGTCTCGACGTGCGGCCCGAAGCGGGCGGGTTTCGGTTAGCTGTGCAACTTGATCGTCCACTACCAGAATCCGTGGCAGGTAAGGCCGGACTGAATCTCGAATTCCTGCCGAGCCTGTATTTCGGAAAGTCTTACGTTGTGGACGCCACGCCGGGCATTTTTCCTCGACACGCTGACGGGCCGATGGAACGGACGCCTGACTCCAAGTCTGAGCCGCTGCCGCTGGCGCGAGGAGAGAAGATCGTTCTATCTCCGGAAGATCCGTCCACACGACTCTTGATCCTATCGGACAGCGCTCCGATTCTTCTGTTCGACGGGCGCAACCAGGCACAGAACGGCTGGTTCGTTGTGCGAACACTGATCCCATCGGGAAAAACGGGGGACGTAGTCGTTTGGCACGTTCAGCCGAACATTGTCGCGGGATGGATTCGGCGCCCGGTGGTTGGTTACAACCAAGTCGGCTACACCTCCGAGCGGGAAAAGATTGCGGTCATTGAAATCGACCCATTGTTTGAGGCGCCAAAAACGGCTCGCGTCCTAAAGTTGACTTCGGAAGGGAATTGGGCTGAGGTGTTCACCGGACCCGTTCGGCTATGGGGCAAATGGTTGCGATATGAATATGCCGAGTTCGATTTCTCGAAAGTGCATGAGACCGGCGTTTATGCGATCGAGTATGCCGGAGAGAGAACTGGGCCGTTACGCATTGCTCCTGACGTCTACGAGGGAATCTGGAATCTCTCGCTCAATACGTACCTTCCCGAGCAGATGGACCACGTCAAAGTTCGCGAGGGGTATCGAACGTGGCATGGTGCATCGCATCTGGACGATGCGCGGCAGGCGCCGACGAATTACACGCACTTCGATGGCTACAAGCAAGGTCCGACGACAGACTCGCCCTTTTCTCCGGGGCAACATATTCCGGGCCTGAACGTTGGCGGTTGGTACGATGCCGGCGATTTTGATCTCCGCACGCAGACGCAGACTCGTGTCATTCTGGATCTTGTCCACGCGAAGGAGGACTTCGGCGTAAATGCTGACGATACCTCGGTGGACGAGACTGCACGAGAAGTGCAAATGCGCAGGCCGGACGGTATCCCAGACGTAATTCAGCAGATTCAGCACGGCGTAACGTTGCTGCTGGCCGAGCATCGTGCAGTTGGGCATGCGATCCCTGGAATCATCGAGCCCACGCTGGAGGAGTACACATATCTTGGAGATGCCGCTTCGAAGACGGATGGCCGCATCTATTCGGAACGTATGGGACGACTCGAGTCTGATGGCGTTTACTCGGGTGTGCCAGACGATCGGTGGGCATTCACGACGCACGCGACCGCGCTAAGTTACGACGAAGTTGGCGCGCTTGCCGCGGCTAGTCGGGCACTGCGAGGATTCGACGACAAGATGGCGGAAGAGTCTCTGCATATCGCCAAGAGAGTGTGGGACGAAGAACACAAGCAACCGCCGGCCTTATTTCAGTACTTCAATACCACGGGAAGCAATCTGCAGCACGCGGAACTGGAAGCTGCGGTCGAGTTGCTGATCTCGACGAACGGCGGAGATGCGTACAAGCAGCGTTTGAAAGAGTTGCAGCCGGTCATCAAGGAGAAGTTCGCGTTCCTGGGCGGAACTGCATCGCGTGCAATTCCGTTGATGGACAACCCGTTCAAGAACGATCTTGCAGAAGGATTAGCCGCTTACAAACCTAAGCTTGAGGAGATGCTGGGCCAAAGTCCCTATGGTGTCCCGATCACGACGGGCACATGGGGAGGCGCGGGAGCGGTCACACACTTCGGAACGGAAATGTACTATCTGCATCGGGCATTTCCCGACATCATTGGTCCCGAATACGCGCTCCACGCCATCGATTACGTTCTCGGCCGACACCCAGTTTCAAACGTTTCCTATGTTTCGGGAGTGGGTGCGCAGTCGAAGCTCGTCGCGTACGGGAATAACCGCGCGGACTATACGTTCATTCCGGGCGGAATTATTCCGGGTGTCGTCATCATCCAACCAGATTTCCCGGAACTGAAGGAAGGATGGCCGTTTCTCTGGTATGAAAACGAGTACGTGGTCGACACGGTGATGTCTTATGTTCTCGCCGCCAACGCGGCCCACGCGGAGACGAAGAGTTCCAAATAGTTCCGCTCAAGTGGCCCGAAGTGGTGGAACATCCACCCAGGCGCGCTTGCCATGGCTCGTGAGGACCGCGTCGAGGATTTGCATTTGACGGAGCCCGTCGACAAATTGCGGATAGTCTGGTGCAACTGATTCGCTGATCGAGCGGTAGAAGCGACGGAATACCTGCTTGAATGTGTCGTCGTACCCCTCGCTATGGCCGCCGGGTAAATCGGCGTAACTACGAGCGCCGGGTTGAAGTAGAGAGGGATCCTTCACCGAAATCGAATTGGCTGTGTCACGGTAGCCCTGCCAGAGTTCGTCGGGACGTTCCTGATTCCATGCGACAGAAGATTTCGTGCCGTAAATCTCGATTCGAAGGCCATTCTTGCGCCCGGCTGAGACCTGGCTGGCGGTCATGCTTCCACGGGTGCGCGGACCCATGCGGAATAAGACCGAGCCGAAGTCTTCAGTAGTCACCGGAGTTTCGATGAAGTCCTCGGGGCCCATCAGCTTGTTAGCGAAGGTCTCAACCGAGTGTTTCGGCTGTTTCCTGGTAGTGTGAAAAGTCTGCAGGTCAGCACAGAGTGACGTCAGGCGCAAGCCGGTGACATGTTCCGCCATGTCGAAGAAGTGTGAACCAATGTCGGCCATGCACCGGGATGCTCCGGCTGACGTGGCATCGATCCGCCAGTTCCAGTCGGTGTCATGCAGGAGCCAGTCCTGGGAATAGGTGCCCTGCACAACCAGGATCTCACCGAGTTCTCCGGCTTCGCGGAGACGGCGCATCTGCTGAACCATCGGGTAATAGCGCAGATTGTGGCAGACACAATTGCGCGAGCCCTTCTGAACAGCAAGTGAGACGAGTTCCTCCGCTTCGGCTACGGTCGTCGTCAATGGTTTTTCGCAAAGCACATGTTTGCCCGCTTGCAGCGCTTCTCTGGCCATCGAAAAATGCTGTGCATTTGGCGTGCAGATATGAACCGCGTCGATTGCGGGGTCGCGCAAGATATGCTGATAATCGGTGGTTGTTTTGGAAACGGAGAAGCCTGAAGCGAGGCGCTGGGCTGTCTGCGCATTTCTGCCCACGACAGCAGCCGCGTCCACTGACTCGACGCGCCTGACCGCTTCCAGGTGCACACGGCCCATGAATCCGGTGCCGAAGATCGCTGTCTTAATTCTCGTCATTTGTAGTTCCTGTCATGACCACCATGCGGCAGCCGGTTGTTCGCGCACGACGATTTGATTGAGGAAGTGTGCTGCTTTCGTCAGTCCCTCGCCGGGCGAGAGCAGGCTGTCTTCATGTTCGATTGAAACCGCGTAATCGTAACCGAACATCCGCAGAGTGGAAATGAGTTCGCCCCAGAACTCAATTCCGTGGCCGTAGCCGCAGGTGCGGAAAATCCACGCGCGGTCGCGTTCGTCCGTGTAGGGCTTGGTATCAAGCACGCCGGAGCGAACCACATTCGTGGGGTACAGCTGAGTGTCTTTCGCATGCACGTGAAAAATGGCGTCACCCAGGATGCGCACTGCGGCGACAGGATCGACACCCTGCCAGAAAAGATGACTTGGGTCGAAGTTGCAGCCGACGTTTTTTCCCGCGATGGAGCGTAGCCGCAACATGGTCTCGGGGCTGTACACAACGAATCCTGGATGCATCTCGACAGCGATCTTCACTCCGTGGTCGGCGGCGAACTTGGCGTGCTCGATCCAATACGGGGCGACCACGTCGTTCCATTGCCAGTCGAGTACAGTGCGGAAGTCTGGAGGCCACGGGCAGGTGACCCAGTTGGGTGCGCTGGCGTTTGGGGAATCTCCCGGGCAGCCGGAGAAGTCCACCATAAGCGGGACGCCGAGTTTTTCGGCCAATAGGATGGTTCTGCGACTCGTTTCCCGATGCACTTGCCCGATGGATTTGTCCGGATGAAGTGCATTTCCGTGACAGCTCAAAGCGCTGATGGTAAAGCCGTGGTCGTTGAGAAGCTTCTTGAAATCTGAGAGGGATGCGGGATTCTCCAGCATCGAGAGCTTGCAATGGGCATCGCCCACATAATTGCCCGTAGCCAATTCGACAGTGTGAATATCGAGCTCAGAGAGTTTCTTGAGAACCGCATCCAAAGGGAGTTTCGATAACAACGGAGTGAAGACCCCGACACGCATAGAGATTTTGTCTCCTGAAATGAGCCCCGACATTCTATCGCAGGTCGCTTATGTTACCTTAAGGGCCTCGGCTTTGGGACCTGCCCATCGCCGCGGATCGCCTCTGGGAGAACTCTATTGCGTCGACCTCGACGGTTGTTGCTTGTCTCGCTATCTCTCTCGATCACTGCTGCCTTCGTTTTCGCCCAATCGGATACGTCTACTCCACCGCCGCCACGTGAGAAGAAGATCCACCTCAAGCACGTTCTGGTAGTTGGCCAAACGAAGGGGTTCGAGCACGACTCTGTTACGGATGGCATGGTCGCGATTTATGACATGGGGCGCGAAAGTGGCCTGTGGGAAGCGATGCTGCGCACCGACATTGAGCTCATCACGAAAAAGGATCTTGGCAGAAACACAAAGAACCTCGACTATTTTGATGCCCTGGTTTTCATGAGCACCACCGGGGAACTTGACCTTGACGACGGTCAGAAAAAAGACATGATGTCGTTCATTAAGGACGATGGGAAGGGCTTCGTGGGGATACACGCCGCCCTCGACACCAATTACAAATGGCCGGAGTACGGCGAGATGATTGGTGGATGGTTTGATCAGCATCCGTGGATGACGTTCAATGCTCCGATTATTAATGAAGATCCGAATTTTCCCGCGGTGCGCCATCTCCCTCGCGCATTCGTGAAATACGACGAGATTTATCAGCCCAAGGAATGGTCGCGGGACAAGGTGCACGTTCTGCTCAGCCTCGATCCCTCGAAGCTCAATTACGAAAATAATCCGCGCATTCATCGCACGGACCATGATTTCGCTGTTGCCTGGGACAAGATGTACGGCAAAGGCCGCGTCTTTTACTCGACGCTCGGCCATACCCAGGAAGCCTGGAGCGATCCCGATATTCGTAAGATGTACTTTGAGGCGATCAAGTGGTCCCTGGGGCTGACGGAGGGCAGCACGGCGTCGCATGCGCGCGTGCCGGAGGGCGGCGATCGTTGATATGAAGCGATCATGGCCGTCTTTCTGCTCGGGGATCGTAGCAGTATTGCTAGTCAGTTCTTTGATTGGCACGTGCCAAACGCCAAGGCATGACGTAACTAAACACGCCGGGGCTAACGGCCAAAAAACGTATCCGGCTGGTCTGGTGGAGCAGGGTGCAGCTCTGTTCCGGCAGGACTGTTCCTTTTGTCACGGGCGGGACGCCACTGGAGGAGAGAGCGGGCCTGACTTGACCCGATCGAAATTGGTAGCTGCCGACGTCAACGGCGAGAAGATCGCAGCTGTCGTCCGCAATGGCCGCCCGGAGAAAGGAATGCCTCCGTTCGATCGTACCGATCAACAGATTGCCAGCCTGGTCGCTTTCATTCATATGCAACAAACCACGCTTGCTCAGGGCGGCCGCAGGGGCGCCGGCGGACGGAAGGGCGTGGACCCGGAGGATCTGCAAACGGGCAATATCGCCGCCGGGAAAAAATACTTCGAGGGTGCGGGCAGCTGCGCCGCCTGTCACTCTCCTACTGGAGATCTTGCGGGCATCGCTTCTCGGTACAAGGGTTTGGAACTGGAGGAGCGAATGCTCTATCCGCGTCACGCCAAGTCGAAAGTCACCGTGACGCTGACGTCAGGTCAGGCAGTGTCAGGCACTCTGGCGTACCTCGATGAGTTCACCGTCGGATTGGCAGATGCGGATGGCATGTATCAGTCGTGGCGTACTCGCGACGTAAAGTACGAGTTGGACGCGCCATTTGAAGCTCATGTCGAACTCTTCAGCAGGTACACGGATGACAATGTACATGACCTGATGGCCTATTTGCAGACATTGAAGTGAGTTTCCGGTCAGGTGCCCCAATCGATGTTAATTCTTCTCTTGCGAATGAACCTCCTACAGAAAACACTGCTTACGGTTTCATGTGCGTTCATGTTTTCCGTACTGACACTGGCTCAGGGCGCCACAGAACAAGTTCTAGTACATCCGCCGGCTGACAGTTGGCCCGGATATCATGGCGACTATTCGGGCAGACGACATAGCGCGCTTACTCAGATCACACCAGCGAACGTTAAGAACCTCACTTTGGCCTGGGCCTTCCAGACGAACCAGAGCTCGCTGATCAAGTCGTCACCGCTGCTGGTAGATGGCATTCTGTACTTCACAGTTCCCGAAAATATTTGGGCTGTGGACGCGAGATCCGGTCACCAGATCTGGCATTACACCCATCCGCGGAGCCAGGGCGAACACATTGGACATCGGGGAGTCGCGATGTACAAGCAATCCTTATATTTCCTGAGTCCTGACGCCCACCTCCTTTCACTGAACGCAAAAGATGGAAGTGTCCGCTGGAACGTGCCGATCGCCGATGTGACGAAGGGATACTGGACCAGCATGGCCCCTCTTGTGGTGGGCAAGCACGTGCTGGTCGGAGTGTCAGGGGATTTCGACAACCTCACGGGCTACATTCGCGCGATTGACCCTGAAACCGGTGCGACGCAGTGGCAGTGGAACTCGACTCCTCCGGCGGGAACGCTGAACGAAACCACAGGCGGCATGACATGGATGACAGGAACTTATGATCCAGAGCTCAATCTCGTGTATTGGGGTACTGGCAATCCTACGCCGGTACTGAACGGCTCCACTCGGCCAGGAGATGATCTCTACACCTGCTCAATCGTTGCGCTGAATCCCGACACGGGCAAGCTGGTGTGGGCATTCCAAGTTTCGCCTCACGATACGCACGACTGGGATGCGGTAGAGACTCCCGTTCTCGTCGACGGAGATTTTCGCGGTGAGCCGAAAAAGATGCTCATGCAGAGCTCCCGAAACGGGTACTTTTTCGTTCTCGACCGGACCAATGGGAAAAGCCTGATGACGGTTCCGTATGGCCCAGTAAATTGGACTTTGGGGGTCGACAAGGAAGGCCGTCCGACTCCGAATCCGGCCAAAGAACCTGCGCCTGACGGACGCCTGATCGCGCCCGACGAGGGTGGCATGACCAACTATCGGTCTCCGAGCTTCGACACGAAAAACGGATTGTTTGTCGTCGATGCCCATCCGAGTTGGAGCATCTATTTCGCCAAGCCAGCAGATGGGGTCTACGGATGGGCCGGCGCTGACTACGGAGTGTGGGGCAAGGGAGTCATCGAGGCGATCGACTATCAAACGGGCAAGATCCGATGGACGCATGCAGTCGGACCGGGGAGTCCGGGAGCAGGAGTGTTGACGACTGACTCGGGGCTGACCTTTAGTGGAGACAATTCAGGAAATTTTCTGGCTCTGGATTCGAGCGACGGAAAGACATTGTGGCACGCCGGTTCCGGGGCATCGATCGTTAGCTCACCTGCGACGTATGAACTAGATGGGCGGCAATACGTACTGATGAGCAGCGGTGGGGTTCTGTTTGCATGGGCACTACCGGAGATGTGATTTCTAACGGCGACTTAAGCGGGTATTCGCCGCAGACGCGATGTTCTTTTAGTTGTCGCTTCGCACCAGGAACAGCGAATCGCTTCGAATCGCGATCCTGCCGTTCGAGAAATCCTGACCTGGAGCGTTGAACTCGTCGAGAACTACGCCTTTGTCGTTCAGAATCCGCACCTGCTGGCCGTTCTGGCCATTGACACGGATGTGCACAGATAGTGAATCTTTCTGTCCGGCAACTTGGGCATCCACCTTTGCCTCTTTTTGATTGGAGCCCTCTTCCCCAGACACAAGCTTTCGCGTCAACTTTCCGCTTTGACCCTCAAGAGAATATTGAACTCGAGCCGTATGAGCGGAATTTTCAATCATCCAGTCAACTTTCTTGTCCCAGAACAGAGTCTTGTGCGGGCGTGCAAATACGAGATTCTGATTCAGGCGGCCCGACCTGAGATTAATAAACTTTCCCGGCGTAATCGACTTAATCCACCCGCCTTCATGAGCGATCTGCTTTGGATCTTCAAAATCGTAATCCGGAACGGATGTCAAATTAAGCGGTACAGTGACGACGTCCTTTCCCAGGTTGATGGTGGTGTTGAATCGCTGGTAGCCGGCGGCCTCCGCAACAATTTCGTACTGCCCAGGTTGTAATTGAATTTTGTCGGAGACATTCGCATCGCGGAACTGCGCGTCGCCAGCCCGTCGGTATTTTACCGTGACTCCTTTGACCGTTGCCTGAAAGGCAAGCGTTCCCATGGACGACGAAAGTACCGCGTTCGCGATTTTGGCATCGGTTAAAGGCTTGCCGGCAGCACTCGGATTGACTGCGATTTCGTATTCGTGCGCGTCAAATCCCGGTTTGGTCAGACTGACCGTATGCTTCCCCACAGGCACGATACCGGGAAGATAGAGATTCCCAGACGAGTCCAGCTCTCCCACTCTTTTGCCATCCAGGGAAACCTCTGCACCAGGAGTGCCGTCCCCAATGTTGAGACCAGCCATGGTGGGCGTCACGACTTTGGGGTGCAGCGCCACGCTCTTGTTGACGATGCCATGACGCTGAATGGCCATGGTCCACGACTGGGGTTCGTAGCCCTCGGCGGTGAGCATGAATTTATGAGCACCGGGCGTCTTGCTCACTGTCCAGCCGCGGTTCTGCCGCTGCACGGGCACGCCGTCGACGCTGAGGATAGCCTTCTCCGCGTTAGTCGTAACAAAGACGCGACCCTGGCCATCGAGCGACTGCACCATGAGGACCGGAGCATTCGAAGGGTCGATCGACACGCTTCCTTGATCCTCGCCCTGGCCGAAGGTTACGTCATGATTCTGGTCTGTCACCGTGATCGGCGCGCCGCCAGGAGTAATGGCGACCCCTTGGTCCCCGAGATGAGCGGCCCCTAGACTGCTTCGGCCGTATAGGGTGGCATCCTTCCCCAGGCTGGTGACAACTAGAACATCGTTCGCATCTACTCCGGTCACCTGGGGTTGCTGACCTGGGGAAGCCTGCACGCCGAGCGCAAAGATCTGCTTGCCGTTTGCGCTGACCGAGAGCTTGTGCGGAAGTCCGTCGGGAGTCAGGTCGTATTCGAGGGAGCCGTCGGCGAAATCGGCAATCTTCTGGCCATCGAGTTCTGCGCTTCCGCCAGTTGACGAGGTGTGAACCGACAGATGCAGTGCAGCGGGTTCAAGCGTTATCTTGCCATCGCTCGCCTGCTGAATTTGAATCTGCTTCGTCTTGTAACCCAGACGACTGACCTCGATTGTTGCTCCCAGCGGCACCGCGCCGTTGTTGATCGGCTGACCATCCACTTTGATCGCGGAGTCAACTGGCTCGGTGGTGATCTGCACCATTGCCACCGGATGGGTTTCTGTGTTCTTCGTCGATTTGCTGGGCGGAAGAAGAGCGACATAAACGATCAGCGGTAAGAGGATAACGATCCCGGCCGCCAGCCCGAGCCTCAGAGTTGACCATTTGCCGCCCGGTCGTGCGAGAGACAGCAATCTCCGCTGGACTTCTTTTGCAAGGAGTGCCAATTCGCGCACGAAAGTTTGGAAGTTGTATGCCTGCCGGGCAGGCGTTTTCGTCACCGTGGTGGTTGCACTGGTTTTTCCAACAAGCTGCGGGCCTTTCCTTTCCTGGGGCCGCGGCGCAGCTTGTCCAGGCGGTTGTTGGATCATCGTAGCTCGCCAGCCGCCGGTCCCGGTGAGAGCCGGTTCATCGCGCAAGACCTGCTTAACGTCCTCGACCTTCGCCACATTCTTGACGGCAACTTCGATCTCCGATATGGTGCGGGCAATATCCGGATCGTCAGGGTGCTTCGCACGAATCGCATAGGAGCTTTCCAAAAGCGTCCGCAAATTCGCGCGATCGGGATTCTGTTCCGCCATGCGGCGATTGTCGTTCAAAGCCGATTGGTCTTTACGCTTCTGCTCCTGGCGGATAAATTCTTTTAGCTCCTTTTGCAGAGTCGCTTCGTACTGTTCCAGGCGAGAATCGTTAGGGTAGACCTCTCGTGCCGCACGAATTCGCGCCGCCGCTTCGTGGAAATTTGCTGCGGCGACGAGCGAGCGACAGTCCGTAAGACACTGCACTACGAAGCCCTTCCGCTTTGCGTCCACGATGGTCGAACGTAACGCCCGGACCGCGGGATGATTAGCGTCAAGTTCGCTGGCCTCCTCACACAGCGGTTCCGCTTGCTGCCAATTTTCTTCTCCTAACCCTCGCGCCCTCTCAATCAGGACATTGATGACCGCATCTCGCAAACCTGGGGCCCGCGGATCAAGGTTCAGGCTGTTGCGCAACAATTCCGTGGCGCTGACCAGATCTCCCTGTGCCACGCATCGTTGGCCCTCGTCGAACATCCGCCGCGACTCCTTCGTGCGCTCGAGGCCCTGCTCGGCGAGTGTTCGCAATCCTGAGAGTTCAGCGTCACCGGGGAAGTCTTGAAGTGCAGACGAGGCGTATTCGATCGCCTTGGCAAAAGCCCGGCTTTTCACCAGTCCGTCGACTTCATTCACTAAACGGGAGCGCTCTTCGTCCCGCCCTTGCTGGTCGCGCTTTTTCTTGCACTGCTCCATCTCGAATGCAATCCCGGGATAGTCGGGATGGATGTTGCGCAAGATGTCCCACTGGCTAATGGCCTCGGCAAACTGTCCGCGCTCTTCGTATTGGCGAGCCTTGACCACGATCGAGTTCACTAGATCGCGTCGCTCGCGAATCAGCTTGAGCTGCTGCGCGAACTGGGCTTCGTTGGGATAGCGCTCACAGGCCTCGCGGATGATCTCCACGCGCCGGTCCAGGTCGCGCTCGCTATCGAGTCTCTTGGAGATTTCGGCGGTATACGACGACAATTCCTGCCGCTCCGCATCCTCGATGCGGATTTTTAACGCCTGAAAAGTACCGTCGTTGGGGTATTTCGTCAGAAGGTCCCGGCAGACCGCCATCGCACCCACGAAATTCTTCTCCCGGAACAGGCGCTGTGCGTCTTCCAGCGCACTGTGAATGGTGTCACGCTCGGAGCGCACTTCCTTGTAGAAACTCTGGTATACCGCTTCTCGTTCTGGAATCGCCGCGTTCGGATTGGCCTGAGCCACAGAGAACAGTCGCTCGAGTCTGGTCAACGCGGTCGAGATTTCCCCGTTCTGGTAGGCCCGCATGGCCGAGCTGTAGAGTTGTTCTTTCTGCTCACGAATCCGCTGGGCTTCGGTTTCTGTTGACTCGATTTTTTCGAGCAGATCCATGGCGCGGGCGTCTGCACGATTGATGGCGAGCACTTCCTGGGCGGCACTTCGGGCCGCTCCGAAATCGCGATTGTTCAGGTGAGCTTGCGCCAGCTCGATCCATCGCGCGATCTGGCTCTCGCTGCGTTGCTTCTCCAGTGCCTGCCGCATGGCCAGGGCATCGGCGTTTCCGGGATCGAGTTCCAGTACTTCACGGATTTTGTCGAGCGCGAGGGGAATCTCATCCTGCTCCATGCGCGCGCGTGCGCTCTCCAACAACTGGCGCGTCTTCTTCGCTCTTGCCGACATCTCGATCTGCATCCGCAACACGGTAATACGCGGATCGAGATGTCCTTCCGCCTCAAGCTCAGCAAGGATCTCAGAGGCGAAAGCTTCGTCGCCGGATTTGTAAGCTGTCTTGGCGCGCTCGACGCGTTGCTCGATCTTCACCGTGTCGAACACTTGTTCGTTGCGCAAGGCTTTCTGAAGAGTGTCTGCCAGATCGCGCGCGCTCGCGAACCGGTGAATTGGCTGCTTGGCCAGGCATTTGTGGACTACGCGGCTCAGGGACTGATTGACATTCGGATTGAGTTCTGAGACCGGCGGCGGAATGAACTTGAGTACCGCCTCCATGGTGTCTTGCACAGTTGTGCGGGCGAAAGGTTTGCGACGCGTCAGCGCCTCGTAAAGGATGATCCCCATCGAAAACAGATCGGAGGCCGGAGTGATCTCGCGCATCAACGCCTGCTCTGGGGACATGTACTGGAACGTGCCCTTTTGGCCAGTGACCGATTTGGACCCAGCGAGGTGCACCACACCGAAGTCGATGATCTTGGCGCTGTCGTCTTCCATCACGAGGATGTTGCTCGGCTTCAGGTCGCGGTGAATCAGTCCTCGTTGGTGTGCTGCCTGCAGTCCTCGGCATACGTGGGTTGCGATCTCGACGACACGCTCGACCGTGAGGCGTGCACTGGCGTTGGCAATCAGGTCCGCCAAAGTCGTGCCACGAAGCAGGGGCATCACAAAGAATGGCTTCTTTTCTCCGTTTTCCTCGATGACGTCAACATCGCGAACTTCCACGATGTTCGGATGCGAGATCTCGGCAAGCGCCCGCCATTCCTTGGTGAACAGATCGACCGCCACCGGATCGGATATGTCCTTCATGAGCTTGATGGCGACCGCACCGCCGGTTTTCACGTCGATGGCGCGCCAGACTACACCCATCCCGCCTTCACCGAGTTGTCCTTGAAGTTCGTAACGACCTGCTATCCGAGAAGTGGACATAAGAAAATGGCCCCCGCGGCACAGCCGCGCCTGGGATTCACCACGAAATAGGGGAAGTATGGCGGCGATCCGTTCAGTGATCCTGAGACGGCTCAGCCACTCGAATCACTGCTCCTCGGAGCCCGCCAGAAAGGCAAGGGGGGAATAACTCCGAGCCTCAATACTATACACCGGGCGGCGCGAGAGCACCACTACAGATAGCAGTTAGCGAAGAGATGATTTACAAACCCGGCGCTGGGTGCTCTCGATGGCAAAAAAGACCATAATAGCTTATATTTCAGTAGCTTACGGCTGCACTGCGATAAAGGAAGGCCTCACGCATGCCGAAGGCTGAAGCGGATTTAAGTTCCTAAGATGGCCGACTGTTGGCAAGGCGTTTAGCACCTTATTGGAATTCCCTAAGCATCTTTTGGCAGCGAGCGAAGGATCCTGCACGGCTGATTTCGTGATCTCGGACGAAAGTTCTCATGAATCGTGGGGTCCACCTCATTTTAGTGTCCTAAATTCATCGTAATGACGGAGACGGAGTGTTCCGGAAGGTCGATAGAGAACACTGAGCCAACGTCCACCGTCCGGCTCGTGGCTTGTACCACGTCGGGATGCGCGAAATCATTTGAGGCCGTCAGACCGGCACCGTTTACGGTCTCCATTTGTGCTTGATTCGCAACGCGAGCTCCGGTCACCTCGATCTTCATCGAGACGGCCCGGGCGGGGTCGGTATTTACGACTTTCACGAACATCTGCCGGCCATCTGCGGATCGACTTACGGCGGCGTCGATTACTGGAACGGCCGTGCCTTCCTGGGTGGAATCAAAAGTAGGTCCGTGCAATGTGCTGGCCAACCGCTCACGGCCCATATGCGTTCCGTAGAGCCGGTTAACCAGATAGGTTGGTGTCACGTAGACAGCATGGCGGCTGGCTTGGATGATGCCTCCACTCCATCCGTTCACCATATCGGAAACTGCACTCATTTGTACCAGGTTACCGCTGCGCTCGAAGACATTCATCAGTCGGGCCCCGTAAAGGGCCGACTGCATGGATTGCTGGGCGGGGAGCGGCAAGGAGGTGTTCCATTCATTGATGGCTAGCTTGATCTCGTGCCCGGGCACGAGTTCCTGCATCATATTCTGCATTTCTTGATAGAAGCGTTCATAGTGCAGTGGACGCGCCCGAAGGTTGTTAGCGTCTCCCTTCATTTCTGCGGCACCGTAATAATGGTGGATTGATAAATAGTCGATATTCTTTCCTGCCATCTTGAGAACCGTACGATTCCACTCGAGATTGTTGTCGCCGGTAGCAATGATCTTGATGGAAGGGTCGATCGCCTTCATCTTCTCGATGTAGCGATTGAGATTGTTGGCATAGGTAGCGGCATCGCTGTGGCCGCGCACCCAGTCTCCGAATATTTCGTTTCCGATTTCCCAGTATTTGACGTGGAACGGTTCGGGACTACCGTTCGCGGCGCGAGTTCGGCCATATTCGGATTGAGCATCGCCGTTGCAGTATTGCACCCATGCTGCCGCCTCTTCGGCGGTTGCTCCCCGTCCCTCGACATTGACGGTAATGGAGGGTTCCGCTCCGACCCGGCGGGCGAAGCGGATGAACTCGTCGGTGCCGAAGTCGCCCGGTTCCAGTTCGTTGCCCCACGATACATTGACCCACACCGGGCGACGATCACGAGGGCCGACGCCCCACTTCCAGTGATAGTCCTGGGCGACATTACCCCCAGGCCAGCGGATGAAACTGGGATGCAGTGCTGCTACTCGTTGTTCAACGTCATGGCGCACTCCTCCTTCCGCGTCACTCGCCATTAACGAAACTTGGTCGAGCCAGAAGCGCCCATGACCGCGAAACAACATGGCCAGCTTCGCGAGCGGATCAGATTTCGAGGGTCGCAGCGTAAATGGATACTTCTTCCAATCGCCAGAGTCGGGCGTTATGGTTGCGCTGGCATACTGCTCGCCATCTGTTCGGTCCGCCTCCAAAGCGACCTCAATCTGCCCAGAGGAGTCCGTCCTCTTCAGCCATATGTACCCTTGATATTCGAGACCCGCACGGATTGGTATCCATCCTTGATGAATGCCGCGGCGCTGGTTGTCAGCGCGTTGAATGTCGATGCGCAACGAATGCTGGAGAGGGAGAGTGTTGGGATCGCTCTCGACGGGAAAGTAGACTTCACTATCCCACGTGAAATGCAGGTTGTCGTCATCATTTCGATCATCTGGGTCACGCTCCCAATGGCGGGGTAAGCCCAACCCGTTTGGCTGCTCATCGAAGCCGCGATCGCGCATCAATTCTGCAGAGAGCCCGCCCTTAATGTCCTGGTACATTAGTTCGGCAAACTGCCCGTACAGAGTTGGGCTGATGACGTTCTCGATCTTGCTCGCATCGATGTCGAGCGTTGCGTTGGCGGTTTGTGCCACGACTAATCGCCCCAGGAAACAGAGGGTCAAGTACCAGAGGAATGCGCGACGACCTGACCGACAAAGTTTGATCACGTTATGCCTCCCGGAATGAAGACAGCTAGTATGCCCGAAGGCTACGCGTCTGGAGCCGCTTCCTACAACTGAAAACGTTTTCGGATACTTGCTGTTCGGCCCGGCGCAAGGAGTGGCAGTGTGGCATTGGCGCTGCCGTTCGGAAGCTTTTCTCTTGCCTATAAAGCTCGCAAGTCGTATATTGATGCCGCTCAAGTAATCGTTTACTTATAACATTGAATTGGGCCGATCAGCGTTAGCGACCGGTTCATCTGGAGGAGATATGCCGTCGAGACGTCAGTTCTTGCAGCAGGCTTCGACCCTCGGAGTAGCTGTGTCTTCCAGCACCTTTCTAGGGCGCCTCCTCTCGGCGCAGACTTCGTCAACCTCTGACCAGACGGCCCGGATCTACATCGACGCGCGTCGCAGCATTTCTCCTTTGGATCGCAATTTATTCGGATCTTTTCTTGAGCAACTCGGGCGCGCGATCTACGAAGGCATCTACGATCCGGGATCGAAATTGTCCGACTCAAATGGATTCCGTAAAGATGTGATGGAGGAGGTGCGCACACTTGGGGTTCCGATTATTCGCTATCCCGGCGGGAACTTCGTGTCTGGCTATAACTGGCTCGACGGTGTCGGCCCCAGGCAGGATCGGCCACGTGTGCTCGACAAGGCATGGGATACGCTGAATCCGAATCAGTTCGGAACCAACGAATACATGCAGTGGTGCAAGGCCGTGGGAACGTTGCCACTCATGGGTCTGAATCTCGGCACGGGGACTCCGGAGCAGGCTGCCGCACTTCTGGAATATTGCAACATAGATAAGGGTACTCAGTGGAGCGATCTACGCCGAAAGCACGGGTTCGCAGAGCCCTACAATGTAAAGCACTGGTGCCTGGGCAATGAAATGGACGGGCCCTGGCAGATCGGCCACATGACCGCGACCGAATATGGGATGAAGGCGCAAGATACGGCCCGGCAAATGCGCTACGTAGCGCAAGATCCCTCGCTGCAGTTGATTGCATGCGGATCAAGCGGCCCGTTCATGCCCACGTATCTGGAATGGGACCGCGAGGTGCTCGAACAGTGTTACGACAACGTGGATGGGCTGTCATTGCATCGTTATCTTGGCAACGATCGAGAGACAGGCGGGGATAGCGCACAGTATTTGGCAATGAACTTGACCATGGATCGCCAGATTGCCGAGTCCCTTGCGGTGTGCGATCTGGTCCGCGGGCACAAGAGATCACCGAAGAAACTGTGGTTATCATTCGATGAATGGAATGTGTGGTATCGCGCGCGCAGCGGAGATGCGGTCGATGGGCATCGGAAAGAGGCGCCGCATCTACTGGAGGAGGTCTACGATTTGGAGGATGCGTTGCTTGTGGGCGGCATGCTGAACACGCTAATGCGAAATGCGGATCGAGTGAAAATCGCATGCCTGGCACAGTTGATCAACGTGATCGCTCCGATCATGACAAACGAGAGTGGGCTCTACCGACAGACCATCTACTATCCCTATTGGTGGGCATTGCAATATGCGCATGGGAAAGTGCTGAACTTGCTGATCGAGTCCCCGACATACGATGTGAAGGGACTCGACGCCGTGCCCTACATCGACGCGGTCGCCACCACCGAGGAAGGGAAGACTTCGCTGTTCATTCTCAACCGTGACCTCTCGAAAGCCCATGCGGTCGAACTGGTCTGGGAAGATCAGCCACAAAGTCGCGTGTTGGTTTCCCAGGTATTGACGGGAAATGATCTCAAGGCTGTGAACGGCTTTGACGCGCCGGAGAGGGTCAAACCACAGGCCTTGGAGAAACCTTCTATGGCCAATGGGCGCACGAAGTTTGAGGTACCCTCGCGTTCCTACAGCGTGATTCAGTGGAGTGCGTAAAACGGCGTAGTCGTGTACAGAATCGCGACTATCTTCGCAGATGCCTGTGCGCTGCGCGGTATACTAAAAAGCTGGAATGACGCACGTCTAAACGTCATTTTGCTTCAGTTCAGCTACTCGATTCCCCATGCGAGCTAGACGTATATCGCAGGCACTTTTCCTTGTTCTTTTCTGCGCCGGCTTCGCATGTGCCCAGACGAATCACATCGAAACCGCCACAGAACTGTTGGGCAAGGGAAACCTTGTGCAGGCCGAAACCGAAGCCCGGAAGGCCCTGCAGGTTCCATCCACCCGTCCTTTGGCCTTGGCTCTGCTGGGTACGATTCGGTTGCAGCAAGGGAAAATCGACGAGAGTACAAAGTTCTTGCGCCAGGCTCTGGCACTCAATCCCAAGTTGATCGGCGCTCGCACGACATTGGGAACCGCCTACGCGATGAGCAATAAGCCTGATGAGGCGGAGAAGTGCTTTGAGGAAGTGCTGAATCTCGACCCGGGCAACCTTAACGCTCGCTTCGACCTAGCCAAGCTTCAGGCTTCGCGGGGCAATTTCCAGCAATCTCTAGATTCGGCTGCGCCGATTCGGAGTCAACTGCTAGGGTCCGATGAAGGCCTGGTAATCCTCGCCTCCGATTACGCTGCCCTCGGCAAGAAGCAGGAATTGGAGGACCTTGTTGGACACTGGCAAAGATTGTCCGAGCCATCGGGTGAATCCGCACTCGATTTTGCTGCCACCCTTGTGACCCAGGGCATGAATTCACAGGCCATTGCAGTGCTCGAAGAGCAGGAGACCCGGGTCGCAAACCACCCGCAGGCGGATAGTGCCCTCAAACTGGCAAATGCTTTTCTGGCCTTGGGGCGGCTTACCAACGCCGAAATTAACGCGGAGCTGGCCTTATCTCGGAAGCCGGACTGCCTGGCCTGTTACCTGACGCTTGCTCAGGTTTCTGAACGCCAAGAGAACACAGAGAAAGCCCTATCTTATCTCGTGAAAGCAAAGCGAATGGCGCCTCAAGACCCAGAGGTCCTGTTCCAATTCGGAAAGGTATGTCTTGAGAGAAATCTCCTGGACGATGCTCTGGGTGCTCTGAGCAAAGCGGTCGAGCTAAGACCGGACAACGACACTTACGCTTATTTGCTTGGCTCAGCCAATTTCGGTAAGGGCCGCCTGGACGAGGCGCTGGCGTTGTTTCAACGACTGCTCCAGAAACATCCACAAGATGCCTTTCTTCACTATGCCATTGGCGCCGTGTATTTCCAGCAAAACAAGTACAGCGAGGCGGAGGCGTCGCTGAAACAGAGTCTGGCGGGCCAACCGGATCAGGTCCCGGCCAACTACTATCTGGCTCTGACCTATGACGCCATCGGCGACGACGAGCGCGCGATCCCGATCTTCCAAGACCTACTCAAGTCGCATCCCGAGCATGTGCCCTCGCATGTGAAATTGGGAGGCATACTCGTCCGGCAGCATCAATACGAAGAGGCGCAACGCAATCTCAAGGAGGCCATTGCGCTCGATCCTGGTTCCGTGGAGGCGCACTACCAGTTGGCGCTGGCCCTGCGTCGCCTAGGCAAGTCGGCCGAATCCGAAGCCGAAATGGCCGAATCCCATAGGCTGGAAGCGGAGCAAAGTGCCACACGGGATCTTCGCCTGAGACTGTTGTTGCCTGATTAACGAAATGAGCGTCCCCTTCTCCAGCCAGCCGAGCCTCAGGAAAGCCACTGCCTCTCTTTCTCGCCGTCAGTTTCTGGGCGCGATGGGAGGAGCGGGCTTGGTCTTGCCGTTTTCATCCCTGGTGCCGGGGCTCGCGCCGCTGCAGAAACCCGCAGGTGCCTCCAATCCCAGCATGAGAACGCCCACAGGGCCCGCAGGCTTCTTCTTCAAGGACATCACGAAGGAAGCGGGTTTGGCTTCGGCTGTCAACGTTTGCGGCGGCGTGGAGACGAAGCAGTACATTCTGGAAGAGAACGGCTGCGGCGCAGCTCTTTTTGACTATGACAATGATGGCTGGCTCGACATTTTCATGGTGAACGGCACGCGCCTGGAGGGAGTCTCGGAGTCGCATCCGCCAACGAATTTTCTGTTCCACAACAATCGAGACGGAACGTTCACGGATGTTACCGCCAAGGCCGGTCTGATTCGATCGGGATGGGGCTCTGGCTGCTGTATCGGAGACTACGACAACGATGGTTTCGACGACCTTGTGGTTACGTACTGGGGTGGCATTGTTCTCTATCACAACAATGGAGACGGGACCTTTACCGACGTCACTGAGAAAGCCGGATTAGTGCAGAAGGACCCCCACCCGCGCTGGAATACGGGCTGCTGTTTCGTCGACTACAACCGCGACGGTCACCTCGATCTTTTCGTCGCCAATTACGTGAATTTCGATCTGAAGACGGTGCCTGTCGCCGGAAGCAATGCCTATTGCCGTTATTGGGGCTTATCGGTAGGTTGTGGACCTCAAGGTATGGGTGGCGGGACTAACATCCTGTATCGTAATCGCGGCGACGGAACCTTCGAGGATGTGTCTGTACAGTCCGGGATCGCGGTTCCGCGAGGTCCGTCGGAACCGTTTTTCGTGAGCGATCACTGGATCCCAACCGGTTGCTACGGTTTAGGAGTTGCGGCCGCCGATTTCGACAACGATGGCTGGCCCGATATCTATGTGGCATGCGACTCTGTCCCCAGCCGCTTCTATCACAACAAGGGCGATGGAACTTTCGAAGAGATCGGCCGCGAGATCGGATGTGCCGTCAACGAGAATGGCGGAATGCAGGGCGGGATGGGAGTGGCCGTCGGCGACTATGATTGCGACGGCTGGCTCGACATCGTAAAGACCAATTATGCCGATCAAACCTCGAACCTGTACCACAATAACGGCGACGGAACTTTTTACGATGCTGTTTTGCAGGGTGGTATGGGAATCAATACGAAATATCTCAGTTGGGGAGTGGGGCTGTTTGATTTCGACAACGACGGCTGGCCCGACATATTTATTTCGAGTGGTCACGTATTCCCCGAAGTGGACACCAAGAAGCTGCACTTCACCTTCAAACAGCGCAAGATTCTCTACCGTAACCTGGGGAATGGCCATTTTGCCGATGTCACGGCTGACAGCAGCCCCATTCTGAACGAACCCCGCCCAAGCCGTGGAACGGCATTTGGAGACTTCGACAATGATGGCGATGTCGACGTCGTAGTGGTCAACATGAACGAGCCACCTACGCTGCTACGTAACGAGTGTCCTGCGAAGAACAACTGGATGAAGGTAAAGTGCATCGGGACCAAGTCGAATCGCAGCGGAATCGGCGCGCGCGTGCGCGTGGTGACAGGGAAGCATGCGCAGATGAATGAAGTGCTGAGCGGGTCCAGTTATGTCTCGCAGAATGACCTGCGCCTGCATTTCGGCCTGGGCCAAGCCAAACTAGTGGATCTGGTCGAGGTGCGCTGGCCCCTGGGGCTGGTGGAGTCGTTTAAGAATGTTGACGCCAATCAACTGCTGGTGCTGCAGGAAGGGCACGGGATCCTACGGAGAGAGAAATTGGGGAAGGGTTAAGTTCATCTGGTAAGAAAAAGGGATGGCCGTTGCGGCCATCCCTTTCACGTCTCAGGGGCGTTAGAAGAACAACTGCAGCCCAAACTGTACTCGCCTTGGGATGTTGCACTGGCTGCCGGTTTTCCCAAAGTTGCCATTACCGTTGTTCGGGAGCCAGAACTGATCTACGGGGCAATAGAAAACTCGGTTGAAGGCGTTACCTGCATCTGCCTGGAACCGGACGTATTTCCCCTCGGCGAAGTAGGTGTCTTTGTAGATGGAAATATCTTCGTTGTAGTAACTGAACCCGCGCACGTTCGCATCCATCCTCGGCGCGTTACCAAAACCCTGCGCACCCGGATCCGACCACCCTGACTGATTCAGGTATGAGTCGGCATATGGATTGCTGAAGTGCCCGGATCGTCCACTGCCCGCTTTATTCGGGAAGTGCGCCGTGTTGAACAACAATCCACCCAATCCAGAGTTGTCCGTTGTAATCGAAAGTGGTCGTCCGGACGAGTAGCTCTGCATTCCAGATATCTGCCAATTGCCTACGAGGTGGTTCACGAAGCCAGATGCATTCGACAGGATGGGCTTGCCCTTGCCAAAAGGTAAGTTGTAGACCCACCCTACCGAGAAGATGTGGGGAACGTCGTCCGAGCTGACACTGTACAGATTGCTCATGTCGCTGGGGTTCTGTACAGGTGGTCCGCCAGAACCCAATCCGGTCTCTGAGCCGTTGTTCATCAGCTTGGAGTAAGTGTAAGAAACCTTGAGCTGTAGGCCGGCAGCCATGCGGCGATCAAAGGCTATTTGCAGAGCGTTGTAGTGGCTGTTTCCGAATGGGAAGAACCGCCAGTTGATCTGCTGATATTGCGGCCAGCTACGCAACGCCTGTGCCAGAGTTCCAGAGAAAGTTGCGTAGGGAGCGGCAACACCGCCGCACCCACCGGGAGTGTCGCAAACACCATTAGTGAACGTCTCCTGGAGAGCGCTCACACCATAGGTCGAGAGCACGCTTCCGGGATTCATATTGTCGTACACGCCCGCAGAGCTCCGGCCGTCGATCAACCGGGTCCCGTGATTCCCGACGTAGGCGATGTCAATGCCCATGTTGTTAGTCAACTGACGCTGGAACGACACCGACCAGTTCTGATACCGCGGCATAGTGTAAGTTCGCGGGTCAACCCCAACTGGGTTGCCGCCATTGGCGACGTCAGCGTTAAGTTGCGGTGGTAGCACGATACTGCCCGCGGGCCACCCGCACGGGACATTCTGGTTAGCAAGTTGCGTGCGAACCGCCGGACAGGGTCCGTTTCCGTTGAAGTAGAACGCCGGGGCCAACCCGTTGACCGTATTCGGCGCCACTGGGTTTGTCTGATAACCATCCACTGGGTAGGGGTCCCAGGAGTCGGCCTGTACTCCAGCGTAGTACATGCCATACCCACCACGAATGACGGTTCTCGGATTGAGGGAGTAGGCGAATCCGATGCGCGGACCGACGTTCCAACTGGACTTCCCATTTGCCTTCGAACTATTGAATATCGTCGCGCCCGGGACGCCGACCGGGTTGAGAGCTGAGGGATCGAACGTAGAGAAACGGCCGTATTGCTCATGCAGGTCACCCTGCAAGTCAAAGCGCAGACCCAAGGTGATGTTCAGGTTCTTTGTGAGCTTAATATCGTCGTTCCCCCAGAAAGAGCCGTAATGCATCCTGGGCATGTACTTGAACGGTACCGAGAAATTGGCGCTATCCACCTGGCCCAAGATGAAGGAAGCGAATTCGTTACCGGTGGGCCCTCCGACGCTATTACCAGCCTGGTCGTAGCCACCGGTCTCGTTCACGTTGAAATTGAAGTTGCCGCCCGTGTTCACTGCCCAGCCAGTTTGGGGGAAGGTCATGTAACGGTATTCGACGCCGGCCTTGATCGTGTGTTTGCCCGTAGTCCACGCGATGTCATCGAGGAATTGATAGCGGTTATTGATATCTGCGCCGCCACTTGCCCAAGGAGTCCCGTAATGGGTATATCCAACGGGCCCGTTGAAATTAAGCTGCGGGAATCCGGCGTTGTTGAAGATCGGCGCATCCGGCAGTCCGAGGCCCAGCTTCTGATTCCAGCCTACTCCACCCGCCAGTTGGTGCCCGAGCATCATCCATCGGTCATAAGCCACGGTCGTGTGATTGAACAGGTTCGGCCTGATGATCCAGTTCATCTGCACGTGATCGAAGTGGTTGGTGATGCGCTGATAGAAGCCTTGGCCAATGTAGGTATCGTTAGAAGCCGAGTCGGTTTCGCCGTTGTTTACGGTGTTGCATCCCTGCGGGCCTCCGCAATGAGCAATACGTGGCCGGATGTTCTCGTAATAGGTGTTCGAAATAGAGAACTTGTCGTTGAACGTGTGATCCACGCGCAAGAGCCACGTCCGCACGTTGATCTTGTTGTTGTCGTCCGACGACCCACCGAAACCGTTAACGCGGACAGTATCGCGATCCAGAGCTGGAATGTTAGGGATGACTGCAGTGGCCAACGGACTCCAGAGAGGATCGTTCGCCGGGATAATATTTGCCTGCCCAGGAATGGGAAGGCCCGTTGTGGTGTCAAAGCCGTATCCATCCCGCACAATCACGCCGCCCGGCGTCCGCCGCGTACTAGCGGGATTGAAGATTTCGCCTACATAGATGGGACGATTCAGAGCGTCAACAACCGGTTGGTTGGTCGAATCCGTAAGTTGTGCTCCGGTTAGGAACTCGCTGAAATCTCCTTGTCGCTGCAACGGTGTTGGAAGTGTGTTGACGTAGCCGGTGTTCACCGTGCTGTGATAGTCCATACCGTCCAGATTGAAGAACCAGAAAGTCTTCTTGAGCTTCGGAATAGGACCGCCCACAGCGAATCCCCAGTTGTTTTGACCGAGCGGCAGCGTTGTTCCCAAACCGCCTGCCTTCAAGACGGGACCCAGGAAGTAATTGGAGGCGTCTAGCTTGTTGTTCGTGTAGAAGTCGTAAAGGTTGCCATGGAACTTATTCGTACCAGACTTCGTGGCGTAAGTGATGAAACCGCCGCTGGTGTGTCCGTACTGCGCGGAGAACGTGTTTTGAACCACCGTCATTTCACGCACAGAAGGATACGGAATCGAACTCTCCTGGGTCTGCTGGTGTCCTTCAGCGTATCCAAATGCTGCGCCATCGAACCAGTTCTCGGTCGCCATCGTCTGGCCGCCGTTCATGCGCGAGGTAAACTGGCTGCCGCGGAAGATCGCGTCCCCGTTGGGCTGCATCGGAACGTAGCCGGGTTGCAACTGCAATAGCGACTCGGCCAGTCGAATGTCAGCGCCCATCACTGCCGGCAGATCGCGGTAGTACGATTCGCCTACCGTATGCTGCACTGTGGCGTTTTCGGTGTTGACGAGTTCGACCGCGGAAGCTTCCACTTGGACCGTTTCACTGACGGCGCCCGGTTGCAGGGACGCATCTTGCCGATAAGTGACGCCACCGGTAAGAGCAATGCCGTCCCGCGAGTAGGTCTTGAATCCGGTCTTTTCGACGGTGACCTTATAGGTTCCAAGAATCAACGGCGGACTACTGTAGTTTCCGGCGCTGTTCGATCCCACCACGGCTTGTACACCCGTCGCCTGGTCCGTGATCGTAACTTTGGCGTCTGGGACGGCGGCGCCGCTGACATCGGTGACGACGCCGGTGATCACGGCGCGATCAGCAAACTGAGCAAATGACTTGTCCTGGTTGAACCACAGAACCACAGCGCACAATAGGAACAGGGTTACGAAGAAACGGCGTTGCATTTCACGCCTCCCAAGAGCAGATCTGACCCAAGCGTCTTTTCCTCCGAGAAAACCTTTACTCGGATGACTGCATTTTTTACTGCTAATGCAATAGTACTGTCAAGCTAATTCTTTTCTACTAGTACGATTTAGCCGAAGTGCTCTGTGGACCGCTCAACCTCCCCGATTCCGCGACACGGACAGGCTCCGAATACGGAACCGGTCCAAAGCGACTTGGTCAGTCGATCTAAGTTATTTGTTTGTAGCGTTATAAGCTGATCTTAGAGTGATAGCCAAGCACCAGGAAGAAGCTTCCCGTCTGGGCGCTGCAGCACCAAAGAATAACGATTTTTCAAGCCAATCACGCCAAACGAGGTGGGTTCGCATTGTCAATCGTGTATATCCGTCAAGGTTGGACTCAGAAAACGGTTTCTGTGACAGCCCAGCCGGGTATTGATACAGCCGCACGCTCAATTCAAAATTTCTGTTGACGGATGACTCCGGAGGATTCGCGAACCACCACGAGTTGGTTGGCCGCCACATTCGAGATGGTTTCAATCGTGCCGTTTGGCCACCGTATCGCGAGTTGGACTATGGTCTCAGCGCCCAGGCCGAAATGGAGGCGCCGGTCGTTGACCGAATAGAAGCTGGATTGAGCGGTTAGTTCCTGAGCCTGCAGTCTGTTGCCATAGCGTGCGGTTACCCGGGCGCCGATCGCGCTGCGGTTGCTACGGACCCCGACCAACTGAACTTTCAGCCAGTGCCCATTGCCCGAAAGATCATTGCGCAGCAGCGATGGGGGCTCATTCATGTTCCAGACAAGGGCGTCGATGTCTCCGTCATTGTCGAAATCCCCGAACGCGCAGCCTCGGCTGGAATGCACATCTGACATGCCCGGGCCTGCTTCTTCGATCAACTCTTCGAACCGGCCATCGCCCAGGTTCCGGAAGAGCAGGCGCGGAGTCCGGAACGGGTATGTCGGCAGTTTCTTCTCCACTTCGGGATACACAGTTCCGGTCACGACAAACAAATCGGGCAGGCCATCATTATCCAGATCGACAATTCCCGCGCCCCATCCGACGTAGCGAGTCTCAACGCCCAGGCCGGCGCGGATCGTGAGGTCGTCGAAGTTGCCCTTGCCGTCATTGTGATAGAGAACGTTTGTATCGTCGGAGAAGTTCGTCTTGAAAATGTCGAGATTCCCATCAAGATCGAAATCGCCAACGCCCACCCCCATGCCGGCTTGCTCCATACCATCCTCGCTGAGAGCAATGCCGCGCTCTAGAGCTTCCTCGCGGAACGTGCCGTCGTGCTGGTTTCGGAAAAGCCAGCTTGGGGTGGAATCGCAGGCGACATAGATGTCTGGCCAGCCGTCATTATCGTAGTCGGCAGCCACACAGGTCATGGGATAGGATCCGGAGGAGGACGCTACGCCACTCTGCTTACTTACCTCGGTAAAGGTGCCATCGCCATTATTGTGAAAGAGCTGCACGAAGCCCGTGGGTAGTCCTCGCGGACCACAGTTCACCGCTACTCCTTTCCAGGTGCAATCGGGATTGGTACCCGGTTTGGGAAGCTTGTCGAGCGTGGTGCTGAGGTAATTGGCCACAAACAGATCCAGATGGCCATCACGATCGTAATCGACCCAGGTGCAGCCTGAACCATATCGAACCTCAGGTTGCCAGAGTCCAGCCTTTTTGGTGACGTCCGAGAAAGTGCCATTTCCGTTATTGCGATAAAGCACGTTGTGGCCGTAGTAGGTGATGAATATGTCGTCGAAGCCGTCGTTATCATAGTCAGCCACCGTGACGCCCGAAGCCCAACCGGCCCGTGTTAGACCAGCTTTCGCAGTCACATCGGTGAAAGTGCCGTCGCGATTGTTCTTGTATAAGCGGTTGGTGGCACCGGGAGGATCGCCCTCGATCTTCGTGCCGTTGAGGACGAGCAGGTCCATCCACCCATCGTTGTCGTAATCGATGAAGGCGACGCCCGCTCCGACTACCTCGACGATATAGTTCTTCACATCGAGGCCGCCGTACACGATCGGCTCCCTCAATCCGGCTTCTTTTGCGATATCTGTGAAATGTGCGAGGAAGGGACGACCGGAGGGTTTGCCACGGGGTTGCGGTTTCACGCCTCGGGAGGAGATCCCCTGAGCGAACATCCATCGCAAAGGAAGCAGGAGGGCAGAGCCCGCCGTGGCTGCAATTCTGGACACCAGTTCACGGCGGGTCATCATCGAGTCGGTTCGACCGCCTTGAGATATTGGCGAGCTTTGACGTCCTCGAATTTTTGCACGATACCCGAGGGCCAGCGAATCTCGACTAGTTTCGCAGTCGAGTCTTTGCCTAGGCCAGCGATTACACGTTTGTCGCTGGCAGATTGATAGCCGGTCGCTGTGTTCACCGTGAAGTACTGCGTTGAACCGGAAGCCGAGACAACCTTGATTCGCGCTCCGATCCCGTCGCGATTCGATTTTGTTCCCACTGGCTGAATGCCGATCCAGTTGTTTTTGTTCCCGCCATCATTTCTTAGTATGTACGCTTTCTGACCGAGATTGCTGACCACGATATCAATGTCGCCATCGTTGTCAATATCGCCGAAAGCCGCTCCACGTCCCGCCCAATCTTGCTGAAATACATCGCCCGCGATGACCCGGGCAAAGTGTCCCTTGTCATTGCTCAGCAGTAAGGGCGGTTCCATGTAACGCAAATTGGGCGAGGTTACCTGGATCGTGTCCATCACGTGGGACTGGGCAACGAACAGGTCTTTCCAGCCGTCGTTGTCATAATCGAAAAAATGCGTGCTCCATCCGGAAAACGTCAATGTCGCGCCACCGATACCGGAGAGGTTCGTGACATCGCGAAACGTGCCAGTGCCTTCATTGCGAAACAACATGTAACGTTCATTGGAGAGATCGGTGACCACGATGTCAGGCCAGCCGTCGTTGTCGTAGTCGCTGAAGTCGATTCCCATCCCCGCGAAGGTCTTGCCATCCTCGTTGTAGCCGACGCCGGCGAGCAGGCCGACTTCAGTGAACGTACCGTTGCCGTTGTTGTGGTAGAGGAAGCATTGCACCGAATCGTTCGAGACAAAAACGTCGGTGAAACCGTCCCCATCATAGTCGGCGAAGTCGACGCCCAGGCTCTTCCCGTGCGGATTCGCCACCCCCGCCTTTTGCGAGACATCCGTGAAGGTGCCGTCTCCGTTGTTGTGATACAGGATGTTGGTCACACCATCGTAATTGTCCGGATGGCAGTAGGAGCGCACTCCGTTCGGCGGCCTTTCCCCGCAGTAGCGGTTGGTCTTGATTGTCCAGTCCAGGTAACGCGTGACGAATATGTCAAGCTTTCCATCGTTGTCGTAATCGAAGAAACCGGCGCTCGCACTCCAACTGCCACCCTTGACTCCGGCCTTCTCGGTGACATCGGTGAAGGTTCCATCGCCGTTATTGTGGTAGAGGATGTTGCCTGCGAAGCCAGTCACGTACAGATCTTCAAAGCCATCATTGTCATAGTCTCCAACTGCCACACCCATGCTGTAGTAGCCCTGAGCGACACCGTTGATTCCCGAGCGTTCGGTTACGTCGGTAAAGGTACCGTCCGCATTCTGGTGATAAAGACGATTCCAGAACTTTTTATTGGATTTGTCGGGCAACTTGCCATCGGGCATGGGATCGGAAAGCAGCGCCCCGTTTGTGAAGAAAATGTCCAAACGCCCGTCGTTATCGTAGTCAAAAAGCGCGACTCCACCACCCATGGTCTCAATCAGGTACTTATTCGATGTGGGAGAATTTTCCTGGGTGAAATCGAGGTGGCTCTGAGCCGTGATATCGGTAAAGTGCACTTCAGGCGCTTGAGCGCCCGCACTCAACGACAAAAATGTCAATGCTACTACCCAACCCGGCCTTCGGAAGAACCGATGCACAGACTGGCCCGATGCGCAACTACTCATGCTCGCCCTCGGGGTGCGGTGCATTTCTGCTCTTCGACATGTTATGTCGCATTTTTTCCAGTTCGTTGTTCTCCTGATCAAGGCGGGTAAATGATTCGAGGGCTTTCTTGCTCTCCTCAAGATTCCCTAGTCTCCGGTAGATTCCGGCGAGCACGTAGAAATAAGAGGACGATCTTGGATTTAGGGTGACAGCGTGCGTTAGCGAATCGGCGGCTGCTTGAAGCTGTCCCAACCGCTCCTCTGCTTTTGCCTTCTGAAACCACGCAGAATCTGACTTGGGATTGAGCGCCAGCGCCTGCTGCGCGTAATCGAGGGCTTTCGCCTGGTCGCCGGTGCGATTGTAATATGCGCTCAAGTTCACATGAGCGGCGACAAAATTGCCGTGTCGTTCCTGGTTGAGAGCAATCGCTTTTTCATAGGTCTGGACTGCGCCGGCATTATCCCCCAATGCTTCCCGAGCGAAACCGAGAGAATCAATGGCTTCGATGTAATCCGGCTGAATCTGGATTGCTGCCTCGAATTCCTTGCGCGCAGCGACCCAATTGTCCTGCAGTGAAAACAGCTTGCCCAGATCGTAGTGACTCTCACTGGAATGTGGATCGTACTGGATAGCTTGCTCGAATTCTTTTTGCGCGGCATCAAACCGGCCGATGGCCATCAAGTCGCGGCCCAGGATCTTGTGAGCGTCGGAGTTTTTGATATCCAGGCTTAGAGACTGGGCCAACGACTTTATGGAGTCGCCGATTTTCTTCTGAGCGAATTGACTGTAACCAAGAGCGTACCAACCCCAGGAGGACTTAGGGTGTTCTTTCAAATAGGAAGCAAGCAGAGCCTCAACCTCGCTGTATCGACTCTCACGAATATAGCGCTCGAACTCGGAGATCTTCGCTGAATCATCGTCGGAGTTTATGCGCTCACTGCCGCCCACAAGATTCGAGGGTGCAGCACCAGTAACGACGGGTGCTTCCGGCGGCTTCAATCTCGCTATGTTCTGCCGTGCACTCAGGTCGCCCGGATTTAGTTCCAATGCCTTCTGATACGCCGCAAGAGCATCTTCCGGGCGGCCCTGTTTTTCTAACGTCACGCCTAAGAGATGCTGAGCGACGGGAGACTCCGGGAGAAGTTTGACCGCGTGACGAAACTTCGCTTCCGCTTCCTGCAATTCTCCTTTTTGGAGGGCTGCCCGGCCTTCGGAGATATCCAGCTCGGCATTCTGATTCCGCTCGTTGACGGAGGATAGCTCGCGTCCTTTTTTGACCTCGGCCGCTGCCTCTTCCTGTTGGCCACTTCGCATCAACGCCAAACCGAGTTGGTAATGCGCTTCGCCGCTTGACGGTTCCAACCGTACCGCCTCCTGCAGTTCGGCAACCGCATCGCCAATCTTGCCATCATGCAGCAGAGCCTTCCCCAGGGACAGATGTGCGCGCGCGAAATCGGGCGCGATCGAGATGATCTTTTTTAATTGCTCGATCTGCTTCTCGGTGCCGTGGCGTGGACTGTTGCCGTATGCCTCGGCCAGGTTGAACTGCACCTTCATCAATCCCGGATCAAGAGAGACGGCCTTTTCCAGTTCGCTGATGGCCTCTTCGACATCCGAAAGCATGAGCACCGCACCCAGGTTCCCATGCGCGTCAGCGAAATCGGGACGAATCCGCGCTGCCTCGCGAAATTCTGCCGTGGCTTTCTCATCCTCCCCGGTTTGCGCGAGCACCAGGCCCATATTGTTGTGTGCCTCGGCATAATCGGGCCGCAACCGCAACGCATCGCGAAACTCACCCAGAACCTCATTGCTATCGGAGCCTTTCCGACCGAGCAAGAGACCAAGCATGTTATGCAACTCCGGTACGTCTGGACTCTTCGCGAGAGCCTTTCGAAGCGCAGTGATCGCAGCGTCCCAGTCAGGGGCAGGTACGGCAGAGCTGGCGTTGAGTCCAGCCTCGAATTGCGGCAAGGCTTTTTGAGGCTCCCCCTGCTGCAGAAACACGATCCCCAGATCGATGAAGGTAGCTGCGGTTGTAGGCGATAGTGCAATCGCCCGCTCGAGATTCACCCGAGCGCTACTCAGATCACCCTCATCGCGTTCCGCCATTCCCAGCAGCGCATAGCTGGCGGCTGCTGAAGGATCAAGCCGGGTGCTGGCGTTCAGTTCTGAGATAGCCTTCTGCTTTTCCCCGCTGTACCAGAGGGCGGCGCCGTAGTTGTAGTGGACCTCGGCAGAGTCAGGGCTTAGGGCAGCGGCCCGTTCCAGGTGCGGGAGTGCGGACGCAGTATCCCCCTGCTGCCCCAGGATGTATCCGAGAAGGTTGTGTGCTTCGCCGTCATCATCATTGGCCGAAAGCGCTTGCAGAAGTTGTTGCTTGGCCGAGTCTAAGTCACCTTTAGAGACTGACTCCTGCGCCTGCTTCACGTATGCATTCCTTGCAAGAGAAGGTGAAGTCTTACGGGCTGCAGCGCCCTGTTGCTTCAGCGTGAAGCCAAGTCCGTAGTAGGCTTCGCGCATTTCCGGGTCAATCTCGAGTGCACGTTCAAATGCGACCGCAGCGGCTGGCAGTTCACCGTTCTGGCGAAGCGTTTTTCCGAGTTCACATTGCACAGTCGGATTTTTTGGTTGCGCTTGCGCGACTCGACGCAAATGGACGACCGCTTTTGCCGCATCCCCGTTCTCACGAAGCGCCAGTCCTAAATTGAGATGTGCCGCCCAACTGTTTGGCTGGAGCGCCAACGCTTTTTGAAAAGCACTTACCGCTCCCGGCAGATCCCCGCTCTTCGCCAGAGCGGAACCAAGATTGGTGTAGGCTCGCGCATATTTCGGATCTAGCGCCACGGCCTTGTGAAGCTCAGAGATTGCGTCGGGCAGGTTGCCTCTGCCCATCAGGAAGGCGCCCATCCAGTTATGAGCCTGTGCAGAATCGGGAGCGAGTTTTATGGCTTGCTTGAAGGCATCAAAAGAGGACTGGAACTGGCCCTCGCGCCAGTAGGCTTGTCCCAGTTGGACATAGAGGTTTGCGCGATCTGGATCCCGCTGAATTGCCGCCTGTAGCTGTACCAACGAAGGGCTTTCGTCCTTCTCCGTCTCACTGGCTTGCGCTGAGTTTTCTGACGAAAAAGAAGCTTCCGCCGGCCTCCACGCAAAGAGTGAAATCCAAATTCCGCAAGCGACTGAAGCCCGGAGGGCGAGTTTCATGATCGGGGGCCTGAAAATCGAAGATACAATTCGTATGGTCTCACCATGGAGCAAAGTGCGCAATGCGTCTTGCCCCGCGGCCTTTCGGGCCGATGCACTGATTATTTTATGAGCCACGCAGCTACGAGGAACGACGTGGGCGCCCAGTGCTTTCGACACTGATTAGAAACGGGGAAACCTGGGGCTCGGCTCGAACCAGTTCTGTAACCGCGTCATTCGGATAGTAGTGATCGACAGAGCTGGGAGTAATCAATTTGTGCTCTACAAAAACCGCAGGGGGAACCGGGCGATGGCCAAGGATGTCGATACTTACTCGAATCAGGTCAACACCATATCGCTCGGGAAAGTAGGCGACTGAGCCAACAAAGCGAGTTTTGGGCTGACGCAATTCTGCGCGACCTTCCGGCGAGGCATTTTGCCCCATTACGACACAGTTTTCTGCTCGTCCCGCTTCCTGAAAGGCGCGCAGCGCCCCCAGTGCGCTCGGATCGTTGATGGCACCAACCACTACGCGTTTGCCGTTGGATGAGCGCAAGTGACGTCGCACCACTTCAAAGCTCGTTCCTAATTCTCCATCCCCGTCCAGGTAGATAACCGAGCAACTTGACGCACTTGGAAGAATAAGATTGAGCCCGACCAAGAGTCCCGACAATCGCATGCGCGGCAGATTGCCTGCCCGCTTGAGTTCGAGCAACAGTATCTCATCCACCTCTGATTGCCAGTGCTCTTTGACCCAACGTCCGAGGTAACGCCCTCCAATTAAACCAGCTTCATAGTTGTTCGCGCCGTAATATGTCGCACCCGGGTGGGGAATGTCGATCGCAATCATCGGAATACCGGCTTCGCGATATTTCGCCGCCACGATGGGAGCAACTTCTTCATCGGTCTGGAACTCGATTGCCAGATCGACCTTCTCGCGCACAAGCAACTCGGCATTGCGCTGCGCAACCTTTGCACTATAGCGATTATCGACGGCGATAAGTTCGATCCCTTCAGCCGCGGCCGCCCGCTTCAAGCTTTCAGACACCTCTCGAGAAAATTGATAATCCGTCCCCTGGGCAGCATAGCCGAGCCGATACAGTCTTTGTTTCCACGGGCGAACGCGAGATTGATAAAGGTTCTGTCCGACCTTCTCAGCCATTCCGCACTTCTCCAGCGTGTACAGAAGACGAAATACCATTGTTTTCGATAAGCCGCAGCGAGCGGAGATCTCCCTGAGAGACAGTGCCTCGCCAGGAGTACGGAAAGCTGTCAGCAACTGCGAGGCATGAAGGATGGATTTGACCAGGTAACGATCTCGAGGTTGAGCTGGGGGGTTCATAAGAGCGACATCATGAGCGATTTCCGCGGTTTTGCAAAGCGAAATCTTTCGCGAGATTGTTGAGTTGGATGTATGACACCTACCTGGCTGGCTCATTTGTGAATCGCTTTAGAATCACTGGACACGTCGGAGTTGCATTCCGGACTAAAATCCCTCGGATTCCGACGGTCAAATGAAAATTGTTGATGTATCTAAGGCCAGAAACATTGGCCAAACTTGATATCTGAGCAGGCGCTGTTCGATCCTGTTTTTGCCAGGGCAGATAAGTGACAAACTGTCCCGGCGAATGCGGAATCGCGGTTATGATCTGGTCGGCAAACCATGTGTCCTTTCTTTGAGGCTTTTCTTGCACGTTGCGGATATTTTGATGGTTTCGCATCGCGAAATATCTGCAGTTGGATAAGAAAACCGTGACCTTTCCGAATCAAAGATTATATCTTCGCTTTCCACGAGGAGTGCCCATGGACTCGTCCACGAATGAAAAAGTCTTTGCAGCGCTGGAGTCATTTCGCATCGAGCTTCCTTCGTGGGGGTTCGCCAATACCGGTACTCGCTTCGGCAAATTCATTCAACCGGCAGCGGCTACGACCACTGAAGAGAAGTTCAGCGATGCTGGCCAGGTACACGTGCTGACGGGAGTCTGTCCGACGGTCGCCTTGCACGTGTTATGGGATTGTCCTGATGGTGTCGAGAGTTCCGACGAAATCAAGCGATTCGCGTCGCGGTACGGTGTCGCGGCTGGGTCCATCAATCCTAATCTCTTCCAAGACCAGGAGTACAAATACGGATCGTTTGGAAATCCCGATGAAGCCGTTCGTCGTCGCGCCATGGACCACACCCACGTCAGTATCGAGATTGCAAAGCGCCTCCACAGCAGGGACATCTCTTTCTGGTTTGCGGACGGATCGAACTATCCGGGCACGGCAAATATTCGCCAACGCAAGCAGTGGTTTGCAGACGGATTGAAGGAAGCCCATCGAAGCTTGTCGCCGGATCAGAGAATGCTGGTCGAATACAAGCCCTTCGAGCCTGCGTTTTACCACACGGACATTGCTGACTGGGGGATGGCGCTCCTTCTATCGCGCGCCGCAGGGCCGCAGGCAAAGGTTCTGGTGGATACGGGCCACCACTATGCGGCACAGAATATCGAACAAATCGTGGCCTGGCTCCTTTCGGAAAATATGCTTGGAGGGTTCCACTTCAACGACCGGCGCTACGCCGATGACGACCTGACCATGGGGTCGATCGATCCGTATCAGGTTTTCCGCATTTTCCACGAGATCCACTTTTTTGAGCAGGAGACGGGACAACGGGCCGACATCGCCTACATGGTGGACCAAAGCCACAATCTTAAGGGCAAAATTGAGGCCATGATTCAAACTGTAACCATGGCGCAGCAGTTCTTTGTGAAAGCAGCATTGGTAGATACCAAAGAACTGGTGCTCGCACAGAAGAGATGCGATCTGGTTACTGCCGAATCGCTTTTGCAGAATGCGTTCGCAACGGATGTTCGTCCCGCAATTCAGGAGTGGAGAGATTCAAAAGGCCTGCCGAGGGACCCGCTGAAGGCGTTCCGTGAAAGTGGCTATCTGGAACGAATCACCAAAGATCGCGCAGCGAGAAACTCCAGCGGCGTTACTTCGTACGCATGACGGCTTTCGTCTCGCCGTTCGTCTCGAAATTGCCGGAGTATCGATCTGGAGGAAACGCGACTTCTGTAAGAACGTGCATAGGTTTGGCTGCCGATTGATTGACCAGAAAGAATCGAGCCGGGTTCTTCAATAACCTTTAAGGAATAGGCAAGAAAGCGTGCCCATTAAGCCAACGCATCGACGCTCTTCTTACTTGGCACTTGACCTCGGTGCCGAGAGCGGACGTGCGGTGCTGGCCGATCTGGAATCAGGGATTCTGACAACAAAGGAGGTCCATCGGTTTCGGAATGAGCCTCTCGAACGAGACGGCTCCTTGCATTGGGATGTGGAGCGGTTGTGGCTCGAAGTTCGGAAAGCCTTGAATTCTCTGGAATGCACAAGACTCAGTGGCATTGGTGTGGATGCATGGGGTGTGGACTATGCGTTACTGGGCGAGCGGGGAGAATTACTTCAGAATCCTTATCATTACCGCGATCGCCGCACCGAAGGTGTGATGGAACAAGTCTTTCAGAAAGTTCCCAGGGAGCATATCTATCGCATTACCGGTATTCAGTTCATGCCTATCAACACTCTATACCAGTTGTATGCTGCACAGCGGGACACTGCTTCAATTCTAGCGGCCGCGAGGCAGTTGGTTACCATCCCTGACCTCTTCAATTATTGGCTGACTGGAAAGGCGGTATGCGAGTTTACTAATGCAACTACTACCCAGATGGTGGATCCGGTTCACCGTGTCTGGGCGAAAGATCTGATACAGAAAGTCGGATTGCGCGCCGATCTGCCATCACCAATCATCGAGCCAGGAACAGTCATTGGACCCTTAGTGCCCGGTGTTGCATCGGAGTCGTCACTAATTGCAACTCCTGTCATCGCCCCAGCTTGTCACGACACGGGTTCCGCCGTAGCGGCAATCACGGCGCGGGATGGCACAGCTTTTCTTAGTTCGGGAACTTGGTCGTTGATTGGAACCGAACTGGATGCTCCTGTTCTCACGTCCGAAGCGCTGAAGCTTAATTTCACCAATGAGGGTGGTGTGAATGGGACAACCCGACTGCTGAAAAACGTCATGGGGCTCTGGATGCTGCAAGGTTGCAGGAATTCCTGGAGTGCGCAAGGTCAGAGCGGGAGCTACGGAGAACTGGTCGATCTAGCCCATCGCGAGGCAGGGTTCGCACAACTTGTTGATCCCGACGACGAACTTTTTCTGCGCGCGGCAGATATGCCCGGCGCAATCAGCCAGTTCTGTTCCAAGACACACCAGCCAGCGCCATCTAGGCAGGGCGCTTATGTGCGATGCGTGCTTGAGAGTTTGGCAATGAAGTATCGATTGACCCTTCGCAATCTCGAATTGGTTTGTGGGCGGCGTATCGAACAGATTCGCATTGTCGGTGGAGGCTCGAAAAATCGACTTCTCAATCAGTTCACGGCTAATGCGACGGGCAGAACCGTACTTGCTGGTCCGGCGGAGGCTACGGCACTTGGCAATATCGCGATTCAAGTCCTGGCGACCGGCGAAGCAGCGTCTCTGGAAGAGGTTCGGGCGATAGTTGACCGCTCCTTCCCGACTGAGGTTTTCGAGCCCGTCGAAACGGACAAGTGGGAGCAGCATTTCCAACGCTTCGAACAATATTGCGAGATGACTTATGCATGAAATCAAAGAAACAACTTATTTGAGAGATCTGTGGAACGAGGGCCAGGCGCGTGAACTGGGGAGCAATCAACTGGCTTTACTGCGCTATCGATCGAACCTGCTGGGCGCAGATCTCCGTATCACAAACTTTGGCGGTGGCAATACGAGTTCAAAAATCGAGCTTCCGGACCCATTCACGGGTGAACCGGTTCTCGTCCTCGCGGTGAAAGGCAGCGGTGGAGACATTGGCTCGATTACAGAATCGGGTTTCGCCCTGCTCTACATGTATCGACTCAAACACCTGAAGAAGCTCTATCGTGGGGAGAAGTACGAAGACGAAATGGTGCGCTACTATCCGCTCTCAGCTTTCGGAGAGAACCGCGTTGCAGCCTCGATCGACACGCCCTTGCACGCGTTCTTGCCTTTCACGCACGTCGATCACTTGCATCCCGACTGGGCGATCGCCCTCGCTGCCAGTGCGAATGGCAAGCGCAAGCTCGATGAGTTCAACAGAGAGTTTGATCGGAGGATCGCATGGGTTTCGTGGCAGCGCCCGGGATTTGAGCTGGCTCTCCTGATCGAAAAAACGGTTACGGACAATCCTGGAGTAGAGGGGTTGATTCTTGGTGGCCACGGTCTGTTTACCTGGGGAATGACGCAACGCGACTGCTATCTGAATAGTATTCGCACTATTGATCAGATGGGCGAATTCATTCAGAACCACCGCACTAAGAAAGGTTCCTTGTTTGGCGGAATGGACCATCCGCCAGTGCAAGATCGCGAGACCATCGCTGCCCGGCTTCTTCCGGCTTTGCGCGGCGTAGTCTCGTCCAACCGTCGAGTAATCGCGCACTATGCGGGCGATGAAGATGCCTTAACATTCGCCGGTTCAAGATGGGGCAGAGAACTGAGCGCACTAGGTACAAGTTGTCCAGACCACTTCCTGCGAACTCGAGTGTGCCCATGGTTTGTCGAATGGAACCCGGCAAAAGAGGACGTAACAGCCCTGAAGAATCGAATTCAGAGCGGGGTTGCAGCCTATCGCGCAGCCTACAAGAAATATTACGAAGAATGGGCGACGGCTGATTCACCCAAGCTCCGCGATTCCAATCCCTCCGTGGTGGTAATCCCGGGTCTTGGACTCTTTGGTTTCGGCAAGAACAAAAAAGAGGCTCGCATCACGACTGAGTTTTTTATCAACGCTATTCATGTAATGGCGGGAGCAAATGCCCTGGAGGATGGTGAGGTGGCCCACCCGCTTCCGCAGGCGCGGACACCGGAGCAGTCAGAGCAGTTTACAGAATTCCACAACTACGTTGCGCTTCCTCGTTCAGAAGCCTTCCGCATAGAGTACTGGGCGCTCGAGGAAGCCAAGTTGCAACGAATGCCTCCTGAAGCTGAGTTCAGCCGCAAAATCGCGCTGGTTATCGGAGGAGCAAGCGGTATTGGACGAGAGGCAGCCCTCCTGCTCGGCCGCAAAGGAGCACATGTTGTGGTTGCCGACTCCGATATACAGGGCGCAATGATAGTGTCCGCCGAAGCAGGCAGGTTGTCTTCGGAGGAGTTCGTTGCCGCCACGGCCGTCAATCTGGGTTCCTCGGAATCTCTCTCAGAGTCGGTCCAATTCACAATTTCCAAATTCGGCGGCATCGACATAGCCGTTAACACTGCGGCAATTTATCCCGTGCCCGGCGCCGACGGAGAACTCTCGGATGCACAATGGGCGAACACTTTCCTGGTTAACGTGACCGGGAACTACCTGCTCGCGCGTCACACTGACTGGGTCTTCAAAGATCAGAACTTGCCCGCAGCGATGGTCCTGACGAGCTCCGCGAATGCGGTCGTGCCCAAGAAAGGCAGCGAAGCTTACGACACCAGCAAAGCGGCGCTCAACCATCTTGTTCGTGAACTTGCGATCATGCTCAGCCCACACGTCCGCGTAAATGGAATCGCACCCGCTACCGTGGTGGCGGGTTCGACAATGTTTCCTCGTGATCGCGTCATCCAGTCCTTGCAGAAATACAAGATCGACTTTTCGGAATCGGAATCCACTGAAGAACTGCGAGGCAAACTCGCTAACTTTTACGCTCAGCGCACATTGACCAGGTGCCCGATTCTCCCTCAAGACTGTGCCGCTGCCATCGTTTGGTTGGCGGGCGAGCAAAGCGGCAAGACTACCGGGCATGTGATCCCGGTGGATGGTGGATTGTGGGAAGCCTACTTGCGTTAGGGAGAGATCCATGCAGCGCATCTGCTTTGTATTGCAGGTCAAGCCGGCGCGTCTCGCGGAATACAAGGAACGCCATCGCCGTGTGTGGCCCGAGATGCTGAACGCACTGAGTGAAACCGGTTGGCGCAACTATTCGCTCTTTTTGCGTGAAGACGGCCTGCTCGTTGGATACCTGGAAACCGAAGATTTTGAACGGGCACGTTCGGATATGGCGAGACGCGAAGTGAATGAGCGATGGCAACGGGAAATGGGTGACTTTTTCATCCAGCCTGACGGAGCGTTACCGGATCGCGCGATGCAGCCGCTAGAAGAAGTGTTCCACTTATAGCTCAGATTCGAGGAGACGAATGGATCCTAACCCGGCGCTGGGAGTATTTTTCCACTGGCTTGGCGGTCTCGCATCCGGCAGCTTTTACGTCCCTTACCGCGGAGTGAAGAACTGGGCGTGGGAAACGTATTGGCTTGTTGGAGGTTTTTTCAGTTGGATCATCGCGCCATGGCTGTTGGCATTCACGATGACTAAAGACCTGACTCAAGTGCTCCACCTGGCGCCTCCCAGCGCGATATTTTGGGCCTATGTCTTCGGCGTCCTTTGGGGACTCGGGGGGCTTACGTTCGGTCTGACCATGCGTTATTTGGGCATGTCACTTGGGATGGCGGTGGCGCTAGGGTACACGGCCGCATTCGGCACCTTGATGCCGCCGATCTTTCGAGGCGAGTTTGCGAGCCAAGTCTTAGGGACGCGTTCCGGGCTGATTATTCTTGGCGGGGTTGCCATTTGCCTGTTGGGAATTGCAGTCGCCGGTGCAGCCGGAGTTTCGAAAGAGCGGGAGATGTCTCAGGAGCAGAAGCGAGCGGCCATCAAAGAGTTCGATCTCAAAAAAGGATTGTTAGTAGCTACGTTCTCCGGAGTTATGAGTGCTTGCTTTGCCTACGGCCTCGCCGCGGGAGATCCGATCAAATCGATTACTGTGCAGCGTGGGACCGCAGCATTGTGGCAGGGCCTACCAGTCTTGGTGGTAGTACTGGCTGGAGGATTTACAACGAATTTCATTTGGTGTGTCGTTCTTAATTTTAGGAATCACACAGGCTATCAATATTTCCATTCGGAAATTCGCGGTGAATTTCCAGAGCGAGGCGAGGAACACATTCTTGAAGCAGTTACGGATGCACCAGCAGAAGAAATGGCTGTGGCTGTGGCAGTCAGAAACGAAGTTCCGCTGCGAGCCCCGATGCTTCCTAATTACTTGTTCTCGGCTCTAGCCGGAACAACCTGGTACATGCAGTTCTTCTTCTACACTATGGGCGAAACCCAAATGGGGCGCTTCAAGTTCTCCAGTTGGACCCTGCACATGGCTAGCATCATCATCTTCAGTACGCTATGGGGAATCGCGCTGAAAGAATGGAAAGGTGCCGGGGCAAAGACGAAGCTGCTTGTGGTCTTGAGCCTTTTGGTACTGGTCAGCTCAACCGTAGTTGTAGGCTATGGAAACTATGTGGGTGGACGACACTGAAGTCCTCGAGCGCGCTCGTGCCGTGGACGGGTCGTGGCCGGAAGATCGTGCTTTCGAGACGCCGTCGCCCAACCCAGTCAACCCTTCTGCTTTTGACTCGGCGGAATTTCAGGGGAATCCCAGGTGTTGATGTCCTGAATGCAGGGGAGTGATGTGTCCCTTCCATACGAAATCACCCGATACGTTCGCGGGAAGATCTATTTCTGCGTCGATACCTGTCAGATTCGACGTATAGCTCACTTCGATAATTCCTTTCGGAGTTGGCACTGCAGAAACCACATTACGCAAACGGCCCAGATGAGGTTCGACAGTGACGCTGGAGAACCCAGGTGTCTTTGGTCGAATCCCTGCGACGATCGTGAGAAAGTCAAAGTTCGGATGAGCGCTCCAGGCGTGACAATCAGACCTCGTAGGTTCTGGTTGTTCTGCCCAGGTCGTGAGTCCAAGTGCAACCATGTCCCGCCACGGCTGCAGTAGATCGAGATAGCGGTGTCCCAGACCGGAGTGGTCAAGAGCGCGAGCCAAATAGAACCGGAAGTAGTAGGTCGCCTGCGTCATGTCCGGAACAGGTTGGGTTGTCGTAAAGCCTGGATCGCTTGTTGACAGAATCTTGGTGAGAACCTCCTTTTGTTTTTCCGTCGGGATCACATCAAGCCACACTCCGAGAATGTTGGCGTGCTGGCTGTAGTGCGTTTGGGCTGGCGTGTCGGCGATCAAGCCATAGGTATCGTTCCAGCACAATTTTCGAATCGCCGCTACTGCCTGAGCCTCAGCTCCACGATAGCGTCGTACTCGAACCGGGTCACCGAAGGTTGATTCCAATTCTGCCGCGTAGCGAAGCGCTTCAACGTACTGCAGCGTTATGGGGGACGACCCTCCGTCTGAATCCTGAGGAGGCATGCCAAATCCAAAGTCTTTTCCCCAATCTATGAATGGCCACCACGTGATATTTCCAATTAGCCCATCTGGTCGTTGTCTATCTAGAAACCAATCCAGGACTGTTCTTGTGCCTGGGATCTGCGCCTTAACGAACTCCTCGTCCCCTCGATATATCCAGAAGTCGTGCAGCATTCCGATCCACAAGAGAGAGAACGTTGGAATCATCTGGGTTACGGATGAGGGATAGCGACTGCGTGTAAGGCCGTCGGGTACTCGGGAGTCGCTAAAGGCCTGAATTGCTTGACGGGCGAGGCGATCGTCGCCCGCAACCGTGTATGAGATCAGAGCTTGAATGCGCGTGTCCCCAATGTACTGCATGCGCTCGTAGTATGGGGTGTCCATGTACGTATCGTGCGCATCGAGGCGGGCAGTCCGCCAGCCAATTTGCCAAATCGGACTGAGAGACGGGTCGTCTGTGGAGAAACGAGCACGCTCTTCGAAAGGGAACGCCGTAAACCAGCAACGAAGGTTTTCTAGGCGAAGCGGCTGATCCGCGGTCTTGATGTCAAGTTGTAGATATCGCCACGTGCGCCAGACCAAGGGCATGAATTGGCGCCCTGGAGATCCGTCCGGCAAAAACTCGTCATAGATCCCCTCTACGTGCTTGTTGTCGATTTCATCTCGATTACCCTTTTGTCCATTACCGTCGAAGAGAGCTTCCGCGTATGTGAGACGGATTGTGCTCTGAGCGCCTCCAGTCACCGTCAACACAGGGTATGCCGTAGTCAAATGGGATTGGTCTAGCAGTAGACTGACCTTAGCGTGAGCCGGAATTTCAAAAGGCGAACTGGGAAATTCCGGCGGTGCCGGAATTCCGGTGGCGCGAACGACGCGTCCCGAGGGCGTTAGTTCCATTTGCATCGGGGGTAGCGGGTCTGGCATCAGTTGCCAATTGTTGTTCTGAAGCGCCGCTCCTCGCAGGGATGCGTATCCAATCGGAATCGGTTTCTCCCACTTGCCATGTGAAGACGCCGCGTCGTTCCATGACCAATCGAGTGCCGCGCCGTCAATGCGTTCGGGGGGTTCTGCGACGTAGTAAAACCTTTCAACATCAGAGGGAGTCGGCAACGCGCGTATGCCTTTTTCTTCCTCGACTTCCCAATTGTTGTCCGTATTGGCGATCGATTCGCTCGCTGTGTCGCCTTGGACTACGAATGCCGTGCGATCGGTGATCTGAGCCAGCGGGGTGACGCCGAAGTTCCATACGGTGGCAGAAATCTCGTTTTTCCCGGAGTGCAGAAATTTCGCCAGGTCGTAGGTTTCATATCTCCAATGCGCAAGATCGCTTCGCGAAGGCCCCCGCCCGATCTCTTGCTGGTTTATGCAAAGGAGGAATTGGGCATCAGCGCTCACATGAACAATGAAGTGTTCCGGGCTCTGTGAGATGTCGAACACCTTCCGGAAGTGCAAAACGACGCTGTCTTTCTGGGTAGCACCGGGTGAGGTTATCCATTGCGCCTTCCACAAACCTTTCAGCGCTTCAGGTGGAAGCTGAGCCGATGCCATCCTTCCGGAAGCTATCAGCAGAGCAAGGGAAGCAACCGCGAGGAATCTGGTTCTCATGGTCCTGTTTCTCACGTAGTTGAGCGTACGGCGCGGATGTTTTCACTCGATCAATATGCATGTCAATCTGTGTTTCTGACACTGGTGTGATTTTACGTTGCGAAATGTCGGCATCGGAAGCCGGTGGATCGCACGCAGTCAAGGGCTACTTATGGTATCTACCACATCTACGAACACGAAACCTGCGATTTGTGTTTGTGATCCTACACACTCGAAATCAAGTGGGGAGAGCATCACCAATACGGCCCAACTTGCAGAAACTTCCGATTAATGACACAGAGCCTGATCGCTTGTGGATTTCGTATTGCAGAACGCGTTCGTTTGGCGCTCATGTTCTTGCACGCCGCCCCTGATTGCTCGTATGCTGACGGCCGCCTTCATGCAAGGGACGTGTTTCTCAATGACGGTCTGCAGTGAACTCGGAGAGTGTGCGGGCATCAGCAGCCGATGTCAAGTTCAGAGTGCCAATTCGGCCTCCAACGTCCTCCTGCCATGGCCGAATCGCCTTGCGCGCGGCTTAAATGCTGGAAGAAATCTTTTGGTGAGATACGAACCATGAAACAGGCGTCGACAAAATCATCGGTAATGGCACTGATCGTTGTCTGTATCGCTGCTGTTTCGCTTGGCCAGACTGGCGATGACGTCTTGAAGAAAGGTTTCGAAAATCCGCCGAGCACCGCGCGGCCGCGCGTCTGGTGGCACTGGATGAATGGGAATATCACGCAAGATGGGATCAAGCTTGATCTTGAGTGGATGCATCGGATCGGGATTGCGGGATTCCAGAACTTCGATGCCGCCCTGCAAACGCCACAGGTGGTTGAGAAGCGCTTGGTGTACATGACTGCTGAATGGAAGGACGCGTTCAAGTATGCGATCAGTCTTGGCAACCAGTTCGGCATGGAAATGGCCATCGCGGGTTCGCCAGGCTGGAGCGAAACAGGTGGTCCGTGGGTACCACCAGCTCAAGGAATGAAGAAGTATGTCTGGACTGAGACTGTCTTAGAGGGCGGAGTCCAGTTCGTGGGGAAGGTTGCTCATCCTCCAACCACCACAGGTGCCTTCCAGAACCTCGGCGTTCGCGAACAGTTCGGGCCGCCGGCTGCACACCTGCCGGAATTTTATGCGGATGCGGCGGTAATCGCATTCCGAGTTCCGTCGGGCGTATGCGCCCTAGCCACACAGCAGTCCAAAGTTGCTTCCAGCGGCGACGGGCTGGATCCGGCGGTATTGAGTGATGGAGATCTGGAGAAGACCACGAAAGTTCCTATCCCCGCCTTAGGGTCTGAGTCATGGATCCAGTTCGAATATCCAGCACCACAGACGATTCGCGCAATAACGTATGTGACCAGGGATCCCGGATTCATAGAGGAATTCGCCACTGGAATCTCTGCTCCCGAGAAAACCTTGGAAGCGAGCGATGACGGCCAGAACTTTCGCAAGATCGCTGCCTTGAGTCTAGGCAGGGCGCCGGAACACACGATCTCCTTCGATCCGGTGACAGCCAAGTACTTCCGGATTACGTTCAAGCACAACCCGCCACCCCCGGTGCCAGCTTGGGCTGAAGGAATCGACTTTTCTTCATTCGGTCCAAAGCCCGCCGCGCCTACCTTTTACGAAGTTGCCGAACTGGTGCTTCACTCCGATCCGCGCGTGAACCACTTTGAGGAGAAAGCGGCTTTTGTCTCTGAGCCCGACCTCTATCAGTATGCGACCCCGCAGGTCGACGCCTCGATGGCGATCCGAAAGTCGGATGTCGTCGATCTCACGTCCCAGATGCGGCCGGATGGCACGCTGAACTGGACACCACCAGAGGGTAAGTGGGTAGTGTTGCGATTCGGTTACTCATTGCTCGGAATCACCAACCACCCTGCAACTCCCGAGGCCACAGGACTCGAGGTGGACAAGCTCGATCACCGCTTCGTGAAGGGCTATTTCGAGAAATACCTCGACAGCTATAAGGAGACTGTCGGTGCGGATGAGATGGGCAAAAAAGGCATCCGCTACGTGATCAATGACAGCTGGGAGGCGGGTTCACAGAACTGGACTGACAATATTCTCGCGCATTTCAAGAAGCTGCGTGGGTATGACGCGATACCGTGGTTGCCTGTTTTGGCCGGCCGTATTGTCGAAAGTGCGGGAGCCAGTGATCGTTTTCTTTGGGACTTCCGCAAAACCATCGCGGACCTCATTGCCAACGAGCATTATGAACAGCTGGAAGAAACCGTGCACGAACGAGGGATGGCCCATTACGGAGAATCTCACGAATCGGGACGCGCTTTTGTCGCAGATGGAATGGAAGTAAAGAAGATGAATGAAGTGCCAATGAGCGCTATGTGGACGCAAAGACCGGGAGTGAATCAGCCACAGTATGGATACAACGCTGATGACCGTGAGTCCGCATCCGTGGCGCACATTTACGGCCAGAACATCGCAGCGGCTGAGTCTCTGACGGCGGCATCTGCACCGTGGGCGTGGTCTCCAGCCACGCTGAAGCCAACGGCAGATCAGGAATTGCTCAACGGGATTAATCGGTTTGTGATTCATGAATCTGCGCACCAGCCGCTGGTTGGCAAAGCACCGGGACTGACACTTGGTCCCTTCGGACAGTGGTTCAATCGCAACGAAACCTGGGCGGAACAGGCAACAGCGTGGGTCGACTATTTAGCTCGGTCCAGCTACATGCTGCAGCAGGGGCACTTCGGAGCGGACCTGGTGTACTTTTACGGAGAAGACTCCAACCTCACGGCCATCTTCCAGCATTCAGCTCCGGACATCCCGCCAGGCTATGGGTTCGATTACATCAACGCCGACGCTCTGATCCATGAATTGAGCGTGTCGGGTGGTCAGATCATGACCAAGAGCGGTATGCAATACAGAGTGCTAGGGTTGGATCCGTACAGCTGCCACATGTCTCTTCCAGTCCTACGCGCAATAGTTAGACTAGTCATGGACGGCGCGGTTGTGGCGGGTCCAAAGCCGACAGATGACCCGAGTCTAGCCGACGACCAAGCCGAGTTCCAAAAGCTTTCATGGCAGTTGTTCGGTGACGGCAGCGGTGTACGCAAAGTGGGCAAGGGTACGGTCTATGCTGGTCAGAACCTTACTGATGTTCTTACTGCGCTCAATCTGAAGCCGGATTTCGATTATCCAAAACAAGGGGGCGCCTCCGACGTTGAGTTTGTCCACCGCAAGCTGACACACGGCGACATCTACTTTGTCGACAACCGAAGCGATCACGAAACAGTAATCAATGCTGTTTTCCGGCTGGCTGGCAGACAGCCGGAGTTATGGCGGGCGGAGACGGGTACTTCGGAGCTAGTGTCTTTCAAAGTAGTAGATGGACGCACTGCAGTACCACTTCAACTCGAACCTTGGGGAACAGTGTTTGTGGTCTTCCGCACGTCCACATCCGAAAAGTCGCATTCTCTTCCACAATCGACGCAAACCAAAGTTGCCACACTGAACGGTCCATGGAATTTGGCCTTTCAGTCAGGCCGTGGTGCCCCCGATCCGATCACTCTCGACCAACTTTCGGATTGGAGCACCAGCAACGATCCGGGAGTAAAGTACTTCTCCGGCATCGGCACGTACACGAAGAGTCTGCAAGCCTCGCCCGACTGGTTCATCAAAGGCGCGCGCCTATGGATCGATTTGGGCGACGTAAAGAATCTGGCGGAGGTGAGCGTCAACGGTAAAACACTGGGACAGACTTGGCACGCTCCCTATCGCCTCGACGCAACATCCGCCCTTAAGCCCGGTGCAAACGAGATCACCATCAAAGTGGTAAATGCATGGGTGAATCGCTTGATCGGTGATGAGCAGCCCGGGGCGACGAAAGTCACCTTTGCTGATGTGAAGCCGTACAAGGCGAATTCGACTCTCTTATCCTCCGGTCTGCTTGGACCGGTGACCGTGGTCAGCGAAGAAAAGCACTGAACAACACGGTAGAATGTTCTGGCGCCTCAGGCTGCGCCAGCGAGACGCTGGACCGACTCGAAAACAACGAGTCGCAGTCGAACCTGGTTCGCATGCTTTTCGCAATGGCTGGACCGTGAAAAAACAGGTCGCCGGACAACGATGAGTACGAGACGAGCCGCTTGTGGTCTGGTCCACATCTGAGTCGGCAGCCCATCTTATTCAAGTTCTGGAATTCTGGATCTAATCTGGCGACTCCTCATGCCTTGATTTCATTGAACTCCTGTCCAGCGAAACACCAGCGTGAAGACGACAATGAAGAATACTGTGAGTATAAGCAAAAGCACTATTCCTTGACGGGTCGTAAGCGGCAGATCCTTCCTTTTACCGCGGCCCATCACACTCCTCAGCCCTGATTTCTTGCCATGGGAAAGATTCTCAAGGTTGCATCCCGATCTCGAAGTTGAGCGTCGACAGAGCCAGTCGATATTGGTATTGGGCGTTGACGAATCCTATGGCAGCATCAGTCTGCTGCAACTGGGCCTGACTAAGTTCCACAATCGAACCCAGCCCAAGCTGATAGCGACTCTCCGCCAAGCTGAGACTCAGATCAGCTTGCCTGGCAAGTTCGGCGCTGACTCCGACTCGTTGGAATGCCGTGTTGGCGGCAAGCCAGGCGGTGCGTACGTCACGCACAATCCGATCCCGCAACGCCCGAGTGTTCTCGGCGGCCGCTTGAGCACGGTATTTAGCTTCCGAAGCCTCGGACGTGAATAAGAAACCATTAAAGATCGGAATGCTCATATTGACTCCAATCGCTCCATACCAACTGGAAATGAAGTAATTCGGAAAGCATCCACCGAAGCAGTCCGGTCGCACGGGAGTACCGCCAGCCACACCGAGTGCACTGATCGTCGGGAAAAGCTGGTCACGCTGGGCACGCCGGAATTTCTCGACAGCTTGCTGCTCGTAGTTGAATGCCTGCAGGTCGGGCCTCTGTTGAAACGCAGTACGGACGAGTCCGTCTAGATCTGCAGGCGGTGCCGGCGGCTGAGTCTGTTCGTCGTTCAGTTCGAAGGTCATCTGCTTATCAAAGCCCAATACTTCTGCTAGTGCCGCCATACTTGAATCGAGACTGTTTTGAGCATCTAGTTGCAGCAGCTTTGCTTGAGACAGATTGACTTGCGCAAATGTCAAATCGAGAGTCGATTTCAGGTTGTTCTTGGCAAGTTCGTCGATCTGATGCTCAACGGACTGCCGAGTTGTCACCGTTTGCTGCGCCACCTTCAGGAGAGCTTGGTCCTGAAGTGTGTTGTAGAAAGCCTGGTCTGTTGCGAGAACGATATCTTCCGTTGTGGCCAACGCGCTGGCGTTTTGTGCTCTTTCGCGAAGTTTCGACGCCGAGATCAGGTTGGTGGTACGTCCAAAGTCAGTGAGTAGTTGACTGAGCATTACGCCGGCCCCGGCGTGTTCCAGTAGACGAGGTGCCGTAAGCCCCCCAGCGCCGACCCGGCTTCCTTCATTTGCATCAACAGCGGTAATTGCTCCATTGAAAGTGGGGAGAGTCGCGGATCTGGTTTCGCGATAAACCTGATGTTGCGCCAAGGCGAGCAGTCGTCCCACTGTAATCCGCGGGTTGTTCTTAATGGCAAGCTGCTCCGCATCTTTTCGCGTCAGCCGCATTGATCCGCCGATTGCCTGGGCGGGTTGAGTAGTTTGGGGCCCGGCGGGAGAATTTGCCATTGTCTGCTCGGGCGTTGCGACCCGTGGTGGAACAAAAGGCTGCACGACCGGGAGAATTTGTGCCGCAGGCTGGGGAGCTGACGGCAAGTCCTGGCCCTGTGGGTCGTGTGTTGTGCTCTGAGCTGCAGCAGGCAGAACTAAACCGTTGATGCAATAAAGCATTGCACATATCAGGGCGATCCTGGTGGAACCTTTCATTTGTCGATCTCCGGAGAATAAGCTGCCGTCGCCTGCTGATTTCGCTTTCCCTCTACGAGCAAGCGGGGCTGCCGAAATGCCGATGTTCAGCACCCGATCCACCATCGGCCCCGAGGAGGAAAACATCCGGATCTGGGGATTCTGCTTGGCCACTTCTTCTTTCAGTTGATCCGTGCATGTCCTGTTCATCATGCCTGCTCTGCACTGTGCACGTGAGAAGGCATCTTGCCATAGACCAACAAGTAGGCAGCAGGAACGATAAAAACGGTCAGTACGACAGAGACGGTGAGGCCTCCGATGATGGCGCGTGCAAGCGGAGCATATTGTTCACTGCCGGTTCCAAGTTTCAGGGCCATTGGCACCATGCCAATGATCGTCGCCAACGAAGTCATCAGGATTGGGCGCAGCCGAACTCTGCAGGAAGTGATCACCGCCTCCTGAGTGGATTTGCCTTGCTCCTCCAGGCGGTGGGTGAATTCGACAATCAGGATGCTGTTGGATGCCGAGATGCCGACGAGCATCAGCACGCCCATCAGCGACATCACGTTCAGCGTAGTGCCGGTCAACGGAAGCATGATAAGCACCCCGATGAAGCCCATGGGGATGGCGAGCATGATCAGGAATGGATCCTTGAATGATTTGAACTGCGCCACCAGAATGAGGTAGAGGAGAACCACCGAAAGCGACAATCCAATCGCGAAGCTTTGAAATGATGCATTCATGCCCTGCACCATGCCGCGAAGATTGATGCGGATATTCTCCGGGGTATTGAGCTTTGCAATTGTTTTGGAGATCTCATCAGACACCTGCCCCATGTCTTCTGCTTTCGGCGTCACGTAGATGTCGATGACGCGCTGGATCTGGTAATGATCGACTTCGGTGGGGGTCTGAACCTGCTCAAGTTTGACGACGGCATCGAGCGTTGTTGGCTGTTTCAGGTTCGGGGCGCGGATAGGAATGTTAGTGAGATCGGCAAAATCGTGGATCGAGGCGTGACCCTTTTCGAAGTACTGCACCGTCAGGAAATAATCGTTACCCGTTTTATGATCCACCCAGTAGTTGGGTGCAATCATGGTGTTCGAATTGAGCGCAGTAATGACGTTATCCACGATGTCTTTCTGAGTCAGCCCCAACTCGGCCGCATGCACGCGGTCCACATCCAGCCGTAACCCGGGATAATCCAGGTCTTGTGGGATGTACACCTCTCCCACGCCTGGCAGCGCCCGAATCTGGCTCGCCAAGTTCTGAGCCACTGCGTAGTTTTGGCGCAGGTGCGGACTGCTGACCTGCACGTCGATCGGTGCAGGCATGCCCATGTTGAGCACCGCGTCGACCATCGACCCGCTTGAGAAAAACGTGCGGATGTCCGGATACTGCCTATCCAGCTCCGCTCGCACCCGGTCCATATACCAGAAGCTGCTCTTACTGTGATCGTCCTGCAGCGCGATCTGAACCGTGGCCGTATAGGGTCCTGCATTGGTGGTGTAGAGGGAAGAGAAATCTGGGACGACACCCAAGTTCGAAACGATCATCTTGAGGTCCCTAGGATCAATTTCGCGCCGGATCAGATCTTCGACCTTGGCCACATATTGTTCGGTGACCTCGAGACGGGTGCCGGTGGGAACTTTGAGATTGATGGTGAACTGTCCGGCATCGGTCCTCGGGAAGAATGCGAGGCCGAGCAACGGATAAATCGCGATGCTGGCGAGAAATGCACAGCTCAGGATGGCAACTGTTAGCGCTGGCCTCTGCACGGCGCGCCGGACCCAAACTTCGTAGAAATCGAGCATCCGGTTGAACATGCGATTGAAACCGGCGGTAAAACTCTCCCACCGCGAGTGATCGGTCGCGACTGTGGGCTCGATTTCGTATTCACCCGTGTGTCCGTGCGCTTCCACCGCGTGCGGCACCGCTTTCAGGAACCTGGCACAAAACAGCGGAATGACCGTCATTGCGACCAGGTACGAAGCAAACAATGAAATCACCACTGCGAGCGCCAGGGCCGAGAATAAGAACTTGCTGACGCCATACAAGAACGTCACCGGGAAGAAGACAACCACCGTGGTCATGGTCGCGGCAAGCACCGCCAGGCTGACTTCGTTTCCGCCGATTTCCGCGGCCTTTACTGGCACTGCACCCATTTCAAGATGGCGATAAATGTTCTCGAGCGAGATAACCGAGTTATCGATGATCCGCGAAAACGCCAACGCCAACCCCCCGAGGATCATGGTGTTAATCGTGCTGTCCATCATGTAGAGCACGACGAATGTCGCCAGCGCCGACAACGGAATGGACAGAAAAACTGCCGAGGTCGCGCGAAAGCTCCCCAGGAAGATCAGAATCATCAGGCTGGTGAGAAGTAACCCGAGCAAGCCCTCATGAAGCAGCGTCTTGATCGCTTCTTTTACGAACGCCGATTGGTCGAACACAATCGTCGCCTTCAACTGTTTAGGGATGTCAAAGAGATGGCCGATCATGTCGCGGATGCCATTGACAACTTGAATCGTGTTCGTGTCGCCGCCCTGCTTCATGATCGGCAGATAGACCGATCGCTGCCCGTCGACGCGAACCAAGTTGTACTGGATCTGATTTGCGTCTTCGGCTTTGCCCAGATCGTTTACTGTCACCCAGGAGGATCCAACCGTCTTGACCGGGATCTTGCCAAGCTGATCCATGTTGTCTACTAGGCTGTTGGAGTAGACGTAGTAATCGAACAAGCCCATTTTGACGTCGCCGGCAGGCAGAATCAGGTTGGAGTTGTTGACCGCACTTACGACGTCCATTGGGCTGAGTTCGCGAGACGCCAACTTATATGGGTCGACGTACACCATGATCTGGCGATACTTTCCCCCAAATGGAGGAGGAATCTCGGCTCCCTTTACGACGGCGATCTGGTTACGGATCGTGAACTGTCCAATATCGTGGAGCTGTGTTTGGTTGAGACCCTCACCTTTCAACGTCACCAAACAGACTGGAAGACTGGAAGCATCAAACTTCAACACCACCGGCGGGAGAGTGCCCGGCGGCAGGCGTTTAAGATCAGCCAGTGCGAGATTCGACAACTCGGTGACATCCGCGTCGGCACTCGTCCCAGGCTGGAAGTAGACCTTGATAATGCTGACGCCTAGCATGGAGCGAGATTCCATGTGATCAATACCGCTGGCGAGCGTGAAGAAACGCTCCAGTGGATCGGTAATGTCAGTCTCGATGTCCTGCGGCGGCATTCCCGAGTAGAACGTGGCGACCACGACCTCGGGAAGGTTGATGGATGGGAACAAGTCCACCGGCATGCGCACAAGGCTGGTTACCCCAATGACCATCAGCACCAGGCAGATCACCACGATGAAATAGGGATTACGAATTGAGAAGCCAGACATTTATTTCAACCATTCCCCGCGAATTGTTATGGTTCTTCAGTCCTAGTCTTGAGTGCTCTCGTGATATTGCATGACCTGCACCACCTGAGGGGATACCTTCTCCCCGGGCCTCAGACCAGCTCGGTCACTTACCACAACCATTTCACTTTCATGTAGGCCCGCGACGACCTCGGCATCGTTGGCTGTCTGAATACCAAGGCCGACAGGCCGATCTTCCAACTGATCATTGGCATTCACAACGAACACAGTGGTCTTGTCACCGTCGTGATTCAAGGCTTGCAATGGAATGGTCGGGATATCTTCCTTGTGCTCAAGAATCAGGTCCGCTTCGGCATACAAGCCTGGTACCAGCACATGACCGGGATTGCGGACGTCCACTTCTGTATGCATGGTCCGTGTGTCGGCCCGAACGTCAACCGAAAAGCGTGCAACCTTCCCCGGGAAGGTGCGATTGAGTGATGGCACACGAACATCAACGGGATCGCCTACGCGAATAAGCGGCACATAGGATTCAGGCACAGGAATGACGAGACGGAACAAGTCATCTTGAGAAAGTCTGACGATGGGAATCGCCTGAGTGCTGGAGTTCGTCCCAGCCTGGACGAGAGTTCCGAGGTTCGCAAAGCGTTGGGTCACGACTCCCGGGAATGGGGCTGTAATTCTCGAATAGTTAAACAGCGTTTGATCATGTGCCAGCTTTGCTTTCGCTACTGCAAGTTGGCTCTGAGCTGCTTCAAGTGCGGACTGTCCGGCATCAACCTGTGCAGATGCTGCCAGATCCTTTCCCTGTGCGTCGTCTACCTCTTGCTCGGCTACAATGCCCGGCTGGCTTTGAAAGACCCCACTCAAGCGGGTGTATTGCAGATGCAGGGCCTTGTATTGGGCCTGATATCGAGCAAGTTCATGCTGAGCTCGGGTGACTTGATTGCTGGCATTCTTGATTTCGGCCTGATCCTCTTCCAGTTGCGCCACTAGTTCGGGAATCTCCAGTACCGCCATGACCTGGCCAGCTTTCACGTGGGTTCCGTAGTCCACCAGCAACTTGCTCACATAACCGGCTTCTTTGGCATAGACATCAATCTCCTGAAACGGCACGAGCTCAGAGGAAAGCGTGATATTCCGCTTCAGTGACTTGTTGATTACCTTCGTGACCCCAACTGTGACAGCTGGTCCGCTCGCCTGGACACGCTTCTCTCCACTGCTGGAACACGACGACGTAAAACTGAGCAGCGTTATGCCTATCCCCGAGAGAGCCGCACAAATGGCCTGATTCCACGAGTGTGCTCGCTTGAGGTTGGGTCTATTCGTGATCTGCATTGCTTTTATTCACCACCTTCCTCGCATTGCCAAAGAATCGTTCCGAGCTCAGGACTTGTGACCTCACAATTTAGGGAGTCTTTCTCATCAGTTCACTCAGCTTTGCGACAGAGAAACTGTTGGATCGGCAAAACTCGATCACTTCTTGTTCGGAGCGCTGCAGGTTCGAAGCAACATTCGGAACCTTTGCGGCAATTTCGGCGGGGACCGCGAGAATCCCGTGCTCATCGCCATGTAGGAGCGTTCCGGTGTGGACTTCCATCCCGTCGATAGTCACCGGAATGCCTAGATCAAAGATGTGGGCATAGGCGTGCGACACCGCAACACTTCCGGCAAACAATTGCATCCCCATTCTGCGGACAGACGGCAGCTCTCGAACAGCACCGTTGGTGACGTAACCGACACAACCCAGAGCCTTCAGGATCGCTGCATGCATATCACCCACAAAGGCGCCGCGGCCCGGTTTCTCATCCATGTCTTCGAGCACGAGGACTCGGGGCGCTGGAGTCTCCAGAATGCGGCTCCAAAGATCTCCCCGATCCCGGAAAAACGCGCCCGCAATAGGAGGATCACCACTGCGGAGACGGCCAGTCACCGCATATCCCACCATGGGAGCCGCATCGGGGAACATGCAGTGAACCATGCCGTTCGTAAACCCCGTATTGCGCAATCTGACATTGAATCTTTCGATGGCGTTCGCAACCATGCAGGTATCGAACCGTCGAAGAGCATCGAGCTCCTCTTCAGTCAACAACGGGGCACTAGCCATTCGGAAGTCCTCTCTGGTGCTTTCTTGAAGCATCGCGATAGACACCGCTTCGCTTTCACTGTCCTGATTAGCGCCGAAGAATGTGCTTCTATTTCGGTCCTTAGCCGACCCGTTAACGATCTAAGGCCTAGCCCGCCGCTACAATCGCAGCCATGCGTCTATCAGTGCACAGACTTGAACCGGAAACGCTTGGGTTCGCGGCGACTGGAACTACGACAGGGAATGTGAAGGAGGAGGACGGTTGTAGAGGTTTCTTTCGAGGAGGACGTCTAAGACCGGAGTATCGGATGGCGTAACGTGCGGATAGTATCCCGGATCGTGGAGGACGGCACTTTCCACAACTGGAGGCATCCAGGTCGCAGCGTCATTTAGTAGACGCTGGAGCTTTGGGGTCAAAGAATGAGGATTCTGGACGACAGTTCGCGTCTCACTGGCAGGTCCCGCCAAGAAACTGTAGCGAGTCGTTACGCTGAAGGCGAGTGTACAAACCGCGAGCAGGACAATCGCTGTACAGCAGCGCTTGTGACAAGGGGTCCCCAGCTTGGTCAGTCGCAGCATTGCCCGCCGAACATTTTTTAGCATAGCAAAGGGTGTTCCGCAACTGGATAGAGCCTGTGAACGGGTAACTAAGGTTTGGATACACTAAACGCTGTCAGGGGTTGTATCGACTAACATGACTGTCCGATCGAACGAACTCTGCGGATGCCTCCGTGACTTGGGCAGTTCTTCTTTCTTAACTGCCGGGCGTGAGACGCCAACGAGCGATGAGATGCCACGATTACCGAAAACAGCAACACCAAGCGAACAATGACTCCCACGGCGTTGCTTCTCGCGCTTGCAAAGTGAGGATTTCCACGACAACTCTGAGCTTGACGACAGATGCCCGCGTTTGGCGGACCGCTCTCCAGTTTGAGTGATTACTTAGAACGTGAGTTGCACTCTGATTTGAACAGCACACGGTGAGCAATACAGATCCGTCACAAGTTTCGGCCAGTTAAACCTGTGTCATGTCCTGGTTCGCGATGATGAGGCGCCTGGGGTTGATGAGTACACATTTTGTTCCCGGCGCGATTGGATAAAACAACATCTCGGTCATGGTGAACTGATCGCGCGGTGCAGAAGGGCACGCCAGTTCAAAGTAAATGATGACGTGAGGCTGTCTGCTTATATCTTCCACCGAAAAGGCGAGCCGATCCGCGAGTTTCGGAAATCGTGGGCGCGAGCGTGCTGCTTGGCAGGGTTGGGAAAGATGGTATGCCCGAAATGTGGAGAGGCCGTAGACGTGAAATGGAAATGCGAACAATGTGCTACGACTTGGGAATACGAAAAACTCAAGTACCGAGGCCGCATCATGCACGATTTTCGTCGGACAGCCGTTCGCGACATGGTGCGCGCGGGAGTGCCGGAAACGGTGGCAATGAGTATCAGCGGGCACAAGACGCGCTCTATCTTTGACCGCTACAATATCAGCGACAAACGCGATCAGCGCAAGGCTCTCAGAGATACACAACTGTATCGTCAGCAGCAAGCCGAGCAGGAAACTGTAATCGGGGGTCCAACGAGAGTGAACTAAGTACGCTTCCTTGGAAGCGGAGAAAGCCATTCGTGGTTCGAGGCTTCTCTTTCAACCCTCGACGAACGCGACGCCTTTCTCCCGCATAAAGGTCTTCAGCACTTCAACGTGGACGCAATGGCCTACGTGAAGAAATGCACTGTCTTGTACGCGCTTCTTCTTCCCCTGCCTGAAAACCTCCAAATCGACATCGAAATCGAGATCAAGGTGGTTGGTACTTGACTGCATGCCCCAAATTCGTCCATCCGTGTCAAATGTTGGGCCGCCACTCTGCCCTTTGAGACCGGGAGTCGACAATTCAAATCCCACGATAGCTGCGTCTTGTGCGCCGATATACCTCGTAACCATGCCTTCGATGGGGAATCGCGGTGTTTCCCGTCGCCCTTCGCTGCTAAAGTTGATCGCTTCCGTGGCTGCATCGTAAGAGAAATTCGTGAACTCGGGGAAGGGAAATCCAAGTCGACACAAAAACTTGCCTTGCTTCAAATCGGAGCCGTTTTTTGCGAAGGTCGGGAAGGTTGTGCAGCCAAGATTTGTAAAGCCCTTGAACTGCAGCAGCGCAACATCGACGTTCGGGTGAAGATGCCAGTCAAACGTGGTGAAACCTTCTGCGCAACCCACCATAAATTTGATCTCAGCTACTTGGGTGCGGTTGAAGCCATGTTTCTGCTCCAAGTCCTTCAAGGTTCGCCGCGATCTCAGCTTCCCTAGGGCGTCACGTTCGACCTTGAATGTTTGATACTTCTTGTTCACCTCATCTCCGCTGATTAGCGCTTGGGCGACGTGACGACAGGTCAGTGCCCAGCCGTCAGCGTTCACGAGGAACAGAGTTGCCGCTCCCGGCTGGACGTCCGTCGAACCGAAAAGCCGCGAGATGATGTAAATGGGGCGAGTGAACTCGGATGCTTGCTCCACTGCAGACACGAACATGTTCTGGCTCTTTTCCGCACGCCCTCGCTTGGTTCTCAGGACACGGACAAAAGACGGACAATCGGAAGGGAATAGAGCCGCTCCTGCTTTCCGAGGGCTATAACCTCTGTGTTTTATTGGGGAAGTTGGTTGCGGGGGGTGGATTTGAACCACCGACCTTTGGGTTATGAGTTCAACGGGAAATTGATACCAAACAACTTACACGCGTACGGATGACACTTAAGCGCCCGTAAGTTGCTGCAGGGAACGGACCGTAGTCCCCAATTTAGTCCCCAGTCCCCAAATAGTCCCTAGAATATGCCCTTGACGGCATAATGCCGTAAAGTGCATAATTAGCCGTGTGGATTGTTGAAATCGGCGATGAGTTTCTGCCGGAATTCACCGAACTTGACGAACAGGTTCGGACGGAAATTCTCGCCCACTCGCGCCTTCTTCAGCAATTCGGGCCGCGTTTGGGGCGCCCTCGCGTTGATACGCTTAAGGACTCCCGTCACGCGAACATGAAGGAACTAAGGTTTGACGCCGCCGATGGCGTTTGGCGTGTGGCTTTTGCCTTTGATCCCAAGCGCAAGGCCATTTTGCTCGTCGCGGGCGACAAGTCAGGCGTCAGCGAAAAGAAGTTTTACAAACGGCTTATCGTCAAAGCGGACGATAGATTTGACGCGCATTTGGCTCGTTTGAAGCAGAAGGAAAGGAAGTAAACATGCCCCGGAACGTGAACGACATCATCAAGCAACTCCGCCCGGATCAGCGTAGGAAGGTCGAGAAACGCGCCGCGCAACTCATTGCAGAAGAAATGACGCTGCGGGAACTCCGCCGTGCCCGTAAGCTGTCGCAAGAACGGGTTGCCAGAGAACTAGGCATCGGCCAAGAAGGTGTTTCCAAGATCGAGAAGCGCGCCGACCTAATGATTTCTACACTTCGGAAGACTGTGGAGGCCCTGGGCGGTAGCCTAGCGCTGGTAGCGCAATTCCCAGACAGTGAACCTGTCATTCTCTCGGGAATCGCTGAAGACGACCCGGAAAGGCCCCTTGGACGGAAGCGCGCTCATGCAGGGACATAGACATTCTTCGAGGTCTTGTGTTGCTAAAATTCGTCATTCGAGCAACTGCTTCCAAGTCACGCAGTTTACGCTTCACAAACTGCACACTGCCCTTGAGCACGGTCGTCAAAAGCCAATAATCCGAAGCAATTTCTTGACGGGGGATCGCGGGGCGATGAGTTCCACCGACACGGTATCACCCCCATTTTTTCGTCACTGATTCGCTGCCGCAAGCGAAACATTCCTGGGAGCCTTGCGCGGAACTCCAATTCCGTTGTAGATTCAAGTCACTGGTGGGGTAACTTCCATGCGGTCAATCTTGAAGCCGGCAGCGTGGCTTTGTCTGTTTCTGACGTGCGCTTCGGCATTCGGTGTCGCTGTCCACCAGCATTCCAGTTCCCTCGACGAAGCCCAGTGTACGGTCTGCGTTATCGCGCACTCTGCTTCTCCCGCCGCCACATGCAAGGTGCCGAGCGCAACGCTTGTTTTGGTTCAGCTCGTTGTGCTGGCAGAGCCAGTCTCGGCTAAGCAGCGCCTTGCTCCGTTCGCGCTTACCGTTCGTCCTCCTCCCACGGTCTAGAGATCACCGTCAGTCGACATCGAGGGCTCGGTCTACTTTTTCCGCGATCGCGCCCCTGCCTTTGGACTGGACTCAATCTCTTCATATCTTTTGGAGGAACGTATGCTGGCTTCTTACAAGAGGTCGCTCTCTGCGGCTTTTGTAGTGGTTTTCTGTTTTGCCATCACTCTTTGCGCGGCTGCGCAATCATCTGGGAACTCGGGCTCGATTACCGGGACGGTTGTGGATTCGACAGGAGCGGTCCTCAGAAATGCGACGGTCGAAATTCACAATCCTGTCAGTGGATACGATCAAAGCACTAGGACCGATAGTAACGGCGCTTTCAGTTTTACCAATATTCCGTTCAACCCGTACCACCTGACTGCCACGGCTGCAGGATTCGCGGCGACCGTTCAGGATGTGGACATTCGCTCCGTCGTCCCCGCAAGCCTCAAGATTGCGTTACAAGTGACAGGATCACAGGAGAGTGTAACTGTAGAGGCGAACGCTACAGACCTTATCGAAAATGACCCTCACTTTCATACGGATGTGGATCGCGCCCTTTTTGAGAAGCTCCCTCTGGAAAGTCAATCCTCTTCGGTTAGTTCTTTAGTGACTCTAGCGACGCCGGGAATCGCCGCCGACTCGAATGGGCTCTTCCATGGTCTTGGAGATCACGCGGAAAACTCGTTCTCTGTCGATGGCCAGCCAATTACAGACCAGCAGAGCAAAGTGTTCTCAAATCAAATTCCACTGGACTCGGTTGAATCGATGGAAGTCATTTCCGGAGCTCCGCCTGCCGAGTATGGCGACAAAACCAGCGTGGTGATCAACGTTACGACGAGGTCAGGGCAGGGCGTTACGACGCCACACGGGGAAGTAACGGCCTCTTATGGCAGCTTTGGTACCTCCAACATCGGCTTCAACCTGGCGTACGGCAAGCAGAATTGGGGCAATTTCATCTCCGCGAACGGGCTGAACAGCGGGCGTTTTCTCGATCCGCCTGAGTTTTCGGTCATGCATGACAAAGGCAATGAGGTGAATATCTTCGACCGTATGGACTATCAGCTCTCGACGGCGGACTCGGTTCACGTCAACCTTGGTTTTACTCGTTCTTGGTTCCAGACCCCGAACTCATTTGACACGCAGAACGCAACCGCGTGGAGCGGGGTGGTCGTTGACAACGACGGTCTCGGCCCAAACGGCCTTCCAGTAGGACACGCCGATCAGCGGTCTCAGATCAAGACCTTCAACATTGCTCCCTCGTGGACTCGTCTTATCAGTCCAACCACGGTCTTCACGTTGGGTGGATGGGTACGCCGGGACCAGTACAACTACTATCCGAGCGCGAATCCGTTTGCTGATCTCGCCCCCGACCTTCAGGCGCAGGCCGTGGGACAAGACCGGACATTGCTGAATTCAGGAGTGCGCTCGAACGTTTCCTACGTCAAAGGAATTCACAATGTCAAGATCGGTGCCAGCTATGAGCAGACATTTTTAGATGAGAATGACAGAGTCGGCGTGGTTGATCCAACGCTCCTCGCATCGCTCACAGACCCGAACGGCAATTCCTGCGTGGACGCAAATGGAAACCCGATCGCGCCGCCTTGCACGACTTTGGCTCCGTATGATCTCACACGCGGCGGCACGCTCTATGGTTTCGTAGGACATACCGACGTAAAAGAACTTGCCTTATACGCGCAGGATGCGATCACCAAAGGAAACTGGGCCTTTAATGTTGGGATACGCGGGGATTTCTACAACGGATTGACTAATCACAAGGAGGCCGAGCCTCGCCTAGGCATCTCCTACAACATCAAGCCGAGTAATACTGTTCTCCGCGTGTCATACGCACGCGTCCTTGAGACCCCCTTCAACGAGAACCTCATCCTTTCAAATCAAGGATGCGGCAACCCTGTACTAAATCCACTCCTTCTCTGCTCATCAGCCAGCATCACTCCTTTTAGTCCAGGCTGGCGCAATGAGTTCCACGCCGGCGTTCAGCAGGCGTTTGGAAAATATCTTGTGTTCTCTGGCGAGTACATCTGGAAGTACACGCATAATGCGTACGATTTCAGCGTCCTTGGTGCCACCCCGATCACTTTCCCAATCGAATGGGACCGATCGAAGATTCCCGGGTTCGCCGGGCGTGTGAGCGTCCCAAATTTCCATGGATTCTCTGCATTGGTTGTGTTCTCCAGCGTCGCGGCGAGGTTCTTCACTCCGCAGGTCGGCGGCGCGGGCGCCACTCCTTCGGCACCGGCCGGGGTCTTTCGCATTGACCACGACGAACGCTTTAACCAGACGACGCATCTGCAATATCAACCGTGGAAGAAAGGTCCTTGGCTAGGCTTCAATTGGCGGTATGACAACGGACTAGTAGCAGGGCCTGTTCCATGCGCCGGTGGTAACTGCGCGAATGGTCCTTCAGGCAGCGATACGGTAGTCGATGCGTCCATCATTAGTCCCGATCAGCAATTTCAAGCAGGTCTTTTTTGTGGATCTATTCATGCCACGCCCACCATTCCGATAAGCTCTAGCCTAGGAACGAGCATTTGCCCGGCCTCTCAATACGGCTCGACCCTGATACAAATACCTGCTCCCGGCACTGAAGACGACGACCACAATCCACCCCGCATAGGATCTCGGCACTTGTTTGATATCGCGGTGGGAGACGACAACCTCTTCCGCGGCGACAAGTATAAGTGGAGCCTTCAAGTCACGGCCGTAAACATTACCAACAGAGTAGCGCTCTACAACTTCCTCTCGACGTTCAGTGGAACCCACTACGTGACCCCACGAACGTTGACAGCCCAGCTCGGCTTCCATTTCTAACCCAAACCTAATGAACGAGGGCCTGCCAACGTGGGCCCTCTTTCTTAGGGCCAAGGTAGAGACGGATGGACCTGAGGTGCAGCCCCTGAGGGAAACTGGAAGTCCTTCAGGGACGTTGAGGAGTAGCGCTGTGAACACCTACTCGCTTGGAAGAGGAAGGAAGAAAGCCGTCAAGAAATTCACCTCTTACCAAGGTCTGTGGATGTCCCTGATGATCGGTGGCGCAATGCTTGGGATGCTTCTATTGTTTTTGCTTGGATTTTTCCACGTGGACTAATTCAGTCCGACTTTGACTTTGCTGGCTCAGCAGTACTAACAAGGTTTTCTTCGAACCGTTTCTCTTGTCTTTACACAATATCAATGCTGGAACGGCCAAAGCTGCAATTGGGGCCAGCCCAAAACGTGCAACTGTTTCCAAACAAGGAGTATCCAGTGCAAGGATTTGCGAGATCGACTGCAACCCCCGGCTTTATGCTGAACAAGTCAAATCATGGTCGGCTCGATTGCGTGCGGACTGCAACCGGGCACGGTTCTTTGCACCAGCGCAAAGAAGTTTCCCGATTTCGATGGCACGATAAGAGAGAAAAGCTGTATGATGTGGCACCATCGCGGTGGTAGTGGGGTTCAGTCGCTTTCACCTCCGGGGTTAGATTTTATTCACTGACTAGCATGCGGCGATACGTAGCAGCTCTCGTACTGAGTGTTCTTGCCTGGAGTTTCTTTGCCCCGGTTGCGCTGGCCGTAGCGACCGATACGACTCCTGCATGCTGCCGTCGCACCGGGAAGCATCATTGCACATCCGGAACGTCAGGCGTGATGTCTACCGGCGATAGAGTCCCAGAGTTTCGGACGTCCCCTTCCCGTTGTCCGTATCATTCGGAAACTGCGACACCAACGCTAATTGCGCGGGTGGAACGCTCTCGGACAGTCACTCACTGCGTTGCTTCCCAGATTCTGCTTGTAAAAGCCGAGTCGGTGCGGCTGCTTTCGCATATCCATTCAGATATACCTCCACGTGGGCCTCCCGCAGAATCTCTCCATAGTTGATCCTGTTTTCCGTTCAGCACTGAAATAGCCTCTTTCTGGCACATTGCCGTCTCCTCACCATGTGGGGTGAAGAAGGCAGGCACTGTGTTGACTTCCTGTTTGTTTTGGGGCTGAAGGTTCATTTTTCGAAATTGCAGTGGACTGGAACTTGCCAAGGCAGGTCTATGTGCAATTGCGTTACCGATTTCACTACTAGGCGATCCGAACGGAATAGAACGTTACGTTTGCACGCTAGCGGTATGGAATGAGCTGAAGGGAGCACCTACGATGAACCATCGATTACATGCACTCTGGATCGCGATTGTCATCGCACTTGCAGCTGGACGACCCGCCAGGCCGGTCTACGCAGCCAACGACAAAACGCCAGCACATCTACCGACACGGCAGGTTTCCACTGAGCGAGGTTCGCTCGAACTCTCGGGCGTGGACGTGAAGAAGGGCGACCTGCAAGAAACTGTGATGCGGCAATTGTCGCAGCTCTACCAGTTGCAGAAGCTGCGAAGCGCACAGGGAGAAGAAGACTCCTGGTTGATCTCCGATAAAGCGGAGCCTGACAACTACGTGGGAGTCGTGAGCTTCGACTCGGGCAAGGTGCGACGTGTCGCCCGCTTCCGAAAATGGACGCAAGACGACGATTCTGTCGAACTCGCGCAACGCCTCTGCGACCTGCTCGAAAAACTGACAAGCGAGCGCGGCACGCAGGCCAGCATCACGGCACAGGAGAACAAAAGTGGAGGAGTCTCCGTTCGCGGCGTCGAAATGGTATTCGGAGACAAAAGAGTTTCCTTCAACATTGTTAGCCGCGGCGACGGTGATTCGAAACAGTCCGAAGTTCACCTGGATGAAGTGATTCAGTGATTCGCGAGATTGCCAGAAGCCTTCCGTACTGTTCTTAAGAAGAAGACGCAATGCCGGTGTTTTGGAGAAAAACTCGAATTTGGTGGATCGCGATCCTGCTTGTGATCGTGGCCGCGATGGTTACCGCATTCCGCTTGCGGCGGACCGGGCTGAGTACACGCACATCACCCGGGCCGTTCGAGAGGTTCGCGTCAAAGCAGATCCGCGCATGGTTGATTCCCGCGACCGCCCGGAACACAACAAATTCACTCCCCGCGAACGCAGAGATTCTGACGCAAGGCATGGATCATTGGGCGGACCATTGCGCGACCTGTCATGCGAACAACGGGAGCGGCGACACGGAAATGGGACGGAATTTCTATCCGCCTGCTCCCGACATGCGCATGGCAGAAACCCAGTCTCTTAGCGACGGCCAACTCTACTACATCATTCGCAACGGTGTGCCCTTGACAGGAATGCCGGCCTGGGGCGACCCGAGCCTGGGCAATTCGGATTCTCAGACATGGGCACTCGTGTCATTCATTCGTCATCTCCCGACGCTAACGCCGGATGAGATCACTGCGATGGAGAAGCTGAACCCGAAGACAGCAGGTGAGCGAGAAGAAGAGCAGGCCGAGGAGGACTTCCTTAACGGACAGTCGGACACGAAATCGGAATCCCGCACTAGGAGGAAACAATGAAGCGCTCACTGATTGCAATCTGGATGGTACTCATCCTGGCGGTCTCAGCATGGGCTCACGGCGACGAACAGCACGTAATGGGTACTGTCTCAAAGGTCGATGGCATGAACATTACCGTCAAGACGCAGGACGGGAGCCTGAAAACCGTTATGGTGACGGACGAGACCAAGTATTTGAAGTCGGGCACTACTGCAAAGCTGGAAGACGTGAAGGTTGGCGATCGAGTCGTAATCCATGCCAAGAAAATGGATGACATGTTACACGCTACCGAAGTGAAGATCGGAGCAGCAAACAACGCGTCCACTCAACAGCACTGACGATGAGTGGAGCCTGGGGGGCTAGTCATGGGGAAGATCAAATGGGGAACAATTGTTGTTTTGTGCGCGCTTTCTGTCGGATCCATTGTTGCGGACGAGGGCAGGCCGCGCGCAAATGCTGAGCAAGAACTTTCACTTAATGAACAAATAACGGGAACAATCAGGAGAATTGACGGCAAGCAACTCCGAATCACAGAAGATCCGGATCCAATGGGATGCGCGACCTCCGGCATCAGGATGGTGGACATCGTCGATCGCACCAGGCTGTTTCGCGGCGATGCTGTCATTAGCGACAACGACCTCCAACGCGGAGATCACGTCACAGTTGATGCAGCTCTTCGCGGGGAGACTTTGGAAGCGATTGAAATTCGAGTGCAGGATCTGACTGCTCCCGGTCACACGCACTCAAAGAACTGAGTTTCACTGCACCCTTAAGAAACGGGCTAAGGAGAAGAGGAACCATCGTGGCATCCAAATCTGGAGCAATTGCTTTGCTTGCATTCTTTTTGATCGGCGGTCGTGTTCAAGCGCAGGATGCGAGTGAACATAGAACTTCCGAGTCCGTTGTCAAGCGGGAAACTCTCACAGGAACTGTAACAGACCAGGCAGGCGCCGTTCTCCCAGATGTCACCGTGACTCTCTTTGACGCTGCAGCGGTACGGGTGCAACGGACGAAGACCGCTGGGGACGGATCCTTTGCCTTTCGCGAGGTTGCGCCGGGTGACTATAAAATCGCCACGGTAAGAGCAGGATTCAAAGCGGAGGATCAAGCGGTTACGGTTGGCGTGGATCACGCAACCCCAACGTTATCGATTCGCATGAAAGTTGCGGGCCCTGGGCAACAGATAACGGTGACCGCGGAGGTCGGCTCGTTCCGTCCGGATGAATCTTCAACGGCAACGAAGACGAATATTCCGCTCAACGAAATCCCGCAAGGCATAGGAGTTACCAATCAGGCTTTAATTCAAAGCCAGCAGGACATCCGTTTCGCCGACGCTGCCGAAAATATCAGCGGAGTGAACCGGGATTTCCTTACGTCTGGGGATGTGGGAAGCGCTCTGACGATTCGCGGACTTCCTCTGGGCGTGTTCAGTAACTACTATCGCGATAGTTTCCCGTTCGATGGGATGGCGCCTTCAGATACGACTGACATAGATCGGGTCGAAATTCTCAAAGGGCCGTCTTCGGTTTTGTACGGGCGTGCGGCATCAGGCGGAGTGGTCACTCTGATAACGAAGGAACCCTTGCCGGCAACGCACGGTACCGTTTCATTTCAGGCCGACCGCTACGGTACCGTTCGCCCCACCTTTGATGTCACTGGTCCTTTCGGTAGCGACGGAAAGCTGCTTTACAGACTGAATGGAGAATTCGCGGACTCGTCCAACTTTCGAGATTACTACCATGACCATCGCTTCTTTATCGCTCCCGCGGTGACGTGGAAACCCACGGGCTCGACCACGGTTCGTCTCATGGCGGAATACCTGCATGCCGCCATCGTCAACGACTACGGCATTCCAGCGCTCGGCGATCGTCCAGCCCCGGTGTCGATCAGCAATTTTTATGGTGAGCCTTGGCAGAGGGGACTTTTTCAGAGCCGGGTCGGTGGCGTGGACGTCTCGCAAAATCTAGGCTCGCGATGGGTGGTACGCAGCCGTTTTCGCGCAACTCTCGTTAACTGGGACGACCTCGACGTGAGCACTGGCTTTCTTGAGGCTGACAATCGTACGATCGCGAGGTTCTCAGAGAACGCACATTACCCGCTGCGCTTCTATAACTGGCAGACCGATCTCACCGGGATCTTCAAGACTGGAAGACTGGAACACAATGTTCTGATCGGATTCGAATATGGCTTCCAGCAAGTCGTACAGAATGCCATCTTCGACGACGCTCCGCCGATTGACCTGTATAACCCTGTCCCCTTCAGCTATACACGTCCGGATCCAACTACGCTTACGAATGAGTTCTTCAACCCAGCGTCGCCAGACTATTTTCCGCTGGACGGAACTACGAAGCTTTTCACCCACGGCGGTTACCTTCAGGATCAAATCACGCTCTTGCCCGGCCTCAAGGTCCTGGCGGGAGTACGATTCGAGGGCTTCACTCAGCGTTACGACGAACTTGTCTACGGAACCCACAATCGGCAAGACAATGTTGCGACCCTTCCTCGAGTGGGAGTGACTTATCAACCAATTCAACCACTTACCTTCTACGCCAGCTATAGCCGTAGCTTTAGTCCAACGTTAGCGGCGCAGTTCACGCCTGGCGGCCAACCCTTTAAGCCGGAATACGGCCACCAATACGAAGTCGGGGTTCGCGGATCGACACTTCACGGAAGAGTCGCGTCGACTTTGTCTTTTTATCGCATTCGTGCCTCTGATCTGCTAATCACCAATCCCGGGAATCCACTGGCTTCGATTCAAATAGGAACAACCGAATCGAAAGGCATCGAATTCGATACGTCCGGACGCATTCGTCCCGGGTGGGACCTGATCTTCGCGTACGCGTTCAACCAAGCTCAAATCGTCGCGGACCCCGTCTATCCCATTGGCAATGTTTTTCAAAACGCACCCCGTCACAGCGGCAGCATCTGGACCGTTTATGAGTTGCAGCACGGGCCGCTGCGCGGGTTGACCCTCGGCGGTGGCATCCATGCGCTAAGTTATCGCTTTGTCGATCCCTCCAACGATGTCGTTCTCCCCGGATATGGCCGCCTCGACGCGATGGCTGCATATCAGTTTGGACCGGTGCGAAAAGAACAAAAACTGTTCAAGGTCAGTGTCAACGTGCAGAACGTCGGCAATCGAGATTACTTCGAAGCCGGCAATACCTCCAACACAATTTTCCCAGGCTCCCCCGTCAATGTGTTGAGCCGTGTTGAGGTGCGATTCTGAAGAGCAAAGCAAATTCGAGAAGAGCCATCGTGCGGCGCGGGATGGTACTCATCTCTGCAGCGATGCTACTCCTGTCCTTCACGGGATGTAATCGCAAAGGGAACAAATTGTTCGTCGAGCGACTCACCCCGCCCACATCAGCAGGCTTGGCTCCGAAGCTGGCTATCGATCACAGTGGTTACGCGGTCTTCAGCTGGCTGGAGAAAATTCCCGGCTCGGGCGGCAGGTTGCGCTTCTCGGTTCAACAACGAGGTGGGTGGAGCGACCCTGTAAGTGTTGTGGAAGGTCCACTTTCTACCGAGGAGTTCGCATCGGCTTTTATTCTAAGCCCGCGTCCAAAAGAATTTGTTGCTTTCTGGACCGAGATCAAGAACCACGAGCACAACGACTGGACTGAGTTTGGATATTTCTCGCGCAGCACGGACGGGGGGAAGACATGGTCTCATCCCGCGCCTCTAGCCACCGATTTTTCGAAAACCGAACATAGCTATCTTTCCGCCGCAGTTCTTGATTCGGGTGCAGTTGGAGTCACGTGGCTGGATGGGCGCGAAACGGCCAAGACTCCATATCCTGCAGGCCACTATCACCTGATGGCGGGAATGGTTTATCCGGACGGCCATTATTCTGGCGAAAAAATGGTGGACGACAATGTTTGTACCTGCTGCCCGACAGGATCGATCTCGTTGGGTAGCGAAATACTGATTGGCTACCGTGATCGCACGCAGGACGAAATCCGAGACATGGATACGGTGCGTCTGAACGAGAAGCTGACGGTCGATGGCCCGTATCCTGTTCACCATGATGGTTGGCACATCAATGCATGTCCCACCAACGGTCCGGCGTTGGACGTAAGAAACGGACAGACTGTCGTTGCATGGTTCAGCGGCGCAAGTGGCCCTCTCTTGTCTTTCTCGACATCTGCCGACGGGGGCAAGCACTTTAGTTCTCCCAGAGAAGTAAGTGCGGCGACATCAATGATTGGGCACCCCGCAGTTTCACTTTTGCCGGACGGTTCATCGATTTTGGCTTGGATCGAGTCTGGTAATCCGGAGTCGCACCTGTTGGTGAGGTTGATTGGGAAGGATGGCGATCTGGGTTCTGTCGTTGAGGTGGCACGGGGTTCCGGCTTTGGCTATCCGTCCATGCGTGCGCAAGGCAACAGCGTGCTTCTCGCCTGGATGCAAATGGACAAGGCCGGATCTAATCTCCATTTGACAAGAATTGGTTCGGGCAGGCTGCAATGATGAAGGGTTCGACAAGATCGACGCTCGGGTATCTCGGGAACATCCCGTGCTTGCGATTGCTTGCACAAGAAGCCGATCCGATATTTTGCAGGCTCGCGTTCTTTAAACTCACGCCGCTGGTTTCGCTACGATCCGCTCTCGCATTTCTACTGATTATTCTTTCCAGTCTGCCAGCCTTATTACCTCTGTACAACAGTTCAGAGTCGTCTCTGCCGGCGTGCTGCCGCCGAGATGGCAAGCATCGCTGCATGATGACGCTGAAAGCGATGGCTGGTCCTTTCGAATCGGGCCAGAGTTTCCGGAATGCATCTCCTGACTGTCCCTACCGTTCTCATCCTTCTCAGCTGAGAAGTGTGAAGGGTGAGCCCCTCGACTCAAGCTCTTCCATCGGCCTTTCATCGACCGGAATTGTTAAGTATGACCACTGTTTGGTTCCCATCTCATTTAGCGGCTCACATACACCAAGCCGCGGACCTCCTGCAGTAGCCCACCGTTTCGGCGCCTAAATCCAAGCTCAGCGAATTGTGTCGGCCGGCCACTGTGTATTGGCGGCTTCGCCATGTGTGCAGTGCTGTTGTCGCAGATGTGCTTGGCTTCTGACATCCACGAATACAACGCACCAGGAGGAGGGAATGAATTGCGCAAAGTCTCAACCCAAGTTTGGGCTCTCATTCGAATTCGTTGAGGCCGATGACGGTAATCCGCCAGCCACGGTCGACGATGTGCGGCTTCGATTTAGTTCAAACGACAAAGCACAAACGGCAATCGCCGCTTGTCGAAACCTGAGAGACGTTCTCGGAGAGTTGCACACGTTACTGGAGGAGTATTCGCCGACTTGGTACACGCAACGGCATTACGAACAAGCGAGAAATGCTCTGCAGCGACTCAACGGTCTGTGACGTTGTGACAGCAGTGTTGCGCCCGTCGCTTGCCGCAGCAGAAGTGCTTCTGCCGTCCCCACACGGCGCACTTCAGCGACGGGTTTTACGCGGGCAGGTGTCCTGCCCAAACACCTGCCCGGCCCTTAGATATCGGTGGATGTTTTCAGGAAAGGAATGAAGGAGAAAGCTGATGACCGTAACGGAACGCACGACGACTTGGGGCGCCGCAATTCTATTCTCACGTCGGATTGGAGTCCTGCTTCTGAGTTTGATTGCACTTGGCCAGCCACTAGTGAGCGCGCAAAGTTCCAGCTCTACAGTCCAAGGAATAGTCGAGGATTCCACGGGCGGGGCGATCTCTCGAGCGCAGATCACTTTGCGCAGCTCTAGCGGACGAGTCGTTGCGACCACGGTATCGAATTCTGAGGGGCGGTTCTCGATCTCTGATATAAGCCCCGGAACTTATGTGCTTCAGGCGCAGAGCCGCGGTTTTGAAGCCGTGGAGAAAGATGTTGCTGTGTTTCCGACCTCACCGATCCCTACGCTTCTCATCGCACTGCACGTGGCTTCCGTCCGGGAATCCGTGAATGTGTCGGCAACTGGCGGATATGTTGCCACTAGCGCAGCAGCAGGTACAAAAGTCGAGCTGCCGCTCATGGAGACTCCGGTCGCGGTCCAGGTGATTCCCCAGCAAGTGTTGCGGGACCAGCAAACCGTCAACTTAGTGGACGCACTGGTAAACGTGAGTGGCGTTGCGCCCACCAACGACTCTTACGGAACGTCAGACAGCTTTTCGATTCGCGGTTTCGATGCCAACGCGCTGCTCTATCAGGACGGAATGAAGCTCGATCAGTACAGCGCATCGGGGTTTCCGCAAGACATGGCAAACGTGGAGGAGATTCAGGTGGTCAAGGGACCTGCGTCGGTTCTCTATGGACAGTCCGAGCCGGGAGGCCTGGTGGAGGTCGTGACGAAGAAGCCGCACTCCGATCGCTTTTTCAATCTCGACCAGCAGTTCGGAAATCACGAATTCTTTCGCACGACCGCCGATTTAAATCAACCGCTCATCAAGGACAGGCTGCTCTTCCGGTTTGTGCTCGACGGCACGGATGCCAACTCGTTCCGCAATTTCGTCCATACGAACCAGTTCGCAGTCTATCCGTCCCTCACCTGGCGGCCTTCGAAGCTGTTTGACCTGACGCTCCAAGGCTCGTACGCGACCGGTTCCAACATACTCGACAACGGAATCCCGTTCCTCGCTGATGGCACACCTGCCAAGGTGCCGCGGAGCAGCAACTTCATGGATTCCGGAACAAACAAGTCGAACATCAGCCAATACTCTTTTCGACCGTCGATGAATATTCACCTCGCGGAAAACTGGTCTTTGCGGATGCAGTATAAGTCGGAAACCATCGATGCCCCGCTACCCGTCGACGAGTACTACTTGGGAGATGTAGATCCGGACGGCAATCTCCAGCGAGGCGTCTTCACAGAGACCTACTTTCGCCATCGCAGCGACCAGGTATTGGCGAACCTTCCAGGGAAGTTCTCGCTCGGTCCAATAAAGAACACATTTTTGATCGGCTTCGACTTCTACAAGCAGAGTGGAAAGTGGTTCGGAAACACGAGCATTACGGCAGCGCCGATCAACATCTACCATCCGGTGTATAACCAGCCACTTGGCCCATCTGACCCAACCGGCGACATCTTTGCCGTTCAGGGTTGGACCGAGTACGGCGCGTACGTACAAGACGTAGCCGAATTACCTGGAAAGGTCTTCATTCTCGCCGGAGTGCGGCTTAATTGGTCCGAGCTGCTGGAGAACATTACAACTCCCGATCCCTACACGTTTTGGCCGAATGATTCGCACGACCGCCCCAATACGCCGCGCTTCGGCTTGCTTTGGCAACCGAACACGCATGTGAGCCTCTACGGTTCCTACACCTCGCACTATGGAGATTCCGCACTGTTTGTGTTTACCGCGGATGGCAAGCCCCTACCCCCACAATCAGCAAATCAGACAGAGTTTGGCATCAAGACCCAATGGTTCGATCGAAGACTGACCCTCTCCACCGCCGTCTACCGGATCATGAAACACAACGTTCCTACCACAGACCCGCAAAATCCGTTCAACACAGTCGCGATCGGCGCGGCTCGCACACAAGGCGTGGAGTTTGATATCTCAGGCCAATTGACACGCACTGTCAGGCTCGTTGGCGGCTACTCAAGCCTGCAAGCGCTGACGACGAGAGACTTCAACATGCCGAGCTTGCAGGGTCTTCCGTTCCCCAGCATTCCCCACAACGCAGGCAGCCTCTGGAGTGTTTGGGAACCGCAAAAATCCAGGCTTCATGGATTCAGACTAGGCTGCGGCATTCAGACGCGCTCAGGCGAGCAAGCTTACGAGTCGGCGGACGGAGTTACCTACCTGGCCGACCGTGTTCCATCGTTTGTCGTCGCCAATCTCATGACCGGTTATGAACAGACATTCGGTCGAACGCGCATCGGTGCACAGGTCAATATCAACAATCTACTGGATCGGACATATTTCACGACCGTCAACCCCAGCCAGGCGATGCCGGGCGCGCCATTCAGCATTATCCCCGCGTTGCAAATCACATTCTGAGTCGAAGCGATACCCGAAGGAGCACAACATGTCACGGAAATTCGGAATGAGAGATGCGGGAATCCTGTTGCACCGATGGACGGGCCTGTTGATTGCCGCGTTTCTCATTATCGTTGGGCTAACCGGTTCCATCCTCGCCTTCGAAGATCGGATCGACCACTGGCTCAACCCGGAACTTCACGTCACCCATCCACCGAATCGCGCTCCACTTGACCTTGCGACATTTGCGGAACGCGCCGAGGCCTCGGACTCGCGCCTGCGCGTCAGCTATTTCTGGGCGGAAGAGGACCAGGTTCACGTAGTCGTCAGCGGAAGAACCGACCTGTCCACGGGAAAACCGTTCGATCTCGGCTACAGCGAACTCATTCTCGATCCCTACACCGGCGCAATTCTCGGCAAATCAGTTATGGAAGGACAGTGGAGAGACCCGGGACCATGGAGGACGAGAGTTCTGCCATTTGTCTACAGCCTGCACACAAGTCTGGCCACAGGCAACTCTACTGGCTGGACATTCATGGGTGTGATTGCGTTGCTTTGGACACTCGACTGCTTTGTAGCTTTCTATGTCACATTGCCACGCAGTTCAGGCTCGTTCTGGCAACGCTGGACGCAGGCGTGGAAGGTTAAGTGGAATGCGAACTCCACACGCGTGCACTTCGATCTACACCGCGCTGGAGGCCTGTGGCTGTGGCCTCTGCTTTTTATCTTTGGGTGGTCGAGCGTGATGTTCGGCCTGCCTCAAGTATATGAGCCGGTCATGAAACACCTGTTCGACTACGACTCCATGAGTGAGCAAATCGCGAGGAACGCGGTGGCGAAGCCTCTCGACAAACCCGCGCTCACTTGGCGTCAGGCACAGCAGGCTGGCGAGCGCGCTATCGCCGAACAGGCATCTTTGTATCACTTCACAGTCCGACGTCCTTATGGCATGGCATACATCGCCGACTATGGCGCGTACACCTACGGCGTGCGGTCAAGCATTGACTTTCGCGGACACGGATGGGACACCAGCGTTCTGGTGGATGGCAACACGGGCCGATTGCGCAGCGTGGACCTGGCCCGTGGCCAACATCTCGGCAACTCGATCTTCAATCTGCTTTGGGGCATCCACTTCGCCGACCTCCGCGACTGGCTGCCCTACCGCATTCTTGTCTGTCTCTTCGGGCTCTTCCTCGGTGTGATCTCGTACACCGGCGTTTACATCTGGTGGAAAAAACGCAAGACACGGCAAGTTGCTCGTTCGCACGCTCGCGAATTTGCACATCAAGGATGACTCATCGGATGACAAATCGGCATTCACGCCATGTTCGGTACTGGTATCCCGCATGGGCACTTCTGTCACCGAACTCTCTGAGCACGACGATATCTCGAAGAAATGAGGACCCACATGCCTGACACAAATAGTCGTCTGGTGCCGATATTGCTGTTGGTGTTTCTCCTGGGGGTAGCGTGGTCGGTCGCAGGAGCACAGCAGCCTGCCGGGTCAACAACTATCACGGGGCAGGTAGAGGACACGACAGGCAGCGTAATTATTGGAGCGCGGATTACACTGCGCGACCCTTTCGGCAATCTCGTGGCATCGGCTACGACGAATTCACAGGGGCAGTTTTCCCTCTCCGGTGTTGCGCCGGGACAATATGTCCTCCAATCTGAAAACAAGGGCTTTGAGAAGTCTCGGAGAGATGTTTCCGTCTCGGCGGCGACGACGCCCGCAGGCCCACCACTCCGGATCACCATGCACGTGGAGTCCGCCCGACAAACTGTGAACGTGACAGACTCCAGTGCCTATATCATTCCCGACTCTACGACTGCCACAAAGTCCGATACGCCAATCCGCGACGTGCCGCAGGCTATCGAGGTTCGCACGCGGCAGATCCTTGACGACCTAGGCGGAACACAGAGTTCGTACGAAGTTGGCAAGACCGTCGCTGGCGTCTTCAACGCTTCGAACGGACAGGGCGATCCAGGTCGTAACGTCCCGAACTTCGTCGTGCGGGGATTCAGCAGTTCCGCGTACCTTAAGGACGGCCACATGGTGAATGGCTGGATGTCCACCATCGATATGGCGAATATCGAACGCGTCGAGTTTCTCAAGGGCCCAGCGTCCGTGCTATATGGCGGAACAATCTACGGCGGACAGATTGGAGGCGTCGTCAACTACGTCTCCAAGCGGCCGCAAGATAGTCAGATCGTCATCGGAGATGTCACGCTTGGAAGCGACCAGTTTTATCGGGGAACTGTGGACCTGGGCGGCGCGCTCGACCACCAGGGCGCGGTGCTGTGGCGAGTGAATGGCGCGGTCGAGTGGGGCGGTTCGTACCGGAACTATGCCAAGCACAACACGCAGCTGATCGCGCCAGCGGTTACGTTTAAGTTTTCGCCCAAGGATGTTCTAACCGTTCTGATCGACGCCGTGCACGGCTACGAGATCCCGGAGCAGGGCCTGCCCCTGACTCCGGAATCGCCATTGATCCCCAACTCGCGCAACTTTATCGATCCCGCATTCGCGCACACGGGCATCCAGGCACAGAGCTTCAACACCGTCTACGACCATCGTTTCACCAGTGCCTGGCACGCAACACTGGACGCAAATCTCTCGCGCAGCCGCACAGACAGCTTCGGCTCCAGCTTGAACTACAGCCCCGGAGGCGGCAGCACGCTCGACGGCTCGCACTGGAACTTCGAAGAGGATCAAACATCCGTTGACTTGCGCCTCACTGGGCGGTTCCACACCGGGTCCCTTGTGCACGATCTGGTCGCCGGTTACAACCTATCACGGAATCGATACCACGCGACTTCGGAGTTCGGCTGGGGAGGGCCCTCCGTAGACGTCCCCGGCGACACCCTTGCGACGCTCGCGATGCCCGCGGCGGGGACGCTGCGCACCCAGTACCTCTCAACGACCCCGGACCCCGGCAGTTTTCTCTGGCACTCCAACGCCGACGCGATCTACGTACAGGATCTGCTCGCCGTAGGCCACGGCTTCAAGGTCCTTGCCGGCGTGCGCTACGACCATTTCACGGACCACTTCCTGCTATCCGGCTCATTCGGCGATTATGTCGATGTGCCGCGCAATTCCCACGCGTCGCCACGCATAGGCCTCGTCTATCAGCCGACTGGGGCCCTATCGCTTTACGCTGTGACCTCAGAGGCTTTCACTCCGAACACGGGTCTAACACTGAGTGGCGCTGTCCCACCGCCAGAACTAGGCCGGCTTGGCGAGATCGGTGCGAAATGGGATGCGACCAACAAACTAAGGGTCGACGTTGCTGTCTACACTCTAAAGCGCAGTAACATGGCCTTCTCGGATCCTGCCGATCCTACCGGAAATGCGGTCTTAGTCGCAGGTGAAACTAAGAGCCACGGTGTCGAGCTGGATGTCAACGGTGCGGTGGGACATCATCTGCGCGTCAACCTTGCGGCCGCGGTCATGAATGGTTGGATAAGCGGCGGCGAGCCGAGCGGCTCGCTGGTCGTAGGCCAGGAATTCGCCGGCATACCGCACCGGACTCTAAACCTGTTCGCGATCTACTCACTGGGAGGGAAAGCTGGATGGGAGTTTGGTGGAGGGCCCTACTATGCCAGCTCCCCATGGGCCGATGACGCGAACACGTTCAGGGTACCGTCGATCCTCCAATTCGACGCATTCGCAGCACGTCGTATCGGGGAACGGACACACCTGCAGATCAACATTAAGAATCTGGCAAACCGGCGGAACTATACATCGAATGGCTGGGGTTGGATCTTTCCCGGAGCCCCAGCCTCTGTCTTTGCGACACTGCGTCATGACTTC
>DATKAP010000078.1:0-3481 GCA_035577905.1 Binatia bacterium
CGAGCTTCAGCGATGACCAGGCATTGGCGCACCTCGCAGTTTCTGAGCCACTGCTCCAAGGCGAATGCGCGCAGCAGAGGGATGATGGCCACCTCAGAGCCGGCCCGCACTGCATCCAGCGTGCGCAGAAACCTGTCTTCATCGACAATCCCGAGCCCAGCCATCATTGACTTCCGGCTGAACTCGAGTATTTCTGACCAGTGATTCACGATGCGGCTTATGGGACCGCGGACAACGAAAGCTTTGCGCCGTCGGTTGAGAATTTCCCCTGGAACGATCCCGACGAGAGCACGGCGCATCAAGGATCTTCGCTGGCCGGGACGCACCAGTTGTTCTCTCGGAATGGCAAAGAGGAACTCAAGGAGGTCGCGATCGAGGTAGGGGTAGCGGTTCTCGCAAAGCGACGACCATTCCGGCGGACTGCATCCCAGTTGCCTGCGGAGAATTTCGAGTACCTTCAAGCTCATCTGAAAGCTCGGCAGTGAACCGAAAATTCGGGCTCGCTTTCGATCGGGCAGCATGGCCGCGCCACGCTGATTTGCAAGCTCGTCCCGTAGCCATATTGGTGGCAGAATTGACTCTGAGGGTCGAACGAACCGTTCCGGGAGGAATTCCTGAACCGTTTCCAAAAACAAATGAATCCAGGGTCTTCTTTTTTGAAGAGCCCAACGCTTCAATTGGCTAGCAAGGAGGCGAAGCCGGATCCGCGCCAAAAGGTCGGCAAGCTCGGGAATGGGTGTTGGCACCCCACCTGTGACTTCGTCACCGCCAAACCCAGATAGCAGAGTACGGGCACCCTTCGTCCGCATAAGACGAGCGAAGCCAATCAGGTCATCCGAATCGTGTCTGGCGCCAGGTATTGGAACGAACTGTCCGCCATGATCGAAGGCGAGGACAGAAGTGTCGCGGCTCAAATCGAGATGGCACCCTGCTCGTCCTCGCTTCTCTTCAATCAGCGTGAAGTAGCTTTGGTCATCACAGTTGGGCTCTGAATTGTCGTAATAGGAGACCGTTTCGACGTCGCTGCAAGCTGGTTGTTCGTGGCGCGCGAGTTCGTCTGCCATGCAGACGATCGAGGAGGAGTCCATTCCGCCGCTGAGTTCGGCGACGATAAGGGAATCGCAACGTAACCTCCGGCGCACGGATTCTTTGAAAACGGAGCGGAAATGGTCCTCATATTCGCTGTCGGTGCGATAGCGAATCTGTTTTGAAGGATTGAAGTCCCAATATTTGGTAACGTCGGCTGATGCCTGCTGAATGCGGATGAAACAGGAGGGGGGAACAGCGTAGATCCCGGCGTATGGGGTGAGGTGGGTAGCTGGAAAGAATGAGAGCCAGGCGGCAATGTATTCCTTTTCCAGCTCGAACCGGTGCCCTGCAAACCGAACCAGCGGGTCGAGAATGGTGCACCATGTGACTTCTCTCTTTTCAACGCAATAATAAAGACTTCGGGCTCCAACGAAGTCCTTGGCCAAGACCAGGGATTGATCCATTGGATTCCACACAGAGAGAGCCCAGTCCCCGACCACTCTAGCGAAGAGATCAGATCCCCATCGCTCGTGGCCTGCGGCAATGATTTCGAGATCGGTGGAATCCGCGCATAGCTCGCCTCCCAATTTCTCGGTGAGTTCCTTCCGGTTATCGAGCCTTCCATCCCATGTGAATACCAGGCCACTTCTTGAAACATAAGGCTGCCTCTCACAGCGCGATTCTTTCGTGGTGTGGAGTGCCAGGTAAAGGCCCGCGAAGTTGTCCTTGCACAAATGGCTCTGCCCATCGGGGCCGAATGGAGCGAGCACATTGCGAACTTCATCGAATTGCTGAATGTCGACGGGTTTGCCGTCGAAGCTACACTTGCCGAATTGAACGCTCATGGTTCTGCCCTCGTCGGACCCGGCTAGCACCGTTCCAGGACGGCGTACATGTCCCGCACATACGGCTTGTCGTTCACTACCCGTCCCTCAACTTCAACCCAGGCGTGTGCCTTGAACGGCATCTGTTGCGCACCGATCACCATTTGTGCTGGCACACCACACTGTTTTAGTAGACAGGCAGTCGCCGCTGATCGCTGCAGGCAGAGCACTTCCTTCCAGTACCAAATGCAAGCCATATCAACCGCTGCGCACACCTTTTCCGCGATGTCGCAAGACACGATTTCTCGACCAGGAGGAAATTGCCGTACCTGCAAGTAAAGGTCTGCGAAATTCGCTCGCGCGAGATAAAGATCGAAATAGATCAGCTTCCAATAGGCACGCAGCATGAGGAATGTCACGAAGGAACCTCCTGCTAAACCGTCAGTCCAAGTTGATCCGAGAGGAATGCCATGCGATCTGTGAGTGCCTCAATTCGTTCGCTCAGAGGCAGCACGGGAGAATGCCCCCGATGGCAGCTGTAATCGAGGAAGATCGGCGAGCCTGAACCGTTGGCAGCCTGCAGCCGCGCCGTCATCTTTCTCGCATGCATTGGGTTGCAGTTGTCGTCCGAATCTCCGGATACGATCATGGTGGCGGGATAGGCCGTTCTCTCATGCACGTTGCGATACGGTGAGTAAGACAGCAGTGAAGCGAAATCATCCGGATCGTCAGCCGTCCCAAATTCGTCTTTCCATGCAAACGCCTTGTCGAACAGGTGATAGCGCAGCATGTCGAGGATGGGGACCATGCACAGCACTGCCCGGAACAGATCCGGCCGCTGCGTCATCGCCGCTCCCACCAGCAATCCGGAGTTTGACCCACCGAAGATCGCAAGTTTCCGTTGATCTGTCCGGCCTGTCTTGATCAGCCACTCCGCGGCGGACAGGAAGTCATCAAATGCGACCTGCCGGTTTCGTCGTTTGGCTGCCTCATGCCACTGGGTTCCGAACTCCGAGCCCCCGCGGATGTTGGGGAGGGCGAAGATGCAGCCTTTTTCCACCAGAAACGCCACAAATACACTGAATTGCGGCGTCATCGAGAGGCCATACCCGCCATAAGAAGTCATGATGGTCGGATGGGACCCCCCTTCGAGAACGTTCCCGAGCGCCACCAGGTACATCGGAATTTCGGTTCCGTCCTTCGCCGCGAACCAAACTTGAATGTAGGCGAACTTGCCGGAATCGAAAGGCACGGGGCGGTTCTGCCAGAGATTCACATGGTGGCCCGTTGGCGAATACGTGCAAATCCGGGTGGGCTGCGTGAAGGACTCCTGTTCAAAAAGCAGTTCATCTGTGCATTCGGCCGCACTAATCAATCGAACGGTGTTTGATGGATCGACCGGCAGCTGGCCGAGTCGTCCGCCTTTCAAATCGAAAATATCGACTTCGGTTTTGAGTTTGCGAAGGTAGGAGACAAAGATCCGTTCAGCGGCAACGGCCCAGTCTTGGATCACGGCGTCGCTTTCAGGCACCACGTCCACGAACTCTGGTTCTTGGTTCTGTCTCAGTCGAACCTCGACGATCCGGAAGTTCGGCGCGTCTAGGTCCGTAATCGCGAGAATTCGGCCG
>DATKAP010000079.1:0-5687 GCA_035577905.1 Binatia bacterium
GCTCCTAATGAGGTCCAGACGTGAGTAAGACCAAAGCAGTTTTGAACAGCGCCATCGTCCTGTATTTCGTGATCTGCTTTGAAATCCTGATCATGATAAGTCCCTTCGCGGGCTTCTTCTACTCCGCCTTTAATCCCGTTCTCCTTGGGCTTGCGAAATATCCGGCTACGAAATGGCTCAGCTCTTTTTTCTTCACGCACATGGTTGTGCCCCCGAACTGGCCTCTGAAGGTTGTACGCGTGATGGGTTCAGTCCTTTTCCTGCTGGGGATCGCCATATTCTTCGTCTGTGCGATTCAGGTTTATTCGCACAAGTTTCTTAAGAGAGGGGCCGTTCTGAAAGGGCTATATGGTTGGATCAGACATCCTCAGTACATCGGCCTGAGCATTGCTGGTCTTGGCCTCGCCATCCTTTGGCCGAGATTCATCGTTGTGGTTTTGTGGCTCTTGATGATTTTGGTCTACTACATCTTGTCGAAAGACGAAGAACGGCGAATGCTGGGACAGCACCCAGAAACCTATCGCGGATATATGGAAAGAACTGGGATGTTCCTTCCGAAAGGGCTTGAGGGTTCGATTGCCTTCTCAACTGTCGGAGGCAAAGTTGTATTGTTCGTCGCGGTTTGTGTCGGTGTGATCGGAGGAGCTTTTCTCCTGCGGGCCTATACCGTTCGACACCTTCCGCTTTGGACAAGCTCGAACGTGACCGCCCTCGCTGTCCTGCCTGAAGACGAGCAGATGATGCGGCATCGGATGCCGGCAATCCTCAATCTGGACCAAGTCAAATCAAGGCTGCATTCGAACGAGTCATACGTGGTCTATTTCCTGCCCACCAACTACGTTATGCAAGGCCTGATTGCTAACACCGGAGGCGACTGGCAACTCTACAAGCGGCATCATTCCATCGCTAGGTTCACGGACTGGATCTTTCATCCGTTTAGTCATCTGGGGGGAGCCCATCATTCCGTTTTCGACTCGGCCGATCATTCAGGACACACCATGGGTGCTGGCACGGTGAGGAGGCTGATATTCTTGAAGGTGTCCAACGTCGCCGTTGCCGAGCCTACGGATGTATTTGCGGTAAACGCCGTACGGACGCCTGATTTCATGGTCGATTTGGATGTGCACGGACTCAACATCCAAGATCTGAATACTCTCCCGGTCGAGACGGGTTGGGGTAGAGTGCCGACTCCTGCGTTCTGACCATGGGTGAACGACAGTGATAGGCGTGAGGCAACCAGAACCCGAAAAACAACCGCTTTCCCTCCCCGCCCTCGCACTCGCATTTCTGAAGATTGGGGCAATCGGATTTGGCGGCGGGATGGCCATCATTGCTCTCATGGAGCATGAACTCGTCAGGAAGCGGCGGGTCATCGAGCCGGATGAGTTTCTTCACGGGGTGGGACTCGGCCAGATGTTGGGGCCATTTGCCGTCAACACGGCGCTGTTCGCTGGTTACCGGCTATACGGAACTCTCGGAGGACTGACTGCAGCGATTGCATTCATGACACCATCGCTCGTCCTGGTCCTCATCCTCTCGTGGCTCTACTTCTCATACCATGCGATTCCTGCCTTGAAAGGCGCGGTCGCGGGCCTCGGTCCGGTCGTAATTGCGCTCATATTGAGCGCAGCTTGGTCGATGGGACGCAAAGCATTTCGATCATGGATTGCGCTACTTCTGTGTGCCGCAGCTGCTGTTGCCGGCTTGTACAAAGTTAATCCGGTCTACGTGCTAGTAGTTGCAGGTTTTCTCGGGTTGATGCTCGGAACGCGCATCAGCGGAGAGGATCGCCTTACATCAGTTCCTGCAAGGCACGAAGCAGATAAAATTCAGAAGGATATCGGTACAGGCGCGTTCTTGTGGCCGGCCTCGTTTCCGGTGACGGCCGCTGGCGCTTCGCTGGCGAAACTCTTCACTACGTTCTTGAAGATCGGGCTGGTGTTTTTCGGGGGAGGATTCGTCCTCATACCCGTTCTGCACCAGACTCTTGTTGAGACACTACGCTGGCTTAGCCCTCAGGAATTCATCGACGGCGTCGCCATCAGCAATCTCACGCCCGGGCCGATTTCCGTGCTGGCGACCTTTGCAGGTTATCGACTCAGAGGCGTCGTTGGAGCTTTGGTCGCAACCGCCGCCCTTTACTTGCCGGCCGCAGTTCTGATGCTCGTGCTGTCCCATCAGTACGAGGGGCTGAAGGATCGTAAGGAGACGCAATTGTTCCTGGCGGGAATCGTCCCGGCAGTGATTGGGCTAGTGTTGAGCACCGCCACACTCCTGGCATCCGCAACACTCCACTCGTGGCGAGCCTTTGTGTTTACGGGTCTTGCTCTGCTGGTTCTGATTCGGTGGAGGGTGCATCCAGCGTTTGTATTGGCCGTCGGCGCTGTAGCCGGTGCTGCCGCGATCCTTCCATAATGCTGAGTTCGAGCGTCATAGCGCTAGCCGACGTAACTCGCTTGCGGGTACTCAACCTGCTGCTGCATGGGGAGCTGTGCGGATGCGATATCCGTTACGTTCTGGAGATGTCCCAGCCGAATGTGTCGCGACACCGTTTGATATCAATCAGATAATCTCATCGTTGCATGCTGAACCCTTTCCCTTGGAAGGCCCAAGTTGCTGCCTCCGGCAGTCCCCGCCGTCCAGGAGTTAACAACAAGGAGGAGGCCTCGAGGCCTTCCTCTGAATGGTTCGCATGACGAGAGGCGATTTGTGTCACTCGACGATTAAAAAAGAACTGAACCCGCGCGGGTCAGAAGCTCTGCAGGAGGAAATCTCTTGCGTTCTCTCTGGCAACGATTTGATCTAGCCTGCTCCGCTCTTTGCGGATTCCGCGAGAAGGGATACTTGTTCCTCCAACTCACCCAACCGGGCCAGTTCTGCCTCGACGGCGGGCTCACCCTCGTCCTTAACTTTGCGTGCACGCACCAGCGCTTCCTCAGCGATTCTGCTTACCTCGTGGAGCACCTTTCGCACTTCAGTCTCCAGACGTCCCCGACTATCCTGCATCCGATTCAGAATGTCATTCTGCACTCGTGCACAATTCACTTCCAAAATATGAACAAGAAAGGCGCGCGCCTCATTTGTAATTGCTTTTCGGGCGCCTACAGCGGCAAGAACAACATCCGCCAACCAACGCACTGGCGATGGAGGCGCTGCAAGGGTAAGGAGCCAATTGAACGTAAACTCCGATCGAACTCGAAAACCCTTTTCCGCGTCCAGGGCATGGGGTATTCGCGCCAGTTGAGGTATGCCCGCGTCGGCAAGTTTTATCAGAAAATCATTTGCAATGGTTACAAACCGATCTGCCACTTGCCGATATTGCCTTTCGCCTTCTGCCTGTTCCGGCTTAAGCCAAGGCACAACGTATTGCGAAGCAATCTCCTGAGCACGTCCAGTCAAACGCCGGCGGTATCCCGGTCCCAGCCCTTTCCGGACTGACGACACATAGTCCTCAAATTCCTGGCTCGCTTTCGGCAGAATTGAAGCAAAGAACACCTTCTGTCTCTCCACGAATATGTCCGACATCCTCTGCTGTTCGGCCATGAAAAGAAAACTCAGTTCCCGCATCGAGCGTTCTGCCTCGGCGATGGTCTGCTTCATCACCGTAATGCGCCGTTCCGATTCTTCGATAGGGCGCAAAAGCGCATCCCGGTGCTCACTGATGATGGCCAACACTTGCTCACTTAGGCGCTCAAGACCGCGTTCACTCGCTGCCCGGACCAGTTGCCCGCCGGAATCGTCGACAAGTCGCTGAAGCGCCTCGACGAGCTTGTTCCAATCACGAGCCGGCCCGTGCCTGTCCGCTTGCTCCTGAGCACTGACCTCAAATACCGGACCAATCTCCCGGTGCAACCGCTTATGAAGTAATTGCCGAGTGAACACCGAAGCGGCTGCCCGCTCCGCATCTGTCGTACGGTCGGCCTTGTTGAGTACGAGGATCAATTCCTGGACTTGCTTGCCCACGGCTTCGACGAGCGTGAGTTCTTCGCCGGCCAATGGAGGATCAGCACCAACTACTACGAGCGCCGCATCGATATGCGGAATAAACGCCTGCGTCGCGGCGGTGTTACCGGTGAACACCGAGCCAAGGCCCGGAGTATCGACAATACACATTCCCGAAGACAGCAGCCGGCTGGGAACGAATACCTCCGCTCCTTGCACACCTTTTTGGTTCTCGGGATTTAGTTCCTCGGTGACGTACTGGTTCAGATCAGCAACCGCGATGTCTTTCCACTCACCTTCACGCGTGCGAATCCGCGCCTTCGCTCTTTCGCCAAATCGGATTACCGTCGGTACAGCGGTCACGGGGATGTAACCCGTGGGGAGAATTGGCTGCCCGATCAGGGCATTGATCAACGTCGACTTGCCTCGTTTGAATTGACCAACACAAGCTACATAGAAACGACCCTCTGAGACACGGGCCGCTAATTCACAGGCTTCGGCGGCAACTGGCTTGGCAGCCAGTTCCTCCGCCAATTGACCGAGGCGCAACAGCCGCACGGCGCCGTCGACCTCGCCGAGCGCGGCGAGTTGGTCCGCCTGCTTGGACTCCGAATTCCTCACGAGCTGCGGCAGATTCACATTCGCTTCCGTCACTACGCTTGAGATCGCACTCCTTCCTGGTGCACATAGCGGATCACTTCTACCTCCGACATTGCGATTAGTCCTTCGTCCACCATCTCGTCGAGTACGGGAATCAGGGTTTTGATCTTCTCCTCGGTGTCCACGACGGAGACCATAATCGGTCGATCCGAAGAACGCAGGAGATGTCGTTTGTGTATGAGACTGCTTGCTCCGTATCCTTCGATGCCACGGAAAACTGTTGCCCCGGCTATATCCAGTTCGCGGCACTTCATGACGATGGCTTCATAGAGTGGTTTGTCGTGCCACTTGTCATCTTCCCCGAAGTGAATTCGCAGCATCTTGGCCTTTCCTTCCAATCTCATATCCGCGTCTCCTCACGTCGTTCAGCTTTCTGGTAGTTGTGGCTGTACTTCACGATGTCCACATTCGACAGCACGACAAGGCCCTGTTGCACCATTTGGTCGAGGATGGGCATGAAAGCCTGAAGCTTCTCTTCTGTATCGACGACGGACAACAGGATGGGGCGGTCATGCGAGAGGCTGAGCGTGGCGTCTTTGTGAATTCGGCGATTGGCGCCATAGCCCAGGATGCCGCGATAGACGGTAACGCCCGCAATGTCATGGGAGCGAAGACCGCTCACGATCGCTTCGTACAACGGCTTGCCGTTCCATTTGTCGTTTTCCCCGATGTAAATCCGCATCATCTTGGCCTTGCTCTCCTGTTTCAGAGGCAGAGCTTCCAGCGTGGGCTGTTTCTGCTTCTTTTCGGCGGGCTTCACGATCGTCGTGTCGTGCATTTCGATCAGCCCAGTCCCTACCATCGCCTGGAGTTTCGGAAGGAGTTCTTCCACCTTCTGCGCGGTTTCGATGAACTCGACCTTTACTGGCAACTTTGCCGCGAGGTCAACGAAACGATCCGTTTGCAGATGATGATCGGCGCCAAAACCGGCAATCCCGCGGGTTACCGTTGCTCCCGAAACGCCGTGGAAGAACAGAAAATCCAGAATCGCAGCGTAGGCAGAAGCACCGTGGTACTTTTGATCCTCCGCCACATAAACTCCCACCTTCTTACCCGGCCCTGGTGTGAGCACATTTTCCTCCTCG
>DATKAP010000080.1:0-3453 GCA_035577905.1 Binatia bacterium
AAGAGAAGTGGCAGATCGTGTTGGAAGGTTTGAAGAGCGGGAACGTCGCTGAGACCTGCCGCAAGTACGAGATAGCTCCCAATCTCTATTACCGCTGGAAGGACGAAGTGGAAGCGGGAGCTAAGGCTGCGCTTGGGGGGAGAAGCGCAGCCGCGCAGCCCGATGCCGAGCAGGAGAAACGGATCAAGCAACTGGAGCGGGCGCTGGGTCGATCCCATTTGCAGATTGAGATCTTAAAAAACGTGCTGGGCGAGTGAGCTGCGGGCAGGCACATTCGTCGGCACGCGAGTTAGTAGCCCAAGGGAAGGAAGTGAAGCTGGTGGCCGAGACACTGGCGATCAGCCGATCGAGTCTCTACTATCGGCGGCAGCCTCGTGCCAGTCGTGCGGATCGTTCACACGACGAGCAGATCATCACTGCCTGCGGCGAGAAGCCGGCTTACGGCTATCGCCGCGTGGTCTGGTGGTTGGGGCGGCATCACGGGCTGGTGGTCAATGGCAAGCGGGCGCTGCGCGTCATGCGGGAACGCGGACTGCTGGTACGCCAGCGCCGCTTTCAAGTTTCGCGCAGAAAGGACTGGGGGAAGGTGGAAGCACTGCATCCCAATCACGTCTGGCAGTCGGACATGACCAAGGTCTGGGCCGGGCCCAGTGTGGGTTGGGCATATCTGGTCTCGGTCATCGACTGTTGCACGCGCGAGATCGTCGGCTGGGACCTGAGTTTGCGCTGCCGCACCGAAGAAGCTCTGGCGGCGCTCAACCGCGCCGTGCTGGAGGTTTTGCCTTTCGGTCCTCGTGGAATGGGGTTGACGTTGACGACCGACAATGGCACGCAGTTCACTTCGGCGCGTTATGTCGAGACTCTGAATCGATTGGGCATCACGCACCGGCGCACGGCTTACAACCATCCCGAGGGCAACAGTTACATCGAACGGTTTCATCGCAGCCTGAAAGAAGAGGAGGTGTGGCTCAACGAGTACGAGAGCTTCGACCAAGCCAAGCAGAGCATCGCAAGCTGGATCGAGGAGTACAATCACGACCGTCCGCATCGCGGACTCCGGGGCAGAACCCCGCACGATTCCCGTGCTCAGTTCTTTGCCCAAACCCTTACTTCAAACACGGCCCCTTGTGTCTAGTTTGAAAGGGCGCACTACAAACTGGCCGAAACCCTTCGTTGATAACCCCGACCTTAAATCGTTGACTGTTGCTTGAACTAGAGCGTCCCGACGTCTCAAGAATGAATCGCTGTCGGGTTCTCCGTGGTTGGCTGTTGCGGTATTCACCGAAGCATTGTAATTGGTAATTAGGTCAGCGTACTGCTGGTTAAAAGTTGCCAGCGCGGTGCGAAGTCTCCGCAAGTCAGTACCGGACATTTGTATTCTAGCGAGTCGCTCAGCCTGCTGCGCGTTCGCAGCATCTGTAGCGTCGGGTGACACATTAGCCGCAACGAAGAACAAGCGATATGCCGTCAAATCTGGAATCGACTCGGAATGGATCGCCCCATTCACCACACTGGCCGGAGGCATCACATGCTGCTCAGGGGGGCCTTGCGCCAGAGCGAACGATGACAGCAATAGCAAATGATGGTGTGCAGCTTTGTCATAGGTATCTCCTTAATTACCTCTATGGGTATTCTTAGCCGTGCGGATCTTGCTCGACCCGCTCGGTGCGCGATTCGGAAGCTCCGGGGAAGTTGGAGCAACATCGCACTTATAACTCTAGGCGTGAGCGCAAGCGGATTCTAGTAATCTGGAGAGTCAGCTGTCAAGAAAAAATGGGCGGTGCTCTCCAGAAAGTTAGCCGACCCGCCCATTTAGGGAAGAGGTTTCTTGACATTCGCGGCGAGAGAATTGTAAGTGGGAGAACGACCGGTCTCCAGCCCACAACAGCCCTCCTCAATTTCTCCCCCCGATGCGCAGCTTTCATTTGCGGCACGGCGCTCAAGGGCCAGCAATGTCGTGCTCATTAACACTAAGCTCGCGACGCTGCCAGACAATTCGAGGCTGAGCTTGCATGGGCAGTCTCCTCCACCCTGCGACCTACCACTCGTAAATCACAGCCTCATACGGGCGCAGCCCTTCGCCTGGTGAGGCCGAACCATAATTCCCCAGCACGACCTTCGCCTTGCTCAGATCGAGGCCGGTGGCCACCGACGCCGGTTTGTCCTTGAAGTTCAGCAGCACCAGCATCTTCTTGCCATCGAGTTCCCGCGTGTAGGCATAGACATCGGGATTATCTTTGTCGAGCAGCGTGTACTTGCCGTAAATCAGGACGGGATTGTCTTTCCGCAGCTTCACGATCTTGCGGAAGTAGTTCAGGCAGCTGTTGGGATCGGCGTCTTCGGCCGCGACGTTTACGGTCTTATAGTTCGGGTTCACCTTCAGCCAGGGCTTACCGTTGGTGAATCCCGCATTGGTCGTGGCATCCCACTGAAACGGTGTGCGTCCGTTATCGCGCGCGGAAATCTTCGCCGCTTCGAGAAACGCCTTCACATCCCGGACTGAATTCTTTTCCAGCTGGTACCAGTTCCGCGTTTCGATGTCCTGATAGTCCTCGATCCGGTCGAACTTGATGTTGGTCATACCGAGTTCATCGCCCGCGTAGTAATAGGGCGTCGCGCGCATCGTCAGGAGAAACGTCGTCAGCATCTTGCTGGAAAGCTCGCGATATTGCGGCGAGTCGTTGCCCCAGCGCGTAACCATGCGCGGCTGATCGTGATTGCCGAGATAGACCGTGCCCCAGCCCTTCGTGGCAAACGCCGTGTCCCACTTGCTGTAAATGTTCTTAAAGTCGACCAGGCTCCATCCCTTGGGATCGGGGATCTTGTGCGAGTTCGGCAGATACCCGAGACTTACTCCCTCAAAGTGGTAGGCCATGTTGAGCTCGTTCCGGTCGGCGTCGACGTATAAGTGAACATCGTCGGTGGTGACGCCGATGCCTTCCGCCACCGACATGACGTCGTATTTGCTCAGCACTTCGCGGTTCATGGCCTGCAGATACTCATGTGTGTGCGGGCCGTTCGCGTAGTAGCGGATATAGTCGCCGTGATATTGCTCGGGCAGGGGAGGGAAGGTCGTGTCCTTGGAAATGAATGGGATCACGTCCATGCGGAATCCGTCGACACCCTTGTCGAACCAGAAGCGCATCATGGAGAACACTTCTTCGCGTACTTTCGGATTTTCCCAGTTCAGGTCCGGCTGCTTGCGCGAGAAATAGTGCAGGTAGTAGCTATTGGTTGTCTTGTCGAACATCCAGGCATCGGCATTGACGTCGAAAAAGCTCCAGCGGTGCGCGGGCTTGCCTTTCTCCGCCGGCCACCAGTGGTAATAGTCGCGATAAGGATTGTCGCGCGAGCTGCGCGACTGTTTAAACCAGGGATGCTCGTCGCTGCTGTGATTCACGACCAGATCGAGCACCAGCTTGATGCCGCGCGCGTGCATGCCTTTGAGCAGGT
>DATKAP010000081.1:0-3281 GCA_035577905.1 Binatia bacterium
CGTGCAGATGGAGCCTAATCTGCGCACACGACGCGAAGTGCGTCGCAACCAAAGCAAAAGTTCCTTTTCATGTGAGGCACGTTCCACTCCGGTGCCGCCCGCGACCAACAACGTATCAATTGGGCCTCGTAAAGAACGGAACGTGTCTGTTCCCTGAATCACAAGTCCACAATTTGTGGACACAGATTTCCCAGTTGTAGTGCTGGCCAGCAAGACCCGATACGGCAACTTCCGGTCTGGGCGATCTCGCACATAGTTTTCCGCGGCCCTGACAAAAACTTGAAACGGGCCGGCGACATCAAGGATCTGAGTCTCGGGAGCCGCGACGAAGACGATTGTTTTTGGATGCGACCGACCACTATATCGTGTTTCTGCAGCCCTCATGGCGATACTGTAGCTTCCTGGGAGTCTGGCAGCAATGACAAAGAGAGGTCAGTTTCAGCCATGGGCACAAACTCCACCAAGTGACTGTTTCTTATACGCGGAGGATTCCATGCTCGCGCAGGTCGCCGAAGATTGAACTCCTTGCTACGAAGGGGGCCGGGCGTGGGCCGCTTCCGTGTCCATCCCCGGAATGGCGGAGATTGTTGCGCGCGTCCAGCAAACGCTGTCAAGGCGCGTGCCCGCGAAGCGACGACCTTCGGTCGGCCTTGACAGAGTTTGCGCTCGCGCTACGCTGCCATTATCCGGGGCAGGCCGGTTTCTAAAGGCCGATTCCAAGACCCACGCCGTGATCCTGTTGAGGCGCCTTAGAGATTTCCTGCTGCGTCGTAACTGTCTGATCTGCGCCGATCAGTGGCCCCTGCGCAGTTTGTTTCGAAATATCGTGGCCGAGAGCGGTGGGCAGGTTTTCGCGGTCATTGGTGAAGATTTGAGCATCGAGCGCTCCACGGGAAATGCCCACGTACGCCATTCGGTTATTGAGCAGGTCTTTGGCGGTCAGTTCAGTGTCCACATGAATTAGCACGCGGTCCGCGGTTTGTCCCTGACTGGAGTGGCTGGTCATTGCATAGCCGTAGTCTAGATGTGGATGCTTGTTTGAATCGACTTGGAGTAAGCGGCCAGAGTCCATGTTCAGGCTCAATCGCCCGGCCCCGTCAACGCCCGTAATTACCCCCAATTCGCGATTTGCAATTCTGAGGTTGTTGGCCGGGGCTGTGAATTGTATGCGGTCTCCCAACGAGAAATTTCGCGTTCCCTCGCGATAGACAGTGACGCCGCGCTGTCTGCGGGGATCGTATGTGCGGTCGGTTCCGTCCTGCAGCCGCACAGTGAGCCGGTTGCTGGCAGCATCAATGCTCCTCACTTGCGCATAGTGGCCTTTTCCAATCCCGGTCTCCTTCGACGTGCGGGAATAGCGCAGAATGTCGCCCACTTCATACTTCGCTGCCCAGGTACGGTCAGCCCCAGTGAGCTCCTGTCGCGGAACCAGGGTTCGGATCGGATGCTCTTCGCCACTGACCCGGCCCTTACCTTGCAATTCTGCGTGAATGCGTTGATTAATCTCCACGCGGGCGCGATTATCGGGGGACACAACGAGCGTGTTCTCCGGAGACCTTGCATACTCTTTCGCGATGGCCGAAATGCGCTCGTCATGTCCGCTAATCTCGTGGACCCGGCCCTGTTGATCAAGATTGTTGATAGCTTCCCGTACATTGCCCCGTGCAAGCTGTTGAACCACTTCCTTCAGCTCGAGGTCCTTCTGCCGCACAATCTCTTCAAGCTTTACAGTCTTCATGCCGGCATCTTGCAATTGTGCGAAGGGGCGCCCGGCCTCGACGGCTTCGTGCTGTCGCCGATCCCCAACCAATAAGACTCGATCATTCGGACGCAGCCGCTCGATGAATTCATGCAGTTGCCGAGTGGACGCGAGTGAAGACTCGTCGAGCACGTAGAGCCGTTTCTCGCCCGTGTCGGCTTGCTGCCCGCGCGCCAAATATTTCTGTAGAGTCGAAGTCTCGATGCCCGCTTCGCCGAGTTTCTGCGCTGCTCGGGATGTCGGAGCGAACCCTTCGACCTTGTAGCCGTCAAGCTCTGCGCCTTCTCGGATCACGGCCAAAGTCGTGGTCTTGCCCGCGCCGGCAACACCGTCCAGAGCAACGATCTTTTCCCGCGAGAGAAGGATCTCGTCCACCGCTTGAAGTTGCGAAGGATTCAATTCTGGATGACGGTCTTCGGTGGCGATACGGATCGGAGGCGAAACGAGCATTGGATCGCTGTAATCGCGTCTGTTGCCCTCCAACATTCTGTCAACGATCTCGCGCTCCATCCCTGCCATTGCTCTGGTCGTGTACTGTCTGCGTGCGCCAATCTGCGAGAGTTCTTGGAACTCTCCCGTATTGATCCGGCGCTGAAATTCCTGCTGGATGTTGCCGTAGGTGGTTTCTCCCATGCCGCGTTCCAGCGCTGTTTCCAAGATTGCGCGGCTATCTTGCACCGCCGAGCGCTCGAATATGTGATCGCGTGCCCAAGTCATAGCACTCTGTGCTTGAGCCTTAATCTCATGCATTCGCTCGTGACCGTGTTGGCGCGCATGGGCCACGACCCGATCGGCTTGGTTGCCATGTTGCGCCGCCAGCTCCCGGTGCCGCCGCAATACCTCTGCCTGAGACAAGAGCTCCTTCCGATCCCGCGTGTGATGGGCAGCAATTTGCGCCGCCCCTGCGCCATCGATTCCTTGTTCCCGCAGATGGTCCTTAATCTGTTCTCGTCGTGGACTGGACGCCTCCAGATACTCTTTGGTGTAGCCCCGGATTTCTGGCTGCCCATGCTTCCCGCGCTCCAATTCATAGCCCAGCATTTGAAGCCGCATTGCCAGTTCGGATCGATAGACGGCAGTTACGTATCGCTGAGAAACAAAGAGTTCGTGGGGCTGGAGACTACGCGTAGTTCCATTGGCCTGCTCACTTACGTTGAAGATGACCGCATGGGTGTGAAGCTGCGGCGCGGCATAGCCATCGACAGGACGCGCGGTATCGTGCTCAAAAGTAGCAGCAACAAACCTGCCAGTGGTCTCAGGCGCGTGAACATTTCCGATACGCGCTTGCGCGTACCGCTCAAGCTCACGAAGCGCTGTCCGAACGCTCTCTCGATGGGCTTCCCGGACTCGTTCATCGCCTCCCACAAGTGCGGTGAGCGACACAGACTTGGGCGCAGAAAACGTCGCGTCCCACCCGGCGCGATGTTCAGCGCTGGTTACCTCTTTTCCGAACTTGCCCTCGTAGGTTCGAGAAACTTGATGCCTCACGAGTTGGTCTTGAGTGTGGGGATGCTGGCCTTCG
>DATKAP010000082.1:0-9645 GCA_035577905.1 Binatia bacterium
TGGACTCTTTTCAGCAGACTACCGGAGCAGGAGGTTTGGCAAATAGAGTGCCTCTTACCAGTTTGCCTCACAAAGAAAAGGGGCGCTGAAAACCAGGAGGATTCTAATGGCAAGTCTGCCAAAGCCCAGTACAACACCCAAGCCCGCAAAGTCACTTCCCGCGCCCAACAGCGATTTTTACGAACTCGCCGAGACGCTTCCGGCGGAGGAACTCGCAGTCGTCAAACAGGTGCGCGCTTTCATGGAGACCAAGGTTGCGCCGGTCATCACCAAATACTGGATCGAGGATTCTTTTCCGTTTGAACTATTGCCTGGGCTGAGGGAGCTTAACGTCGTCGGCGTTGGGTTGAAGGGCTACGGTTGCAGAGGAGGAAGTGGCTTGTTAGCCGGCTTGGTTGCCATGGAGATGGCGCGCACCGATAGTTCGCTCGCGACTTTCTTTGGTGTCCACAGCGGTCTGGCCATGTCTTCCATCTACTTAGGCGGATCGGAAGAGCAAAAACAGAAATGGCTCCCGCCAATGGCTCGCTTGGAAAAGGTCGGTTGTTTCGGCCTTACGGAACCGCTCGTCGGGTCTGGAGCGTCCGGCGGACTGACAACGACGGCAAAGCGTGAGGGCGACACCTGGATTATCAACGGCCAGAAAAAATGGATCGGTAACTCTCCATGGTGTGACATTTCGATCATTTGGGCGCGCGACGTCGCCGACGATCAAGTCAAAGCTTTCATCGTGGAGAACAAGACGACACCTGGCTTTAAGGTGGAAAAAATTCAGAACAAGATTGCCCTCAAGGTGGTGCAAAACGGCTTGATCACCATGGAGAACTGCCGCGTACCGGAAGAGAACCGCCTTCAAGGAGATAACTCGTTCCGCGACACTGCGAAAGTCCTGCGCGGAACCCGCTACTTCGTGGGATGGGAAGCGACGGGGTGTGCGATGGGCGCCTACGAAAATGCTCTCAAGTATGCCCAGGAGCGCTTGCAGTTTGGAAAGCCGATCGCCTCGTTCCAGTTGGTACAGGATCTCCTCTCCAAGATGCTCGCCAATATTACTGCCTCGCAGTGTCTGGTAGCTCGCACGGCACAGCTGTCGGCCGAAGGAAAGTTGAGCGACGCGCATGCGGCCCTTTCGAAGGCGTTCTGCACGGCCAAGTGCCGCGAGACGGTCGCGTGGGCCCGGGAGATTTTGGGCGGGAACGGCATCGCCGCCGACTACAACGTTGGGCGTTTTTTCGCCGATGCGGAAGCGCTGTACTCCTACGAGGGCACGTATCAAATGCAAAACTTGATTCTCGGCAAGGCCATCACCGGTTTCGGCGCCTTCGTGTAAGCATGCGTCGCAAGCGGCAACCAGCCTGTCGATAAGTGAACGTAAGGGCGAATCACTGCGCGGTAAAGGGAGAGTAACCGATGTCTTCAAGTGCTTCTAGACCAAGGACCGCAAAACTCGCAGCCGGGAGCGATTCTAGCCGGCTCTTCTTTTTGGACCTTGCCGCCGGCCGTGTGCTCTCGGCAAAAACCGACGGCTCCGATTTGAAAATTATTGTCAGCGAGGGGCGAAGACTTCCGGACGGTATCGTTGTGGACGTCGCGGCCGGTCACATTTACTGGACGAATATGGGCAATCCGAGCGCAAATGATGGCTCCATCGAACGCGCGGATCTCGACGGAAAAAACCTCAAACACATTATTCCTCCGGGTGGCACGCATACTCCGAAGCAGCTCCAGCTGGACAAGAAGAATGGAAAGCTCTACTGGTCGGATCGCGAAGGCATGCGTGTTATGCGGTGCAATCTAGATGGCTCCCAAGTCAAGACCCTCGTTGACGCGAGCGAGGGCGACTCCCGCCCCGGCAGCGACGCGACGAAATGGTGCGTAGGCATCGCCCTCGACATTGAAGCAGGAAAGCTCTATTGGACTCAGAAAGGCCCTGACAATGCAGGCCGGGGCCGGATCTTCCGTGCCAATCTGGAGATTCCGCAGGGTCAAACGCCGGCAAATCGAAAGGACATCGAAGTCCTCTTCGATGGATTGCCGGAACCGATCGATCTTGATCTCGACCTCGCCAACCGGATGATGTACTGGACCGATCGCGGTGACCCGCCCCGGGGCAATACCGTCAACAGAGCGCCCATGGATGGGACGCCGGGGAATCGGAAGGAACCAGAGATCGTCTTCAACCACCTGATGGAAGGCATCGGCTTATCTCTGGATCTGAAAGGCGGGCGCATGTTCTTGACCGACTTGGGCGGTTCTGTCTACAGCGCGAACTTCGACGGATCGGACAAGAAGACCTTGCTCATCGCGGAAGGGAATTTGTCGGGAATTGCTTACGCCGAAATTCCTGTTGCCGCCTAACAGCCCGTGAAAATATCCGACGAAAAAAGGAGAAGGTAATGGATTCGCCAGCATCTGCCCTACAACCTCAAAACGTTCTGTACGAGAAGAAGGCTCCGATTGCCTATGTAACCATCAACCGCCCTAAGGTGCTGAACGCGCTCAATCAAGCAACTTGGCGGGAGTTACAGACGGCCTTTGAGGCAGCGCGCCAGGATGGCGATGTTCGCGGCGTTATCTTGACCGGCGCTGGCGACAAAGCGTTCATCGCCGGGGCAGACATCGGGGAACTCTCCAAGATCAGCGCCATTGAAGCCGAGCGTTCGAGTAGCTACGGACAGACAGTCCTGAACCTCATCGAGAATCTGGGCAAGCCCGTGATCGCGGCAATCAACGGCTTTGCGCTCGGCGGAGGCTGTGAAACAGCGATGGCCTGTACGATCCGGATCGCTACCGAATCTGCGAAGTTCGGCCAGCCGGAAGTCAAATTGGGAGTGCTTCCGGGCGGTGGAGGCACGCAACGTCTTCCACGTCTAGTAGGAAAAGGTCGCGCGCTACAACTCATTCTTACCGGAGATATCATTAGCGCTCAGGAAGCCTATCGCATTGGTCTCGTCAACGAAGTTGTTCCCGCCGCAGATCTGATCGCTCGCGCAGCAGCAATTCTTAAACAAATCTTTTCTAACGCTCCAATCGCGGTTAAGTACTCGATCGAAGCTGTGAACAAGGGACTGGAGACAAGCCAGGCCGAGGGCTTCGCGCTCGAAGCTTCTTTCTTCGGACTGTGTGCTGCAACAGAAGACAAGAAGGAAGGCACATCCGCGTTCCTGGCCAAGCGTGCTCCGCAGTTCCGTGGGCAGTAAGGAAACGAAATCTCGACGTAAAGGAAGTCTTATGGCGACCGAAAATGTCTTCTCTGGTTTGAAAGTGGTAGACCTAGCCAGCTTTATAGCGGGCCCGGGCGCGGCAACGATCTTGTCTGACTTCGGCGCGGATGTCATCAAAGTGGAGCCACCCGACGGAGAGCTATGGAGAATCGGGCAGAAGATTCCGCCGCAGCCGCATTCGGAAGAGCCTTATCCCTTCCAATTGGCTAATCGAAACAAGCGTGGCGTTGCGCTCAATCTGAAAGCTGCGAGCGCGCAGCAGGTTCTCGAACGGTTAGCCAAGTGGGCTGACGTGTTCATCGTCAACACACCGCATCCCGCGCGCAAGAAATTGAAGCTCGAATATGACGACGTTGCGCAGTGGAATCCGCGTCTCATCTATGCTGATCTTACCGGCTTCGGCGAGAAAGGCCCGGACGCTGCCCTTCCGGGGTTTGATATCACGGCCTACTGGGCGCGAAGTGGTTTGCTATCCATGACGCGCGATGCTGGATCGCCGCCGACCTGGCCGGTGGCAGGCAGCGGTGACAATGCAACTGCGGTCGCTATCTATGCCGCGATTGTGACCGCGCTTTACCGTCGCGAACGCACCGGCAAAGGATCTTACGTCTCGACTTCGCTCCTTGCGGCAGGCGTCTGGTCGGCGAGCGTCTTTATCCAGGCCGCTCTATGCGGAGCAAATTTCTATGGACTGCATGATCGAACGCATCCCGCAAATGCAGCTTTAAACGTGTATCGCTCTTCCGATGGCACCTGGTTCGTTCTCATAGCTACTCCGGACAAGATACCCGCGGTTCTGAAAGCAATGGGTCGGGAGGATATCCTAACGGATCCGCGATTCTCTGATCCTGCGAAGTTAGCGCAAAATCGGCCGCAACTGACGGCAATACTCGACGAGATTTTTGGTTCGCAGCCAATGTCGCATTGGTATGAAGTCTTCAACGGCGTTCACGTGACCTTTGGCGCCGTGCGTGACCCGCAGGAAGTAGTTAATGATCCGCAACTGCGAGCGAATGACATCGTTGTTCCGCTTGAAGGAGCTGGCGAGAAGCTTACCTGGACAATCAGCAGTCCTATTCAGGTACACGGTCTTACTAAAGTACCTGCTAGACGCGCGCCGAGAATCGGTGAGCATAACGAGGAAGTAATGGCGGAGCTTGGCTTCACCAGCAACGACATCGAAAGTCTGCGTGCGAGCGGCACCATACCTCCGTTGCAACATGCATCCAGCGCGGCGGACTGAAGCGAATCGAGGAGCAAATGGCTCAGCCACGAATTATCATCGTCGGTGCGGGTTTTGGCGGATTAGCCGCCACCAAAGCTCTCCGGAAAACCGCAGCGCAGGTCACCTTGATCGACCGCGCAAATCACCATCTCTTTCAGCCCTTGCTCTATCAAGTTGCGACCTCCGTGCTGACGCCCGGTCAGATTGGTACTCCGATCCGCGGTATCCTTCGGAATCAGAAGAACACTACTGTGATCCTGGGCGAGGTCACAGGAGTGGACAAAGACAGAAGGTGCGTTTTTGTCAGTGACGCTGATCGCGAAAACGTGCCGATTGCTTACGATTATCTAGTTCTAGCCACAGGTGTCACTCACAGTTACTTCGGCCACAATGAATTTGAAGAGTTTGCACCGGGATTGAAAACACTCGGCGACGCCGTGGCAATCCGGCACAAGATTTTGCACGCGTTCGAGCAGGCAGAGGCCGAAGAAGACCCGAGCCGCCACCGCGACCTCCTGACATTTATTTTGGTCGGCGCGGGCCCCACAGGAGTGGAGATGGCCGGAGCTCTCGCAGTGCTGGTGCGCAGCACGCTCAAGTGCGAGTTTCGCCGGATTGACCCGGCCTCCGCCCGAATTGTGCTGGTGGACATGGCGCCTAGGGTCTTGCCGCCATTTTCGGAGAACCTTTCCAAGGCTGCGAAAGAGCGCCTTGAGAAGTTGGGCGTCGAGGTCCGGTTGGGACACAGCGTCGAGCAGATCGATGCAGACGGTATCGTCGTCGCGGGTGAGCGCATTTACAGCAAAACCGTGATTTGGACCGCGGGCGTTGCGCCCTCGGCGGCGGGCAAATGGCTGAAGGCCGAGACAGATCGCGCCGGGCGAGTGCGCATTCGAACTGATCTCACGGTTCCAGGACATCCCGAGATTTTTGTGATCGGTGATACTGCCTCGCTCGACGAAAATGGCAAACCCCTACCAGGTGTTGCACAAGTGGCGATGCAGCAGGGACGTTATGCAGGAAAGCTAATTCACAGTCGCATTGCAGGTGATCCCGCGCCCGAGCCCTTTAGCTACTTTGATAAGGGCAGCATGGCGGTGGTGGGCAAAGGTTTTGCTGTGCTGCAAAGCGGCAAGGTCCATGCAAGCGGATTTGGCGCGTGGCTCGCGTGGGCGGCTGTACATCTACAGTTTCTGGCGACGTCGAGTCTTCGCGTCAGCGTCTTTCTTCAATGGGTCTGGACGTATCTGACTGCTCAAAGGGGTTCCCGACTCATTATTGAGCCTCATAGGTCGGTACCCGCCAAGCCTACCGCCAATAGCGCTATCAGAGCCGTGGTCGCAAGCAAATAGGACTTTCGAGGAAACACGATTGACTTTGAAAGGAAGATTCTGGAGGAGAACGACATGCCAAAGAACAAGCAGATCCAAAACATAGCCATCGTCGGTACGGGCGTAATCGGTGCCAGTTGGGCCGCGCTCTACCTTGCACGCGGTTTCAACGTTGTCGCCACCGATCCTGGTCCTAACGCGGAAGAAAACTTGCGCCGGTTTATTGATGCCGCCTGGAAAGACCTGACCGTGATCGGGCTATCGCCGAACGCATCGCGGGATCATCTTCAGTTCACGACCGATATGAAGAAAGCACTCTCCGGCGCCGACTTTGTCCAGGAGAACGGACCGGAACGGAAAGATTTCAAGATCAAGCTCTTCGCCGACATGGACGCCGCCACTCCGCCGGATTCGATCATCGCATCCAGTTCCTCCGGACTGACCATGAGCATCATGCAGTCCGCGTGTAAGCATCCCGAACGCTGCGTGATAGGCCACCCTTTTAATCCTCCGCACGTCATCCCTCTGGTCGAGGTGGTTGCCGGCGCCAAAACGTCACCACAAACTGTCGAACAGGCGATCTCCTTCTACGCCTCGGTCGGCAAGAAGCCGATCCAGGTCCGTAAAGAGGTTGTCGGCCACGTCGCGAACCGCCTGCAGGCCGCTCTTTACCGCGAAGTTGTCTATCTGATCGAGCAGGGCGTGCTCGATGTTACTGACGCGGATGCGGCGGTGTGCTGGGGACCGGGATTGCGGTGGGGGGTGATGGGGCCCAACCTTCTGTTTCATTTGGGCGGCGGTCAAAACGGGATTCAACACTTCATGGACCAATTCACTGGCCCGTTGGCGACGTGGTGGAAAGATCTCGGGAAAATTACTGATTTCAGCCCCGAGGTCAAGCAATTGATCGTGAGAGGAGTCCAGGACGAAGCTGGAAACCGCTCGATTGAAGAACTCGAGCGCGAACGGGATGCCATGCTTCTGGAATTGCTAGCAACGCGTGCGAAGGGCGAGAAGGCTGCAGAAGCGGCGATGTCGAGCAGTGCAAAACAGGCCCACAGCGCCTAAAGCGGGGCGAGGGCCCCTGCTGGGCAATATCTGGATTCTTGAGAGCGAGCGATGATCTATGTCCATTCACTTGGCCGGGCGTCCCGATACTATTCGGCGCGAACAGCGCTTGCTCCTGGGGGAGTCCGCCTTTCTTTCGTCGAGCTGGAAAATCGTGTCAAGGGCATAGCAGCCGCACTCAGTGCCCATGGTTTCAAGATAGGAGACCGGCTCGCCTTTCTCCTGCCCAACGGTCCCGAGTACATCGAGTTGGTATACGCATGTAGCTGGCTCGGAGTCATAGCAGTTCCACTAAATACCCGCCTTTCGTTGGCGGAAATTGATCGGGTGCTTGCCGATGCGAGTCCACACGGGCTAGTCCGACACTCCTCGTTGCCAACCCCAACCGTGCAGATATCCTGGGAGCGGGTACTCGATCAAAATCCGTTGGAAACTCCAGACGATCCTCCTCCAAACGTTCTATATGACCCGGAGGCGATACTGGCTCTCATTTACACAAGTGGCACGACCGGCCAGCCTAAGGGCGTCATGGTGAATCACGGTAACGTCTTGGCCGACGTTCACCACTTCAATTACTGGATGCGATACACAGAAGGCGTCGTTTACCTGCATGCGGCACCCCTGTTCCATATAGCTGACTTTCCCGCGATGTTTGCCGCCCCGGCTTTCGGCGCGGCCCAGTTGACGATTCCAAAGTTTAACCCCCAAAACTTCTGTGAGACCGTCGAACGCCAGCACGTTAGCCACACTGTTTTGGTTCCAACGATGATCAATTTACTGACTCAGTTCCGGGAGGCCAAGACATACGACTTGAGCAGTCTGGAGGTCCTCGCGTACGGCGGATCTCCCATGGCTCCCGAACTCATCCAGCGCGCGAGGGGGCTTCTGCCGCACGCGAAATTGGTTCAAGTCTACGGACTCAGTGAGACCGGGTTCCTCACGGGTCTGCAGGACCAGGAGCATACGCACGACCGGCTGTTGTCCTGCGGCCGTCCTTGCCCTGGCATCGATCTGCAGGTCACAGACGAATCAGGGAAGCAAGTTGAAGCCGGAAGGCCAGGTGAACTGGTGGCTCGTGGCGCCAACATCATGCGCGGGTACTGGAATAATCTGGAGGAGACTGCGCTCGTATTCCGAGATGGCTGGTTTCGCACCGGCGATATCGGCTATCAGGATTCCGAGGGATATCTCTACATCCTCGACCGCCTGAAAGACATGATTGTCACCGGGGGTGAGAATGTTTACTCCGGCGAGGTCGAAGCTGTTATTTACGAGCACCGGGCAATTCGCGAAGCCGCGGTCTTCGGAATACCTGATCCCAAGTGGGGCGAACTTGTGATGGCCTGCGTTGTGCTGAAGCCTGAAACAGCTCTCACTGTTGACGAACTTGTCGCGCATTGCCGGCAGAGTCTCGCGACCTACAAAATTCCGCGCCGCGTGGAGTTCCTCGCCGCTGAGTTACCCAAGAGCGGCTCCGGCAAGATATTAAAAAGAGCTCTGCGTGAGCGATTCTGGGCGCATGAGGAGCGGGCCGTCAGCTGAACTTTCCATTCAGCCAGTGTTTTCGATTGGCGCGTCGTGCGGTTTGAGAGATGAAGCTGTGGCTTGATGACTCGGCTCGGAGATTGTTGGAGGTAAGGAAATGGATGACAAGCAGGTGGTTGCTGCAATACTCACCCTCGCTCTGCGCACCGCTGAACGTGAGAGCGCACAGAAAACGGGCCCAGAGCACTGGCGAACTATTTGGAAGGACTACAACCGGTTCTTGAAAGAAATCGAACGCGCAGATGATTCGATTGATAAGCGCGGAATCCATCCAGATTGAAATGGAGGCGATTCGATATGGTTTCTGAAGCTTGCTTACTACCGATTGTGAACGCGATCAGCCGGATTTGTCAGATGCCCGTGATGCAGCTCGAGAAAGCGACGCGGAATGCTGAAGATGACCTGGCACCGTAATTGCTCGTTTCAGAAATGTAACTAAAGTTACCGAGATGTGGCGCCGGTCAGAACTATGACTCGCCATTCCGAATCTAGCTTAGAGAAAGTGAGCATACATGATGTCAAAGGCCGAACGCTTTACAAATGCAACCGGTTCACCGGTAGCAGACAACACAAATATATTAACGGCCGGTCGTCGAGGTCCGGCTCTGCTTGAGGACATCTGGCTGATCGAGAAGCTCGCGCACTTTGATCGGGAAGTCATTCCTGAGCGCAGGATGCATGCGAAAGGTTGGGGCGCGTATGGAACGTTTACGACGACCCACGACATCACTCGCTACACGAAAGCAGCGATCTTCTCCAAGATTGGAAAGCAGACGCCGATGTTCGCGCGTTTTTCTACTGTTGCGGGCGAACGCGGGGCAGCTGATGCGGAGCGCGACATCCGCGGCTTCGCCCTTAAGTTCTATACCGAGGACGGAAACTGGGACATCGTCGGGAATAATACTCCTGTCTTTTTCTTCCGCGATCCTTTGCGTTTCCCCGACCTCAACCACGCGATCAAGCGCGACCCCCGGACCGGTCTTCGGAGCGCTCAGAATAATTGGGACTTCTGGACACTTCTTCCGGAGGCGCTTCATCAGGTCACGATCGTCATGTCGGACCGTGGAATTCCCAGGTCCTTCCGGCATATGCATGGTTTCGGAAGCCACACGTTCTCGATGATCAATGCCGAAAACAAACGCAGCTGGGTGAAGTTTCATTTTCGCACTCAGCAAGGCATTGAAAATCTAACGGACGAAGCGGCTGCAGCGCTTGTGGCAAATGATCGGGAAAGCCACGGCCGGGATCTATT
>DATKAP010000083.1:0-80754 GCA_035577905.1 Binatia bacterium
AGGAAGATTGGGGATATAGCCTAGAGTTGGGAGAGCTGGACAAGACGTTTTTCCTCGAAACGATCCAACAAAACCCTCGCAATACGGATCGAAAACCCCGACTGTGGTCACATCGGAATATCCAGAAGGCTCGGGAGATACTAGCGGCGGCGGTGAATACTCAGATTGCAACCAAGAATCCTGCTGACGCGCTAGCGGAACTCAAGGACATTCGACAGACTGTGAGAAACAACCTGACTATGGCCAGCATCTTGGTTGGTGAAGAGCGAGATGCATTTCGTATCTTCGAAACCTTGAACGACCGTGGTCTTCGCCTGTCGGTGCCGGACCTTCTTTTGAACTATTTAATGGGAAGAGCTGACGGAACAGAAGCACGAAAACAAATCCGCGACCTGTGGGATGACATGGTCGAGGGAATGGGGAAGCAGGACATCAATCGATTCATCCGTCACATGTGGTTGTCGAAGTACGGTGACCTGAAGAGTATTGACTTGTTTACGGCACTCAAAGCGCATATTGAAGAGAAGAAGATGAGCCCGGTTGACTTCGCTGGCGCCTGTGCCAATGAGTGTGAGCGCTACTTAGAGCTATGGAATGCCATCGCTGAGCAACTTGGGGATGCGGCCACTTATGTCAAGACGTTGGTGCGAGACTTACGGATAGACTCGTCCATGCCGCTTCTCCTGTCTGCTTATTCTGTCGGTCTCTCGAAACAAGAACTCGAAGCCATCGTGAAATGGACCCTCGTTTTCGTGACAAGGTATTCCATAGTTGTCGGATTCGACTCCAGCGGGATGGAGAACATTTTCTACGCGCTCGCGCGGGACGTTCGCAAGAGCATGGGAGCGATCAACGAGAAAATGACTCCGAAGGAAAAATCAACCATCGTCGCTGCAACCCTGGGTCTTGTCAAGGAGACGCTCGTTAAGAATGCTCCCAGCGATGACCAGATCAAGGCCAGCGTAGAAAAGCTAATTCTTGACCCTGAGGAGGCGAAATACGTTGTGCATCGAATCGCTAAGCACATGCAGACGAAGACCAAGGAAATGGGCATTGACGAGGCCAATATAGAGCACATCTTTCCGAAGAAACCGTCGACAGAATGGGATCATCCGGAGGAACTTGAGCCAATGTTGTGGCACATCGGGAACCTGACCATGCTTGGGGAGCGGCTCAACACCGCAGCAAGGAGCAAAGGTTATCCGAACAAGCGTGACCAGAACTATAAGACCTCAGAGCTGGCAATGGTTCAAGAGCTGGCAAAGAAGTATGACAAATGGGATGTCGCATCCATCGAAGCCAGGGCAAAGTCGATGGGGCCGCTCATCAATGAAGTGTGGAGTTTTGACAACCCTTCACGCGTTTAGTCTGCACGATAGGTCTGTGAATCGGTCTGCGATGTGAGCGATCACAGCGTTGCATTGCAGAACTCTCCGGTTTCGATAACCGGAATGTTGTGTGAGGATGATTCTGCCTGTTCATTTCTTCGAGTGATTGGGGCGAAGCCACGTCACCTGTTAGCCGCGATCTGAACTAATCGCGCAGTCTCCTCGGCTGAAAGTTTGCGGACCCTTTGACGCAGGTAGTCCCTCACTTTCTGAAGGTAATTTGCAGCATGCACAAGCTGATCCTTTCCATTGTCTTCGCCCATACGTCTACAGCGAACGATCATGTCATAGGATTTGTTGCTGCTACCATCCTGTAGGCGAAACTTTGCTTCAACTGGACGTTGATCTTGTAGAAGTACCTCAATTTTCTGCTTTACGGCAAACTCGGCTAGAACCTGGGCGATCACAAGTCGTCCCGCCCAATCCAAGCCAGCCTTTTCATAATCTTTGTACCGATCGGTTGCTTCTTCGTTGCACGTTACCATGATCTCCGCGAGAAGAGTGATCGGCATTTCTGCTGAGGTCTCGACTAGGACATAGTCCACATTCAAGAAACCCCCCTTATCGTATCCCCAGGTTTCGGACCAATCGATTGTCGAATTTCCGGTTTTGATCCTGCCCTGATCGGGATTTGTTACTTTGGCCAGCGCTTCGACCAATGGCTTCAAACCATCAGCAAACTTTCCCGTGAAATCGGCGTACATCTTCTCGCGCAAAAAAATGGGAATGTCGCAGTCTTCCACTAGAACCGGCAACACCAAAACTCTTTTTTCATCTAGTTCTCTCATGAGACCAGCACTCAGTTCCTTCTTACACCATTCGGAAGCTACCGACGCCTTAGAAAGAACAATAAGTAATGCGTCCGAGTCCTGTATCGCTTTTTGCACATGGTTCAGGATCGAATCCCCAACGTTGAGTTCCCACCGGTCAAGCCAAACATGAGCGCTATGCTTAACGAGATTTGCGGCTAGCCTGTCAACGAACGTTTTGTCAGCGTGCGAATAACTGATAAAGACTGGCATTAATCTCGCTCTCCAGTTCGGAGTCTAGCGTCAGGAAGCGCAACACGCAACACTTCGGGCCCAAGCACACGCAGGTGCAATGTTGGGTTTTACAAGGCTGCACTGCGCACCGATCAGTCTGTGAATCAGTCTGGGATGTATGAGAGTGCAGCAATTGCGTGCTGAACGCTCCGGTTCTTGAGACCGTCAATGCAGCTTCATGACGCCTTTTATCGACGGTACAGCGAGCGCAAGAAGCAAGCCACCAGAAAAGCCAAGGATGAACGTCCAGAGCCGGTCCCAGAATCGTTGTGCGTGTTCATCCAAGTAGAGAGCTCCTTTCACTTTCAAGAACACATGCTCGTTATCTGGATTTAGGCCGCCGGACGATATGATGCCAAGATAGTGGCTTTCACCCGCTGCATTCTTGGGTACGGTGAACAGATGAAGAGTAGTTGCCAAGGAGAACTCCCGCATCCCTTCTGCGCCAGATGGAGGTATGTGATTCATCGTCATACCGAGATAACCTTCTTCCAGCAGGAGTGCGAGAGGGTATTGATCGAGATGGCTCTTATAGCGCGGCTTCGCCATGCGTATGGCTGCGCCAAGCGAGACTTCGCCCTGCTTCGCAACCTTCTTCAATATCGTGAGCGCAATTCGTCGCAATCTACATTCCTCCCACCGACTGGCCAACCAAGTGCGTTGTTAGTTGGTCTTACTGCATTGACGGCAACCTGATCGGTGCTCATCAAATGCGACTCGCGCAACGTGCGATTGTTTGTGCAGTTGTTCGCTTTTATTCATATGTTCGATAGTTCTTGCCATGCCTTTCAGCGACTCGTCATAGGCTCCCACTGCCTGTGACGCAGAAGCGAACTTCTGTTTGAATCCATCTCCGGTCTGACACTCTGTAGAAACCACCAGCGGCATAACTCCGACAGTGTTTGCCGGAACAGACGAGCGAACACTGAATACAGCCCAATGCTGTAACGGCTCTCCGCCAGTGCCGGTTTGGTTCTTTATTACGCCTTGTATGTCGAACGTTCGACCACCGGGAATTGAAATAGTCATTCCCGGCTTTAGGTCTGTCATACACTCATACCAACCCATTGCGCCAGTTGTATCCGTGCCTTCGTGTAACAGGATTTTCATAGTCACCTCGCAACCAATGCTACCAAAGGGCAGGTTGTGAATTCAGCGGTGGATACGGTCCCACGAACCGGCCAGACACTGCGTGACTTACCGCTGAATATTGCGTTCTCAGACCGAATCCCAGACCGTCTGCCGTGGTAACCGTTACGAAGGTGCCGGATTGACTTGTTGCGGATTGCGTGCCATCCTGACTTTGCCGCAGGACGGTAGACTGCGGATAGGTCCAATCACAGCCTCACCTACGATACGAACGGGACGGCGCAACGCCATCCTGCAAATCGGGAAGCCGGTACTCCCGTTGCTGTAAACGAGCCGAGCATCTCCTCTCGCGCAGGCAGTTCCATCTCTATACATTCCACCATCAACGGTGCCGTCCTCCGCGACGGCGCGAGGAGACTGCAATGGCTAAGAAGAAAACACCGGTTTGTGTCTACTGCAAGAAAGAACCTGCGGTGGCTGAGCATGCTATTAAGCCTCTCTGTCGCAAATGCGCCCACTGGTCACTTGACCAGAGATTTGTGAATGCATTCGCAACAGCCTACGAGACGGGCATACCGATTTACGACGTTCTGGACCGATACCGCGCCGTCGCTGACATCATCGAACTAGCTTTCCTGTTCGCGCCGAAGAAGGCTGAGAAGGTGGGTGCGTGATGGCCATCATGCTAGGTGAAGAGGACCACGGACTCGGAATCAATCGAGAAGTAGAGGCTTCGAAAGTCTTTGACCTCGAACAAGCAATCTATCTCGCGGCAAAACGTGCCGATTTGATAGGCGTGCCCATGCAGAACTTCCTGGACATGTGCGAAGCCGCACTAGACGTGGCCGGCGCAAATATTCAGTTGGCTCCAGAGAATTCGCTTGTCAACTAAACCCCACGGCTCGCGCTCCCCACGCGAGCCTTCCCAAAGGAGACCACATGGAAGAACGTGCGCACAACTATGCGTGGAGGCTGTTAGAGAAGTACAGACTCGAAGGCTGGATTGTTGCGATAGAGCCCATACCATCTCTCGAATCAGGAGAAAGGGTTTTGGGTCAATGCCAATTCCACATCCAATCCATCATTCTAGACTGTGACCTTATTCATTTCGGTGATTGGCGCTTAATTAGCGATGTGATACGTCACGAGATTGCCCATGCTCTTGTGGAGACACCCGGACATGGTCCGCGCTGGCAGCGAAAAGCGCGGGAAGTTGGAGTCTCTGAAAAGAACATAGCCCGATACGTGAAGTTTTAACAATCAGTCTGCACTTCGGGTTGATAACGCACCATTCACACACTCTCCCCCACCCTCAAGCCGGTTCAATAAACCGCTTTGACGGCCCAAGCCGCGCCAGTATGATTCTCCGCGCTGTGTACTACTTAGTTAACAGGAGAAAACAATGCCACGAACGTATGGAACAGGAAGCTTCTGGGTGAGCGGTAAGACCACCCTGTACTACCGCATCTGGATTGACGGAGCGCGGTATCAGTTCAATCTCGGAAAGGTCAAGGACTTCCCAACGCACAAGGACCGGGAGAAGGCAGCGCGAGAATACCTCGCCAAGCTGCCTTCTACGTCGCCCAAGGAGATGCGGTCCGTTAGCCTCGCCACGTTCATCGAGCGCTCATACTTGCCGGAAGCTAAGGCAGCCGTGCGCGCTTCCACGTACAACGAGTACAAAGGCATGTTCGAGCGGCACATCAAGAAGCTGGCCACGAAGCCTATCCGCCACTATGACACGGCTCGCGTGCAGGACTTGCTGGACACCATCGCTGATCCTTCGATGAGCATCACGAGCCTTCGTCATATTCGCGCACTTTTATCCGGCATCTTCCGCTGGGCCAAGAAGAAAGGTCTGTACAGCGGAGAGAATCCGGTGCGCGATTGCACGTTGGCGAGTGGACTGAAGTCTCCACGTCAGACGGCTGCGTACACTCTTACCGAAGTCAACGCAGTGTTGGCACAGCTCGAATCTAACTTGCAGGCTCGCGCTATCGTCGCTGTCGCTGCGTTCAGCGGCCTTCGCCGTTCGGAGATTGCCGGATTGCGATGGCCCGATTGGAACGGCGACCAGCTCCACGTCAGACGGTCAGTGTTCAACGGGATAGAGAATGACACGAAGTCTCCGGCTTCCAAGAATTGGGTGCCAGTACTTCCCGAACTCCGCAGCATTCTCGAAGCGTACAAGGCAGAATGCATGGCGGATGTCTGCTGGCTGGAAGAGTCTCGCATGTTCATCCACACGCTGGACCACTTCGCTAGGAAGCATATCTGTCCGGCATTCAAGCGAGCCGGAGTTGCGTGGCGTGGCTTCCATGCGTTCCGTCGTGGCGTGGCTACTGCAATGCATGAGAGCGGAGTCTCGGACATCACCATCATGCGTGCGCTCCGCCATTCGAGCCTCGCTGTCACTGTGAACTCGTATGTGAAGGTGCGGGACGGCCTTCTGGAACGTGCATTTCAGGATGGAATGGGGCTGAAACAGCGTGAAAATAATTCGTAAGGTCTTTGGAATCTACGCGAAGTCGAAACGGTTTAACGGCCTTCAAAACCGGCGGATGGCAGGCACTCCTGTCATCGGTGGGTTCGACCCCCACTCGCTTCCGCCATCTGAACCCGCCATGTATTGATTCGACGCGGTTTACAGGTGTAGCTGTGCTAAACATGTGCTAGTTTCGGCCCGCACGTTCGAATCCGGCGATGCTGTGTTCGGTCATTGTCATATATTTCAGTGAAGACAGAAACAACAAGAATGCGTGACGCTGAGGGTGCACTGCGTAGCCGCTGCGATTCAGCGGACTGAGCGGATCATGCGGAAGATTGGTGCTGTCCTTGTGCGCTAAAGTCGCGACCGAGACGACCAGAACCGCTGTCCCTCACTTGACGTCGTATCCCCAGGTGGGATACACTGTATCCCAGTATGGCATACAAAGCGACGACCATCGAAGAACTGATCGCCATCATGAAGCGCGTCCAAGGTGACAAGACGCTGACCCAGTTCGCAGCCGAACTGGATTTGTCCAAGCAATATCTCAGCAACATCTACAACCGTCACAAGGAACCCAGCGAGCGCCTGCTCGAAAAACTGGGCTTCACGCGGCAAACCACCTACGTCCGGTCGCCGACTGCTGCCAACCGGGAGAAGAAGAGATGAGCACAAACAATTCCTAATCCGCCCCAATGGGCGACAAGCAGCGGGTTCTGGTCAACGTTATGGTATCTAATTCGCCCCTGCCGTTCTTTTGGGGAGCGATGCGGTGATGATGCTCTTGAGTCTCTCTGTATTTCTGCCGAAATCTACTAAACCTGGCAGTTCCAATCGGTGTCACAAAAGTTCTAGATTCAAGAAACGTCCTTTCGTTCATTTGCTGGGGTAGTCGATGGCGATTCCCGTTCGGACTTATGATCACGTTGCGGAGTTAAGGCGCGAGATCGCAGAGATCACAGCGGTAGTCAAGGAAAGGCGTTTGAGCGGACCGCAAAAAGTGAAACATGAAAAGCGCATCCAAAGGTTGGAGGAAATCCGGAGCGAATTGCTGGGGCTAATTTGGAAAGATGGGCATCGATATCGTCGACTGGTGGGGTGTTTCCCGAGCGTGACATTGGGGCCGGTGCGCTTGCCGCAAGGGAGATGTCGGATGATACGGGCGAATTCATCTTGCGAAGAAATTCCTCGCGCTGTTGTGGCGATTCGATTTCTTCCGCCACTTTGACGAGAAGCTCGTCGGTTGAACGGCTCAGGCGTGCGGCGCGAGACAGCACAAATTCCGCGATTGGGCCAACATAAAGAGCGAGTTCTCGACGGATATGCTGCAGGGTGTCCGCATCAAAACGAGAGGCGGTTGCGCTGTCGGCGCCGATTTCCCAGGCTCTTCTTCTCACCAAAGTGGTACCCGTGTATCCTCCGCTCGCCAGGCAAGCTCGCATTCAAGGTGAGGTGGTTCTTGATGCCATTATTTCGAGAGACGGAACGGTCGAGAGGCTGACAGCCTTAAGCGGGCACCCCATGCTGGTTCCAGCAGCTATCGACGCGGTGAAACAGTGGCGATATAAACCCTACGTGGTCGATGGCAAGCCGGTCCCCATTGAAACCCACGTCACCGTCAACTTCTCCTTAGTCAAGGACTAGAGTGTCTCTCGCAGGCGATACGATTTTCATCGTACAAGCGGAAGGCCCGGCGGTCTGCCTTTTGACGGTTCCGCACAGTTATCGAAAGTCGTTCCCTCCACCTGCCTTGAGGATTAGAATCTGCAGCCATGAATAGTCAAGCGACCGTCGCGCCCACGCCCGATCCGATCATGGAACGGCTAGAAGACCAAATCGGCTGGTATGACCGGAAAAGCATAAGCAACCAGCGAACTTTTAAACGGATCAAGATTATAGAAATCGGGGCAGCCGCGTTGATTCCCTTCATCTCGGCTTTTCATTTTCAGCAGTCGACGTGGATAACCGGCGGACTCGGGGTACTTATTACCGTCCTGGAAGGTTTGTTGCATCTCAATCAGTACGAGCAGAACTGGATTACTTACCGTTCCACCTGCGAGTCACTGAAGCACGAGAAATACGTGTATCTGGCCAAGGCTGGACCTTACGTGGGCTCCCCCAACCCGTACGCACTGCTGGCAGACAGAGTCGAATCCATCGTTTCGCAGGAACACGCAAAATGGGCCTCTGTCCAGCAGCAACAGCCAAAACCGGCGACAGACTGATCGTGCCACCAAAGACCATTCCACGATGGCTTGCAGAGCCGGGATGAATCAGCGGTTCTTCTTCTTTTTTCTTTGTGCGAACAATTCTTCCAGCAGATATTTCAGCGAGGCACATTCGCGGATCACGGCTTCCAGCTTCGGGATCGTAGTGCGCAGTTCTTTCTCCTCCACCACCCCGTCGGCCAGGGTCTCTCCAACGCTTTCGAGCGCTTCTCCTACCTCTCGGATCAGGTTTGAAACCGCGATTAACTCCTTTCCGAGATTCACGTCGAGCTGGGGCAATTTAAACGCGACGCGTCCAGCCTGGCGTTCCAGCAGGTCCAGTGCTTCGTAGTTGTTGAGCAGGACACAAAGCTGAGGCAGCAGATGGGCTGGAAGGTGGCGTTCGCCGCGGAGCCAGTACATCAGCGAGCGGTAGTTGGTCCCGAGTTGTTGTGCCAGCAAGCGGACATCGTACTCCGCCTTGGCTTCGACTACCCGGCTGATCACAGAGGCGACATCGTCTTCAGGCACTCCACACTCCAAGCAATCGGTATCGTTCAAACATGCGTTCAAATTGAACAGTAAAGACGCTCATTCTAGCTGAATTGATGACCTCGCCGGCATCGATTACAGTGATCGTTGTTCGAGCGGTTGACGATGCGGATTGGGATTCGAAACCAGGTCAAAGTCCGGTGATTGCAGGGATTCCGAAGTATATGAAAATAATTGACAACCTGAGGGTCGGGAATTACCTTTCAGGGTCCGCAAGAATGAACGATCCGCTAGTCATTGGCTGATCCGGCAAACCCGCCGAGAGGAGGCCCAATGTCGAAGAAGTGGTACAACTACATCGTTTCCATCGACGATGACGCTGCTCAGCAAGCCCAGAATGCTCCGGCCACACCTGCCGGATCGAAATCGGCGGCACAAAGCGTTGCCGAAATAGCGGCAACGATCTCACAGGAACCTAAGTTCACCACTCCCGTTTCCGATCCGACTTCGTTTGAAGAAATTTACAAGGCAGCTGAGATTCCCCCGGCCTCCAAAGGATATTCCATCCTCAAGGTCGCCCAGATGCTCGAGAGCGACCACATCCGAACCCTTCCCTCCGATGTGAGGAAGTCGTCAATCCTGGTGGCATTGGATGCAGCCGGGGTCGAGATCAAGGAGGTTATCCAGGATGCCATTCGCCGCGATCGTGCGCTGGATACGTATGAGCGCGTGCAGCAACGCGCCGTCGAGGAGTTGGAGAATCGCAAGTCGAAAGAGAACAGCGACATCCAGGCGCAGATCGACAAGTATGTGACGGAGCAGCGGGCGAAGATCCAGGCCAACAATGACGAGATCTCGCGCGAGAAAGAGCGGTTCACGGGTTGGCGGCTGAAGAAGCAGCAGGAAGAAAAGAAGATTGCCGAGGCTGTCGGCTATTTCGTCACGGAAAACCCGATTACTACCGGAGACGTGAATGCCGTTCCGCCTCCGTCGAAAGCAACCCAGCGTTCATAAGGCAGGAGGCCTTCTATGTGGCAACGTCTTAGCAGAATGATTCGGTCGTTTGTCGGTTTCTTCATCTCGGTGGCGGAGGATCCAGAACTGATCCTGCAACAGAACATCCGCGACATGAACGATCAGGTGCCTCGCATGAACGAGAGCATCGCCATGGTAAAGGCCAACGTTACGCTGCTCGAGAAGGAAGAGGCGAAATACAAGGCCGACATGGCGAACCTTACTGCCAAGGTGAAGGCATCGATTCAAGCCAATCGGGACGACCTTGCCGGAGCATTCGCGACCCAACTCGAGCAACTCAAAGGCGCGCTGGCACGGACCCAGGGACAGCTGCAAACGGCTCGCGCCGCTTTTGACAAGGCGATGAGCGTCAAGCAAGCCTTCATGCGTGAGAAGGAGCGCAAGACGCAGGAGGCGCTGAACGCCATCGCCGACTATCGCCGGGCCCAGTGGCAGAAGAAGGTTGCCGATGCCATGGAGCAGTTTGAGGTCGCCGGCATCAGCCAGACGCACGACGAGATGGTGCGCAAGATCGAGGAGATGACCGCGGTTAACGAAGCGCGCATGGATATGGCCATGAGCAACGTAGATCATCAGAAAGTAAAGATCGAAGACGAGGCGGAAAAAATCCAGGCCAGTGAACTGGTCAAGCAGTTCAAGATCGAAATGGGTCTTGCGGCTCCCGATGCGGCTGCCGGAGCCGAAAAGACAATTGGCACAAAGGAGCCACAGAAAACGGCTTAAGGTTCTGCTGTGGTAGTGCCCCTTGGATTATTAGCGTGCGAACGGAGGGAGGGAGGTTATGGCGGTCAAAATTGAAAGAGGTGGTTGGGTTCTTATTTTCATAATTGGTGCGGCCATTGTCGGCTACAGTCTGAATCGGTATGGCCTGATCGATCTCGGCAAGTTCGTCCCTGGCGGCAAAAGTGCGTCGGCCAGCGGCGAAACGATTGACGCGTCAAAGCCCCTTCTCATACCGGCTTCCTCGTCGAGCAGTGACGCCGAGGTACGCGTGCGTGTGAACGTGTGGGTTGGGTGTGTCGGAGGTTTGGTCGCCAACGGCGGGCTTGATACACAACCCGACTCGATCTTCGGCAAGAAAGGTTTGAAGGTCAGCTTCAAAATCATCGACGACTGGACGGAAGGTGCGGCGGCTCTCGCCACTAACAATGTCGACGTGATGCTGACCACGGCCGACGTGTACGCCAAAGATTACGCCCAGTTCAAGGAGAAAGGATTCGGGTCCCATGCCTTCCTGATGGTCGACTGGTCGCGCGGGGCCGATGGCGTGATCGGCAAGCAAGGAATCAATAGCATTGAAGATCTGGCCGGAAAGACGGTCGCGTTTGCCCCTTACACACCGTCGCATTTTCTGCTTTACAACGGCCTAAAGGCTTCCGGACTGAGCACGGATCAACGCAACGAGATCTTCAATAAAGCGGTTCATACCAAGGATGGCATCGAGCCGGCGACATTGTTCGCACAGGAAAAGGTCGACGCCGCGGTCGCGTGGGATCCCGACATGAGCGATGCCGTTGCGAAGCGGCCAGGAGCCAAGAAGATTTATGACACGAAGGTTGCGAATCGGCTCATCGCTGACATTCTCGTGGTCAGCGACAGTTTCTCCGCCAAGCATCCGGAGACCCTGCTGAAATTCTCCCGGGGCTGGCTCGAGGGAGTTGAGTTCATCAAGCAGCAGCCCGAGCGCGCCTACAACCTGATTGGCACGGTGAAAGACTTCAACATCCCCGCCGACCTGGCGAAAACGATGCTCGGTGGCGTGAAGCTTGCGGACTATGCCGACAATCGCGCCTTCATGGGATCGGCTGGATCGAACCCTGACTATGACAACATTCTGAGCATGGCGCAGGATATGTATCACGAGCTCAGAATCACCAAGCAGAGGTTCAATCCGGAAGACAGTCTGGATCGCCGGTACATCGAGAAGCTGGCCGATAATTTCTCGATGGCCTCGACCGAGACCCCAATCGAGTACAAGGAACCGGCAAAGGGCGCGACTCCGATCGCGACGCAGCATCGGTCGATTTACTTCGAACCGAATTCCTCGAAAATGAGCATGGATTCGCGCGCTATTGTGGATGAACTCGCAGGAACCATGCGGGCTTACGAAAACACCGTTGTGGATATCGAAGGCAACACCGACTCGACTGGGTCGCGACCCTACAACATCCAGTTGTCCCATGCGCGAGCCGACGAGGTCAGAAACTATCTCGAGCAGAAGTATGGATTCCCGGGGACACGCCTTCGAACTGCGGGGAATGGACCGGATAAGCCGATCGACAGCAACGCGACACCGGAGGGCCGGGAGAAGAATCGTCGCACCGACATCAAGGTCTACGCCAACCCCAGCTGAAGGTGGTTGAGCGATCTTCCAGGGACGCGGAACAACGGTTCTGGGAAGGGCACGGCTTCAGCCGTGGGACCCGGCCCCACAAAAAGATCTGGGCTTTAGCCTCTGAGGGCGGCCGTTGTTTTCTGCAGTCATGGTGCTGGAAAAGTTCCTATGAGTGAGTGGCTCAGTATTCGCAAGGAAGTTACGCCGAGGGTCCGATGGACCCTCGCTTTTGTCAGTTGGGGTTTCCTGGTCGCGCTGTGGATTGTGCTTACGCACTGGGAGATCCTGCCGCCCTTCTCACTGCCGAAGCCCATGGGCGTGATCCGCGCGTTCGCGCGCCTGTGGACGGAATACGATCTGCTCGGCAACGTCTTTCAGAGCTGGTGGCGAATCGCCCAGGCATTCTTGTGGTGCGCGGTGGTGGCGATTCCGCTGGGTATCCTGATGGCCAGTTTTCGCTGGCTCTTCGAGTTGATCAATCCCGTAGCCGCCCCCATGCGTGCCATGCCTCTGACCGCGTTCCTTCCCGCGTTCATCGCGCTGTTTGGCATGGACGAGACCATGAAGGTCGCGTTTCTGTGGTTCGGAATGTTCTTCTACCTGCTCGCAGTGGTAGTGGAAGAAGCGAACCGCGTGGATAACGCTTTGCTGGAGACGGCGTACACACTCGGCGCGAAGAAGCGACATGCTTTGTGGCTGATCTTCCGAGCCTGCTTCCCTTCCATCTTTGCATCCTTCCGCATTCTCTATGACATCGGGTGGACGTACGTGATCCTTGCCGAAATGGTGAATGCCCGAAAAGGCGTAGGTTACATGGTAGAGGCAGCCCGTAAAGTTCTGGATTTCGAGCGCGTTTACGCGGGGATCATTGCCATCGGCATCGCCGCGTTTTTGTTCCGGTTCCTGCTGACGTTCCTTGAGCGCAAGCTGTTCCCTTGGCGCAAAACGACTGCGGCTTTAGCGGGTGCTAGTGCAGCCGTGCCGAGCGCCACGGCGCATCTAAAGGCGGCGAAGCATGGAGCATAAGAAGGCCAAGATCACCATCCGGAATGTTAGCCGCACATTTCCCTCGGCTGACGGAAAAACCGTTAATGCGCTCGAGAACATTAATTTTGAGATCGAGGATGCATATTCGTCGGCCGGGCGCGACATCGGGGAGTTCAGGGTTTTGCTGGGTCCGTCGGGTTGCGGCAAGTCCACCCTTTTGCGCTTGATTGCAGGCCTGGACTGCGCCGACGCGGGTGAAGTCCTTGTAAACGAAGAGCCTGTCAACGGGCCTGGCAAAGACCGTGGCATGGTGTTCCAGAAATACACCTCGTTCCCCTGGCTCACCGTGGCTGGTAACATAGCGTACGGCCTGAAAATCAACGGCGTTCCGGAAGAAAAACGAAAGCAAACCGTGGCGCAGTTGATCGATGCAATTGGACTCAGCGGGTTTGAGAACGCCTATCCCGAAACGCTTTCGGGTGGTATGCAGCAGCGGGTTGCCATTGCGCGTACGCTGGCGCTGCGTCCCTCGGTGATCCTGATGGACGAACCCTTCGGCGCCTTGGACGCGCAAACGCGCAGCGAGATGCAGCAGCTACTGCTCAAGGTATGGGACGAGACAGCTAGCACAATCCTGTTTGTGACCCATGATGTGGAGGAAGCGATTTACCTGGCGGACCGGATTTTTATCATGAGTGCGCACCCGGGAACCATCGTCGAAGACGTGCAGGTTCCGTTTGACCGCCCCCGCGATTTAAGCTTGAAGCAGCGCAATGAATTTCATGATCTGCAGAACTACGTTCTCGGCCGGCTGCGGAAAGCGCCTGGGAACGGGCAGGTGCGGGTGAGTGTCTAAATGCCTCTCCCCGGTCCCCAGGATCAGCCGACGCAGCCTCCGGTCGACCCGACCAATTACGTCAAGGCTGCCTTTCACTGGCAGTACAACTGGATCTCGCTGGTTGGAGCCGCGGCATTTGCGATTATTAGTACCAGTGCATTGCCGCTTCTCCTTGCTGCCGGCCTTGAGTTGATGTACCTCGCGATTGTGCCGCAGAGCTCCCGATTTCGCCGGCTTGTCAGGTCCTGGCAACTCGCCGATGAGCAATTGAAGCACCAGCAGAAGCTCAATGAGATGCTGCGGAACCTGTCTCCGGAGTTGCAAAGCCGGTACACGCATTGCGTGCAAATCTGCGGCTCGATCCGGGCAAACTTCGCCCAATTCTCCGCTCAATCGCAGATTTTTCTGCAGCAGATCGATACCAGTTTGCAGGGACTGCTGAGCGGCTACGCCCGGCTGTTGGTGGCCGCCGCGCAGCAGCAACAATATTTGAAAAGCACCGGGCGCGATGAAATCAAGCGCGAGATCGCTTTGTTGCAGAAGAACCTGAGCAGCGAACCACAACGGGTGCAGGAGATCAATCAGAAGCGCATCGAGATCTTGAACAAGCGCCTCGAAAAGTTCGATAAGATCGCCGAAAACACCAAGGTCGTGGATGCCCAGATTGCGGCGGTCGAGGACGTGCTCCTGCTGGTCCGCGATCAGTCGGTCACCATGCGCGATCCCCAACAAGTGAGCGACCGTCTCGACAGCCTGGTTCATGACGTCGAGCAGACCGAACAGACGGTGCAGCAGGTGGAGACCATCTTCGCCGACATGTCGCCGGACTTGAACGGGCTGATGTCGCTGGATGACACTGCAACATCCTCCGGCCCAAATCGCGTGCGTATTCAGAACTAAATGCCAGACAGCCCCACAAAAACCGGAAAGTATCTTGATGCGCTGCCCGAATGGGCGCGCGAACTTTCAGAGAAGTATTACTCGCGCTCATACGCAGTGTTTGTGCTTTATGGCAACGTGCGCGATCTGGTGCCCTTGCACACGCAGGAGGGCCCTACCAGTTTCCTCTCGCTCGAAGATTTTCTCTCCCGCGGTCTGTTCGGCCAGCGTGACTTAATCTTGCACTACGATCGCGGTGGATTAAGTTTCGGAAATCCCGCGACGCAAGCGGACTTCCGTCGTGCGCTCGAGGGCTATGACAGTTTCCACGGCACGAATTTTGCCCAGGGAGGACTGCCGCGCAACCCGGATGCGGTGTTGAACCTGCTCGACAACTATCTGCGCCTGCGCATTGCCGACGGAAAGAAGATTGGCCTGGTCATTGATTTTGCCGAGACGATAGCCCCAGCCGGCGACGTATCTTCCATGTCGGCTGAGGATCGCAACTCGCTGGTCATTCTCAAGCGCTGGGCGCGCAATGCCGCGTTTTTAGCTGCCGATGTGACAGTCTGCCTGATTTCAGAAAACCAGATTGAGTTGAACCAGGGCATCGTGCAGCATCCCGGGGTAGCATCCATTGCCATTCCCTTACCCGATTACGCGGAACGACTGGACTTCATTCGTGCACAACTGAAGTCCCGAGAACTGCCCCCCGGGTCCGAAGTAAACGACGAATCCCTGGCAAAGCTGGGTGCCGGGCTCAAGAGGGTTCAACTGCAGGGGCTCATTTCTCATGCGGTAGAGAACAAGCAACCCCTCACGCTGAAGTTTTTGTCGCAGAAGAAAAAAGATCTGATCGAGGCGGAGTCCGGCGGGTTGCTGGAATTCGTGCAGAGCCGGTTTGATCTTTCCTTTGTGGCGGGCAACGATCAGGCGAAGCGCAAACTGCAAGACGCGGCATCCGCGATTCGGGCCGGCAATACCGAGGTCTTGCCGATGGGCTATGTGATCTGCGGGCCGGTCGGAACGGGCAAGACATTCATTACGACGTGCTTCGCCGGTGAAGTCGGCATTCCGGCTGTGACTCTCAAGAATTTCCGCAGCATGTGGCAGGGCGTTACCGAGGGAAATTTGGAGCGTGTATTGAACCTGTTAAAGGCGATGAGCCCCATCGCCGTAATTGTCGACGAGGCTGACGCGCAGCTCGGCGATCGTTCCAACTCAGGCGACAGCGGCGTAGGCAATCGAGTGTTTGCCCAGATCGCCCAATTCATGGGCAATACCGAATACCGCGGGAAAGTGATCTGGTTCCTCTTGACCTGCCGGCCAGATCTTCTCCCTGTTGACCTCAAGCGGCAGGGACGCGCCGAAGAACACATTGCGTTGTTCTATCCCGACACACCGGAAGAGCGTCTCGCGCTGCTGCGTGCCATGCTACGGAAGGTCGGCATGAAGGCGTTCCCGGCCGAGATCGAGAAGTTCTTCCTCGATCGTGCTGGAAGTTTGTCGGGAGCAGATATCGAAGCGGTGTTAGTGCGAAGTCACATGCGCAGCAGCTTGCAGAACAAGTCCGCCGTCGATGCCCAGGATCTTGAAGCAGCTCTCGACGATTTCATCCCACCGTATTATCCGACCGAGATCGACCTGCAGAATTTGGTTGCAGTCCTGGAGTGCACGAGCAAGAGTCTCCTTCCGAAGCAGTACCGGGATCTCGAACGATCTGAATTGATCCGGAGAACCAACGAATTGTTGGCGGCGAGTCGAGAAAGCTAAGACACTGCTGAACGCCGCGCCTCTTTTGACACTCGGGGCTTCCAATCAGTCCTTGAAGATCCTTGCTCTACTCGTCATGCGCTTCCGGGTTAGACTTTGGCCACCCGAGTCCAGTTGCAGGAAGATATTGATGCGAGAATTTGACGCCGAGAAAGATTGGGCATCCGTGATGCGGGACACACTACGACACCGAATGAAATGTGGAGTATTTAAGCAGGCTAGTCTGCTGCCATTCCTTGCGCTTCGGGCTCCATCTGCTGAGTCAACACAGCAGAATCGAATTTCTCGCCCCGCAGTTGCGCTTCGAGGGCGGCGAGCTGCGCTTCAATGTCGTGCTCAGCTTTGCGTTTGCGAATGACTTCCTCTCGATAGCGTCGCAGGAAGTAATCAATCGTTTCTACGCGGATCCTGATCGAGCCCGTGGGCTTGTTTTCATCGAGATCCTTGAAGCAGAAATAGGGCGTGCCTGATTGCTCGATAATACCCTCGATTACGCCGTAAATCGGCGCGTCGTGGCCGCACTTGAAGCTGGAAATCTCCAGCGCGACCAGGTTCGGGTGGCGCGCGGTAAACTTCGCCGCCCACACTTTGTGGTTTGTGCTGCAGGAGTACGAATTTTTCCACGCATCGGTAATGTCGAGTGGGCTGCTGATCACTCCCGCACGGACTTCCTCGCCGAACAGGCGCTCCAGTAGGTCCTCGTCCAATGGAAGTGTGTTCTGCGAGAAGATCGGATACCCGAGTTTCTGGAACTCATCAAGAATCTCGTGGTTGAGTCCGGGATCATGATGATACGGGCGCCCCAGCATAACAATGCCGATGCGGTCCTCGCGCTCGAGTTGATCCAGCACCTGCCGCGCGCGACGGCGGATGTTGGTTTCGTATTCCTTCAGAGCCGCAAATCCCGCTTCGATCGCACGGTCGTTTTCTTCCATCGAGAGTCCCAGAACCGGCTGCCACGCTTGCAGCATCTGGTGCGCGAACAGCTTGCGGTCGGAAAAATTCAGCACCGGATCGATGTACTTTACGTTGTGCTCGGCAAAAACATCGTTTTCCTTCGTGAACGCAGCCTTCACCGTTTCCGGAGTGGCTGTCACCGTCGGGCAGGCATTCGCTCCGACAATCTTCACCAACGACGAATGCAGCACGTCGTACATCGGGAAGAAGATCGCGTTCAACGGCTTTTTTCGGTGCTTTTCCTGAATCAGGTTGTAGACGTGCGAGATGCCGATCTTCGCCGGGAAGCAGGGATCAATCGCCCCGCGGCTCGCACCGGCGCGATACAGCTCAGAACTGGTGTAGTCGGAATAAATGATGTTCTCCGGCTGCACACCCAGGCTCTCAAAGTATGCGTTGAACAACGGCGCATACGTATAGATGTTCAACACGCGCGGGATGCCGACGCGCATTTTCGCGCGACTTTCCATCAAGGCATGGCGTTCCTTATCGCCCTTCTTCCAGCCGGCCCAGCCCTTCGTGGGTAGCGGATCGGCCACGCTCTTGGCGTTCGTCGGACGGAAGACTTCCTTTGAAGCGTAATCGACAAAATTCGGATGCTGCGCTCGAATGGCGTCGAGACCCGCCTTGATGTCCTTCATGTCGTTGATATCTTCCACTGTGCCCTTTTCGCAAGTGGCGATGATCAGACGCTGCTCGCCATGCATCAGCGGAACTTTGGTGACCTTCTCAATGGGCACAAAGCTGAGATCGTTCTTTGGTTGCGTGCGAATATCGATAAACGTGCGCAAGCAGTCGTTCTTGCAGAAATGGCAGCGCGTTTCTTCGTTGCGCGTAGTCCGGTATTCGATCTTCCGCACCGCATCGAGTCCGACAAAAGTAGTCTGCTGGCCGTTTCGCCATAAGCGCAGCGATTCCTGAGCCGCTCCGATCGCGCCTGACTCCCCGCAGTGCTCATGCACGATGATTTCCGGCTGCTTGCCGGTCGCACGGAAGCTGTTGCGGATGAAATCGACCTCGGCCTTCACCACGGCAAGATTGTTCTGCGTGCCGCCTTGCAGAACGAAACGCGAGCCCAGAGCGGCCAGGTTCGGAATGCTGGCCACATACAAGAACACATTCTTCGGCAGCACCGCGGCAAGTCCTGCAAGAATCTCTTCCGCGCGCCATCCCTGGCGCTGGAAGTTCACAATATCCGACTGCATGAAAACAGCGCAGCCGTAACCGAACACGGGCATGGCCTGCGCCGAAAAAGCCAGATCCGCGTACTGATTGACGCTTAGCCCAAAGCCTTCAGCCGTCGATTGCAGGAAATATCCGTTCCCCGCCGAGCACTGCGTGTTCAGCTTGAAATCCTTCACGCGTCCGTTATGCAGGATGATGATCTTGATATCCTGCCCGCCCACATCGACAATCACGTGCGGATCTTCGTAGAACTTCAACGCAGATTCTGTGTGCGCGACGGTCTCAACCAGCGCCACGTCGGCTTTAAGGACGTCCTTGAGAATGTCTTTCGCATAGCCCGTGGTCGCGACGCCCAACACTTCAAGTTTGGCGTTCTGACCTTCGACCTGCGCGCGCAGGTTCTCGAACATGTCAATCGTGTCCTGGATCGGGTTTCCGTTGGAGAGCTGGTACGATTTGCAGAGAATGGTCCCGTTCTCGTCGAGCAGCACGGCCTTGGTAGAAGTCGACCCGCCATCCACGCCAATGAACCCAGCAACCGTCGAACCCTTCTGGAAAACTGCAGGCGTGAACGTCTTCCGCTTGTAAGCCTCTTTGAAAACGTCCAACTCGCGGGGCTCTTCAACCAGTCCCTTACCGCCTGATTTTGCCTTCTCTTCCTGGCGGCCGAAGTCGATGTAATGGATGAGCCGCTCGTACCCGGCATAACACCCAATGCAGTCTTCCTCGCTCCGTCCGAACTCCACGGCGCCGAGCGCCGCGAAGTACTGTGCGTTCTGCGGGACTTTAATTAACTCTTCCGGCTTCGCCCCATCCGGAATCTGAACTTTGCGCTCCTGCCACATGCGCGGGATATTCGCCTGCCACGCCTCGCGCATTCCCTTGATAAAGCTGTTCGGCCCGCCCAGCAGCAGTACATGCGGCCGCAGCGTATTTCCGCGAGTCAGCACACTCAGGTTCTGCAGCACGATGGCTTCGAATAGCGATGCCATCAATTCATCCGGCGGAGTTCCGACTTTCTGCAGCCCGTTAATGTCTGTTTCCGCAAAAACACCGCATTTTCCAGCAACTTTGTGCAGCTTGATTCCGTGATACTTCTGCTGGCTCAACTCTTCTGTAGGAATTTTCAGCTTGGCATTGATCTTGTCGATGACCGCGCCCGTGCCGCCGGCACACTTGTCATTCATCGAAGGGATTTTCTTCTTGCGCCCAGTTTCCTCATCATCCTTGAAGACGATGATCTTCGCATCCTGCCCGCCAAGTTCGATTACTGAATACACTTCGGGGTGAAGCTTCTCGACAGCGAGAGATACGGCAGTAACTTCCTGCACGAACTTTGCGCCGATCTGATCCGCAATTCCGTTCCCTCCCGAGCCGGTCATGAACATCCGGGTGTTGTGGCGGTTGATGCCCGCATCCGCTTCCATCCGCTTCAGGAACTCGAGCGTCTTCTCGGGCTGCTTGGTCTCGTGACGCTGGTAGTCCTGCCAAAGAACCTTGTCGCTCTCAGCGTCGACCACCACGGCCTTCACCGTGGTCGACCCGACATCAAGCCCAACAAAGAACTTCGTCTTCTGATCATGGGCGTGATGTGCATGCCGCACCTGCTGAATGGTCGGCGGAGGAGTTGCGAGCGGTGCAATCTGGATCAGCTGCGGGCCCTTATGATCGTGCATGAATTCCTCTGATTTTCGAATCTAATAACTCGGGCTGCCCACTTCTGGCAGACTCTGCCAGAAGTGGGAATTTCACTGATGAATCCAGGAACTAGTCGCCAGACACCGCTGGAGCCGCCTCTACCCGTACTCGCGACTTCTTCCAGAACCGCGTGTCCTTATCGATGCGGTCGCTCACATGGAGAATGAACTGGGCCGCGGTTCCAGCCACGCCTTCTTTGTGCGGTACGTGATAGAAGGGCCGCTTCAGTTCCGGATGCTCGTCGATGTACTCACGAATCTCGCTCATCGTCTTGCCGGTCGACTTCAGGCACTCTTCGAACTCGGTCTTGGCCTTGACCTTCGCTTCGCCAAGTGCCATCTGCACGCGGCTGTGGGCGTTGACCTCACCCTCGCCGGAAGTCTCGATCGGCAGGAAGATCATGTCCTTGAACTTGTTGATGACTGCCGACTGCACGCCATCAGACTGCGATGAAGGCATGCACCCGAAGGGCTTCAGCGCAAGCACCATGTGGCAGAACTTGTGAATCGTGTAGTAGACGTTCTTGCCCACCTCGAGATGGCCCTCGCCGCCGCGGGCAAACTGGTTGTAGAAAGGATGCGCCAGATCGGCCAGCTCTTTTTGCGGCGCGAGATGATGCGTGATGCCGCCCATGTTCTTCGCGGTGCGGTGATAGAAGTAGCTCCACATCATCTCTCCGAAACCGATGCCCCAGAGCTTTTTCCGGAGCCCGATGTAATTGGCGAACTGCTTCTTGAATTCATGCCACTTCGGATCGTGATGGGGACGGTTCACCGGCCACTTCGCGATGGCATGCGCCTTCGCCTGATACATCAGGTAGGCAACCCAGGTCGCGATCGGCTCCACGAGCACTTGCGCTCCCTCTCGCTCGAGGAATTCGAACATGTGGAAGTTGCCGTCACCCTCCGTGAGCTGCGCCCAGAATTCGCCGGTTATCTTCACCAGAGGCTTCACGCGGGTGCGATCGACCTCGATGGAGTCCATCTTCTCGCGGGCACTCTTCAGAGCGTTGAGGTAATCCTTGCCCCACATGTGCTCATGCCATTTGCCGAACACGTTGCACGTGTTGCGCAGGATCTTGTTGCTCTTGACCTTGGGCTTCAGCCAGTTTGGTCCGCTCTGCTCGATCTCGAACGATTTGCGATCTTTCAGGTCCTCGCAGAGTCCATCGACCATCTCGCGGAACACGCGATCGGTCTCGCCCTTGTTTACCTCGTAGGGACGAATCTGGTAGATCAGATCGTTGATGACATCGCCGAGGTGCATGGCATTGAGCATGCCGAAGCCGAAATCGATCGAGAACTTCAGGCCAGGCTCACCGGAAGCGGCCTTGATGCCGTCGCTATCTTTGAACAGAAGCACGCGGAATCCGTCGAAGCCCGCATTCTTCAACGCGAACCGGTACTCGGCCTCATACATGCCAAATCGGCACGGTCCGCAGGAACCTGCCGTGAAGAAGACATAGTTATCAAGAATCTGCTCGCGCGTAAGTCCCTCTTTTTCGAGGAACTGCAGATACTGCACCAGATTGCCGACGGTAAAGTACGTCGGATTGCATTGTCCGTTGTTTCCGAATTCCTTTCCGGTCTGAAATGCCGGCACGTCAGGCACGGGAAGCTTCTCGCATCGATAGCCGCAGCCCTGAAAGACGGCGCGGATCAAATCTTCGTGCTTCCATGTGAAGCCTCCGAAAAGAATCGTGGTATGAGGGCGCTGCTCCGCCGTGAAGGCGCGCTCTACGGGACGATGAAAATGCTTGGGCTGATCGAGTCCCGCAATCTGGCGCAGACGGGCGCGTTCGGCTTCAAGACGCTGCTTGATTTCGGCATCATTCTCAATGTGGATAAGATTCGTCGCCATGGATTCCTCCGACTGCGGACGGTAAAGTGCAGTTCATTTGGGGTGTGACGCTTCCAGGACAGTTTGGGAAGCAGCCCGGTTGGATGCGCAGCGGTCCGGCGGAGACTCCGAGAAGAACAGTTCTCCCGCGACCTTCAGCTGTGCTACAAAACCGCATCCAAACTCCAACGCTTGGCTAGGGGCCCAGAGTCCTGCGATTGTTGATCGCCGACTCAATGAAGTTGGTTGAGTGTCCGCTTCGATACGGACAGCTAAGAGGCGGTTGCCTCGTTAATTCTTCCCCAAGTAGAAGTAGCGTCGACGAAGAAGCCGTTCGATAGGTTCCCTTTTAACAGAAAGCCACCCTCCCGGGCAAGTTGGGAGATGTGATCGGAGCCATGCGGTTTCCCGATTCGTGCCGGCCTAGCTCGCGCCATCGTACATCAAATTTCCGGAGGAGAGGTTGCAAATCATTTAGAATCGCTGCGATTTCATACTCACGGTCGCGCCACGGCCGTCTCTAGGGCTCGCGACAGGGTTTAGGACTGCAGCGTCGATTTCATGGCAAACCTGAACATCAAGCCAAAACAGCAGTGCAGGTGGGATCTGGTCAGTCTGGGTGAGGTCATGCTCCGGCTTGACCCCGGCGACGAACGCATTTCGACCACGCGCCACTTTCGTGTATGGGAGGGCGGAGGTGAATACAATGTGGCCCGCGGACTGCGCCGCTGTTTCGGATTAGACACGGCCATCGTCACCGCGCTCGCCGACAACCCTGTCGGACGGCTGGTGGAAGATCTCATGCTGCAGGGGGGAGTTTCCCAGAGGTACGTCCGCTGGGTGCCTTACGATGGAGTAGGACGCACCGTCCGCAACGGCCTGAACTTTACCGAGCGAGGGTTTGGCGTGCGAGCTGCCTTGGGCTGCTCTGACCGCGGACACACGGCAGCATCCCAGCTACAACCCGGCCAGGTCGATTGGCAACAGATCTTCTCCAAAGATGGCGTGCGTTGGTTCCATACCGGTGGAATTTTCTGCGCTCTATCGCAAAGCACGCCTCTGGTTGCGCTGGAGGCCATGCAGGCCGCCAAGCAGAGCGGCGCCATCGTCTCCTACGATCTGAATTATCGCGCTTCTCTCTGGAAGTCGATTGGGGGGAAAGCAAAAGCGCAGGAAGTGAACCATCGCCTGGCACCCTACGTCGATGTGATGCTCGGCAACGAGGAAGACTTCACGGCGGCATTGGGATTCTCGGTTTCCGGCCTCGACGATCAGCACTCGAGCCTCGAGGCTGCAGGATTCAAGAAGATGATCGAAGCGGTGGTCAAGGAATACCCGTCGATGGCCGTGATTGCGACGACCCTGCGAAATGCAAAGACGGCCAGCCGCAATGATTGGGGAGCCCTCTGCTATCACGAAGGAAAATTCTATGAAGCCCCCACCCGCGAGGATCTTGAGATTTACGACCGGGTCGGCGGCGGGGATTCCTTTGCCTCAGGGCTGGTTTACGGATTTCTTTCGGGCAAGGACCCACAGTGGTCGGTCGAATGCGGCGCTGCCCATGGAGCACTGGCCATGACCACGCCAGGCGACACGACCATGGCGACGCTCCCGGAGGTTTTGCAGGCAATGTCATCGCGCACCGCCAGAATCGAGCGTTGACGCGAAAGCGAGGCTTCAATGCCAGTCACTGAACTCACCATCGAAGATGTCGTTCGCAGGGTCGGCGAGATTGGAATCATCCCGGTGGTACGCGCCTCATCGGTGGAAGAAGCCAACCGTGCCGTGGAAGCTATCTGCGCTGGAGGCATTCCGGTCGTTGAAATCACGATGACCGTCCCGAATGCGATCTCTGTAATCCGTGAACTCGTGCAGCGGCGTGGCGGGGATGTCCTGATTGGCGCCGGTACCGTCACAAACGCTGAGCAGGCCGAATCCTGCGTGCGCGCCGGAGCTCAGTTCCTGGTAAGCCCGGGATTGGCCACCTCGGTCCTCTCCGTGGCACGTGTTCACAATCGGCTGGCCATTCCCGGCGCGCTCACTCCCACTGAGTTGATGAATGCCCAGGAACACGGCGCTAAGCTCTTGAAGATCTTCCCCTGCGGAAATGTCGGTGGCGCCAAGTATCTGAAATCCCTTAAGGCTCCCTTCCCGCATGCCCAGCTCATTCCCACAGGAGGAGTGAACGCCGGCAACGCCGCCGAGTTCATCGCCGCAGGGGCCTACGCTCTGGGAGTCGGCGCCGATCTGGTCGACGCCGCGGCTCTGCGTGAGGGCAATCTGGAAAAAATCACCTCGGCGGCGAGAGAGTTAGTGCAGGCGGTCGCTTCCGCGCGTCAGGCAAAGGGTGAGAAGAAGGCGAGCTAAGCCCGACTCAAGGTCGGTCAAAATAGGTTTTAGGGAAGGGCACGGGTTCACTCGTACCACGAAGTCGTCAAAAGCAGCCGCGCTTTAGCGCCTGAGGTTGCGCCGACGTACGGCGAGAACTCCCCAAAGTCTTCTCTATCACGTCCTATCGGTTCACAGCGCTTGCAAGCACGCCTCCATCCACAGGCAGGATGACTCCTGTGACGAAACTCGCAGCGTCGGAGGCGAGGAAAATCGCGGCCCCGACCAGTTCCTCAAGTTCGCCGAAGCGATCCATCGGCGTACGCATGATGACTTCCCGGCCGCGTTCCGTTCCCACAAGCAGCTTCTCGCTGAGAGGCGTTCGAAAGTAGCCCGGGGCGATGGCATTCACACAGATGCCATGCTTGGCCCACTCGATCGCCAGTGACTTTGTCAGCGAAGCTACCGCTGATTTGCTGGCGCTATACGCGGCCACTTCAAAAAGGGCCAGGAAAGATCCCATGGAAGCGATGTTGATGATGCGCCCGTAGCGCCGCTCGATCATGTGCCGGCCGAATACCTGGCAGGCGCGGAGCGTGCCCGTCAGATTTGTTTCCATGATCCGGTTCCAGGTTTCTTCAGGATAATCGAGGGTAGGCGCTCGCTTCGTGATCCCGGCGGCGTTCACTAGAATATCTACTCTTCCAAATTTCGCCACACAAGCCTCGAGCAGTTTCTCGAGCGATCCGCGATCGTTTACATCACACGCGGCGCGCAGAGATTTGCGCCCGAGCTTTTCAATTTCGTCGGCGAGACTGTTAACGAGATCCTGGCGCCGTGCGCTTGAAACCACATCCGCACCGCCCTCCGCAAGTCCGAGCGCAAGCGTTCGGCCGATTCCCGAACTGCCGCCCACCACGACCGCGACTTTCCCATCCAGATCCAGCTTCGAGTAAGCCATGTCACCTCACACATGGGTGCCCACGTCTGGCCGACTTTGCGGGGCGTGGGTGTTTTTGCTGCGGGGACCAGAAACTTACCAGTTGAACATTGTCCCATCAAGCTTGCGATTCACCGGCAAATAAGACCGCTCATACGGAAATTTCGCGCCCAGATTCTCATCATAGTCGACGCCAAGACCAGCCTCATCCCCCGGGTACAGATGCCCGGCATGGAATGAATATGCGTGCGGAAAAACTTCATCGGTCTCCCGCGTGTGCCGCATGTATTCCTGAATCCCGAAATTGCTGATGGAGATGTCGAAATGCAACGCCGCAGCCATGGCCACAGGCGAAAGATCCGTCGCTCCGTGGCTGCCGGTACGTACGTGATAAATCTCGGCCAAGGACGCAATCTTCTTCAAATGCGTCAGCCCGCCTCCATGAACCACTGTCATGCGGATGTAATCGATCAACTGCTCGCTGATCAGGACGTGGGTATCCCAAATCGAGTTGAAGACTTCGCCAACGGCCAGCGGCGTAGTGGTGTGCTTGCGAATCAGGCGGAATCCCTCCTGCAATTCTGCCGCAACCGCATCTTCCAGCCAGAAAAGATGGTACGGCTCGAGGCTCTTGCCCAGGCGCGCTGCCTCGATCGGAGTCAGCCGGTGATGCACGTCGTGGAGCAGATGCAGATCGTCGCCAAACTTCAAACGCAAAGCTTCAAACAACTTCGGCACATGCAGCAGATATTTCTCAGTCGACCAAAGATTCTCTGGCGGCAAACCCTTCTCGGCGGGCTCGTAGAACATCTTGTCCTTGGCCACGCCATAGGTCGAAGCAAGCCCCGGAATGCCCGATTGCGCCCGGATCGCGAGATATCCCTGCTCCTTGTACTTCGCCACTTCGTCGACGGTTTCGTCGATGTTACGACCGTTGGCGTGGCCGTAGACCAGAACGCCCGTGCGGCTTTTCCCGCCGAGCAGGTTGTACACGGGCGTGTTCAGCGCCTTGCCCTTGATGTCCCAGAGCGCAGTATCGACCGCTGCGATGGCCGTCATGGTCACCGGCCCGCGGCGCCAGTACGCCCCGCGATACAGGTACTGCCAGATGTCTTCCGTCTGCGCGGGATCGCGCCCGATCAGGCAAGGAATGACGTGATCGGTCAGATACGAAGCGACCGCCAGTTCACGTCCATTCAGCGTCGCATCGCCCAGGCCATAAATCCCTTCATCGGTGAAAATCTTGAGCGTGACGAAGTTTCGTCCCGGAGAGCAGACGAATACTTTTGCATCCGTGATCTTCACAAACTCCCCCTCAGCACGACCCACGAGTGTACCGAAACGTCAGATTCGGCGCACGAGGCCCCGTTCCGTCGCTTCGTTATTCCTGACCAAGAGCAGAGTCAGGATCATTCCGATCAACGGGATAATCCCGGCTACGATCACAATCGGGTCGAAGGCATGAGTACCCGTTGCCTGCCGCGTGTCGGACACGTGGCCGATGAGCGCAGTAGCGAGTATGGTTCCCACTCCAGTTCCAGTCCCGCCCAACCCGCTCACCGAAGCGACCGAACCACTTTCGAACAAATCTGACGGCAGCGTATTCGCCATGATCGTGAAGCCGGCGTAGGTAAACGTGACGATCGCGAACAGCAATGCAATGACGTGAGGATTGGTTGTAAAAATGCTGAAGATCAACAGCGTCATCCCGAGGCCCCCACAAATGATCGGAACTCTTCGCGCCCAGCCTAATGAGATCCCGCGGCGGATCAGATAGCCTGAGAACCAGCCCGCAAAGAAACTCCCGGCGTCGGCAGCAATGAAAGGAATCCCCACCGTGAGCCAGTTGCTTTTCAGTTCGATGCCTTTTCCTCCCAGGTAAATCGGAAACCAGTCCGCGATGAAGAAAAAGACCGGGTCGCTGAAAGCCTTTGCGATGATGGTTCCCCATGTTTGCGGCAATTTCAAGAGATCGCTCCAACGCGGCCGAGGCGGTTCTGGCCTAAGATCATTCCGGTCGCGCCTGTCCACCAGAATCATCTCGCGCTCCGAGGCACTAATTTCTTCGTGCTCCTCCGGGAGGTAGTAAAGACGCCTCCACGCCAGAAGCCACAAAAAACCAAGAACGCCCGGAACTGCGAACGCTGGACGCCATCCCCACCGGCTGTAAATCCAGAACACAATTAGGGGAGCGACTGCGCCACCTAACGAAGACCCACTATCGAATAACGCAGTCGCCAGAGCACGCTCTCGTTTGGGGAACCACTCGGATACAGCTTTGGTGGCTGCCGGCCAGTTCGCCGACTCTCCTGCACCCAGAAGGAATCGAAACCACGCAAACGTGTAGAACCCGCGCGCGAGTGAGGTCAGCATCGAAACCATCGAATAAAAGAAGACGGTCAGGGTTAAGCCGCGCCGCGTGCCCGTGCGGTCTATCAGCCTTCCAAAAGCGCTCTGGCCCATCGTGTACGCCACGCGGAACGCAATGACGAGAGTCGCGTAGTCGGAGTTTGTCCAGTGATATTCGAGTTTGAGATAAGGGGCAAGGAGTGACAATGTTTGACGATCGATGTAATTGATGACGGTCGAGGCGAACAGAAGACCACCGATCCACCAGCGTAGCGAGGCGATAGGCTTACGTGAGTTCGTCATCCAGTCAGTTGATCTGTACGATGTGTCTCAACGTCTACGTTCCACGGCACAGTCGCCCTCAACTGCGCCGTCTTTCCACGTTCCACGACGCCGGATTCAATAACGACGAAGAACTGTTGTCCAGGTAAGTTGCCACATTCGGATGTCTTCTCAAAATCGAAGCCGGGGCCTCCGGACGGATTTCTCCCTCAAGGCACATCTTCACCGCCTTCGCCTTCCGGAGATCCGGGACAACAGTGATGATCTCGCGCGCTTTGAGGATCTGGCGCGGCGACATTGTGATGGCACGCCTCGGCACTTGTGAAATGTCGGAAAACCAGCCCTCCCCAACCTGTTGCCGGCGGCAGTTCTCATCCAGCTCAACCACGAGGTACGGCTCCTCAGTTTCAAAGTCTGCTGGCGGGTCGTTGAACGCTAGGTGCCCGTTCTCTCCGATTCCCACGAATGCCAAATCGATCGGCGCAGCCGTCAGCCGAGTCGAGATCGTACGAATCACCGCCGACAGGTCGTCAGAATCGCCCTCAATAGCATGAAATGTTTGGATTCCAGTCTTCTTAATCACTCTTTCCAACAGAAATTTCCGAAAGCTCGCGGGATGAGTCACTGCCAACCCGACGTACTCATCCAGGTGAAAAGCCTCAACCTTGGCCCAATCGACGTCAGCCATCCTGGTCAGTGCGTTCAGAAATTCGATCTGCGAATTTCCCGTGGCAAGGACAAGTCGGCAACGACCATGCTCCGCAATCGTCTTCTGAATCGTCGACGCAGCTTGCTCTGCCGCGGCACACGCGAGTGAAGCCGCATCCTCAAAAATTCTCAGCGGCACGGAAGCTCCGCTCGAGTCAGTCGTGGCACCAGCGCATGCACGAACGCCAGGGCAACAAGGTAGGCCGTTCCCGCAATCACGAAAACGAGAAGATACGAACCCTTACGCTGCAAGATATCCCCCACTCCGTACGACATGATCATTCCGCCGATCGATCCCATCAAAGTCCCAAAGCCCACAACCGACGCGACCGCGCCGCGCGGAAACATATCCGACGCGAGCGTATAGATGTTGGCCGACCATCCCTGATGGGCGCCCGCAGCCAGCGCCACCAGCGATACCGCGACCCATGGGTGCCTGGTTTGCGCGGCAAGCATAACCGGCATCACCGCTAGTGCGCACGCGAGCATGGCAGACTTGCGGCTGGCATTCTCGTTCCACCCGCGCTTCAACAGCGACGACGAAAGCCAGCCGCCGGTCACGCTCCCCACCGACGCTCCGGTGTACACCACGAAAAGTGGAAGTGCCATCCCGCTCAGATCGAGTTGGAAATTCTTGTGCAGAAAGTCCGGCATCCAGAACAGGTAGACCCACCAGATCGGGTCGGTAAAAAACTTCCCCAGTCCTACGGCCCAGGCCTGGCGCAGCCTCAACATCGTCCGCCACGGAACGGCAGTCGTGCTGACGGACTCGGGATCGCTCTGGATGAAGGCAATCTCTCTAGCGGAGACCAGCCGGCTCTCGTCCGGCCTGTAGTACAGCGCAAGCCAGGCCACGATCCACACGACGCCAAGAGCACCCGTCCCAGTAAATGCCATCCGCCAGCCATACCGGTGCGTGAGCCAGTTGACGAGCACCGGCGCCGCAATCGCACCAACGTTCGAACCCGAGTTAAAGATCCCGGTGGCCAGCGCACGTTCTCTTTTTGGAAACCACTCCGCTACCGACTTGATCGAGGCCGGAAAGCTCCCTGCCTCCCCAATCCCCAGGCTGAACCGCGCCACACCGAACTGAAACATCGAGCTTGCAGCGGCGTGGGCCATGGCCGAGATGCTCCAGAAAAAAACAGCCACAGCGAACCCGATGCGGGTTCCCAGCCTGTCAATCCATTTTCCGATGAAGAGAAGGCTCAGCCCATAGGCCACCTGGAAGGCAACGATGATTCGGCTGTAGCCGATCTCCGTCCACCCGAGTTGCGCCTGTAATGTGGGTTTGAGCAGTCCGATGACTTGCCGGTCCATGTAGTTGATGGTGGCGGCGAAAAATAGTAGCCCGCACATCAGCCACCGCACGTGGCCGATCTTTCCCGCCCCGAAAGGTTCGATTGCGGAATCAGGACTCGGTGTGGGTGATTGCCAGTTCAATGGACCCTGAAAACCCCGCACGCCCATTGTGCTCGGTGCGAATCGAAACTGATATATTCATCGCTGACTTGCTCGAAAGACGCGGCCATGAGGGCTTTCCTCGACGATAACTTTCTGCTTTCCAACGAAGTCTCGCAGAGACTCTATCATCAATATGCCGCACCGCAGCCGATTCTCGACTACCATTGCCACCTTCCGCCCAAGGATATTGCCGGGAATCGTCGTTTCGCCAATCTCCACGAAATCTGGCTTGAGGGCGACCATTACAAATGGCGCGCCATGCGAGCCAATGGAGTCGCCGAAAGGTATATCACCGGAGATGCGTCGCCCTACGACAAATTTCTGGCATGGGCGCGGACCGTTCCTTATACCCTGCGCAATCCCCTCTACCACTGGACTCATCTAGAATTACAGCGTTACTTCGGCATCACCGACGTGCTCGATCAACACTCGGCTCCGTCGATTTGGGAGCGCGCCAATGCTGCACTCGCGCAGGACCTGACCGTTCACGGAATCTTGCGCAAGTTCTCTGTGGAAACAGTTTGCACGACGGACGACCCGACCGATGACCTTTGCCACCATCGCTCGATCGCGAAATCGCCGGTTGCGACCCGGGTCTTCCCTGCTTTTCGGCCGGACAAGGCGCTCTTAATCCAATCCCCTGAGTTTGGCGGGTGGGTGGAGAAGCTCTCTCTAGCTGCCAATATCGAGATAAAAAATCTCGGGACTTTTCAGGAAGCTCTGCACAAGCGGCATGGCGATTTCCACGCCCTCGGCTGTCGCCTTTCCGATCATGGATTGGACTATTGCTATGCGACTCCATGTTCCGATGCTGCAGCTGCAGCAATTTTCGACAAGGGTCGGAATCGTAAACCGGTGAGCGAGGAAGAAGCCGGGCAATTCGCTTCGTTCATGATGTTGTTTTTCGCCCGGCTCGATGCGGAAAAAGGATGGACCAAGCAACTCCATCTGGGGGCCTTGCGCGACGTGAATTCGGCTGCCCACAAAACGATCGGGCCTGATACCGGATACGACACGGTTGGAGACTTTCGGCAAATCCGCCCGCTCGCCGCCTACCTCGACCTGCTCGCGCGTGAAAACGCGCTCCCGCGCATGATTCTCTACAACAATAACCCGGGCGATACATTTGCGTTCGCGACATTGATCGGATGTTTCCAGGATGGAACCGAACCCGGAAAAATCCAGTACGGCAGCGCCTGGTGGTTTCTCGACCAGAAGGAAGGCATCACCGCCCAACTCAATGCCCTCTCCAACGTCGGCCTGCTTTCCCGTTTCATCGGCATGGTCACCGACTCACGCTCCTTTATGTCATATCCGCGGCATGAGTACTTCCGCCGCATTCTCTGCGACGTCATTGGCCAGGATGTTGCCCGCGGCGAACTGCCCGACGATGACGCGGTTTTAGGCCGTCTGATTCAGGATGTGTGCTATCGCAACGCTCGGAGTTACCTGCACCTTCCAGAGGTTGGAACCTCCGTCCATCAGCTAAAATAGCTGTTCCGGTCGCTGAGCTTTCCTTAATCCTGGTTGTGAGAGGGAGTAGTGCGCTTCACGGGTCTCATTTCTGGCATTTTCCGCATTCCGAAGTCCGCATTCTTAAGTTGCCTCTTGATGGCGCTGGTCCTAACGTGCCCATCCGTCGCCGAGAACGCCGCCTTCGATCTGATCGGCCCGAAAATTGAAGTCCGGGTCCAACGTGCAGGGACCACGCTGCCCATCGCCGAAGTTCCGAACCTCCAGGCCGGAGACCGACTCTGGGTACATCCTGACCTGCCCGACAGCCAGTCAGTCCGTTACCTGATGATCGTCGCTTTCCTTCGCGGTGCGACCAATCCTCCGCCAGATTCCTGGTTCACCCGCGTGGAAACCTGGACGCGCGCCGTGCACGACGAGGGAATCTTTGTGACCGTGCCCGACGAAGCCGAAGAAGCGCTGATCTTCCTGGCTCCCGAGACAGGGGGCGCATTCGGTACGCTGCGCACGGCCGTGCGCGGCAAGCCTGGCGCGTTCGTCCGCGCGGCGCAGGACCTGCAGCAGGCCTCGCTCGATCGGCAGAGGCTGGAACGTTACCTCGATGCAGTGCGCGAGACCTACACATCCGATCCCGAGCAACTCAAGATACACACGACTTTGCTGGCGCGCAGCCTCAACATCCGCCTCGATCAGCAATGTTTCGACAAGCCCAGTGCTCAACAGATTCCTTGCCTTACGCAGAACACGGATCAGCTTGTGCTCGACGACGCGCACAGCCAGACCATGGTCGCTACTCTAACCTCAGGCCCGTCTTCCGATCTCCTGGCACAGATCAGCGCAACGCCGCAGGCTCGCGGCGGATATTACAGCGCCTATGTCGGCGCTGTCGTCGACCTGGTCCGCATCTTGGGCACAACGCATACGGCGCAATATCAGTACATCCCGGCGCTGGCGTTGCCGAAGCAGAACGAACTCAACCTGCGCCTGAATAATCCTCCCTCGTTCCGTAATCCCAAGTCGGTACTCGTGGTTGGATTGCCGCCCGTCAAGCCGTCTCCGCCTCCCCCGCTACGCGCAGTCGATGCCTCGCAAGTTCTGTGCGTGGGAAAGCCCTCGCTGTTGCTCGCTGCCGATGGTGCTCCGCTGGTCTTCGCCACCGAGCTTGCCCACGATATCGTTCTTCACATTGAGGCGAAAAGCGGTCCGCCCATCGACCTGCCGGCACAACCGAGTCCGCTACTGGGCGGATTCACCATCGACACGCATCCGCTGCAATCGGCCGATCTCGACGGCGAGCTTACAGGCACTCTTCGCGGTCAGTGGGGATTCCACAGCTTCGACGGCCCGCACTATCGCTTGCGCACGCCGCGCCCCGCCCAGTGGATCGTAGCCTCCAAAGATGCCAGCGCCCTGATTGTCGGCCGCGAGGACACGCTCCACCTGCAATCGCAGGATGTCTGCTGCGTAAGCGAAGTAACTCTCAAGGATGAACAGGGTAAGACTCAAACGATTGAATGGAAGAGTCCCAAAGCCGATGAACTGGAAGTTAAGGTCCCGCTGCAAAAAGCCGGCGCCGGATGGGTCACGGTGCAGATCAGGAAATTTGGCCTGCACGAGGTCGACGAGATTCCTCTTCACACCTACGCCGAAGCTGCCCGGCTCGACAGTTTCGGAATCCATGCAGGCGATACCGACGGCCTGCTGAAAGGCACGCGCCTCGATCAGGTGGCAAGCCTCGAATTCGGCGGTCTGGAGTTCAAGCCTGATTCGCTCACACGCGCCAATCAACAGGACGAACTAAAACTGGTCACCGCCGATGTCGCCGCCAAGACCAAGTTTCACCCCGACGATTCTGTTGTCGTACACGTCACGCTGAAAGACGGGCGCATCCTGGATCTCAAGAGCGAGGTCGCAGCCCAGCGTCCTGCCGTCAGCATTCTGACCAAGAGCATCCAGCTTGATCCGTCTGCACCTCCGGCTGTCCGCCTCGGCAGCCAGGAAGAACTTCCGCAGGATGGGCGTCTGAATTTCTTTCTCAAGACGCAGGTTCCCGAAACATTTCCGGCCACCGAAAAGATCGAGGTTGCGACCGCCGACGAGTCCTTCCGCGTCCTGCTGAGCTTCAAAGATGGGAACCTCACCATGCAGGATTCCAGGACGGTGCTCGCTGAGTTGGACCCGATGAAGTTGCTCGGCCCCTCAGCCTTCGGTCCCCTGAAACTCCGCCCGGTCAGCGCCGACGGGACCTACGGCGACTGGCAACCGCTTGTGAGTCTGGTGCGAATTCCTCTGCTCCGGGCAGTTCACTGCCTGCCCGAAAAGCAATGCACGCTGAGCGGCGACAAGCTCTTCCTGCTCGATTCGGTCAGCGCTGATGCCGACTTTGTCGAATCCGTCCGAGTTCCGGAAGGCTTCGTCGAAGACGCCCTCGCCATTCCCCCGCCAAAAGGCAAAACCCTTTACATCAAGCTGCGCGATGATCCCGCAACCATCGACACCGTAGCGCTCCCCGTGCAGCAACCGGAGCCGTAACATCACGTGGTGACGGTTGACCTTCGGCCGCTATCTCACGCCGACCCGTGAAGGCACTGGCCTGACGAGGACTAGCGTTCCGCTCCGTTAACAAGCTCTTTTCGGTTTTCTGTTACCCTTTCATGCCGCAAGAAAAGGAGAAACCATGCGAAAGACTCTGCTGACAATTCTGCTGTGTGCTCTTGCTCTTCCTGCCTTTTCCCAGGAAAAGCAGACCTCTGATAATCCCTTCAGTGCCATCAACGAGCGCGGCTATGAAAGAACAAAGGGAATCCTGCTCCGTTCCGCGGAAAAAATGCCCGAGGAGAATTACAGCTTCAAGCCCGCCGATACCGTCCGCAGCTTTGGACAGATCGTCGGACATTTGGCCGACGCCCAGTACCTCTTCTGCTCCACCGCCTCCGCCGAGAAAAATCCGGGCTTGAACATCGAAAAGAGCAAGACTTCGAAAGCTGATTTGGTGGCAGCACTCAAGGAAGCTTTCGCTTATTGTGATAAGGTCTACGACTCCATGACCGATGCCGCGGCGACACAAACCGTGAACTTTTTCGGCAACAACGTGACCAAGTTTGCCGTACTCAGCACCAACATCGGCCACAACATGGAGCACTACGGAAACCTCGTCACCTACATGCGAATTAAGGGCGTCGTTCCTCCCACAAGCGAACAGCAGGCAGCCACGCCCACGCCGAAGCCGTCCGACACACAGCCTAAAAAATAAGCGGAGGTGGCGATCTCATGCACTGGCAACGACCAATGCGCCGGTCATGGGATATATAGGTTCACTGAGGTTTGGAAATGTAAAAACTAAGTACCAAGGCGACGGCATCGATTTGGCGATTGGGGGTTTTGCTGGTGTCATTCTGATGTTCGTAATAACCTTCCAGCTCCACATGCTTTCCGATCGGGAAGGTCGAACCCCCATCAATCGCTGTCCTGCTGAATTTGCCGTAGTCGCTGTCGTAGTATGTTTCAGCCCTCAGATAGGGAGTGAAGTGAAAGGACCCTAACCCAAAGGTCCTCTCCGTTGTCAGTCGATTGCGGTATCGCCACGAAAATCTGCCCTGAATGAAGCGCAGTTCCCCTCGACTCCGGTCGGTCACCAGAATCCCGTGGACTAACGGGTATCGTGGGGTCGCTTCCAGAATGGCGCGGTTCTCCGTGGGATTTTGCGTCGACGGCATATATCGATAGCCCACACGAAACATCAAAGGCCGTGACTTTGACTGATCCAGTTGGAACACCACGATCTTCTTCAGTCGAAAGATAGGCTTGAAATAGACGTCGAGGCTCGGTCCGATCTCGCCATCTTCTCCCGTACGGTTTTCTCTTGTCTGCTTTGCTTCGAAGAAGAATCGCGCGTTGTCACTCAATTTGACGTAGGTGTCGACCTCGGGCCAGAACTGGAAAGTTTGCGCGGCGGCCGAGATCGACGAGAACGAAACAAAGGTTGCAAGGGCGATCACGCCGAAACGCCCCATCGGCCAACCGCCCGGATTCTCTTCGGACTTCACCACAGTCGAGCGAGCAGGAGCATTCACCGCATTCGCAACTCTTCATCTGCCGTGCCTAACTCGAATCATTCGCCCGGTGGCGGAAGCTTCAAGGACGAGGACAGGGTGAACGTGAGCACCGATTCGGCGGGATATTCAATCTGTTTGTTTCCGGTCAGCGCACCCCCAATGAATCCCGCACCCGCTCCTGCAGCGGCACCGATCGCCGCTCCTTTCCCTCCTCCGGCCAATCCGCCGATCAATGCCCCCCCGGCTGCTCCTCCGCCCGTCGTCACGGCCGTACGTTTGCCTTTTCCTTTCTCCGTGCTATCCAGAACGGAGGTCTGAATGGGAAACGAACGCCCCTTTACCGCGACACTGGTCAGAGCTAAAGCAAGCTGACCCTCTCCTTTTATCTTTCCCTTAGCCTTCGCGGTAACAACCGTACCCATGACCGCCGACCCGGCAGGAATTGCCACCTTACCGTTGATGCTGACGGATTGTGCAAGTGTCCCCTCAAAGGGCTGGCCCGTTTGGTTGTTTTTGGAACTTAGAGCTTGAGTTGTCCGAACGGTAAGTGCTGTTCCTGCCGGAATAACGATCGGCTGTGGTTTCGGCTGCTCCACCGGAGGGGGTGCCGCGGCCTGCACCGGTTCAGGGGCAGGGGCAGCCATGGGGACTTCCGGCTGTGCCGCGGTCTGCACCGCAGTCTGGTCGTCGACGCTCACCGCACCAGGTTCTGCCTTAGCGATTTGTTCCATCTTCTGTTGAGCCATGCTCGATTTGACATTGCCTGTCAGCGTCACTTTCCCGTCTTTGGCTGCAACGCTCACCCCGGAATCTCTTGTGTCCGGATCGGCGGAGATCTTGTCCTGAATGTCCCGCACAATCTCTTCGTCGCTGGGGCGACGCGAGCATCCCAGAGAACCGATCCAGAGCACACCTAACATCACAACTGACATAGCCATACGATGGTTGCGCATACGGCCTCCTTGGCCTCGCAGGAAATCTCGATTTCGAGAGCAGGTTAGCAATGGGTCTTTCGGGTGAGCACTGTAGAGGGTGACAGGCCCCTTTTGTCCGCTACCAGCAGCCTGAATGACCTCGCAAAGCAAGCCCTGTCGTTGTAGCTACGTTTGAGAACATGGCGCACCCGACGACACTGGGAGAACTTGACCGCCAATGGTCGAGTGTCTACCATTGTTTCAATTGAGGGTCGAACGTCTTCCATGGGAAAGCAAACACCGCTGCGGGCAAACCTTCTTCAAGGCACCCTTGACATGCTGATCTTGCGAACCCTTCTTTATGGTCCTGCTCATGGGCACCAGATCGGCAAGCATATTCAGCGCACTACAAACGATTTTCTGCAAATGCAGCACGGCTCGCTCTACCCCGCCCTGCACAGGCTGGAGCGAAGGGGATGGGTCACTTCCAAATGGGAGATGGCTCCGGATCGCAATCGGGAATTCAAGTATTACCGTCTCACGGACAAGGGTAGAAAACAGCTTGTGGTCGAGGAATCCGGGTGGAAGCGCATGGCGGAGGCTGTGGCCCGAGTCATGTGGCCCACTGCTGAGGAGAGCTGACATGTGGTGGCAGATCAGGAGACGGAATCACGACATAGAGCGGGAACTGCAATCCGACCTTGATGTGGAGGAAGAAGAGCAGCTCGAGCGGGGTCTGGCTCTCGAAGAGGCCCGTCACGCAGCCCTGCGTGCTTTCGGCAATCCCAGTCTGATTTCCGAGCAAACTCGCGCGGTCTGGAGTTGGAACGCGCTGGAGAATCTTCTTCGCGATGTGAGGATCGGCATCCGCACGCTGTTTCGATCGCCTGGCTTTTCATTGGTCGCCATCGTCGTCATGACCTTGTGCATCGGTGCGACGACATCGATGTTCACGGTGGTGCGGTCGGTCCTGCTTAGACCGCTTCCCTTCCGCGATCCCGACCGGCTGGTGATGATCTATGAACATTTCCGCGATGCCGAGGACAATGCGCAGGGGTTCAACTACAATCCCGTCGCTCCCGCCGATTATTACGATTGGCGCACACAGACCCACGGTTTTGAAGATATGGCGGCATGGCGCTACTGGCAATCCAACCTGACCGGAGTGCATGGCGAGTTGCCGGAAATGGTGCAGGCCCGAGGTGGGAGTTGGAACTTGTTTCCTCTGCTTGGAGTGGACGCCGTCATCGGGCGCACTTTTACGGAGAGCGAAGATCATCCGGACGGAGACTCCGTCATGCTTACGTGGAGTCTCTTTGAGCGACGGTTCGGCGGCGATCGGTCGATCGTCGGCCGGCAGATCCACCTAAACGGCAAGCCATACACTGTCATCGGCGTGCTTCCGAAGTGGTTCACCTACCCGGATGCCAAGGTTCAGCTATGGGTTCCCTATGCAGCAATGAACGCGGAAAACCTCACGCATCATGACTTTCACTTCAGCCGCGTTGTGGCTCGGTTGCGGCCGGACGTCAGCCTGGACAGCGCCTTGAACCAAGTGGAATCCGTGCAGTACCAACTGCATTTGCAGAACCTGCATGCGCCCGTAGCCGAGGATGTGGCCTCACGGACCCTGATCGAGGATCTCGCCGGCGATGTGAAGAGGCCTCTCATCATCCTGCTGTGCGCTGTCGGCTGCATGCTGCTGATCGGCTGTCTCAATGTAGCGAACCTGCTGGTGGCGAGGTCGGCGGCCCGACAGAAGGAAATCGCAGTCTGCAGCGCGCTGGGAGCGCGGCGATTCACACTGATTCGCGCCCAGCTCATCGAGAGCCTGCTGGTTTCGATTGTGGGCGGAGTGCTCGGAGTGCTGCTCTCCTTTGCGGCAACGAAGTGGCTCGTCGGCAAGTGGAGCGATCTTCCCGCCTTGCAGAGTATCCATGCTGATGGCCTAGTACTGGCGGTTGCGTGTGCGCTCGTCTTTGGAGCTGCGCTGCTCGCAGGCCTTTTGCCTGCAATCTCGTCGACAAGCAAGAGCGCGATCGCGGCGATGGAGACTTCCTCGCGCGCTGCCGGAAGCCAGGTGCGCACGGCGTTGCGCAAGGCGCTGCTTACGGTAGAGATTGCGACTACTGTGGTCCTGTTAATCGCTGCTGGTCTTTTGCTCAAGAGCTTTTGGCGGCTGCGCACCACCGATGTGGGCTGTGTTACGCACAACGTCTTCACCATGCGCTACAGCCTCCCCATGAAGGGATACGAAACTCCCCAGAAGAAAAACACATTCAACGAAAACCTGTTGGAGCGAGTGCGTGCGCTGCCAGGCGTGCGTGCCGCCGCTCTTGGATCGACGCTGCCGGCTGACGGATACGGCGGCGACGACCTCTTCACTATTCCCGAACATCCGCGAATCGCGCCCGGCATAGCACTGCCCCAGGCTCTGTTTCGGACGGCCGACCCGGGGTACTTCAATGCGCTGCAGATTCCACTGTTGAGCGGGCGCTTCTTTACCAGCGCTGATCGCGTCGGCCATCCGAAGGCCGTGATCATCAGCGACCAGCTGATGCGCCAATACTTCCCCGGAGAGAACCCCATTGGCAAGCATCTTCACTCCGTGCGCGGCGATGCCGATTACGAAATCGTCGGCGTCGTGGCCGACACGCGGTATCAGTTGGGTCAGACGGATATGGTTACCGAGTACTTTCCAGTTCTTAACGGCGAGAACGACACAGGTTTTGCCTTGGCGGTGCGGACCGCTGCCGATCCTCTGAGTATTTCAATTCCAGTCCAGAAGCTGATCGCGGAGCTCGATCCGCAGCTTCCGGTCTCCGATGTGCTCACCATGCAGCAGATCATTGAACAATCCTTGGGCAATGCCAGCCTGAGCGCCGGCTTAGTGCTCGGCTTCGCCGTCATGTCGCTGATCCTGGCCTCCGTAGGTTTATACGGAGTTCTTTCTTATCTCACGACACAGCGCACGGGAGAGATCGGCGTTCGCATGGCTCTTGGCGCACGACGCGGGGAGGTTGTCCGCTTGATGCTGGGCGACGGCCTGCGTCCGGCGTGCTACGGGCTCGTGCTTGGCCTTGCCGCCAGTGTCGGAGCAGTACGGCTAATTCAGTCGATGCTCTACGGAACTCGGCCCCTCGATCCGGCAATCTTTGCGGCTGTGGCGGCAACGCTGCTGGCCACGGCGGTGCTGGCCTGCCTGCTTCCGGCTTGGAGGGCGTCGCGGATCGATCCGATGCAGGCCTTGCGAACCGAATGAAGAGGATGCGAAGGGATCGGCGGACAATCTTTCATGAACGGGACCTCCTCTCTGTCGGCCAGCGAGGTGACCAGGTACTTGCCATCCATTCCCCGAAGAGTGTCGAGTTACCCGCTTGTCCGAAACGGCGTTTAAGACGCCCAGGTTCCTTGGCCTTGATTGACTTGCCGGGATACTAGCCTTAGGATTTGACGCCAATGATTGGCTAGGCTACGCCAGGGCCAATTCGAGCTCTGTTTGGCGCTCGGTGAGCTTTTGTGGGGACCGTCTTGCAAAACAAGAGGAATGGGGGAAACCATCCATGGCAGAGTCTATCGAACAACTAAAAGCAGCCTTTCGGGGACAGCTTATCCAACCGCAAGACGCCGAATACGACGCGGCCCGCAAAGTCTATAACGGAATGATCGACAAGCGGCCGAAGCTCATCGTGCGTGCCGTCGATGTGGCCGACGTGATCGCCGCCGTCCGTTTTGGACGCGAGAATGGACTCCTCACTGCGATTCGGGGCGGCGGGCACAACGGCGCCGGCCTGGGAACCTGCGACGGCGGACTGGTCATCGATCTCTCGCCGATGAAAGGAGTTCGGGCCGACCCGGCAGCTCGTACGGTGCGTGTCGCGCCTGGATGTGTCTGGGGTGACGTGGACCATGCAACCCATGCTTTCGGGATGGCGACGCCTTGCGGCTTCATCTCCAGCACCGGCGTTGCCGGTCTGACTCTCGGAGGAGGCATCGGCTACCTGACGCGCCAATATGGCCTCACGATTGACAACTTGCTTTCAGTCGATATGGTTCTTGCGGACGGACGATTCGTCACTGCAGACGCGGAGAAGAACGCCGACCTCTTCTGGGCTGTTCGTGGAGGCGGCGGGAACTTCGGCGTCGTGACGTCTTTCGAGTTCCGGATGCATCCGGTCAGCACGGTCCAGTTCGGCCCCACCTTCTGGCCTCTTGAGCAGTCCGGCGACGTTCTCAAGGCCTATCGGGAGTTCATTCTCACGGCTCCTGAGGATGTGAACGGGTTCTTTGCCTTTCTTGTAGTCCCGCCTGCGCCAACGTTTCCCCAGAACCTTCACATGAAGATGGTATGCGGGATCGTCTGGTGCTCCACCGCGAGTGCCGAGGCCACCGAAAAAGCTACCCGACCCATGCGCAGCGTGGGGACACCCCTGCTTGACGCGGTTGGTCCCGCGCCATTCCCTGCTGTGCAGAGCGCATTCGACGCCTTGTTCGTCTCTGGCATGCAATGGTACTGGCGGGCCGACAATTTCACCGAGTTGAGTGATGCCGCCGTCGCGCAGCACGTCAAACATGGTTCGAAGCTGCCGAGCATGCTTTCGACCATGCACCTGTACCCAGTCAACGGCGCGGCGCAACGCGTGGGCAAAAGCGATACGGCCTACAGTTTCCGCGAGGCTCTCTTCGCCGAGGTCATTGTCGGAGTAGACCCCGATCCGGCGAACGCGGGGAGGATTACAGAATGGTGCAAGAACTATTACGACGCCCTACATCCTTACTCAGCAGGAGGCGCCTACGTCAACTTCATGATGGACGAAGGACAAGAGCGGATTCAGGCTTCCTTCCGCGACAACCATGGACGTCTTGCCGCCATCAAGAAGAAGTATGATCCGGCAAACTTTTTCCGTGTGAATCAAAACATCAGGCCAGCGGCGTAGGGTTCAAAAACAGCGACAGTCGGTTTCAGGCCATCGCAAGGTCTTATGTCTTTCCTTCGTGTTTGGCTAAGATTTCTTTGACTTCTTGAACAGTTCGAGTGCTTTTTAGAAACGCCTCAAATGCGTAGGTGTTCGGGTAGCGGTTCCAAAGGGTGAAAGCGGCTTCTTCCGGTGTTGCTGTGGGGTTCTCGAAACACATGTAGTCTCTTACCGTGTCGATGCTAATTTCGCCTCTAGCCTGCTGCCGGGCTTCCAGTTCCGCGTGGGTAAACTTCGGCTCGATCATGAAAGTTTCCTTTGTGGGGACAAAGTGTTCTTATCAGCAGTCGACATGGCTCGAAACAGTCTCTCTTCAATGTAGAGCGCTCTTTTGGCCTGTTTCGACGCCTTCTCCAGGAATTCCCCGACATTGTCTGAAGGGGTATCTCCTTCAAGGCAGAGTTCGATGTAGCCGAGAGCATTACAGAGAGCAGAGCGAAGATCGTAGAGCATTTCTTGCGGCGATTCCATGCTTGCCAGCCTCCTCTGACGGCTTTAGACAGCACAGATAGACCGACTTCTGAGACCAAACTTGTATCGCTGTTGGCCTGTGATTTTCCACCGGAGAACACAGAGGTACATGACGAAGGTAATAACGAAAACCCCCACTCGAAATCCATCCGACCCGCACTGGAATGCGGACTGTTCCCGGAATGTTTCATACGACGTTGTTTGTCCTACTTGGGTTCAGCTTCGAAGGACGGCTAATGAAAGGACCCTTTTAGGCAGGATTTCTGAGGCACACCAGTATGGCAAACCGGTCACTAGCGTTCGAACCCCTTATTCTGGAATATTTTGCGGGGACGACCGCCCCCGCGAGTGCCAGTAAGTCATGTGAATTCAATATCTTACACAATTGTAATGCAAGAATCATGCAGGTTCGCAGAGCACAAATAACCCGTAAGGTCCTTATATTTTAATATTTTACGAGTAAGTTGTTTGTTTATAATATTTTGCTGGCAATTACCTCCAGGAAGATCTCATAAGTATAACGTTTTCAATATTTTGAACGAAATGCCCTATTTGTTTCTGGCACAAGCTCTCGCGCAACGCGCTATACTCGCCCCGCACACATGGCCAACATCCTTTATGGTGTCAACGGCGAGGGCGCCGGACACTCCACCCGCGCCCGAGAAGTCCTTACCTACCTCGTAGCGCAAGGCCACCGTGTCCACGTGGCTTCCTTCGACCGCGGACTGCAGAATCTCAAAGACAGCTTCAACCTCACCGAGATCTACGGGTTCCGTTTCGCTTACGTGAACAACCGCGTTCGCTACAAGCGGACGATCGCAAAGAACCTGATCACCGTTCCGCAGGCGCGCAAGAGTCTTCATCAACTCAACGGTCTTGTCGACGACGCGAAAATTGATCTCGTCATCACCGATTTCGAGCCGCTAACCTGCCACATCGGCCATAAGCGGCATCTCCCGGTCATATCGATCGACAATCAGCACTGCCTCACCAATGTCGCGGTCTCGTATCCCAGGCAGTACCGCCACGACGCGGCTGCCGCCAAGCTTGTGACGAAACTGATGACACCGCACGCCAACGCCTATCTGGTCATCTCGATCTTCAATGCTCCAATCCGCAAGCGCAACACGTTCTTGTTCCCACCACTGCTGCGCAAGCAGATACTCGATGCGATGCCAACGGAAGGCGAGCACGTTCTGGTCTACGTAACCTCGCCCGCCCCTGCTCTGGCGAAATTGCTTGGATCAATCCGCTGCTGGTTTGTGGCCTACGGATTCGGGCGAGAGGGAGCCGACGGCAACATCACGTACAAGAAGCCTTCGCTCAACGGCTTCTTTTCGGACCTCGTCAGTGCGCGCGCCGTTATCGCCAACTCGGGATTCTCGCTGGTAACCGAGGCGCTCCACCTCGCCAAGCCGTACCTGGCTGTCCCGGTCAGCCACCAGTTTGAGCAGGTTTTCAACGCCTACTGGCTGCAGAAATCCGGATACGGCACTTATTGGGAAGAACTGAATAAGGAGCGCGTGGAATCGTTCCTCTACAACCTTCCGCAGTTTCGTGAAGCGCTGGCCGACTATCCGCGGCAGGGGGATCAGGAGCTGTTTCAGAAGCTGGACAGCCTCATCCACGATCTGACTTAGCCGAGGTTCGGTTCTCGCAAACTAAAGTAACCTCGAATCGTCCCCCGTTCTTCAGATAGGATCTTCCGAGTCTCCGTGGCCCCAAACGGAATTGGGGAGGCCTTTTCATGCGACGATTCTTGACCTCACTGGCGGCGAGTTTGATCCTGCTCTCGATCTCGTACAGCCAGAACCAGCAGCCCGTTGCCCAAGAGGCGCAAGGCGGTGCTCAGGAGCAGCAGCCAACTCCTCCTCCGTCTCTTGGAGAGATCGCCCGGCAGTTGAAGTTGAAGAAGCAGCAGAAAGAAGCGCAAGTGAAGGTGAAGCAGCCGGCCAGCCCAGACGTGCAGGCCTCCGACACGACGCCGGCTACGCCGCCAGCCAAGACGGCTCACCTGGTTACGAATGACGACAGTCCCGAGCGCGCCAGCGTGACCACGGTTTCGACCCATTCCACCAGTTCCGAACCAGCAAATGCTCAAAAGGACAGTGCAGACCGTCAGGCGGAGGGTGAGACGTGGAAAGCACAGATCCAGCAGCAGAAGACTGCCATCGCGGCACTGCAGGAGGACATAAAGACGACCAGCGAGTCCATCCACTACGCTGGCGCAAACTGCGTCGCCAACTGCGCCCAGTGGAATGAAAAACAACAGCAGAAACAGCAGGAAGTCGACACCATGAAGGCGCAACTGGCGGACGCGCAAAAGCAGCTGGAAGAAATGCAGGAAGCTGCGCGGAAACAGGGCTTTGGCAGTTCCGTTTACGATCCGTAGGCGCCGGGATCAGGCGTGACTTTTCAACTTCGAGTCAGGCTACGCTTGGGGCAGCAACTCCACCCGTCACATCCTTCATATTTTTCGACCTTGCACATTTTCCAGATTCCAAAAACCCCCTCTATCGTGCGAAATTAGTGCATGCCTCTGGTTGTTCGTCCATCGCCCATTCACTCTGTCGGTGTCTACACTACCGTCGCAATCCGCAAAGGCGCTCGCATCGTGGAGTACGATGGCGAGCGCATTACTCCAGAAGAGGCTGACCGGCGCTATGAAGGCGCATCGCGCACTTACCTTTACGGACTCGAGGACGGCAAGACCGTCATCGACGGGCATGGACTTGGCGCTTATCTCAATCATTCGTGTGAGCCCAACTGCGAGGTCGATGAGATCAAGGGCCGTGTCTGGATTTTTGCGCTGCGCGACATTGCGCCGGGAGAAGAACTGGTCTGGGACTACAACCTCTACGATGACGAGGATCCGGCCCCATGCCACTGTGGCTCCCAAAAATGCCGAGGCACGATGTATTCCCGCGAATGGATGGCCAAGATGCGCCGTCGGGAGGCCCGGAAGAGAAAGCGAGCCTTGGCGGCCTCTTTGGACGGCAACAAGAAACCGTCCGGTTATGCGGTGTCGACCGTGCAGCAGGGCTAAAAGGCCAGCCGCGCTCGACCACTGAGTCTGTGAACGCCAGATCTGCCCTAGCGGTGCTCGGGCGCCTTCCCGTGTTCTCTCCAGCCTTCAATAATGAGGTACAGCACCGGAATGAAGAACAGGTTCAGGATCGTCGACATGATCATCCCCCCGAACACGGTTGTTCCCACGGAGTGACGGCCATTCTCTCCCGCGCCAGTGGCAAAGACTAAGGGAACGACACCGAGAATGAAGGCCATCGACGTCATGAGGATCGGGCGCAGACGGATGGTTGCCGCCTGAACAGCTGCCTCCACGAGTGGCAGGCCCCGCTCTCGCAATTGCTCTGAGAATTCGACGATCAGAATCGCGTTCTTGCTGGAGAGACCCACGAGCATCACCAGTCCTACCTGGCAAAAGACGTCGTTCTGCAAGCCGCGAATCCACTGAGCGCCGAGCGCACCCAGCAATGCCATGGGAACGGCCAGCAGAACGATGAAAGGCAGGACGAAACTCTCATATTGCGCCGAGAGCGTGAGATAGACGACGAGCGTTCCAAGCCCAAACAGGATCAGCGAAGTGCCTCCGGCTTCCAGTTCCTCGAGCGAGAGACCTGTCCAGCTATAGGCGAAGCCCTGCGGCAACTTCTTCGCGAGATCTTCCATCGCCGCAATCGCTTGTCCCGAACTGTATCCCGGCGCTGCCGAGCCGTCGATTTCGGCGGAGCGGAACAGGTTGTAGTGGCTGATGACCTGGGGCGTCGTGGTCTGATCGATGGTGATCAAGTTGTCGAGAGGCACCATCGCGCCGGTATCCGAGCGAACGTAGAACTGTCTCATGTCTTTGGCGGTCGCGCGGAATTGCTTGTCGGCCTGTACGTATACGCGATAGGAGCGGTTATTGAAATCGAAATCATTCACGTAGGCCGAGCCCATATAGATGCCGAGCGTGTCGGTGATTTGCGAGAGAGGAACATGCAAACTCTTCGCCTTCTCACGATCGATCGTGACCATATATTGCGGATCGTTGGCCGTGAACGGCGTGTACAGGCCGACCAGATCTTTCCGCTGAGTCGACTCACGGATCAAGCCCTGCGTAGCTCCGGCGAGTTCTTCGAGCCTGTGCGAGCGCTGGTCCTGCACCTGGAATTGGAAGCCGCCGAATCTACCCAGGCCCTGTACGGCCGGAGGGAGGGTGCTGAAGACAATTGCTCCTTGCACTCCAAAGAGCATCGGACGAACGCGACTAAGAATCGCGAGCGAGGTGTGCTCTTCGCCTTTGCGCTGTGAGTAGGGCCGCAAGGAGGCGAAGATCAGTCCCTGGTTTGCGGCCGCTCCCGAGAAGCTGAAGCCGGCAATGGAAAAGGTGCTCTCGACCTCAGGGATGCTGGCCAGAATGTGTGTGACCTGCTGGTTAATGGATTTGGTGTACTCGAGAGAGGCTCCCGACGGTGCCTGGACGACGACGATGAAGTAGCCCTGATCTTCATCGGGCACGAATCCGCTCGGCACGCGTGTAAAAACGAAATAAGTCAGCCCGAGACCAACGAAGAAGAGCAGAGCTGCCACCAGTTTGTAATTGAGGATGAACCTGAGGGAGCGACGGTACCCGTTGGTTGTGGCGGTAACGATCTTGTCGACCTCCCGGAACAACCAGATCTTTCCGCCGTGCTCGCGGCCGAGCAGCAGTGCCGACAAGGCTGGCGACAGCGTGAGGGCATTGAAAGCGGAGATTGCGATCGAAAAGGCGATGGTCAACGCGAACTGCCGGAAGAGGATTCCCGTGGTGCCGGGGAAGAAGGCGACGGGGACGAAGACTGCCACCAGTACTAGCGAGGTAGCGATCACCGCTCCGGTAACTTCACCCATGGCTTCGGAAGATGCCTTGCGCGGGTCTCGCTGGCCTTCCTGAATGTGACGTTCGATGTTTTCGATGACGACGATGGCATCATCGACGACCAATCCAGTAGCCAGCGTGATTCCGAATAGGGTCAGCGTGTTTACTGAAAAGCCCAGCAGTTTCACGAAGGCAAATGTTCCGATCAGCGATACCGGGATGGTCACTGCCGGAATGAAGGTGCTGCGCCAGTCTTCGAGAAAAATGAAGATCACGAGAATGACCAGCACGATAGCCGTGCCCAGGGTGCTGAGCACGTCGCGGATTGACTCGCCCACCGCATCTGTCGTGTCAAACGCCAACTGATAATGCATACCCGGGGGGAAATTCTTCGACAGACGATCAAGCTCGGCGATGGCCCTGCGATCGACGTCGAGCGCGTTGGCGGTGGAAAGCTGGGTCACGGCGATTCCGACAGCGTCCTGCCCGTTGAACTGCAGAGCTGAGCCGTAGTTCTCGGCTCCGAGTTCGGCGCGGCCCACATCTTTCAAGCGCACCAGGGTCCCGTCGGAACTTGTCTTGAGGATGATGTTGTCGAACTGTGCCGGCTCGCTGAGGCGGCCGACTGCTCGCACGCTCACCTGGTACTGCTGCCCGGCAATTGCGGGTTGCTGACCGACTTGTCCTGCGGCGACCTCCACGTTCTGTTCTGCGAGAGCACCGACAACGTCCGGCGCGGTCAGGCCACGCCCGGCCATGCGCACGGGATCGAGCCAGAGACGCATGGAGTATTTCCGCTCTCCGAAGATGAAAACATCGGCAACTCCTGGAATGCGTTTGAGCGAGTCGCGAACATAAACGTCGAGGTAGTTGCTCATGAAGAGCGTATCGTACTGGTTTTTGTCGGAAATGACGGCGGCGCCGAAAACGAAGTTTTGCGAGGTTTTCTGCGTGGTGATGCCGATTGCTTTGACCGCGCCCGGGAGCCTTCCCTGGGCCGTGTTTACCCGGTTTTGAATGTCGACCGTGGCGAGATCGGGATTTCGGGTCAGATCGAATGTGACAGTGATTCCGCTTGACCCGTCGTTCCCGCTGGTCGACGTCATGTACTTCATCCCCTCCGCACCATTGATCTGTTGCTCCAATGGAATGGTGACGGCGCTTTCAACGGTCTGGGCGCTGGCCCCGATGTAGAAGCTGGAGACACCGACTTGCGGTGGCGCGAGGTTGGGAAACTGGGCAACCGGCAAAGACGGGATGACCGCCGCTCCGGCGAGGATGATTAACAAAGCACAAACAGTCGCGAATACGGGACGGTGTATGAAGAAGTCGACAAACATGAAAAGTCAGCCCCCGACACAAAACAGCACTTAGAACTCGCCGATTGGCAATTAGCTGACGGAAGGGTTTTACCGGAATCCAGAGTTGCTAATCGCCAAACGCCAAGTGCTCAAGTCTGCGGAATCACCGGCACTCCGTCGAGCAGGAACTGCGTTCCGGACACAATCACTTTGTCTCCGGGCTTGATGCCAGCGCGTACCTCGTAGTTATTCCCGACGGTTTCACCAATGGTGAGAGGCCTCTGTTTCGCAACAAAAGCCCCGCCGTTCTGTGGTTCCGCTACAAACGCAAAATACTGTCCTGCCAGACGCGAGACGGCCAGGATTGGCACTTCAGGATTCTGGTGCGTGCCCCACACCAGCCGCGCGTGGATGAACTGTGACTGCCGCAGCGCGTCGTTGCCGTTGGCAATGCGCGCCTTCACCAGTACGGTCTGCGTGGTGTTATCAACTTGCGGCGAAATGAAACTGATGCGCGTGTCGGCCAGGACCTTGCCGCTGCTGTCCAGAATCTGCACGGGGAGGTTCATTTTCAGTTGCGACGAGCGCTCGACCGGCACGTAAACGTAGGCTTCCAGACTTCCGGGCTGATCGACGGTAGTCAGCTGCGTCACGTTCGTAACGCGATCGCCGACGCGAACCGGAATATCCCCCACAATTCCGCCCCGGGGTGCCACAACCTTGTAGTAATGGAGCTGAACTTGTTGTTCGCGGACCTGGGCGTCGAGAGCGTCCATTTGCGCTTGTGCCGCGTCCATTGCGGCTTTCGCCTGATCAAGATCCTGTTTGCTGACGACGCCGGCAGCGGCGAGACCTTCCGCGCGCTGGTACTGCTGCTTCGCCCAATTTAGCTGAGCCTCCTGAGCGGCGCGCGCGCTCTCCTGACTCCTGACAGTGGCCTGTTGTTTCAACGGATCGATCTCCATCAAGGGTGTGCCGGCGGAGACCTTGTCACCCGAGTGCACGAAGATCTGGGTAATCTGCCCGTCGACTTGTGGCATGATCACGGCCGAATCCCGCGACTTTACAGTAGCGACGTATTCTGAACTGTCGTTAACGGGCACGGCTTTGGCTTCCATCACCTTGACCGGCATGGCCTGCATGCTTGCCGCCTGCGGATTCTGCGCGGCATTCCTGGAGCACGCCAGAGTCACCGCAAGAAGCAGACAGGCAAAACAAGTCGCCACGTATTTGTGAAATATCTTCTTCATAACTAAGTACCGCCCCTGTTTCAAGAGCTGCCCGTACCGGCGGAAGTTCTCCGCCGTATCAGGATTTCAACATGAAAATTGCAGATTAATGCGGAGGTCTGCCGCACGGCCTGCGCCGGGACCGGATTATCTCCTCCGCCTCCGCCGCATCCGCCCGACGATGCCGCGAAGGCTCTTGCAGCCCCAAGGGTGAGCAATTCCATGACCGGGCATTGTACTCCCGAAAAACGATTTTCTCTGTGATTGGAGGCAGGACTAGATCCCCGTCCGATAGGCGATGGGGCAGCCCAAGGACCAACCTCATCCTGGAATCATCTTGCCCAGAATTTCCTTCAGGATCTTGGCCGCTACCCAGGCAGTCATTCCATCCACATCACGGACGGGGTTGTACTCCACGATGTCGGCGCCGACGATATCCCCCTGGATGGCGTGCAGATGTGCGACCGCTTCTCGAACCGTCATGCCTCCTGGTTCGCGGTGCGAGACTCCCGGCGCAAATGCCGGATCGAGGACATCCATGTCAAAGGAGATGTAGACCGGGCCCGCGGCCTTCAGGCTTTCAGACGCAGGAAGAGTCCGCATCTCCATGACCTCGACACCGAACCTCTTAGCCTGCTCGCGCTGATGCCCGTTAGCCGTGCGGATTCCGACCTGGACCAGCCGCTGGGCCAGCCCGGCTTCCATGATTCGCGCGAAGGGGCACGCGTGCGAGAAACGGTTGCCTTCGAACTCGTCATAGAGATCAGGATGAGCATCGAAGTGAAAGATCGTCAGCTTGGGATACTTTGCCGCGAATGCTTTCACGATCGGGAAAGTAATGGAGTGATCGCCACCCAGCGAGAGGGGCCGACGTCTCTGATCGAGCAACTTGCGGATGGCTGATTCGATGGAATCGAAGGCAGCTTTGTCGGAGAAAGAGAGATCGCCCACATCCTCAAAGGCACCTGGGGATCCGAGGTCTATGCCCGATTCAGTCCAAGAGTTGGACGAGTCGCAGCGCAGTGCCTTGCGAATTCTGGGCGGCCCGTCGCCCGCCCCTCTTAGGTACGAGGACTCTGCGTCGAACGGAACACCCACAAGGGTTCGGGTGCGAATTCCGTCTTTGCTCATTTCAGTTCCCTTTCGTCGAGGTGCTGAACTGACTCAAGCGACTCATCCAGAACAAGTTACTTTGACTGGATCGATGCGTGAATCCGCGCCTCTGGCCAGCCCGTGCCTTGAAGCTTTTGGCTTTTCGGCGCATCCGTTATTCTAGAACCTGCACTCTTATGACCCCGAAATCCAAGACTTCCAGCACGGTGCTCGACCGTGCTTCGACCAATGGAACAAATCCTGAGCGGGAACAGGTGTTCTCCGCCTACCGGCAGTGGGGATACCTCGAGGGCGACCTCGATCCCCTTGGATTCTTGCGCCCGCGGCCCACACCGGAACTTGAACGCGACGGAGAATACGCGCGAGAGGCCCGCAGCATTTATTCCAGCACGATCGGGATTGAAATCAATCATATCTATTCGCCGGAGCGCCGCAGCTGGGTGTACGAGCGCATGGAGGCCGGACTTCAACCCAATGATGAAGAGATTGACCGGCCGCGCATTCTTGATTTGCTCACTCGGGCGGACATTTTCGAGCAGGTGATGCAGCAGCGTTATCTGGGCAGCAAGCGCTTCTCCCTTGAGGGTACGACGGCGCTGATCCCGCTCGTAGATGAAGTTCTCGACACCGCCTCCCGCCTCGGTGCGATCGAGCTCGTGATGGGGATGAGCCATCGCGGACGGCTCAACGTGATTGCGCATGTGGCCAAGCGTCCGCCGCAAGAGATTTTCGCCGGATTCGAAGACGTCGATCCGCGCAGCGTGCTTGGATCCGGGGACGTGAAGTATCACATGGGAGCAACCGGTGAGTATGTGACCTTCAGCGGCGGGAAGGTTCACATCCATCTCGTGTCCAATCCGAGTCACCTGGAAGCGGTGGATCCGGTGACGGTGGGACGAACTCGCGCCAAGCAGGATCGCACGGGCGAAGGTGGACGCGAGAAGTATCTGCCGCTGCTGGTGCATGGTGATGCGGCGTTCGCTGGGCAAGGGGTCCTCGCGGAAACCATGAACTATGCCGATCTGCCGGGATACACCGTGGGCGGCACTATCCATGTGGTGGTGAACAACCTGCTGGGATTTACGACCAGTTATACCGAGGAGCACTCCACGCGCTTTGCGGCGTGTATCGCCCGGCGCCAGTCGATTCCGATCTTTCACGTGAATGCCGAAGATGTGGATGCTGTGGTGCGCGTCGCGCGGATGGCAACTGAGTACCGATACGAGTTCGGCACGGACGTTGTGATCGATCTGATCGGCTATCGGCGGCATGGGCATAGTGAAGTGGACGATCCCACGATTACCCAGCCGCTGCTCTACAAGAAAATAAAAGACCATCCGCAGCTCTGGGAGATCTATGCCGACGATATTGGCGCAACCGATGCTCAGGCAAAAGCGGATGCGATTCGCGCCGAGTTTGAGGCTGCCCAGAAGAAAGCTGGAAGCATCAAGCAAAAGCCTTCCCTTCGCGAACTCCCAAGGTATTGGGACCGGTATTTTGGAGGGCTGTACCGTCCCGAGTATGATGCAGAAACCGGACTCTCACCGCAAGAGCTGGCCGAACTGACGACCCGCCTGACCACGTATCCCGACGGCTTTCACATTCATCCGAAGGTAAAGAAGCTGCTGGAGCAACGGGCCGAAATGGGTATAGGCAAACGACCCGTTGATTACGGCATGGCTGAAGCATTGGCGTTTGCCAGCCTGGTGAAAACGGGTACGCATGTGCGCATGTCGGGGCAGGATTCGCGTCGCGGCACGTTCAACCAGCGTCATTCTGTTCTCATCGATACCGAAAATGAGAACGAATATGTCCCGCTGGAAAACATCGCCGCCGATCAGGCGCGTTGCGAAATCTACAATTCGACGCTTTCCGAAGCTGGGGTGCTCGGCTTCGAATATGGATACAGCCGCGACTATCCTGAATCGCTTGTGCTCTGGGAAGCGCAGTTCGGTGACTTCGTGAATGTCGCACAGGCGATCATCGATCAGTTCATCAGTGCGGGAGAGGCGAAATGGAATCTGCTATCCGGCCTGGTCATGCTGCTGCCTCATGGTTACGAAGGGCAGGGGCCGGAACATTCCAGCGCCAGGATCGAGCGTTTCATTCAGCTTGCGGCGAAGCACAATATCCAGATTGCGCAGCCTTCCAATGCTGCACAATATTTCCATCTGCTGCGGCGGCAGGCGCTGCGGCATTGGCGCAAGCCGCTGATCGTGTTCACGCCCAAGAGCATGCTGCGGCATCCGGATGCCAGCTCTCCGATTGATGACTTCACCCACAAGAACTTCATGAACGTTATCCCCGACACGACTGTCGGGGAAGCGGAACGCATTCTGATTTGCACTGGAAAGATCGGGCACGAACTCGAGGCTGAGAGGAAGAAACGCAAGGACAGCAGCACGGCCATCGTCTTCCTGGAGCAACTTTATCCATTTCCCGAAGCCGAAGTTGCGGCTGAATTTGATCGCCATGGCAAGCATGCTGACATTGTGTGGGTGCAGGAAGAACCGGCCAATATGGGCGCCATGTTCAACATGTTGCCTCGGCTGAAGCGGATCGTAGGCGACCGGCCTGTCCTGACTGTAAAGCGCAGCTCTGGGGCGAGCCCGGCCACTGGCAGTACAAAGGCGCATGAGGTTGAGCAGAAGACCTTGCTGACCTTGGCGTTTACGATCAAGTGAACGGTATCTTTCGGCGGCGGACCCCCCGCCGCCGGATCCGGAGTCCTTCAGGTCCTCTCGGTCACAGACTTCGGGCCGGGTCCGGGCAGCTGCGATTTCTCGCCGCCTTTCAATAGCTCATCCACGCTTCCGTAGGCATAAATCGTCGGCGCGTGATTCGCCATCAAGCCGCCTGTATCGGCCGTCGGACCGTAGTTGCTGTGGATATCGCGGCTTAGCATACGCAACATCGCCATCAGCTGGCCACGATGATGCGAGGTATGTGCAATCCTCCGCACCATGATCCAGGCCCGTGACCTGGTCACGTCAAAGAACTTTGCTTCCCCTTCCCACCAACGTTCGTCTTTCGATTCCAGAGCGGCCAGCCGTTTCCCGCTGTCATCGGCATAGCGCTTAATGAATTCCATCCGAGTCTCTTGTTGAGGCAGTGGCGGAGCACCAACATCGATTCCGAGCATGTTCCGAAACCACAGATCTTCGCTCACACATTGATGCACCATCTGCTCATGCACGCTGCGGCCCCGCCGATCAGCCGCGTTCGGGCGCACGAGCATGTCTTCATCTCGGAACTCGCTCCATACGCTCACGACCTTGATTCGTTCTGTCGAGTAGGTTTCAACCAGGAATGCACAGCGCATAGGGATTTCTCCGGACTCGCACGGCAGGAATAAAGGTTACTAGAACCGAAGGATCTACGGCAGGCTAGCCCTTGTGATCGCGGCGCCGCAGATAGTCGATGAACATCTGCTCTACCGGCTTATCGTACGCGATCAGGACATGGCGGACAGGACGCCCGCTGACGAAATGACAGACTTCTTCGGCGAGGTTCTTGGCGTGATCTCCGGCGCGTTCCAGCGACTGGGTCATGAAGATGACCTGCAGACTCGCCTGGCGATGGACGTTCTCCGGATTCTCGATATGACGCAGGAAGATGAGGTTACGCAACCGATCCATCTCGGCATCGGCGCGCAACACCTCTACGGCCTTGCTGACGTCGTGCCGTGAGAAGGCATCAGCGCAATCCGCGAGCATTTTCTCAAGAAGCGTTGCCATCTGGGTCAGGTCCCGAGTGTCTTCGGGGTCGATTCGACCACTTACCGACTGGGCGCTGTTGCCGAAGCTCAGCAGGAGATCGCCGATGCGTTCCAGACCGATCATGAACTTCATGCAGGCGAGCAGCTCCCGGGCTTCGGCAGGTTCGACCTCCGTGATAGCGCTGGTGACGCCGTTGTCAATTTCCAGATCCAGGGTATCGAGCTCGCGTTCTCTCTGGCGCAGAGAGCCTAGAAGTGCGCTGGAACCGGTTGCGATTCCTTCGGCAGCCGCACCGGCCGCTTCTTTCGCCATGTGACAGGCCTCGACGGTGCGGCGCACGATGTAGTGATGGGCGGGTTCGGGGCTCGGACTCTTGATAGCAGTACTCATGGATGTGTCCGCCGGGCGAGAATGGGGGCGACGCGCCGGTCCAATGCGACCTTCGCCGCTATTCTGCCGCTTATGGGATCGAATCGCCAACGTCCAAGCATAAAGTTTTTGTTTCCGCTTGCGGTTAATATGCTGTGAATTTTGTGCATTTTATTGTAACGGCAAAGCTGGTCACACCTGCGATCACACTCCCGCAATCCTGTCCGTGCTATTCTTCGCGGTGCAATCCGTAAACGTTTACGCAATTATCTGTTCGGGAGACAAACTCGGATGAAACGTGCCCTGCAATTTTTGTTCATCGCAACTACTCTCCTCCTTTGGCTATCGACTTTGGTCCACGCCCAGTGGAGCCCGATGAATCCTGTCCGCACCTTCAAGCAGGAGGCGGATGGGGTGGTTTTTTTCATGGAAACGGGAACCCTCAAAGTGCAGGTCTGCTCGGAGTCAATCATTCATATCCTTTATTCGCCGACCGCCACCTTTCCCAAGCGGACTGATTTCGTGGTCATCAAGGACAGCTGGGCGCCTGCGAAGTGGAGCATGCAATCTGGCGATGACGCGGTAACCCTGTCCACTTCCCTGCTGAAGATCACGGTAACAAAGAAGGATGGCGCGATTACCTATGCTGAGCCAAACGGGGGCCCGATCGTTCAGGAAGCCTCGCGCAGCATGAGAGCCGAAGAGGTGAACGGCGAGGACACGTATCGCGCCGAGTCATTTTTCAGTGTTTACGGCTCACATGAAGGCCTCTACGGTCTGGGACAGCATCAAGCTGGGGTCTGGAATTATCGCGGCGAGTCGGTCGACATCGTGCAAGACAACAGCAATATCTCTGTCCCGCTGATGGTATCGAGCAAGGGCTATGGCATCTTCTGGAACAACATGTCGCGGAGCCGGTTCAATAACCGGTTCGCAAACTATCTGTACGTCAGTTCCGAAGTCGCCGACGTGATCGATTACTACTTTCTATACGGGCCGGAGTTGGACAAAGTGGTCGCCGGGTATCGCGAACTGACCGGGCAAGCTCCGATGTTCGGCAAGTGGGCGTACGGATTCTGGCAGTGCAAGAACCGCTACAGGTCGCAGAACGAGATTCTCGGTGTCGCGAAAAAGTATCGCGAGCTGCATATTCCGGTCGACAACATCGTGCAGGACTGGTTCTGGTGGAATCGCAAGGGGGAGTTTGTCTTCAACAAGAATTATCCCGACCCCAAGGGCATGGTCGACCAGCTTCACAATCTGAATTTCCACCTGATGATTTCGATATGGCCGTTCTTCGAGCCGGGATCGACGAATTACGACTATATGAACAGCAAGGGGTGGTTCGTCGACAAATTCAAGTATGCAAAACCGCCCTTCCACACCGATGGGATGGCCGTTTATGACGCCACCAGCCCGGAAGCCCGCAAATACTACTGGGATCAGGTAAACAAGGGATTGTTCAGCATTGGCCTCGATGCGTGGTGGATGGATACAACTGAACCCGAAACGGAAGGCCAGGAAGAAAATATCCTGCTGCATCATAAAGTGGCAGCCGGGAGCGGCGACCGTTATGTGAATGCCTATCCTCTGCTCGATACCGGAGCGGTGTATCAGGGGCAGCGCAGCGCATCAGACCAGAAACGCGTCTACATTCTGTCGCGCTCAGCGTTCGCCGGAGCGCAGCGGAATGCCGTAACGGCATGGTCAGGAGACATCAACTCGGATTGGTTCAGCTATCGACGACAGATTCCAGCGGGATTGAACTTCGCTGTTTCCGGAATTCCTTACTGGACGACGGACATCGGTGGGTTCGTGTTCGGGAGTCCGGCGGATCCGGCCTTCCGCGAATTATTCATCCGCTGGTTCCAGTACGCGACGTTCAATCCCATTCTGCGCGTTCACGGCACGCGCAATCCTGACGAGAACGAACTGTGGTCTTACGGGCCCGATGCGCAGAACATCCTGGCGAACTTCGACCGCCTGCGGTATCGCATCTTGCCCTACATCTATTCGCTGGCATGGAAGACGACAAGCGAAGGATATACGCCAATGCGGCCGCTGGTCATGGATTTTAGAACGGATATGCGGGCCGTTAATGTGGGCGACCAGTTCATGTACGGGCCAGCATTCCTGGTCAACCCCGTGACTGAGCCAGCTTCGACGACGAGGCCCGTCTACTTACCCCAGGTAAAGTGGTACGACTTCTGGACGGGGACCAGCATCGATGGCGGGCGCATGATCAACGCCATTACGCCGCTCGATCGGCTGCCGCTCTTTGTGCGTGCGGGATCGATCCTGCCTCTGGGTCCGGATTTGGAGTGGTCCACAGAGAAACCGGAAGATCCTATCGAACTCCGCATTTACTCCGGCGCTGACGGCAACTTCACCATCTATGAGGACGAAAACGATACGTACAACTACGAAAAAGACGTGTACGCGACCATTCCGCTGCACTGGGACGACAGCGCTCATACATTGACGATCGGGGATCGCAAGGGACAGTTTCCTGGAATGCTCGAGAACCGGACGTTCCGCGTAGTGCTCGTGCGCGAGAATCACGGAATCGGCGTGAATCCCGCTGATCAGGCCGACAAAGTAGTGCAGTATTCCGGCAAGCAGGTCACAGTAAGCCAGTGAGACGTGTAGGGGCGGACGCCTTCGTCCGCCCCGTGCCCATGAGCGAAGCGAAGTGGCGCGTGACGGGAGCGTGTGCCGCCAGTAACGCCCACAGCGACGTCATTATTGCGCTTCGCGCAATCCCGGACGAAGGCGTCCGGGGGTTACACACCAGTATTCACTTGACTCAGTGGCGCTCTCGTGTGAATATGGCGTTGTACGACATGTCATCTGAGGACATATGGGGAGCCTGCCGCTCACCGAACCCGTGCTACTGATCCTGCTGAGTCTGGCGGGGCAGTCTCAACATGGGTACGCGATCCTGAAGGATGTTGAGCGCATGAGCAACGGACGTGTCGTGCTCAGCACCGGTACTCTGTACGGCGCTCTTCGTCGGCTGCTTGAGGACGACTGGATCGAGCGGTTCAAAGAAGAGGAAAGTTCACGGGGACGCCAGGCTTACCGCTTGACGTCTCAAGGACGGCGCAACCTGCAGATGGAGATCGATCGCATGAAACATCTCACCCGTCTGGCAAGCCTGCGCGTTGCGTTAAAGGAGAGCTGACAATGCTCAGTCTCTACCGGAAACTTCTACGCCTTTACCCTGCGGAACACCGGCAGTTGTTCGGCGAGGAGATACTCACGGTTCTGGCCGAAGAAAGAGAGGCAGGCGACCGCCGGATCATTGCGCAAGCCCGGCTGCTCACCCGAGAGACCGCCGGACTGGTGGTGGGAGCAATACGCGAGCATCTTCGCGTTCCGGTTGAAATTCAAGCTGGGCTGTCCGCTGTAAGTCGGAGGTTTGCCATGCGTAATGGATTTCGTTTTCCGAAGTCGACGATTGTATTCATGGGGCTGATTCTTGGCGGTGTTCTTACCGCCATCAAGAAGGGCGAGGACATTGCGACTTCGGTGCCCCACGATATTGGGCCCGTCACCCCTGTTCACATTCAGCCCGTGCACTCGATTTTATTGGGGGGAATGCCGCTCTTCTTCGCCTTCTTCTATGCTGCTGGATTGATCGGATGGGCGATCCTGTTTGCATTCCGGCGTTCTGGAGTTCATCGGCTGGCGGATATCTCGGGCGAGCAGAAGTAGCGCCGGTCCACCGCGATACATCTCTTGTTGGGAGCGGCTCTTGCCTTGTACACTCAGGGGCCACGTTCCAATATCCATGACCCATCGGCGCATTTGTGTTTCTCTCGCTTCCGTCTTCCTCCTCTGTTCCGTCTGTCTTGCCCAGGATTCCACGCTCACACGTTCCGTATCGAAATACGTGAAATCGGAGATGGAGCGACAGCATATTCCCGGCCTGTCGCTGCTGGTTGCCAAGAACGGAAAGATTGTCTTGGCTGAGGGATTTGGACTGGCCAATGTTGAACTGCAAGTCCCGGTGAAACCGGAAACTGTCTTTCAGTCTGGCTCTGTGGGCAAGCAATTCACGGCGACCGCCGTGATGATGCTCGTGGAAGGTGGCAAGGTCGGCTTGGACGATCCGCTCACAAAGTATTTCAAGGACGCCCCAAAGAGTTGGAATGACGTAACCGTGCGTGAATTGTTGAGCCATACGGCGGGTTTTGGCGATTATCCGAAGACCTTCGACTTCCGCAAAGATTGGACCGAGGACGAACTCCTGAAACTGGTTGAGGGTATTCCGTTGGCGTACCCGCCCGGGACGAAGTGGGACTACAGCAATCTCGGATTTCTCACGCTTGGAATCCTGATTCACCGCGTCACGGGAGAATTTTATGGAGACTTCCTGCAGCAGCGGATTTTCCAGCCGCTCGAAATGAAGTCGACGCGCATCATCAGTGAAGCCGACATTGTGCCGAACCGGGCGGCAGGCTACAGGCTGGTGAAGGGTGAACTGAAGAATCAGGAGTGGGTCGCGCCGATGGTCAACACCACGGCCGATGGGAGCCTCTACTTCTCGACCCTCGACTTGGCCAAGTGGGACGCGGCGCTTTATACCGAGAAACTTCTGAAACGGTCGAGCCTGGATCAGATGTGGACCGTGGCCAAGCTGAAAGATGGTCAGCCCAACAAAGGGCATTATGGATTCGGATGGTTTATCGATGAGCGGCACGGGCATCTTTGCATTCACCACGACGGGGCCTGGCAGGGATTTCAGACGGCCATCGATCGTTACGTCGATGATCAGCTCACCGTTATTGCACTTTCCAATCTCTCCGCTTCGCAGCCGGGTAAGATCACGCAGCATGTTGCGGAGATGTACCTGGGCGGGAAGTAGTTCCCTCTCGCGATTCAAGCTGCATGCGCATTCCGTACTTTGGACGAAGTGTAATCAGCGGCTCGGGTTCGACTCTGTGCCCGGGGACCAACAGCAATTTCCATCTTTGTGCCAAGGTGGCCAGCACGAGGACACCTTCCACCCAGGCAAGGGATTCTCCAACGCATTGGCGGAATCCCGCACCAAAGGGGAAGTATGAGAATTTCGTGCGCCGTGCTTTGGCTTCGGGAGTGAAGCGCTCGGGATCGAAGCGCAGAGGATCGGGGAAAAAACGCGGATCGCGATGCGTGACGAACTGGCTCATCAGTACCGTGGTCTTTGCAGGCAGAAAGAAATCGCCCAACTGGAAGTCATTTAGCGCCTGGCGTCCCATAGCCCATGCCGGCGGGTAAAGGCGCATCGATTCTGCCAGCACCATTTCCACGTATCGCAAGCGCGGAATGTCTTCGTAGCCGGGCAGGCGGGCTTGCAGTTCGCGGTCGATCTCTTCGTGCAGGTGAGTTTCGGCTTCGGGATTCTGGGAGAGCAAATACCAGGTCCAGGAAAGCGCGTTGGCGACCGTTTCGTATCCAGCGAGAAAGATGGTGATGACCTGATCACGCAGGGATTGCTCGGACTCTGGAGTGCGGTCGGGAGATGCGGCGAGCATCAAATCGAGGAGACTGCGGCCGTCGGACTGGCGAGTGCGGTGGGCATCGATCATGCGATGAACAACCGCATCGATGCGCTTGCGGGCGCGTACGAACGCTGCGAGGCCCGGAGGCCGCATGTGCACCAGCCACTCTGCGGCGGGGAGCATCACGAGAAAGTTGTAGAGACTCATGATGCGGTTGATGGCGTCGGCCAGTTCGTCCACCTCGTGGCGCAGATCGGTCGCAAACAGGGTTTCGGCCACGATGTTCAGGGTGAGATGCATCATGTCTCTGGCGACATCGCGCTGCTCGCCGGGGCGCCAAACGTCGCGCATCCTAGCGGCTTCGCGCACCATGAGGTCGGCGTATTCCGGGATGCGTTGGCGATGGAAAGCGGGTTGCGCCACCTGGCGTTGCGAGCGATGCTTCGCGCCTTCGGCGGTAATCATGCCTTCGCCGAGCAGCATCTTGCTGCGGCGGACGGTGCGCTCTTTCACGAAATTGTCGTTCTGCACGACAAGAATTTCGCGGATGTAGTCGGGATGATTCAGGAACACGATGTGGTTCCAGCCGATTTTGTAGTGGGCGATGTCGCCGTACTTCTCGCTGAGGTGCTGGAACAGGAGAATCGGATTCGCGGGACGGAATCTGCGCCAGGCAAACCACAGCAGATTGCGTTCGAAGCCGGGTGGAAATCGGTACCCGCGCTGTTTCGTGGTGCGATCGGTCAGGCGATTTTGTACGGCAGAAATCATTCGGTTAGTGTACGACTCCGATTCCAAGGATCGCGCAGATCACAGGAATAGGGCTGGTTGAGAGCCACGGATTCACACGGATTTTCACGAATAGAGCTTCATGACCGAATTAATGGATGGAGATTTGTGGTCGTTCCGAGGCTAGGCAGATTTTTTCAGCCAGTCTCCACAAAATATTATGTCTAAACGACTTAGGGTCCAACGGCGACTGCCTATCACGGCAAAATATTGAGGATAAATACCTTACATGTAAAATATTCCGAAATAAGGGGTTAGCACACACTTCTGCGAGGTGTTCTATTGCACTCTTTTTTGATTTCAAAACGGGTAAAATATTGAATCTTAAATACTTGAGCTTAATTCCGGCGATCATGTCCCCGTAAAATATTGGATCTAAAAGACTTAAGGCCAAAATATTCCAGAATAAGGAGTTAGACGAGCTTATTAGGCTCTGTCTTAAGACAGAGGCACTGGCTGGATTCTGGGATCCTGTGTGCATGCTACCAGTGTGCGCTTTCTGTTTCCTCAGTCAAGGTTGTTCGTCACAGTCGAAAGATTTTGTGCTGTGGAAAACTTCGATTCACGCCTCGCGCGACTTATGGCAACCGCATGTGCGGCTCCAGTTCCAGCCACACCGACCGCCAGTACTGGGCCGTCGATGCCATCACCACCTCTTCTACTCCCTGCTCCCGCAGCCACGTCAACAGGCGGTGCAACTCGCTCGGCATCGTAACGAATCGCCGCCGCGCTGGCTTCTCTTCTGGCATGCTCCCATCCACCACAACTGCCATCAAGACCTTCTTGTGTACATCAATACCCGCGACCTTCATCGCTTCCTCCTAGCGTGGAAGCGGCAGAACGCGCGCGAAAAAGATTACACACCGTCACGTGCTACCAGTTCCTGCCTCTGGCAGGAGTGGCGCGACACAGATTGGTTCAAAACGCACGTTCCTGATCAAACTCAAAAACGGCCTCACTGGATCCAGAGTGTAAACAGACCTTCGCCGTCCACGCTCCATCAGCGTACACGCACAACTCAACCCCATTTTCATGTCAATCGGTGGGCCCCATGCCCATGCAAACTCAAAATGCGTGATCCACTCTATCGGGCAATCAACACCCTCCACAATGGATAACGCATCGTCGATAAGAAAGCCGTCACCAACAGGCACGCAAAGAGCACTCGCTTTCGGCTACGCGGAAAGGCCTTTGTGTGTTCGGCCCATGCGCTCCGAGGCGCGTGGTTGATGCCGACATCGCCGAGAGACTTACACTTAAAACCCTCGCCGGGGCATTGTGAGTGGAATTGGTTTTATCAACAACGAGGGGGTCGGGTCAGGCGATGGACAAGGGGGGCCCGAGCAGTTCCAGTCCATAGGCGCGGTAAACCGCCGCGTCGTTGAGGTACGCGCCTTCTTTGGATGGCTTCGCGTTATCGCGGAAAAACGCTTCCATTTTGCCAGCGGGTGCGAACGTAATCAGCAATTTCCCGGCACCCTCGCCAACGTACGCCCACGCATGTGGCACTTCACGAGGACCAAGGATGGAATCGCCGGGCTTGAGGTGGAAGCGGTCGGAGCCGATCTCCGCAAGGTATTCCCCTTCCATTACGTAGAACCACTCATTCTCGTGGTGATGCAGATGACGAGGTGGGCCGCCCTTCTGACGGCTGGCGTGTTCGATTACGAATAATGCGCTGGCAGCGTCATCGGTCAAGACTTTGAAAGCAGTCGAACTCACACCGATAACGTGACGTTCGCCCAGACGGTCCTCGCCACTCGCAACACGAACCGGCTTTACTTTGGTCTCAGCGGTCTGCGCCAGCATGGCCAGGGGCAGTGTAGCGAGGGCTGTGCTCAGAAACTTTCTCCGGCCCAGGTTTTCCATCGGTCGAACCTCCGGTCTTGGCTACGAACATCTTGCCGACAATGGTGAGCAGTATACCCCCACCCGCCTTAGGAGGCATGGCCCGCCTGGTGAGCTTACGTACGTGTGACTCAAAACTCAGCGCCCATCGCCATCGAGAGGCGATTGCACTCAAACTCCCCGGCCAAGGTCAGTGAGTGAAATTAGGATTTTTCAACAATCGCGTGGCGAGCACGAACGGGCGCGCTCCTGCTTTCGTCCCTTTATGTCGTCGTCACAAAGTGATTCTTGCTCATCCTGAAGAAGTTGCCTTGACTCCGGGCAAAGGGATTGGGAGTTCTCTATTACGAGCGTGCTCGGCCGGAGCAGTTCTTTGCTTTCGCGGATCGCACGCTCCGTCCTTTCCATCGTTCGCTGAAATCGCAATCTCGTGACAGCATCCACGTTGGCGAATATGGCATACATAGTGTCATCTGTCCCTACGGCTCTCACAGTAGGCCGGAGTAATGGTGGCGCCGCTGGAGACCCGATACAGGCGTAGAAGCCATGGGAACCAGAGTCATTGAATTTGGCGCTGTTCCGAGTGGCATTCTTGCTTTGCTCACTGGGAACGGCTACGAAGTGGATGCTTGTGGTACGTCCATTTCGAAGCTGAAGCAGGTACTTAAGCAGCCGGACGATTTGGGTGCGATTGTTCTAGGAGAAAGTGGAACCTCGGAGGCCCTAGGAATCCTTACTTCCGTGCGTTCCCTTGGTAATGTTCCACTGATCCTGTTTCAGGACGAGACCAAAACCTGCGATCCATCGCAGTTTGACCTGGTAATACCAACAGATCCTCCGTTGCCAAATCTGCTTAGAGAGGTCGCAGAGTTGGTCGAGCGGAGCCGAGCGATTCGTACCGAAACAACGATGTCCAGCGAACAATTCCATACCACCTTACGGCAGTCCGCATTTTTTCTCGAACAATCTGTAGCGGCTCGTGTTGAGTCGCAGCACATTAGGGGAGCAAAGTTCAAACGCTCGGCAACGGAGCGAGTCAGCATACCTTGCGTTTTAGTGGTGGACGACTACGCGCGATGGCGGGAGACGATGTGTTCGATGCTGCAAACCTATGCCGATTGTCCATTGCTGTGCGAGGCGGGAGAAGGAATCGAAGCCGTCCAGCGAGCAACTGAATTGAAACCACAATTGATCCTGCTGGACTTGGACCTTCCCCGCTTGAACGGGATCGAAGCCGCAAAGCAAATAACGCAATCAACGCCAGACTCAACCATTCTTTTCGTGAGCATGAATAACAGTGCGGATGTGGTGTCGGAGGCTTTGAGAACCGGGGCGAAGGGCTACGTTTTAAAAGCGGATGCTGGAAGCGAGCTTTGGGCCGCAATCGAAGCGGTTCTTCAGAACAAGCAGTATCTTAGTCGCAGTCTACGAGGGCAGCATTCGGCGACGATCTAATTAGGGCCGTGCTACTCACGGTTTGCCTGAACTGGCATTCTCTCCCTCGTTAACTGTTGCGAACAGGCGATTGCGCAAGTGAGCCATAAGAAAAGCGTTTTTACGCACGGCAGATGAGTGAAATGGATCTCCAAGTTTCGTGGAAGATGAGTGAGCGAGTTTCCGCCAAGGATGGGATAGGTCGCAATGCGATGTTTCGATCTCAACTTACGGCTTCGCCGGTTCCGGTGTCTGCAACTGACCTAACGCGGCTAAGACCTGAGCGCTGTGAGTATTCGGGTTCACTCCCAAAAACACTTTTGCGACCTTGCCGGCGGGGTCGATCAGGAATGTGTTTCGCGCGGCGAACTTCACGACTCCGAAGTTGCTTAGCGATCCGTAGGATGCGGTGACCTTGTGGTCGGTGTCCGCCAGCACCTTGAAGTTGAAACCCTCTTTCGCGCAGAACTCTTTGTGAGAGTCGACACTGTCGAGGCTCACTCCCAGAACAACCGCATTGTGTTCGGAATACTTGGGCTGGTCCACCTGGAACTGGTGGGCTTCGCGCGTTCAACCCGGGGTCTGATCTTTGGGATAGAAGTAAAGGACAACCCACTTGCCGCGGTAGTCCTTCAGGCTGACGAGGCCATCTTGCGAGGGCAGGGTGAAATCGGGAGCCATGCTTCCCTCGGCGGGCTTCGCCGAACGTGACAGCACGCGCGGCACTACAAACACGGCTATCGCTACAACCGCTACCAACAACAAGATGACGCGGAGCATGGGACCTCCCCGGCCTTGCAGACAAGAGCATAAACCACGGAGGAGACCGGGGTTCACAGGAAAAACCTCGCGGGCCATTGCGGCCCCGTCTAACTGACGTCCTTCCAGCAGGATTTGCCGTTCATGAATTATGATGGAGTATTCGCCAATCTCTGGGGGAGAAATCAGACGTGGCTCAGACGGAAACTGACGGCCTAGAAGTGTTGGAAACGCGAGAGTGGGTGGACTCTCTGGATTATGTGTTGTCGCACGGAGGGCCCAACCGGGCAGGCCGTTTGCTGCAGCAACTGGCATTGCATGCGCGACGCGAAGCGGGCATCAACTTACCCTTTACCGCTACGACGCCGTATCAGAACACGATCCCTGTGCGGCAGCAGCCGCCATTTCCCGGCAGCCAGGAGATGGAGCGGCGGATCAAGAGCCTGGTCCGCTGGAATGCGCTGGCCATGGTGGTGCGCGCCAACAAGATCCAGGAAGGCATCGGCGGACATATCTCGACGTTTGCCTCGGCGGCCACCCTGTACGAGGTCGCGTTCAACCATTTCTTCCGGGCTGAGACCGAAGGCGGGGATCGGGACATTGTTTACTTCCAGGGCCATGCTGCGCCGGGAATGTATTCGCGCGCGTTTCTGGAAGGCCGACTTTCCAAAGAGAAGCTGCAGAACTTCCGCCGTGAATTGAAGGCCGGGGGAGGGCTATCTTCTTATCCGCACCCATGGCTGATGCCTGATTTCTGGGAGTTCCCGACGGTTTCGATGGGCCTGGGACCGATTCAGGCGATCTATCATGCGCGGTTCATTAAATATCTGGAGAATCGTGGACTTAAGCAGTCTACGGGCGGAAAGGTTTGGGCCTTCCTGGGCGATGGAGAGATGGATGAGCCGGAGTCGCTGGGCTCGATCACGCTGGCCTCGCGCGAGAAGCTCGACAATCTGATCTTCGTGGTGAACTGCAACCTGCAGCGTCTTGACGGGCCTGTGCGTGGCAACGGCAAGATCATTCAGGAACTGGAAGCAATCTTCCGGGGCGCTGGATGGAATGTCATTAAGGTGATCTGGGGCTCCGATTGGGACAGCCTGATCGTGAACGATCGCGATGGACTATTGGTCAAGCGTTTGGGAGAGGTCAGCGACGGGCAGTACCAGAAGTATTTCGTCGAGAGCGGGGCATATTTCCGGCAGAACCTGTTCGGCACGGACCCTCGGCTGCTGAAGATGGTCGAGCATCTATCGGACGACCAACTGGCGCGCATGCGGCTGGGCGGACACGATCCGATCAAAGTGCATGCGGCGTATCGCGCGGCGGTCGATCACACGGGGTCTCCTACGATCATCCTCGCGAAGACGATCAAGGGTTACGGACTTGGGGAAGCGGGGGAAGGCAAGAACATCACTCACCAGCAAAAGAAGTTGAACGACGAAGAGCTGGAGATGTTCCGGTCGCGGTTCGGCATTCCGATCCCGGATGATGAATTGCACGACGCGCCGTTCTACCGCCCGTCTGACGACAGCGCCGAGATCAAGTACATGCAGGCCCGGCGGGCGCAGCTCGGCGGATACATGCCGCAGCGTAAAGTGCGCGCGACGCCGATGAAGCCGTTCCCGGATTCGCATTTTGAGGAGTTCCACAAGGGCACGGAGGGGCGTGAAGTTTCGACGACCATGGTATTCGTGCGGCTGCTGGCGAAATTGCTGCGCGATCCGGAACTCGGGAAGTACATCGTGCCGATCGTCCCGGACGAGGCGCGCACATTCGGCATGGAGGCGCTCTTCCGGCAGGTGGGAATCTATTCCAGCGTCGGCCAGAACTACGAACCGGTCGACATGGACACCCTGCTTTACTACAAGGAAGCCAAGAACGGGCAGATTCTGGAAGAGGGCATCACCGAATCGGGTTCGATGTGCTCGCTCATCGCCGCGGGTTGCGCCTATGCAAACCACGGGATCAACACGATTCCGTTCTTTATCTACTACTCGATGTTCGGATTCCAGCGCATTGGTGACCTGATCTGGGCCGCGGCCGACATGCGCTGCCGCGGATTCCTGATTGGCGGCACGGCCGGGCGCACGACGCTGGCGGGCGAAGGCTTGCAGCATCAGGACGGTCATAGTCACGTGCTGGCCCTTCCGGTGCCGAATCTGCGTGCCTACGATCCGGCATTTGCCTACGAGATTGGCATCATCATTCAGGACGGCATCAAGCGGATGTATGTCGATCAGGAGTCGATTTTCTACTACCTGACCGTGGGCAACGAACCGCTGCCCATGCCTGAGATGCCGGCGGATGGCAATGTACGCGAGGGCGTGCTGAAAGGGCTCTACCGCTTCAAGGCAACGACCAAGGGTGACGCAAAGCTGCGCGCGCAGTTACTGGGCAGCGGCGCGATCATGTTCGAGGTGCTCAAGGCGCAGCAGATCCTGGAAGAAAAATTTGGAGTCGGCGCGGACGTTTGGAGCGTCACTAGTTATAAGGAGCTGTATCGCGACGCCAACGATTGCGAGCGCTGGAACATGTTGCATCCGGGAGAATCCGCCAAGGTGCCCTATGTGACCGAGACCTTGAAAGACGCGCAAGGGCCGTTCATCGCGGCATCGGACTATATGAAGGTATTGCCGGAAAGCATCGGGAAGTGGGTGCCCGGGCAGCTGGTATCGCTCGGCACCGATGGCTTCGGACGCAGCGAGAGCCGCGCGGCGTTGCGCGACTTCTTCGAAGTCGATGCCAAGCACATTGTGCTCGCCACACTGGGCGCTCTGGCGCGGGAGAAGAAAGTCGGCACGGATGTCGTCAAGCGGGCGATCAGCGAACTGGGGATCAACCCGGAGAAGGTGAATCCGGCGATCAGCTAGAAAATTACCATTGAGTGATCGGGCGATTGCACTCTTTGGCGGCTTTTTATCTTCAATCGCTCAATAGCCTAATCGCACAATGACTCAATTGATTGAATTCAAACTTCCGGAGTTGGGAGAAAACATCGAGCAGGGGGATTTGGTGCGCCTGATGGTCGCGCCAGGAGCGCCCGTGAGCGCCGGGCAATCGGTGATGGAGCTCGAAACAGACAAGGCAGTTGTGGAAGTGCCTTCCTCCGTCAGCGGGACAGTACAAGAAATTCGTGTAAAAGAGGGCGACAAGATCAAAGTCGGGCAGGTCATTTTCACGGTCGATGGTGCTGGAGGCAAGGCGAATCCGGCAGCGGCCGAAGCTGCAGCGTCTGCTCCCAAGGCTCCTCCCAGGGAAACTCCCGCTCCGCCAGCCACACCAAAGCAACCTGCTGCACAGCCAGTGCAAGCAGCCTCATCGAGTGCGGCTCCGAGTGCCGGAGGTGCAAGGGAGTTCAAGCTTCCCGAGCTTGGCGAAAATATCTCGCAAGGCGATCTTGTACGTCTGATGATCTCGGCGGGAAGCAAGGTTTCCGAAGGCCAGCCCGTGATGGAACTGGAAACTGACAAGGCGGTGGTGGAAGTGCCGTCTTCGGTGAGCGGGGTAGTAAAGGACATCAGGGTCAAAGAAGGCGAGAAGATCAAAGTTGGCCAGGTGATCTTCACTCTGGAGGGCGGAGCACCCGCCGCACCATCGGCTCGGCCACAGACGGGTCCTGTTGAGCATGTATCCGGACAGCATGGGGCTCGGCTGGCATTCCAGGCTGCGATTCGGGCCGAGGGAAAAACGGAAGAGCAGGCTTTGCCTCCGGATCAACCGCGGGCGGCGGTTCCCGCCTTCAGCATGCCGACGCAACTGGGTAAGGTTGCGGGAACTGAGCATCGGCAACCCGTTCCGGCTGCACCGCATGTCCGCCGATTGGCGCGCGAAGTTGGCGTGGACATCTATGAAGTGAAGGGCAACGGGCCCGGCGGACGCATCAGCGAAGACGATGTTAAGGCGCACGCCAAGGCACTGCTCTCGGCTGCCGCAACAGCGACAGCTACTCCGCGCGCCGGCCACTTTGCACAGCCGCAGCTTCCCGACTTCGCAAGGTGGGGAAAAATCGAACGCGTCTCGATGCGTGGTGTCCGTCGGAAGACCGCGGAACATCTAGCAGAAGCGTGGAACACGATCCCGCATGTCACGCAGCATGATCGAGCCGACATCACCGAACTCGAGCAGCTGCGCGCGCGCTTCGCTCCCAAGGCTGAAGAAGCCGGCGGCAAGATGACGGTAACGGCGATCGCGCTGAAGGTTTGCGCTGCGGCGCTTAAAGTCTTCCCGCAGTTCAACGCCAGCATCGACATCGAGAAGGAAGAAATCGTCTACAAGCAGTACATCAATATTGGTGTCGCTGCCGATACCGACCGCGGGTTGCTTGTTCCGGTGATTCGCGATGTGGACAAGAAGAACATCGTGGAACTGGCGGTGGAGTTGTCGCAGCTTTCGAAGAAGGCACGGGAGAAGAAGCTCGCTCCGTCGGATATGGAGGGCGGCACCTTCACGATCACGAACCTTGGCGGGATTGGTGGAATCGGGTTCACGCCGATCGTGAACTTCCCGGAAGTTGCGATCCTGGGACTTTCCAGGTCGCGGATGGAACCGGAATGGATCAACGGGAAATTCGAGCCGCGGCTGATTCTACCGCTGTCACTTTCGTATGATCACCGGCTGATTGACGGAGCGGATGCTGCGCGGTTCCTGCGCTGGATTTCTGAAGCGTTTGAGCAGCCTTTCCTGTTGTCGGTTCAGGGATAAAGCAAATTTTGAACTACTAAGGAAATCCGAGATCAACAGATTTTCCTTCGTGTGCCATCAGGACCTTTGTGGTTGAAAGCCTTTCATGTCCGAAACTTCAAATCTTAAGGTTGCAGTCATTGGTGGTGGTCCCGGCGGATATGCCGCGGCATTTCTCGCCGCCGATCTTGGGATGAGCGTCACGCTCATTGACCCTGAATTGAATCCGGGCGGCGTGTGCCTCTATCGCGGATGCATTCCGTCGAAAGCGCTGTTGCACGTCGCGAAGCTGATTGAGGAATCGCAGCAGGCGAAGGACTGGGGCATTGAGTTTGCGGCGCCCAAGATTGACCTGAACCGTCTTCGCTCGTTCAAAGAGAACGTCGTAAAGAAACTGACCGGCGGCCTCGGCGTGCTTTCGAAACAGCGCAAAGTTCATTACGTGCAGGGCCGCGCCGCCTTTGAGAACTCGACCACCTTGAGCGTGACCAAGATCGATGGATCGCAGGAATCCTTGCCCTTCGATCGCATCATCATTGCGACGGGCTCGCGCCCCGCAGTCATTCCTACGCTCAAGCTGGACACGCCACGCGTGATGGATTCGACCGGCGCGCTGGATCTTCCGGATAGCCCCGGCAGTTTGCTAGTGGTTGGTGGTGGCTATATCGGCCTGGAGTTGGGCTCCGTTTATGCCGCGCTCGGCACGCGCGTGACTGTGGTCGAAATGCTTCCTGGCCTTTTGCCCGGGGCAGATCGCGACCTGGTACTGCCGCTGCATAAGCGACTGGAGAAGATGTTCGAAAGCATTCTCGTCAACACCACTGTTGCATCAGTCAAAGATGAAGGCAACGGCATTCGTGCAACGCTGAAAGCGCAGAATGGCACCGCGCAGGAAAAGGTGTTTGATCGCGTGCTGGTGTCGGTTGGGCGGAAACCGAACTCAGAAATCCCCGGACTCGAAAAAACACAAGTGAAAGTCGGTCCAAAAGGATTCATCCAGGTAAACAAGCAACTGCAGACGGACGATCCATCCATCTCTGCCATTGGGGATGTTGTCGGCGAACCTATGCTTGCGCATAAAGCGTCACATGAGGGCCGTGTCGCAGTGGAAGCAATCGCGGGACATAAGGTGGCGTTCGAGCCGAACGCAATTCCCGCCGTCGTCTTCACCGATCCGGAAGTCGCCTGGTGCGGGATAACGGAAACTCAGGCGCAGAATGACAATCGCGAGATCAAGGTCGCGAAGTTCCCGTGGGCAGCCTCGGGACGCGCGATGACACTGGATCGTCCCGAGGGCATGACGAAGCTCATTATCGATCCACAGAGCGAGCGTGTACTCGGTGTGGGAATCGTCGGCGCCGGGGCAGGGGAACTGATCGCCGAGGGTGTGCTCGCGATTGAGATGGCGGCGCTGGCCAAGGATGTCGCACTGACCATTCACCCGCATCCGACGTTGTCGGAAACAGTGATGGAATCGGCCGAGGTTTTCTACGGAACCAGCACGCATATTTACCGCCCGAAGCGGGGATGAACTTTCCATCTCTCGGGAGCGCCGTGTTCCTTCGATACAATGAGGGACTGTCGCGCGCAGAGTGTTCGCGCGCGCCCGCATCCACGTTTGCGGGGAGGACCATGTCTCACTTCCCAAAGAGCACAGCCTGGCTGGTTTTTTGCGTCGCGATTTCTGTCGCATCGCCCGCGCAGATATCCCTCGCACCGGCCACACAATCGGCTTCTCCGGCTAGCCCAACGGATCCGCTCGGGCGCAATACGCCTTCCAACTCAGTGCTTGGATTTTTGAAAGTTGCGACGGCGGGGGACTACAGCATTGCGGCACAGTATCTGCAGATGAGCGCGGCCCGCCGCCAAGCGGATGGCGAAGAGACCGCGACCAAGCTGAAGTACGTGCTGGATAGAGTCTTCGTAGGAAATTACGGACGCTTCAATCAGCCCGACGGTACTCCGCAAGAAGGCGTGGCTCTTGGTCATCAAAAACTCGGGACCATGGCAGCGGGGGACGTCGAAGTCGATCTCGATCTGGTGCGAGTTTCAGATCCGAGCGCCGGAAAAATCTGGCTGATCTCCAGTGAAACACTGGCCAAGCTTCCGGAACTGTTTGACCAGGTGAAGGCACGCCAGGTCGAGAGCAAACTTCCCAGTTTCCTGGTGAAGAACCAGTTTGACGGTATGCCGCTCTGGCAATGGCTGGCAGTGCTGGTGGCGACACCGTTCGCCGCCGGCTTGGGGTGGCTGATCCTGGCCCTGCTGGAGATTCCGATACGGTGGTGGGCGCGACGCCACGGTCGTCCAGATATCGCTAATTGGAAAACGGTGTCCGCACCCGCGTGGCTGCTGGCGGGTACGCTCATTCATCAGGTCCTCGTCGTCTATCTGCGGATGCCGCTACTGCTGCGGCATTACTACTTTCAGGTGACATCGATTGCGCTGATCATCAGCGCAACGTGGATTTTCTGGCGTGTGATCCGGTGGTCGCTGTACCGCGTGCGGATTCGCGCCCTAGCCCGTGGACATGGCGGGACGGGATCGCTGATGCTGCTGGGCGAACGCATCCTGAAGGCAGTCGTCTTTGGCCTCGGCGTTCTTGCGGTGCTCAGCAATCTGGGCTTCAACATGAGCACAGCGCTGGCCGGCCTTGGCATAGGCGGCCTAGCAATCGGCTTCGGAGCGCAGAAGACAATTGAGAATCTATTTGGTGGCGTCTCCGTGCTCGGCGACGAAGTATTCCGGGTCGGCGACACTTGCCGATTCGGCGATCGCACCGGCGTGGTTGAGGATATCGGGCTACGCTCCACCCGCATCCGCACCGAAGAGCGCAGTCTGCTGGCAATCCCAAACGGCACCGTCGCCACCATCAATCTCGAGAATCTCAGCAGGCGCGACAAGATTCTTTTCAAGACGAATCTGAACCTGCGTTCCGAGACAACATCTGACCACGTGCGCTTCATCCTTTCGGAGCTGCGGCGACTGCTCTACAGCCATCCCAAAGTGGAAAGCGCTACAGTCCGCGTGCGGTTGACCGATATCGCCGGAGCCGCGCCGAATGTGGAGGTCCTTTCCTACGTCCTGACGCAGGACTTCAATGAATTTGCTGCGGTTCGGGAAGATGTGCTTCTGCATATGCTGGAAATCGTCGAGAGTTCGGGCACCAGCCTAGCGCTTCCTTCTCAAACTGTATATCTCGGGCGCGACGGCGGGCTTGCCCAGGACAAAACCGAAAGTGCTGTCAAGAAAGTCGCTGAGTTACGGGATGAGAAGAAGCTGCCCTTCCCCGATTTTCATAAGGAAGAAATTTCTTCCTTCAAAGGGTCCATTGACTATCCCCCGAAGGAATCGGCCTTGCGACAAAATGAGGATGGCAGTCGCAAGAACGGCTGACCGAAGAGCACCATCAATGGCGAGATGCGCCAGGGAGAGCATCCGCGACGCAGCCCGTGTTGCTCGGTTTCCATCGCTTCGTAAACCACCGAAGAAACAGGTGAGTCGGAAGATAGATGCACAACGGCACTACGACTGAGTAGCCGAGCAGGTAGGCCCAACCTGGCATCACGTGCTGCTCGTGGAAGAATGGACCGCGCGCCCAGTTCACGTCCTGCTGCGGACGCCAGAAAAAGTTAATTGGGACGACGATCCAGGCAGTCAACGTCTGGAATTTCCATCCACGCCGGTCGTATCCCAAGCGCCAGATCGCCCAAAGCAGCAACGGCGGAGTTACGACATGAAACAGGCTGAGCAGGCGAATGAAGAGCGATAAATGCGGATCGAACATGTACTCGGTGCCGCCAACCAGGTGCTTCGCGGTCAGCAGCGCACCAACAAGATCGAGGGTGTAGAGCGACTGAACCAATAACAATCCGCAGGCCACCCAGGAGAAGATCAGCGGGCTTTCCAGCCACAGTCCAATTCCGATCAGCACGTTGCCGAGATCGCAGAAGAAGAGGAAATTTTGTGCACCATATTGCCTCCAGTAGAGTGAGGCCCAAACCATCAGCCATAGGGTCCAGCCGAGTTTGAGCCAGAGCGGCAACTTCTTCATGAGCGCCATTTTATGTGAATTACCAGCGTAACTTGATGGTCCTTACAGGCGTACCTACGATTACTTCTATGGGTTACCAAGCTCTCCTCTTCTGTCCCGATGACAAGACCGCTCGCACGGTGACGCAGGTTTTGAGCGAGCTCGAGTTTACCGTCGAGGCCTGCATCGAGCCTTTCGCTGCAGTCAAGAAGTTGATGGGCCAACACTTCGACGCTGTCGTGGTGGACTGCGATAACGAGCAGAATGCCACCCTGTTATTTAAGAGCGCGCGCAATTCGACGTCGAACCAGACATCGTTAGCCGTAGCCGTCGTAGAAGGTCAGGCAGGGGTCGCCAAAGCGTTTCGGATTGGCGCGAACCTAGTCCTGACCAAACCCATAAATATCGAACAAACCAAGGGAACGCTGCGGGTTGCGCGCGGACTGTTGCGCAAGAGCGACCCGACGAAGCCAGCAAGTGCGACCGCTACGGGTAGTTTTGCGGTTCCAACGGCTCCTGCAACTGCATCCGCACCTGCGACTCAAGCTACGCCGCCGGCTGCGCCAGTTCCTGCCGCGCCCAAGCCAGCCGCTCCGAAGCCCGCAGTATCAGCAACAAGGCCTGCAACGCTTCCACCGAAACCCGTTGCGCCTGCCACTACGGCTGCACCGAAAGCACCACAAACACCGGCAACAAAGCCCCCAGCTCCTGCAGCATGGCCCGCCGCGGCTGCTTCCGCGAAACCCGCTCTGGCAACTCCGGCTACGGCTACGCCCACGCCGGTAGCGGAGAAGCCTGGTCCGCCTGCCGCTCCGGCGACACCGCCGGTTTTGTACAGCGCGGCTGTGGCGACGCCCGTTGCGCCGTCCAAACCAGCTGCACCCACGGCGACCAGCGAGTTCAAGCCGCCGGTCGTAAGCGTGCCTGTGGCAAGCGGCGCCGCAAGCGCGCCCGCGCCAGCTCTGGAACCGCCGACGCCAAAGATTGAGGAAAAAACGCCATCTCCCGCTGAGGATCTATTTGAAAAACCGGCAGCGCCGGCTTCGAGCGAGCCCGCTCCCTACGTCGGAGCAGCGCCATCCTTCGGCTATGGCGGGTCGACGGAAGAACACGAATCTGGCGGTGGCAGTAAGAAGATTCTGATTGGAGTCGCTGCCGCTGTGCTTATCGCAGCGTGCGCCTACTTCGGATGGTCGCATTTCAAAGGAAACGGCTCGTCCACGCAGCCGGTAGCCACATCTGCCCCGGTCGCAGCTCCGGCACCCTCAAAGCCGGCTAGTGCGCAGCCCGCTCCTGCGACGACGAGCGCTTCAACATCTACAGCTTCACAGCCTGATATCACTCTCGGAGCGTCGGCCACTCCTTCTGAGAACGAAGCTCCATCGCCAAAGAACGCCAATTCACGGCCTAGCGCAGGCTCGACCAAATCCGCCAATGCCGCCCCGGCGCCATCTAAATCGATCGTTGAAGAGAAGCCAGCGGAAACAGAAGAGCCCGAAGCTCCGGCGCTGGTGGTAAAGGGCGGAAAAGTTCCCGCCGCGCAGTCGACACCTCCTCCGGCGCCTGACGCGCCGGCTCCGAGCTTGATCGGCATGGGTACACCCACTGCTTCATTGCCAAACCTGGGAGAGAGTGACAGCAAAGTCCAGCCGAAGCTTCAGACCCTGAGCGTTTCGCAAGGCGTTTCGCAGGGATTGCTTTTCAAGAAGGTCGCTCCTTCGTACCCACAGAGCGCTCTTCGGATGCATATCGAGGGCGCCGTGGATTTGGTGGCAACGATCTCCAAGGACGGAAATATCACGCAGATCAAAGTCGTAAGCGGAGATCCACAACTGGTTCGTGCCGCCACAGACGCCGTGAAACAGTGGAAGTACAAGCCTTATCTGCTGAACGGCGAGCCCGTGGAGATTCAGACGCAAGTCACTGTCAACTTCAAGCTGCCTCACTAAAGCTCGCGAAGAAGATCCGAGATGCGGTCCACCTTTTCGGGCGGCTAACCAATCACGTGCCAATCCCCGCCGCGAAAATCACTTTGCCCGGCGTCTTCATAGGCATCCGGAAGCATCACTGCGATCTGCGTGCCCGCAAGTTCCTTCCTGTAAGCAAACGTGCCGACATGATCTGAGTTCTTCCGTTGCGGAAGGATCTGTCACTCATTACAGTGTCGGCAAATTCTATCGGGGATCAACATCAAAGCCCGACTTTGTAACCAACTCGATCTCCATACAGGACCATCAAAGCGGCACTAGATTATTTACTTCCCGGAGAGCATGCAGGGGACGCCGCGGATCAACGATTCCAAATGCCGCGCTATTGACCAGCCTGTTGGCTGGCTTGGAGGAACCATCGAACCTGATTCCCCGATCCTTACAAACCTGTGGCTCGACCCGGTCGAGCGCGGCAATGCCCCAAGCACGTCACAGTCCTACTACAAGTGGATCGACTACCAGTTCTGGCGCTTTGTCTTCGGGCAAGAGTGCTTAGCCGAATCGAGTTGTCGTCTGGCTTGACCACTAAGAGGGCCACCCTCTGGCCGGGATGGCCCTTTTCAGCTGTTAAAAGAGTTGCGTGCAAACACTTGACTTTGTAGATTGGCAAACTGATTAATGTGTGAGCTCACAAGGCAGGATTCTTCGAGGCTTGTCTTTGACATATCTCTGGTTGGGGTGTCGTAGATGAGAATGAGCGAGAGCAGTTTCGGCAAGGTGGCCGGCCTCGCCTTTTTTGTGATGGCGGTGTTCATGCTGCCGATCCACGCGCAAACGGCTTCTCCTGAGATCAAGATCCTTCACCGCCTACTCGCACCTCTGCGTTCGAACCCCTTTCGTGTGGAAGGTTCTGGTCCCTGCGGACTGGGGTTCGCGACATGCTTTCTGCCATCCGGTTCGGGTTATCGGTTTGTCGCACGATCCGCGTTTGATCGACAGGACACGATCCAAGACCCTTCCAGGGTTGTAAGCCTCGAACTGCGCACCCAGCATGCTGGCCCGTTCTGTCATCACTGGCTGCAAACCGAGACCTCGATTGGGCCGGTGACGCTTGGTTACGGACCAGCCACGATCCCGTTCATCGATGCAGGTCAGATGTCATTGCAGGATGGACATGGTAACGTCGAGAGGATTTCCGGCATGCATCCCATCCCGATTATCGGACTGCCGCCGCTGAATTACCGTTATGCGAAGGCTCCGGACTCCGGGCACACAATTGGAAAACCCATCCACATTACAGTAGCGCAAGCAGATGCACTCATTCAGAAGGAACGAAGGCATCGCTTTGTGGCACCTTATATACCGTTCTTTCACGATTGCCGGACGTATGCCTGTACCGTGCTGGCAGCCGCAAAAGGGAAATCTTCGTTGCCTTGTTATTTGCTCTTCAAAGGATATTGGTAACGTGCGGCTCTCCCGCGTTCGAATTTCTCGCCACAAGCTGTTACAACTCCAAAGCGGTGCCCTTGGTGGCGTCCCATAGCATTCTCCTGCCGCTGCGATACGAAAGATTCACCATGTGCCCCGCGGCTGCGGCCCGGTGACCAACCTCCGCGGTCTCGTAGCCCGGCTGCCGGGTCCGAACGGAATCGAGGAAGTTCGCGAGATGCAAAACGGTTGCGTCCGGTTTATCGGGAAACTCCAGGTTCTCTGGCACCGGCTTGACCCCTGTTCCTTGTGATTCCGCTCGATGGTTCCGCTGATTCAGGAATGCTTCCTGCATCGCTTTGGGCCAGCTGTCGATCGAGTACTCGTAGCCTTCGCGTTTGAACTCCGCCTGCTCGATCATGCCCGAACCCAGAAGAAGGGAGAGGGACCCTTCCGTCCCCAGGAATTGAATTCCCTGACCTGCCGTGCTCGCGCTGTTGAACGTGCCTGCCATATTGACGCAGAAGGTGCCGTAGTCGAACAGGGCGTCGAGGGTGTCGGGTACTTCGCGCCCGTCGTGCCGGTACAGGATTCCTCCGGTCGCCGTTACACTCTTCGGCATTTCTGCGCCCATGATGAAGTGAATGGAAGTAATGAGGTGAACGAACAGGTCGGTTGAGATCCCGCCGGAATAGTCCCAATACTTGCGATAGCGAAACACGCGCTCGGGATTGTAGGCGACCTTGGGCGCGGGCCCCAGCCATTCCTTCCAGTTAAAGTTGACGCCGTCCTGCAGGTGCGGCGGAATCGGATAGTTCCAGGAACCCGTGGAACTATTGCGGTTGTAGGATGCCGTCACCTTGGTGACCTTCCCCAGTTTCCCGGACTGCACTATTTCACGCGCCTTCTTGTGCTGGTCCGACGAAACCCACTGGCTGCCCGCCTGCACGATGCGTTTTGTTTCCCGCGCGGCCTCAATCATGGCCGGGCCGTCTTCGATTCTCTGGGTCATCGGTTTTTCGATGTAGACGTCCTTGCCTGCGCTCAACGCATCGAGCACGATGGGCAGATGCCAATGATCGGGCGTCGCTACGACTACGGCGTCGATATCTTTCCGGTCCAGGAGTTTCTTGTACTGGGCGAAGTTCGTCGCGATCTTACCCTCGGTGCGTTCCCTGGCACGATCGAGGTGCCCCTGGTAGCAATCGCAGACTTCCACCAGGTTAGCTTGTTGGGTCTCTTTGGCAGACTCGAGCAATATGTTGCCCCGGATCCCGAAGCCGATGAAGCCAAGGCTCACGCGCTCATTCGGGCCTGCAGGTTTCGGGAGCGGCGAGCGAGGAAAGCTGACCAGCTTTCCGTTCAGGACAAGCCCCAGACCCGCCGCCTGAGTCGCACTGCGCAGGATGAATTCGCGTCTGGTAGAGTTTGACATTCCGGGACTCCTTTCGATTTCTTCCGCAGCACGAGCGGCCAAGAACCCTCCGGCACTAGTGCAGGAGTCCGTCGATTTGAACGATGTCGGCGTCACCCTCTCCCACGGCGGCGAAAATCCATTTGCCATCGGCCGACCATGAAATCCGGCGTGCGATAAACGTGCGTTGCGGAGCAAAATTGGTGATGCGTTGGAGCTGCCTACCCTTTCGCACAAAGCGCGAAAGGATGGGGCACCCCCAGTGCGAATGATGCGAGCCAAAAAACGAAGGCTAGAGGGGTGGGCCACCCGCCCAGGCTGCAGTTCATTTCTTTCTATCGAACGCTTCGGGAGTTCCTGAGCGAAGGGAAATCTCCGTTTTCCCTTGACTCGTACTTATCATGGATGTCCCCGAATTTTCTCAAGGCGTGCGCTCCCCGCCGGAATCACCATCGTTGTCGGTGCGGCTCTGACCAGAGTCTTTACTTCTCGGCCGCAGGGGAGGAGTCAGCCCGAATAGCCAGTAAGCTGTCAGGTAGAACACGAAAACCTCTACGATAAGGGCGGCAACCCAGTAAAGCCATCCAAAATTCGCAACGACGAATAGAAATACGAACGCATTTATCAAAAGCCAACCGAAGAAAAACATTGAGAAGCGCAGTGATCTGAACTCGTATCGATAGTCCCAGCCCACCTGGGCGAAAAAACCAAGAGATAGCAGTGGAAGAAAAACCCACATGGGGTTCATTTGGCGTTCTTCCGTGAAAAGGAACGCTCCTCCGACAACTGTACACGCCACTAAGGCCGACAAGACGAGGAGTAATCTATCTCGGAGCCTGCCCTTCGGTTTGTGACTCTGTGACATCAGGAGGCCTCATCGGTCAGTTCGGTTTGTTCGTTAGCGGACCACATTACGGCCAGTGAGTTCTCAGTTCAAGGATGACATTGGCCGCGGTAGGCCGCTGTGCTTTCCCGAATGACCCCGTAGAGCAACGCCGAGTCGGCGGCGATCCACTGTGATCCCTAACCGGAATCAGCAGACCTACACCGAGCAGGACCAACAGCGCGACTGCGGCAGTTCTGTGCCGCCCTTTCCAGCGAGAAACCCACCATGCAAGCAAGAGCGCTATCAGTCCGACTCCTCCTTGCACGATGGAAAAATGCGGATTGTTTCGATACCCGAGGAGAGCGAACAAGTACACAGCTATGGCAATCCTGTCGGGAAGCCCCGGTCGGGACCTAGCAAACCTTATCATCCAGACAAACGCGGCACCGAAGAACAAGGCCATTTCTGCTGCTTCCAGCCGAGAGAAAGGCAAGTGCGGAGGAAACCAATCTCGACCAGCGATGGCGACGATAACAGCCTTCAGGAAGCCGAACCCAAGGCATCCCGCGAAGAACTGCATCCACAGATGCATCGTGAGCGGAATAAGTACCGCCGCCAAGAACAGTTCTACCCAGCCAAGCCAGGCTGACGAAACGAAGTGGCCGTCCACCCACACCGCATCTAAGCCATAGGCTAGGAGAAACAGCCCGGCGCAAAACGAGAGGACTCCGCCTGCTAACCGGAATCCGTTCTTAACCTGCTCTCCAACAGTGCGGCTCATTGGTGTGCTCTCCTTGCTGCCTACCGATGCCCAATGCAGTTCAGTGCCTCGGCTGCTGTGGCACCGATGTCAGCCGCGAGCTGGTGCTTGGTTTCGCTGATTTGATCCAGCAGTTGGTTGAACTTCTCCGGCGTCACCCTCTCGCCCGCCGCCACAGGTCCCAACACGTTCACCAGCAGCAAACGCACTCCGAGGATCTCGGCCAGGGCCGGATCGTGGGCTGCATCGCTGGCACCCAGAATCATCTGGCGGCACCACTCCCCGAGCGTCTGCCCGCTCGCCTGCGCCGCCGTTTCCAGCCGCGCATACTCTTCCTCGCTCACTTTGAAACCGATGGATTTCGTGCGCAGCGGCGGCTTCACCATGTCCCGGCCTCCTCTCTCGCCATCTCAGCCGAGACTAGCAGCCACGCTTAAGAATCAACAAGTTCACCTGCGCTAACCTCCGGTTGCTCGACAGCAACCTCATCGGCAGGATTTTCCCCTTAGCCGCTTTGCCTTCAACAGGTTCGCGCACGGTAACCGCAGGTTACCGCGCAGCACCCTTTCAGGGGTGAAGTGTCA
>DATKAP010000084.1:0-3569 GCA_035577905.1 Binatia bacterium
CAGGACCTGCGAGACTCTGAACCTTCTCGCTTATATTCTTCTCAGGAGTGGGAGTTTCTGGTGCAGCAAGGTGATGTCGCATTGAAGGCCGGGCAGAACCGATATGCCTTCGTTTTGCCTAGGAAGGACGGTAGTCGTCTGCCCGTCATTATCAGTTCACGGGTCCTCCGGAATTCCGGAACACAATTTGGAATCATCACCTTCACAGACATCTCAGAACAAGTGGAGGTCGAGGATGAACTTCGCTCAGCGAACGATAGGCTGCAGCAACGGCAGATAGAAATCGAGGAAGATTTGCGACTTGCCGTGCTCGTCCAGAACAGCCTTGCGCCGAAATCCGTTTCCTGGGACAACATCACGGTCGATTCCTTCTATCATCCGGTTCATTGGATCGGAGGCGACTTCGTTCTGGTGAACTCGCAGAATCACGAGCACGTGAGTTTGCTCGTCGGCGACGTTTCAGGGCACGGTATCGGTTCAGCTCTGATTGCAAACCGAATCTACTCGGATATGACCGTACAATTGCGCAGTGGCATGCCCTTTGTCGACATGTTCGCAGAGCTGAACCGCTTTCTCATCGAGGACATACCTGGCTCGGGAATGTTTGTCACCCTGGCCGCGGCACGTATCGACGTTCAGCGCCGCCAAATGGTCTTTGCCGGAGCTGGGCATCCACCGGCAATGCTCGCGCGTGGTGGACAGAATCCTATGCTGTTGGAGTCTCGCAGCATGGTTGTAGGTGTTGTTCCCGAGGCTGTGGATCTCAGTTCGAGTGTAGAACTGCCGCTCGACCCAGACGACCGCATTGTTTTGTACACCGACGGAATTACCGAAGTCTTCAATGCCAGAGGGGAAATGCTCGGCATCGAAGGTGTCCGCGAAATCGTAAGGAAGGCGTCAGTTCTGCCAGCTGAGCAGATGAAACAGCGAATTCTGGATGATGTTACTGCATGGCGATCCGGTCCGGCCACAGATGACGTCTCTCTCACGCTTGTGCACGTCCGCTAGCCGAATCGTCCGTGCCGCAGTGTGTCAGAAAAGACTACCACACTAAATCGTTGGGGGACTGATGAACACAAACTCCGCAGTCACGGACTGGAGCCTAAATCCACAAGAACGCAAGCGCATCCTCACGATTTTGGAACGTAATTGGCAGGCCGAGATACGTGGGCATGAGACCTACGCCGCTTTGGCAGAACGAGAAAACGACCCGCAACGGAGCATCGCCTTTCGCACTCTTGCCGATGCAGAACAGCGGCACGCTGATCTTTGGGCCGCGCGTCACAGTGCTTTGGGAGGTTCTCAGCTTATCTATGCCGGGCCCAGAACCGGTGAAGCCGATAACCTCCCAAATCGCATCGGTGGGATCAACATGGCGCTGCGGCGCCTGGAGCTGGACGAAACGCAGGACATCGCCAAGTACGCTAAACAACTCGAGGATATCGGCGACCAGCCAAGCATCGTCATCCTTAGCCAAGTGCTCAAGGACGAACGCGAGCACTATCAGATACTCAGTAATCTGATTCGCAATCGGCGACCGCTTCCGGCGTTTCCCCCCGACCAGCCGAGAAAAGCGCTCGACGAGCTTCTGGCCGCAAGGCAGGCCGGAAGCCCCAAAGCTGCGGGCTGGATCGGGGACGCTATCTACGGAATCAACGACGGCCTTGGAGCCATCTTCGGCATTGTCTCGGGAGTTTCCGGAGCCACGCTGGGCAACAGCAAAGTCGTTGTACTCGCGGGCACGGTTGGTATGATCGCAAGCGCTCTCTCCATGGGTGCTGGCGCATATCTCGCCGCCAAAAGCGAGCGGGAGATTTACGAAGCAGAGTACGCGCGCGAGCGCGAGGCGGTCGAATACAACGAACCCGAAGCACGCGAAGTTCTCTCGCTGAGCTACCAAGTTCGAGGGTTGTCCGAAGAGGACGCCAACCGTTTTGTCGACCAAGTCGCCCGCGATAAGACACTACTTGTCCAAGCACTCGCACGAGAACGATTAAGCACCACAGAAGAGGGACTCCGCAAACCCTGGACCTCAGCTATTTCGGGAGCTCTTTCAACAGCCGTGGGGGCAATGATTCCGATTGTTCCGTTTTTCTTTTTGACGGGTTATCCCGCCGTCATCGTGGCCGCCGTCGTTTCCCTCCTGGCACACTTCGCTGTAGGCGCTGCAAAATCCCTCATCACCATCCGTTCCTGGTGGTCCAGTGGACTTGAAATGACGTTTGTGGGAGCCATCGAAGGAGTTGTTACTTACGTGATCGGAATCGTGCTCGGACGAATCGGTGGAGCAGGCTTCTGAATGTCAATGACCACGAGTGCAGAGAAGCCAGCCGGACCGTGGTGTTCAACTACAAGTCTCGATTCACTGGGTTTATATTCCAGATTGCGAACTTGACCAATCACAGGACTCAACTGGCCCAACGATTTACGCGTATCCCAAGTGTCTTCGCCAGAGGAAAGCACGCAAGAATATGTTGGCTTCTTAGGCGTTAACGCGTTGCGGATCTTCGAAACGGCGCGCGAAGATCATCCCAAAGATAGCGCCGCCGACGTGAGCGGCGTAAGCCACTCCGCCTGTCTGAACCGTCGCTACCGACCCGACGTTAAATAGCTGGATCAAAAACCAGACGCCGATTAAAAGTGCGGCCGGAATCAACTTGATACGCACGAAGACCAGTATGATTAGTATGACTCGAATCTGATCACTAGGATAAGTCACCAAGAATCCCCCCATAACGGCGGCAATTGCGCCGCTAGCACCCAGATTGGGAACCGTTGAATTGGGAGAAAGCGCGATCTGCGCCAACATTGCCACCACCCCGCCAGCGATGTAGAAAGTCAAATACCTCAGCGGATTCATCGCATCTTCGATCTCGGGTCCAAACGCCCACAAGAACACCATGTTCCCCAAGATGTGTGACCAGCTGCCGTGCATGAACATGGCCGTCAGGATCGTGATCCAGTGATGGCCGGCAGTGATGTTCGCCGGGATCGCCGCCCAGTTCTGAACGAAAGCCCCACCGCCCTGAAGCTCAAGCGCAAAAACCAGAAAATTCGTGATAATGATGCAGATCGTAACGACTGGAAAATGCACGGGTCGGCGGGACGCGTCTGTTAGAGGGATCAATCCTCCCATTCTGCCTACCTCCGATCGCGCAGTGCCGAGCAACTCGCGGCACCATATCATCCAGCGTTTCGCTACTCAAGTTTTTCTATTAGTTCGTGAATACATCCACCAACAACGAGAACCCGCTACTTCGGATTTCGTTCGATCTCTTGGGAACGCTCAGGAAATGCCCAACGCGCCGTCAGAGTGTTTCACTGATAATTCTAGCTTTGCCGGAGCACTCATGCTGGAGACCCCGAATTCGGTCACCTGGCTTGATTGAGAGGCAACTCTGCGGTAGACGACACGAAGAACAGCTACGACCGGCACAGAGAGATAGATTCCGATGATTCCGCCAGTTGCGCCGCCAACCATCACTGTGAATATGGCCAGTAGGGGGTGAATCTCTAGTTCGTGTCCCATCACCCTCGGGGAGATCCCGTAATCCATTAGGATTCGCCAA
>DATKAP010000085.1:0-11640 GCA_035577905.1 Binatia bacterium
GCGCGATCTGACTTCCGATGGAATCAACCGCTCGAATGCTACGTTACTGATGAATGCGGGAATCGGGTATCGATTGAACAAGGCATGGCGCATTAACGCGGATCTTTTGAACCTGCTGAATCGCCGCAATGACGACATTACTTATGCCTATGTGTCCCGCATAACGCCAACTGCCCCGGCGACATTCTCAAACGTTTCCCATCCCGCCGAACCGTTTCAGGTACGAATTTCGGTACAAAGAACGTTTGGTTTTCGGTAGCGGGTAACGGTCAGTCACTTTGCAACTTTAGATATCCGCGCGACTACCCAGACGTACATGCCCTACATTTTCATTCATCGGCGGAACGAATCCAGCACGAACCAGAGTCCTACGAGCACCGCTCCGATTCCCACCACGACGTCCAGAACGAGACGGAGACGGCCCAACGTGACCTGCCGATTATTGCCATTCAAAGCCACCGTTAAAGTATAGAACTCCCCATGCCGCGATGAGCAAGATGGCGCGCATTTCGCCTGGCACTACACCCGCGAAGTTCATATACTCTAGTCCAGGTAACACGACATTCCAAAACGTGTTAACTATTTTTTGGTCAACCAACAACCAGAGATTGCCGTGTGGCGTAAATGGCTCATCAACGCCCTTCGGTCTCTCAGAGGCTTCTGGACCGAATCCGTCCGCATTGGACGCAGCGCACAATAATATTGAGTCATGCACATTCCTGACGGATACCTGAGCCCTTCGACGTGCGTAACGCTCTATGCATTCGCAGCGTCAGGGTGGTACTCCGCCTTGAATCGCGTCCGCCGCATCCTGGCGACACGGATGATTCCGCTAATCTCCGTTTTCGCTGCTTTTTCCTTTGTGGTCATGATGTTTAACATTCCCCTGCCTGGCGGGACCACCGGACACGCGCTCGGAGTCACGGTCGCAGCCATCGTTCTCGGTCCGTCAGGTTCGATTCTCGCGGTGTCGATCGCGCTGGCCATCCAGGCGTTGTTCTTTGGAGACGGCGGAATTACGACACTGGGCGCAAACTGCTTCAACATGGCAATTGTCGGTTCCCTCGTCGCCTATGGTGTGTATCGTTTAATCGCCGGTCGGTCGGATGTCGGCGCCCGCCGGAGAGCTCTGGCCGCCGCAATTGCCGGATACGTCTCGATCAATGCTGCTGCACTCCTGACAGCCTTCGAGTTCGGGATTCAGCCAACCTTATTTCATGATGCCAGTGGCACGCCCCTCTACGCGCCGTACCCACTGCACGTGGCAGTGCCCGCCATGATGATTGGGCATCTCACGTTCGCGGGGTTGGCCGAGGCGTTGATTTCAGCCGGCATGGTTTCCTACCTCCAGAAGTCGGACATCGGTTTGTTGCGCGGAATCCGGGATTTTCCCGGCGGGCTCGCTGCCGCCAACTCCGCCGAAAGGCCGTTTCCGGTTCGACTCTGGTGGATCGTCGGCCTCTTGATGCTCTGTACGCCGCTCGGTATCCTTGCCGCGGGCACTGCGTGGGGAGAATGGTCTTCCGCCGACTTGGCGAATCCGGCAGCACGAACTCAGATCGAGGGGGCGTCGGGTCATCATGTCGCTCCTTCGTCCGTTCCGGCTGGCTTGCAGAAGCTCTCCGCGATATGGACGGCACCCTTCCCTGGGTATGCGCCACGCTTCGTCAAGAGCGCGAGCTTCGGTTACGCCTTGTCCGCCATGTTCGGTGTTGGATTTCTCGTAGTGGCTGCGCTGGTTGCCACCAGAATCGCGAATAGGCTACGCAAACGGGAGTCGCGATCGTGAGTCAGTCGTTCATCGAGTCTACGCTACGAGGATTCGCGCAGGCATTTTCGAAGGCTCTGATCTCGGAGCAGGCAGCGAGCCAGCCCGGACTCCTTCAGTCACTCGATCCTCGCGTGCGCGTTGTCGGAGTGTTGGCTCTCGTGATCGCTGTCGTCCTCTGTCACAAACTCGCCGTGATCGGAGCCGTGTTGGTGCTCGGAATCCTGGTTGCCGTTGCATCTCGCTTGAGCCTCTGGTCGTTGGCCACTCGCGTCTGGTTGGTGGTCCTTGGTTTTACGGGGCTCATTGCGTTGCCTGCCCTGTTTATCACGCCCGGAAGCAGGATAATTCTTGTATCCGGATTACCGCTGTCGATTTCGGCACAAGGAGTACGAACGGCAGCCTTGCTGGTTCTTCGCGTCGAGACGGCGGCTACCCTCACGACGGTACTGGTCCTCTGCACTCCGTGGACACATATCCTGAAAGCACTCCGTTCATTTCGCTTGCCGACGGAAGTTGTGACCATGCTGGCCATGACTCACCGTTACGTCTTTCTCTTGATTGAAACGGCGAACCAGATGTTCGAATCCAGGCAGAGTCGAATGGTCGGCGAGTTGACTGGCGCTGAGAAACGCAGGACGACGGCTCGTACTGCCGGAGTACTGCTTAGCAAAAGTGTCGAACTCAGCCACGAAGTCTATTTGGCGATGTTGTCGCGCGGCTTCGATGGTGAGGTCCGCCTGTTGACCGATTTTCGCTTGCGAGCCTATGACTACCTTGGCCTAGCCGGCTTCATCTTTGCAGCGTGCTTGGCGACATGGATGGGGAGATGACGGGTACCGTGACACCTGCCTTCGAGATCAATAGCATCACCTTCGATTATGAGGGAATCCCCGCAATCCGCGGTTTATCCCTCCGAATCGAGAAAGGGGAGCGAGTCGCGCTGCTAGGGGCGAATGGCTCCGGCAAGTCAACCCTCTTGCGCATCTTGGACGGACTTTGTTTTCCGAAGACAGGCTCGGTGAGCTTTGCGGGAAATCCGCTCACACCGGAAAGCCTTCAGCGAAACGGATACAACCTCGCTTTCCGGCGCCAGGTCGCACTCGTCTTCCAGAATCCGGATGTTCAGCTTTTCAATCCAACCGTTTTTGACGAAATCGCGTACGGTCCCCTGCAACTCCGATGGAGCAAAGAAGAGGTTCTTCAGCATGTGGATGAGACGCTAAGCCTGATGGGTATTTCTCACCTGAAGGAGCGTGCCCCGTATCGGCTGTCGGGCGGAGAGAAGAAGAGAGTCGCGCTCGCCTCTGTTCTCGTTCTTGATCCTGAAGTCCTCTTGCTCGATGAGCCAACCGCGACCCTTGATCCAAGAAGCCAGAGTCAGCTCGTCGATCTCATTCAACAATGGAAGGGGACGACGAAAACCGTGATTACGGCCACGCATCAACTCGACATCGTCGAGGACATTGCAGATCGTGTTTTGGTGCTCGAAGCCGGTGCCGTAGTTGCCGAAGGCCGTCCGGCACAAATTCTCTCGGACGAGAGCTTGCTCCTTCGGGCCAATCTCGTCCACGCTCATCGACACACGCACGGAAACGTTGTGCACACCCATCCGCACCATCATCGCCACTCACACGATGAGCATGAACACTAGCAATTGAGGCGGCGGTTTCGCGTTTAATCCAATCTCTTCGTGCACTCCGTGGCGTGATTTCAATCACATTGCATTACGCGATATAGGTGTTACGATTGCACGTTTCGTGTTACACGCGACGATTTCTTTCTGTCCTATTCCACGACTCAGCAGGAGCTGCTTGAATGTCCCGGATCACCAGAAGTGTGCTGTTGTTCTTCATGGGAGTAAGTTCTATTTCCTGTCTTGCCTCGGAGAATGTCGAGATTCGCATCGCTGACGGTTCGGGCGCACCGATACAGGGCGCCACCATCCAGGTCCGCTTACCCGGTGGAAAGACTGTGCCCGCGACCGTCACCAACGCCGAAGGACGAAACACTGCACCCTGCTTAGCGGGAGCGGTGTTAAGCATTAAAGCAGTCGGATTTGAGCCGGAATCACGCACGCTCACCGACTGCAAGGAACCTGCCGAGTTCAAACTTCGGCCGGCCATCGTGCAGACAGCGATCAAGGTTGTCGTCACAGGGGAAGGAGTCGCCACCGTCGCAAGCGGCAGCGCCGAACAGATCGACCGCACTTCGGCTCGGACTGTGTTCGACGCAGTAGAGGACCTCTCTCCCGCCGTGTACGTGACTCGTCGCGGCCTGATGGGTTACGGGATCGCCGACAACGGAACGGGCGCAGTCAACATCCGCGGTGTAGGCGGATCTCCCAACACGGACGTGTTGGTGGTCCTCGGCGGGCGGCCTGACTACCAGGGCGAGATGGGACATCCCTTGCCCGATTTCTACGACCTCTCGGAAGCGGGCAGCATCAGCGTGATCGAGGGACCGGCATCCGTGCTGTACGGAACGAATGCGATGGGCGGGGCGATCGAGATTAGTCCCCGTGAACCGGGAACCAAACCAGAGTTCCAACTTACCTCTAGCCTTGGGTCCTACATGACCGGACAAAACCGGCTCTGGACCGGACTTCGCAAAGGGCGCGGCGTCTACTCGCTGGCAGCCGGTGTCAACTACACCAACGGAGACCGTCCGGGCTCGGCATTCCATTCCCAGGATGTGGCGACAGGAGCCAGCTACGTACTCACCCAAACCTGGAAACTGTCCCTGGATGGCAATTACGGCCATTTCCTCGTGCATGACCCCGGACCGATCGACGATCCACTCGTTGGCAGCGCCGCAAGCGTTGGCCGCGGTGGATTCAGTTTGGATCTTGCGAACACAACGAACTCATGGAACGGCTATACCCGCTTCTTTTCCACCTGGGGACACAATGCAATTACCGATGGATTCCTCTCGGTGGATCGGATCATCGGCGGGCGGATCCTAGAGACCGTGAACCTTCACCACGGCGCGGCCATCGATTTCGGGACCGACATCGTGAATTACGGTGGCACCGCTAGCACGACCAGTGGATTTAGTTGGGGAGACCATCAGATCACCGATGCTGCAGGGTTCGTTCGTGGCCATTGGAACGCGACCTCTGCATTCTTGTTCAATGCAGGCGTTCGCTATCAAACCAACTCGCAATTCGGGGACCTGGCCGTGCCGGAGTTCGGCGTGACCTGGAATGCTGCCGAACGCGTCTCCCTTTCCGCCGCGATCAGCGAAGGATTCCGGAACCCCACCATCCGTGAGCTCTATCTGTTTCCCGCTCCCAATCCAAGCCTGCGACCCGAGAGAATGTGGAACTACCAAACCACGCTGCAAATCCGGGCGGCGAGCAACCTGATCGCGCGGGCGACGCTTTACTATGCAAATCTCTCGGACCAGATTGTGACGCTCGGTAACTATCCAGACCTGGAGCTGCTGAATACCGGCAAAGCGATCAACAAAGGCATAGAAACAAGTTTGCGCTGGAATATGCGCCGTCGCGTCAGCGCCTCGGTCGGCTACGCCTACTTGCATTCCACCAATCTGGGGCCATTGGTGCCTCAGAATCGTGCCACCTTGGGCGTTGATTGGGACGCAAAACGGGCGTTCATACACGTCGGCCTTCAGGCGGTCGGGCGGCGCTATACCGACGAGAGCCACACCGCACAAATGGGCGCTTACCCACTCGCGTCCGCGAAAGTGACAGTCCCCGTGCATCGCAACTTTGATGTGCTCGTCATGGTCGATAACCTTTTTGACCACAACTACCAGGTATTGCCCGGATATCCGATGCCGGGAGTGAACGCCGCTGGGGGAGTTTCGATCCACTTTTAGAAATATGACTTCGAGGAGAATGAAAATGACGCGTGCCATACTTTCCGGTTTGCTTGTGTTTCTCTCGATTGCTCTGCTCCCGTTCTGCTCGGTCGTTTCGTCTGCTGCGGACACCGAAAAAGGTGAGCCCCATTCCAAGGTGGTGCTGCTCGACGCCCAAGGAAAAGACTACTTGCAGATACTCGCAGGCCCGCCCGAAACCGTCACAATGAAGTCGGGACTAGTCGTTCTGGCACACGGCAAGTCCGTGGGAAAGCACAGCACCGGCAAGCACGAGGAGGTGCTGGTGGTTTTGTCAGGGAAGGGAGAAATGACATTTGGGGATGGCTCAACACTTCCGGTGGAAGCGAACCATGCTCTCTATTGTCCTCCGAAGACTGAGCACAACGTCACTAACACCGGAACTGATGAACTCCGATACGTATACATAGTCGCTGAAACCAAATGAAAAAGGATCTCGCCGGATGACGATTGTGTTGCGGAACAACGCCGATTCGCCATAAAGTGCCAACAATACATATTAGAGTCTTCGCCGCCTGCTAGTTCAAAACAGAGAGGGTTTCGTGGACGACTAGAGCTGCCAGGAACGCAACGCCGGTCATGTAGAAGAACTGAATGGCGGGCCACATCCAGCTATTCGTCTCGCGCCGCACGACCGCCAGCGTCGAGGTGCACTGCATGGCAAAAGCGAAGAATACCAAGAGTGCCATCGCTCCTGAGAACGTCAAGTCGTGCTGAAGCGCCGATTGAAGCGAGACTGACCGTGTTTGCGGATCGCGGCCATAAAGCGTTCCTAGAGTTCCCACAATGACCTCGCGGGCCACGACCGAGGTCAAGAGTCCGACTCCGATCTTCCAGTTGAATCCGAGTGGGCGGATGGCCGGCTCGATCAAGTGACCTAGATGAGCCACCACGCTGTCCTCTAACTCCGGCGGCTGACATTGGTGGAGCGGAAGGTTGGTCAGCCCCCACACCAACAGGGAAACCAGGAGAATCACGGTTCCGGCCTGCTGCACGAACACGCGGCCGCGATCCATCAGGCGCAAGCCGACGGAGCGCAACGTCGGGCAGCGATATTCCGGGAGTTCCAAGACAAATGGCGCCGGCATCGATTTGAGGACGGAAGATTTCAACATCTTCGCGGTTCCGATCGCGGCGACGAAGCCGAGCACATACAGCAACAGCATGGCGAGAGCGCGTGATCCCAGGAAAGGTCCGACAACCGGACGTTCGGGAATGAATGCGGCAATCAGGAGTGTATAGATGGGCAGCCGCGCCGAGCAGGTCATGAACGGAGCAATCAGGATCGTCGCCAGGCGGTCGCGCTTGTTCTCGATCGTGCGGCTCGCCATGATCGCCGGCACTGCGCATGAGTAAGCAGATAGCAGCGGGATGAAGGCCTTTCCGTTCAGGCCAACGAATGACATTGTGCGGTCGGCAATGAGGGCAGCCCGCGCGAGATAACCCGAGTCTTCAAGCAAGCCAATAAAAAGGAACAGAACGAGAATTTGCGGTAGGAAAACCAGAACCGAGGTGACGCCCTTCCAGATGCCGTCCAGTAACAACGAGCGAAGAAAGCCGTTGGCGATGAACGGCGCAGCTTTCTGGCCCATGTCCGTCAGAAGGTCTTGCAAAGCATTGCTGAGCGGTTGACCCAAGCCAAAGACTGTTTGGAAAACGGCTCCTACGACGATCATGAAGACGAGAGGACCCCAGACGTTATGCAGAAGAATGTCATCGAGCCGGCGACTCCATGTTGGCGGGAGGGGAGGACGATAATCCGATTCGCTGGCGACCCGAGCCGCCCACTTTCGGCACTCACGGACGTCTTGAACAATCGGCAGTGTCGTCTTAATCGGTGAGTTTGCACACTCTAGGAAGCGGCCTACGGCTTCCAAGCCGGTTCCCATCGTCGCGCTGACGATCGCGACCGGGATGCCCAGGTCGCCCGCCAGTTTCACCGCATCGATTGAACCACTGCGCCTGGTAAGGAGATCTCCCATGTTCAGCAAAGCGAGTGTCGGAAGCCCGAGAGCAATTACGGGTGCGGCGAGCGAAAGATGCCGGGTGAGATTGGTCGCGTCGAGTACCAGCAAAACGGCTTCTGGCCGTGGCACCCCGTCCATGTTGCCGTTTAACACGTTGACTGCAACGCGCTCGTCTTCGGAATACGGATTGAGGCCGTACACTCCGGGCAGATCAACAATCGTGATTTCTTGACCTGGTAAAGCCATCACGCCCGTGTGCTGCTCAACCGTGATTCCTGGGTAGTTACCGACCTTCTGCCGGAGGTTGGTCAATCGGTTGAACAAAGTGGTTTTGCCGGAATTAGGAGGTCCGATCAACGCCACATTCCGGATTTGTTGCTGGGACCTGGTGGTCGAGGACGCCACGATCTGCAAGAGGGGGTTCATCCCTTTTGCTCGCGTGTCGCCTTGTCGTCGACGGGCGAAGCGAAAATGCGGCAGGCCGTTTCAGTGCGCAAGGCAACCTCTGAACCGTCCACTGAGTAAACGACCGGGTCTCCGAGGGGCGCACGACGCGAACATCGAACCTCGGCCCCGTCGAAAAATCCGAACCGCATCAGAAGCTGTCGCTCTGCTTCCGGCAGCGCAACATTTTCGATTACTGCTGTTTCGCCAAGTTCAAGATCTGAGAGCGGTAATCGCATGATTACTGATCACCTTGGCCAGTTCGATTGAACCAATCGACGAGCATGCGATTGCGGTCGTCGCGATTCCGCGGCAATGGATGGCCATCGCGCTCGTAAATGTGAAGCGAGTACGCCTTGCCCTTTTCTTGAAGTGCTTCTGCCATTCGGAGAGCTTGGGTCACGGGCACCATTCTGTCGGTGCGGCTATGGAGGATCAGAATCGGCACGTTTATCTGGTCGGCCCAATACACGGCTGACCGCGCTCGATACTGTTCCTCGGAATGGTGCTCGTAGTCCGGCCAGATCTTGGCGAAGCCGTCGATGAAATCGTTCCCGTTGACAATGCCCATCTCGGGCCGCGAGTCGACCCACGTTTTCACATCGGTGACGCCCCCGATAACAGCAGCGGCTTTGACGGGGATTCCTCGCTTGAGTGCAAGATAGGTCTCGGTACCACCTCGCGACAGGCCAAGCATGTAGAGCCGCTCCGGGTCCACGTAATCGAGCGACTTCAGGGCCGGCACGAGATTGAGAACGTCATCGACTTCCACGCCGCCCCACTCGTCGCGTTTCGCAGTGGCGCCCTGATAGCGGTAGTCGGAGGCGATGATCACAAAACCGGGCCTCGCCAAAAGGTAAAGATCGGCCACGTCCAGGCACGACGTGTTTGTCATGCCGCCGCAAGGCTGGCCGTTATCCGTAATGCGTCCGAGATCGCCGTTGCCGCCGCGATTGAATATGATCGCCGGCCATTTTCGCGCACCCGGCGTTTTCGGTTTGATCAACAGTCCCTGCACAGGAAGCCGATCACTCGAGTAAGTGATTTCGAGAAGGTCGAATTCCTTCTGCGTGCGAGCCTCTTCATAGACCGCACGAGGAAAGTAACCGCGACCGAAGTCGTCCAGGGATTCATAACTCGGCAAGGGCGGCCACGGCTTCGACTTTAGAATCCGGCCATCAGGTTCTTGTGCAGCATCCACGGGCACCGCCGACGCGCTGACCAGAAACTGGGTCAGCAGAAGCAACAACCCGGTAATCACGGTTCTTCGCGTCATGTTTCGCCCCATCAAGCCCTAATCGTTCAGTTCAGCTGATGCAAGTAGCCCACGATGTCCCTGGCATCCTTTTCGGTTAAAGTCTGTTCGAAAGGTGGCATAGTACCGAGTCCATGCATGATCGTACGTAGGACTCTCTCATCGCTAGCAGCCATTCCACTTGGCAACTTTCCCATCTTGAAGACGCCATGCAAATTGGGCGGTTGTTTCCTGAGTTCAGGGTTGGGGACTTCGTGACAACGAGCGCAGAGATTGCCATAGAGACCCTGACCACGCGAGTTGGATCCGTTGTTCGCGGCCCGCCTCAAACTGTTGATCAACTCTTGCCACGTCCAATTGGTGTTCCAGAAGTACGCTACACTCCCATCCGGCGCGATGAGCACGATATTCATCGTGTGCACGAATTGGTTTTCCTGCCCATCATATTGCAGGCCGAATGAACGGCTGACACGTTGAAGATCTTCCCGCGTAGTTGACGCGAAATCCCAGTGCGAAAAGCCGCTGGCGTCACCATCCAAATAGGCCAGGCCATAGCGGCGAAGAACAGCCGGCGTGTCGTACGCCGGATCAAAACTGATCGTCAACAGGTGAGTCTTGCCATAGTCATATGGATTCTTCTTGAGTTCATCCTGGATTCGGGCGAACTGACTGCTCAGACGAGGACAGAATTCAGGCATCGGGCAGCGTGTGTAGATAAAGGTAATGAGGATTGCTTTTCCCAGATAATCGCTGAGATGAATGGTTCGGCCATCCTGATTGACCAGCGCGACATCGGGCGGGCGTTCGCCGGTCGTAAGTTGGTGGGGCTCATGTGACGCGGATGAAGTCTTTCGGCCCGATTTTTCGACAACTCGCAGGTTCTCGAGCCAATATTCGCTGCCACTTTCGTTGAAAACGATGTCTGCAGTGATCTTGTCTCCCGGTTGAATTGTCTCGAATTCGAGCACCTGTTTGACCCGATAAGGCATGGTCATGGCGGACATGAATCCGGGAATATCGCCGTGTGCAACGGTGATCTCATTTGTTGCCGGATTCTTGCTCACAACCCGCCCTTCGAGCGAGTATTTCCGCGCACGATTACAGCCCGTTGCCAGCAATGCGAAGGAGCACAAAACGAGCAGAATTGTTCGCCAGTGGAGGTTCATTCCACCTGCCTCCGCGCGCGTGACAGGAAAACCGATGGTTTGGCGGCATCATTCTGAGTCCAGGCAATATAGATACGGCCTCCTGTGCCGGCTGCGACTGTCGGTCGACTTGCAGGCGCAGTGATTCCGGGGACAACTTCGGGAGCGGAAAGATCGCCCCGGGGGGAGATTTCTACGGCGTACACGGCAGTTTTGCCCCAGCCGCCCTGGGTTTTCGGATCGCGACCTTGAAACACGAGAACGGCGGTTCCGTCGTCGGCAACGGAAAGCGCGGGATAGTTTGCGTCCAGAACATTCTGCGAACCCATGACGGCCGGCGCCCAAGTCTTGCCGCTGTCGTCAGACCAGGTCAGCCTCACGCCGCTCATTTGCGGAGAGGCTTCCGTCAGCCACGCCACATAAACGCGTTTTCCGCTACGAGCCACTGCTGGTCCGGAATCTGGGCAGCCATTGATCTTCCAGTTGTCTTCGGCAACTCGTTCCGGCGACGAGAATGTCAGGCCATTATCGGTGCTGACGGCAAATGTCATGTCTCGAACGGGCCCTTCATAGACGTGCCGCCAGAACACCACAAGTTCGCCCTTTGGGCCGAAAGTCAGAGTGGGACGACAGCACGGGCAAATCCTCGCAGCTACCCGAACATTCTTGCCGAAACTCTGGCCATGATTCGTCGATCGCGCGACGTAGAGGGAGTAGTTGTCGTCGGAGTCGCCCACTTGATCGCGGGTGTCAATCCAGACTGCGTAGACGTCCTGGTTGGGAGCGACGCCGAGAGACGGATACCCGCTAAAGAACGCTCCTGTTTTATCCGTGATTGTGATCGGCTTTTCGAAGCTTTCGCCCCAAGAGACGGAGCGCGCGAAGCGAAGCGCGCCGCCTTCGTTCCACGCCACATAGATAGCATTCGGAGTCGCAATGAAAGCGGGGCTGTCTTCCCCGGCCGAAGTCACAATTTGTCCCTTTTCGCTTACACGCACCGGCGCACCGAAAGTATCTCCTCCGTCCGAGGAAATGAACATGGCAAGCCGACTATTACCGGAATCGCCGAGCACGGCGAGCACGTAGACCGTGGACGATGAGATCCAGTCAGCAGCGACTCTTGCATAACGCGAGGGAGTAATGCCCGCTTGCGCTATCACGGACCGGGGCTCAGGCTCAAACGCGTATACGTCTGAC
>DATKAP010000086.1:0-33088 GCA_035577905.1 Binatia bacterium
GCGAACCAGCAGCAGATTGGCCACATTCGCGCACGCAATCAGCAGAAGAAAAACTGCCGCTCCCATCAGCGCCACGATTGCAGGCCGCACCTTTGCTACCATATGCTGCCGCAGCGGCTCCAGCCCGATGTGGTACCCGGCTGTTCCCGAGATCAGATTATTCTTCCGCGTTTCCGCGGCAACCTTCTCCACCGCCTGTTGCGCTTGATCAACCGTCGTTCCCGGCTTCAGTTTTCCGATCGCGCGAATCCCGAACTGATTCCGGTTGGCCGCATCGTGGTCGAGCCGATTTGCGATCCAAACATCGGGAGCAGGCTCTTCTTCCGCATCTGCAGGAAAGTAGAGCCGGAAATTTGGAGCCAGCACTCCCACGACAATCGGACTTGGTCCGCCGGCCGTCGCACCGATCGTGTGCCCGAGAACTGATGCGTTCGCGCCATACCGCCGCCGGAAATACTCGTAGCTCAATACCGCGAAGGAGGGCTTTTGCGCCGGTTGCGGAGCTCCCGGCGCGGCGGCAGGCTGTGGCGAGCCGTCCTCGTCTTGTAAGTCGCGGCCCATGACGATATTCCCGCCTAGCATGCGGAAAAAATTCGTGGTCGTCGTCGCCATCTTGACCTCTTCGGGAGTGCCATCGTCATGAACGATGACTTGCCGAAAAGTTGTGACCCCGGCGTAATCCTCGAATTCATTCTTAGTCCCGTCGCGCATGTCGATGTAATCGGCGTTGGAAAACGGCATGTCGCGCACGTGGCGCTGGCGCAATTCCATTCCCGCAAACACCAACCGGTCGGCGTCTTTGTAAGGCAGCGGCTGCAATAAGACCGCGTGCGTCACGCTAAAGATTGCGGTACACGCCCCAATGCCGAGTGCAATGGTTACAACCGCAGTCAGTGTGAACAACGGACTGCGCCACAGAACCCGAACCGCGACTTTCCAATTGTGTAGTGCCACAGAACCCTCCCAGGCGTTGGTCTGACATTATCCATCAATGGCGGGGTCGATATGTCTCCTGGGGAGCCACAAGGGGAGGCGAGCCGTAGGCCAGATATTATTGTGGAACGTGACCGAGATAGCCACCGCACCCGCGCAGCCGCAGACCCGGACGGGTTTGCGATTTCTTCTTCTGCGGCTCGGCATCGTCGTGGTGTCTCTTCTTGTCTTTCTCTGGCTTCATGGCGTGCTGATCCTTGTGGCTTGCCGGTGGATCGACCCGCCGACAACCGCGGTGCACATGCAGCGCCGTTTTCAAGCGTGGATTCATCACACGCCGTATCGCGAACGCTACAAGTTCATTCCACTCAGCCAAATCTCGCCGGATCTTCAGCACGCCGTAATTGCTGCCGAGGACACGCGTTTCTACCAGCACGACGGATTCGATTGGGCCGAAATCCAGATCGCCGCCAAAGAGGACCTGGAAGGGGAACGCACGCGCGGCGCGTCGACGATCACGCAGCAACTCGTGAAGAACCTTTTTTTTGGTACCAACCGTTCTATTCTGCGCAAGGGCGCGGAGGCCTCGCTGGTGCCGGTGGCGGAATTTGTACTGGGCAAGCGACGCATTCTGGAGATCTATCTCAACGTGGTCGAGTGGGGGCCCGGCGTCTATGGTGCGGATGCGGCGAGTCATTATTACGACGGAATCCCGGCGCGGAATATTGGACGCGAACGGGCGGCACGGCTGGCCGCCATCCTGCCGGCTCCTCTGAAGCGGCGGCCCGAGCGCATGAATAGCTACAGTGCGATCATCCTGAGGCGGATGGGGCAGCTGGGGTGGTAGTCGCGGCCAGATCTGGTCCACAAGTGTTCCTGCAGGAACACATCGTCATCACGGAATTGGGTATACGATAACGTCATGACAGATAAGCTCAAGAAACGAAGGCGACAAAAAGCACGACGGCGGGGCATCAGAGTTGGCGACCTGCACGCGTCGGTGGAAGACGACCTGCTATCGCTGGCGGAGGAGAAGGGCGCGGAGTCTCGCTGGAGCCGGCCGCGCAAGCGGAGAATCTCGTTGCGCGTGGATGTGGAAGTAGTGGACTGGTTCAAGTCCAAAGGCCCAGGCTACCAGACGCGAATGAACCGGATATTGAGAAGAGTCATGCTGGAAGGGAAGAAGCAGGCAGGGGAGAAGTAGAGGGATCGGACATCATTCCTGCCAAAGCTAAACTTGAATGGCCGGCGATCCGCGGAGGAGAACAAGTGGGTGTCGTGCTTGTGGCGAGGGCCCACCCTCACGCCAAGATCGCGGGAAGGGTGGGGCAACCTCTTGAGCAGTCTTGATTCGAAGAGGATCGGCCAGCCTCCCCCTATTCTCCCTAGTCTTCGATGGCCTCGACACCACGCTCGCGTAATCGTTCAACGCCTACCTTCATGTTTTTGAGTTTCTCGGCGGAGTGTCCTTGCCAACCGTTGACCTCGCCGATCACACGAAGCGGGGCCCTGGAGCGATAGGACAACGTGGGATTGCCTGGATACTTTTTGTCAGTCAGGTTGGGATCATCTTCAATCGGGCCGGTCGCTTCCACAACGTAGATTCTGCCGGGCTCCTCGCCGAAGGCCAACTCGGCTCCCCAGATCGCGGCATTCAGAGTGCCTGAGAGGTAGACGTAGGCAGCCATCGCCCTTTTGCCATAGTTGGAGTTGTAACCTGGCTTGATGAGATCTCCGTGCTTCAAGTTGGCCTTGGTGCCGTGGAAGAAACTGCGGCCAGGAAAGGCGGGCTGGGTCATGGATATCTCCTATCGAGGATTCTATCCGGTCGAAAAGGTGGGAAGATTGCGGCTGTTACAGTTTCCCAAAGATCAAAATCTTCTGGCCTCAGCAACATCGTTCCCGCCCTTGCAAAAAACGCAAGGACGGGCCACCCACAGTTTGGGAAGTGCGAAAAGGAAGACCGAGGCTGAAACCGTGGGCCACCCGCCAATGACTTATACAAACAAGCAGACAAACCGGTCCCGCCAAACAGAACCAGAGACCGTAACTAGTTACAATGGGGGAAGCAGAGGGATCGGAGATGGCCGAGTTCAAATCCTATCGGAGCTACCGCGATTTTGCGTTTTCAGTGACAAATCAGTCGCGATACTCACGAAGTCCGGATCGATTAGCATTCCTTCAAGCTGTCTTGGGAACGTCGAAACGAGAAAGGATTCCAGCTGGTTCGAAATTGTGGCGGGCAGCACTAGGAAACGTCTGGATCGAGACAGATGTCGACGGTGAACTCGAGAGTGTTCCGGTGCCTTTCGATCTGGAGAGGATGAAGCCTAGGACTCATCAGGCAGCGGAGGGGCGCGCTAACCCTTTAGGCATCCCGTTCTTGTACGCGGCAACCCATCTCGAAACGGCAATCGCAGAAGTGCGGCCTTGGATCGGATCTTACGTTTCTGTCGCTCAGTTCCCCCTTCGGCGAGATGTGTATGTGGTCGATTGCGTGACGGGTGATCGGCGAATCATGGCTTACGCTGGCGAACCTGAGCCACTTGAACGGCAGAGGCAGGTCTGGCAGGACATTGATCAGGCATTTTCCCAGCCGGTGACACGCGGTGACGACGTCGCCAGCTATGCGCCGACTCAGGTCATTGCAGAGTTTCTCCGGGAGAACGGACTTGATGGGGTGGCATACGGGAGTTCGTTGGGACCAGGACACAACTTGGCTCTCTTCGATCTTGAGGTGGCCGATCCAGTGAATCGACAGCTGGTTGTGATTAAGAGCGCGAAACTCGACTTCGACTTTGAGCCTCCACAATGAAAGACAGCCGTCACGAGCTTTCTGAAATCAATTCAGGGGGCTCGCCGGTTGCCCCATTTCTCGCGCGCCGTTTGCGCGAGAAGTGGTGATTCTATGACCGTTTCACCCCGATCTTGTCCCGAATCTTCTTCCTCCCACCACCTCCAATCGTTAATTCGAACCTGCCCAGCCTCGCCGTACGCGTAAGACCGATAGCTACTCCAAGGCCAGTCGTCCGGCTTCTCCACCAATCCGCGCACCACTGGATTCCGGTGTATGTACTCCAGCTTCTCCACTTCTTTCCGTTGACTCCACACGTTGAAGTCACAGAACCGGCGCTGCCAGAACTGTCCGGCGACACCGCTGGTTGGCCGCCAACGTTGGGTAAATCCCAGTTTCACGGCCTGCACAACAACCGAAGGATCGCCGATCTGGGCTCTGAGATGAGGATGTGCACGTGCTCAGGCATCACAACACAGCCGACGACACCAAAGCGATACCGCTCGCGCATCGGCTCCAGCACGGCAAGCAGCAGGTCTCGCGCTCGTTCCGCGAGCAGCGGCTTGCGCCGGTAACAACTCCAGGTGATGAAGTGGAGGCCTCCGGTGCCGTAGTAGCGCTTCAAACCCCAAGGCACGGAGCGAGATTAGACTAGTGCCAGGAGTTCCGCTGTGACTAGCCGAACGACCGCGCATTTTTTCCGGATCGAATGACCTGTAATGGGAAAGTCAAAGACCCCACTTCTCGCGCAGAGCGCGCGCGAGAAATGGGGCACCCAGCAGTCCGCTATTACGATTTTTCGGTATGGACCGAGGCGAAACGCATTGGGAAGGTGCGCTACATCCATCGCAATCCGGTAAAGAGAGGACTGGTGGCGAGGCCAGAGGACTGGAAATGGAGCAGCTTTGTTCACTACGCGACGGGGATGAAAGGGATTGTCGAGATTGGATCGCATTGGACCGCGCGGAGACGAGAAAGAATGGGGGGGCGTGCTCGTGGCCAGAGCCTACCCTTCCGCCAAGAACGCGGGAAGGGTGGGGCAACCCTGTTCAGGAGTCTTGGTTCGAAAAGGATGGGCCAGCCCGCCGAGGGGCCGCAAATGTAGATCCTACAGTGGCGTTGCGGTATGAGTGAGGACAGGTCACGTCTGAGGAGAAAACGATGAAGCGAAGAAGATTGGCAATGAGCGCTTGTCTTAGTTTTGCGGTGATCTCGGGGCTCCTTGAAACTGAGCAAGCGTGGGCACAAACGCCGAAAACAGCCTATCCGAACATGGCGGCACTCGATCAGTACCTCATGGAAGACCGAAACGCCGAGATTGCATTGGCTCGAAGCGCCGCACCGGATGCCATATCGAGCGAGGCCAAGATTTTGGTCCTCGGTCGCCATGGCTACGAAACTGCCGTCGAAGGAAAGAACGGTTTTGTTTGTGTTGTGGAGCGAGGGTGGATGTCGCCTTCCGACGCTCCGGAGTTCTGGAACCCGAAACTTCGAGGCCCAATCTGTTTCAATCCGCCAGCCGCGCGATCGGTTTTGCCGACTACTTACAAGAGAACAGAGATGGTATTAGCAGGCCGAACGAAAACTGAGATCATCGAGGGCAACAAAGCGGCGTTCGAAAAAGGGGAACTGCCGCCACTCGAAGCCGGCGCGATGAGTTACATGATGTCGAAGGGGGCTTATCTTACCGATGACGGTGGTCACAACCTGGCCCACTTAATGTTCTATGCGCCCCCGCTGGACGGCAAGGCTTGGGGCGCCGATCTGCCGAAATCACCGGTAATGCTAATTCCACAATTCAAAGGCGCTCAACCAATCGACGTGTTTATCGTTCCGGTGAGCAGGTGGTCAGACGGATCCCCGGCCCCGGCTATGTAGAACCATTTCAGTTCCGGATGTCTCCGATTTCCCGCCCAGTGCTCCAAGCCCACCCTCCCTCCAGGAACGCGGGGAAGGGTGGGGCTACCTCTTGAGGAGTCATGATTCGAAAGGGACGGTCCAGCCCCCAAGCTGCTGCGCGATACTTCCCGGCCGCCGGACAGCCGAGGGCGGCTGTCCCTACATGAGCTTCGAGAGGCCGCATCTTCCGCTTGACTGCCGACCGTTCGGTTTGTATCATTACCGGAACAAGTTCGCTCTGACGTTCATTCGTGGGGCGGACCTGAATTTCATGCAGAGTGGCTGAGGGACGAGCCCTGAGACGCCACGGCAACCGATCTGGGATCATATATCCCGGGTGTCCGGTGCCAACTCTCTCCTGGAAACAGGGAACATGGGATTCGGCAAGCGCGCTGTATTTGCTTTCCGATAGCCTCTTTTCCTTTTCCTGGAAAAAGAGGCCATTTGCTTTTATGGCCACTTTTTCCGGCTCGTCCTCAGCTATTCGCGATAAAGAAGCGATCCAAACGCGCGGTTATGGCGTCGCACAAAACGCGACGCTTCGCGCGGATCGCCCAGGTCCTTCGGCGGGTAAAAGGCACCCGCCTCAGGATGACAACTTTCACGAAAGCGAGTAGCTCATGTCTCATTACGAACTGCGATGCCGCGAATGCGGACGGACCTGGGGAAACCAGCCCCGCTCCATCTGCGACGAGTGTTTCTCCCCCCTGGAAGTCGCTTTTGACTACGACGCGCTGAAGGCGCAGGTTAGCCGCGAGCGCATCTCGCAGCGTGCACCGAATATGTGGCGCTACTCTGAACTGCTGCCCCTCCCCCAAAGCTATACCCCGAAATTGCCGGTTGGCTTCACCCCGTTCTTCAACGCGCCGCACCTCGCGGCGAAGTTAAGCGGAACGGCTGCCGCGGGCAATCTCTACATCAAGAATGATGCCGTATGTTTGCCGACGCTGAGTTTCAAGGATCGGGTTGTCGCTGTAGCCCTCTCCCAGGCGCGTGCTTTCGGATTCGACACAGTTTCGTGTTCATCCACGGGGAATCTGGCGAATGCCGTTGCTGCCCACGCGGCGCGCGAAGGCCTGAAAGCGTGGATCTTCATTCCGTCGGATCTCGAACCTGCGAAAATTCTCGGCACGAATGTGTTCGGAGCGAAGGTGGTCCGCATCGCCGGAAACTACGATCAGGTGAACCGGCTCTGCTCGCAGATCGCTGATGAGCATCGCTGGGGATTCGTAAACGTGAATCTCCGTCCTTACTATGCTGAGGGATCGAAGACCGTGGGCTTTGAAATCGCCGAGCAACTCGGATGGCGTCTACCGGACAACGTCGTTTGTCCGATGGCGGGCGGATCGTTGATCACCAAAATCAAGAAGGCATTCGACGAACTGATCAAGCTCGGTCTCGTCGAGGCGAAGGAAGTGAAATTCTTTGGGGCGCAAGCGACCGGTTGTTCGCCGATCTCGACTGCTGTGAAAACAGGCAGCTCTGAGATTGAGCCCCAGAAGCCGAACACGATTGCGAGGTCGCTCGCGATCGGCAATCCTGCCGACGGGCACTATGCGATCAGGACAATCAAGAACAGCGGAGGCTGGAGCGAAGACGTGAGCGATCCCGAAGTGGTCGACTCGATTCGCCTGCTCGCAGAGTCGGAAGGAATCTTCACTGAAACCGCGGGCGGCGTGACAGTAGGATGCGCCGGAAAGCTCTATCGTCAAGATCGCATCCTGCCCGAGGAAACGACGGTGTTGTGTGTTACCGGCAATGGACTGAAGACCACCGATGTGCTCGCCGGTGCGTACAAGACGGAGCGTCCGATCGCGCCGAAGTTGGTGGAATTTGAGGCATACCTGCAGCAGACGCTCGATGTCGAGGAAGTTCCCGGCGTAGTCGCCGCGACGCAAGAAGTCGAGGCGATCGGAGCATAGCGATGCCCATCACCGTCAGCATTCCTACAGCCCTGCGACGCCACACCTCTGGCGTCGCTTCGATTACCTGCGCGGCAACGAATCTCGGGGAACTCTTTTCCGTGCTCGACGAAAAGTTCCCTGATCTCAAGCCGCACTTGCGCGATGACCAGGGCCAGATCCGTCGCTTCCTGAACATCTATGTCAACGAGGAAGACATCCGTTTTCTCGGCGGACCGGCGTACGCGTTTCAGGAAGGCGATGAAGTTCTGCTCGTGCCTTCGATTGCTGGAGGCGCCGAGTAGCCCCGCTGGTCAAGACAGTGGATGTCGCGCGCATTTCCTCTGATACTCCCGGCTTCGCACTCCTCACTGCCGCACACACTTCCTGACACTTTACTGTCTTTCGATGTTTCCCTTCCGCCTTCTCCGGTAACCTTAAGCGCTGATGATCACGATTCCATACAAGACGCATTCACACACGGGAGCGCTACAAGCGCATTTCCCGTGTGAGGTTTCGATGAAGATCGACATCGATAAATTTATATTTTGATGACGACAATCCGCGCTACCGGTTTGCCGTGTGCCGCGTCTGACTCGCAATCGTCGTCGCGCATGGGGCAGAGTTCAATCCCTGAAGCGCCACGAACACGGATGCGCGACAGCGATGCGGGAGCGGTTTATGACCGGTCGCTTGGTTGCGGTAGTTCTGCTTCTTCTCGGCGCGGCGTGCGCGCAAATCCAGCTTGGCTCCAATGATGTGGTGCGGCGGCTGCGAGTGCAGCTTGCATTCGGCGATCACGTTCCCTGCGATTCCTCGACAAGAGTCGCTCTCACAGGCGGAATGGGCTTTGCGCTTGCTGAGGGCTCCGTAGATGGAGAATGCAGAGCCGAGTTCTTCGACGTTCCTTCCGGCAAGTATCACGTTACTGTGCGCGGAGCCGATGCAACCAATGCCGACGAAGGCGATGTCGAGGTCAACTCTGTCCTTACGCAGGACGTAGAGGTTCGGGCCAAACACACGGAATCGGATCCCGCGAACTTTGCCGCACACTCTTCATTCATCTCGGTAAACGAACTGCGAATACCGTCGAATGCGGCCAAAGAGTTCGTGAAAGCGAATCGCCTGATCGCGAAGCGGGACTGGAACAAAGCGAGCGAAAGTCTACGCAAGGGTCTCGCGGTCTACCCAAACTACGCTGCGGCCTACAATAATCTGGGCGCTGTGTACTCCCGCATGGGGAACAACCGCGAAGCGCGCCAGGCGCTGCAACAGGCGATTGCGCTCGATGATCATCTGGCTGCGGCCTACGTCAACCTTGGTCGCATCAGCTTTCTGGAGAAAGATTATCCCAGGGCGGAGTCTCTTCTGACGAAGGCGGTAGCTCTCGCACCCGCTGCGAATGCCGACGAACTCTTCCTGCTGGCTTACTCCCAGGTCACCGACAACCATCTGGATCAGGCGCTGCAAACTAGCCGGCAAGGACACGACGCGGGTTTCAGCCAGCACGGCTTTCTCCATCTAGTAGCGGCAAATGCACTAGAGCAACAGAACAAAATTCCGGAATGCATAGCGGAACTGCAAACGTACCTGGGCGAGGAGCCGAGTGGTACCCAAGCAGAAAAGACAAGAAAGGCCTTGGCAATCTTGCAGACGCGGACGCCGGGACTAAGTTCCGTGGGCGGTCAGTAGTTGGAGGTCTCTGCCGAGACCTGGCCGGTCGACAACTGTAGTTGTTTAGAGCGCTCGATCACCCACTGCGGGAACACGGGCGCGCCCTGTGGAAGTTTCCCCTGTGTGACTGCCCAGTGATCGATCCAGCCTGTGCCTTCTTCTCCCACATACGTATCAGGAAGACTGTAGACCGGATCACCCAAAGCGTCCTGCAGTGTGATGAAGCGATAGCCTCGCTTACGCAGAAGATCGAGCAATTCGCCGATATGATCAGCTTCCAGGTTGCTGGCGTGGAGTAAGAGGATCTGCTTAGGTTCATAGCCGACGAGTTTGGCGGACTGCTGCTCGGAGTACGCAAACGAGGCCTCGTGATATGCGAGGTAGTCTTTCACGATCTTCTGCTGCATGTCGGTGTCGTTGCGTTTCTTCGCGTCTTCGTAGATTCCGGCGAAGGCCCAATCCCAGCCGTCCAGAGTAATCGGGGCGATGCGGTATCCGCGCTGAATCAGAAATTCCTCGGCCTTGCGGCGGGTCTCCAGATCGCGCCCGGTGTCGAGATACGGATGGCGGAAATACCGCAGCCTCATTTTGTGCTGTGCCAGCAACATGCGGGTGACGCTTTCGCCCTGGACCACATCGTCTTCCCAGTCCTTGAGTTCTCTCTGATTGAGCGACATGTGGCTGAAGGTGTGGTTGCCGAGTTCGAATCCGTAGTCGAGCCACATCTGCAGGGCCTTGATGCGTTCGTCGACCTCGCCGAGCTTATAGAGCTTCTTCTCGTTGACGAAGCCAACCACGGGAATCTTCTGATCGCGGAGTGTCCCCAGCAGCTTGGTAGTCATCGCCGTGATATCAGCCGCAGGCAGGCGATCGGCCATCCCGGCGGGAAGATCGTCGATGGTGACCGCCACCTGGCGATCGAGCTTGGGAGACTGACAGAAAGCAGGTATGCCAAAGAGGGTCAGAAGAATAATGACGGGAAGACACCGCTGAATCATGCGAAACCTCCATGCCATAGAGGGAACGCCTATTAGAACACGGGCAGGCGATCGGAATCAGTGGGATCGGGCAGGCGAAACCGCCTGGTGAAAAGGGTTCTGAATCGGCCGCAAGTGATGTATCATCTAACTAACTGGTTAATTAACTATGGCCCGCCTCCTGCATCGTCGCAACTCCTCGCACGGCCACATGGGATCCCGCGGGCAGCCCGAGGAGAGCCGCGCCGCCATCTTGAAGGCTGCGGCTTACGAGTTCGCGAAGTACGGGATTGCAGGAGCGCGCACAGACGCGATTGCGCGCGAGGCCCAGGTCAACAAAGCTCTTCTTTATTACTACTTCAAAGACAAAGAAACGCTTTACGGCGCTGTCTTAGACGACGCATTCTCGGGGTTGAAGAATGCGGTATTCCAGGTGCTCGATAGTTCTCTGCCGCCCCGCGAGAAAATGCTGGCCTACGCCGGCGCATATTTCGACTTCATCGCTTCAAACCAGCTCTATCCGCGGCTGATGCAGCGGGAAATGATGGCAGCGCGGGAAGGGCACTCCGCCCACATCGACAAGGTCGTCAAGAACTACATCCAGCCAATTTTCCTGCGGGTCACTGAAGTGCTAAGGGAGGGTATTGCCGGAGGCCACTTTCGGCGTGTGAATCCTGCGTACTTCGTGCAATCTATCGTTGCCATGATCGTCTTCTACTTCAGCAGCGCCCCGATGATGCAGAAGATCGTCGGCTTTAACCCGTTGACTGCCGAGCGGATCGCCGAGCGGCGGGCCTCGGTGCTGGATTTCATCTCCGCCGCATTGTTTGTTCCGAAGCAGACCGCCTCACAAGGAGCACGCTCATGAGCGCGCGCAATCGATTCTTTGTCCTTTTGGGAATCATTTTCGTGATCGCTGCAAGCTACTACTTTCTCTCCACTGACCACTCACGGGACCTGGTGCTGATCGGTACCGTGGACGCGAACCAGGTAATCGTCAGCGCACAGGTGGAAGGGCGCATTCAAAAGCTGCTGGTGGACGAAGGCACCCCGGTAAAAGCCGGGGACTTGATCGCGGCGCTGGACCCATCGGAGTTGCAGGCGCAAGAGGCCGCGGCCACGGCGACGATCGCCAGCTTGCAGCACAAAGTTTCCGAGATGCAGCACACGGAGGAATCGACCAGCGGTTCCACTACAAGTGAAGTGGCCAATGCGGAAGCGAAGCTTTCCTCGGCGAAGGCGCAGCTATTGCAGGCCAAAGCCACGCTCGAGCGCATCGAGAGCGATAGCCGACGAATCATTGCGTTGGCGAAGGCAGGCATCGCGTCCGACCAGGAGCGGGTGCAGGCGGAAACCAACCTGCAAGCGGCGCAGGCAACTGTCCAGGCGCAACAGGATCTTGTGACCGCGGCAGACGCGGATCTGAAGGCGGCGATTGCCCGGACGCATCAGGCCAACGCAGCCAAGAGCACAGTGGCCGCAACAGAAGCCGATCTCAAGAACGCCGTTGCGCTGAAGAATCAGGTCGCGGTGCGACTGGGATACACGAACGTTTACGCTCCGGTCAGCGGAACGGTGTCGGTGCGCGCGGCACGGCAGGGGGAAGTGGTGAATATCGGCGCGCCCATCGTCACCATCGTTGATCTCAGCGATACCTGGGCCCGTGCGGCCATACCTGAGACCTATGCTGACCACATCGGCTACGGCGATGTGCTTCGGATTCGTCTGCCAGGCGGGACCGTAACTTCCGGAAAAGTTTTCTTTAAGGGCGTTGAAGGCGACTATGCAACCCAGCGTGACGTCAGCCGGCGCAAGCGTGACATCAAGACGATCGTCCTCAAAGTCAGGCTCGATAATCCCAAGGGTGCGTACGTTCCCGGCATGACCGCAGAAGTGTTGATCGCGCCTGAACAACTCAAGAATGGCTCGGCCCAAAGCGCGAAGGCATCGGAGTGAACATGGCTGAACTCAAGGCAAACTCGGGCAATGGCTCTGCGGACCACGTACTGGAGAAGCCGGTCTACGATCCCAAGGCTCCGTCGGCGATTGAGGTCGAGCACATCGTGAAGAAGTACGGCGACTTCACGGCTGTCGACGATGTTTCCTTCAGCGTGAAAGAAGGTGAGATCTTCGGCCTGCTTGGGCCCAACGGGGCAGGGAAGTCGACGCTGATCCGGATGATGACGACGCTGATTCCGATTACGGCGGGCAAAGCGCGGATCAGCGGCCACGACGTGGCCAAGGAAGCCAACGCGGCGCGGCGCATGATCGGGGTGATCCCGCAGGCGCTGACCAGCGATCTCGACCTCACGGTCGCTGAGAATATGAATATCTACGCCAAGCTCTACGATGTTCCGGCAAAGGAGCGCAAGGCGTCGATTGATGAACTGCTGCAATTAGTGGATCTGACCAAGTGGCGTGATGCGCAGACGAAGACGCTCTCGGGAGGAATGCGGCGGCGGCTGGAGATTGCACGCGGCCTGGTGCATCATCCGCGGATTTTCTTTCTCGACGAGCCGACGACAGGTTTGGACCCCGTCTCGCGGGTTGCGGTTTGGGAAATGCTGGGCAACATCAAGGAGCACCGGAATCTTACGATCCTGATCACGACGCATTACATGGATGAAGCGGACCGACTCTGCAACCGCATCGCGATCGTCGATCACGGAAAGCTGGTTGCGCTCGATACGCCGATGGCGTTGAAAGCCAGCGTGCCGGGCTCGAATGTGATCGAGGCGCAGTTCGACAATCCTCCGGCTGATTGGGAGCACAAGCTCCGCACCCTTGACGATGTTACGTCGGTGCAGCACGAGGGTGCGGGGATGTTTCGCGTCCTCACTGGCAACGGTTCTCGTACCACGACCGAGTTGGTCGAAATGGCTGTGCAGAACGGCATAGCGGTGAAAACCTTGAGCGTGCAAAACACGACGCTCGATGACGTCTTCGTGCACTACACAGGACGGCAATTGCGGGACGAACTGCAGAAAGCGTATGCGTTCGTGATGCCGCAACGGCCCGGGCTGCAACCCTAAGAGCGTCGATGGCATTGGTCGTTCGTTGTCTGCAAAACCAGGTCAGCCAACGACCATCGACTAGCGACCAACGACGGTTGAAATAATTGCTGGAGTGTTCTGATGAATCGCATGATGGCCATTGTCGAACGCGAGATGCGGAAGTTCTTCCGCTCCCCGGCGCTGATGCTGGCGTCGATGATCTTCCCGCTGGTACAGCTGATTATTCTTGGCAATGCGTTCGGAGGAAAGATTCATGACGCCAAGATCGCGATTGTGGATCAGGATGGGGGTCCGCAGGCGCTCCGGATCCGCCAGGCGTTCGATTCAGTGCGCGCCAACATCCGCACCTTCACGCCGATTCCCTATGACAGCGATAAGCAAGCGGCCGAAGATGTCCGCAATGGCAAGCTGCAAGGTGCGGTAATTATTCCGCCACAATATTCCCGCCGCGTTTATGAGCAGAATCATCCGCAGATTGTGCTGGTCGTCGACAACAGCGACAACTTCATGAGTGCGGCCGTCGAAGCGGAACTGGCCGATCTGACGAATGCGCTGAACCAGCCCGCGGCGACGCCGCGCATTCTGCAGCAGACCGCGTTGAGCATCGTCGAACTCTATCCCTATATCGAGTACATGAAGTATCTGCTGCCTGGGTCGCTTGTGCTGGCCATGTTCGTATCCGTAATGATCGGCGGAGGCATGCTCTACATCGACGACAAAGCCCGCGGGGTGCACGAAGGCTATCTGGTTACGCCAATTACGAAGCTGGAACTCGTGCTGGGACTGAATCTCGCCGGTGCCATCAAAGCGGTCATGACTGGTGCGATCATCGTCGGAATTGGATCGATGCTGGCGGGAGTCGGAACAATTTTCAACCCGACCAGCGCGATCGGCCTGGTGCTGATGATCGTTCTCACTTCGCTCGCTTTGAACACCATGATGTTCCTGCTGATGGTGCGCATCGAAGACCCCCTGGTGCCGCGTGCGATGTTCGGGATCCTCAACACTCTTCTGTTTTTTCCGAGCGGATCAGTGTATCCCATCCAGGCGTTTCCGCCGTGGCTGCGCGCGATCGCGAGGTGCGATCCGTTTACTTACGCGGTGGATGGGTTTAAGTGTCTGCTGTTGAAAGAGACGACCCTTTCAGCCGTGTGGGGCGACATGCTGTTTCTGGGGGTCTTTGCGACCGTGACGTTGGGGATCGCGATTCCTTTGTTTAAGAGAACTCTATAGGCCGGGCACTGGGCTGAGGACGCCTTGCTCGCGGTTTGAGAAGATCCCACTTCTGGCGAAGGAGGCCAGAAGTGGGGTACGCCCGTTTATTGCTCCGCTGGCGCTATTTTGCCGCGATATCGACAGAAGCCTTTGTGGTCTCCCACTCGAGATTCATCGTGCATCCGCCACCGGACTTCTGGTAAGAAATCGTGAAGTTTTCAACCGGCGAGGTCAGCTTCGAGACTTTCATGTCCACCCGCGCCAGATCTTTATCCTGACCGGGATAGTTGGTTCCCCACTCTCCGGTACCCTTGCTGATGACGAGACTCCACTTGTCGGCGTTCGGAACCGTGAAGATCGTGTAATTGCCGGCCGGAACGTTGGTTCCGCCGACCGAAATATCCGAGCTAGTTACAAACGTAGTGGCTTCATTTGCGCCTGTCCGCCAGACTTCGCCGTAGGGCACGAGATCGCCATAGATCTTACGGCCCTTCATGCGTGGGCTGGAATAGTCAGTCTTGACGGTTTTTCCCCCACCCAAATCACACGTGGCGGAGGCCGCGGGGCTGGGACGTTTGGATTTGTCTCCCTGCGCTGAACAGGCTGCAGTGGTTAAGAGTGCGAAAAGCGTGAGAAGGACGATTCTCTTCTGCATGGTTTCTCTCCTTGAAGTTGCTGAACGGCGAAGATACTTTGACGGTTGAGGTTTGATTTTGTCAGCGGCTCATTATGCTCCACGCTGCGGCGCAGTTACAATCTCCGCATGCCGGTATTCGACGAGAAGCAGGAAGAACTGGAGCACTACGAGACGATGATGGGTGTTCCACGCGGGCGGCTCGCGGTCACCATGGATACGATCACTGACGCAATGGCGCTGGTGGGCCAGCACGGCGTCTATTGCCAGAGCCAGCGCTGGCCGGGCAAACCAGTCATGGATATCCAAATCATCATGAAGAATTTGACCGACGCGAAGGAACTCATCCAGAGTGTGATGGAAGAGCTGAAGAAACGTACGTATTTGGAAGCAGGAAATCAATGATGCGACGACGGACCGCAAGTCGATCGCTCTCTCACGTGTCGTTCGTAGAGTCGATTTCAGAGGCTGCCCCGAGTTTCCCTTCCCGCCGGACCTACGTGTAAAATAGTGCTTTAGCCCCTGTGGCGGCGGAACTTGGCTTGCCCGTCTTCCGCCGGCTTCACTGCAATCGTACAAGGAGAGTTTTGAGCGATGTCGATCCCTGCAACACAGCTTCGTCCCGGCATGATCATCAAGCACAACAATGATCTGCACTCCGTTTTCAGCGTCGAGCACCGCACACCCGGCAACCTGCGCGCCTTTATCCAGGCCAAGCTGCGCAACCTGCGCACCGGTGCCATGTTCGAGCACCGCTTCCGCTCGCCCGATCCCATCGAGAAGATCAATGTCGACGAAGTCGAGATGGAGTATCTCTACAACGACGGCGACAGCTACTACTTCATGGATACGTCGAATTACGAGCAGACGCATCTCACAAAGGACACGTTGGGCGACGCCGTCGACTACTTGATCCCGAACCTGCAGATCAAGGTCGAATTCTTTGACGGCAAGGCGGTCGGGATCGAACTGCCGCAAACCGTGGAACTTACGGTGATCGAGACCGAGCCCGGCCTGAAGAGCGCTACCGCTTCCAGCGTGACGAAGCCCGCGAAAACTGAGACGGGTCTGATTGTGCAGGTGCCGCCGTTCATCAACGAAGGCGAAAAGATCAAGGTCGATACCTCGGAAGGGGCCTACCTGTCGCGGGCGTAAGCTGCCGCGCATTGCAGATTGTTGATTTCAGATTGCAGATTGAACATCCCCAACGCTACGGCTGTTAACTTTGTTTCAAGCTGAAATCTGAAATCGAGTTCCGGAAATATGAGTTCTACGGAAAAGCCGATCCACGCTCGCCGTTTCCTGGTCCGTGGCCGCGTGCAGGGCGTCGGCTTCCGCTGGTTCGTCGAACGCGAGGCGCATATCCTTGGCATTGCCGGCTGGGTGCGCAACAATCATGATGGCAGCGTAGAAGTGCTGGCGCAGGGGACGCGTGATCAACTGTCCGGTTTACACTCCCGGTTGCGCGAGGGGCCGCGGGCAGCCCGCGTTGATTCCGTAGAGGTTTCCGACGAGAGCCCCGTTAACGGTCTCGTTTCATTCCGCATTGAAGGAGCGTGGTAGATGTCGCCGAGCTCGTCGTCTCCAGTAACGGCCGCAGAAGTTGATCGCCTCAAGAAAATGATCCGCGAGGTGCCGGATTTTCCGAAGAAAGGCATCCTCTTCTACGACATTACCACCTTGCTGAAAGACAAAACTGGACTGGCGACCCTTATCGACAAGCTCTCCGAACACTACATTTCGCAGGACGTCGACCTGGTGCTCGGCATGGAAGCGCGCGGATTCATCTTCGCACCGGCTCTTGCGTACCGCCTGAACGCCGGATTTGTCCCTGTCCGCAAGCCAGGCAAGCTGCCCGCCGAATGCGTGAAATACGACTACACGCTGGAGTACGGCACCAACACGCTTGAGGTGCACAAGGATGCGATTCAAAAGGGCCAGCGCGTCTTGATCGTTGACGACTTGCTTGCCACGGGCGGCACGGCGGAGGCAACTGCGAAGCTGGCAGAGTCCCTCGGAGCGAGGATCGCCGGCCTCGGTTTCGTGGTGGAACTGACTTTCCTGAACGGGCGCGAGAAGCTGAAGAACTACGATGTGATGTCGCTGCTACAGTACGAAAAGTAAGCGCGCAAGATATCAAAACGGGGCCAGCGCTGGTTGACGCCTGGCCCCGTTTTGTATTCGATCGAGGAAAAACCCGTTTTATGCCAGCAGCCTGGCGACCAATACTCCCACTCCTGCCCAGAAGCACGCGCTGAAGACCAACGAAATGGCGATACCGCCGATGGCGCCCCAATTCATACGACGCTGCGGAAGGTCCGACTCGTTGTCGTCATCGAACCAGGAACCCAGAAATCCGTTTGGCCCTGCGGGGCCGTCCAGGTCCATCCAATGCAGGCGTACAGGTACCGTGCGGGTGCTGGTGTGAGGGGGAAATTGCAGCAGCTTAAAACTCATCAAGCACCTCCCCGCATTGGAATGCAAGTCGCCTGCCATTTCGAACCTGCTGCAAGCGTCTGCACGTAAGACGAGCATTCCTGTGTGCGGGTTGCCAGTTGTCAGGATCGCGTCAAAACTCCCAGTGGGGAGCGCGAATTTCACGCAGTAGGCCCCCTGCGCCGGCGAAGAACCTCAACGCTCGCGTACGACTAAGTGAGACTCCCTAGGCAGGTATCCCTTCCGCCGAAACCAGTCCTCCATGGAAGTCCTGAGCTCATCCAGTGGAACTGCCGAGCCGATCTCCATGTCCCCGTCGGCAACCGGAAGTGTGTCATCGAAAACGCTGAAATTCGTGAAGCTGCGCATGGAAAAGGAATCCAGCCACTTCATGGGGCAGGGAAACAGTCGGCCATTTTCCTGGTACTCCACGATAATTTTGCGGGCGAACATAAAACTGATTGTAAACACAGAGCTGCGGCGAGATTGAAGTGAAACGGGATAAGGCCAACGACCCCTCTAGCTTTTTCATGCTGGCCCGTGCGACTCAAACCATTGGAGCACCCTGTTCTCGAACTCTGCGGGCGCAATCTTATGAGCCTGTGTGTGGACAGCACCGGGAACCTTCCAGACCACAACGTCGGCAGGATTGTGCGCGCTGATTTCATCAGAATGATAGGACGGAATATTACGGTCCTGTAGTCCGTGGATAAGCAGCACGGGAATCCCAATTCCTTCGACTGCTCGCTTGGGAGATGCATCTTCCATGTCAAGGCCAAATCTCAGACGCGCGAAGAGAAACCCCGCGTCGACGGTTGGTCGAAAGAATGTCGCTCCCAACCATGGTCCAGTGTGAAATTGACGCCCGAAGCGGGCATACGCGACCTCGCGAAAACTAGCGAAAGGGCACTCGGCCACTACCGCGCAAAAACGGGACTCCTTTGGGAGAGCTTGCAGCAACTGTGCGGCACCCATGGATTCGCCAAGTCCGTATACGCAGCGTGGGTGATACGTTCGCTCAAGCCAGTCCACCCAGAGATGAATATCATCGGACTCCTTCAGTCCATAGGTCGCCAGGCCGCCACTCGCTCCGTGCGAGCGCGCATCGGGAAGGAGTACCGCGTATTTCTTACTCAGAAGCCATTTTCCGAAGCCGTACATTCCCATGCGATTGTCTGAAACTCCATGCAAGAGAATTACTGCGTCGCGATTCTCCGTTTGGGGCTCCAGTAACCAAGCTCTTAGGATGACTCTGTCCGGAGCGGTGAGAGAAACATCGGTGAAATTCTGAGATGCGGCCGAAGCGAATCGCTGCACATTCGCAGTCTCCTGGGAAGTGATATTGGGGCTCGGTGGATGTAGCGCAATCCAGCCTAGACCGATTCCTCCAAATACCGTGCCACAGAGGTAAAGCGCTGTTAGGACGTAGAACAATCGTCGAACCGAGGATCTTCGGAGTGGCATAGGATGGTGCCGCCAAACAGGTTCGATGTTCTAGCCCCTGCCTTGCGCCTTCGGTCCTGCGGCTTTGACTTCCGGTGGAGCGTCGAAATTCTCGAAGTTTTTTGCGAAACGTTTGCGGAGGTCTTCGGCAGCCCGGTCATATGCAACTTTGTCTTGCCACGCAACGCGCGGATTCAGAACCTGCGGCGGGACGCCATGGCAGAACTTCGGAATGCTGAATCCAAACGCGGGCTCGATTTCAAACTCCTGACGAATCAGTTCGCCCTCGACCGCGGCATCCACCATGGCCCTCGTGTAAGGGATGCTCATTCGTCGTCCGATCCCATAGGGTCCGCCTTGCCATCCCGTATTCACCAACCAGCATTGCGCATGGTGCTCGCGCAACCGCCGGCCCAGCATCTCTGCGTAGGTTTTCGGAGGCAACGGCAGAAATGGCGACCCAAAGCACGTGGAGAAAGTGGCGGCCGGCTCCTTTACGCCGGCCTCTGTCCCTGCCACTTTCGCGGTGTAGCCCGACAGAAAGTGATACATCGCCTGTTCCGGCGTCAGCTTCGAGATCGGAGGCAGCACCCCAAAAGCATCCGCAGTCAGGAACACAACATTCTTCGGATGCCCGCCGATCCCGGGAATCACAGCGTTCTCGATAAAGTCCACGGGGTAAGCCGCACGCGTGTTCTCGGTCTTGCTGTCGTCGTCATAGTCCGAGATGCGGGTGTGCGAATCGAGCGTAACGTTTTCCAGCACGCATCCGAAGCGCAGCGCATTCCAGATCTGTGGTTCGTTCTGCTTCGAGAGCTTGATGCATTTGGCGTAGCATCCCCCCTCGAAATTGAAAACGCCGTCGGCGCTCCACCCGTGCTCATCATCGCCAATTAGATCGCGCGAGGGGTCGGCCGATAGCGTGGTCTTACCCGTGCCCGACAATCCGAAAAACAGCGCGGTCACCCCGTTGTGCCCCACATTCGCAGAGCAGTGCATGGGGAATACGTTGCGTGGCGGCAACAGGAAATTCATCACGCTGAAAATGGACTTCTTCATCTCGCCGGCGTAGGAAGTCCCACCAATCAGCACGGTGCGCCGCATGAAGTTCAACAGGATGAAGACTTCAGAATTTACGCCATCGCGCCTGGGATCAGCTTTGAACTCCGGCGCGGCGATGACCGTGAATTCGGAATGATGATTCTTAAGTTCCTCGGCGCTCGGGCGAATGAACAGTTGCCGGACAAACAAGTTATGCCAGGCATATTCGTTCACGATGCGGACGGGCAAGCGGTATGCCGGGTCGGCTCCGCAAAAAAGATCCTGCACGTAAAGCTCCCTGCCCCGCAGATGCTCCATCACCCGCGCGTACAGCGCATCGAACTTTTCCGGTTCAAAGGGCACGTTGACGGAGCCCCACGCCACGGTGTGCGCAGTGATCTCATCTTTCACGATGAACTTGTCTTTCGGAGAACGTCCCGTACGGTTGGTATACCCCACCAGAGCGCCATTGGACGCGAGCTTGGCCTCGTTGCGCCGGAGCGAATGCTCCACCAGTTGTGCCGGGGAAAGGTTGAAGTGGGTTCGACCTTCGCTCAGCAACTCGGCTACGTCGCTGACGTGCATGGTGGTAGCCATGTGGGAAAATCTCCTGAAAGCGGCAAACTGGGGCAAAACGCTCTATTCTGCCCTAAAAACATTAGCCTTGCCAAGGAACCGGATCACAGTTGGCGAGTTTTTGTAAGAAGAACGATATTGCGATTCGGCGTGAACGCGATCATGAAGGACAGATGACTTCGGCGGGAGAAGAGTTGTCGCGAGTCGATCGCAATGCTTGCGGCCTAGAAAGCGGCTACCGACAAGTTCGCGGCCACGACCTCCGATTAATCGGCTGTCTTATAATCGCACGCCGCTCGGCAGGGCTCACAGTACATCAACCCGTCGATGCACAGGCGGACGTCGATCACCGATTGGCACAGACAACAATACTTCTCACACTGACAGTTGGCTTCGGATTGCTCGCATTGTGCGCAGCGGATTTTGGCAGAACCGGTTCCGGTACTCATGAAAGTAATGTATCGCGCAGCTTGCAACGATGGAACGTGACATTGGTAATGAAATATTGGTCAATGATCAGTTCTCGTATAGGTTGAAGGACGAACCCACTAACCGCTGACCAACGACTCTCCTGCCCTATAATTCAAAGCAATGACTTTCCAACATCTTCTGGATGGCGCCGAGTTTCTGGCCCAGACCGGGAACCCGGACGTCACCGGTGTGGAATATGACTCGCGCCGCGTGAAGCCTGGGTCGTGCTTCGTAGCGATGCGAGGCGAAAGTTCCGACGGAAATCGCTTTATTGATCAGGCGATTCAAGCTGGAGCCGTCGCCGTAGTGACCGATTCCACTACGGAACAGCCGCGCGAGGGGGTTGCGTGGGCCGTTGTGCCCCACGGCCGGCGGGCGTTGGCTCGAATTAGCGAGAATTTTTACAAACGTCCTGCAGAGCGAATTGCCATCACTGGCATCACCGGCACGAACGGGAAGAGCACTACTGCCTTTCTGGTGGAATCAATTTTCACTGCGGCTGCCCGCAAGAGCGCGCTGATCGGTACCATCGAGTATCACGTCGCGGGCAAGGTTTATCCGGCGCCGCACACCACTCCCGAGGCGCTTGAATTGGCACGTCTGTTCAACGAAGCGTTGGGGCAGGGCGCGACTGAGGCCGTTATGGAGGTCTCTTCCCACGCGCTTGCCCAACAGCGGGTCTTCGGCGTGCCTTTCGATGTCGCGGTATTCACAAACCTGACGCGCGATCATCTCGACTATCACAGGACCATGGAAGAGTACTTCTGCGCCAAGCGTGCGTTGTTCGAAGGTTGCGGAACCGATCCTCCGCGTCTGGTGGTTACCAATCTCGACGATGAATACGGTGCGAAACTGGCCGAGTTCAGCCGTAAGCGCAGCTCCGATGTGCTGACGTACGGTTGGAATCGCGGAGACTTCCACGCTTCGAAGCCCGACATTACACCGCGCGGAACACGCTTCGACATCGTTACTCCGAACGAAAAGTTACCGATCTTTTCGCCCCTCATCGGGCACGTGAACGTCTACAACATCCTGGCGGCGGCGGCCGCTGGTTTCGCTCGCGGCTGTTCGAGCGAAGTCATCGCTCGCGGTGTTGCCGCTCTCTCCCATGTCCCGGGCCGTTTTCAGCGCGTCGACTGTGGCCAGCCCTTCACCGTGGTCGTGGACTACGCTCACACCGATGATGCTCTGCGCAACCTGACGACCCTGGCTCGTGAGTTTGTTTCTCGTAACGGGGGAGGTGCGAGAGTGATTGCCTTATTCGGCTGCGGCGGCGATCGCGACCGCGCCAAGCGTCCCCTGATGGGGGAAGCCGCGGGGACGGGAAGTGATTTTGTGGTGCTCACCTCCGATAATCCCAGGACGGAAGACCCGCGGGCCATTATCAACGACGCCCTGGTTGGTGTGCAGAAGAGTGGTGTGAAATACGCGGTAGAAGTTGATCGGCGCAAAGCGATTGCCCTCGCTATCGCGGAGGCGCGCCCCGGCGATATTGTCCTATTGGCTGGAAAGGGTCACGAGAAGGTGCAGGTTACGCGCGACGGCTCAGTGCCCTTCGATGATGCCGAAGTTGCCCGCGAGGTCCTCAAGGCATCAGGATTCGAATGCGCTAATTAGGCGATCCGCTCACTAGGTTCGCGCGGCTCGCCTGAGCGAAGTCAAACAGTGTCTTCCGGGTCGTTGTGACTAAATACAAGGGAATTGAATGAAACTCCCGCTCACAAAAATTGCAGAGTTTGTCTCAGCCTCGAGCGCTTTCCCAGGCGACGAACTCGCGCACGGATACTCTATCGATTCCCGTACCATCGCGGCTGGGGACCTTTTTCTGGCCGTCAAGGGTGAGCGTCTGGACGGACATGATTTCGTTGCGGCGGCACTGGAAAAAGGAGCGGTAGCGGCCGTCGTGCGCAAGGATCAGCTAGCCCGGTTCCCCGGCAACGCCAGGCTGCTTGCGGTGGACGACACACTCATCGCACTCCAGACGCTCGCCACAGCGGTGCGCAAGCTTTGGGATAAACCGCTCATCGGCGTTACTGGTTCAGCCGGCAAGACCACGACGAAAGAAGCGATTGCCCATGTGCTCGCTTCGAAATTTCGCGTGCTCAAGTCGGAAGGGAATTTCAATAATCACTTCGGGCTTCCCCTGATGCTGCTGAGACTCGAACCGGAGCACGATTTGGCTGTCATCGAGATGGGGATGTCGCATGCGGGCGAGATCCGCGCCTTAGCTAAAATCGCGCAGCCGGATGTCGGTGTCGTGACCAACGTGGCTCCCGTCCATCTGGAATTCTTCGATTCCATTGCCGGAATCGCTCGCGCCAAATATGAACTGGTTGAGTCGCTGCCCTCCAGCGGAACCGCGGTGCTGAACGCCGACGATGAGTACGTCTCTCAGTTCGGCCGCGACTTCAAGGGCAGGGTCATCCGTTACGGCACCGCGATCGGTGCTGATGTGTGTGCCGAGAACCTGCAATCCAGCGGTGCCGAAGGCTCGGAGTTCGACGTCGTTGTTGCCGCCCATCGCGGGCACGCCAAGTTGCCGCTCGTTGGACAGCACAATGTCCTCAATGCTCTCGCCGCCGTTTCGGTCGCGATCGCGCAGGGCATGAAGGTCTCCGAAGCGATCGCGGCTCTGGCCACGCTCAAACCCGCCGACAAGCGGGGACAGGTTCTCCAGTTGGGTAACATTACTGTCATCAACGATTGCTACAATTCCAATCCGAAGGCGCTGAGGGCGATGGTCGACGCGCTCTCCGGAATGCGAGCAAAACGCCGCATTGTGGTTGCCGGAGAGATGCTGGAACTTGGTCCGGCGGGTGAAGAATTGCACCGCGAGTCAGGGCGTCACATGGCGGAGAACAGAATCGACGTCCTGATCGGAGTTCGTGGGCTCGCGCAAGCAATGGTCGATGCCGCAAGGCAGATTGGAATGGCTGCCCAGTTCGTTGCAACCCCGGAGGAAGCCGGCGACTGGCTTGCCCGCGAAACTCGAGACGGTGATGTGGTTCTGTTGAAGGCGTCGCGTGGTGTGAGACTTGAGAAAGCACTTGAAACGTGGAAGGCGAAAATCAACGGATAGAGGCCGGTGATCAATGGCGATGACTTGCCACTGATCACCGACCACTGACCACTATTCGGAGGCTGATTGCTCTATTGGTTGCTGTTCCTGAAGCTGCAACACTACGTCGCACCCTTCCGTATCTTTCGCTATGTCACGTTCCGCACGGCTTTCGCCAGCCTCACGGCGCTTTTCACTGCACTCATCGTCGGTCCCCTGGTCATCGGACGGCTGCGCGACTTTCAGATCGGCCAATACATTCGCGAAGAAGGTCCCAAAGATCATCAGAAGAAGGCCGGAACTCCTACGATGGGCGGCCTGCTGATTGTCATCGCCATCATCGTTCCGACCCTGCTGTGGGCCGACCTGAGCAACCGCTTCATCTGGATCGCCGTATTTTCCACCTGCGCTTTTGCGGCGATCGGCTTCACCGACGACTACACCAAGGTGACCCATCGCAGGAACCTCGGTCTGACCAGCCGGGCGAAGTTTGGCCTGCAAGTCGCCGCCAGCATTATTGTCGCTTCGATGCTGATCGCGATGCAGACCTACGGGATGTATTCGACGAAACTTATCGTTCCCTTCTTCAAGCAATTCCGGCCGGATCTGGTGGTAGGAGCATGGGAGCATCTTCCGCATCTCTGGCCCCTCGCATTTCTGTTCTTTATGGGGTTTGTGGCGCTAGTGATCGTAGGCTCCAGCAACGCAGTAAATTTGACGGACGGTCTCGACGGCCTCGCCATCGGCTGTACCGTGATCGCAGCCGGAGCCCTCACTGTCCTGACGTATGTGAGCGGACATGCAACGTTCGCCACCTATCTCGAACTGCAACGCATGCCGCAGGTGGCCGAGCTGACGATTTTTTGCGGTGCCATGGTCGGCGCCTCCATCGGATTTCTCTGGTACAACGCGCATCCGGCGGAAGTGTTCATGGGCGATGTCGGATCGCTCGCCCTGGGCGGCGCGATCGGCACCGTCGCCGTCATGATCAAGCAGGAACTGCTGTTGCCGTTTATCGGTGGCGTGTTTGTGATTGAGGCGCTCTCCGTCATCCTGCAAGTCGGGTCTTACAAACTCCGGAAGAAACGCATCTTCAAGATGGCGCCGATACATCACCACTTCGAACTGATGGGGTGGTCGGAATCAAAAATCATCGTGCGTTTCTGGATTGCGTCGCTGATCTTCGCGCTCTTCGCTCTGACCACATTGAAACTACGCTAGGATTTATCACCACGAAGACACTGGGGAAAATCTTCAAATTGTTTGTGCGTGACTCCGTGTCGCCGTGGTGAAATATAGAGGAATGGAACTCAAAGGCAAGCGGGCACTCGTAGTTGGCTTAGGGAAGTCCGGTGTCGCCTCAGCGCTGTTCATGAAAGCGCATGGCGCGCGGGTCACGGTCTCTGACACCAAGAGCGGCGATGAACTCCGCAACGAAATTCCCGTGCTGCTCGATCACGGCATCACGGTTGAAACCGGCGGCCACGGCGAGCGCACCTTTCGCGGGCAGGACCTCATCGTGGTCAGCCCCGGAGTTCCGGTCGATGCGCCCCCACTCGTGCAGGCTCGGTCGTTGGGGGAAACTGTTATCGGAGAGGTTGAATTAGCCGCGCAGTTCCTGCCGGGACCCATCGTCGCCATCACCGGCTCCAATGGCAAAACCACCACGACCACGCTGGCTGGAGAAATTGTCGCGGCCTCGGGACTCCCAGTGCTGGTGGGCGGCAACATCGGTACGCCTGCCATTTCGCTGGCCGAACGGGCGAAAGCTGAAACCGTGATTGTGCTCGAAGTCTCCAGCTTCCAGCTTGAGACGATCCAGACCTTCCGCCCGAAGGTTGCTGTCGTACTGAACGTCACGCCCGATCATCTTGATCGCCACCGCACATTCGAGATCTATACCGACGCCAAGGCGCGGATCTTTGAAAATCAGCATGGAAACGATTTTGCCGTCTTGAACGCCGACGATCCGACCTGCGTTGCAATGGCTGGGCGCACCCGCGCGCAGGTCTTCTGGTTCAGCCGCCACAAAGAAGTCCAGCAAGGCGCATGGGTTCGCGAGGGGAACATCGTCTTCCGCGGTGGCAAAAGCCAGCGCGAGATTCTGCAAGTGTCCGAGATCCCGCTTAAAGGAGCCCACAATTTAGAGAATGTGCTGGCAGCAGTCTGCGCGGCGGCGCTCATGGGCTGTGCACCCGAAAAGATCCGACTGGCCGTCCACGACTTCAAGGCGGTCGAGCACCGGCTGGAATTCGTCGCGACCATCCATGGCGTCGACTATTACAACGATTCGAAAGCCACCAACGTCGATGCCACGATCAAGGCACTGGAATCATTTCCTGCCAACATTCACCTGATTCTCGGCGGCAAAGATAAGGGCAGCGATTACACGGTGCTGAACGACCTGATCCGTCAGCGCGTAAAACGTGTCTACACGATCGGTGCGGCGGCAGCAAAGATCGAGTCCCAGGTAAAAGGTGCGGAAGTCGTCCATGCGGAAACACTTGACAATGCAGTTCGGAAGGCCACCGCGGCAGCCAAGCCGGGCGATGTGGTCCTGCTCGCTCCTGCCTGTGCCAGCTTTGATCAGTTCAAAAGCTATGAGCACCGGGGGAGACTTTTCAAAGAAATCGTCCAGGGACTAGCCGCGGCAAAGCCCTGATTCTCAAAAAACTCCGTGCCTCGGTGGTGAAGTTGTTCGGGCCGTACCAAAACAATCAACAAACAAAATTCAACAAGCAGCACTCTCACTCTTCGCCTCCGTGGTGAAATAAGTGTCCCATGGCGAAGCGCGTAAGTGTCGACCGCTGGCTATTCACCGTCACCATGCTGCTGGTATTTCTTGGGTTGGTGATGGTTTTCTCGGCTTCGGCGGTCATGGCGCGCGAACGATTCGGTTCGCCCTACGCTTTCTTATCGAAGCAGTTGATCTGGGCTGTTGCTGGCCTGGCGGCCATGGTTATCACCATGCGCCTGGATTACCGACGTTACAAGCATCCAGCGATCGTTTTTTCCCTGATGGGTGTGACCACTCTCCTGCTGATCTCGGTGTTTTTCCTCGACCGCTCTCACAACACGCACCGGTGGATCCACCTCGGCGGTTTCTCCTTCCAGCCCTCGGAACTCGCCAAGCCAGTGTTGATCCTGTTCCTCGCGTATTTCCTTGAGGGCAAAACGAAGACCATCGACGACGTCCGCAACACCCTGCTGCCCGCTGCTGCACCGGTGCTGGTTTTCCTGGGACTGATCGTGCTCCAGCCGGACCTCGGCACAGCCATCGCTTGTGCTGGCATCGCGGCATGCATCTTCTATGTGGCGGGCATGCGGATGCGCTACTTCGGCTATGCGTTCGCCGCCTCGCTCGTGCCGCTGTATTTCTTGATCTTTCACGTCAGTTTCCGGCGAGACCGCATCCTGGCATTTCTCAATCCTTATGCCGACCGCCAAAGGGCCGGGTTCCACATCATTCAATCGCTGATCGCAGTCGGGACGGGGGGCATAACCGGTACCGGCCTGATGGAAGGGAAACAGAAGCTCTTCTATCTCCCCGAGCCGCACACGGATTTCATCTTCGCCGTAACCGCCGAGGAACTCGGCCTGGTGGGCGCGATCTTTGTGGTTACCCTGTTTGGAATCTTCCTGTGGCGAGGCATGAGAGCTTCTTGGCGAACCGAAGACCTCTTCGGGCGGTACCTCGCTGTCGGGATCACCAGCATGGTCGTCCTTCAGGCCCTGATCAATATCAGCGTAGTGCTGGGCATGATGCCGACCAAAGGCATCCCGCTCCCGCTGGTCTCCTACGGGGGATCTTCACTATTCGTAACGCTGGCTTGCGTGGGAGTGCTGCTGAACATGACCAAACAGGCAGAGTGAGAAGTTACTGATCGTCAGATTCTTTATTGAACTCCTGGCAGATCATTCCCGCGTAATGTGCGATCGTAGCCAAGCTGCCAGATTCGATTCCGACAGATCTCCCGCAGCGACGGATTCCGTGGTCGAGATGCACTCGACGTCGTCGGCATCGAGGATCCATCCATTAAGATTCAGAAACAATTCCATTACCACGAAGGCTGTGCGCTTGTTTCCATCAAAAAAGGGATGGTTGCGTGCCAAGCCAAACGCATAAGCAGCTGCGAGATCAGCGGCATCTGGACTTTCACCATAAACCGCCAGATTCTGGGGCCGAGCCATTGCCGATGAGAATAATCCCTGATCACGCAGGCCAGGAAGGCCGCTGTGTTCAGCCAGTTGAGCTTCATGGATGGCAAGCGCGACGCTTTCAAGCACCCATCTCCAGCGCATTGCAGTTATTTCGCCAGTGCGCGCAGGACGTTGCGCCGTTTCTTCATGATGCGCTCGGCCGCCTTCATCTGTTTTTCGAAAGCAGGGTCGTAAGGACTGAGGCGATAGCCGTCGGGAGATTCGGTCAAAAATACAACGTCGCCCTTTTCAACCTTCAGTCGTGACGCAGCCTCCTTGGGAAGGACAAAACCGACCGAGTTGCCGATCTGCATGAGCTTCAGAGAAATCATGACCAGCTCCAGTAATAACATATGTTATTACGTTGCCGGTTTGCCGTCAATGGTTCAGGCAAAAACGCTAAGGCAAAACGGAAAAGAGCTCATTTATAGTCACCACATGCGCGCTATTCTCGCGGGCGGAGGTACGGGTGGGCACGTGATCCCGGCTCTGGCTATCGCGAATCAACTCAAGAAAGCTTACGGCGCCGAGATTCTCTTCATCGGCACCGCTCGCGGAATCGAGAACCGGCTGGTGCCTGCCGCCGGGTATCCTCTACAACTTGTCCGCGTTGGTGCTCTTAAGAATGTCAGCCTCACCACACGCTTGAAGACCGCCTTCGATCTGCCCCACGCCATCTGGGACGCGGGGCATATGCTGAATGAGTTCGCGCCCGACGTGGTCATCGGGGTTGGCGGATATGCTTCAGGGCCGGCTATGTTATCGGCGGTGATGAAGCACATCCCAACGCTGGCCTTCGAACCGAACGTTGTCCCAGGATTCGCCAATCGCCTCGTCTCGCACTTTGTTTCGGGAGCGGCGGTCCATTTTGAAGAAACGGCGAAATACTTCCGCCATGGCGAAGTCACCGGTGTTCCGGTGCGCCACGCGTTCTTCGCGATTCCGCCAAAACGGGGTGGAACCCCCACGGTCCTGGTATTCGGCGGCAGCCAGGGAGCTCACGCCATCAACGAAGCTATGATTCGCTGCCTGCCTGTTTTGCTGCGGGAGGCACCCGGCATTCGAATCATCCATCAGACCGGCGAACGTGACTATAATGACGCGCTGGCTGCCTACAAATCGCTGGGAGATTCCGCCCAGGTGTTCAAGTTCATTGACGACATGCCGGCCGCATTCGCTGGTGCGGATCTGGTCGTTTGCCGGTCGGGTGCCAGCACGGTGGCGGAGATCGCCGCGGCAGGGAAGCCGGCGATATTCGTCCCCTTCCCGCGCGCGGCCGATGATCATCAACGCCGCAACGCCGAGGCCTTCGCCAAGCACGGAGCCGCAGTCGTGGTCGAAGAATCGAACCTGGAAGGAGTCTGGCTGGCAGAAACAATCGCCGCGTTGCTGCAGGATTCGCAACGCCTGCACAGAATGAGCCAAGCCGCGCGGGAACTGGCGCATCCCAACGCCGCGCGGGATATCGCAGCCATGGCCGTGCGTGTCGCCGGAATTGAAGACAGGGTAGCCATGGGTTAACAGGGATTCCGGGGATTCAGGTTGATCGGTGTTGATCCGCGTAAATCCGCGGCCAAGAAGTTAATCTTATGTTCGCAAAAATTCAACGCATTCATTTCGTAGGCATCGGCGGCATCGGTATGAGCGGCATTGCCGAGGTGCTGCTGAATCTGGGCTACAAGGTCTCGGGTTCCGATCTGAAGACCTCCGCGGTGACGCAGCGCCTCGCGAGCCTCGGAGCCATGACCTTTGAAGGCCACCGCGCCGAAAACATCCCCGGCGCTGAAGTGGTGGTCACCAGTTCCGCCATCGCGCACGACAATCCCGAAGTCACGGAAGCCCACAAGCTTCACATCCCCGTGATTCAGCGCGCTGAGATGCTGGCCGAACTCATGCGCTTGAAGTACGGCATCGCCATTGCCGGTATGCATGGCAAGACGACGACCACCTCCATGGTCGCCGCCGTCCTGGCATCTGGCGGATTGGATCCCACGGTTGTTGTCGGTGGCCGCGTCGATGCCATGGGCTCCAACGCCCGCCTCGGAAAATCGCATTATCTCGTCGCCGAAGCCGACGAGAGCGATCGCTCGTTCCTGAAACTCTCGCCGATTCTTTCCGTCGTCACCAACATCGACCGCGAGCACATGGACTGCTACCGCAACATGCGCGACGTGAAGAAGACCTTCCTGGAATTCATGGATCGTGTCCCCTTCTACGGCATGATCGTCGCCTGCAACGACGATCCGCTCCTGCGTAAACTGCTTCCTGAAGTGCAGCGCCGCACTGTGACGTATGGGACGAAGCGCGGCTCCGACTTCCTGATCAAGTCCGAAGAAACGAAGCGGGAAGGCAGCGGGGACTCAAGGCCGTACAGCCGCTTTCATGTGACGTATCAGAAGAAAGATCTGGGCGAATTCACGCTGCACGTGCCGGGCGCGCACAACGTGCTGAACGCTACCGCGGCGATTGCGGTCGGACTCGGCCTGGATGTGCCCGTCGAATACATTCGTACGGCACTTGATCAATTCCGCGGCGTGGACCGTCGTTTCCAGTTGCGGGGTTGCGTCGCTGGCGTCAGCGTCATCGACGACTACGGCCACCATCCCACGGAAATTAAAGCAACCTTGGCCGCCGCCCGCCAATGTGGCTTCGGCAAGATTCACGTCATCTTCCAGCCTCATCGTTACACCCGCACCCGAGATCTGATGGATGAATTCACGACGGCGTTCACCGATGCCGACTCCGTATTCGTGCTCGATATTTACGCCGCGAGCGAGAAGCCGATTGAAGGCGTGACCGCTGAAATCTTGTCTCAACGTATCCGGGACACAAGCGGCAAACGAGTGGAATACGTGAGCTCCGCCACCGATGCCACCCAGGCGGCTGCCTCCGCAGCGCAGGTGGGCGACATGATCCTGACACTGGGCGCCGGCAGCGTCTCACAATTGGGCCCGATGCTGTTAGACAGACTGAAAGAGCGGGAGACCGCACCCGTGTAGGGGCGGACGCAGCCTGCCCTGAGCGTACTCGAAGGGTCCGCCCTCGCCGAAAGCGATCGAGATATCCACTGATCTCGCACTCAGTCTGAACTAAACTATTGCTCCTATGAGCCACCGCTCGTTCATTCGCTTGCTCGTCCTTGCATTCACAGCACACGTCGGCCTTTGGGGACAGTCTGGCACCAATCCCACTCCCGCCGAGGCCGATTACATCGCCCACGACTTCCACTTCAAGTCCGGCGAAACTCTGCCTGAACTCCGCCTGCACTACACAACGTTCGGGAAGCCCACCCGCGATGCGGGTGGCAAGGTCACGAATGCTGTCCTGATTCTCCACGGCACCGGAGGTACCGGGCACCAATTCCTCGCGCCGCAATTTGCCGACGTGCTCTTCGGTCCTGGCCAGCTTCTCGACGCCACTAGCTACTTCATCATCCTTCCCGACAACGTCGGCCACGGGAAATCCAGCAAGCCGAGCGATGGCCTGTACGCCCACTTCCCGCAATACGACTACGACGACATGGTCGCCGCGCAGCACGAGCTATTGGAGAAGGGCTTGGGCGTCAGCCATCTCCGCCTCATCCTCGGTACGTCCATGGGATGCATGCACTCCTGGGTCTGGGGCGAGACCTACCCCGACTTCATGGATGCCCTCATGCCCTTGGCCTGCCTACCGGTACAGATTGCCGGACGTAACCGCCTGTGGCGCAAGATGGTGATCGACGGCATCCGCAACGATCGCGACTGGAAAAACGGAGACTACACGACGGAACCGCGCGCCGCGCTGGAAATCGCGACCGATTTCCTGCTGATCGCCGGCAGCGCACCGCTTCCCATGCAGAAGAATCTGGCGACGCGGGATGCCGCAGACAAGTACCTGGACGACTCGACGAAGCGCATCACTGCGACCCTCGACGCCAACGACATGCTCTACGCCGTGAACGCATCGCGCAACTACGACCCCTCACCGAAGCTGGAGGCGATCCAGGCACCAGTCATGTTTGTGAACTCCGCCGACGATTTCATCAACCCTCCAGAATTAGGCATTGCGGAACGCGAAATCAAGCGTGTGAGGAAAGGGAAGTTCGTGCTGATTCCGGCATCAGAGCAGACGCACGGCCACGGCACGCACACCTGGGCCGCGATCTGGCAGGAGTATCTGAAGGAGTTGCTGCAGGAAACGGGCCACTGAGTCCGACCATTGATGAGTAATCGCGATTACACTCACCCCCCCGCAGGTATTTCGAGTGCAATGGCGATAATACGTCAGCCCACAGTGGACGGGTTATTCCCGCGTTTTAGGAAACAGGTTGCAGTTGACCACGTTCGAGAACAAGCATGGGCAAGTGCGCGCGTGGAAGGGCTATGATTGGGATGTGCTGAATCGCCTGCACGAGAGCGGCTACATTGAGGACCCGGTCAGCAAGGCGAAATCGGTGATGCTGACGGACGAAGGTGCGGAGCGGTCCAAGCGCCTGTTTGAGCAGCATTTCATGAAACGGTAGGGTCGCTGGCCAGCCGTGGCCCTATCCTACGGGCAGCGTACCACCGCCAGCAGGGGTTTTGAGTGTAATGGCCTTCCATGAGAAGGCCGGTCGGAGTCAAGTAGATTCGTTTTTGTACTTCATGGGGATAGTTTTTCTCCTCGCCGAGTAGCCATTGTCGCCATGCTTCCATCCGCGCTCTCGAGGAGCGATTCGTTCGCTCGGTGCATGTTGGGCGTTCTCAATTCAGCCGGTGCTGCTATCTGTTTGGCGACCTGTGGTTTCACTTAAGAGTGAAACGCGGCCCAGGCCATTAACGCAGTCACCGGAACTCGGCTT
>DATKAP010000087.1:0-118853 GCA_035577905.1 Binatia bacterium
CCACTGCCCACCCATGTAGACTGTAGTTACCCGTGCGCCCGTAGCTCAGCTGGATAGAGCGGTTGCCTCCGGAGCAACAGGTCGGGAGTTCGAATCTCTCCGGGCGCACCATGCTGTTCGGTTTCAACGGATTGAGAGCGGTGACTCCAATTCACAGGGTCTGAATGACCCGTTGCCTTGGAGAACGCCGTGTTGCCGAAGCTCGAACAATTCATTCAAGAGAAGCAGTACCTCACCAACGTCACCGCTGCTACCCTCCCGGCGAGGAGCGGGTCTGGAACTCCAACATCCCGATAAGACCTTAGATGTTGAGCCATGCCGTCAAGGAACATAGTAAAAGCGGCTTTAGCCGCTGAGGCGAAGCCCCCGCGAGGGAACGGGGCACAGTTCCTGACAGGCTTCATCCCGTCTGAAGAAATCCACAGCCCAATGTGACATCTGCCCTTGCGCAAAAAAATAAAAGAGCAGACTATAGCCATGGCGAAAGCGGTGTATGCGAGACAACTCTTGCATGACCTAAGTCCCTGCCGCTCAAGATTTTGCCCCTAAGCTGTTGAGGCCCAAGATTTTATTTGAGATTTTCCGCTAAATCGATGATTCCAGAAGACCAGGGGGGAGGGGGGCACACCCTCTCAACCCTCCCAATTCCCAAATTGGAACTCGCTGAAAACCTGCTTTTTCACCCCTCCGAGAATTTTTTTTTCGCGCGTAATTCACTGCGCATTTTCGTCGTTCCCGCATGAACTACGACGCTCTCCTGGTGGTCTCTTTCGGCGGTCCTGAGGGTCACGACGACGTCATCCCCTTCCTCGAAAACGTTTTGCGCGGACGCAACGTCCCGCGCGAACGCATGCTCGCCGTCGCCGAACACTACTACCACTTCGACGGCAAAAGCCCCATCAACCAGCAAACGCGCGATTTGATTGCGGCTATTAAAAACGAACTCCAACAGCATGGCCCGAATCTTCCGGTCTATTGGGGAAATCGCAACTGGCATCCAATGCTCGCCGACACACTGCGCCAGATGAAGGATGATTGCATTAAACGAGCCCTCGCGTTTGTCACTTCTGCATACAGCTCATACTCCGGATGTCGCCAGTACCGCGAAGACATCGCTCGTGCCCAAGCCGAAGTCGGCGAAGGCGCTCCGCAAATCGATAAGCTCCGTGTTTTCTTCAATCATCCGGGATTTCTTCAAGCAACCGAAGATCGGCTGCAAGAAGCTCTTTCCCGGCTTCCTGCGCAGGCGCGCCAGAACGTCCAGGTCATCTACGTCGCGCACAGCATTCCCATGTCGATGGCCAGCTCTTCCGACTACGTGAAGCAACTCGAAGAAGTGCGACGACTCGCATCTGCCGCTGTCGGTATCAAGAACGATGTACTCGCCTATCAAAGCCGTAGCGGCGCTCCCGGACAACCGTGGCTCGAACCCGACATCCTCGACTACCTGCGTGAAGTAAAGGATAAGAATCTCGCGAGTGCTGTCGTGATCGCCCCCATCAGCTTCATCTCCGATCACATGGAAGTGCTCTACGACCTCGACATCGAAGCGCAGTACTTGTGCGATGAACTCTCTCTGCCGATGGCGCGCGCCAAGACCGTCGGAGTACATCCCAGATTCATCACGATGATCCGCGAGCTGATCCTGGAGCGAATAGAAGGCGCGGAACGTCGCGCGTTGGGATCGCTTGGTGCCAGGCAAGATGTTTGTGCCGAAGATTGCTGTCCCGCGCCGCAACGGCCCGTGCGGCCGCAAACGGCACAGCGCCCAAGCTAAAGTTAATGTGTTGGTTGAGGATGAAGCCGTTCGTAGTCCGTAGCCTTCGGACTTCCCGCAAGCAGATGCATCGTGTCGAGGATCGTGTTTACCACCGATTCGTTACCGACTGCAGTGTTCAGCATCATGTGATAGAGCGATCGCGTCGGCCAATCGGCGTTAAAGTAATGCTTCACATAAGCCATGCGCTCGCGATCAATCGCGTCCACCATTTCCTCGGCCTCTTCCCCGGTATGACCGTCAGCAATCGTGCGGCGAATCTTCTCTGCTCTCGGCGCATAGAGAAATATGTGAAAAGCGTCTGGATGTTCGCGCAGGAAGAACGGCGCTCCGCGCCCGACGATCACCGCCTTCCCCTCCCGCCCGATGCGATTCATGATGTCCTGCATCATGGCCATCATGCGGTCCGTATCGAAGATCTGGTTGCCGAGCTGGGAGCTGCGTTCATAGCTTCCCCGCCAGAACACTTTCGCCAGGCGATGCAATCGGCTGTCCATGCGCTCGTCGCACCGCTTCACGGCGGAAGGATCGACTTGCGCGATACGCGCGATTTCCTCGGTGAGCAGATGATCCCAGAGTTTCCAGCCCATACGCTCGGCCAATTGCTTGGCGATGGAAGCCGCTCCACACCCGAACTCGCGCTCAATGGTAATCAGGCGAAACATGGGACTTAGTGTACCGCCATTCCTCCGCCGGGTTTCGACTTCTTCATCAGGAACACTGCTGGAATCATACATAGAATGGCCACACCCAGGAACCAAAAGCAATCGATATAAGACAGCATAGTAGCCTGACGCTGCACTGTATCTTGGATCAGAGCATATGCCTGCTGCGTTGCCGCGGCGGCGCTTGCGCCATGCGCCTGCATCGCTCTGGATGCGCCGCTCATCATGGCTCGTAAAGCTGGATTTCCAGCACTCAGGTTCCAGGCTAAATCGTTAAGATGTGCCTGCGTCCGGCGATCGAGCATGGTCGTAACGATGGAAATCCCCACGCTACCGCCAATGTTGCGGGCCAAGTTCATCAACCCTGAAGCTGCATTGTTCTTGTCGCGCGGTAGGAACGCATACGCAGCTGTATTAATGGGGACGAATAGAAATGCCATCCCTACTGCCTGCAAGAGTCGCGCAATGACCGTAGTGCGGAAATCCATCTGCAGGTTGAACGTCGTCATATGAAATAGTGAGGCCGATAGCACGACGAGACCGAAGACGAGGAGCCAGCGCGGAGAGTAGCGCGAGAGCAGGAATCCCACCAAAGGCAGCAGCGCCATGATCGCGAAGCCGCCTGGCATGAGTGCGAGCCCCGATTGCTGCGCGGTGTATCCCAGCATCGTCTGCATGAACAAAGGCAGGAGTAATGTGCTGCCCAACAGCGCGAAACCCAGCATGAACATCAGCAGGTTCGAGATCGCGAAATTCCGGTCCCGGAATAGATGAAGATCCACGATGGGATCTTTCTGCTTCCACTCCCAGAAGATCACGAAGAGCAGCGATGCCACACTGATCACCGTAAGGATGGTGATGAACTGAGACTCGAACCAGTCATCGCGTTGGCCTTTGTCGAGAACAACCTGCAACGTCCCCAGTCCAAGCGCTACAAAGCCAAGCCCGACGTAATCGATATGCGTCTCAGCGAGCTTGCGGCGCCGGAAATACGGAGGATCCTGAATCAGCCGCGAAGTCAGCAATAGCGAGAGAATTCCAACCGGAATGTTGATGAAGAAGATCCAGCGCCAACTGAAGTTATCCGTAATCCACCCACCGAGAGTCGGCCCGATCGCCGGTGCCGTGACAACAGCCACCCCGTAAATTGCAAAAGCCATGCCACGCTTCGCCGGAGGAAAGGTGTCCGCGAGAATGGCTTGTTCACTGGGTTGCAGCCCTCCTCCTCCCACACCTTGAAGGACGCGGCAGAGGATCAGAACACCGAGATTTGGCGCCAGTCCACACATGAACGAACTGATCGTGAAGAGCGTCACGCAGCCCATGTAGAAATTCTTGCGGCCGACTATGGACGAAAGCCATCCGCTTAGAGGGAGAACGATGGCATTAGACACAAGATACGACGTGAGCACCCACGTGCTCTCGTCCTGCCCGGCGGAAAGGCTGCCGGCTATGTGTGGCAAGGAAACGTTCGCAATGGAGGTATCGAGCACCTCCATGAACGTCGCCAGCGTGACAGCGAGCGCGATGATCCACGGATTGACCGCAGGACGCCATGCATCAGAAGGGTCAAGCGTAGCTGCCGCAACGCTCATTCGCGAATCCAAACCTTGGGCGTTACCGACAGGCCAGGACGCAGCGAATGATCGTTGTTCGAACCAGAGTCCAGGATGATCTTGACCGGCACGCGCTGCACGACCTTGACATAGTTCCCAGTCGCATTCTCCGGAGGTAACAGGCTGAACCGCGCCCCGCTGGCGCCCGCAATGCTGTCCACCTTGCCGTTGTACTTGCGGCCGTTTGCGTCGACTTCGATCGTAACGTGCTGGCCCGGCTTCATGTCGCGCAACTGGGTTTCTTTAAAGTTCGCCGTGATCCAGATGTCATCGAGGTTGATCACCTTCATCAATTCCTGTCCCGGAGCCACGTTCTGTCCGACTTCGACCGTACGGTCGCTGACGATACCATTTACTGGAGCGACGACTTTGGTGTAGCGCAGGTTGAGTTCGGCTTGATCCAGGTTCGCCTTCATCCGCTGCACTTGTGCCAGAGCAGAGTCTGCCTTGGCTTTTGAGATTTGCATTTGCTTGGGTGCAGTATTCGCATAGCGCCAGTTGGCCTCAGCCTGCACCAGTCTGCCTCTGGCCTGCGTGACCTGCTGCTCGGCAGCATCTGCAGTAGCGCGGGTGGCTTGCACGTTTGCGGCGCTGGCTTGGGCGGCTGCGGTCGCCTGATCGAACTGCTGTTGCGAGATCTCCTGCTTCTCGACAAGTTGCTTGTAGCGAACTAAATCGTTCTGCGCTTTCACATTGTTGGCTTCCGCCTGCTCAAGCTGCGCCTTCGCGGCCTGCAGCTCTTGTTGGGCCGCCTGGATGCCGGCGCGCGCACTGTTCACTTCGGCTTCACTGGCGGAAACCTGACTGCTCGTGTTCACCGAGGTGATGGGAACGGATACGCCGGCGGCGACGGCGGTCGCCTGAGCATCGGCATAGTCGGCCTTCGCCCGGTCGTAAGCTAATTGGTAGTCAGCGGGATCAATCTCCACCAGCACCGTCCCAGCCTGCACGTATTGGTTGTCTTGGACGTTGAGCTTAATGACATGTCCGGTAATTCGAGCACTGACGGAATTGATATGGCCATCGACCTGAGCATCATCGGTGGATTCATAGCTGGTGAAATAACGGTAGACAAAGAACCCTACGACCACCAGTACAACGAGCGCAATCAGAACAGCGATGCGGAAACCAGGACTCTGAGTACGCGAAGGACGAGCGTGGAAATCCCTTTCGGTAGCCGGCAGTGGCTTGTTGGTGGTCTCTGGTCTATCGCCTACAGGAGGATTTGCTGTAGGAGGCGCAGCCTGCGTCGTTTCCATATGCTTATTGATTGCCTTTCAGATAGCGCCGGACGCCCTGTTCGGCATCGCCGATGGCGTAGGCGAGTTCAACTTTCGCGAGATTATGAGCATAGAGACTTTGAATATAATTTTCATGTGCAGCGGCGACGGACTCCTGGGCCTGAACGACTTCCAGATTGTCGGCAACTCCGGCGGAAAAACGATCCTGGGATTGCGCGAGCGTCTGTTCGGCAAGGTCGACTGAACTGCGCGCAACCGCAACCTGGTCGGCGGCGGCATTGAGATCGAGCAGAGCGGAGCGAACCTCGTAGTCGATTCGACCGCGAAGATCCCCAAGCTGCTGGTGCGCTTGCTTGAGTTGGGCGTCGGCAATGAGGACATCCCCGTGGACCCGGTTTCCGGCGAACACTGGAATGTTGACGCCACCCATCACTTGCCAGGTGCCATTAGACTGCGACGGTGTCACACCGATGTCTCCAAAATTCGCGTTGAGATCGACTGTGGGATAATGCCCGGCCACGGCCGCTTTACGGCTTAATTCGGCGCTTTGCAAATGTGCCAAAGCGGCCTGGTAATCGGCGCGACTCGTGTAGGCACGCTGCAAGTAGGTCTCGATCGGTTGCGGCGTGAGAGCTTGAAAGGGAGCTTTTTCCGTGAGTACGAACTGCTGCCCCGGCGCCAAGCCAATTATACGGGCGACGCTGAGCGTGGTCTTTGCCAGTTCATTCCGGGCCACGATGAGCTGTTGCTGTCGATTCTGGAGCTCGACCTGCGAACGGAGCGCGTCGATCGCCGGCGTCAGTCCGGCTTTCAGTTGATCGGCCGCCCTTTGATTGAGCGCCTGTGCGCTCACGACCTGCGCCTCGGCAGTCTCGACGCGTGCCGCCGCGGCGATAGCTTGCAAGTAGGCATTCCCTACCGCAAGCACAACGACTTCCCGGGCATCCTTGGCGTTGAGATCGGCCGCTTTGAGGCTTTGCGAGGCGGCTCGTTCTCTTTGCAGGTCCCGATAGCTAAATACATTTTGTGAGAGGTTGGCCCGCAAATCAAAATAGTTGAACGGGCCGATCACCCGTGGTACTGGAGCGTTAAACAGATTGCCTCTAAATCCGAGCGCTGTCAGACTCAGGTTCTGAATGTCTTCCATCGCGCGAATGGAAACATTTGGCAAGAGCTCCGATAATGCCTGCCACCGCTGTCCACGGGCCGCTTGACTCTGATCGCTGGCCAGGAGTAGCCCCAAGTTGTTGCGCAAGCCGCGGTCTATCGCCTCTCTGAAATCAATCTGCAGGACCTGTTGCGTCGCAGTACCTTCCGGAGCGCTTCCTTGGAACGGACTCTGTGATCCAGGAAGCGAGACCGATGGCGTCCCGCTGGTGATTTGCGAAAGTAATGCAGGAGAAAAAGCAAGAATGATGAATACGAAACAAAAAACTGCCGCAGGAAGGAGTTTCAATGAGCGTCGCATTCTTTACCGGAAATTTCAGGGACCCCGATAGGGCAGGGCTGATTTTCCTTTCCGCATATAGCATAACTCGTTAGCTTTGATTCCTTTGCGGGAACTTGCGATTCAGCGAAAAAGCGCCTTCCCGGCAATCGGCAGGGCCAGACAGATTAAGAGATTAAAAGACCCGTCCTCCGAACCTGAGGTGCAATGCCTTCGGTACTCTGCCGGTAACTGTGCCTTATCGATAATCTAAGAAGGTAAGGAGAGTTGCACTCATGCGGAGTAGTGTCTTGATTGTGACCTTCATGGTCGTGTTTTCATCGGTTGCGGCGCATAGCCAAAGCACGACGGTTGCATCCGGTTCTGAGCGAAAGATTGCCTCCCGCGTTGCACCCGTCTACCCGGAACTGGCTAAGAAGATGCACATTCATGGGGTTGTACGCGTCGAGGCAATCGTACGACCAAATGGAAGCGTCAAATCGACTCGTGTACTGGGAGGGAATCCGGTACTCGTCGAGGCCGCTCAAGATGCTGTAGGCAAATGGAAGTTTGAGGCAGCCCAAGGCGAGACAACTGAAGTGGTGCAACTCGCGTTTGAGGGCCAGTAAACTCCCGTCGGTAATTGGCATTCCCTCATGACTTAGGTCATCTTGAAGCCAGATGACCAACCGTTCATCCTAAGCAAAGACACATTTCCAAACGAGAGATATGTATTTGCATGAGCACAGCGACAGGAACTGACTGGACTCACATATTGTCGGATCCGGATCTGGTCCGGCAAGTGGGGAAACTGCTGCAGGCTTATCGGGAAGCACCACCCGAAAAGCGGGAAGAAGCCTTGCTGAATGCCATGCGCGAGATCAAGGCCAGCGCGTCGAAGAACGGGCCCAAGAATAGTCAGCCAGAAAAAGAGACGCCTAGACCTGTGCCAACCCCCAATTCTGCCACACCTCCATTCGAACCCGATCTTTTCCGACCCAACTGGAGCAGCGATCGTCGCCGGCATCCGCGGATCAAGTGCTTCATCGCGGTGGAACTGCGCGTCGACGAATTGCCGAGTTCAATCTGGGGCAACTTGTCGAATACCAGCGCCGGGGGATGCCTGGTGGAAACAGCCAGCCCTGTGAAGCCGGGTGCCAAAGTCGAGATTGGACTGTGGGTGCCCAACGGGAAGATCTGGGTCAAGGGATTTGCTCTGAGCGGAGTGGTTACGCGCAGTGCCGCGACAAATGGGGTGCGCGTTCGGTTCGACGGCATGTCGACGGAAGAACGCGACAATCTCCGCCAATTCCTCAAGTTCGTGCAAGACGCGACCCGCGCCTCACAAAGCGAGAATAGCTACCTTCAGATGGTGAAGTGAGCACCTGCCTCCTATAAACCACTTTTCACCTGGGCGCAATCCGTCCACTCCCGGAAATTGATACACTTTCTGCTTATTGAACCCTTTCCCAAGCGGGAACCTCTAACTGGCTAGCCGGTCCACTGGCAAGCGGTCGGACTGGGAAGAACGGAGTCGCATGGCAACCACAGAACAGGTTTTGGCAACAGGCCAGCAATTAGACACGCTCTGTATTAATACGATTCGCACCCTCGCCATAGATGCAGTACAGCAGGCAAATTCAGGCCATCCAGGCGCGCCGATGGGCCTTGCACCCGTAGCCTACTGCCTCTGGCAGCAGTATCTCCGCTACGATCCTGAAAATCCCTTGTGGCCAAATCGCGACCGGTTTGTTTTGTCGGCGGGGCACGCTTCCATGTTGCTGTACGCCATTCTGCATCTGGCAGGAGTGCGCAAGGCCGACAACGACAGAGTTACCAATGAATTGTCGGTCTCGATGGAGGAGATCAAGCGGTTTCGTCAACTCGACAGCCGCACACCTGGACACCCCGAATCGCACATTACCACCGGAGTAGAGACTACGACCGGTCCTCTCGGGCAAGGAGCGGGGAACAGCGTCGGCATGGCTATGGCGAGCAAGTGGCTGGCAGCGCGCTACAACCGTCCCGGATTTGAGATTTTCGATTTCAACGTGTGGACCATCTGCGGCGACGGCGACCTGATGGAAGGCGTGGCCAGCGAGGCGGCATCGCTAGCGGGGCACCTGAAACTGTCGAATCTCTGCTGGATCTACGATCACAATCACGTCACCCTCGATGGACCTGCGAATTGGTCGTTCACGGAGGACGTGGCTACAAGATTCTTAGGATATGGGTGGAACGTCACGCGCGTTGCGGATGCCAATGACCTGAGCATGCTTGCGCGGGCTTACGAGACATTCCTTGCGACGAAAGATCGGCCGACCCTGATCATTGAAGACAGCCATATTGGCTACGGATCGCCTCATAAGCAGGACTCCTATGAAGCGCACGGCGAACCGCTTGGGGCCGATGAAGTCAAGCTGGTAAAGAGGTTCTATGGTTGGCCAGAAGATGCCAAATTCCTGGTGCCCGATGGAGTCTATGACTGCTTCAAGCAGGGCGTGGGAAAGCGCGGGACCGAACTCCATAACGCATGGGTGAAGAAGTTCGGAGAATATTCGAAGCAGTTCCCGGAACTGGCCGCCGAACTCGACGATATCCAAGGCCGCAGGCTTCCTGCGGGATGGGACAAGAACCTCCCGAGTTTTGCGGCGGACGCGAAAGGTGTGGCGTCTCGGGAGAGCTCCGGGAAAGTGTTGAATGCTCTGGCGCAGAACATTCCATGGTTGCTCGGGGGATCGGCGGACCTTGCCAAGTCCAACAAGGTGGACTTAAAAGGGGCAGGAGACTTCCAGGCCGACAATTACGCCGGACGGAACATTCATTTCGGCGTGCGGGAACACGGCATGGCTGCAGCGGCCAGCGGCATGGCCTTGTCGCGGTTGCGTGTGTTCAATGCAACGTTTTTCAATTTCACCGATTACATGAAACCTTCGATGCGCCTCGCTGCGCTCATGGAAGTTCCTGTGATTTACGTGATAACCCACGACTCGATTGGCCTCGGCGAGGATGGCCCGACGCACCAGCCGATCGAGCAACTGGCGGGACTTCGGGCTGTACCGAATATGCTGGTGATCAGGCCGGGCGACGCCAACGAGGTGACCGAGGCCTGGAAGATAGCACTGCAACAAGAGCATCGTCCTACGACGCTGGTCTTATCGCGGCAGGCTATTCCGACTCTGGATCGGACGAAACACGCGCCGGCTTCAGGAACTAGGAAAGGTGGTTATGTCGTGGCAGATGCCGACGGCGGCAAACCGCAGGTGATCCTGATTGGGACCGGGAGTGAGCTGTCGCTCTGCGTCGACGCCTATGAAAAGCTCAAGGCTCAGGGCATCAAAGCGCGCGTGGTCAGCATGCCCTGTTGGGAACTGTTTGATGAACAGGATGCGACTTACAAAGAGAGCGTTTTGCCCTCGGATGTCATGGCGCGAGTTTCCGTTGAGATGGCTGCCACGCTTGGTTGGGAGCGCTACACCGGGAGCAAGGGCCGGAATATTGGCATGCACCGCTTCGGAGCGTCGGCGCCATTAAAGGATTTGTTGAAGTATTTCGGGTTTACCGTCGACCACGTCGTCGAGGAAGCCCGGGCTGCGATCGGAGCCAAGTAGCAGGTTTTTCGGTTCCTTCGCGTCCTTGGTGGAAGAACTTGACCCCGGAGGACACGAAGTAACGCACAAGAAGTTCGATTGCGTCTCTCGGCAAGGTTCGTCATCCAACCATCTATGGAGGTCTCATGCAACCCACTGGAGTTCTGGAGAATTCGAAAGCGACCAAGAATCCGCTACAAGAGCTGCTGCATTATGGCCAATCGATGTGGCTGGATTACATTCGGCGGGACCTGTTCACCACGGGCAAGCTGAAGACAATGATCGAAGACGACGGACTGCGGGGCATGACCTCGAACCCGGCGATTTTCGAGAAGGCCATTGCCGATAGCTCACTGTATGACGACATCCTGCATTCGTTGGCTTCGCAGAATATTTCTGCCACGGCGAAATTCGAGCAGATCGCGATCCGCGATATCCGCGATGCGGCAGACACGCTGCGAGGTGTGTATGACCAATCTAATTATCGCGATGGATACGTCAGTCTGGAAGTCTCGCCCTATCTAGCCAATAAGACACAGGAGACGATCGACGAAGCGCGGCGTCTGTGGAAGACCGTAGAGCGCGAGAACGTCATGATCAAAATTCCCGGAACGGCTGCGGGGATTCCTGCGATCCGACAGGCAATCGGCGAAGGCATCAACGTCAACGTCACTCTGCTGTTTGCGCAGGAAGTCTACGAGAAAGTTGCTGAGCAGTATGTCGCTGGACTGGAAGACCTGGCGGCCCGCGGCGGTAATTTGAAGAAGATGGCCGGGGTGGCGAGCTTCTTTATCAGCCGCATCGATACCCTGATCGATTCCCTTCTGGACGACAAGCTGAAGAATACTTCCGATCCGACTCAGCAGGCATTGCTGAAAAGTCTGTTGGGCAAAGTGGCGGTTGCGAACGGGAAACTTACCTACCAGAAGTATCAGCGCATCTTCAGCGGCTCGCGCTGGGAGAAACTAGCCGAAAAGGGAGCGCAGACGCAACGCGTGTTGTGGGCCAGCACGAGCACGAAAAATCCCAGTTACCGCGATGTCATTTATGTCGAGGAGTTGATCGGACCTGACACTGTCAACACGATGCCACCAGCCACCATCGACGCGTTCCGCGATCACGGCAGGCTCCGCAACAGCCTTATGCAAGACATTCCGGGCGCGGAGAAGACGATGGACGATCTGGCAAAAGCCGGCATTTCGATGAAGGAAGTCACGGACAAGCTGACGGTGGATGGCGTGAAGCTGTTCTCCGATGCCTTCGACAAACTTCTTGCCGCAGTGGATAAGAGCACGGCGAAAAAAGGATAGACCGTGAGCCGACTGAAAACGTCACTGCCAGAAACTCTCGCGGCCAGTGTGAAGTCGACGATTGCCGACTGGCAGTCGGGCAACAAGGTCAAGCGGCTATGGGATCGCGACGCGAGCCTGTGGACTGGCGACGATGAGTCGAAGTGGTTGGGATGGCTTGATATCGTCGACGAGCAACTCTCGCAACACGACGCCCTTCAGAAGTTCGCGAAAGAGGTGCATCTGCGCGGATTTGAGCATGTGTTGCTGTTGGGCATGGGCGGATCCAGTTTGTGCCCGGAAGTGCTGGCCATGACGTTTGGCAGGATCCCTCACTGTCCTGCCCTGCATGTGCTCGACTCCACGGATCCCGCGCAGGTGAAGGCGTTTGAGCACATCATTGATATCCCGAAAACTCTGTTCATCGTCTCCAGCAAATCGGGCAGCACGCTCGAGCCAAACATCTTTAAACAATATTTCTTCGAGCGGACGAAACAGATTGTCGGTGCCGACAAAGTGGGTAGTCACTTTGCCGCAATTACCGATCCGGGATCAAAGATGCAACAGGTTGCAGAAGGCGATCGCTTCCTGCATATCTTCTTTGGAAGGCCCTCGATTGGCGGACGCTATTCGGCGCTCTCGAATTTCGGAATGGTACCGGCGGCGGTGATGGGACTGGATACGAAGAGGTTCCTGGATCGCGCCGCGGAGATGGTGCGGGCCAGTGGGCCGAGCGCTAGCGTCGAGGAAAATCCCGGTATATCGTTGGGCATCATCCTCGGCGCCGCTGCCAAGGCGGGGCGGGACAAGCTCACGATCATCACTTCTCCGGCAATCTCTGACCTCGGAGCCTGGCTCGAGCAGTTGATCGCCGAGTCTACGGGCAAAGTTGGCAAAGGGATCATCCCGGTCGACCGCGAACAGCTCAGCTCACCTGACATGTATGGCAACGACCGAGTCTTCGCCTATGTTGGGCTTGAGAAGAGCACCGATCCGGACCAGGAGACCAAGGTTGCTGCGCTGGAGAAGGCAGGACAGCCCGTGGTGAGAATCACGATGGCGGACAAGTACGATCTCGGCGCAGAGTTCTTCCGCTGGGAGATCGCGACTGCTGTCGCCGGTGCGATTATTGGGATTAACGTATTCAATCAGCCTGACGTCGAGGCGAGCAAAGTTGCGACACGGGCGCTGACGTCAGAGTACGAAAAAACAGGCACACTGCCGGCCGAGAAGCCAATTCTGGAGGATGCGGGAATCAAGCTGTTCACAGACGAGAAGAATGCGCAGGAGCTAGCAAGGGCCGCCAACGGAAAGTCTCTCGCCGGCTACCTGAAGGCGCACTTGAACCGCATTCACGGCGGGGATTACTTTGCCGTCCTCGGGTATATCCAGATGAATGCGGAGCATGAACAAGTTCTGCAAAGCCTGCGACACACCGTGCGCGATAAAAGACACGTGGCTACTTGTCTGGGATTCGGGCCGCGGTTTTTGCACTCTACCGGGCAGGCCTATAAGGGCGGGCCGAACTCGGGAGTGTTTCTGCAGGTGACTTGCGATGATTCGGTGGAGTTGCCGGTCCCGGGACAGAAATACACATTTGGAGTCGTCAAAGCGGCGCAGGCCCGGGGAGACTTTCAGGTATTGGCCGAACGTGGACGACGGGCGCTGCGGGTGCATCTGGGGAAGGACGTGAAGAACGGGCTCGCGACATTGGTGGCTGCTGTGCAGAACGCTGTTTAGGTCTTTTTGGGATCGGGCGCGGTGACAAGATGCCCGCGCGACAACCGACTGGCAGCCGATGCTACGCTGCAAGGAGATGGCATGCAACTAGGAATGGTGGGGTTAGGTCGCATGGGTGCGAACATGACGCGGCGGCTCATGCGCAACGGGCATTCGCTGGTCGTATCCGATCTAAGCCCGGATGCCGTAAAGCAATTGAGCTCCGAAGGCGCGACGGGATCGTCGTCGCTCGATGATCTGGTCAAGAAGCTCACGCCGCCGCGTGCGGTGTGGATCATGGTGCCTGCTGGCGGTCCAACAGAGGCTACCGTCCAGAAGCTCGCGCAGTCCATGCAGGCCGGCGACGCCATCATCGACGGCGGCAACTCGTATTTCAAAGACGATGTACGACGCTCGAAGGAACTCCGGGGCCAAGGCATTCACTATATCGACGTTGGGACGAGCGGCGGCGTATGGGGGCTGGAGCGCGGGTACTGCATGATGATTGGCGGCCCGAAAGAGGCAGTGCAGAGACTCGATCCAATTTTTAAGACGCTCGCACCAGGCAGAGGCGACATCCCTCGCACCCCGGGACGAGAAAAACTTGGGGGGACGGCGGAAGACGGGTATATCCACTGCGGTCCTTCTGGAGCCGGGCATTTCGTGAAAATGGTGCACAACGGAATCGAGTACGGCATCATGCAGGCGTACGCGGAAGGTTTCGACATCTTCAAGAATGCGACCAGTAAGGAGTTGCCCGAGGATCACCGCTACGATCTGAACTTGCCGGATATCGCTGAAGTCTGGCGCCGGGGCAGCGTCATCAGTTCGTGGTTGCTGGATCTAACCGCGATGGCCCTCACGGAGAGTCCCACACTGTCCGAGTACACGGGTTTTGTGCAGGACTCGGGCGAAGGGCGATGGACGATTCAAGCAGCTGTCGAGGAAGCCGTGCCCGTAGATGTACTGAGCGCCGCCTTGTTCGTTCGGTTCCGGTCGCGCCAGCAGCACACGTTCGCGGAGAAGATGCTTTCGGCGATGCGGCAGAAGTTCGGTGGACACGTCGAGGCCGGGGAAGGTCCCTCGGGTGCGGCCAAAAAGAGTGCGTGAGAGATAAGCGTCATCGTTGGCTTATGCCAGTGTGGCCCCGTCCGCATTCAGAGCGCAGAGCACGTAGCGATTCGCGAAGGGCACGAAGGAAAACACTAAGGATCATTCATGGCTCAATTAGCAGAAACACTCAAAGCAGCGCCGCCGCGGATCGGCAAGCAAGGTGACCCTTGCGTAATGGTGATCTTCGGCGCTGCCGGAGACTTGACTGGGAGGATGCTGGTTCCGGCTCTCTATAACCTGGCCCGGGCAAGTCTGCTCTCGCGCGAGTTTGCGGTTTTGGGCGTCGCGCGTGCGGCTTATAGCGACGAAGATTTTCGCAAAAAAGTTTACGAAGACATCAAGTCATACTGCGGCGATTGTGTCGACAACGATCTTTGGGAGTGGTTCCAGCGGCGCTTTTACTATCTGCAGGGCAACTTCGACGACGAAAATCTCTACGCGCGATTGAAGGATGCCCTCACCAAGCTGGATCACGAGCACACCACTCACGGAAATTTCTTCTATTACATGGCCGTTGCGCCGAACTTCTTTGGCCCGATTGTGGAACAACTCGCAGCGCATGGCTTGATGGACCAGAGCAACAATCATTGGCGCCGGGTAGTGATCGAGAAGCCGTTCGGACACGATCTGGAGTCGGCGAAGACGCTAAACCAGCAATTGTTGAAAGTCGCAGACGAAAAGCAGATCTACCGCATCGACCACTACCTCGGCAAAGAGACCGTGCAGAACATCATGGCGTTTCGTTTTGCCAACGGAATCTTTGAGCCGGTTTGGAATCGACGTTATATCGATCACGTGCAGATCTCGGTGGCGGAGACGGTTGGGGTCGAGGGCCGCGGCAGCTACTTCGATCACGCTGGCACCCTGCGCGACATGGTTCCAAACCACATCATGCAACTCATCAGCCTGACGGCCATGGAACCACCGATTTCCTTCGACGCCAACGCAGTCCGGGATGAGCAGGCCAAGATTCTGCATGCCATCCAGCCCATGAGTGATGAAGAAGTCCTGAGCCGTACCATACGGGGCCAATACGGCGAGGGGACCGAGGACGGAAAGCGTGTTCCCGGGTATCGCACCGAGGAAGGCGTTCCCGCCGATTCACGGACCGAGACTTTCGTAGCCATGAAGCTCTCGATCGACAACTGGCGCTGGGCGGATGTTCCCTTTTATTTGCGTACCGGCAAACGGATGCCGGTGCGGAATACGCATATCGTGATACAGTTTCGGCGGGCACCGTTTGTGCTGTTTCGCGACACGCCGGTCGACCACCTGATGCCGAATCAACTGGTTCTGCACATCCAACCGGAAGAGGGCATTTCTCTGCAATTCGCCGCCAAGGTTCCCGGCCCGGTCATGCGCCTGGGCACAGTGGACATGAACTTCGAGTATCAGGAATACTTTGGTAAGCAGCCCAGCACGGGCTACGAGCGGCTGCTGCACGATTGCATGATCGGCGATCAGACGCTGTTTCAACGAGCCGACATGGTAGAGGCGGGGTGGGCCGTGGTCAACCCTGTGCTCGATCTTTGGAATGCGCTGCCGCCGCGGAACTTCCCCAATTACGCATCCGGGACTTGGGGGCCAAAGGAAGCCGACGAACTTATGGAACGCGACGGCCGTCGCTGGAGGAACTTCGAAAAATGATTCTGGCCGGCGATATTGGTGGGACCAATGCCAGGCTGGCTTATTTCCAACCCCAGAATGGGCGATTCCAACTAGTTTCTGAACGGGTGTTCCCCAGCCGCGAACACCGCGGTCTGGGTGAAATCGTAGCGCGCTTCCTGGACGAGTCGGGCACGCGTCCTGAGGCAGCTTGCTTTGGCATCGCAGGCCCCGTGCGCAATGGTCGGGTCGAGACTTCCAACCTTCCCTGGGTGATCGAGCAGTCGACCCTTGCCAATCAACTGCACCTTGCCGCCACTCTGCTAATCAATGACCTCGAGGCCATCGCTTGGGGAATCGGCGCAATGGGGAGCGAGGATTTAGTCACGCTGAACCCCGGCGGAGGCGCGGTCGCAGGCAATCAGGCTGTCATTGCTCCGGGAACAGGGTTGGGGCAAGCCGGATTGTTTTGGGATGGCAGCCGCCATCATGTTTTCGCGTGCGAGGGCGGCCACACCGATTTCGCGCCTCGGGGGGAACTTCAGCTTGAGCTGCTCCGCTTTCTGACAAAGCAATTCGGACATGTGAGTTATGAACGCATTCTTTCAGGTCCGGGTCTGGTGAACGTCTACCAGTTTCTTGTTGCCAACGGATGCGGAAAGGTGCTACCGGAGATCACGGAAGCAATGCAAACCGGCGATCCGGCTGCGGCGATTTCTCGTGCGGCGCTCAGCGGAAAGGATCCACTGGCGGAAAAAGCAATGGACCTGTGGATCTCGGTCTATGGGGCGGAGGCATCCAATCTGGCGTTGAAGATCATGTCGACCGGAGGTCTGTTTCTGGCGGGCGGGATTTCCCCGAAGATCCTTGGCAAGCTGACGGAACCTTTGTTTATGGAAGCGTTCCTCGACAAAGGCAGAATGCGCGCGCTGGTGGCCACCATGCCGGTGCACGTGGTTACGAACGAAAAAGGCGGACTGCTGGGAGCAGCACGCTGCGCAGCCGTTCGTGGGTTCCGAGGCTGACTTGAGTTCCGCCGCCGAGATTCGGATTCTCACCACACCGCAGGAATTGTTTGCTGCGGCTGCGGAAGAGATCGTCCGGCTGGCCAATCAAGCGGTGGCAGAGCGCGGCCGCTTCACGATCGCGCTCTCCGGGGGGTCCACCCCGAAGAGTCTTTATAACCTGCTGGCCACAAATGCACGCACGACACTGCCATGGGACCGCGCGTACTTCTTCTGGAGCGATGAGCGGCATGTGCCTCCGACCGATCCCGACAGTAACTACCGGATGGTGAACGAAGCCATGCTGTCGAAGGTGCCGGTGCCCCCGGGGAATATTTATGGTGTGCCCGCCGAGAATCCGGATGCGGGCGCCGCAGCAGAGGCATACGAGACAACACTTAGAAAGTTTTTCCACTTGCAACCCGGCCAATTTCCCAAGTTCGACCTGATCCTGCTTGGGATGGGACCCGATGGGCACACGGCTTCCCTGTTTCCAGGAACAGCCGGGCTACAAGAAAAATCGCGACTCTTTATTGCGAACTGGGTCGAAAAGCTCCAGACCCATCGGCTGACATTCACACTTCCCGTTATTGATGCCGGGCGAGAAGTTGCTTTCCTGGTCAGCGGCACCGACAAAGCCGCCGTATTGCGATCTGTTCTGGAAGAAAATTTGCCGGGCGAGCAGTATCCCGCCAAGTTGATTGAGCCCACTGAGGGCAAGCTGATTTGGTTCCTGGATCGGGCTGCGGCTAGCGGGCTTTCGCAGTAGAAATAAAAAATCGTCGAGAAAAAGAGACAAACTCAACAGCAGACCAGGTCGGTCCCAGTTTTTATTTGAGTTTGAGATCCTGCGCCGAAGACTTGATGCGTCTTCTGGAGACGGCCCTAACCTCGCCAGTCAGCAATTTCTTTCAGGCCCTTGCCGCGGGCATGTTCAAACAGTCGGACGCGGTGGCGAGAGTGCTCGAACTCGTGGATATCGGCCCAAACCTCGGCCTGCCAACCAGTATCGTGCGCGGCGGCCTCGCCGCAAGTCGCGCACCTCGTGTGCAGCGTCACGGGGGCGCTTTCAGCCGCTAAGGCTCCCGACAACTCGATGAAGATGCACCGCACTTCCTCGATTTCGTCCTGGACCCCGAGGATGTGCTCGTAGCGCAGCAGGTACCCGAAGCCGAGCTTTCTGGCTTCCGTCTCAGCCTCGCGGCGGGTCTGGAAGGGGCCGTACTCGGCCCGTAACTGCTCGGTCGAGTCGCATGCCATCCAGAAAGTCTCTTTGTAGGCCATCGCTGGTTTCGCCTGGGAGTCGCGAAAGCCGGCCCATTAGATGCTTGAGCCCGCGTCGATAAATCGCTTTCTCCAGGAGCAATTCCAGTACCGAGGCCAGATACTCGTAAACCGTTAAACACAAAAGGCTTACAGCAAGAAGAAGGCTCGTGAGCAAACCCCACCAGAAAAGTTTTGCAGAGTTTCGCCCTCCTTCCCGGCAAAGCGGAGCAATTTCAGTGAGACGCACACACGAATCAAGGGGCCAGGTGTATCGGCTGCGGCTCCGCTCTGAGGCTATCTCGGCTGCTGCTGCCCCCTCAGTAGGCCGCCACTGCTTGGGCATACGGAGCAGCGAGGCCGTCTGAATCGGGCCAGTTCTTTCCACCGTGGCTGGCGACGTACATGGCCAATTCCAGGCGGCTCCAAACGCCCAGTTTGTCGAAGATACTGCGCAGATGGTTCTTGATCACCTGCTCACTGGTTCCGATAATTCGGCCAATTTCCCGGTTCGTCAGACCCTCCCAGACGAGGATGGCTATTTGAATTTCTTTCGGAGTAAGCCGCTCGCGAGGGGTCATGACTGCGCCTCCTCTTTGTTGAACATCGCAATCGCCAGTTTTACCCGCTTCCTTCCCTCCCGGATGCCCGCCCGCAGAAACAGCGTTCGCAGGTGCTGCTTCACGGTGCGTGGGCTGATGTTCAGTTGGCCAGCGATTTCTTTGTTACTGCAGCCTTGTACGAGCAGGTTCAACACCTGCTGGTCACGAGGCGTAACTTTTATCGATTCCAAGCTGATCATGATTGCTTCCTCCTGCCTCCCAGTAGAGATTCCATCGCTTCTGGAGAAGCAAGACTTTCGCCAATTCTTCGTCCAAGAGAATGAGAAAAACCTAAGTATCGGTAGATGCGTCACTTATGTACGTCTAGGAAGCTTTCAGGTGGCTTTCAGGGATGACGTGGTAGGCTCAGCCGAGTTTCGATTTGATCCTGTAACGAATGCGCACGCCGCCGTTAATCTCAGCCGCATGAGGGCTGGTTGCCAGCACCGAGACCGCCGAGATCATTGACGTCGGTACTGCGGGTGATCTGAAGTTTATTCAGTCCTTTTAGGTGCAGAGACTTTCGGGCGGCCACGACACGCGCCCCCCGGCCGAGGTGACGTGAATTCCCAGCAGAAGCACGAATACAGATGCTGTAGGTCGCAGTTCCATTTCGGTCAGCGGTTCAGTCTGACTATTTCCATTCTGGTTCTAAGTCTCGGGAGACAACAGGGTTTTGCACAGGTCGCGCACGCGGATCAGAATCACGGTGCCCCACTGACCATCACTCTGCAGGACGCACTGCAGCGAGCCCGGCAGAATGATCCGCAGTTTCGGTCAGCCATCACCGATCTTGGGCTGGCACGGGAAGATCGCGTGCAAGCTCGCGCGGCGCTGCTGCCGGATGTGAACTACAACAATGCCTTCATTTACACGCAAGGGACAGGCCCGCTGCCGGAAAGCTGCAATAACACGGGGACGTGCCCGCCGTTCCGATTCATTGCCAACAACAGCGTGCATGAATATCTCAGTCAGGGCGATGTCCATGAGGCCTTGTCGCTGACGAACTTTGCCAGTTACCGTCGATCCTCTGCCCTGCTGGCGCAGGCTCATGCGAAGGCGGAGATCGCCACGCGGGGATTGGTCGTCACCGTCACGCAAGCTTACTATGGGCTCGTGGTGGCGCAGCGCAAATATGCCAATGTGCAGCGCGCGGCCGCCGAGGCTGCGCGATTCCTCGAGATCAGCCAGAAACTGGAAGGCGGCGGCGAGGTGGCGCACGCAGATGTGATCAAGGCGACGATTCAGGCTCAACAACAACAGCGCGAGTTACAAGAGGCGCAGATTGCCATGGAGCGTAGCCGTCTCGACCTGGCAGTGCTGCTGTTTCCGGATTTCCATCAGGACTTCACCGTTGTCGACGACCTGCAAACACCCGAACCTCTACCGACGTTTGCCGAGGTGGAGACTGCCGGCAAGAAGAACAATCCTGAGTTAAGGGCCGCGCTGTTTGCTTACGAGGCTGCGCGTCATGACGTCACCGCAGCATGGGGTGGTTTACTCCCATCGTTGAGTATCGACTACTTCTACGGAATTGACGCCAGTCACTTCGCAACACAAACCGATGGCGTACGCAATCTGGGCTATTCGACGGTGGCCACGCTCCAGATCCCGATCTTCAGCTGGGGAGCAGATCGCAGCAAGCTCAAGCAGGCCGAATTGCGGCGTGATCAGGTACACGTGGAGCTCAATTTCGCGCAAAAGACCTTGCTCAGTCATCTGCGCCAGTTTTACGGCGAGGCAGAGACGGTAAGATCAGAAATGGAGTCCCTGGCGAGTTCAGCGGAAATGGCAGCCGAGAGTTTGCGACTGACCACAATGCGCTACCAGGCAGGTGAATCTACTGTGCTGGAGGTCGTCGATGCGCAGAATACTTTGACGCAGGCGCGCAACGCATACGACGATGGACAATCTCGCTACAGGTTGGCGGTTGCCAATCTGCAAACCTTAACGGGAAGCTTCTAAGCAAATGCACGGGAACGAACGATCACGGCGGGAAAAGAAGGTAAGCAGTCAGGAGTCCGTCAGTTGGGCCAGCAAGGTTGGTGCAATGGCCGCGTTTGCCGGGCTGCTGCTGGGCGGCGCCTGCTCTTCTGAAAGACCCGCTGAGCAACCCACGGTCAGCGTACAGGTAGCGTCCGTCGAAAAGACCACGATCCAGCATGTTGTGGAAACACAGGCGGTTCTGTTCCCACTACAACAGGCAGCCATTGTTCCCAAGATCAGCGCTCCAGTGCAAAGGTTCCTCATAAAACGAGGGAGCGCGGTGCGCGAAGGCCAACTGCTGGCTGTGCTGGAGAACCGCGACTTGTCGGCGGCGGCACAAGACACCAAAGGCAGCTACGAGCAGGCACAGGCGACCTATGAAACAACCACCGCCGCCAACCTGCCGGAGGAAATTCAGAAGGCCGAAGCTGACCTGCAGCAGGCACAACAGGTGCTCGAGGCGCAGGAGAAGATTTTCGAGAGCCGGCAACAACTGTTTGAGCAGGGAGCATTGCCACGCAAAGAGCTCGATCAGTCACGGGTAGACATTACACAAGCGCGAAATCAGTATGCAATTGCCAAAAAACATCTTGACGCGCTTCTCGCGATCGGGAAACCGCAAGAACTCAAGGCCGCGGCCGGACAACTGGAATCTGCCAAAGGCAAGTATCTGGGAGCTGAGGCGCAGCTCAGCTACTCGGAGATTCGCAGTCCGATCAACGGTGTGATCACTGATCGTCCGCTTTATCCCGGCGAAATGGCTGCGGCGGGCACTGCCCTGCTGACCGTCATGGACATCTCCTCGGTAATTGCCAAGGCGCATATTCCGCAGCAGAACGCCGCCGCCCTCAAGGTCGGCGATCAGGGCAGAATGACAGTGCCGGGGATCGAGGAACCGATCAAAGGCAAAGTCACGGTCGTAAGTCCCGCACTCGATCCGAACAGCACCACGGTAGAAGTCTGGTTCGAAGCCAAAAACCCCAAGCACGAGCTTAAGCCTGGTACGAGTGTCCGTCTGTCTCTGACCGCGCAAACTGTGAAGGATGCTCTCGTCGTGCCAGCCACTTCAATTCTTACTGCGCCAGACGGATCGACTACCGTCATGCTGGCGGGATCGGACGGATTGGCGCATCAGCAGGCCGTAAAGGTGGGGATTCGCAACGGCGATGATGTGCAGATCCTCGAGGGTGTTTCGACGAATGAAAGAGTCCTGACCAACGGCGCGTACGGACTGCCCGACAAAACCAGGATCAAGATCGTGGCAGCCGACGCCCCGGCTGAGGGTTCCAAGCCCTCGGCGGACGCCGGAAAGGCTCCCGGTGAGGGATCCATTGAGAAATAACCGGTGCGGAGCCTCAGCGTGAACTTTCAGAAGGAAGAAAGCAAGTCCCCGTACTGGGTCGTCCAACACTCGCGCCCGGTAATCTTCCTCATTTTAACGATGGTGTTGCTGGGTACCTATCTGGCATTCACTATCCCAGTCTCGGTATTTCCGTCGACAGACTTCCCGCGCGTCCTGATCGCCGTTGACAACGGCGTGATGCCGATCGATCAGATGATGGTGACGATCACGCGGCCGCTGGAAGAAGCGGTCAACAGCGTTCCGGGACTGCTGAATGTGCGCTCGATTACGAGCCGCGGATCTGCAGAAATCGATCTCTACTTCCGCTGGGATGTCGATATGTTCCAGACGCTGCAGTACGTAAATGCGGCGATCTCACGTATCCAGCCGGAACTCCCCTCGACGGCAAAGATCGAAGCGCACCGGATGACCTTCGCCGCATTTCCCATCATCGCCTACAGTCTCACCTCCGAGAGCATGCCGCAAACCAGACTGTGGGAGATGGCGACCTACGAGATGAAGCCGCGGTTGAATCGGCTTGAGGGCGTCTCGACCGTGATCGTGCAAGGCGGGCAGGAACCTGAATTTCAGATTATGCCCGATCCGGCGAAGCTGCTCGCCGCGAGTGTCACGGTCTCTGACATTCTCGATGCCGTGCGGAAAACGAACCTGATCGATTCCCCTGGCTTGCTGGAGAGAAACCATCAGCTTTATTTGGGACTGATCAACGCCCAAGTACGCACGCCGGAGCAGATCGCGAATGCGGTCATCAAGAACACACCCGTAGGCGTTCCCGTGCGGATCGGCGATGTTGCCAGTGTCGCACCGAGTGTCAGGCCGCTCTACACCGTGGTCACGGCAAACGGCAAGCCGGCGGTGCTGCTGAACGTCAACCGCCAACCAGACGGAAACACCGTGCAGGTCGCGCAGGAAGTCCACGACGAGATGGAGAGCATTAAGAAGACGCTCCCGCCCGGAATCAGAATTGAGCCGTTTTACGATCAGTCGATCATTGTCGAAGAGTCCATCAAGAGCGTGCGTGATGCGATTCTGCTGGGGCTGATTCTTGCGTCAATCATCCTGGTCCTTTTCCTTCGGGATTGGGGAACGTCACTGGTTGCGGGGTTGGTTATCCCAGTGACCGTGATGGTTACATTTGTTGCCCTCAAACTGATGGGCGAGACATTCAATTTGATGACGCTCGGGGGACTGGCCGCGGCGGTTGGACTCGTGATTGACGATGCCATCGTTGTAGTCGAGAACATCGTGTTGCACCGGGATCTGGGTCAGTCGCGGCTCCAAGCGATTCGCAGTGCGTTGAAGGAAATTACGATTCCACTCGTGGGATCGACGATTACGCCCATCGTGGTCTTCGTACCGCTGATCGTAATCAACGGGGTTTATGGTGTGTTCTTTCGAGCGCTGGCGATCACCATGAGCGTGTCATTGGTGACTTCTCTCGCCCTCGCGCTCACCTGGACTCCAAACCTGAGCCAGTATTTCATCCGCTCCAGGAAGGAGAAGGACACCGCGTCTCAAGACTCCGGAGCGATCTCAGTGCCGCAGAACCAGGTTGCCAATGGCCCGGATGAGGCGACCAGACTACTGCAGGCCGAGGAGAAGCACCGCGGCGGATTCTTTCTGCGGGTGATTAATTTTCACGAGCGCTGGCTGCGGCGCGCGCTGGAGCGCCCCATGCTGCTGCTCGCTTTTAGCATCTCGCTCATCGTAGTCTCGTTCCTCTGCTTCAGGTTCACCGATACCGATCTGCTGCCGGAGATGGACGAGGGCGGTTTTGTGATCGATTACATCATGCCCGCCGGGAGTTCGCTGGCAGAGACCAATCGAGTTGTCGGTCACGTGGAGCAGATGCTTCGTGAAGTTCCCGAGGTGGAGAGCACATCGCGTCGCACGGGCCTGCAGCTCGGCCTGGCCGCTGTAACCGAGGCCAACACCGGGGATGTCCTGGTGAAGCTGAAGCCCAAACGCGACCGGGATATCGAAGAGATCATCGCCGATGTACGGGCCGACATCAAGAAACAGGAGCCCGCGTTGGATCTCGAGTTCATTCAGGTTCTTCAGGACATGATCGGCGATCTAACCTCGGCCCCGGAACCGATTCAGATCAAGCTCTTCTCACAAGACCCCAAGCAACTGGAAGAATGGGCGTCCAAAGTGGCCGATGCGATCGGCAAAGTTCATGGCGTGGTCGACATTCTCAACGGAATCGACAACACGATCAGCGGACCCGCGGTGACGTTTCAAATCGACCCGAGCGTTGCGGCGCGCGCCGGATTCACCGCGGAAGAGGTCGCGCTTGATGCTTCCGCGATTCTGGAGGGCGAGCCTGCGCCCACACCCGTAGTGGTGAATGACCGCGCATTTACCATCCGAGTACGCTTCCCTGCCGCAAATCGGGCGTCTCTGGAAGCGATGGGCAACACATTGCTGGTCAGCAGCAGCGGACACACCGCTACGCTGGGCGCGCTGGCTTCGGTCGTCGAGACTCCCGGGCAAACCGAGATTCGCCGCGAGAACCTGCAACGGGACGTTGCGGTTACGGCCCGCCTGGAGGGCCGCGCACTGGGCAGCGGGATGGCGGAGATACAAAAAGTAGTTGCAGGACTGCGTCTGCCTTCCACCATTCGCGTTGTTTACGGTGGACAGTATGCGGAACAACAGCAGAACTTCCATGACCTGGTTGTCGTGCTGATCCTGGCCATCCTCCTTTTGTTCATTGTCCTGCTCTTCGAATTCGGAAGGTTTGCCGCACCGATTGCGATCCTTTCCTCGGCGCTGTTGTCCACATCAGGAGTATTCATCGCACTGCTTATTACAAGGACGACTTTCAATATCTCTTCGTTCATGGGCATGATCATGGTGATCGGAATCGTGGCCAAGAATGGCATCCTGCTTCTCGATGCGGATCAGAAAATGCGCAGCCTGGGACAGTCCGCCGAACAGGCAATGTTGCTGGCAGCCCGGAGAAGGCTGCGCCCGATTGCCATGACGGCGCTGGCAACCGTCGCGGGGATGTTGCCACTGGCGTTCGCGCTTGGCGCGGGATCGCAGATGCTGCAGCCACTTGCGATTGTGGTGATCGGGGGCGTGTTGATTTCGATGGTGTTGTCGCTGATCATTACCCCAGCGGTTTACTTCTATTCGGCCGGTCAGAAAGAAGCCTTACGACTTTCACCTGCCGCGGAGTAGGAAAAACCCTGGCGTGTGCAGAATTCTGCAGAGTGGTGTTACCTTCTTCCGATTACGCTTGCCTTTATGTTCGTCCTTTGACGATGGTATTTTTCGCTTGCATGGTCGCTGAGACAACGCTCAGCGGTAAACTATTGTCAGATCAAGGCCTGCGCAAGCGGCGGCTCAAACGTCCCGTTTCCTTGAACCGAACCAGCCTCGTCTCGGGACCGGTCGGATTCACGGTGGTTGGCGCGGGAGTTGCACTGAAATAGGCAACTCCCGGGTTCGGATAAGGATGGCAGTCGTTGATAGCGCCGGCGGAATACCGAACTGTGCCTGAACCGAAGCCCAAACCAGTTCCCGACGAGGAGACTCTGGCAAAGCTGTTGGAAGCTGCCTACGTCCTCCAGGAACACAACCGCGAGATGCGGCGTCTTGAGTTCCGCCCGGCGGTGCAAGAAGACCAGGCGGAGGTGCCCAGGGTCAGAAATCTCATTGCGACTTCCACTCAGCCAGAGAGGCGAGCGGAACGCACGCCGTCATCAGACGTTACCTCAACCTTGGAAAGAATCGCCGAGACGCAGCGTCTCATCCAGGTTCAGCGGATGGATTTCGACAGCGCTCTAAAGCTGGTGGCGAAGCGAGTCTCGGAGATGACCAACGCAGCCGGCGCCGCCATCGGAATCATCGAGGGTAAGTCAGTCCGCTATCGTGCGATCAACGGTTCGAGTACGCCGATTTTGGAATCAGTCATTCCCGTGGACAAGGCTATGTTCGCTCCCTGTCTGAAGACCGGACGGGAGCTCCACAGCGGCGACGTCGAAGCAGAATCACTTCTGGACGCAGAGGAGTGCAAGCGCCGCGGCATCGGCTCACTGATCGCCGTGCCCGTTTACCACGACGGCGGAATTGCCGGCGGGCTCGAACTTTACTATCGTGCTCCAAATGCATTCAGCGAGCCGGACGTCCATACCTCCCAATTGATGGCCGGCCTGATAGCTGAAGCTCTGCTTCGGGAGGAGGAAGCCACCTGGAGAAAATCGCTCGCCACGGAGCGCGCAGCGATGCTGGAAGCTCTTGAAAAATTGCAACCGAATCTGGCGGCGTTGGTGGAAAAACCAGCTGTGAAAATCGCCTCGACCGCCGACACGCCGGAAGTGGCGTCGAATTCCTATTCGTGCCGCAAGTGTGGGCATCGACTCGTTGCGGAGGAACAATTCTGCGGGCAGTGTGGCACGCCACGCGCAGCCGATTACGAAGCCGCGAACATCCAGAGCAAGGTTGCCTCTCTGTGGCTCAGGCAAGAATCGCAGAAGAAAGATGCTGTTTTTGAACCCGGCAGGGACGAAGTTCGAAAGGCTGCGGAAAAGTCCTCTATCATCAGCCCGGAAACCTCTCTTGCTCGTTCTCTAGAAGAACAGCTTCCTGATCTTTTCACGCCTGACGAGTTGGAATTTGAGGCAAATCACGAGACAGCAAACGTGCCTGCCCCTCTCAACGTTCAGGAGATCACCGGAATTGAACTCGGGGGTGTCGCTATAGACGCTCCGGAAACGACGGCAAACAACGAGCAAACGCTGCCTGACTCCCAGGCGCTATCAAAGGCCGAAACCACGCATGCGGCACACTGGAGGTCAGCCGCTTCCGCCCGCGCATTTCTCGAGCAATTCGCATCCAGCAAGCGGGGGGGCACTGTATTGCAGTTCTGGAGTCGCCATCGCGGAGATATTTATCTCGCGGTTGCGGTTGTTTTGGTTCTCTGCGTGATTCGGTGGGGGTTGTGGTCGAGGCCGCACGTCAAAGCGACCGGCACACCAACCACGGCGGCTGCAACGCACCGAAAACCTGCGGGCGATCCGGCCTTGTCGCTGTTCGATCGAATGCTGATTCAGTTCGGCCTGGCCGAAGCGCCGGATCCCCCGACCGACAAGGGAAAACCAGGGGTGCAGGTGTGGGTGGATCAGCGGACGGCGCTCTATTACTGTCCGGGAGCCGATCTGTACGGCAAAACTCCTAAAGGGAAATTTACTACACAGCGCGAAGCACAACTGGACCAGTTTGAACCCGCCTATCGCAGGGTCTGCGATTGAGTCGCTGATTCTGCATCATTTACAATTGACAACCTCTGGCGTTGGGAGTGCAATCATACCGTCCAAATCCCGTCTGTTTAGACATTTGGGTTGAGGAGATAACGATTGGCTAGTTCCACGGATCGTTCCGAGGATGCGCTACCCCGTCCTGAGTTGAACCCTCTTCTGAACCCGTTGTTAGCTGACAACATGGGGCGTTGGGCTGAAGTGTATTTCACCAATCCTCCCGAAAAGCGCGAGGAGGCCGTTCTCGACCTGATACGCCAACTGCAAGAACAGAAATTAGAACAAAGTGCGCCCGCTGCTGCTCTGGAAGTCGCGGCGGTCACGGAGCCAGACAGGCCCGTCCAGCCATTTTGGAGGACAACGACAGAGAGGCAGAGCGATCTACGGCGCTGCGAGATTTGTGGGCACGATAATCCATTGCCCAACCAGTTCTGCGGAATGTGCGGAGCCAAGGTGGGGCCTGCCGCCTCGGAGCATTTCAGCTCAGAAGAGTTCCATGACACTCAGGAACCTGGCCAACCACTAGATGTGGAGAATCGCGATTATGCGGAATCACACGATGAATATCGCGAACCGATCGCACGGGAAGTTACTGTCACCCCGCAAAAGCCCGTCAAAGATCCTTATGATTTGGAATTGTTCCAACGTTTGCGGGCAAAAGACGCTGCGGATAAATTCGAGGATGAGCGGTCTCCCGCAGTTCGGTATCGTTATTACATCGGTGCGATCCTGGCAGCACTGATTGTTTTGCTTGCGTACCTGGCTTGGCACAGCGCGCAATCGAACCAGAATGCACAGGAAACCTCATCTCCGCCCGCGCCGACGGACACGAACGCAAGACCAACCAATCAAGATACGGCCGCCTCTGCGCCTGCAAATCCTCCAACAACGACAGCGGTCCAAGCGAACCCGAAGACTAACAATGCGGCTACTCCCTCTGGCTCAAGGCCAGTCGAGGCGCCAGACCACGGTAAGACGGAGGCTGCCGAGCATACGAATCTTCCGAATCCCACTGATGCAACTCCTGACTCGGACAACCTGACGTTACAAGGGTCACAGGGTGGCGGGGGTGAGGAGTTTGCTGCAGCTCAACAGTATCTCAGTGGAGTGAATGGCCGTGGACGCGACAGCGCGGAAGCTGCAAAGTGGCTATGGAAGGCAATGGCCAAGCACAACGGCCCGGCAATGGTAGCACTGGCCGATCTCTACCTGAAAGGCGACGGAGTCTCCAAGAACTGCGACCAAGCCCGCGTGCTGCTGGATTCCGCAGCACTGCGGGGCGTGGCTGGAGCCGGACAGAGACTCCGTAACCTCCAGGCATTTGGCTGCCAATGAATTGTCTTTGATCTCGCTAACTGATCTGTATGCCTACCGAAGACTCCGCGGGGGTAGCCGAAGGCTTGGCAGATACACAGTGGGACTACTGCATTAAGACAGGTGCAGCGCCGCGCCTTGACTCGTACCAAAGAGCCAGTTCAACCCGATTCCACAATCCGAGCTTGTCGTAAATGACTCGTAGATAATTCTTCACGACATGCTCCGTAGTCCCGATGGCTTCGGCAACTTCCTTGTTCTTCAGGCCCTCGGCAACAAGTTCGATGACCCGGTGTTCACGTTCACTGGGGATCCGGTTCCCGTAGCGTCCATTTGCAGACATGCTTGCCTCCGGTATAGCAGGGTCGCGAGCTTGACTCGCTTGATACCACCGGTGATTCCGAAACGGAGGAACAACCGGTTGAAATGAGCTTTCACAGTCCGCCTCGCCATGTTGAGCTGGCTGGCTATTTCGGCGTTGTCACATCCCTGTAATAGGAGATCGACAATTTGCTGTTCGCGCGGACCGAGCCGAACGGTCTGCTCCTTCATTTCATCCTCCCCTCTTCTGAAACGTGCCGCCCGAATTGGGCGCACGGATTTAGTTATTTCCAAAATGTGTAGCATCCACGTTGCCATTATCAGGTGAATACCTACCAAATGCCCGGAAAGTCATTTTCCACAGACATTTGCACGAGCACGGCGTATCCTTCGCAACTTCATACCAAGCTGCGTATCCGAAGTTGGAGACCCTTCTAATTTGTTGACGCTCCAAACACCGCGCCAATAAAAGGCCCTGAGGACGACACGCACGAACTGAAAGAATTATCAGGTCGAGGGTATGCCGGAGTGCCTATCAGAAGCTGGACGTCGCAAATCCGATTGCCTGGGCAAAAAGTGGGAGCGTTTACATTTTGATTACATATTCAGGTTAATACCTTAGACGAAAGTTCTCAGATACAGCGGCCCGTTGGCACAAATTACACGATAGGCCCTAGTCTAATGAACTGGATTCAGGGGAGACCGGTGGATTTCCACAACAACACCATTCCGAATGGTGTTAGAGGTTGTATTTTTTCATCAAGTGCCGGAACGAGCGGTAGGAAATCCCAAGGAGATCGGCAGCTTTAGTCTGGACCCCCCCACAGTGGTTAAGGGCACTCTGTAGGAGCGACCGTTCGATGCCCGCAACATAGGCTTCCATCCCGAGTCCATCGGGCAAGCGAAGTTCGCCGCCAATGTCGGGAAGGATTCCGGTGGCGCCTCCGGCAGCTGCCGCGGCCGCTCGCACCTTTGGGCGTTCGGCAGGAATCTCGACGCGGAGTTCGTCGGTAGTCTCCAGTGCAACGGCGCGTTCGACCGTATTTTCAAGCTGGCGGACATTCCCTGGCCATTCATAGTCACAAAGGGACTCAAGCGAAGACGGATGCACGCGCAAAATGCTCCGTCCGGCGGCGCTCGCATACTTCTTAAGAAAATGGTTCACCAGCAGAGGTATGTCTTCCCGTCGTTCGCGAAGGAGAGGAACACGAATCGGGATAACATTCAAGCGATAGTAAAGGTCTTCGCGGAAGAGATTTTCGGCAACTGCTTTGTCGAGATCGCGGTTCGTGGCGGCAATAACACGGACATCGATTGAGATTTCGCTGGTGCTGCCCACTGGACGCACCGTACGCTCCTGCAAAACACGAAGCAGTTTGACCTGCATGGCTAAGGTCATCTCGCTGATCTCATCCAGGAAGATGGTTCCGCCATCGGCGACTTCGAAGAGTCCGCGCTTGTTCTGATTCGCTCCGGTGAACGCACCCTTGAGATAGCCGAAGAGCTCGCTTTCCAGTAGGGTCTCCGGAAAAGCCCCACAGTTGACGGAAACAAAGGCCTCAGTGGCCCGGGGCGAACATACGTGAACCGCACGCGCAACAAGCTCTTTGCCGGTGCCACTATCTCCATGGATCAGCACGGTGCTGGCAGTCGAGGCCACGGTGCGGACGGTCTGCTTCAGCTTCTCCATGGCCGGGCTGGAACCAATGATATTGTCGAGCGAGTTGCGGGTAGCCGCATCGCGCCGCAAGGCAAAGTTCTGCTTGCTGAGAGCCAGTTTCTCGACGGCGCGGTTCATGGCGAGCTTGATCTCATCCACGAGGCCGGGACTCTTGCGGATGTAGTCGGCGGCCCCTCCCGCCTTTACTGCCTGGACAGCGGCTTCGTAGTCATCCACGGCGGTAATGAGGATCACTGCGGAATCCGGCGAAACCTTATGCGCATGACGTAGAACTTCGATGCCGTCGATATTCGGCATCTTGATGTCGGTGATGATGACGTCATAGAGCGCACCGTCGATCTTGTTTTTCGCGTTCTGCCCGGATTGGACCGTCTCTACGCGGTGTCCTTCGCGACGCAGGGAGATATCGAGCATTTCGCAGATCGAGCGTTCGTCATCGCAAACCAGGACGTTAGCCACGCCCACCTCCTGCTCCCGCGGCAGCAGTTGCCGCCGGCTGCAGAGTTGGGTTCTGCGCCGAAACCGCGCGTGCCTGCAGGGGGCGCTCCGCATCCAGGCGGCGCAGCCGTAGCACAAATGTCGCGCCCTGGCCCGGCTTCGAACGTGCCCACACTTTCCCCTCGTGTGCTTGCACAATCTGGTAAACGATCGCCAGACCCAATCCGGTGCCGCCTTCAAAATTCGACTGGAACGGCTCGAATATCTTCTCCACCTGCTGTGGCGTCATGCCCATGCCGGTGTCGATGAATGAGACCTGCCAATCCTCACCCAGGGACTCCAGCGCTGCCGTGAGGATCCCGCCACCTTTCATGGCACGCACGGCATTCTCGCAAAGATTCCAGAAAACCTGCTTCAACTTGTCGCCATCTGCCACTACCCAGGCCTCGTGAACGGCAAAACGGCGCTGGATCTCGATTCCGGTCTTCTCAGCCGTCATGCGGTGATCCATCAAAGTGAGGGTATCTTCCACCAGGCGTATCAAGTCCACTCGCTCGAATTGATACTTCTTGGTTCGTGAATAAGCGAGAAAATCAGTGATGATGGCATTCAGTCGCTGTGATTCTCGGGTCACAATGTCAAGCAGACGGCGGTGGTCCTCGTTCATCTCCGGAAGACCCGAGAGCATGCTGACTGAGCCCGCGATCGAGGTGAGCGGGTTGCGTATCTCATGGGCGATGGCTGCCGCCAGTCTTCCCACCGCCGCCAGGCGGTCTTGTATACGGACTTCGCGTTCGAGGCGTCGAATCTCGGTCAGGTCATCGAAGACGTAAACATAGCCGAGATCGCCCTTGTCAGGAACGGATAATCCAGATACGCGCACTCTCAACGTTTTGCGGAATTTTGTTGGAGGATCGAAACGCACTTCCCCGTGCGATTCCTGCGATTCCACCGAAGGCAGGGGATCGAGAAAAATCCGATGTACGGGCGTACCCTGCAATTCAGTGGCGCTGCGTTCGAGCAGGCGCTCGGCGGCGGCATTGACCAGAGTAATCCTTCCGTCGAGACCTGTTGTGATCAGCCCGCTGCTGATCGAGTGAATGATATTTTCATGTAACGCCTGCAAGCTTTCCAAGGCACCGCTTGCGTCTTTGAGCTGCACCCCGACTTGCCGCAATTTGTGAGTGAGCAGGCCTCCAAGGTAAGCGACGGCGAGAAATGCGAAGAGGTTAACAAAGATGATCGCCTGCAGGGTCTTCAGACCGGGATGAGTCGTGCAATACGAGGGAATGACTTCGTAGTAGTTCAGTTCCAGCACTGTCCCGTAAAGAATGAAGGCGAGGGCGGCCACCAGACCTGCCCATATTCGGGGCAGCAAGACGCTCGCTACGATAATGACCAGGGGATACAGGAAGTTGAGGGAACTGTCCCAGCCTCCGGTCTCGTGTACCACCAGCGTGACAAGTGCAACGTCGGTCAGAACCTGCAGGGCAGCCTGAAGTTGGTGTTCCTCCCAGAAGGAAAGCAGCAGAACGTAGAAAAGAGAGAGGCAATACCAGAACAGAATCGTGCTGATGAAAAGGCGCATCGGCACCGGCGCAGGACTGAACTGAGCCACCGCTAGTTCGACGGCCAGTAGCACGGTCAGAATGAAAATTCGGACCCGGACCAGCCATCCCAGCCAATTGCGCTCATCGAACGTGGATTGCATCAAGATTCCGGATATCTCGCGGGCCCGCGTGAGACCCGACTGGGCCTTAGGTCTTCGATCATTGGTGCCAGGACCGGAAATGCTAAGCGAGCCTGAGACCTAATACCCAAGACCAACCGTTGAACGGAAAGGGCCGGTGGTTTATCTGCGCCGACCCTTCCCGCGGACTTTGTTCTAGCCAGCCAGTTTCGCAATCATGGCGAACAGCGGCATGTAGAGCGAAACAACGATTCCACCGATGCTGATACCCAAGATGCCGATAATGACCGGTTCCAACATTGCCAGCATGTCTTTGGTTGCGGCGTCGACTTCCTCTTCGTAGAAGTCGGCAATCTTTTGCAGCATGGAATCCATGGCGCCGGTCGCTTCGCCGACACCGATCATCTGAGTGACCATGTTCGGGAACACGCCGCATTCGCGCAGAGGGTCGACTATCGTGCGACCCTCCTCGATCGCCTTGCGAACCTTCATCAGTGCCTCTTCGAGCACGGCGTTGCCGGAAGTTTTCGCGGTGATGGTCAGGCCGTCAAGAATCGGAACTCCCGAAGTGATCAGCGTACCCAAAGTGCGGGTAAACCGGCCGACCGCGATCTTGCGCAGCAAACCGCCGACTACCGGCAGGTTCAGCAGCATCTTGTCGAAGTAATACTTCCCGCGCGGGTTCTTGCGGATCTGCTTAATGCCGAACCACATGCCGACCGAGCCAAACAGAAAAACCCACCAGAAGCTCTGCACGAAAGCGCTCAATCCCATCGTGATTCGAGTCGGCAAGGGCAGATTTACGCCCAGTCCGGCGAACAGATTCGCGAAAATCGGAACGACCCATTTCAACAGTGCGCCGACGATTAACACCGCCATACCGACGACGGCGACTGGGTAGATCAAAGCCGATTTCACAGCCGATCTCAACCGAACGGCCTTTTCGACGTAAGTTGCCAGTCGCTGCAGGATGATGTCGAGAATACCGCCGGTTTCACCGGCCTCGATCATGTTGGTCGTGAGGTCATCGAAGATGGTCGGGTACTGGCGCATGGCATTGGCCAGCGTGGCACCGCCTTCTACCGTGGTCCGCACGCCCGTTAGCGTCTTCTGGAACGTCTGGTTTTCCTGGTTGGCGGCTAGAATTTCCAGACACTGCACCAGAGGCAAGCCGGCATCGATCATGACCGAGAACTGCCGGAAGAAGATCGCGATGTCCTTGGTCTTGACCTTGCCCGATCCAAAAGTGGGCATGGAGAACTCTTTGCCCTTTTCGCGAATCGCGCCCGGTGTAATCCGCTCGCGCCGCAGTGCCTGCGCCAGCGATTGCTTATTGGCGGCGATTCGCTCGCCGGAAATTTTCTGTCCTGACGCGTCTTTGCCGGAAAATGTAAAGACTGGCATGTGTTAGCTTCTCCTCACTCACGTACCTGCTTCGTGATAGCTTTCCTGCAATTTCTATCGGGACCGCAGCCAGGCTAGTGCTTGGATGCTGCCCCTCGGGCCAAACCCGACGACGTCGACGTCGTTGGACGGCTCAACAGGCTTGCCCCGCGATTGATCATTTCCGTCAACTCATCCACATTGCTGGAACGGGCAAGAGCAGTTTCCATTGAAATCTGCTTCTGGAAATACGCCGTGGCGAGTGACTGGTTGAAGGTCTGCATCCCGAATTTTTCCTGTCCGGATTGCATGGATGAATAAATCTGGTGAATCTTGTCTTCGCGGATAAGGTTCCGCACTGCAGCGTTGGGAACCAGGACTTCCATGATCATGGCGCGACCCTTGCCATCGATCTTGGGTACAAGGCTTTGGCACATGATGCCCTCGAGTACGAGCGAAAGCTGGGCGCGGATCTGCGGCTGCTGGTGCGCCGGGAAGACGTCGATAATACGGTTAATGGTCGAGGTCGCCGAGTTGGTGTGCAGCGTGCCGAAGGTCAAGTGACCGGTCTCGGCGATTCGCAGAGCCGACTCAATCGTTTCCAGGTCGCGCATTTCGCCAATCAGCACCACGTCGGGGTCTTCACGAAGCGCGGCGCGGAGGGCGTCTGTGAAGCTTTTGGTATCTGCGTGCAACTCGCGCTGGTTCACCACGCAGTTCTTGTTCATGTGTACGAACTCGATGGGATCTTCGATCGTCAGGATGTGGTCGTGGCGCTCGCTATTAATCTTGTCGATCATGGCAGCCAGCGTTGTCGACTTACCGGAGCCGGTCGGCCCGGTAACGAGAACCAGGCCGCGAGGTTTGTCGCACATTTTGCTGACGACTGCGGGCAAGCCGAGTTGGTTGAACGACTTGATCTCAAACGGAATAAGACGGAAGACGGCAGCCGTGGCTCCGCGCTGGTTGAAGACGTTGGCACGGAAGCGGGCCAGACCTTTCAAGCCGAACGAAAAATCGAGTTCGAGACTCTCTTCGAACCGGTGCTTCTGCGAGTCGGTCATGACGCTGTAGGCCAGCTGCTTGGTCTCTGCCGGAGTCATCTGCGGCAAATCAAGCGGCACCAGATGGCCGTGCACACGGATCTGTGGCGGCGAGTTGGTGGTAATGTGCAGGTCGCTGCCATTCATCTCCAGCATTCGTTTGAGCAGATCGCTTAACGACAAACCCATGGCAAAGTTTCCCTTTCGTTAGTCCTGAGTCCGAAGTCCCTGTCCCGAGCAACTGGTCCGTTATTGCTGTTACCCTCAGCACTCAAGACTCGCGACTCAGGACTCCTAGTGAATCGTTTCGCGTGCGACTTCTTCGAGCGTGGTCACACCCGCGGCCACCTTAATCAGACCGCTGCGGCGCAGCGTAAACATGCCTCGCTCGATCGCCTTCTTTTTCAACTCCACCGCCGATGCGCCAACCAGAACCAGCTCTCGAATTTCATCGTCAACTTCCATGACTTCGTACAGACCGGCACGTCCCTTATAGCCGGTGTTGTTACACACGCTGCAGCCCTTCCCCTTCTGAATCTTCACGGTCTTGGCTTCCTCGGGCGTGAAACCTGCATCGAGAAGTGTCTGATGCGGCACGTCTAAGGGCTCGATGCAGTCCTTGCATATGCGCCGAACAAGCCGCTGCGCACAGATGAGGTGAACCGAAGTCGCCACCAGGAAGGGTTCAATACCCATGTTCATCAGACGGGTGATCGTTTCCGGAGCGCCATTGGTGTGCAAGGTGGAAAGGACCAGGTGGCCGGTAAGTGCCGCCTTGATAGCGATTTCAGCCGTTTCGAAGTCTCGAATCTCACCCACCAGGATGATGTTGGGATCTTGCCGCAAGAAAGATCGGAGAGCGGCGGCGAAATTCAGTCCGATCTGCTCCTTCATCTGTACCTGGTTCACACCACCCAGTTGGAATTCCACTGGGTCTTCGGCTGTCATGATGTTGGTGTCGGGCTGATTCAGCCGGGAAATAGAGGAATACAGCGTGTTCGTCTTGCCCGATCCCGTCGGCCCGGTAACCAGCACCATGCCGTACGGCTTCAGAATGGCCTTCTCGAATTTGACCAGCGATTCGGCTTCGAAACCGAGCTTGGTCATGTCGAGCCGCAGGTTCTCTTTGTCGAGCAACCGGAGCACGATCTTTTCGCCCCACAGCACAGGCAGCGTGCTGACGCGGAAGTCCAGCTGCTTCTTGCGCCCGCCGATGTTCATCTTCAGCATGATGCGGCCGTCCTGCGGCAGACGCTTTTCACTGATGTCGAGTTTCGACATGATCTTGATGCGGGACGTGATCGCGTCCCGGAGCTTCATTGGTGGAGACATAATCGACTGCAGCACGCCGTCAATACGGAAGCGGACGCGAAATTCTTTTTCGTACGGCTCAATGTGGATATCACTGGCGCCGCGCTTCACGGCATCACTCAAAATGACGTTCACCAGCTTCACAACGGGCGCTTCATCAGCCGCCTTCTCCAGTTCCGAGAGCCCCATTTCCTCGGCTTCGGCCTGCAGTTCGACGTCCTCGTCACTCAGTTCCGTCATCGACTGCATGACGGATTCGAGGTCTTCTTCCTTGGTCGCTCCGTAGGCTTTGTCGATGCCGGCCAGAATCGAGCTTTCCGAAGCCACGACCGGCTCGATATTGAAGCCGGTCATGAACTTGATGTCATCCATGGCGAAGACATTTGTCGGATCGACCATGGCGATGGTGAGCGATGCGCCTACACGGCTCAGCGGAAGAATCTGGTAGCGCTTGGCAGTCTCGAACGGTATCAGCTTGACGACGGCTGGATCGATTTCAAAATACGAAAGATTGATGGCTGGCACGCCATATTGGCGGGAGAGGAAATTGGTGACGTCTTCGTCGGTCAGAAATCCGAGCTTCACCAGCGCAGACCCCAAGCGGCAGCTCTGCTCTTTCTGAACCTTGTTCGCTTGTTCCAACTGCTCTGGTGTGATGATTTTCTCTTTGACGAGAAGATCACCCAGCCGTTGCGACATACGCAGATCTCCTGACCACGTAGATGGAACGACTGCCTAGCACTTGTGCAGGGCAATGGCGCCAACGGCTGCCGATCATTGGGAGAGAATGCAGCTCATTCGCGTTGACATAAATTGTCAACGCAACCCAATTACTCCACCACTTACTTAAGTACTTGACCTCAGCGGTGCGATCGTCTTTTCCCTTAGAAAGCGCCCAAATCGCGGCTTTTGTGAGATTCTGCAAAACCTCCCCTGCCTAGGTACATGCACTTCAGTAAGTCTGACTAGCCGATGAGCACCACGTTTCCGCGGAGTGTCTCTCGGTGGACTACACTGACCATCAGGATGATGGACGCGACCTCAACCCACCGCGAAGATGAAATTCGCAACTATTATGCTGCCCTCTATGACGAGTGGGGTGCGCAGCATTGGTGGCCGGCAGAAACGCAGTTTGAGGTTGTTCTAGGGGCCTACCTGACGCAAAACACGGCATGGACCAATGTCGAGCGCGCCCTGGCCAACCTGCGGAACGCACATTTGCTAAGCGTCGATGGAATACGAACCGTGGAACTGCGGCGACTTCAACAACTGATCCGCCCATCGGGTTACTTTCGCCAGAAGGCTGCACGGCTGAAGACATTCGTCAGATTTCTCGATAAGCACTATGGAGGATCACTGGAGAAACTTTTCTCCGTCCCCATCGAGAAAGTGCGGGAAGAGCTTCTTGCGCTCAACGGTGTGGGACCGGAAACAGCCGACTCAATTCTCCTGTACGCAGGAAATCATCCAGTATTTGTCGTCGATGCCTACACCCGCCGTATTCTCGAGCGCCACCGCATTGTGTCGGAAAAAGCGGATTACGAGTACCTCAGAGAACTCTTTCAAGTATCGCTGTTTCCCGTTGCAGTTGCATACGAACGTAAGCCCGCGAAATTGCGGCCTCCACTTGAATCCGGCATCCGGGGAGCGGCACATCTTCCCTCTGCGATGAGCACGGCTCATCGCACGGCCCTGGCTCAGGTCTACAACGAAATGCACGGATTGATTGTTGGCGTGGGCAAGAACTATTGCCGAAAATCGAAGGCAGCCTGCGAAGGTTGCCCGCTGCGGAAATTCCTTCCCGCAAAGTGACCAACTTTGCTGGTCAAACCTGCAAACCCCGCGCCCGTCACTATTGCCACAAGGGCGTAAATTAATTCAATGTGGTTTAGAAGTTCCTTGCGGATTGCAGCTACGCCCGTTGCCTTGGTCGTATTGGCGGCACCTGGACCGCACACCTTGCGCGAAGCGGCGAGCGCTTCCGGAGCACTCGTGGGCACAGCCGTGAGATCCTACGCTCTGTCCGAGGCTGCCTACTCCGCCACGATCGCGCAAGAATTCGACATGGTCGAACCAGAAGACGCAATGAAATGGTGGACCGTTCGACCCAGCTCGGACAGATTTGATTTCGCTCAGGGAGACCAAATCGTTCGTTTCGCCATAGCCCACGGAATGAAAGTCCGTGGTCACTGCCTTGTCTGGGATCACAACAACCCCAAGTGGCTGGCCGAAAGCCATTTCACTCCGGATCAGCTGTCGCATTTGCTGCAAGAACACATCACGACCGAGATGAAGCACTTTGCGGGGCAAGTCTTCGCCTGGGATGTTGTGAACGAGGCTATGAATGCAAACGGGAAACTCAAGGACTCGATCTGGTTCAACAAACCCGGAATCGGGTTATCCGACAAGAACACAGCTTACGTGGAGCAAGCCATTCGCTGGGCACATGAGGCCGACCCAGGAGCGTTGTTGTTTTATAACGATGCCGATGGGGAAGGCCTCAGCCGCAAATCCGACGCGATATTCGCGATGGTCAAAGACTTTAGGAGTCGGGGTGTACCAATCGATGGCGTTGGATTGCAGATGCACATTGATCTGCCCGACTTCGATAGCGATGCAGTCGCGAGGAACATTCGGCGTCTCACGAACTTGGGCCTACAGGTTCACATCACCGAACTGGACGTTTCTTTACCCGTAGACTCCAAGGGTATAGTTCGAACGGAAGATCTGTCGCGACAGGCAGAAATCTATGCCGCCGTGGTTCGCGCCTGCATGAAGAATCCCGGCTGCACCGCCATCCAGACCTGGGGATTTACTGACAAATACTCATGGATCAGTTCGCACACGCATGGCACTCGGGGCGCGGCTCTCCCCTTTGACCGGGCCTACCGGCCCAAACCCGCTTACGAATCGATGCTGAAGGAGCTCACTGCCGGACGCCAATCGACCCACTGAGCCACGTAGCTGGCGCGTTCGGAATGCGTTTCTCCATCTATAATGGCCCCATACTTGATCGTTTTGGTCACTGGTGAGTACACCTGCGCCAACCCGCACCGTCAAGCGGACCAGCCGGAAGCAAGTCATCATTCTGCTGGCGATTGCGGTCGTGCTGCTGTTCGTCGTCCTTGCATCACAGACGGCGTTCAACAACACCATTCTGCAAGCGGACACGAACCAGCAGGCGATTATCTTCTATGCGCTGTCGCTGCTGATCTCTCTGCTTTTTGTGGCGCTGACTTTCGTGTTGGCGCGCAATCTGCTCAAACTCTTTGCTGAGCGGCGGATGGGCGTGCTGGGATCCAAGTTCCGCACGCGCATGGTCGCCGGCGCCCTGTTACTGTCGTTTGTTCCCGTGATGGTGATGTACTGGTTTGCGTACGGATTGATGAACCGTTCGATTGATAAGTGGTTTTCCACTCCCGTTGAAGAGGTTCGGTCCGACACGCGAGCTATCGCTTCTGTGGCGGCCAAATACGCCCAGCAAAATGCCCACGCCGAGGCGGCTGCTCTCGCTGCTTCCCCTGAGGTCGTGCGTGGATTCTCGGGCCATGGCACCGCCGGGATTGTCAGCGAATTCCAGCGCCATGAGTTGACCTTGCAGGGAGGATTCGCGCTGGCTCTGCGGGATGGCAACGCCGAGGCCAGTTTGCACGCACCTGCTCCCTGGCAAGTGATGAAGAATTCGTTCCCTCTCACCGACGCACTCGCTGGACGGCCTGTGCAGTTCACCTGGCATGATACGGACTACACGCTCGCAACCGCGCCCGTTGCCGGCGGAGGCACGATTCTCGTCGCGATCCCTCTTTCACCTGAGTTCTCGCAAGCTGTCCGTCAGGTTGAGGCAAGCCAGCAACGATACTTTCAATGGAGCCAGGAGCGCCGCCGCGTACGCCAGACCTATGTTGGGCTTCTGCTTCTGCTGACCATGATCGTTCTGTTTGTGACGACATGGCTGGCTCTATTCCTTGCCAAACTGATCACACGCCCTCTGGCTGCCCTGGCGGAGGCTACCCAGGAAATTTCCCGCGGTCGCCTGGACTATCGCGTCGACGTGAGCGCGACCGATGAGATTGGCGACCTGGTGCGCTCCTTCAACCGCATGGCCGAGGAGCTTGAGGCGAGCCGCCGTCAGTTGGAATCCTCCACCCGCGATCTGGCCGTCGCCAACCACGAACTCGATCAGCGCCGGCGGCAAATGGAGACAATTCTCGAAAGTATTCCTACAGGCGTTCTGTCACTGGATGCCAACCGCCGGGTAACGCATACAAACCAGGCTTTGCAGCGCATGTTCCACCCCGAAGGTGTTCACGATGACGGGAATCTGTTCCCACGAGGCGCAGGGCTTTCTGACATATTTCCGGCCGATGTTCTCGAGGACTTCGAACCCTTGCTTCGTCGGGCGGACCGCATGGGCTTTATCACCGCCCAGATGGAGCTGCCATTGTCGTATGGGTCACTGAATGTGGCGGTGACGGTTGCGCCGCTGCGTCGTGAGAGCGAGCGCTCCGGTTACGTCGTAGTATTCGAAGATTTATCGGATCTGCTCAAGGCGCAAAAGCAGGCAGCGTGGCGAGAAGTCGCGCGGCGTGTCGCTCACGAGATCAAGAATCCCCTCACCCCGATTGCCCTTTCTGCCGAGCGCATTCAGCGACACCTGGATCGATCGGCCGCCGACCGCACGTCGACGAGTGTGTTGCGCTCCTGCGCCGAGACGATTGCAGGCGCCGTAGAAACGGTGCGCCGTCTGGTCGACGAGTTTTCTACGCTGGCGCGATTCCCGGTGGCCAAACCGCTGCCTGCCGACATCAATGAAATCATCGAGAGTGCCCTCTCCATGTTTGATGGGCGACTGGACGGAATTGTCCTCCACAAGTCCCTGGCTGTGGATCTGCCGAGGGTTCTGGCCGATAACGAGGCCATGAAGCGTGCGATCGCAAATCTCGTCGACAATGCGGCGGAAGCCACCGAGAATGCTGTTCTGCGCGAAATCGAAATCTCGACCACACTGGTCGCCAGCCGTGATGCTGTTGAAATTGCAGTCACCGATACCGGCCATGGAGTCACCCGCGACGTTAAGGAGAAACTGTTTCTTCCTTACTTTTCGACCAAGAAGCGCGGAACCGGACTCGGCCTGTCGATCGTAGGCCGGATTGTGGAAGATCATCATGGCTCGATTCGCGTAGAAGAGAATCACCCGGTCGGCACCCGTTTCATCGTAGAACTCCCGGTTGTGCCGGAATCGGCTCCGGCGACCATAATCGCCAAGCATGCATAACATTCTCATCGTGGACGACGAGGCCGGCATCCGCGACTCGCTCGCCGGCATTCTGGGGGACGAAGGATATTCGGCTTCCTCCGTTGACAGCGGCGAAGCCTGCCTCGACCTTCTACGCCGGAGTGCGTTTGATGTAGTCCTGCTCGACATTTGGCTTCCTGGCATCGATGGATTGGAAGCGCTGGCAAAAATCCGCGAACTGGAGAACCCGCCGGAGGTGGTGATGATCTCCGGCCACGGCAATATCGAGAGCGCTGTCCGCGCAACCAAGCTTGGCGCCTACGATTTCCTGGAGAAGCCACTGAGCATCGAGAAAACACTGATCGTCGTAAAGAACGCCATCGAGGCAAAGAAATTGCAGCGCGAGAACGTTGATCTCAAAAAGCAACTGCAGGCCAAGAGCATCATCGTCGGTGACAGCATCCCGATGAAAGCGCTGCGCCAGCAGATTGCGGTGATGGCTCCCACCAACGGACGCGTTCTCATCTACGGTGAATCAGGAACCGGCAAGGAGATGGTGGCGCACGCCATCCACGCCCAAAGTTTGCGGAAGGACGAGACTTTCGTTGAGGTCAATTGCGCAGCCATCCCCGAAGACCTGATCGAGAGTGAACTGTTCGGACACGTCAGGGGATCGTTCCCCGGCGCCGGAACCGATAAAGAAGGAAAGTTCCAGCGTGCCCACGGAGGGACGTTGTTCCTCGACGAGGTCGGGGACATGAGCCTGAAGACGCAATCAAAGGTGCTGCGCACTCTCGATGAGCAACGTTTCACGCCCGTGGGTGGCGATGAGACGATAACCGTCGACGTGCGCGTGATTGCATCGACCAACAAGGATCTGGAGGAGGAGATCGCGCGCGGGAATTTCCGCGAAGATCTGTTTTATCGGCTGAACGTGATTCCCTTCTTCGTTCCGCCGCTGCGCGAGCGCAAAGAGGACATTCCGCTATTCTCACGCCATTTCTTGAAGGAGTTAGCAGCCACTTATGGCCGTCGTCCGCGGGAAATTACCGATGACGCTATCGATATCCTTATGCGTTACTCATGGCCTGGCAACGTGCGCGAACTGCGCAATGTGATCGAGCGCATCGTGATCATGAACCCGACCACCACGCGTTTTGAGACAAAGCATCTTCCCCCGCTGGTCTACCGTGATGGTGGCCGCCGTACACCGAAACGTGAGTTCTCGACCCTGCACCAGGCGCGCGATGCTTACGAGCGAGACTACATTCTCAAGAAACTTGATGAAACCCATGGAAATGTGACCCGCGCTGCCGAGGTACTTGGGCTGGAACGCAGTCATTTGTATCGGAAGATGAAGGCGTTAGGGATTGCGGCGAAGGAATAGAACCAGATTCTCATTTACCCTGCGATTCCGCGGTAAATGAGCCTAGCGCTTGACCATGTGAATCTCAGTCCCGTTCTTGCGGAACTTCACTTCATCCATCAACTGATTGATCAAGAAAATTCCCCGCCCATGGTTTGCATAAATGTTTTCGCCGAGGGTGCAACTGGGAATGGCCTTAGGGTCGAAACCTTCGCCCGGGTCGCGCACGATAATCAGCATGCCCCGCTGCTCGTCACAGGCCACGATGCATTCGACCGTTTTGCTCGGATCTTCTTTGGCACCATGAACTACAGCATTGGCCAAGGCTTCCTGCAATGCCAACTCGATGGCATCTTCTTTGCCGTTGGCACATTTCATTTCGCGCACGGCTTCCATCACCTGGGCGACGACCGGGTCCACCGACTTGCGATCAGCGGCCAGGGTAACGCGGACGCGCAAGCTCAATTTATCCGGATCGAAATCGTACTCCGGAAAGTGTTCTTCGGCAGAATCCTCTGCTGGCATCGTTATCTGGCTCTTTCTTCCCTGGCCGCCCCAAGCGTGCGGTTCATTGATTTTAACGACAATTCGCCAAGGTCGGCAATAAGAGACGAATTCACGCTGATCCCATAACACCGCCTAGCCGTTACTGTGAGGCGTGCGTTGCGGATTTGTGTCGCCATCGTCTACCGCTTCTGCACCATCCGATGCTCCAGTTGCCGGCGCCAATCGAGTTCTTCCACGAACGCCCTCGAGTCACGCCACCCGGGCTCCACTTTCACGTAAAGTTCGAGAAAGACCTTGGTCCCGAGCATTCGCTCAGTTTGCAGGCGAGCGGCCATGCCGATCTTCTTCAGCATCCGTCCGCCCTTTCCCACAAGAATTCCCTTCTGTCCTTGCCGTTCGCAATAGATCGTGGCCGTGATGCGGGAGAGTCGCTTGTCTTCCTCGAAGTTGTCGACGATGACCGTGGCGGCATAGGGAATTTCTTCGCTCGTGTTCAACAGCACCTGCTCGCGAATGATCTCCGCTACCATGAACCGCACGGGCTGATCGGTCACCTCGTCCTCGGGAAAATACGCAGGGCCTGCGGGCAGCGCTGCCAGCATCGTGTTCAATAGATCTTCCAGACCTTTCCTCTTCAAAGCGGAAATCGGAACGACCTCGGCGAAGTCATAGAGGTTCCGATATTCGTCGATCAACGGCAACAGCTTCGACTTGTCCGGAATTAGGTCGATCTTGTTAAGGAGGAGAAATGCCTTCGCCCTGGACTGCCTTAGCATGTCGAGCGCGAATTTGTCGCGGTCATCGAGTTTGTGCGTAACATCCACGATCACGAGCACCAGATCGCAGCCTTCCAGCGCTTCTCGCACTTCGACCATCATCTTGCGTCCCAGGGAACTGTCGGGCCTGTGGACCCCCGGCGTGTCGATCAGAACAATCTGTCCACCATCTTTGCCCTTGCGTTTCGGGATGTGCACTACACCCTGAATGCGGTTACGGGTCGTCTGTGGTCTGGGTGAGATGATGGCGAGCTTTTCGCCGACCAATGCGTTGAGCAAGGTGGATTTCCCGGCGTTAGGCCGGCCCAGGATGCAGACAAATCCGGAACGGAATGGCATGATCAGCTTCCAGCTACTCGCTACTAGCTCATCTACATGGCTGGCAGCCATGAGTAGTAGCTGAATTAAATCAGCTTCAACTGTCGTGGCTGCACGGCAGTGACGCGCACGCGTTCGACCTTGCGGTCGGTCGAATCCAGCACCTCAAAGCGCAGCCTGTCTTCCTCGACGACTTCACCCTTGCGGGGAATTCTCCCCGCGAGTTCGCTGACGAGTCCCGCAATCGTAGCTGAGTCCTTTCCTTCAGGTTTGATGCCAAACAGTTCATTGAGGCGATCCACGTCCATGCTTCCCGAGACAATGAAGCCGCGGTCGCCATCACGCACCACCTCCGGCTTGTCGCTTTCGTCCCGGATCTCGCCGACGATCTCCTCCACCAGGTCCTCAATCGTCACCAGGCCGGCTACCCCGCCGTACTCATCGACCACGATCGCCATGCGGATATTCTGCTTCTGCATCTCACGCAAAAGATCGCTTCCCAGCTTGCTTTCCGGAACAAAATAGACGTCGCGCCGCATGATGCTGCCCACCGTGCGTACGTGCGCTTCACTGTCGGGTACCTGGAGCACGTCCTGTGCGTAAACGATTCCCTTGATGTTATGAATGCTGCCTTCGTACACAGGCACGCGCGAATAATGCCTGGCGCGCAGCATCTCGATAAACTGCTCCACCGTAGTGCTCATGGCCACGGTAAACATTGCGGGGCGCGGCTTCATGGCCTCGCGCACAGTTTTGCCGCTGAACTCCACAACCGATTGGATCAGGTCGCGATCTCCTTCCTGAATGATGCCCTCTTCCTGACCCGCCTCGATCAGGGCATCGACAGCCTCAGCCGCGGTCTCCGGTTGTTCGGTTGTATTCTCGCGGGTCAGAGTCGCCACCGACTGCAAGAACCCCAGAACGATGGTTACCGGCATGACCAGGTAGATTAACCCCCTGAGCAAGAACGTCCATCGGGTCAGCCACTCGCCTTTGGTGCGAGAGAAAAATACAAAGGGCAGGAAGCGATTGCAGAAAACAATAACCAGCAGCAATCCAAAGGCGGCTTGCGCGATCTCGTACATGCTCCAGTTCGGATCGCGAAACAAGAGATATCCGATAAGAACCGCGATGGCCGCGGTGGTCAACTGCTCCAACACAGCCATCGAAAGCGACGCCCGGCTACGCGCCACCCCCAGTTTCGGTTCGATCTTCTGCTCGAAAGTGTCAATATTGTCCTGGAAGTCGCGCGAGAGAAACTTCCCTGCCTCCTGGTAAACCCGATCGACGTAAGAAACCAGGGTCAGCAATCCGATCAGAAGGATCAACACGAGAATAACGCTAAGAATCACACCGTCCTCCGCGTTTTGTTCAGACGGGATCGACCAGGAAGCCTTTCAGCCGCACGCTGCTCCGGCTGTCCACGTTCGGTCAGGGATGAAGGAAGACCCAGCAATTGACGGAGGTTCGCTTCCTTGCGCGCCATTAGCCCATTATCGCGCTCGTGATCAAAGCCTGCCAGATGAAGAATCCCATGCAGCGCCAATATCTTTACTTCTATCGCGGGAGAATGACCAAGCTTAGCCGCATTTCTGCGGGCTACCTCACTGGAAATAGCGATCTCGCCTGCGAATGCCGGTTTTCCTTTTCCCTCGCAAGATGATTCTGCGGGAAACGATAGAACATCGGTGGCTTTGTTCTTCTGTCGAAATCGGGAGTTAAGCGAACGCATTTCTGCGTTTCCGGTCAACAGGATGTTCACCTTTCCTGATAGCCGGACTGCCCGCCGCGCCCGAAGCACGAACCGGCCAAGTGCCTCAGCACTCAATCCGGCAACTTTATTCTCAACGATGATCACCGCGGCAACCTCTTTCCGTTGCCCCAAAGTAGACAGGAGGGCCGATGCGGCAGCCCTCCCCTAATTTCCGAATTTTCTATTCTCCTGCTTCGGCGGACGAACTTTTCTCCTGACCCGGGCCGTTGCCCTCTTTCTCGGCAGTACCCGGCTCGGCCGCTTTCGCCTCGCCCAGCAGTAGCATCTGTTGCTCGGCAACCCGGACCTTGTGTTCGTCGTAAGCGCGGACGATACGCTGCACCAGGTGATGGCGTACGACGTCGCCTTCATCGAAATGAACAAAGGCCAATCCCTCGACGTTCTTCAGGACGTCAATCGCTTCCAGCAATCCACTGCGCCGGGCATTTGGCAGATCGATCTGCGTGATGTCCCCGGTGATCACGGCCTTCGAGTTGAAACCGAGACGTGTCACAAACATTTTCATCTGTTCCGAGGTCGTGTTCTGAGCCTCGTCGAGGATCACGAAGGAATCGTTCAACGTGCGGCCGCGCATGAACGCGATCGGCGCAATCTCGATGACGTTTTTCTCCAGGTAGCGGTCCACTTTTTCTGGATCGAGCATGTCATATAAGGCGTCGTACAGCGGACGGAGATACGGGTCGATCTTGTCCTGCAGCGTGCCCGGCAGGAAGCCAAGACGTTCGCCAGCTTCCACCGCCGGCCGCGCCAGAATAATCCGGTTCACACGCTTGGCCAGAAGCGCAGAAATAGCCATCGCCACTGCGAGATACGTCTTCCCAGTTCCAGCTGGTCCAATCCCGAACACCATGTCGTGCTTTTCAATCGCTTCGAGATAACGGCGCTGATTGCTGCTCTTGGGTTGCACCATGCGGCGTCCGAGGGAACGCTGCTTGCCAGCGTCGGCCAAGCCTCGTAACGTTGAATTCGGATCCGACGTCAGCACGCGCAGCATGCTGTTCAGATCGCCGTTGTTGAACGCGTATCCGGAGCGCTGCAGGCTCTCATAGTCCGTGAAGACCTGCTCGGCGCGAGCCACATCGCGTGCCGCGCCCTCAAGCTCAATCGAGTTCGAGCGTAAGTTGATGGTAACGTTCAGGCCGTCCTCCAGGAGACGCACATTCTCGTCCCGGGTGCCGAACAGGGTCTCGATGTTGGGGCTAACCCCGATGCTCTTCTTCATGCTTGTGTGTCACGTTGGTGCAGTGCCGCAGGCTGGAACGCGGGATTGAAGCTGAAGTTAAAATCCGGCGAAGGCGGAGTACACCAATACCTGCCCATAGACAAAGCAAGGTTTTGCTTGGAGACGGGAACGATCGGACTGCGCATGCCCAACGGGCAAGTCACTACCATTGCATAAAAGCGTACCCCGGAAATCGGAGGGGAGTCAATGGGAGCTAAACCTTAGGCTTTCGCGGAACTTACATCACCCATTGAGGCCGGAACCGCCCTCGTGAGAGCCCACTCCCGAAGCGCGGCAATCTCTTCCGCCCGCGTTGTTGAGAGTGGCACAGTTTGGGCTAAGGCATCGATCATGGCCTGCGTCGTGAGTTGCTTTTTCTCCGAGTAAGCTGCGTAGAGTGCGCCCTGAACGGCGGCATCGATTTCTGCACCGGAGTATCCCTTGGCAGCAGCGGCAATTCTTTCAAGGTCGAAATCCGAGGGATTGCGTTTCCGCTTCACCAGCTGGATCGAGAAGATCTGCCTGCGCTCCGCCTGGTTGGGCAAATCCACAAAGAACAATTCGTCAAAGCGTCCTTTTCGGATCAACTCAGGAGGCAGAACGGTAACGTTGTTGCATGTGGCTGCGACAAAAACCGCGGCCTTGCGGTCCTGCATCCATGAGAGGAACGACGCGAGCAACCGGGAAGAAACGCCTGCATCGGCCGAAGCAGAATCTGGGCCGCTTCCGGCGAAGACTTTTTCCAGTTCATCAATCCACAAGACGCAAGGCGCCAAACCTTCGGCGACCTGAAACACCTTGCGGATCCGCTTCTCCGTCTCGCCGATGTACTTGTCGTAGACGGCCGAGGTATCGAATTTCACCAGCGGCAACTTCCACTCGCCGGCCACAGCCCGCGCACAAAGGGATTTCCCGCATCCCTGCACTCCAAGAATGATCATCCCCCTCGGCGGTTCGAGTCCGAATTCGCGCGCCGAATCTTCCCATGCCCCACGACGCTGCGCCAGCCAGTGCTTCAGATTTTCAAGTCCGCCGACGCTGGTCATGGTGGAAGACGCATCGACAAACTCGAGCATCCCCGAATGGCGTAGCAACTGTTTCTTTGCTTCGAGAACATCGGTCACCGTCTCGGGACACAATGCATAGCGAGTGACGATCGCCTGCGAGATCGCGCGTTCGGCTTCTTCTTCTGTCAAGCCGCGCAGGTTTGCCGACATGGCGTCAACGCCGGCCGCATCGAGCTGCAGCTTGAGCGTGTAGGTTTTTGAGAGGCGCGTGAACGTATCGTGCACAATCTCGTGAAGACGCTCCTGGTCGGGGAGCGGGAGATCGAAATACTCCACCAGCTTCGCTAACTCAGCAGGCACGGCGATTTCGGGAGCAGTGATGACGACCGTACGCCGGTTGGCAGAAAACTTCTGCCCCACATCGCGCAAGCGACGCACGACAACAGGATCGTCAAGATGGCGGTGGAAATCTTTCAGAATGAACACGGCCTCAACCGTCATCGCCTCCATGTTGGCTAAGGCCTGAACCGGTTCCCGGGTATTGTAGATAGAACCGCTAGGCGCAGCAGTGGCGCCGTCGCTTCCCAAAGTACTCATTACCGCCCGAGTCAGCCTCTCGGACTCGCCTGCACCGGGACTCAACACTGTGTGTGGCTGAGCAAGAGTGCCGGCGTTCACGCGGGTCCATCCCGGCAACTGATCTTTCGGGTGTGCGGGTCTTGGAGTCTCTACTGGGGTATTCGAGCCCGAACGCACGAGACCGTCGGCAATGCTCCATTCGAAGGTCGCCATGTTCAATTCGGAGCATGCTTTGCGCACCAGATTGATTGCGCGCATCTCTTCCGACGTCTCCATCACGACGATGGGCGTCGAGGAGTTGATCAGAACTTTCAGGCGATCGAGTCCGTCTGGCATCAGTTCTCCTGAAATGCAGTCGATGCCTCCCTCAACTGTTTGACCAGCTTGGAGTTGTACCCCTATAATAGTGAATTCGGACCCACCCGAATATCTCACTGGAGACACGAAGGTAACGAAGCACACATGGCCAATCATCTTTCGGCGCTGAAGCGCGCCCGCCAGACCGAACGCCGTACGACGCGCAACCGCGCCAACACCTCTGCCCTGCGCACGCAATTGCGTGAACTTCGCGAGACCATCGCCAAGGGCGACAAGGCCGCTGCTGAGCAGACATATCGCAAGACGGTTTCCGCCCTCGACAAGGCGATTCAGAAAGGCACACTGCACGAGAACACCGCCTCACGCTACAAAGGCCGCTTAGGCGCGCGCGTTACGGCGATGAAATAGCTTTTTCACATCATCTTCCAGTTTCAACATCCAGGTGGCAGGCCGTCTTAATGGTCTGCCCTTTTCTTTTCTTATCTTTTATTGCGCTTGCCTTCGGTCAGTGGGCTAGAATCAGGCCGGAGGTTCATAGGACATGGGAACTGACGAAGGGTCCTCAACCATCTCGCGACGGAATTTCATGGTCCGCACCGCCATGGGAAGTGCCGGACTGGTGATCGCGAACGAAATTCTCGGCGAGAATGTTCTGTCTGCAGCGCCGAAGACCTCAAACGCAACCATGATCGGTGTGCCCTTCGAGGCACGAGAAAAAGTGAAATTGGGAATCATCGGCGTCGGCGGACGCGGCACAAGCCTGCTAAGGGATTTGCTGGCAGTCGATGGCGTCGACGTCAAAGCCATCTGCGATATGGTGCCGGAAAAGGTTGAGCACGCGCAAAAGATGGTGACAGATGCTGGCCAGCCCAAGCCTGCCGGCTTCGTCAAGGGCGAGTACGACTTCAAGAATCTGAGTCAACTGGAACTGGACATTGTGTACATCGCGACCCCGTGGAGCTGGCATGTGCCCATGGCCCTCGACGTCATGAAGAATGGAAAGCACGCTGCAGTCGAAGTGCCGGCCGCAACCACCTTGCAGGAATGCTGGGATCTGGTGAATACTTCCGAGGCTACGCGCAAGCACTGCGTAATTCTGGAGAACTGCTGCTACGGGTCTTCCGAGATGATGGTGCTTCAGATGGTGCGGGACGGGGTCTTCGGCGATATCACGCATGGCGAGGCGGCTTACCTGCACGACCTGCGGGGCATCGTCACGGCGAATGAGGGCGAGGGCTTGTGGCGTCGTTTCCCACACATGCAGCGCAATGGCAATCTGTACCCCACGCACGGACTCGGCCCGGTGGCCCATTATTTGGATATTCATCGCGGCGACCGGTTTGACTACATGGTCTCGGTGAGTTCGAAGGAAGCATCGCTGAGCGCCTATGTAAAGTCCAAGTTTCCCGAGGGCGATCCGAAGCGTGCAGAAAAGTACATTTGCGGCGACATGAATACCAGCATCATCAGGACGGTGAACGGCTGCTCGATTTTGCTGCAGCACGACGTCGTGAATCCGAGGCCTTACAGCCGGCTCAACCTGATTCAGGGAACGAAGGGAGCATTCGCTGATTACCCTTCGCGGATTTTCATCGATGGCCAGAAGGATGAAGAGTGGCAAACGCTGGACGCGTTCAAGGAAAAGTACGAACATCCGCTCTGGAAGAACAATGGAGAGATGGCGCGCAAGACGGGCGGCCACGGTGGCATGGACTACATCATGAATTTCCGGCTGATGGAGTGCTTGAAGCGCGGACTGCCTCCCGACATTGACGTTTACGATGCGGCAGCGTGGAGTGCGCCGACCCCTCTGAGCGAGGCGTCTGTAGCCGCGAATGGGGCTCCACAGAAATTTCCTGATTTCACCCGCAGTCACTGGAAGACCCGTTCAGAGCAAGGATTTGCGTCATAGGTCAAACGACATCTGCTTTGCAAGTTAGGCCTCCAACTGTTTTCGCGTAAGGAGCATCTATGGGGACTGCTCAGCTGGAAAGCCCGCAGGAAGCGCCGGTCATCAAGGAATCCACCGCCTCACTGGGGACCACCGGCCGACTGGTCTCTCTGGATGTGTTCCGGGGAACAGTGATGGCGCTCATGCTGGATGAGTATTTGCAGCTTCCGCAAACGGCCCATTCGCTTCCCAACAGCGCCGTGTGGAGCTTCATCGCGTTCAATACCGATCACGTGCCCTGGCAAGGCTGCTCGCTTCACGACCTGATCCAGCCCGGGTTTTCCTTCCTGGTGGGTGCGGCGATGCCATTTTCCATTGCCAGCCGGCAAGCCAAAGGACAGACCTTCTGGCAGTTATTCCGGCACGCTGTGTGGCGGGCCGTGTTGCTCATGGCCCTGGGAATCTTCCTCCGGTCGATTTCCCATCAACAAACGTACTTTACCTTCGAAGACACACTGACGCAGATTGGGCTGGGATACGTGTTCCTGTTCCTGTTGGCCTTCACCCGAGTACGAACGCAAGTGATTGTGGCATTGGTGATCCTGATCGCCTTTTGGGGAGCGTTTGCGCTGTATCCAGCACCCGGTCCGAATTTCGACTATGCCCGTGTAGGCGTTCCGCCCAATTGGGAGCACAACTACACCGGCTTCCTGTCGCACTTCAATAAGAACTCCAACTTGTCATGGGCATTCGACGTATGGTTCCTGAATCTTTTTCCCCGTGAGCAGCCCTTCGTCTACAACGAAGGCGGCTGGTCCACACTCAGTTTCATTCCAACTCTGGCGACTATGATCCTGGGCCTGCTGACGGGTGAATGGCTCAAGAGCAGCAAGTCGAAAGACGCGAAGCTGCGTGGACTTGTGATCGCAGGCGTCGGATTGGCGCTGCTTGGACTGATCTGCCAGTGGGCCGGTATCTGCCCGATCGTGAAGCGGATATGGACATCCTCCTACACGCTGTACAGCGGCGGCCTGGTGATCCTGATGCTTGCGGGTTTCTATGCGCTCGTCGACTGGAAGGGATGGCGGCGGTGGGCATTTCCTCTGATTGTCATCGGGATGAATTCAATCGCCATTTACGTTATGAGTTGGACGATGGGCGTCTTCTTTTACCAGGCGCTTGAACGTCACCTTGGCGGGCTGCTCGGTAAAATTGGGCCCCCATTTCAGCCTGTCCTACAGGGATTCGGGGTGCTCCTGATCTTCTGGACCATCCTGTTTTGGATGTACCGTCGTAAGATTTTCCTGAGGATTTAGTTTCTTGATACGCGTTCCGTTCTATCGAAACCATCTGAGAGCTCTGATAACATCTTGCCGGAATTGCAAGGGAGGGCTGCTTGGCCAACCATGGGGGTCCTGCACCACACAGCGCTGACTTACAAGCTACTGCGCGTCTTCGTGTTCTGGGAATTGTGCTCGCCGGAGGGAAAGGCACCCGTCTGTATCCGCTGACGCGGGAGCGCGCCAAGCCCGCCGTCCCCTTTGGCGGCAAATACCGCATCATAGATTTTGTTCTCAGCAATTTCGTGAACTCCGGTATCTACTCCATTTATGTCCTCACTCAGTTTCGCAGCCAGTCGCTGCTGCAGCATCTGAGCGAGGGATGGCAATTTGGCGGGATGTTGAAAAGTAATTTCATCACCAACGTGCCAGCGCAGATGCGCTCGGAGAAAGAGTCTTGGTATCAGGGAACCGCGGATGCGATCTTTCAGAACATTAATCTGATCGAGCAGTCCGATCCGCATCTTGTAGCCATCTTTGGCGCTGATCACATTTACCGCATGAATATCGCCGGCATGACTGATTTCCACATGACCAGGGATGCGGAAGTCACCGTTGCGGCCATTCCGGTGCCGCGCCACCACGCGGTGGAGTTTGGAGTCATCGAAGCCTCCGCCGACGGGCGGATCATGGGATTTCACGAGAAGAACCCCGAGGCGCCCACCATGCCCGGCGATTCCAACCGGGTCTACGCGTCAATGGGCAATTACATCTTCTCGACACAGACGCTGCTCGATCTGCTGAACGACGACGCCAAGGACCCCGAGAGCCATCATGATTTCGGTCGCGACATCCTGCCCAAGCTCGCCGGAAAGGCTCCCATGTATGCCTACAACTTCGAGGCGAACCGAATTCCCGGCGAAGCGGAAGACTCGATTCCCTACTGGCGCGACGTCGGCACCATTGACGCGTATTACGAAGCCAACATGGATCTGAATCATGTCAAGCCGGAACTGAACCTCTACAATCGTGAGTGGCCTGTACGCAGCACGAGCTATCCTGATCCGCCCGCCAAGTTCGTATTCGATGAAGAAGGCCGCCGGGGAGAGGCCCTTGATTCCATCGTCTCGGGCGGATGCATTCTCTCGGGGGGCCTCGTCCGGAAATCAGTTCTGGGGCGCGCCGTACGCGTACATACAGGTGCGCAGGTAGAAGGTTGCGTGATCATGGACAATTGCGATATCGGACGGCATGCCAAATTGCGGCGTGCCATTCTTGATAAGAATGTGCGCATCCCGGAGAACGCCGAGGTAGGCTACGACGTCGAGGCTGACCGTGCGCGTGGTTGGCACGTAACCGAATCTGGCATTGTGGTGATCGGGCGCGAATCTAGCCCCGTACCAATGGCAGCTATGTTGGCGTAGCCTGCGGTCAATCCCAGACCATTGGGAGCGATCGCCTTGAACGACCTTCCGTTGCACAGAGGGCCCATGATTATCTCTATTCCGCGAGCGAGAATTGCAACGAGCTGCCTGTTACTCATGTTGCCTGGGGCATTCGCTCAGCGCCCAGACCCGCCCACGCGCGACCCGCACAGCACGGGCTACGTAACCGCGAAAGAGTTGCCTGACGGAGCCGTTCCCCCAGCAAGTGCTGACGGAAATTTCGTTATTGGTCCAACCCACTCTCCTACCCCCGGGATGTCCTCAATCTACGCCACTCCACATGGAACAGTCATCGAGTTCATGATGAACTCCTCTGACAGCAAGATCTATCCTGGTATCGCACGCCAGCCAAATACATTCGGAGCACCCGATCCTTCTGATCCCGCAAAACTGATCGTCACCACGAGCCACCCCGCTCCGTACACTCGCAAAGTAGCCGTTTACCTACCGAAGCAGTATGTTCCGGGAAGCCTAGCTCCATTCATCGTGGGTGCTGACGGGCCCGATCATCTCCTCTTCTCCGCCCTCGACGCATTAATCGCTGAAAACAAAGTTCCAGCCATGATTGCCATTTCAATCGGCAACGGTGGAGGAGATGCGCAAGGCAGCGAACGCGGCCTGGAGTACGACACTATGTCGGGCACCTACGCGGAGTTTGTGGAGAATGAAGTTCTGCCGTTGGTCGAGAGCAAGGCACATGTCAAACTCACAAAAGATCCTGACGGCAGGGCGACCATGGGTTACAGCTCGGGCGGGGCTTGCGCCCTCATCATGGCCTGGTATCACCCTGAGTGGTATCACCGTGTACTGGCTTACTCAGGAACTTTCGTGAACCAGCAGTGGCCGCCTTCACTGCAGACCCCACACGGCGCGTGGGAATTCCATGAACATCTGATCCCCAACACCCCGGCCAAACCGGTTCGTATCTGGATGGAAGTCGGCGACCGCGATCTTTTCAATCCCAACGTTATGCGCGACAACATGCATGATTGGGTTCTCGCCAATGAGAATATGGCCAAGGTCCTCGCGGCCAAGGGATATCACTATCAGTTCGTCTTTGCCCGCAACGCTGTGCACGTGGACCGGGCGGTGTTACAGCAGACCCTCCTGGAAGCGCTTGAGTATGTCTGGACGGGCTATACTCCGTCGGCAGCGAAGTGAGTCGTTGCAGCCCCACAGATGCGATAGCGGCTAGGTGTGCGTCATTACTTAGCGCTGGCCAGTTGCTGAGCGAGATAATTCGCAATGCCCATTTGTTTGATCGCGGTCAGCTGGGCCTCTAGAAAATCGGCGTGGCGTTCTTCGTCGCCGATCATACGATCGAATAGACTCTTCGAGCCTTCGTCTCCAGCATCGGTGCAAACCTTCGCGGCGGTGTTGTACTGGTGCACAGCGTCGGTTTCGTCTTTCAGATTGATTTCCATCTGCTCCTGGACACTGGTGCCGAACTGAGGCTTCAGACTGACATCCGCCGCGGGCATGCCTTCCAGAAAGATAATGCGTTCGATGAGCCCTTCCGCATGTCTCATCTCTTCGATCGCCCTCGCCTTTGTAAGGTCGCCAATCCGCTTGTATCCCCAGCCCTGGCACATCTCCGATTGGGTCATATACTGCACAACGGCTGTGAGTTCGGCATTAAGGGCCGCGTTCAGTTGGTCAATGACTTTCTTGTCGCCGCGCATAGGTGTCCTTTCCTGGACATCTTCAATCCCGGCGATCCATGGCGCTGTGACCTGACTCACATAAGAGCATGTATTTAAAGTTGAATTCCAAATTCTTCCCCGAGAGTAGCAGTCCATTCCTCCTGAGATGCGAGAGTTCTTTCTTTCCGCTGGCCGTGCGCCGTCACAATCAACTTCATACCCGAGACTGTGATTCGTCCCTCAGGAGTGGCGCGCGAGCAGATGCTGTTCTGGGTGAAGTGGGACTCTGGCGAGGTCTGGTGGTAGTGACACATGCCGGCGAACTCCTCGAACTGCCGGGACTGCATCGAGAAGGAGTACTGTGGCTTCCATACACCGCCTGGCTCAGCCCTTTGCATGTACCAGCGGTCTGCATCCCGAACCAGTCGAAAGGTGCCGGCAGGATCCACTTGTTCTGTCTCGGCTTTGAAGTAAAGGGGTTCCAGGAATGATTCGCCGAAGCCGACGTCGACCAGCCACGATTCCTCAAGATCGACGCGCAGCGCAAGATGATCGAAGTCGGGTCCTTCACTGTCGTTCGGTCTAGCTACGCGAGCCGAGAGCAGCGTCACCGTGAAGCCAAGTTCGCGCAGCAACGCCGCGAACGCGCCGTTCAGTTCGTAACAGAATCCGCCACGCCTCCGCCCAACGATCTTGTTCAGGATTTTACTTTCGTCCGTGACGATCTCGTGTGCGAGAGCAATATCAAGATTCTCGAAGGGCACCGTGAACAGATGAGCCCGATGGATTGCACGAAGAGTAGCCGTGGTGGGGTCCGTCGGCCCCAGGTAGGCAATCCGCTCAAGATAGGCAGGGATGTCAACCACGGTCACGCCAGTTATTCTGCGCTTCTGATCACTGCTGTGAATTCCAGACAGATTCAATTTTAGGTGGCTTCAGCAGCGTTTGCAGCACGACGCAGTATTGCTCAGTCTTCTCATGCAGCGCGCGGAGTTCATCCTGGGTCGCATCAGGGGCATCCACATCGAACTTCACACGAATTGCCTGGAATCCCACCGGGACCTCCTTCGACATCCCTAATGTGCCCTGCAGGTCCATATCGCCGTTCACCGTAACTTCAATGCAGCGCGTGGGTACGCCCATTGCCGTTGCGACGAGTTGGCAAGTTAGTTGAGCACAAGCAGCCAGCGCACCGAGGAGAAGATCGCCCGAACAAGCCGCAGTGCCTGTCCCGCCGACTCCCTTGTGTGCCTCGGCCTCGTAGATGGCTCGCCCAATGTCAACGGAGCACGAAAGAGGCGTCTTGGTCTCGCTTCCTTTGGCGCTCAATGTGATCCGCGAACTCGCCGGTTCATGCCGATAATGTTCTTTGAGCGGTTTTTGCAACGATCTGATATCCACGATTCCTCCAGCCCCGAATGATTGGCGCTCTTCAAAGGGCAACTAGACGCCGAATCTCTCCCGATACGCACTGGGTGAGACGCCTGTATGGCGCTGAAACAGCGCGCGAAAAAACGCGACATCCTGATAGCCCACTGCATCACTGATCTCCTGCATGGTCCGATGATTACTCTCTAGCAAACGCTTCGCGGCTGCGATCCGTAACTTCTGCAAATAAATCAGAGGACTATCCCCGGTCGCCTGTTTAAAGCGGCGCACAAAATTGCGCAGGCTCATCCCAGCCTTGTGCGCTGGGGCCTCCAACGGGAAGGTCCGATGAAAATTCTCATGCAGCCAATCCTGCGCGACTGAGATTGCTTCATCATTGTGCTCGGTTTTAAGGGGGACCACAGCGAACCCAGCCTGCCACGCCCGCGGCGTCTCGATCAGTAAAGCCTTGGCACTCTCCATGGCTACCTCGTGACCGCAGAATTTCTCTATCAAATAGAGCGTCAGATCGAGCGCGGAGTGGACACCTCCTCCGCAATAAAAGCTATGGTCCTCAGTCACCATCAGTTCGGGCATCCACTTCACCTTTGGATATTTTGCGCGAAATCGCTCCGCCAGCGCCCAGTGCGTAGTGGCGCGTTTGCCATCCAGCATGCCAGCCGCGGCGATCAGGCCCACACCCGAACAGACACCCGCGATGGCGGCGCCGCGCTTGTGCCACCGCTTGAGCCACGGCACCACTGGCGCGTTTCGCTCCACCACATCATCGATGCTCAGGCCTGTGGTCGGAACGAAGATGAGATCGGTCTTGCGAATGTCGTGGATCGAAACCATCGGCTCGATTCGAATCGGGCCATCACATTGAACCGGACCGCCGTCAGCAGAGGCCATCTTGACCTGAAAGCGTGGCTTTTCCGGTTTCCCCGTCAGGTGATTCCACAGGAGCCCGGCATGGCGAAAGACCTCCATTGGACCGACTGCCGTTGATGCGAACGTCTGGTCCAGCAGCAGAACTGTGACCTCAATCATGAACTCCCGCACCCCATTCAAAATCGTATGGCGTAAATACCTACCTACAATGTCATATCTGCCATCTTGTGACAAGCCGCTTTTGTCAATACTTTTTAGTCATCGAACGCAAGGGTGATTCGAGAAACCAATTAAGGGGGAGTGAAAATATGGTAACCGCACAAAGGGTTCCAACCCTGGTCAACGGTGTGAATGTTGACAATCTTTTTACAACCGTCGACGCGATCAAAACCGCCCCGAGTATTGCGAAGTTCGTGTTCCGCATCGAGAACCGGTGGGAGGGCGCCGGCCGAAATCGCTCGAGTGTCAATGCGTTTCATGGCGCCGGGCAGGAGATTTCAAGACAGACGTCGTTCGTTCTTCATGCAGACGAACCTCCGGTACTGCTGGGCGAGGATTCGGCGGCAAATCCGGTCGAGTACTTGCTTCATTCATTGGCAGCTTGTTTGACGACGTCGATGGTCTATCACGCAGCTGCTCGCGGCATTCAGATCCAAGCCGTCGACTCGTCGTTCGAGGGCGACATCGACCTGCACGGTTTCCTGGATCTCGATCCCAACATTCGCAACGGATATCAGGCGATCCGGGTGAGTTTCAAAATCAAGGCCGACGTTCCCGACGAGCAATTGCAGGAGATCGTCCAACTCGGCACGGGACACTCGCCTGTCTTCGATTCGCTCACCAGGGGCGTGCCTGTTTCCGTCAAGGCAGAGCGACTGTAAGAGTTCCCCCGCAGCTATCCCTGCGACAAAACCAGTTCAATCTTAATGAAGGAGATTTCTATGACGAAGGTAGTTCACACTTGGGCGGTGGGATTCGTGAATTTGGCGGTGGTCTGGGGCGCCATCACGTTGGCACCGTTATTCGCGCAAGACGCAACTCACGCACATCAAAGTGCACCACCTCAACTGGTAGAAGACGTTCGCAAGGCCACTCGCAAATTCCTCGATGTCAACAATGCGGGTCCGGCGGGATATGGGCCGGCATTTGGATGCGTGACGGGCCCGGACCACGGCGCCATGGGCATTCACTACGTGAACGGTGATTTGGTAATGGATGGCAAGATTGAGAAAGAGTATCCCGAGGCCCTGATCTACGAACCGGTGGGCAATGCGCGCAGACTGGTTGGAGTGGAGTACATCGTAGACGCAGCCACCTGGCTCTCAAATAACAACAACGTTCCCCCTTCCCTCGACGGCCAGGATTTCCAGTTCGTCGGCGCTCCGAATCGATTCGGCCTCGATCCCTTCTTTGAGTTGCACGTGTGGGCGTGGCGCGACAATCCGCAGGGCGCATTCGTGGATTGGAACAACGCCGTGACCTGCGAAATGCTCAGAGTGCCTGAATTGTAAGCGCGGATTAGTGGGCGAGTACGTGAAGGTCTTCCCGTCCATCTCGGAGATCGAGATGGACGGGAGTTTTTGACTCTCCACCTCTCGGATAACTGAGGCAGGTGGACATTTCTGCCGACAGCGCTAATGCCCGGGCGCATTTCCCTATTCAATCCTGTCGTGTTTCTCCAGATTGTGTTTCGAACACAGGATCTGAATGTTCTTCGCGTCTTTCGAAGAGCCGCCTTGCGAATAAGGAATGACGTGATCGAAGTGAAGGTTCTCTTTTCTGCCACACTTAACGCAGCAGCCTTTGTCTCGCTTCCAAACCTCCAGTTTGACCGCTGAAGGTACAACTCGATCGTGATCTGGGAATATTTCACCCGAGGTCGCAGGTTGCTGCCGATCCACAATCTCGAGCCTGAACTTAAAGACCTGTCGTCCGTCTGAGGTCTCCTGCCATCCATCGACAAGTTTGAAGAGCCCGTTATATACCCAAATACCGTCCCGAATTTTCTCGAAAACTCTGACCAATTCGGCTTCGGTCCGCCCCAGCTTGTAACGTCTAAGAGCATCGAAGAACAACCCGTTTTGGGTGAGCTTGCCGCCAGGTAGAAACTCAGGTTGATCAACTCTTTTAGGCTCAGGGCCGCCGCCGGTTCTAGAGATGTCGTGCCCTTCGTAAACAATCACCCTGCCGGCTTCTTCTATACGGTCCGCGTAAGGCGCACCATGACGAAGACTCATCAGAATGATGCTTTCATGGCCCTTCAGGCGGAAGTTCATCCCCCTTTGGAGGTTGACTCCAAATTCGGCACACATCTCCAGATAGGAAACGACATCCCCTTGACTTAACATCTTGGATCGAAAGCGTCAGCGGCCGTGTATTGCACAACTGACACAGCCGAGGCCCGGCAAAACGGTAATTCTCAAACCGGTAGTTGTTCCTGCATCCAGCCGGGCGTCGAGATCTCGGGTTCGCTAGTCAGATTGATGACAAGGCGTTCCAACACCATCCGCTTGCTCACGGGATTGGAGCGGAGTGCGAGGTCGGCTTTCGCAATGAGGCGGATGGCGCGGGTAAGCTCGCGGCGGCTCTTGTAACGCCGGGCCTGCTTGATGATGTCGTCAGCCGCAAAGGGAGGCACGCGGAATCCCTGCCACAACGCGGCCCAAAGCATCCGCTGATCGCGCACATTCCGTTCGAGAATAATCATCATCTGGCGAAATGTTTTCGCCAACATATAAATATGTCCGATCGCCGCCTCTTCTCCTTCACCTGAAGCCAGGATCGCGTCGAGCACCTCCAGCGCCCGTACGCGGTCTTTGCTCGAGATGGCGTCGGTCAACTCGTAGAGTGATCTCTGCTTGGCAGCGAGAACCATGGTCTCAACATCGCCGAGGGTGATCCGCTTCTTCTCCCCGACATAGAGAATCAGCTTCTCGAGTTCATTGGAGATCATCATCATGTCGCCGCCAAGTGCGTCCACCAGTTCACGCGCGCCGTCAGATTCGATCTTCACAGTGCGGCTCACGCAGTAGTCTGTGATCCAGCGAACTGCTTCCCCTTCTTCCACGCGTGCCAATTCCACAATCCCGCAATACTGACCCATGGTGTCGCGGATGCGCTGATAACGATCCTTGTCTTGCATCTCCATCTTGCGGACGTCGGCCGGAATACTGATGTGGTCGGCCACGAAAACGAGCAAGGCGTCGGGATTCGGGTTCTTGCAGTATTCCTCGATAGCAGTCAGTTTCTCTTCGTTCGATCCGCGTCCGAACAGATTCTTCACGCCGCGCACGAAGAAAACTTGAAAGGGGGCCATCAGCGACGGTGTGCGCGCACGATCGAGCACTTCGGCGAGATCGGTTTCCGTCAGGTCAAACTCAAACAGGCTGAAATCGCGCAGATCGGCTGGAACAAGATGCTCGAGAATGGCGTCCCGAAAGCGCTTACGGAAAAAGGCCTCATCGCCGACGAACACGTAGGTCGGACGCATTTTGCGAGATTGCAGTTCGCTCACAAAACGATCGGCTTGGGCGAAGGCGCGCATTTATTGAAAAGGCTCACGACAGAGAGCACCGGGGATGACTGTCGGAGTCCCGCTTACCGCGATGCCTGTCCACCCGACTGTAGCATCGAGCCGCCAATTTCGCATAGTAACCGGCAAATACTCCCAGACAAGCGAGCTTCGCTCAACGACCGGAGACGGCTACTTTCCACCCTGCTTACAACTGATTCAAGAACTGCATCACGTCCGGCGAATTCCAGTTGATCGGTCCAACAATTTTCCGCCGAAGCACGCCCTGCCGGTCGATGACGTAGCTTTCCGGCCACATGGAAGTGCCGTACATGTTCGCGACTTTCTGCTTGGGGTCGCGCACGGTCACAAAATTCACGTTGCGCTCTTTGAGGAAGCGGTGATAAGCGTCGCCATCCACGTCGATACTGACGCCCAGCACGATAACACCGCGTCCGCGCAGCCGGTTCTGCATGTCCATCAGCGACGGCAGCTCTTGTTCGCACGGCGGGCACCACGTCGCCCAGAAATTCAAGATCACGACCTGGCCGCGAAACTGGTTGAGGCTAACCTGATGGTCGGAATCCTGCACACTGAAGTCTCTAGCGGCGGTGCCCACATGCGGCGGCCGTGATCCTGAATAGCAGCCTGCCATCAGTGTGAGGCAGCAAAGTACACCATACAAGGAGACCCGCTTCACGTCAGAAACCCTCCAGGATGTTAGAAACGAGGGTGCGGGCAAAATCCTGGGACAACCGCCGGAATGCTGGCGAATCCTCCTCGAAGAAGCTGGAAAGGTCCTGCGACACTTCGTACTGCTCGCGGAACAGATACGCCGGGTTCTGATAAAGCACTTTGCCGCTGCGCTCGGTAAGCTGCACCCTCATGCTCACAACGACCAGGACGCTGGCGGCCCGGCCGGTCGCCGTGTCATAGGTTAGAGGAGTGGCAACCGTCGAAAGCACCGTACCGCTGAGCGTGGCGTCGGGATCATCCCCCGCATCGTTCACGATGTGGTAACGAGTCCGGGTATGGAATTCCCGCACCACAGACGAGGTCAGCATCTGCTCGATGTGATAAGTCAAGGTCTCGTTCTTGAAAGCGGGGATGGCGATGGTGTTGACGTTCTGCGGGATCTGCGTTGCGTGGCCCGCCGTGTGGTATCCGCATGCCAGATTGCTGAGGCAAGCAAGCACCACGAGGGTCCGCACTCTCACTGAATCTTCCCCGTCGGGCGTGTTGCCATCATGCTTTCCGCGCAGTCCACTGCCGTCAATGCGGAAATTCGAAGATTGTCAGCCGCCGCCCACAACCATACCCCGTTCGGCTGCAGCGCATCGGGTTTCAGCCACACTTGAATGTCCGACTGCCCTGCTGAACTCACGTTGGTGGGAGCTTCGTCGCCAGCACCGGTAACCATCACGTGATCGCCCGCTATGGCTTGCGATAACTCGCCCAAATCCGGGGATGTTTCCATTTCCAAAAAAATCGCCAGTGCGTGACCGTGAAAAATCGGCGCCTGCACCAGCATGAGAGAGGGTTGGGGCGAATCCGCCCCGGCGATCATGCGATAGTGCCGCAGCACTCGACCCTCGATCGAATCCAGCGCCGGGTGCGACTTCTGGCCGTAACGCGCCACCAGGTTAAAGGCTACTTGTGCGTCGAACACGTCTTTCGGTAACGGTTGGAACGAGAGCAGATTCACCGTCTGCTGATGAAGCTCATCCATGCCGCGCTGTCCATGTTCTGAGGCAGGCTCGAATACAGTCGCCACCACATGCCGGAACGCGCCCGCTTTCCGGGCGCGCAGCAGCAGCAAAGCCAACGTGACAGAAACGGGATGCGCGGTAACGCAGGGTCCCGGTTGTAATTCCGGCGGCGCAACCTGGCCACGCTCGCGCTCGACCCACAGAGAGCGAACCGTTGCTCCGGGCTGATCTTCCAACACCGCCGACAGGTCGATAATTGCGCTCCCGGCGTCGCGGGCGTCCCGCCAAGTGCGCCGCGTGCTCTCCTGATCGGAAGCAAAGAATGTGAAATCGACGTGTTCAAACTGCTCGGCGCGCACGCGCTGGATGAAACTGATCTCGTCGCCCATAGCTTCGAGTTGCCCCAGTGACTCGTCGTCATCGAGCAGGCGAACATCGGCGGCTGGAAACTTGCGTTCATTCAGTACTTCGGCAAGTTCTTTCCCCTTCAACGAGGCTGCCCCAACAATTGCGGCGCGGTACAACTTGCCGCGCGAAGCTAACCCTGTAGAACCCAAACTTGGCTTGGCAAAGTCGCTCATGATGTCTGGGACGCCTCCTTGTAGGACGGCGGAGGCGGCCCCGAGCGGCGGCGGAATATCCATTGCAGGCGCCAGAAAACGCCCGAGGTCATGTACAACAGAGCGAGCGCGAACAGTACCGGCCGTGAAAAGAGCCAGATTCCGTAGAACAGGGCGGCGAGCAGAACGATCAGGCGAAAAGGATGGCGTGAGCGAAAGTCGATATCTTTGAAGCTGTAAAACCGCCAGGTGCTGACCATCAGGTATCCCACAGTCGTCACCAGAGCCAACCAGGCCAGCGCGGTGTAGGGCGAGTCGATTGGCTCGCCAGACTCAAAGTGGACCACCGCTGCGATGACTCCCGCACCTGCCGGAATCGGCATTCCTACAAAGTACTTCTTGCCGGGACGTCCCGGATTCGAGGGCTCGGGATTGGAGGTGATGTTGAAGCGCGCCAGACGGCTTGCGCCGGCGATCAAGAAGAGAAAGCTGGCGATCGCCCCCAGTTGCGCCAGCTTGATCTGCCAATGCCACTGCGTCAGCACCACCTGTGGCATGAAGTGAAAACCCCAGGTCCACGCCAGCATCGCGGGCGCTACACCGAAAGTGATCACATCCGCTAGCGAGTCCAGCTCCCGGCCAAAATCACTGCTGGTCCCGGTCATGCGGGCAATGCGTCCGTCCAGACCGTCAAAAAGCACGGCGAACCCGATGGCCTTGGCAGCATTATCCAGATGCCAGAATTCGGTGGCCGTAGCGTGCATGACCTCGAGGATCGCGTAGTAGCCGAAGCCGACGTTCGCGGTCGTGAACAAGGACGGCAGGATATACATCCCCTTACTGAACCTGCGGCGGCGTTTCTGGGCAACTGGATCCATCACTGAGCCCTCGCAGTTGAGATACTCCCCACGGCTGCTAGAGACGCTTGCTGGGGAAGGTAGGCCAGGATACTCGATCCACCTTTCACACGATCACCGACCTTCACATTGACTCGGGAATCGGGATCGAAGACCACGTCCGTTCGCGATCCAAATTTAATCAGCCCGACCCGTTGTCCGCGCTCAAGCCGGTCGCCAGGCTTCGGCGTGAATACAATTCGACGTGCCAGTAACCCCGCGATCTGCTTGAACACTACTCGTTGCCCGTCACCTTCGACCTCAACGATGTTCTGCTCATTCAGTTCGGCGCAATCCGGGCTGCGCGCGTCAAGAAACTTGCCGCGCTGGTAGCGTACATCCCGGACGATGCCCGAAATCGGTGACCGGTTCACGTGCACATCAAACACGCTCAGGAAAATACTGATTCGTGCCTGTTTCCCGTTTCCGGTGTTGATGATTGAGACATCAGTGACTTTTCCGTCAGCTGGGGAAACTAATGCACCGGCCTCGTGAGGGATCGCCCGTTCCGGGTCCCGAAAGAACCACAGGAAGAAAACTGCCAGAAGGACGGGAACGATCGCCCATCCGGGACTGGTTAGCCATCCAAGCACGACGCCAGCGGCGACTAAAGCAAACCCGTAATAGTAGCCGTCACGAACCATGGGGGATATTTTCAATTATAGCCGCAGCGTGGAGTGTGCCCACTCCGCGTCTGTGCCGTAAGTATAAATAAAAAAAGGCGCTTCAGGGCGCCTTCTGGAAGATGTAGAAATCCGTCGGCGGTGAACCGCCGGATCATTTGGTCAGATAATGACTAGGCTACGTTGACGCCGTATTGCTGCCGATACTCGCGCTCAATCGACTCCATCTGGTCCTTGAGGCGCAGTTTCAGTTTCTTTAGCCGCACTTCTTCCAGCTTTTCGTCTTCGCTCAGATAGCGCTTTTGAATAAGAGTTTCGAGACGTTGCGCGTACTGCGTGTGCTCCTGAGCCAGCCTGCGGAATTCCTCGTGACTGGTCAGGAGTTGGTCTCTCGGAGTCAGCATCCAGGCAGACCTCCAAACCTCAGATTATGAGGCCACGTTAACACAGCTGTAACATGCGGGGCAATGCCAAAAAAGTAGGGCATCTCATGCTGACACCGAGCCCGAGCGAAGGTCCTTGGTGTAGAGGACAGCATCTTCTAAAGGCGTGGTGTAATAGGACTTACGTCGCCCGCTCTGGCGAAAACCGAGCTTTGCGTAGAGTGCTCTGGCCGCTGTATTGGACTCGCGGACCTCCAGAAATACGGTTGCGCCGTTCAACTGTTTTGCCTGGGCCAGAAAAGCCTGCATCAGTTCCGCGCCAATCCCTCTTCGGCGGCATTCTTCAGCTACCACGACGTTCTCAAGTTCCCACTCGGGCGGCATATGCCGGGCGATCAGAAATCCCCCGACCTCGCCAGCCCCAGTCGTCTCGGCGATGAGAGCCAGTGTTGTTGGCAATTGATGAGCAAAATGGCCCCGATACTCCTGCTCGGTCCAATGGGCGGCGGTTGGGCATGTCCGCTCGAGCCGCATCATCTCAGGCACGTCGCCGAGAGTCGCATTGCGTACGAGGTGGGCCAATTTCGATTCCAGTCTGCGAAATTCAGCAGCCGCCCGAGGCGTCCAGAAGCTAGCTGCTGGTCTCTGGTTTTGAGAAGATCTCCGCGTCCGAGCGACGGATGTAGTTGGCCTCAAGCTGCTCGGGAGCCACGGTCTCCCCGGCCTTCAGCTTACGGTGTCCTACCCTTGCGATCGCGTCGGCACCGACCGTCACAAGCCGGACCTGCAGTCCGGCCTGCCTGGCCGCGTCCGCCAGACCGGGATCGGGAGTCGAGACAACGAACCCTGGTCCCACAGATGGAAGTTCGCTCTTAGCAAGCAATTGTTCGCTGCGAACCCGCGCCGCATCTCGGCTGACCTCATACGTACCGGCGTAAACTTCCCCACGCCCAGCATCCAGCAGGGCAAGCACATCGCTCTCGGCACCGGCGGCAATCGCAACCACCTCCAACAGCGAGACGGCCACAATAGGTTTTTGCAGAATCTCGGCCAGTCCTTTGATAGCGGCAAGTCCGACGCGGAGTCCGGTAAACGAACCTGGTCCGGAAATGACCACGAATCCATCAAGATCGTGTTTGCTGAGTGCGTGTTTGTCCAGCAGCCCGGCGATCTGGGGCACGAGTTGCGCCGAAAAAGTCCCTCCAGCCAGCTGAACAGACTCGATCACCTGAACGTCGTCGTTTGCAACGCCACCCGATGCGCGGACCAATCCCACGCTGCCATGCTTGCCGGAAGTGTCGGTAACCAGGAGCAACATTCTCTAAAGTAGTTATCCGCGAAGATCGGTCCGAATCTGTGGCAAATTCTCTATCCCTGCACCAATTCCAGCAAGACACCTCCGGTGCTAGACGGATGCACAAACACGTACTGATGCCCCCCGGCGCCCATCTTGATCTCCTCAGACACAAGGCGTACTCCATCTCGCCTCAGGCGATCGACGGCCGCACGAAGGTCAGGCACCCTGAGGCAAACATGGTGCAGCCCCTCCCCGCGCTTGGCTATAAACTTGGCGATGGTCGAATCGTCGGATGTCGCCTCAAGCAGTTCCAGCCGGCTCTCACCCGTTGGCACCATCACCAGCCGCACCCGCTCGTGCTCGACAGTTTCCTCGGGAGACACGTTCAGTCCCAGCTTTTCGTAAAACGCCTTCGCCGTGGCCAGCGATTTCACCGCGATACCGAGGTGGTCAATGCTGAAATTCAAGCCTGTCTCCTGGGTGAATTCGTGCGATTTCAGATTGAAGATTCCAGACTTCAGATTGAAAGCTGGATCTCGCCAGTTCAATCTGCAATCGAAAATCTGCAATCTTAAATCTTAGAATCCCTTCCCGACGATCTCCTCAATCAAAGAATACGGATCGCGCTTGTGCTCCGCCACCTCTGCCGCCAGCTTCTGTATGCGGCCATCCCCAAGCTGTGCCCGTGCTTTCTCGAGCATCGCCTCACGAAGCATCTCGACCAGCCGTTCTTGCCAGTTTTCCATTCTCTTCTTCAGTGCACGATTTTCCTTCTGCAAATAATTCTGGTATTCGGAGATCGCGGCGGCCAGTTCTTCGATTCCTTTCCCTTCGCTCGCCACCGTCTTCACGATGGGAGGCGTCCATCCATCTTGACGCACCGCAAGCGATTGTAGCGCCCGGATCTCGCGCTCGACACGCTCGGCCCCCTCGCGGTCGCTCTTATTGATGACGAAGATGTCGGCGATCTCCATGATCCCGGCCTTGATCGTCTGCACATCGTCTCCCATCCCCGGCACAAGAATCACCACCGTGATATCGGCCAGCCGTACAATATCGACTTCGTCCTGCCCCACGCCCACGGTTTCGATCAGGATGACGTCACGTCCAGACGCATCGAGCACAGTGGAGACATCCGCTGTAGTGCGCGCCAATCCCCCCAGCGAACCGCGAGTCGCCATGCTGCGAATGTAAATGCCCGGATCGCCAAAGTGATCCTGCATGCGGATCCGGTCGCCCAGAATCGCCCCGCCCGTGTAGGGACTCGTAGGATCAACAGCAATGATCCCGACCGTGTAGTTTTCGTCGGCTGCCCCAGTCAAGCCGCGCTCGTTGCAGTTTGAGTCGGGATTCTTTGTCTTTCGGTAGAGACGCGCCAGCTGATCGACCAGCGTGCTCTTCCCCGCCCCGGGTGCACCGGTTAGCCCGATCACGCGCGCGGTGCCCGTGTGCGGGAAAAGTGCTTTCAGAAGCTCGGACCAGCCCGGAGCACGGTTCTCGATAGTTGAGATGGCACGGGCCAGTGCTCGAGCATTGCCCGAACGCATGGCCGCGATCAGCACTGAGTCGCCGCTGTCCACGATGCGTCCAGTGTAAAGCACAGCCACAAGCAATCGCCTGCAGACGATTTACAAAGTTTTACTGCATGCCCTTACAACCAATCCGCTTTCTTTTCTTTCACACAAGATGTTGATCCCTGATCTTGAGGCCCGCGGTCAGCCCTTCCGACAACATGGCCTGGCAGCGGACGTTCGGAATGCGCATAAGACGAATCCACTCAGGCCTGTACACGATAGTTTTCGCCGCTGCCTCCCTCGCTTTCTCCCAGGATCCCCAGCCAACGAGCAATCCTGCCGCCGATGCCACCGATCCTGCCACTAAGATTTCCGTTAAGGTAAATGTGGTCAACGTCCTGGCCACCGTCCGAGACAAGCACGGAAAGATCGTCAACAATCTCACCAAAGACGATTTCACCTTGACCGAGGATGGGCGCCCTCAATCCATTCACTACTTCAGCCGCGAAACCGATCTTCCACTGACCCTTGGCCTGCTCGTCGACACCAGCTTGAGCCAGCGCCGCGTCCTCGATCAGGAGCGCAGCGCCAGCCATGGCTTTCTGGACCAGATGGTCCGTCAAGATCGCGACAAGGCCTTCATCATTCACTTCGATCGCGAAGTGGAATTGTTGCAGGACCTGACGTCTTCGCATCAAAAATTGGAGGAAGCGTTAAATTCTCTTCGCACCCCCGAATACACTCAAACCGGAACCAACGGAGGCGGCGGCAACTGGCCGGGTGGCGGTAACGGTGGCGGGCATCACGGTGGTCATCACGGTGGTGGAACCATGCTGTACGACGCTGTCTTTCTCGCCTCCGACGAACTCGTGCGCAAACAGGAAGGACGCAAGGCTCTTGTGCTCCTCACCGACGGCGTGGATACCGGAAGCAAAGAAAGCCTCGACGCAGCCATCGAGTCAGCCCAGCGCGCAAACACGCTGGTGTATTCCATCCTTTTCAAGGATGACGAGGCGTACGGAAGGGGAGGAGGCTTCGGCAGGCCCACTATCGGTTTTCCCGGGGGCGGCGGACACCGCGGCGGCGGCCAGCGCTACCCCACCGAACCACGTCCCGACGGCAAGAAAATCCTCGAGAGGATTTCCAAGGAAACCGGAGGACGCTTCTTTGAAGTCTCCAACAAGAAGCCGATTGATCAGATCTATTCCGAGATTACCGAGGAACTGCGCAATCAGTACAACCTTGGTTACACGCCCGATCGAGTCGCCAGCAATGACGCCAGCTATCACAAAATCCAGGTTGCGGCAAAGCAAAAAGACCTGACCGTCCAGGCTCGAGACGGGTACTACGCGAACAGTGAAGCTAGTCCCTCAGCAGCTGCCGCGCAATCACCAGCCGCTGAATCTCGCTAGTCCCCTCGCCGATCGTGCACAGCTTCACATCACGGTAAAACTTCTCGGCCGGATAGTCCTTAATAAAACCGTATCCGCCATGAATCTGGACGCCTTCGTTGGCACACTTGACCGCGACTTCGCTGGCGTAGAGTTTTGCCATCGACGATTCCTGCGTCGTCTTCATCCCCGCATCTTTCATCGAGGCCGCCCGCATCGTCAGCAGCATCGCGGCGTCGATCTCGGTTGCCATGTCAGCCAATTTCCACTGGATCGCCTGGAACTCGCTGATCGACTTTCCGAACTGGCGCCGCTGCTTGGAATACTTCAGCGCCGCTTCGTAGGCGCCTTCGGCCATTCCAAGCGACAGGGCCGCGATCGAGATGCGTCCACCATCGAGCACGCGCATCGCGTCCGGAAAGCCCTGGCCCTCTCCGCCCAGCAGATTCTCCGCGGGAATAACGCAGTCTTCGAAAATCAGTTCCGCCGTGTCGCTGGCCCGCAATCCAAGCTTGTTCTCTTTCTTGCCGGGACGGAATCCCTTGGTGTCTTTCTCGACGACAAACGCCGAGATGCCGTGCGTATGCGCCGTCCTGTCGGTCACTGCCAACACAACCGCCACATCGGCATAATGCCCGTTCGTACAGAATGTCTTAGTTCCATTCAGTACCCACTGATTGCCTTTGCGCACGGCAGTCATCCGCGCACTGCCGGCGTCGGAACCTGACGAAGGTTCGGTCAAACCCCATGCCCCGATGAATTCCCCGGTGGCCAGTTTGCTAATGTACTTCTTCTTCTGTGTCTCATTGCCGGCCAGAAAAATATGATTCGTGCAGAGGGACGTATGCGCGGCAACAATAATCCCAACAGACCCGTCGACGCGAGAGAGCTCCTCAATCGCCGTCACGTATTCGACATAGCCCATCCCCGCCCCGCCGTACTCTTGCGGGAAAACCGTACCCATCAGGCCCAGCTTGCCGAGTTCCTTGATCGTAGCCAGCGGGAACTCACCCTTCTCATCCCACTCAATCACGTGCGGCTTGATCTCGCGCTCGGCAAACTCGCGCACGCTCTTCTTCAACTGCAACTGCTCTTCGTTCAGTTGGAAATCCACGTTCTCCTCCGAGAACTCCACTAGCAAACCGCCGCCAAACTACCGAATTTTTGATTAGAACACAGGTCTCGTGCACCAAGAAGTTACCTGGGACAAATTGGTGACCAGCGCTGGAGTGCCGCACAAACACTGGGGATTCTGCGGGCTACTTGAGATTTGCCGACCGACCGGATGGTTTGGAGAAAAAAATAAAAGCTGAAGGAAAAGAAAACGTGGGCTCGATCCGCGCTGTCAACTCTGACAGTGTCACATCTACGGCACCCCGTCTAATATATTCGGGCTCTGCTCATCGTTTGGGGGAAAGATTGAGGAATGGATAGGCCAAACCTGGGCATGCCGGTTATCAACCGTGCATGCTCCTGCTGTTTGTGGGAGTCCTCGCACAAGTTTCCAAAGGCACAATCGACCGGGCTCAATCTCAAGGGTAATCCTGCCTTACAGGCCGGAACCCCAGTGCCTCCCGGAACTCTGACAATGGTGTTTCCGTTGCTGCCAATCAATCTATCGCCGCGTCCTTCCCCAAGCGGGCGATCATCGATAAGACGTGCTTGGCACCTGGGCCAACCGAGCGCGTAGGTAGATGCCACTGCGACACAAAAGGTCCAATCGGAATGGTCAAGCGGACAAACAGGAGTCAACGCGTTGGGAGGTCAAAGATGCAACTCGCAAAAGCAGTTCGGATACGTGCTTCTCGTTCTTTGGTCGCGTTCCTATTGCTGGTGCCGTTGCTGCAGATACACCCCGCAAAAGCCCAAACGCCTTCCAGTAAAGCCTGGACGGTGCTGCAGGCAGGCTTGGGCGACAAGACTGCCGAAGACCGTGCCATTGCCGTTCGCATGCTCGGGCTGCTGGAAAAGGACCCCCAAGCGCCCGATCTGGCATTGAAAGCACTCCAAGACGAAAAGCCAGAAGTGCGCGCTGCCGCGGCCGACGCTCTTGGTCAGATGAATGCAAAGTCCGCAGCTCCGAAACTCGCCGAGATCATCCTCAGCGATGAAAAGGAAGTCGCGGTGCTGATGGCGTGTGCTCGATCCATGATTGCGCTCGGCGATCGTCGCGGCTATGGCGTCTACTACGCCATCCTCACAGGAGAAAAGAAGAGTGGTGGTTCGCTTCTCGATAGCCAGAAGAAAATGCTCAACGATCCGAAGAAGATGGCGCAATTTGGTTTTGAACAAGGCATCGGGTTTGTACCGTTTGGCGGGCTCGCCTACGGCAGTTTCAAGATGTTGACCAAGGACGACGTTTCTCCCGTTCGGTCGGCGGCTGCCAAGGTACTCACCAACGATCCGGACCCCAAAAGCGGCGAAGCGCTGGTGAATGCCGCTTCGGACAAGAGCTGGATCGTGCGCATAGCGGCGCTCGACTCCCTCGCGCGGCGTGGCGACCCGAGCGTGATTTCGCAGATCGAATCCGAGCTCAACGATGAGAAGGATGTCGTGCGCTATACCGCTGCTGCCGCAATCATTCGGCTGAGCGAGCAGTGAAGTCTTTCACACACTCTACGGAGGTGTTCGTATGGGCAACACGAAAGCCAAGGAAGGTCTGACGCGGCGGGAATTTGCGACGTTGTTCTCGGCCGGAACATTGGTTGCACCGCTAGTCAATTGGAATTCGGAAGGGTCGGCAATAAGCCCTTTGCCACTTGGGCCGCTGTTGATGAAAACGTCTGGCTCCGCGCAAGGGCTTAACATCCTATTTCTCTTTGGCGACCAAGAGCGATACTTCTCCAAATTGCCGCCAGGACTGTCTCTGCCAGGTCACGAGCGTCTTCAGCGCACTGGCGTGACCTTCGAAAATCACTACACCAGTGCAATCATGTGTACGCCTTCGCGATCCGTGCTTCTTACTGGCCTGCAGACCGCGGACAACCGCATGTTCGACAACACAGACATGCCATGGGTGAAGAACCTGTCCCCCGATGTGCCAACCATCGGCCACATGCTCCGCAAGGCAGGCTATTACAGCGCTTATAAGGGCAAATGGCATTTGAATAAAGAGTTTGATACCCAGGAAGGAACCACCCTGTTCACGAAAGAAATGGACGCTTACGGGTTCTCGGATTTCGCCGGTCCGGGCGATCTCATTGGCCACACCCTTGGCGGATACCAGTTCGATCATCTGATTGCAGGCAGTGCAATCACTTGGTTACGCCGCGTGGGCCAGCCGCTGTCGGACCAGGGCAAGCCGTGGAGCCTGTTCGTCAGCCTCGTGAATCCGCACGACGTGATGTACTTCAACACCGACGCTCCCGGACAGAAGGTGCAGGACACCGGCAAACTCCTGAAACGCGCAGCGCCCGCGCCCGATCACGAGTTCTACAAAGCAACCTGGGATCAGCCGGTCGCCATGACTCTTCGTGAACCCATGGATGCACCCGGCCGTCCCAAAGCGCATGGGGAATTTCTCAAGGTGTGGGATTACGTCCTTGGCCACATTCCCCTCGAGGAAGAACGCTGGCACCGGTTCGACGACTTCTACATCAATTCGCTGCGGACCATGGATGCGCAGATCGCGAACATCCTGCACGAACTCGACGCGCTCGGACTTGCGGACCGGACCATTGTCGTCTTTACCTCCGACCACGGCGAACTGGCGGGTGCTCACGGGCTACACGGCAAAGGGCCGTTCGCATATGAAGAAGGTATTCACATCCCGCTAATGGTTCATCATCCGGATGTCAAGGGCGGGCAAACGTGTCGCGCGCTCACGAGTCACATCGATATGGCCCCGACCCTCCTGGCGATGGCGGGGGCATCCGACGCCCAAAGAGGCGATTTCGCCGGCCGCGATCTCCCGGGCAAGAACCTCATGCCGGTCCTGGGCAACCCTTCCGCAGCAGATGTACACGCGGCGCGTGAGGGAATTCTCTTTACGTACAGCGGCCTCGTCAGCAATGACGCAGCGCTGATTGCGGTGGCGGGTGAGGCAATCGCCTCCGGGAAAAACCCTGCTGAGTCCATGAAGGCGAGCGGCTTCAAGCCCGACCTGAAGAAGCGTGGCAGCGTTCGGACCGTTTTCGACGGACGTTACAAGTTCTCCCGGTACTTTGCTCCGGTCGATCGCAACAAACCCGGCAGTCTGGCAGAGCTTTACAAAGTGAATGACGTAGAACTGTTCGATCTGCAGACAGATAAGTTGGAAACCAATAACCTCGCGGTGGAGCGAGAGAAGAATTCCGCTCTAATCTCCGCGATGAGTAGCAAACTTGAAACGCTGATCCAGGCGGAGATCGGCAAAGACGACGGTCGTGAAATGCCGGACGTCGCGAAGATCACATGGACAATTGACCGTGCTGACTTGTAGGCTTCGACGGCAGCTCGGCGGGCTAACTCATCGGTCTTATGCCTCGTGCCATCAGGAGTGTCGGCCAGCTGCCGGTACAACTTAACCAGCCGCCGATCCAAAGCCGGGCCGCTTTGTCCGGTCATCTCGAAGAAACTCAATCTTAAGATCCGACGTCAGCCCTGGCGGGTGCGATGAATGACTGAAAGACTTCGTTCGAGAGGAGGCGACCGCGAGCAGTCAGGCAAATGCTGTCCCCATCAATGCGCACGAGTCCGTCAGAGATTAAAGCTGCAATCGCGGGACGAAACTCTTCCAACGTGCGGGGCCCGAATGTGTGTTCCACCTCGCGCAGATTTACTCCACGGTTCAAACGCAGTCCCAGAAAGAACGTTTCTTCCAGCGCCGTCTGTTTCAAAACCACTGTTCTCTGCTGTGGACCACCCGCTGTGAATTTTTCCGGAGCATCGACGGTGGCACAGCGCACTGCCTCTATCTCTGCTGAAGCTGACCGCAGCATCGAATGTGCATCCACTCCAAATCCGAAATACGGCTGTCGTGTCCAGTATTTCAGGTTGTGCCGTGATTCAAGTCCGGGCCGGGCAAAGTTTGATATCTCATACTGTGCGACGCCCGCAGCCTCTAACGTCTCGCACGCGGCGGTATAGGAATCGGCCACCGCTTCTTCATCTGGCACAAAATGGGCGTGATAGCGCGTTCCGCCAGCAAGGAGTTCGCGCCCGAGCCGCGAATCTTCATCCACCTCGAGCATGTAAACGCTGACGTGTGGCACGCCAGCAGCGATCGTCTCGTCCACGGAGACTTTCCAACTCTCCGCAGTCTGATGCGGCAGACCAGCAATCAGGTCAATGTTGATATTCGTAATCCCGGCTGCGCGCAGGCGCGCAATGTCGTCGAGCGTCGTGGCGCGTTTGTGGAGCCTTCCGACCGATGCTGCTTCGGCGTCGACGAACGACTGTACACCGAGACTGACGCGGTTCACCCCGCATCGGAGCAGGGTGTCGAGCACCTCTGCAGTCAACGTGCCAGGGGCGCACTCCACCGTAATTTCGCCATCCAGAGTGACCGAAAACGCCGCGCGAACGGCATCAAACATGCGCCGCAGCTGTCGTGATTCAAGAACGGTTGGCGTACCTCCACCCAAATAGATTGAGTCCACGGCATGCTCAACCTGGCCACCCATCTCTGCGGCAGTGTGCTCGGCTCTGGCGATATCTGTGCAGACGCGATCGACGTATTTCTCGAACATCGCCCGCGAAAATACGTCCGACGCGAAGTTGCAGTAGCTGCACTTCGTCCGGCAGAACGGCACCGAGATGTAGATACCTAGCGCCACACTGTGATTATCCCATCCACGAAAACGGCTTGGCGAGACATTCCCGCCTGCCCGAATTCCCAGTGGCGCGGTCCGATTTTTCGTGTTTTAATCCGGCGCATGAAAGCCAAGTGGACATATTCCGTAGCTGTTTTCTCCGTTGTCACCTGCTTCGCACAGACCCTGGTTGAGCGCACCTTCGTGATGCGCGCCGAAACAACCACGGTCGATCCATACACGGGAATGACTCACACGTGCGTATTGGTTTATCCCGACGGGAAATACCGCATGGAGAGGAATTTCAGAGGGATGACTGACGGTGGCAGTAATACCGACACGAAGGTGGTTCTAGACACTCTTCCCGAAGCGGACTTCAAGGCATTAGGGGCGATTCTCGACGACGGCAAAGTTGTGGCGATCAAGACTGGAGAGCTATCGCAGGACAAGATGGGGAAAGAGATGGATACACTCCTTGTGAGCGTCCCCCGTGAACATGAAATGCAGAATATCGCTTTCAACAACGCTGCGGAGCGCAAACCCTTTGAGAAGGATCTCAAACCATTTCTGAACTTCCTGAAGAACCTCCAGAAGCGCAAGGCCCCAGTTGCAAAGACTGAGAAGAGCAACAACTGCGAACCGCCCAAGATAATGTACGGAACCGTGGCTCCGGCATCAAAGGAAGACTCCAAGAAGTGATGGGTCGTTCGTTCTATCGACACGTTTGTGGGCACGGGATTGCCCCAAAACCTTTCCATCTTCAGTCCAGTTCCGGCCATCTATTTGAGGTACCCTGTTGGCAGGGAGCAGTTCGCCAAATTTGCCTGCGTTTGAAGGAAAGCTAGAGACAGCCGCCTTCGCGGTCCCGGCAAGCAGAGCGAGCCGGATTTTGCGCACAGCTCGTAATCGAGACTGAATGGCCCAGGAAGAAGAAGTATTAGGGAAAGCGTATGACAGCCGCCTGATGCGCCGGCTGCTCACCTACCTGCGCCCATATCGCTGGCACGTCGGTGTCGCACTTGTTTCGATCATTTTGAAATCGTTCGCCGACGTTCTCGGACCCTACCTGGTTAAGGTCGCCGTGGATCGCTATCTGGCACCCACCAAGGGTGCAACTTCGGGTCTATGGAGTTGGCTCAGCCCGCGCCCGCTCACCGGAATCGCGCAGATCTCTACCATCTACTTCGGCCTGCTGGTGTTCACCTTCCTGCTCGAATTCCTTCAGACCTATTACATGCAGTGGACTGGTCAGCAGGTCATGTTCGATCTGCGCAGCCAGATCTTCCGCCACCTGCAGCGCATGCACGTCGCCTTCTACGACAAAAATCCTGTTGGGCGCCTGGTCACGCGCGTCACCACCGACGTCGACGCGCTCAACGAGATGTTCACGTCCGGCGTGGTCTCGATTTTCGAAGATGTTTTCGTACTCGTCGGCATTCTGGCGATCATGCTCTGCATGAATTGGAAGCTCGCGCTGATCACCTTCGCCGTGCTTCCCTTCATCGTCGTCGCGACAAAGATCTTCCGCGACAAGGTTCGCGATTCCTATCGCCGCATCCGGACCGCGATTGCCCGAATCAACGCCTATCTGCAGGAGCATGTCAGCGGCATGGTCGTATTGCAACTCTTCAACCGCGAACGTCGCGCCTACAAGCGTTTCTCGGAAATTAACCGCAGCCACATGGATGCGTTCAAAGACGCGATTCTGGCGTACTCGGTGTACTACCCCGCGGTTGATTTCTTCTCGGCCGTTGCCATTGCCTGCGTAATCTGGTGGGGCGGCAAGGAAGTCATTGCCAATGTTGTCGCCCGCAGCGTCAGCCTGGATTTCAATCCCCATACCCTGGTCTCATTCCACACCGTCGAGACCGCCGCCTCGCTAGGGGTTCTGATCGCCTTCACGCAATACGCCATGCGCTTCTTCCGCCCTATCATGGACTTCAGTGAAAAATACAACATCCTGCAGTCCGCGATGGCCGCCAGCGAACGCATCTTCAAACTCCTCGACACCCCGGTAGAAGTAGTCTCGCCAACAGTAACGAAGTTACCCACAGGCCCAGGCCGAATTGAATTCGACCACGTCTGGTTTGCCTATAGAGAAATTCCTGAGGAAGGCAACGACCATGTCGAGACAGCTGCCTCCGCCGACCTGCCGAAGCGAACCGAGGCGACCTCAGGCAACGGTTCTTCCCATCCTTCGAAAGCCGGTGGGTCAACCATAGTCTCTCAACCTGACTGGGTACTCCGAGATGTAACCTTCACCATCGAACCCGGCGAGACCGTAGCCGTAGTCGGCCACACAGGCGCCGGCAAAACCACCTTGATCTCGCTTCTGCTGCGTTTCTACGACGTCCAGAAAGGCGCCGTCCGCATCGATGGCATCGACGTCAAAGACGTGGACCTAGCCGACCTGCGCGGTCGTATCGGCGTAGTCCTGCAAGACCCCTTCCTCTTCACCGGCACCATCGGAGGCAACATCCGCCTGGGTACCGACCGCATTCAGGATGCCCATGTCCAGCAGGCCGCCGAAGACGTGAACCTCGCCGAATTCATCCGCTCTCTTCCCAAGGGATTCGAAGAAGAAGTCCGCGAGCGCGGATCGACGCTCTCCACCGGCCAGAAGCAGCTCATCTCTTTCGCCCGCGCCCTGGCGCACAATCCGAAGATTCTGATCCTCGATGAGGCCACCTCCAGCGTCGACACCGAGACCGAATTCCGCGTGCGCGACGCCCTCGCCCGCATGGTCGAAGGACGCACTTCGCTCATCATCGCCCACCGCCTCTCGACCATTCAGCGTGCCGACAAGATTCTCGTCATGCACAAAGGCCTGCTCCGCGAAATGGGCACCCACCAGGAACTTCTCGCCCACCGGGGCATTTACTACAAGCTGTATCAACTGCAGTACAAGGATCAGGAAATCGAAAACGTGGCTCGAGCACCCTCGAATGCAGGGGAGTTCACGGTCAGCGCGGACGATTAGCATTTCCTGCGACCGGCACTTTCACTGACACCCGCCCGTTATTAGGAGTAGCATTATCCGTCCCAAGGAGGATGCTCTTCCTCGTATGAAAAAAAACGATATTCTTCTCCGCCTTTTTCTATGCTTCATCCTGCTCTATTCGATCTCATTAATCGCGCAAGACAAAATGAAAGCCGCAACACCCAAACCCGCTCCACCCGACAACACGCCGAAGTACAAGAACCCCAGCCTCCCCCTCGATGATCGGGTCGCCGACCTGCTCTCGCGCATGACACTGGAAGAAAAAATCGCCCAGATCGCGCCCCCGGCGGACCGCGCTACCCACGTCGTCGATCCAACCGGAACATTCACCGATGAATCCGCCAGCGCAATGATGAGCCGCTGGTACGACCCCGACCTCATATTCCCCGCCCGCAAAGCCGCCATCCTGCGCAACGGCGTGCAGCGCTATCTGAAAGAGAAGACGCGCCTAGGCATTCCCGAACTCTTCATGGGCGAAGCTCTCCACGGATTCATGGAGTATGGCAGCACGAGCTTCCCGCAGGCCCTCAGCCTCGCCAGCACATGGGATCCCGACCTCGTGCAACAGGTCTTCACCGCTGCCGGAGATGAAGCCGCCTCGGCCGGCGTCGGCCAAGCTTTCACTCCCGTGCTCGACATCGCCCGCGACCCGCGCTGGGGCCGCACCGAAGAAACCTACGGCGAAGATCCATTCCTGGCCGCCCGCATGGGAGTGGCTGCCATCACTGGACTGCAAGGCGATTCGTTCCTGATCAACCGCCATCACGTTGCCGCCACGGCCAAGCACTTCGCGGTTCATGGGCAGCCCGAAGGCGGCACCAACACCGCTCCCGGCAACTATTCCGAACGCATCATTCGCGAGAACTTCCTAGTGCCGTTTCAAGCCGCGGTTCAGGAAGCCCACGCCGCAAGCGTGATGGCCTCCTACAACGAAATCGACGGCGTCCCATCCCACATCAACCACTGGCTGCTCGATAAAGTCCTCCGCCAGGAGTGGGGATTCCGCGGCTACATCACTTCCGACGGCAACGGCCTTCAGATGCTCACCGAAACCCACCACATCGCCGCTAACAATGCCGATGCCGCGCGCATGGCCCTGGCAGCGGGCGTCGACTACGACCTCTCCGACGGCTCCGTGTATCGCACGCTGCTCTGGCAGGTAAAGCTGGGAACGGTCCCGGAAGCGATGGTGGATCGCGCCGTCGCGCGCGTGCTCGCAACCAAGTTCCGTCTCGGCCTCTTCGATAATCCGTACGTCGAACCCGACTACGCCGAAAGAACCACCAATAGCGCCGAACACCGTGCCCTGGCGCTGAAGACAGCAGAAAAAGCAGTCGTCCTGCTCAAGAATGACAAGAACCTCCTCCCGCTCGATCTCACGAAGCTCAAGACGATAGCGGTAATCGGTCCCAATGCCGCTGGCGTTCACCTCGGTGGATACAGCCGCGACCCACTGCATGGCGTCAGCCTTCTGCAAGGCATCAAGGATCGCGTTGGCAATAGAGCCAGCATCGTTTATGCCGAAGGCTGCAAGATCACCGACCAAAACGATTGGCACGGATGGTTTGCCAACGACGTGAAACTCATCGATCCGGCCACGCAAGTCGACAACGTGAAGGCGGCTGCCGAAGCAGCAAAGAAGTCGGACGTTGCGATTCTGGTAGTCGGTGAAAACGAATCGACCAATCGCGAAGCCTGGTCCGAAAATCACCTTGGCGACCGCGACTCCCTCGAACTGCTCGGAGCGCAGAACGACTTGGTGAAAGCCGTCGTCGAGACCGGCACGCCCACAGTTGTCCTTCTCATCAATGGTCGTCCGCTCTCGGTCAATTACATCGCCGAGAAAGTCCCAGCCATTCTGGAAGGTTGGTATCTCGGTCAGGAGGGCGGTACCGCTGCTGCAAACGTGATCTTTGGCGATGTCAATCCCGGCGGAAAATTGCCGATCACCTTCCCGCGGTCCGTCGGCAATCTCCCCGACTTCTACAATCACAAGCCCTCGGCAAATCGAACCTACGCTTTCAGCACGCGCAAGCCTCTGTTCCCGTTTGGCTACGGCCTGAGCTACACAACGTTCAGTTTCGATAACCTGCGCGTTGAACCCACACAAATCATCTCCGGTGCAACTGCCAAAGTCAGTGTGGATTTGACCAACTCAGGATCGCGAGAAGGGGATGAAGTCCCACAGCTCTACATTCACCAGCGCGTCGCTTCGATCACGCGTCCTGTCATGGAACTGAAGGCTTTTCGGCGAATCACGTTGAAGCCGGGCGAGAAGAAAACTGTCGTGTTCAACGTTACGCCCGAGATGCTCAGCATGCTCGACATCGATATGCACCGTGTCGTTGAGCCCGGAGTCTTTGACCTGATGGTTGGGCCCAGTTCGGACCAGACCCGCAGCGTTGCCCTTACAGTGCTCGGGCCGCATGGCGAGACCGGCAAGCCGCTACCACCGCCACCTCCAGCAGGTTCAGAGTCGGGTGTGGTCAGCACCTTCGACGAAGGCAAGGTCTCCTCTAATTACGGCTCCTGGATAGTGAACACCGATGAGATGACTGGCGGGAAGTCCAAAGCATCCCTCGCCATCGCGGAACCCGGCGCAGACGGTTCGAAAGGCGCCCTGAAGGTCTCCGGCGAAATCATCCCCGGCGGCGGACAGTTCTCCTGGGCGGGAGCGATGTTCACACCCGCCAGCGCTCCTATGGAACCGGCCAATCTTTCGAATAAGAAGGAAATCAGCTTCTGGGCCAAAGGAGATGGCGATTCCTACATTCTTGTCGTCCTGACGGCGGCGCGTTCAGGCCAGAACGGCATGCCGGCCATGACCTCGTTTGTGGCCACCAGGGAATGGAAACAATACACGTTCCCCTTCACCACTTTTCAAACGGATGGCAGCGACATCATGGAGTTTCTCTTCGCTGCGTCCCAGCCGCCTGGGAAATTCGAATTCCAAATCGACCAGGTAGAGATCAAGTAAGTCAGCGATCTCCGCGGCCTTTCTCTGCGTTCTCTGCGGTAAAGCGAAAGTTGAACCTCAGAGAACGCCAGGGATTCGCGAAGATCGCCGAGAAAGCTTCGGCTGGTCCACTCGGCACAAAACGGAAGCCGCACTCCCTTACAATTGCACCGTGCTTATTCTGATATCTGCCGGGGAAGCGTCCGGAGAAATGTACGGCGCGCAGCTGATTGATGCGCTGCGCCGCGTGTATTCACGTGTGGGGACAGCCTCCACAACAAACCCGTTGGAATTCTTTGGGGTCGGCGGAGACCGCATGCGCGCCGCCGGTTGCGACACCGTTATCGACACCAAGGACCTAGCAGTCGTCGGTATCACCGAGATCCTCAGCCATCTTCCCAAAATCCTGCGCCTTTACAAGAACCTCATCCGCGAAGCCGATCGCCGCAGGCCCGATCTCGCCATCGTAATCGACTCGCCCGCCTTCAACTGGCGCGTGGCGCGGCAAATGAAGCGGCGCGGCATACCGACTATCTACTATGTCGCCCCACAATTCTGGGCCTGGCGCCAGGGACGCGTCCGCCTGCTACGGGACTACATCGATAAAGCGCTGGTTATTTTCCCTTTCGAAGAGAAGTTCTATCGTGACCGGGGTGTTGATGCCACCTTCGTCGGACATCCCCTCGCAGAGCTTCCGTACCCGACCATCGCACGCGGCGACTACGCCAACCAGTTCAACCTAGACGCTGCCAAGAACTGGATCGCGCTCATGCCCGGCAGCCGCGTGAAAGAAGTCCGCATGAACCTTCCCATGATCCTGGAATCGACAGCTCTGCTGGGCAGTCAATATGAGTTCCTACTCCCGGTGGCCCCAACGCTGGATCGTGACTTTTTGCATAGCTTGATCGGAGAACAGAGAATCAACCTGGTTCCCGAAGCCCTGCCAGCACTGTTTCATTCTCGCGCGGGCATAGTCGCCAGCGGCACCGCCACCGTCGAGGCGGCCATGATGAACACTCCCTTTGTCATGGTCTACCGCGTTTCTCCCCTCACATACATTCTCGGAAAACCCAGAGTGAAAGTCCCGCGATTTGCCATGGTCAACCTGATCGTGGGAGAGGAAGTCGTGCCAGAACTTGTGCAGCATGACTTTACGGCCCCCAATGTCGTGTCCCGACTGCAGGACATATTGCCTGACGGTCCTGCCCGCGACCGCATGCTCCAGGGACTAGCCGAGGTGAAAGCGAAACTGCGAGGACCGGAGAATGGCCATTCCGCTGTTCATCCAGCAGATCGAGCCGCCCAAATCATTTTGACTCTTCCCACCCAGGACGCATCTATACCTGTACAGCGGTAATCTCCAAACGATCCCGTCCGTCGTTGATAGTAGAAATGTGGAGGGTCCAAGGACTTCGGAGTTGCCTGCGTCACCTAAGCAAGGCTATTTTTTCAAAGGAGCTTGAATCTGTGCCCGGGAAGCGAGCCATCGAATGGGAGCAGTTGTGCGGCGACATCGAAGCCTCGGGTCATCCCCCACTTTGGAGGATTCGCCCCGCCACCCTGCGGCTTGCCTTGGCTGTCACAACTTTTGCACTCGTTTCCCTTCCCTTGCGGGCCCAATCGCCGTCCACTCCTTCAGTCGCTGCGACCGATGGCGCCTCTGCTCCTGACAGTGAACATTCGTCCAGGACGGCCACCATCACCGGCACAGTAATCGATAAAGATGGCGCCGCGATTCCGAATGTGAAAATCGTTCTCACCGAAGGATCGTTTAATACCGAAACTCAGTCAGGCGGCGACGGTAGCTATGCGTTCAAAGATGTCCCGGTGGGTTCTTATGATCTCTCATATTCAGCGCCTGGCTTTGCGACCAAACATCAAAGCGGCACCTTGCAACGGGGCATAGACGACGCCATCCCCCCGGTTCAACTTGTAGTGGCTACAACCATCGAAGTGAACGTGACACAGACCCGCGAGGAAATCGCCGAACAACAGATACATGTCCAGGAACAGCAGCGCATCTTGGGAGTGGTTCCGAATTACTACGTCGTTTATGTTCCCGACGCCGTGCCACTCAATACGCGGCAGAAATTTCAGTTGGGCTGGAAGTTCGCATTCAACCCCTTTTCCTTGGCAATCGCCGGCTTCACCGCCGGTATCGAACAGGCCGCCGACTCCTATAGTGGGTATGGACAGGGAGCACAAGGTTACGCCAAGCGTTTGGGCGCCACGTACGCCGATTTTGTTTCTGGGACTTTTTTCGGCGGGGCGATATTCCCAACGCTTCTGAAACAAGATCCGCGCTACTTTTACAAGGGAACCGGGAGCAAGAAATCCAGATTCTTCTATGCGGTCGCCAATGCCGTTATTTGCAAGGGAGATAACGGACATTGGCAGCCCAACTACTCGAACGTTCTCGGCAGCCTCGCCGCCGGAGGCCTCTCGAACCTCTACTATCCTGCATCGGACCGTAATGGCGTCGCCCTGACCTTCGAGAACACCTTGATTGGGATCGGAGGGAGCGCTGCTGCCGCGGTTTTTCAGGAATTTTTCTCAAAGAAGCTGACGCCACACGTGCACGATCAGTCCGCTCAATAAGCGCAGCCTGGGTTTTGGCGGGACAGCGGGAAACCACTCGTTTCTCCCACTGCAGTGATAGCCTTGTGCTCGCAGCATCTTTTGCGTCAGAATCTTCATCATAGGAAATGGGTTATCATTTCCCGGAGATCCTCCTGAATGCTGATCGACCTGCGACGCGGCCTGTGCGTCCTTACTAGTTCCCTGACTTTATGCCTTTTGGTCGTGGCCGCGGCACCTGCGTGGGCCGCGGAGAAGGCCCGGCTTCGTGTCGACGATTACCAGATCGATGCCACCCTCGAACCCCATCTGCACCAGATCACCGCGCGCGCCAAGGTCAGATTTACTGCCCTTCAGGACTTGAGCGTAGCTGTATTTGAACTTCACAATGATCTGCGGGTAACAAAAGTCGTTGACGACAAGAACCAGTTGCTCTCGGCTGAACGCGTCACTCAGGATTCGACCGTACGCGTGCCCCTCCCCAGTGGCCTGATGAAGGACGCTTCCACCACGTTAACCTTCGACTACGAGGGCCGACTCGAAAACGCCGACAACAGCCCGGTACCCGGGTTGGATCTGGCTTACATCGGCGACGATACGACCTATCTCCTTTATGCCGGACGCTGGTTCCCTGTCAGTGGCTATGGCCTGAATCGCTTCACTTCGACGATCAGCATCACTCTTCCCGCGCATATGCTGGTAGTCGGCAGCGGAAAAGCTGCGGTCTCCAGCGTTGCTCCGGCAAAAAAAGCCGCCGCCACGGTTCTGCCAACGAAGACCTTCACTTTCACTTACGATAAGCCAAGTTTTCCGGGCACCATCGTCGCCGGAATCTTCCAGGAGCACAGGAGCGACGAAGCCGGCATGGACCTGCACGTTTTTTTCAAGCCAACGCATCAGAGCGTTGCTCCGGCATATACCACCACCGCCGTCCAGGAATTCACCTATTTCACGACGCTGTACGGCCCACTGCCTTCCACGAGACTGAATGTCGTCGAGTTGCCGGGAGACACTCTTCCCTACACGTGGGCTCCGGAAGTTGTCGGCCTTGCCGGCCCATCCATTACCGAGAAAACCAACTACCGCCTTCTGGCCGACGGCATCGCACATCAGTGGTGGGGTGCGTTAGTGAGTCCCGCGACCAAGGATGACTGGTGGATCAGCGACGGATTCGCTCGCTATTCTGAAGCCTTGTATGTCGAAAATGCGGCTGGCGCCGCAGGGCTCGAAGAAGCCGTCAAAGACATGTCGGTGGGAGCGCTCGCCTACGACACCGTGCCGCTATCCAGCGCCAGCAAGCTCGACGCCTTCTCCACAGAATTTCAGTCGCTCACAACCGACAAGGGAGCGATGATCCTGCACATGCTCCGCTGGGTGCTCGGAGAGGACAAGTTCAACAAAACGATGCGCGAATTCGCCAGCGAATACGCGGGAAAATCCGCGAGCACCGACGATTTTCGAACCATCGCCGAGAAGAACTATGGCGACCAACTTACCTGGTTTTTCTCGCAATGGCTCGACTCGACGGGCGCGCCCGAGTTCAAAGTGAAGTACACCACCTACCGTCTGGGAGGTGCCCCTGCGCAAGCTGCTGTGAAGGACGATAAGGCCAAGGAAGAAAAGAGTCCCGGATTTCGCGTCACTGGCGAGATTGCGCAGGACCTTGACCTGTTCCGCATGCCGGTCGACCTGCGAATTGACACCGACGGCCGAACCGAGAACAAGCGCATCGAGGTCGTGGGAACGAATTCACCCTTCACCATCGAAACATTCGGCCGGCCGCGCCGCATCTCGGTTGATCCCGATCACCACGTGCTCACAAATTCAAGTGATGTGAAACTGCGGTCTTCCATCCTTCGCGGCCAGGCAATGCAGCAGCAGGGGGATTTGTCCGGCGCCCTTACCGAGTTCAACAAGGCGCTTGATCTCAACAAGAACAGTTCGCTCGCGCACTACCGCATCGCCGAGATCTTTTTCTATCAGCGCAACTACCAATCCTCTGCGAATGCTTATCGCGCTGCGCTCGACGGCGATGGCGATCCGCGCTGGACGGAAGTCTGGAGCCGCATCCAACTCGGAAAGATTTTCGACATCACCGGCCAGCGCGAACGCGCGGTCGGTCAATACCGCCAGGCGCTGCAAACCAACGACGATACGTTCGGCGCTCTCGAAGAAGCCCGGAAGTATTTGCAGAAAGCGTACGAACGTCCGAAAGAAAAACAACAGTAACCGGCTCTTGTGCATTGTGAGGGCGGCTCAGCCGTCGCCGAAGCTAACCTTTTTTCCTGCCTCGGGTCTAACCAAGCGCATGCAGTAGGGAACTTTCACGTGCCCGGCTGCGTACTTCTGATCAGATGGTTGGGCGGGATTGAGACCCCTCGCCTGAACGTTACCCGGGGCCCCCACGCTCCTCCCCGGAGGCGTGGGGGCAATATCTGTTTCCAACCGCTACAATCTCGGCAATGTCAAACTCACAGATCCGGCTTGATCGCGTGCTCGCGCAGCTTCGGCTTTACGAGCATCCGCTGCTGAGGTTCTCGGCGCGCGCCAAGGGCGAGGGCGTGGAAGTCATCATCCAGTTCAAGGATGAGAGCGTCCCCGTTCACACCTACTACTTCGATCTGCATCCGCGCGATCTTGATGATCCCCAGTTTGAGTGGAGCTTTCAGCGTCAGCTCTACGATGCGCTGCATGACTATTTTGTGGAGATGTTCATTCGCACTCCGCAAGACCGCAAGGAGCGGCAGACAAAAGGACTGTGATCGAACTGCGGCGCAAGATCGAGGCGGAGATCGCCGAGCGTGGACCAATTCCCTTCTCCCGCTACATGGAGCTCTGCCTTTACGATCTGGACTTCGGCTATTACTCACGCAATGCATCACAGTTTGGGAAGGCTGGCGACTTTTACACGTCCAGCGATGTGCATGCAGTCTTCGGGCGTTTGTTGACGCGGCAGTTCGACGAGATGTGGCGAGTGCTGGGGTCGCCGGAACAGATCACGATTCGAGAACTTGGTCCGGGACGAGGGTTGTTTGCGCGCGACGTTCTGGACTGGTCGGAGAAGAAGTTCCCGGCGTTCTTCTGGGCGCTGCGATACGAACTGGTCGAACAATCGCATGCGCTGCACGCGCGGCTTGAGGAGACACTGAGGAAGCATCTTGAGTCCGGGAAGGCCGCGCTCGCGACCTCAGGGACCAAAGTCTATTCTTCTGGGGAACTGAGCGGTGCGACTGAAGTCGCGCGCTTTCAAAGCAGCCTATCGCAATGGAATCCGACTCAAAGCAGCCCGACCCAGCGCACTCCAATTCAGGGCGGTCCAGACCAAAGCGATGTGCTGCAGAGCCATTCAACAATCGTGTTTGGCAATGAGTTTTTCGACGCGATGCCTGTGGAGATCATCAGTCGGGAAGGGTCGCTGCGGATCGATGTGCGCAATGGGCGTTTCGTCGAGACATGGGTTTCGTCTTCGGCAGAGGAACTGGAGTTCCTCGACCGCTACTCGATTCATCCGGACGCTGGCGAGCGGGTCGAGATATCGTTCGCGTCGATTGCGCACATGGCTGAGGAAGCAGCGATCGAGCGCGGTTTTCTGGTTGTGATCGATTACGGTTACGCGCGCGACGAGCAACTCGCGGGCAGGCATCGCGGAACATTGAAAGCGATCCGTCAGCATTCGATGAGCGCGAATCCATATGAAGCTCCAGGAGAACAGGACATTACGGCAGATGTGAACTTCACTGCACTGGCGGCGATCGCCGAAAAGCACGGCTTTCAGGTGCAGAAGTTGATCACGCAATCCCAGTGTCTACTGGGGATTGGTGAAGCGAATCAGTTTGGCGATGCCTTCGAGGATTGCCGCTTGCCGCAGGAGCGGGCGAAGGTTGCGCTGCAACTGAAGCACCTGGTTACGCCTGCGGGGATGGGAGAGAGCTTTCACGTACTGGTGGCAAGCAAAGGTGTGGACATTGCGAAGGCTTCAGGGCTTGCGGGCTTGAGCTTCGGGCGAGGTTAGCTCAAGGAACGATCGGGGATATTTATCTTTTTGTTACTCCCCCTCCCCCCCTCCCCCGGTCTATTGGATTCAGTGATTTAGCGGGGCAATAAATTACTTGACACACATGTGGTTTTAGTATAAAGTTCGGTACATGAAGCTACCGAACACACTCCAAGAAGCCATCACGTACTTCGCCGATCCTGACCGGGCTTTCGAGTATGCTAAACAGCTTCGCTGGTCGGATGGCAAGGTAGTGTGTCCTCGCTGTGGCTCCGAGAAAAATTCCTTCGTAAAAACCCGTCGTCTGTGGTTCTGCTACGGATGCAAAAAGCAGTTCACCGTCAAAGTCAAAACCATCTTCGAAGACTCCGCTCTTGGTCTCGATAAATGGATGACCGCAGTTTGGATGCTGTCCAACTGCAAAAACGGAATTAGTTCTCACGAACTGGCGCGAGCGCTCGGCATCACTCAAAAGTCCGCATGGTTCATGCTGCATCGCATTCGTGAAGCTCTGAAGGAACCGACTTTTGGCAGCGGGAAGCTCGGCGGCGAAGGCTCGGAACTCGAAACCGATGAGACGTTCATCGGCGGACGCGTCCAGAACATGCATAAGGACCGAAAGTTGCGCTACCAACAGAGCGGTGGCCGCGATGGCGGGAAGACAGTAGTGCAAGGCATCCTCGACCGCGATCTGCGGAAAGTGCGCGCCACAGTTGTCCCAGACGTAAAGCGCGAGACGTTGCAGAACGCCATTCTCCGAAATATTAAGTACGGCTCGACCGTGTACACGGATGACGCGGTAGGCTATGAACGCCTGAACTGGCATTTTGTGCATGACGTGGTGAACAAAACTGAAGCCTACGTCAGAGGCCGCGTGCACGTGAATGGAATGGAAAACTTCTGGTCGCTTCTGAAGCGAGGTCTTAAAGGCACCTACGTTTGCGTTGAGCCGTTCCATCTCTCCCGCTATGTCGATGAGCAGGCTTTCCGCTTCAACCATCGCAAGCGCGAGGATCGCACGAAGATGACGGATGGCGAGCGATTCACGCAAGCTATGCGGCTAATTGTAGGGCGAAGATTGACGTACAGCGATCTGACCGGAAAGAGCGACTCGCCACATCACGCGGCGACAGAGACGGGGACGGCTGAGCCGTTCTAATCTTTGTCGGCCTTCTTGGATTTGTGCGTTGTAGTTTCGCTCTTTGGCTTTCTTGGAATGGGCTTCGGAGCGCGGAAGAGAGTAGTCATGGTTTGCTCGAAATTCTTTCGCGCATTCGGGCCTTCTGTATGTTCGGCTTGATTTTTCATGTTTACCTTCGCAGGCCCGACCGTAAATCGGACCTGCGTTGATCTTTTGAAAAGGAGCGGCTTGACGGACACTCCGATCCTGAGTGTAGCGCAGGGAGTGTTCCATTGCAAAGCACTCATGTCGATTAAGGGGTTAATGGTGAGTCTTGCAAGCAACATCATTGCTGGCGGAGTTCTCTGGTACTTCAAGGGGCCAAATGCTGGCCTTTGGATGATCGGTATAGGTTTTGCCCTACTACTTGCCGCGTTTGCTTTCTTTCGTAAGCCTGACTCGCCACCAAGAGCAGGGGTAGACACTTCGATCCAGGTGAACCCACAGATTAATCCTCAATTTAACCTCAATCCAACGATTCAGATCGGTATTAGTTCATCGGCGGAAAATGAGAGACAGGAACGCCGTAAGCATGAAGAACTCGTCTTAGCCTTCATGAGAAAAGAGAAAAAATCACTAGTAGAAACTGTAGCTTCCGGTACTGGCCTAACGATGAAGCAAGCTGCTGATGCACTTGAAAGCCTTTACTTCCAGAGATGCTTATTTCGTTCACAGATAGAAGCGCCGGGCAATTTTATCTATTGGTTGAGCGACTTATGACAAAGAAATCTGATAGACATGAAGCTGCTCTAAAATCGTGGCGCACGCGGCGAACTATGAGTGCATTCGCTAAGGCTCGCGCTGCCGAGGCCGCAAGCAAAGAAGCATTACGCTTGTACTGCAACAAGCACGGATGGAAACTCGCGCTCTTTGAGGGCGTGACAGGTTCGCCGCGTACAGGAATCATTGACGCTATCGCGTTCCGTCTCGCTCGCAAGAATGCTGATCTGGTAGAGATTCGATTAATTCAACTGAAAGGTGGAAAAGCTGGCGTTAGTGGCTCGGAAATCGCAAGACTCAAGAAGGCTGCCGCCAATGCGAATGTAAGTTGGCAACTCGCCGCATTCGATGGCGAATCATTACATTTCCTACCAGATTATCTTTACGTTTTTGACCGCGCAAGCAGTCCTGACCATATCAAATCTGATCGAGAAATGTTCGCCGTCATCTACAAGAATGCTTTCAGGGGCACATCTGCGGAAATCCGCGCGAGTATGTTGCGCTACAGGTTTTCCGCAAGTGCAAAAGAGATTTCCCGAGGCATCCTGTCTGATTTTGGGGCGGCATTTATCAAGTTCGTCCAATGTGTGTTCCCGCACAGCTTTTCCGCAACTGCATATCATGCGACCGGAATTATCCTGGTAGAACACGGTTTTCCTTTCTAATGCGGTTCGTCGAATTCTAGCAAATGCGGAACTTTGGTCCGTGACTAGGAGTCCTGCGCTCTGAGCTTCGCTATATTTTCAATTAGATTGGGACGTAAACGGATGACCGCACGCTGATATCTGACAGCACCTCTTGGCGCATCCACTCTTTGCCACAACCAGGACAGCGTTCTGGCACTTTAGAATGATCTGGAGAAACTAAGGCCCGCGCAGTGCAACCGGAATGCTTACATTCGAAGACTATGCCCTTTAGGTCGTCAAAGCCTACGGTAAGTCTATGCTCGACAGTCATCCTTAGACTTTAACATGTGCCTCAAGTATATTCATGCCTTTAGCGGAAATTTCCGAAGTAATCTATGGGACTCAATGACTTAGGGGCAAAATCTTGAGCCGCAACGACTTAGTCTGCGATTCCGCGGCGGTTGCCAAATGTAGGGACGTTTTGACTCCGCCGGAGTTTGGCCTAGGTGCACTCCGGTTCCGCCCAGCATGACACCATTGGGCCTCAAGATCGGCGGCGACTTACAAACGCTGCCCACTAACAGTTCTGTTTTTCAAAGATCGCGCGCGCACACTTCAGGATTTCAGAAGAGTCCCGCGAGAGTCAATCAAAGTTGAAGAAAAATCGAGAGCGTTTCCCATTTTGGGAACGGTTGATTTGGATCACAGATGTGTAGCGGGAATGTGAACTAGAGTCAGGACCATGAACCGCAGAGATTTATTTCGCAATACGGCACTTCTCGGAGTGGGATTCTGTTTTCCGAATTACCCGGCTCTCGCGGGGGAAACATCCCGAGAAAGCGAGCGCAGAATCCATCGGGCAGCAGCCGCAGGACTTGCGATGCAGCGGCGCGACTGGGAGCAGGGTGTGCTGGCACAGGCATTTCTCGAGGCTGGCGATGATGAGAATGTCGTTCTGCTGACGAAGGCTGCCATTGTGCAACGCGTTTCTGATGGACGGCTGGGGGTGGTCGATGCAGGAAGTCCCACCGACCCCGCCATGGGGGGCGAGGCATACTGGCGCGCGGCCCAGATTACCGGCGATGCCGAGGTCAAAGATGCCGTGCTCGGCATGCTGGAGTGGATCCTGCATAAGGCGCCGCGTGCGCCGGATGGCACGCTGTATCACATCTTCGAAGGTCCGCAGGTGTGGTCGGATGGATATTTCAGCGCCCCCTGTTTTCTGGCGGCGATGGGACATTACGACGAAGCCATACTGCAGATCGATGGGTATCGCAAGCGGCTGTGGGATCCCGGGAAGAAACTGCTGGCGCATATCTGGGACGACGGCCAGAAAGCAGAGAACCGAAAAGACTTCTGGGGTGGCGGAAACGGGTGGGCGGCGGCTGGACTTGCCCGGGTGATTCGAGTTCTGCCAAACAATCGCCGAGAGGATCGGCAACGTCTGGTTGCGTTTGCCACCGATTTAATTGACGGCTGTATCGCGCATCAGCGGCCCGACGGGCTATTTCACGATGTCGTGGACCGTCCCGAAACGTTCCTAGAGACCAACCTTGCGCAGATGCTTGCATTTGCCATCTACAGCGGGGTGCTCGATGGATGGCTGCCACAGCGATATCGGGTTGCAGCGGATCGAATGCGCACCGCTGCGCGCTCGCAAATGGATGGGTTCGGGTACGTGCAGCACGTTTGTGGGGCGCCGAATTTCGATCGGTCGGGGACCTCGACCGAGGCACAGGGATTCGCGATCATGATGGAGGCTGCCGGACGGAAACTCGGAAGTCCCTACTAGACTTGCTCGCACCAGCCAGGCGACCCTGGACGTTATCGTCCACTCTCGGCAAGCAATGGGAACTCTTGGAGTGCACCTATCGATACGCGTGAATTTGTAAGACCAGCGCTAACGATCGGGGCGAGACGTGGTAAGCGCGCACTAATTTCTCATGTCTTTGTCGGTGTAAATTCCTCACGAGATCCCATTGGCATTGAGATGGTCGGAGTACTGCCGATCGGCCTGTTTGATGTGGCTAGCCAGCCAGTCTTTGAGAAACTCGAGCACCGTGATGGATTGCGTCAGATCGCCAGCTTTGAGATCCGACTGAAATTCTTGCACCTTATTAACGAAAGTCTGGTGTTGTTCCTGATGGGGAATGAGCTTCGGGTAATTAGTCTGGCGAAGCAGCATTTCTTCACGCGAGAAGTGGTACTTGGCATAGTCCGCCAGATCTTTTACGGTCTGCGCCACCACTTGTGATCCCTTGCCCATTTTCATGGCGTCATGCAGGGCATTAAGCAACGAAAACAGCTTCTTGTGGTCGTCGTCGCACTTCGAAACTTTCACGCTGTAAGATTGATCCCAGGTTACCAACGCCATCGTTTTCCTCCAAAATCAGGCTGAGACGATTCCGTTCGACTCGGATATGTGATCGGCACTTCGGCATCTGACTTTAGCGATCTGGGCAAACAAGCGGTTGAAGAATCCTCTCGCTGAGCCGATGGATTTGTCGTAAACCCCGCTCACGTGCGGGTTCGAGGGCCGCGCATCTGTGCCCTTCCACATGACCGACAGATCCATCATCGCCAGTCTGCTGATCGTGTTTCTATTGCTCACGCTGTTCATCACATGCGTCGGCGCATTGAGCATGCGTGCCATGTACGAACTGAATGTAGCTGCCAAAAATATCGCGGCCGAGCAGTGGACAGATGTAAAGCTCAGCAGGGAGGCATTGGACTATTCCTCCCGGAACACCCAGATCAACCTTCGGCTCTTTCTGGGCAAGGATCGGTCGCAATGTGAGGCACTTCTCGCCGAACGCGACGAAAACAGCAGGAAAATCTCCGGTCTTCTCGTCCAACTCGAGACGCGCGTGAACTCCCCTGCGGAGCGCGACCGCCTCGACGCACTCTTCGAGGCCAGCAGGTCATACACTGCCAGTTACCAGAATGCCACCCGACTCCTGCTCGAAGGAAAGCTGTCTACTGCGCAGGAATACCTGATTAACGATACAGCTCCGCGGTTCGCGACCTACCATGCTTCCTTCCGGTCTTATGCCGATTTCCAAACTGACGAAATGAACGGGCAACTGGATAGCAGCACAGCAGGATATCGTTCCGCCTGCAAACGGGTCGTCGTCATGACGACTCTCTCCATCCTGCTGGCGCTCGGCCTCGCTGCTGTCGTGATTCGCAAGATCGCTCACGAAATGGAGCACAGGCAAGCGGCAGAAAATGAACTACGCGAACTCAACGCGAGACTGGAAATCAGGATCACGGAGCGAACGGCCAGCCTGGAAGAGTCCAACTGGCACCTGGCGCGCGAGATGGCGGAACGCAAGCAGACGGAAAGGGATCTTCGTTTTACAAGGTTTTCTGTGGAGAGTGCTTCCGATAGCGTGTTTTGGGTTGACCCGCAAGCCCATATTCTCTACGCCAACGAGGCGGCATGCCGCGCGCTGGGACGTTCCCGTCAAGAGCTTGGTTGTCTCTCCATCCCGGATATCGACCCATCTTTTTCGAAAGAAAAATGGCAAAGCCTCTGGGAAGAGCTCAAAGTATGCCACTCGATGAATTTCGAGGCGCAGCAGAGACACAAGGAGGGACGTATCTTCCCGATCGAAGTGACGGCAAATCGTTTGGAATTCGATGGGCAGGAATACCTTTTCGCCTTCACGCGGGATATCAGTCAGCGCCGAATGATTCAGGGGCAGTTGCAACAAGCTCAGAAGATGGAGAGCATCGGTCAGTTGGCCGCGGGCATTGCGCACGAAATCAATACACCTACGCAATTCGTCCGTGACAATCTCACATTCCTTCGCGATTCCTGGAAGTGCATAAGGGAAATGCTTGATCTCTATCGCAGTTTCATTCGCGATCACGCCACGCCCGCGCCAGGGAGCAGGAACGAGGCCATCCAGCAAGCTGAGCACAAGTGCGATTTCGAATTCATCCTGACAGAAGCGCCGCGCGCCATTGAACAGGGTCTAGATGGTGTCCGTCGTGTTGCCGAGATTGTGCGCGCAATGAAAGCGTTCTCTCATCCCGACTCGGCGGAAAAGACCAGTTGCAACTTGAATCAGACGATCCAGTCCACCATTACGGTTGCGCGGAATGAGTGGAAATATGTAGCTGACGTCGTAACCGACTTCGACGACTCTCTTCCTCCAGTAGTCTGCTATCCCGGCGATATCAATCAGGTGGTCTTGAACCTCCTGGTGAACGCTGCACATGCCATCCAAGACAGACTGAAGGACTCAAAGGGTCTGATCCAGGTTCGCACTCGAAAAGAAGGTGACCTAGCTGTGATTTCCATCACGGACAACGGCACAGGTGTCGCCGAAGAAATCCGCAGCCGCATATTTGACCCTTTCTTCACAACAAAAGAAGTTGGCAAAGGCACCGGGCAAGGCCTCTCGATGGCCTACGCGATTGTCGTCAAGAGGCACGGCGGCAAACTCCACTTCAAGTCCGAAGTTGGTAGGGGCACCACTTTCTTCATTGAAATACCAATTGATGCCTGCGATCGATCTACGAATGGAGCTGCCCGCCTTCGCCCGGCTCCCCATGATCAAACTGGCGTAAGGTCTCGATCGCTCAACAATGTCGGGCAGCGTCACGCATCACAACTTGCAGGCCCAGCGCTCTGGGTGAAGCAAAACCCGGGGATGGCTCATCAGCCGCCGTATTGCCGGACGCCTTCCACTTCCTGTTCCGCCCAGACAGCAATGCCTTGATCTCCGGCATGGGTGGTCGATTTGGTCGAACCAAGACTTGGCGGTTTTCACCGAACATGAGGACTCTTGGCCGAAGATCCTTGCCCATGTTTCGATCGGTGCTTGTATGATGCATGGTTGCCACTTCCGCCGAATCAGGGGTAACAGATGGCCGTCACAACTTTTCAACTTGAAGTCATAGCCCCGTCTCCAAAAGTCCGACTCAAGGTTACAAGGTTATTCTCGCCATACTCTTTGCTTATTTGCTTGTGGGATACGTGCAGACTCCTAACTCAACAGACTCTTCAACGGTCGCGATTACTCCCGGCCACGTTAACGCTGATCGTGGTTGCGATCCAAGCACCGTTCGCGGTTTCACAGAGAGTCGCACTATCGGTTGACGTTTCGAAGACAGGGCCGAAGATCGACCGCAACATCTTCGGGCAATTCGCCGAGCATCTTGGGCATGGCATTTATGAAGGCATCTGGGTTGGGCCCGATTCTAAAATCCCGAATACGCGCGGCATCCGCAATGACGTCGTGGCGGCCTTGAAAGCCCTAAGAGTGCCGAACGTTCGCTGGCCGGGCGGCTGCTTTGCCGATGAGTACCACTGGCGCAACGGCATTGGTCCGCAGCGCGTCGTAACGCTCAATCCGAATTGGGGCGGAGTGATCGAGCCGAACACGTTCGGGAGTGCCGAGTTCATGGACTTCCTCGAGCAGATTGGCGCCGACGCGTACGTGTCGGTCAATGTGGGCTCTGGTACTCCGCGGGAAGCCGCCGAATGGCTCGAGTATATGACCGCACCACAGGCGACTACGCTTGCCAAGGAGCGCGCGGCCAACGGCCATCCGGGTCCCTATAAGGTCGAGTATCTCGGGATCGGGAACGAAAGCTGGGATTGCGGCGGCAACATGACCCCCGACTACTACGTGAGCCAGATGAAGATCTACAGCCGCTTCGTGCGCAACTACAATCCAGCGCAACAAGATAAGCAGCAGATGCTAAGGATCGCCGTCGGCCCCGGTGGCGGGGAGCCTCGCTGGACCGAATGGACGGAAACTGTCATGAAGGCGTATCAGCATCACACGTGGAGTTGGGATATCAATGGGCTCTCAATGCACAACTACACGGTCGTGAAATGGCCACCCGCGTTTGCTTCCACCGGGTTCGGAGAGACAGAGTACGCCCAGATTCTTAAGGCCACGCTGGAGATGGATGACTTGATCCAGAAGCATTCAGCCATCATGGACAAGTATGATCCGGACAAGAAGGTCGCCCTCGTCGTCGATGAGTGGGGCGGTTGGTATGCGCCTCTACCCGGCAGCAACCCGGGTTTTCTGGTGCAGCAAAACAGCCTTCGGGATGGCATACTAACGGCTTTGAACCTGAACATCTTTGCCCATCACGCCGACCGCATGCGGATGGCCAACATCGCCCAGATGATCAATGTGCTGCAGGCTATGATCATGACGGACAAAGAAAAAATGGTCCTGACGCCGACGTACTACGTGTTCAAGATGTACGTTCCGTTCCAGGATGCCGCGTTTGTACCGGTCACATTCGAGGCCGGCGCCTATTCGCATGGTGAGATTAAACTGCCGCGTGTGGATGCCATAGCAGCAAAAGGCAAGGATGGGAAGTTGTGGGTGGAGGTCACGAACGTTGATCCCAATGAGCCTGCTGAGGTCGAGTTGAACGTGGCAGGCATCAGTGCTAAATCTGCATCAGGAGAGACATTGACCGCACCAAAGGTGGACAGCGTAAACACCTTTGACGCGCCCAACACCGTTTCCCCTAAAGCCGTCACAGCGAAAGCGGAGGGCGGCAAGCTAGTCCTAAAACTTGAACCGAAGTCTGTGACCGTGGTCTCTGTCGAGCAATAAATAAACGTCAGCGACATATTTTGGAGGCCCCCTTCGCGGCACGGACCGTGAACGTTAACGGAGAACGAAAATGAAGCAGATCGCAGCCATTACGTTGTTATTGTCGGGTCTGTGCTGGGCTCAGGAATCAGGCGATTTTCATCCTGCAGAGACCAATGTCTGGGGGGCTGAATATCCTCGGGTGGATGGTACCGGGAGGGTGCAAATCCGCGTGAAAGCTTCTGATGCCACGAAGGTTCGGGTGAACTTCTGGAGTGGCCCCAAGGTGGATATGGAAAAACAGCCCGATGGATTCTGGACTGTGACGACTTCTCCGCTGGTTCCTGGTCTGCACTACTACACGTTGATTATTGACGGGGCAGAAGTCAGCGACATCAACAGTCATGCGTTCTTTGGCGGGGGGAAACACGCGAGTGCGGTGGAGGTTCCAGAGCCAGGCTCCACGTATTATTCGATTGAAGATGTGCCCCATGGCCAGGTCCGTGAGGTCTGGTACTACTCGAAAGTGACCGGCACCTGGCGCCACGCGCTGGTTTATTTGCCTGCGAACTACGATGCTCAGACCACGTTGCGCTATCCGGTGCTCTATCTGCAGCATGGCGGAGGTGAAGATGAGACTGGCTGGATTCGTCAAGGACGTGCCAACTTTATCCTCGACAATCTAATTGCAGACAAAAGCTGCAAGCCGATGATCATCGTTATGGCCTACGGCTATGCGAGGCGTGCCGGCCAGGCTCCGCCGGATCTGACTGGGAAGCCGTTCGGATCTCCGGAAATGATGAAGGCGATGCAGGACATGGCCGCGGCATTTGAGGATGATGTAACGCAAGCTCTTATTCCCTATGTGGACTCAAGCTTCCGCACACTTGCGGATCGCGATCATCGTGCCATGGCGGGCCTTTCCATGGGTGGAATGCAGACCTTCCAGATCACGCTGAACCACCTTGATCTCTTTTCCTATATCGGCGGATTCAGTGGAGCAGGCGGGATGCTGGTGCTGGGCGACCGCAAACTGGATCCCAAGACCGACTATAACGGAGCGTTCGCGGATCCAGCCGCATTCGCGAAGAAAGTGCACTTGCTCTGGCTCGGTGTTGGAACGGTGGAACCGGAAAGAATGCGCGCTGGACTTCAGCGCCTCCATAATTCCCTTCTCGAGGCAAACATTCAGCACATCTTTTATGAATCGCCGGGGACAGATCACGAGTGGCAGACTTGGCGGCGCGATCTCAAGGATTTTGCGCCCCGCCTGTTCTAGAGAGACCTGTCAGCGTATATCCAAACCCGGAAGAAAGGAATTATGAGGTGTATTCGAAGGTTCACCATATGAGTCTCGTGCACCAAGCTGTCCTTCTGGTAGCCATTGTTCCTTCAAGTGTTTCCTTCGCACAGACCCAACCGGTCCATGTAAAGATCGATGCGTCCAGGGAAGGGCCTGCCATTTCTCGATACGTTTACGGGCAGTTTCTGGAGCATCTCGGAGGGATCGTCAACAACAACATTTGGGCGGAGATGCTGGACGACCGAAAGTTTTATTCTCCCATCACGTCGCATCCTCCTGCCGAGCCTGCGGGGCCCAGTTGGAGGCGCACACAGCTGCGCCGCTGGATGCCGATCGGCGCCGACGAGTTCGTGACGATGGACACGGAACATCCCTATGTTGGCGAACACACTCCGCTCGTCAAGCTCAGTTCAACCGAGCCGCGTGGAATCCAACAATCGGGGTTATTTGTGCGCAATGGGAAAACCTATACCGGCCGCATAGTGCTGGCGGGCTCATCGGGCGTGACGGTAAAGGTAAGCCTGGTGTGGGGAAATGAGGCTGACCGACAAACCATTGTTATTGGCAAGGTCGGTTCAGACTATCGGAAATTTCCGCTATCTTTCCAGGCCCGTGGAGACAGCGATGATGCACGGCTCGAAATCGTGGGTGCCGGTGCGGGTTCGTTTCATATCGCGGCAGTCTCGCTGATGCCAGCCGACAACGTGCAGGGCTTTCGCGCGGAAGTGATCACTGCGCTGAAGCAACTGCATTCCGGCGTGTATCGTTGGCCCGGCGGAAATTTCGTGTCGGGCCACGAATGGCGAGATGCGATCGGCGATCCTGACAAGCGCCCGCCTACCATGGATTTCGCCTGGCACGCGGTTCAACCGAATGATGTCGGAACGGACGAGTTCATGACACTGTGCCGACTGCTGGATGTTGAGCCGTATGTGACGGTCAATGGCGGTTTCGGGGACGACTGGTCAGCCGCTCAGTTAGTCGAATACGCCAATGGCGCCGTCACCACGGCAATGGGAAAGCTGCGTGCGCTGAACGGACATCCGGAGCCGTATCACATCAAGTTCTGGGGGATCGGAAACGAGCCCTGGGGGGAATGGCAGTTAGGCTTCATGCCAGTAGCGCAGTGGGAACTGAAGCACAATATGTTCGCCAAGGCGATGCGCAAAGTGGATCCGACAATCAAGCTGATTGCAGCAGGCGCAATGCCAGACGCCATGACGGGATCAAAACAGGCAAAGCGGCTGAACGGTCAAATCGTGCCCGACTACCTCTCTCCGGGAGATTGGAGCGGAAATCTGCTGGCCCACTGTCTCGAGAATATGGACTTGCTCAGCGAGCACTACTATTCGACGAGTGGGAAGCGAACCGATCTCACGACGGGAGAGAAGGTCGACACGGGACGACAGACGCTGCTCGAATGGGAACGTGCTCCCGCGACTCAGGTTCGTGTGAAGTACGAACATTATCAGGAATATGTGAAGCGCATTCCCGGACTGAAAGAGAAACCTGTGCCAATCAGTCTGGACGAATGGGCCTACATTGGGGCGCCGCCAAACTCCTACAAAGTTGTTCCAGCTTACGCGTGGGCATTTCACGAAATGTTTCGCCATTCTGAGCTATATCAGTTAGGCGGATTTACGTTCGCAACCGCCATGATGAGTGAAGACCGGACCAGCGCAGTTTTGAGTCCAACGGGCCTTCTGTTCAAGATGTATCGCGAGCATTTCGGGACCATCCCGGTGGAGGTGTCCGGGGATTCGCCCCAACCCAAGCCAATCTATCGTGCCGGCGGAGACCAACCCGCGGTCAATCCGGGTAGCGACACGTATCCTCTGGATGTGAGCGCCGCTTTCAGCGTCGATCACAAGACGCTCACGTTCGCGGTGCTGAATCCATCGGACTCCGCGCAGCAGATGAGCATGGAGATTCATGGAACCAAGCTCTCCAGCACAGGTCATCTCTGGCGTATGGCGCCGGCCAGCGTGGAAGCAACGATCACACCAGGACAGAAGCCGGGAGTTGAGGTCGAGGAGCAGATGCTGAACTCTCTGCCCGACACCGTTTCCGTCCCGCCGTTTAGTGTGAACATTTACTCATTTGCGGTTCAGTGATTCGTGTGTATCCGGCTCTCGATTGTTGTGCACAAACCGTGAGTGTCTGACGAATGCATCTGACGCAGTGAAAGGAAATCGATGAGAATTCTAAACGCGACCGCCGACTTCGTTTTAACAATTACCGTCCTTGTCGGACCTAGGCTCGCCGCACAAGTGCAGACCGATGTGCCCCCAGCCATACCCGGGGCTAAGCCTGTGACGGTGGAACGCATCAAGATCCACGGAACTGCGCTGGAGGGCAACCTGGAGGGGGATGCGGTTGACCGTGACGCGTTCATATTTCTGCCTCCCAGTTACGAAAAAGAGAAATCCCGGCGATACCCCGTTCTATACGCACTGCATGGATATTCCATCGGCGCTGAGCAGTGGACCCACGAAATCCATGTGCCCCAAACCATAGAGGGGGCTTTCGTGCAAGGTGCGAAAGAAATGATTGTCGTCTTGCCGGACTCGAAGACGCTGCACAACGGCTCGATGTATTCGAGTTCCGTCACCACAGGAGACTTCGAACAATTCATTGCCCACGACGTCGTCGCTTATGTCGACGCTCATTACCGAACGCTCGCCAATCGGTCGAGTCGCGGATTAGCAGGACACTCCATGGGAGGCTATGGTGCAACGCGGGTCGGCATGAAGCATCCCGATGTATTCGGGAGTGTCTACATCATGAGCCCATGCTGCTTGTCTCCGCGACCCGCAGGGTCATTCAATCCGGAAATCGAAAAAGCGCTGGAGTCAGTCAAAGCACCAGAGGATTCAGCAAAGCTGAGCTTCTTTCCCCGGGCCCAGCTTGCGAGCGCAGCCGCCTGGTCTCCTGATCCGAAGAATCCCCCGCTGTATTTGGATCTTCCTATCAAAGACGGCCAACCGCAGGCTGACGTCCTGGCGAAATGGGCAGCCAATGCTCCGCTGGCTTTTATCGACCAGTACATCGGAAGTCTTCGACAGTATCGCGCAATCGCGATCGATGTAGGTGATCAGGACGGGCTACGAGCCGATACCGAGAAACTGCATGACGCGTTGGATACGTACGGAATTGCCCATGCTTTTGAAGTGTATTCCGGCACTCACACCAGCAAAGTGGCTGATCGTTTCCAGAACCATGTAATCCCGTTTTTCAGCCAGAGCTTGTGTTTCGACGTAAGTTGTCGATAGAGCTCAAACGACCCAACGTTACCGCAGAGAATCGAGTAACGTGGCGAAAACGTCAGGATTGGCGCATTGGAAGTTACAAGGAGACGAAATGAACTGTTCCCCAAGACTCATTTTCGCAGTGCTGATCGCAGGTGCCCTTCTATTCGTGTGCAGTGCTAATGCGCAAGATACGTCGAGTTTCCCTTACATGAATCCCAAGCTTTCTCCCGAACAGCGTGCGGCTGATCTCGTCCACCGTATGACACTCGAAGAGAAAGGCACGCAACTCGTGAATCAGGCTCGCGCCATTCCGCGCCTGGGTGTTCCCGCGTATGACTGGTGGAGCGAGGCGCTGCACGGGGTTGCGGTCAATGGCACGACCGAATTTCCTGAGCCCATCGGCCTCGCCGCCACGTTCGATACACCGCGCATTCACGAGATGGCGACCATGATAGGCATTGAGGGCCGGATCAAACACGCACAGGATGAGCGCGCGGGCCATTCGAACATTTTTGAGGGACTCGACTTTTGGGCGCCGAATGTGAACATCTTTCGCGATCCCCGATGGGGCCGCGGCCAGGAAACCTATGGCGAAGATCCCTTTTTGACCGCACGCATGGCCGTCGCGTTCGTCACGGGCATGCAGGGAGATGACCCTCACTACTATCGAGTCATTTCTACTCCGAAGCACTACGCTGTGCACAGTGGTCCTGAGCCTACGCGCCACTTCACCGACGTCGATATAAGCAAGCACGACCAGGAGGACACCTACTTGCCGGCGTTTCGAGCGGCCGTGGTGGAGGGTCATGCAGGGTCGGTGATGTGCGCCTACAACGCAATCAATGGGGAACCTGCGTGCGCCAGCGAGTTCCTGCTGCAGCACACGCTTCGCGGAGCCTGGCAGTTCCAGGGGTATGTCGTATCCGATTGCGGCGCTGTTCGCGACATCTTTAGCGGTCACCGGTATCGGCCCACACAGCCGCAGGCGTCGGCAATCTCGCTGCAGCGTGGCATGGATAACGAATGCATTGATTTTGTCGAGAAGGTAAAAGACGACCACGATTACAGGCCTTATATCGAAGCCGTGCAGCAGGGTTATCTCTCCGAGAGCGCCATGGACACGGCACTCATTCGACTCTTCACGGCTCGCATCCGTTTAGGCATGTTCGATCCGCCAGCGGCGGTGCCGTACACGAGCATTGATGAGAAGGAGCTCGACAGTCCCGCGCACCGTGCCTTTGCCCGCCGGATGGCGAATGAATCGATGGTGCTGCTGAAGAATGATGGCGTGCTGCCGCTTAAATCAGCCAAGCGTATTGCTGTCGTCGGGCCCCTCGCTGATCAGACGGCTGTCTTGCTTGGGAACTATAACGGGACTCCGACACACACGGTCAGCGTGTTGGAAGGAATGAAGGCGGAGTTTCCCGACGCGAAAATCACGTATGTCCCGGGAACTCAGTTTCTCTCGAATCAAGGAGATCCGCTACCGGTGTCGGTCCTGACTACGCCTGACGGGAAGCCTGGTCTCAAAGCCGAGTATGCTTCCGGCACGGGCTTTGAAGGCAAACCCACGCCCGTCACCTCGCGCATCGAATCCGGAGTGAGTCTGAATGAAAGCAGTCTGCCCGAACCCGCCAAAGGAATTCACGAATTGTCGGTGCGGTGGGTGGGCTTTCTGAACACCAACACCACCGGCGATTACCTGTTAGGCATAAAGGTGGATGGCTTTGCGCGTGTTTCCGTTGATGAAAAACTGATCACGCAGGTTTGGGGGAAGGCTGCTAATCTCGGGAAGGTTCACCTAGAGAAGGGACATCCTGCGAAGCTGGAGGTTGTGTATGGCCGCACCGGTGATGCCAAACCCGAGGCACAACTCATCTGGACACCCTTGAACAACGCGCCTGATCCGGCAGCAGTTGCCGCCGCGAAAAATGCAGATGTAGTCGTTGCGGTCGTCGGCATCACCAGTCATCTCGAAGGCGAGGAGATGCCGATTGAAGAACCTGGATTCTCGGGCGGCGACCGGACTAGCCTCGACCTGCCGAAACCGGAAGAAGATCTCGTGCAGGCGGTGGCCGCGACCGGCAAGCCTCTGGTCGTCGTGTTATTGAATGGCAGCGCGATGGGCATCAATTGGGAGAAGGCGCATGCCAACGCCATCCTGGAGGCTTGGTACTCGGGTGAGGAAGGAGGAGCCGCCGTTGCCGAAACTCTGAGCGGCAAAAACAACCCTGCCGGACGTCTCTCCGTGACCTTCTACAAAGATGTCCGTCAGCTTCCTCATTTCGAAGACTACGCGATGCAAGGACGGACCTACCGCTATTTCGAAGGTGAACCGCTCTGGCCCTTCGGATACGGTCTGAGTTACACGACCTTCAATTATGCCAATCTAACCCTGCCTGACGCTGCTGTGAATGCGGGGGATCCACTGAATACATCTGTCACCGTTACTAACACAGGGAAGGTAGCCGGAGATGAAGTGGTGCAGGTCTACCTGAAGTTTCCCGATGTAGCAGGCGCTCCTCGTCGCGCGCTGCGCGGATTCCAACGAATCCACCTGGAACCTGGTGCCAATGAGAAGGTCAGTTTTCAGTTGAATGCACGGGATCTGAGCATGGTCACCGAAGCAGGAGACATCGTCGTGCCGGAAGGCAAGTACACTATCTCGATTGGCGGCGGGCAGCCGGGAAGCGATGCGCCGTCGGTGAGCGGGAACTTCGAGATGAAGGGCCAGATTATACTGCCGGAATAATCGCAATGCCGGCTGCATGACCTTGTGCGGTTGAGACGGATACACTTTCCCTCGTCGCCGATCGCGTGCATTCGCACGCGGAAGGTACTGATCGAAATGTGTCAGAGTGTGCGCTCAACGTTGAGGGAAAGTCCGGCGGTTGTTATAATCGACACGCGTTCCACATACTTTCCGTTCGTCTTCAGTCGTTGCCCCCCCGAAGAGGCGAAGCGGAGAGTCCTCATAGATCGCCGGCGGCGATTCTGGAAACGTGGCCAGGTAGCTCAGGTGGTAGAGCGCAGCCCTGAAAAGGCTGGCGTCGGCGGTTCAACTCCGTCCCTGGCCACCATGTTTTCAACGACTTAGCTCGTCTCGCCACCTGACTTTGGCTCCAATTGGCTCCAAAATGAATTGCAATTAGCTAATTGATCATCCGCGATTGCGGCGGCATAGCAATACTTGCTGTACTCGCGGGTGCAATCGGCTTTGACGTGCGCGCTTCAACCATCGCCGACATCTTCGCCAGGGCGCGCCGTTGCGATTCCGGCACAAACTGCGCGTAGATGTCCATCGTTGTCGAAATGCGGGAATGCCGCATCTGGCCTTGCACGTCTTTGGGATTAGCGCCTGCCTCGACCATCCAGGTTGCGTGCGACGTTCGCAGGCAACGCCAGTTGATCCAGGGCAGACCGAGTTTGCGCGCGGCCGGCTTGATGTGCCGCGACAAAATGTTGTTGTCCCGCATCGCTACGCCGGTCCGGACGGACTGAAAAACGAGGTCCTCCGGCTTGTCAGACTTCACAACCTTATGGTGTCTGACTGCCAGTCCGGCTCTTACGTCCACCGTGAGTTGCTTGAGGCGATGGATACGCTCGATTACGCTCGGCTCGACACCGATCGTCGCATTGCTCGCCTCGCTCTTCGGCGCATCCCAGTCACCGCGGCAACAGCGCTCATCGATAGTTAGTGAGTCTGCTCCCACGTCGTCCCATTTGAGTCCGATCAACTCGCTGACACGGAGCCCTGTCCACACGGCCACGAAGACCATGCTGGCGTAAGGCTCGGGGATCAGCTCAAGTAGTTGTTCGAACTGTTCTGGAGTGACATGCGGTTTGGTCTTCCGCTTCCCCCGTCTTTCTGCGGGGAGGCGAATACCTTCGACCGGGTTCTTGACCAACAATCCGTACTGGACCGCTGAGCCGAGAATCGCCGAAAGCACATCTTTTATCTTGTCCTTCGATTCATGTGCTAACGGCGATGCTGCGAGACTGGAGAAATACCGCTGCAACCTGAGAGGTGTCAGATCTCGGAGAGAAAGCTTTCCGAACTCCGGCACCAGGTAATTGGCGATCACGCCTCGAGAACGATCTTGAGTCGTTTTAGCCATGAGCGGCATAGTGATTGGTTTGTACGTGCCCTCGACGTACTCGCTGAAATTAGTTGCGGAGCCTACAAGCTCCAGGCCCTGGTTCTGAGGCCGGAGATGCTCGGCCGCAATTTTGCGCGCTTCCCGTTCCGGCACGGTTGCCGGCGCGATCCGCACGCGCGTCTTCTTTCTCTGTAGATGCCCTCCGACGAACTCGTCGCGACGGACTTGAATGGTCCACCACTTGCCGCGACGTTTCGGCTTCGGGTCCTGGAACCGCCGGCGGGCCATGGCTTCGAACTCTCCCTTCCATGGCCTGCCGAGATTTGCCTCGCCGGACACAATACCACGCCCTTTGTCAGGACTGCGCTTGATATTGGTGGCGTGTGATGCCATTTGATTCGTTGACACCTTTTCAGCCACGCAATTCAAGTGCACGTGGCTGAACCTGAACCTGATTTCCGGCCGAGGTTCTGGCGTATGCCGATCATCGTTTGCGTGCACCAAATCTGGAAGGTAATGTCGTCACGGAATGTCGGGCCGACTTTACAGAGCGAGGTTACAGATGTGAGGAAGTGCAGGGGTTGGCTACGACCGCGAAACGTCCAGGATTAGGGCTGAGGATTTGCTGCATACGTCTCGTGGTTCTTCACGCTTCGAGGTGGCCCGGCACTAGAATTCACTACCGAAAGAGGCGATCACGGTTCGCAGTGTGTGCTCGTGTGCAGCGCGTGCCGTAGATTTGTAGGGCCAGCAGCACTGGGCTTTGGATGATTGCTCGAGGGTCTACGGATAGCTTCTTCTTGTATGGGAGGACCTCAAATCTCTAAGCGCCTCCTTGGTTTCCTTTCTTGACCTGGATCAAACTTCTGAGGGGGCTCCAGTTTCTTAGTTTGGGTGTTGCCTCTTTGCGCTTCTATAGTCCTTCTGGCACCAATCCCAAAAAGCGCTCTCAAATCAAACGGATTGAATTCCGCTAGTAATCCCATTGGGAGGTCTTTTTCTGCAAACCGATCAAATTCTTCCTGACGGCGCATCTCCTCGTTCTCATCATCATGGGCTAAATCAGTTTGAAGGCGTTCGCAGGCGACGGGGTGCTGGTTTATGAAGTTCCGTAAATTCCGCTCGAGCGACTGGTCCGGTGGGTCATAGCCCCCTCTTTCACGATCTCTTTTTCTGTGTTGCCGGTTGAGTGCCGGCCGGTAGCCAAACGCATGGAGCAACTGCGCGACCAATGAGAATTGAAACTTCTTAGTGGCTACTTTGGAATACAAACAGGGAAGAGCCCAAGCGTAACTCCGAACAATGTCTTTGCGAGGGGGGTACGCCGAAAGAAGGTCTGCGTAGTGGTGTAACAATTGTGCCACATAACCAGTTCGAAACTCCGGCAAAGCACGCCCCGCTTGCTCTGCGAGCGGAACGATGTCCATCCTCTGAACTATCTCAGCCGCTTTCCGGAGCGTTTTCTCATGGCCGCGTCTTACCCCCTTACAGGGGAAAGAGAGTGCATCCGCGTAAGGCGGTATCGTGGGGCTCCAACCAGTTCGCAGATATGATTTGCAAAAACAATACAGTGTGCTAGCCAGCGTCTTGGGAACACATCCCAAACTCACGAGCTCGTCGAATGCAGCAACAAATTCTTCCTGATCGTATGGATCGATTCGATCGCGAAGAAATTTTAGACCGGCTCCTCTAGCGAGCTCCATTGAGAATTCGTTTGCATCCCGTCTTTTCCAGCCTAGTAGAAACTCAGCTGTGATCTCCTCTTCCGGATTCTTGGCACGAGATGCGCGCGAAACGGGAGACTTGGCCATCGCTCTACAAGTTACACACGACTCTACGTTTCGACCAGATTACTTCAGATCCGTCCAAATCCAACCAGAACAGTCATGGATCGCACTCGTTCTAAAACTCTTACCGGTTAGGTGGTCGCGAGCGAAATGTCACGCGATCTTCGGGTCTTGACATTACCTATCCTCTTAGATTGACCCAATGAAATATTCGGAAGTGAACCTGGGAGCACAGAGGGGCGACGCAAGTTCGAAGGTCGAACACACACGAGAACGGCCCCGCCGAAATATCGAGCAGCTCTCAGCATTACTGAATGAGGAGACGAACAATGGCAATGGAAGGTTTGACAGAGTGCGCGGCCGGTTGCGGCGCGCCGATCTCGGCTCCGGGAAACCTGTGTCATGAGCACCGGGTGCCTGGCGGCGTGGTGCAGGTAGGCAACAAAACGTTCATCGTCACTTCTTGGTTCGCCCAACACGCTGGCGAGGTCGGTGTCATCTTCCTAAATGACTACGCGCTCGGCGACCTGTTCGGTGGGCGCGCCGGATTTGAGGCTAAGCTCGCGCACCAGGGCTTCACGGCCGTGCGTAACATTCCTACCCTAGCGGAACTAAAAGCCGCCAAGCAGCTGCCAAACGGTAAGAACCTGGCTGTCTGGAGCGGCCCCTGGCTAACAAAGTATCCGTGGGAGAAGGTCGAGGCGCCAGCGAGGCCGCGGCCCACTAAGACGGAGAAATGCCGCGCCTGCAACACCGCTGAGGCCGAAACGCCGGCAGGCATGGTTCCGGGTCTTTATATTTGCTCTGCGAAGTGCGCTGAGTATCTCGCCGCGCATCCCGAACTTAACCCAAGTGCCTTGATTAAGGCCCCGGGGATTTACGAGGTCAAGTGGCCATCGGAGCCATGCACCTACCTGGTGCGCGTCAGCCAGGTCAAGGATTCCGGCTCGCGCTTGTACATGTGCCCCTGCGGCCAGGCTCCGAACCCTGAAATGCGGGGTGTGACGGCCTACATGACCAACCTTGATGACATGTCGATCGCTTGCCGTCATATTGGCATCGTCATTCTCTTCGAGCAGGCCCTCGCCCACCAGGACGGGCCCGAGAGTGCGACGGCAGTTCCAACGGCGGTGGGCGACGAGATCCCTGACCGCGCCAAGAAGGCGGTACTCAAGAAGGTGCCGCCATTCGTGGACGACACGGAGCCTGAATGAACGCAATTAAGAATAAGAGGACCATCACGCTCGAAGACCTCGAGAGCGGCGGTGTACGTGTGACGGTTGCCGGCACTCCTTTCCTGTATTCACCGTCTGTCGGTCGCACGATGAATCTGTCGACCCACGACATTCCTCACGTTTACTTATCTGACTTCGCGGCCGCGGCCGGTGAAGACCGCGCCGCGTACTCGGCCAAACACTGTACGGACGATGGCATGCTGCACGGTCCCAATGGCTGCGACGGCATGTGCCATGACTTGAACTGCGACAGGCCAGCAGACTTGTTCGAGTGCTCAAAGGGCGAAAACGGCCTGAAGCACTGCATCCCATTCTGCAAATTTCATGGCCACGGTATGTGCCACCGCGTCGGGCGGGCGGTCCTTATGGCGCTCGACTTCGGCGTAATCGAGGACCTCCGCTTTTGGACCCAGGTGGATCCCCTCCCGAGCGGTCTCCCCCGTTGCCACTACCACTACTACGCAACCGACGAATGGGGCGATTCCGAACGAGCGCGCTGCACTGAGCCGGCGACCAAGCGCGTCAGGGTGATCGTGACCGGCGGAGCGGGCTCGAGGACGATTGACACCGAGCTGTGCGCGGACTGTGCGTCTACCCAGAACCGGGATGGGGTCAAGATCGACGTCTTGGGTGATCTCCCAATGCCACCGGTGAATCGGAACAAAGAATGACAGGCGCCATTTACAACACGCTTGCGCTGCTGTTCGAGCCTGGCCAGGTGGTCGGGGTGTCCGGCATCAGGCTGAACGACACCATGTCCAAGAAGTTCTACACCGATCTGGACCTAGCCGCAGCCATCATCGAGAGAGCTGATGCGTCGGGGAATTTCAAAGGTATCTACATCAGCCTGCAGATGCTCAAGGAGGGCCGTACCTCTGATAAGCGCAAAGACATAGCGTCTTACGTCCACCTGATGATCGACTTCGATCGCAAAACGAAAAATGGAAATGCTAGCGACGAGGAGCGTAGGACGATTGAAGCCGTCATGCAGGAAGCCAAGCAGTGGCTGAGCGGGATTTTGCAGACAGAGCCCCTCCTGGCCGACACCGGAAACGGATTTCACTTGGTTTTTAAATTGCAGCCACTCGCTGCGAACGAGCAAGCGATGAGCCTGCTCAAGGAATGCATCCTTGCAGTCAAGGCAAAGTTCGAACGGCCCGGATTAAATCTTGAGATAGACGCTAGTGTTTCCGAACCGGAGCAACTAACCCGCTGCTATGGAACCTGGAACCGAAAGTATCCTGAAACTCCTGCGCGCCCACACCGCCAATCGAAGATCCTTTCGGCACCTGCCAAATGGAACCCAGTTGATAGGTGTAGGCTCGAACTGCTAGCTGCGGAAGCACCGGCCCCGGAAAGCGCGCCGTCAAGAAACAGGAAGGTGGGGATGCCGGCGCTTCGCGAAGACTTCGACATCTACGATTTTTGCGACCACTACGACCTTGAGATTCGGGAGGAATTCGACAAAGGCAGCAAAACATATTTCGTTCTGAGCGAGTGTCCGATGGCCGGCAAGAAACACTCCGGAGATAGTGCCAAGTCCTGCTTAATCGTTGGTGACTCCCTTGGGTTCCACTGCTTCAGTGACGACTGTGACACATACAAAATTGGCGATCTGCTGCGGCGGCTGAATGAGGAGTACGAACCATACACCGATATTTTTGCTCAGGACGAAGGCGTCCACGGTCTTGATGTCGAAGACCTTGCTGCGGCCGATAAGCCCGATGCGCCGGCGGAAACAGGCTTACAAGAAGCAGGAGTCGACTCGTCTTCTCCGTCGGAGGAGCCTACAGCTGGAAATACGGAGGAGCCAGTTGCGGAGGCACAGCCCACAAGCGCAAACGCGAAAATGCTGATCAAGGTCCTTGGCGTCGTTTTCAAGGATCCTAAGGCCGCGTTTGCAGACTTCGTAATTTGGCGTAATCGGCTCCAGTGGATTATCGACGAGCGCGCCTGGCCGAAGGCGCAGCTTCCTCTGCTGAAAACTCTTCTGGATTATGAACGGGCGCACCGGCGTCTCCCGACACGTGACGAGTTCGCCGAGACCTGCGCTCCCGACCTATCGGATCAGACCGGCGCAATTGGCCCGATAGAGGGAGACATTACTTTCGACCATGCTGTTTCAAATCTGCTCGAAAAAGCAGAGTACCTGGATGAGCGGCGAACATTAGACAAGGCCCGAGAGCTCCTTGACAAGGACGGGGTCTCCCAAGAGCGGAAATTCCAGCGCGAGCGCTGGTCCCGTGGCGTGAGCGTCGAGACCACGCGCGTGGATGGATCAATCCAGGATCACGCCGACGAGATCTTCGATCGCATGGCCGCGATGGGACTCGGCGCGAAAGGGGAGAGTGTGCTTTCGTTTAAGACTCCCTTCCCGAGCATCAATGACGCCATCCTGAGTGACCAGGAGCGGTGCTTCGGTGTGATCGCGCCGCCTAATAACTTTAAGACTAGTGTGCTGCTCTCGCAGGCCTATTACCTGGCCAAACAAGGCAAGCCGGTACTGTTTGTGACCGGCGAGCATGAAGTTGAGCGACTGGAGGAGAAGATCACTCTTCTGCATGGATTCTTTCATCGCGACAAGTTTGCTCTGCCCTCCTACAAGAGGTGGTCGGACGGCAAGGTGAGTCAGTCCGACATTGGGAACCTTCGCGCAGTCATGGATGACTGGAAGGGACTGCGCGGTGTCCCGGGACCGCTCGTTATTAAGCACATTTCCGACTTTGACAACGATCTGGAGAAGATCGTCGCTTGGATGGAGTCCACGCATCGGAAGTATGGCTGGAAGGCCCTGGTGATCGACCCCTTCATGGAGTTGTTGCTCAACGTCGACGATAAGGAGAAGTTCAGCGTCGCCGGTGGCCTTTGCCAAAAGCTGTTGGCGCTTAAGACCGGTTACCGGAACGGTGAGGGGCTGATCATAGCCACCAGCTTTCAGATGAAAAAGGCGGTGAAGGGGAAGATCAGCAAGCTGAATCGTGATCCGGACGCCACGCTCGCCGATTACGAAGAAGTGCTGGAGGCTTCTGAGATTGAGCGTTATTCCGGCGCGGTCCAGCGATTCGACATGCTCTGGGGCGTCGCCCAGGCCGACGAGAGAGGCCGTAAAGGGGTGATCGTGTGCTCGCGTACTCGGCACGGCGTCGGCTTCGAGCCCTTCTACTTCCATGTCGACCCGGCCAGCCATTTCTGCTTCGAGTCAGCGAAGGCGCCGAAGATGCAAATTGAGGAGTTGGCAGAGGCGGTCGATTAGGACGCGACTATGAAGAAAAAAGGTAACAATCCGGCAGAGTACTCGCTGCCCTGGTTCAAGTTCTGGGCCAATCGGTGGCTTGGCTCCGAGACAGTAAGCGGGATGAGCTTGGCCGAGCAGGGACTCTTCGTGAGGATCCTTTGCGCGCTGCGCGTGTACGGTCCCTTGCCCCGGGATCCGTGGAAGCTCTCGAAAGTTCTCGGAGTTCGCTATGAAGCAACTACACGGTGGCTACACAAGTACTCCGCTGTGACTGCGGATTCGGAACAGTCGAGTAACAAGTTTGTAGTTCCAAAAATGGAGGAATTGCAAGTAACACTGAAAAAATCGACCCCTGATCGCGCGGGAGACGAGAAGAGACAAGACGAGAAATCCCCCTATAGTCCCCCAGCGGGGGAGGGGGGAGTTGGTAATCCTGAGTGCGAGTCTTGCTTCGGAGAGGGTAAGGTGCCGGTCTTTGAGGACCAGGGTGGTCTCTTTACTCCGGTCGGATACCGGCCTTGTGAGTGCGTGGAGGACGGCTGAGCTTCGTTTGTCCATCGCCCAAAAAGTATTCCAAACGCATCTCTGAAAACGGAGCACATTTTGCCGACGCCCCGCACCTGTGCCCGCAATGCATGACCGGATTCGGCTGCGAGAGCGTCCCCTGCTCTGCGGCCTACGAATCGATTTGCAAGTCTTGCAACAAAGAGGCGAGGGGAAGTACCAGCGACACGATGCAGAACAAGAGGCGCTTGATGAATTCGCGAAAGGTATCTTGAGTTTGGGAGAACATCATGAAATGTATAGAGTGCAATCTTGAAACGGGGTTCGAGTGGCCTGGTGGTGAGAACCCCCAGACGCGCGCCCTCTGGAAGGCTGTATACGAAGGGCCCTTGTGCAAGGTCTGCTCAGGTGACTCGCCAATGCGTGCATTGGCGGACAGCCAGGAACCCTCAGAACAATTCTGCTATGCCCTTCGGCACCGGCAAACGAGCGCTCTCGCGATCCTCGAGTTCGAGAAACTGCTGAGGCGATATGGCCCTAGCAGTCCCGAGTCACCAAACCTCGATGATGTCGAGGACTTATGAAGGACCATCAGTAAGCACACTAAGTGTCTCCCAAAATTTACGATGTGAAGGAAGGAATGGAGATGCGTTTACGCTGCGTGTGTTGTGGAAACTTGGAAGATGATCTGCAAAGCCAGGAAGAAAAGGAGACCATCGATGGGTTGTGCGCCAAACTGATGGACACGATCAGCAAGGAAGAGTATTCAACGAATAGCCTGCTAAACGCTCTCGCTACAATGGCTGGAATGGAGATTGCCCTGGTGGTGAGGAAAGGTGTCGGTGTTACTCGTTATCGAACCGAAGGCGCGGTAATTGACTATCTTGTGCGGACTCTATGTACCTGGACCGAGGCTATGGCGTACGACACCATTGAGAAGCTGGAGGAATCCTCTCCGATAACACATTTTACTAGCGGGAAAAATACAGTCAATTAGCGCACGAGCCGGATCTTCCTGGTGCACGGCGCGAACATCCTGCCTGAAGCATAATCCTCTACCGCCAGCGGCCAAGGCCTCAGTCGAAAAGCGCACGTCAAATTATTTCGTACAACTTTTGGACCTCTTAATTAAGAGTGCAATTCTGTGAAGCAGAAGGCACTAGATCAAAAATTGAGAGGTTGAGCATGCAAGAAGTCCCGGATAGCGTAACCGCAAGCGAAGCATTCGAAGTTCCTACCAAGTTAGACACTGAAATGCAGTTGGCCAAGGAAATCAATGAGCTATGGTCCGCTCACCAACAATCCAACGCATTACTGGGCCACACAAAGCAGGAGCTCCAGGCCCTGCGGCTTCAACTAGGGCAACGTCTCTTCGAAATGAAGCTGCTGATAGCCTGTCCCGGGCGCGCCGGCAAATGGAGCAAGTTTCTGTCCGAGCACCGTATTTCGCGCGCTAGTGCCGACCGCTACGCCAGAGGCTACGAGGTCACTCTCAATCCTCCTGTAGAAATCGCCTCAACTGAGGCAATTCAGTATTCCGCAGAGGAGAAAGTCCGGAAACTGCTGCAGAGTATCTGGCCGCGGCTCCGCCAGCATCTGACCGATCCAGAGACGGCGTACCAATTCATGTGCGCGCTGGTGCAGCGGTGCGATACATTGCAGGCTGAGATCACGGATTCGGGAATTTCCATCCGGAAGGCAACCACGATTAGCTCCGAACCCAGTTCCGCCGTGCGTGAGACAGACAAAGTCGAGGAACAAATCACTGCCTTCGAATCCGAATAGCACCGCTGCAAAGCCGGTATCATTTTTGCGGTTTATAACGGCAAAAAGGAATGCTTCTGATCGACTTCCAGTGAGAAGCATCCGCTACCTCACAAGCACGGGGCAGAAATCATTTGCCGAAATGATGGCAACGATGAAATCTCGTTTTGGTTACCCGTGGTTACATGAATAACCTTGGCACGAGTACTTGTGTGGTCGTCGCAAGAAGAATTCGTGCCAATCCCTAACCAACTTCTGTGTGGCGCCGGTAGAATGTAGGATGACGCCAAAAAAGCGGGGCATTCCGCCGCTCTCGCGCAAGGTTTCCAAGCTTTCCCGGGTCGTGCATGTCGGGATCTTCTTCGTTGTCCATGATCGTGTTTTAGCCGAGTCCAGCCAACTCTCCGAGGCTGAAGTGGGCGCGGAGTTTGCTGATCACAGGCGCTCCCATGAAATATTTTGGTCCGAACTCCAGAATCAAGGCCAAGTGCCGCGTGACCAGGAGTATTTCGAATTTCCGCGCGGCCGCAGCGTTTACAACAACCGCACTGGTCAACATGCCCTCTACATGGACCGGTGCGTCATGAAGAGACCTGACCTCGTACAGGAGATCAAGCGCCGGCTGCGGCTTGCTGCCCGCGTGGCGATCTTGAGCGATCCGCATTATCGCTGTCCAGTTTGCCTTTCCAGGAGTTCTTTGTGAAGAGACGCGGTCACCATCAGGGCCCTTTAGCATCATCGCGAACTGAACGAGTTGCCAGTACCTTCGTTGCATCGGGAGGCCCGTTAAGGACGTGCCTGGGGTGTAGCCGCATAATCACCCAAGTAGAGGCGGCGCAGCACTCCCCGTCGCTTTGTTGTCACGGCGACCACGGAATTGAACCTAAGGGACGCGTGATCATGAGCGCGGCTCAAGCTTGACAATTCAGGCTCTAACCGAGAGGAGTGTCAACAAAGATGCGCGATTCTTCAGCCCTCGGCGATTTCCCCTGCGCGCTCCGCTTAAACGGAGTGGCGATACGAACCGTGACGGTTCGCCAGGGTGTCGAGTCCGCGGGGGATTTCGACGTGATTGTCTCCGATCCTATGTTGGGACCGTTTGCCCTGCATTCTGGCTTTGAGATTGACGTACCTGAGCCGGATGGGAACTGGCGCAGGGTGTCCCTCGACGACCTCAAAGGAATTCTCAAAGACAAATATTTACTGGCGGCTGATGATCTTCCGAAAGCATCGGAGATGGCCGAATGCAGGCTGTTTGCCCCGGTTCACGATATTCAAATCCCCTATTGGGAACGGTCCCGACTTTCTAGCCTTGGGCGCGAGGCAGCATGCGTTCGATACGTGCAGCGAATCTTATACCGCGTAGCAATTCCGCACTTAGTATCGGGTACCACATTCACGGTTCCGAGTGCTCCAACCGCCCGGATTCCGCTCAAGCGGGCTGGTTTTCGGCAAAGCACGATTTCGCCCTCGGCTCTGGTTGAACCACGTACCCAGGTCAGCATTCAGCTCATTGAACGAGATCCTGCAGATTACGTGCTCTAAAAGGAGGCTACAAATAATGAAGACCGTCATTCTCAAAGATGGGGCTGGCAATCCGCAAGGAGTGATTCGCGAAGTCGCTGGTGGAAATGAGCGGCTGTATGACAGATCAGGCGCCAGCATCGCCACCTGGCGTCGCAATGTCGACTACACGTACGACAACAATGGTGCGCGCTTCGGCAGCGGAAACCGTTTGGCTGGCCTCATTGAGCATGAGGATTAACCCCTTTTTCCCCCGGGGGTTGACTGACTGCCAATCAGTCAGAGTTTGCAGTTTTTCTGCGGTTTTGGCGCAGTTTGTGTGCGAAATGTGTGCCAGGATTAGCGCTCTTTACCGCCCAGCAAGCGGTCTACCTCGTTTCCCAACATGCCGGCATCGCGATCTTTGCCGAGCCTCCGTCTTTAACCCGGCACGAGGGCGTAGTGATCAAACCTCTGACCGACAAGTCCCTATACTTTGAGACGTGCCTGATCCTGAGAGCCGATCAGGATTCGAGAGCGGTCAATGAATATTCGCGGGCATTTCTCAGAAAGTACGCGCCGCAACTCGTCGCCGCAAAGCAGATGGATTTGCCGCTACCCGCTTGACATCCTCCATGCTCGCCCCAGCGATTTCACTTCCGTCCTTCACTCATGAAAGTCGCTGCGCCGCTCGTGGATTCGAACGGCGTGCGTTCTGGGTAAGCGGCACGTAGTTGTTCCGCGGACGGAAACGAGGTGCTAGGCGAGGCAAATAAAAATCGAGTGCGATCAGAGTCCTTCATCTCCATCCCGGTCTTTATCAACGGCAGGCAAAGCTTAATGAGGATTTGACCTTTGCGTGTCATTCTGAAAATCCACGCGGTCGAGATAGAGCAGGTTCTCACCGTAGGAAGACCAGGTGATGGAAGAGCGATCCTTTGGCCCAACTGCCGCCTCGATTTTTATATCAGGTGATTGAACTCGAGCTTTTTCAGTTTGTCTTGGGAAGTGCTCCGCAATTGATCTGTCACGAGTTCTTTGGTGAGGTCCGTGCTCATTTGCGTGCGTTGTTGGTTTCGGACGCAGGCTTCTCTTCCGTCTCTAGCTGGGCCGATGTTGAACTGGTCGCTGGAGCTGCCTTAGGTTTCTTCTTTTGTATTGGCGCCTGACCCCATGAATATTCGATTCCAGCTGTCGGCCCTCGGTGCGTCAGACGCACCGATTTGATCGCTGGTTCCGTGAATCCTCAGTCGGCTTCCCACCTCGTAACCGGCGCGCAGACCCAAATTGTTTGTCAGGCCGACGTTCACGCTGCCACGCGCCGCCACAAAATCTCCGTAGCCGAAAAAGTACATTCCTCTCGCCGAACCATCCAGTGAAAGTCGGCCGGAACTGTGCATTGGGTACCAGCGGAAAACAGGGCCGACGGCAGGGAGCGGAGCGAGAACTGACCCCGAACCTGAGGCAGACCCCGATTGACCGTTCACGCTACCCCCGAGTTCAAGCGTTGCCTTCGTGTCGATCAGATTGACATCGACTTCAATCCCGAGGAAACCGCGATTGCGCCGAAAAACGTCGTACTGATATCCGGGCGCGATGTTAAGAGTGCTGAGACGAGCATCGACGTTCGCGCCGACTGCGAACTCCTGTCCCTGAAAATCGATTACCCGGCCTAGACTCGCCGTTTTCGAGGTGTAGTTCGGAGTGATGTTCAGTAAGAGGTGGTGCTTCCTCCGAAACCGATAGTCGATCATGCCAGCAAACGTGGAGTAATCGCCGAAGCCGAAGTCGCGATGGATATCGAAATAATTGTTGCTATCCCGTGCGCCGAAGGAGCCAGATGGCTGCGAAAACCACCACTCAGCATTGAGTCGCCACCGGTAATTATCGAGGTCCTTACTGTCCTGGGCGTAGCCCGTTGTCGCGGCTGCAAATAAGAGGACCAAAAGAGTCCGGCATATGCGTGTTTTCGTGTACATGTTTTTACCCTTCGATGGTGCGACACAATCCGAGTCGGTGAGTCGCTTTACCAATCAGAATCCGGCCCGTCCTGCTCGAATCAGCGTGGAGAAATCAGGAGACCGATTCGCGGCTCGAGCTGCGGCGTTGATATGCTCGCGTTGTTTTAACTCTGGAAATTGAAGTCCGTCGGTAACCAACCGTCCCCGGTCGTACAGCAACTTATCGAGTGTGCCGTTCAGCAAATATTGGTAGTTCCACGGCTGCGTGTTCTTAACGTCCGCACCGAGCTGTCTGTTGATCGTGGTTGTGCAGTTTCTCGTTACTTCGTTGTACCAGTCCGGATGATCTTTCAATTTATCCAGGTAGTCGACATATGTGAGGAACATAGCTCGTGCGATTTCTGGTGTTGCCCGAAGCCGGTACATAGACACTTCTTCGTCTTTACGGTAGTTGGTGCGCAATCGAATTACATCGCGCTCGTCGGCGGTGACAAAGATTAGCTCGTATTGACGAAAGCATCCCAGAACTGTCGAGTACGACTGACCGGCTTTGTAGCGTGCCTCGATGGAGAATGCGACGTGCTCTTTGTCCCCGAATTGAAAGCTGATAATCGGGTGGCTCACGAAGGGTATCCCC
>DATKAP010000088.1:0-12916 GCA_035577905.1 Binatia bacterium
AGCTTGATGTGAAAGACGTTGCCCGCCGATATCTGACGGCGATCCAAAAGGCAACTGCAGCAGTCGACGAACTGTTGGATTCAACGGAACCGAGGAACGAGTGAGATTCGAATACCGGCGGCAAGGAGAGGGAATATGAACAAGGGATTGATTGTGATCATCATACTGGCGCTGATCGCGCTGATCGTGTTCGGGCAGTACGTAAGCGTGCGCAACACACTCGTAACCAAGAACGAGGCAGTAAAGTCTGCCTGGTCGCAGGTGGACGTTGTGCTGCAGCGCCGCGCTGACCTGATTCCCAATCTGGTGGAAACTGTAAAGGGCTATGCCCAGCAAGAACAGACTGTGTTCGGGGATGTCGCCAAGGCCCGCTCTGCCCTGCTTTCGGCGGGCACTCCCCAGGATAAAATAGCCGCCAACCAACAACTGGACGGAGCACTGGGACGCCTGCTTGCGATAGTAGAGAATTATCCGCAATTGAAATCGAATGAGAACTTTCTGCGCCTGCAGGACGAACTGGCGGGCACGGAGAATCGCATCGCCGTCGAACGGAAGCGCTATAACGACACCTTGCAGGACTACAACACATACGTCCAGCAGTTCCCCAATAACATCTTTGCGCGCTGGGCAGGTTTTAAGCCCAATCAGGCCTATTTCGCGGCCACCGAGGAATCGCGCCAGGTGCCGAAGGTAGACTTTTCAGCTCCCAAGGCGCCGGCGGGCACTCCTCAACAGGCTCCAGCGAGATAGAGGAGCAAACATGGCATCGATGACTGAGCAGACCAAGAGCGAAGATTGGGTAGATAGGCGCGAGCCACTAACCGACTTTACTGGAGAAGATCGTCATGAACTCGTGCAAAAGGTCGCTTACCAGCATTGGGAGAAACGCGGATGTCCAGTCGGTTCGCCCGAGATTGACTGGTTCGTGGCCGAAAACACTGTGCGCTCCTACCTGTTGAGTTCAGGAGTCGAGTTGGGGCCAGGCGGAGATCTCTATCGCTGACGAAAGAGTTGCGTTCTTGGCCAGCGCGCTCCGTCTGCCGAGTACAGGACAACGCACTGCAAGTGCGCACGAGGTTAGCGTGCCATGCGTTCATCTGGCGAACTTGGCTTTTTTGAGGGTGATGTTTCCTGGTCGTCGAGCATATGCTTCGCATCTGACAACGTCCAGCGGAATACAATTCCCCCGATCCGCTCCATGCCCGTATCCACCGGAGTTGTCCATTCTTCCGCAACCTCCGCCACGAACGCCGCTCGATTCGGTAGCAACACCTTGGTCACGTCCTTGAGGAATCCTTCACCTATCCCGGTACTGTTAAAATTCGCCGTAGCGCCTGCGGGGTCTCCGGCAGCTGTTGCGATCGGCTCGCCTAAGCGACCAACGAAGCTTCCCAGCGAAGTCCCGGAGAGAGTGCGGAACCGTCCAGGGTCATCGTCTTGCTCGACCGTTGTGGTGCCATCGGCCTGCTTCGTTACCACGACGTAACGATAGATGCTGATACTGCCATCGCTGTCCAGTTGCAGAAGCAGGTTCTTTCCCTTGTGTGCTTTGGCTTGATCGTCGAAAACCACCACCAGCATGCGGTCCACAGTTTCAGCTCCCATCTCGAGTTCAATTAGCTACCCGGGCGCCTTTTCGAACTAGCAGATCTATGAATTCCGACAAGTACTCCCCTTCCAAGGTAGCCTTGGCCGATTTCTCACTTACGGACTCTTCAGAGTCGGGCGACGATGTGGCACCTCCAGATGAGGAAGCCGCAGAGGGCTGCTCGCATCGTTTATCTGCAGCTACCAACTTGGTGTTCTCCATCGCACTACCCTCGCTCGAACTGACCGAACCCCAGTTCCCTTCGGAGAATCCACCGTTGCCGCGGGCTGATTAGTGACATGGTTTGTCACATCACCTCGAGGAATGACTTCCACTGTGCCTCGAATCATTCTGACAACCAGCCTGGAAAAGCGGTTTTCACACAACCAAAAAGTCTCCAGCCTATGCGTCTGTTGGCGCATTGTTGTAGAGGCCTCACCGTCTGCCGGTGGCTCTGGGTCCGAACTTTTCTCCAAAAGGAAGAGGGTGCCTTTCCCGAGGTATAGAAATCGTGTGATGCAGTTAGGGTTGGCGCATTTGGAAAGCACTCGTACCTCCTGCAGAAAGCCCCTTAAGAAACGAGAATGAAAGCGTGTTCGCGACGGTGATAGGACTTGCATACGATCGTTCACGCCTGGCAGACCCAGCCTTGGCTCTGATGAGGGAGAAATGAATCACCTAATCGGTAAGCACGGTAATTACCAACTCGGTGGCGTTCGCCGATATCCAGTAATCACAAGATCAACCAGTAGTCGCGACTCGGAAACAGTTCCATCAATTCGAAAAGGCGAGCGAAACGCTGGCGTCATCCCGCCAAAGCGACGACATTGGTCAGGGAAATTGATTTGTCGATTTTCCACTCAGATCGAGACTCTGATTTCCCAACGATTCCGTCTCGTCAAAGCTTCTTCGTCACTCTGACGAGGTGTCATCAATCTGCGGCGGCACCGAGCTGACATAGAGGCATCGTGAAATCGATCCGTTCGAGGTAAGACCTGTGCCTAGAATGCCTTGCACCGCGAACGAGTTGTTTTTCCTCCTTGGTCTTCGGGATGCAACCGCAATGGCTGGGAACCCGGGCATGCGAGGTCATCCATGCTGAAAGTCACCGTTGAAGAGAGGGGCAATCGAATCGTCTTTCGGGTGGAAGGCAAGTTAAGAGGACCCTGGGTCATCGAATTGGAGAGATGCTGGAGATCAACCAGCAGCCGCATGAAAGGGAAATCGCTCAGTGTGGATCTGGACGGGGTGAACTTCATCGACGATCAGGCTAAGGCGCTCTTGGCCGAGATGGACAGCGCTGGGGTTGAATTGGTCGCGAACGAATGGATTGCGCGTTCGGCCATTGAGCAGATCGCGGCCCACGCTGTGAATTCAACGGTGAACACCGCCGAGCATGGCTAAGGTACCGATCATGGTGATCAGATGTGCAAATCCTAAATGCTCACTGCCTTTCAAGTACCGGTATGTAGGAAGGGTGTTTCGCTTGAGGCTATATGGCACAGGAAGACGCGGAGCGCCTCAAGACCGCGAGACGCGAGTGGAGTATTTCTGGCTATGTGCTTCCTGTTCTTCGGTATTCACACTGATCTTTGATGAAAGACGAGGAGTCAGTCTCGCTCCATTTGGCGATACTCGTGATCGCAAACGGAGTGTCACCTTGATTTTTGATATCAGTACGCGACGTCCGCACGATTATGCTCTTGATCCAAAAGGCGCTAGCAAGGAGGATAACTCGCGCGCGCGGAGTCGAAAATACCGCGGGCGTAGCTGATTTTCCATGCACTGTTCACCCTTATGCGGAGATATGCCATGGCTAAAGTGAAGGAACTCACTGTGCAACTGGACAATAGGCCCGGCACCCTAGCTCGTCTGTTAAAGGTTCTCGCCGATGGAAGGGTGAATCTCCTGGCTTTTCTGGGCACCGCAGCACGGGCCCAAGGCTCGGTACAGGTAGTCGTCGACAACGTAATTCGAGCCAAGAAGGCTCTGGGCGAAGCCGGGTTCCCGTATACCGAAGGCCGGCTGGAGGAGTTTGAACTTGCGAACAGCCCCGGCGCACTCGCGCAACTGGCCGGGAAGCTGGCCAAGAAAGGCATCAACATCGATTGCATCTATGCCACGGTGCACAAGAGGGCAAAAAAGGCGGCCGTAGTCTTGTCGACGTCCAGGGTTGGCGATGTCCCCTCCGTTGAAGCGGAACTGGACGAAACCGACGACAACGCATTGGAGGAAAAAGATGGCTACGCGGAAGGCCCAGTAGGATGAGCGACCAAATTCAATTGCGACATTGAATGTCGGAGAGGTGGACCATGAACGAGCCAGAATTGTCATCCAAAAAGCGCGACCGCGACGATGAAAAGAAACGGCAGGAGCAGACTCGGCGTAAGTTCCATTTCGGCATCAGCTACTTGATCACGAGCCTAATCATGCTGTGGCTGTTCCAGCTATACGTCGTAGACCGACAGACCCGTAGCGCCGAAATTCCTTATAGCGAGTTTAAGAAGGATCTGGCAAGCGCTCAAATCGTAAAGACAACCATCGGCGATCGGGGCATCGTTGGTGAGATGAAGAATCCCAAAGGGGGCGGATCGCCTCCGACGGTTCCATTCAATACCGTGCCTGCGCCTGCCGGCGATCCCAAGCTGATTGAGGAGTTACAAAACGCAAATGTAACCTACAACTTCCAACGCCCACCCAGCCCCCTCGGAGGCATGTTGCCGAACCTTCTGCCGCTCTTGCTACTCGGCGGTTTCTGGTACGTCGCCTACCGGCGAGCGGGCGCGGGCGCCGGCGGAGGACTGGGCGGCATATTCGGGGTCGGCAAGAGCAAAGCGATCGTGGTCAAGCCCGAGGATGTTACGGTCACTTACAAAGATGTGGGCGGGGCGGACGAAGCCATTGGCGAACTCCAGGAGATCATCCAGTTTCTGAAGGTGCCGGAGCAATTTGCCCAGCTTGGCGGACATATTCCGAAGGGAGTATTGCTCGTCGGCCCCCCGGGCACAGGCAAGACATTGCTGGCCAAAGCAACGGCTGGCGAGGCCCAAGTCCCATTCTTCGAGACCAGTGGCTCCGAATTTGTTGAGATGTTCGTTGGCGTGGGCGCGGCGCGAGTGCGCGACCTGTTCGAGCAGGCGCGTAAAGCCGCTCCCGCCATCGTTTTCATTGACGAGATTGATGCCATTGGTCAGAGCCGCGGAGGTGTGATGCGGCTGGGCAATAATGACGAGCGTGAGCAAACCCTCAACCAGTTGCTGGCAGAGATTGACGGATTCAAAACAGACGCCAGCGCGCCCGTGATCATCATGGCTGCCACGAACCGCCCGGAAGTACTCGATCCGGCCCTCCTGCGCGCCGGCCGATTTGACCGCCAGATCGCCATCGGCAATCCAGATTTGGTTGGCCGAGTGCAAATCCTGAAGATTCACAGCAAGAATGTAAAACTCGCGGCAGACTTTGACCTAGAGCGAGCGGCCCGCATGACAGCTGGTTTCAGCGGCGCTGATCTTGAGAATGCTATGAATGAGGCCGCGTTAGTCGCGGCCCGGCGCAAGGCAGCAGCAGTCACGTTGCGTGATTTCGAGGCTGCGATCGAACGGGTGATTGCGGGTTCCGAGAAAAAGAGTCGCGTAATGAACGAGCAGGAACGCACTACGGTCGCCTATCACGAGTCTGGCCACGCCCTGCTGGCTGAACTGGTGCCGCATGGCGAACCGGTCAGCAAGATCAGCATCGTGCCACACAGTCGTGGCGCCCTGGGCTACACCATGCAAATGCCAACGGAAGACCGCTATCTTCTCACGTTCGACGAACTCGAGGACCGGATCGCCGTTATGCTGGGTGGACGTGCAGCCGAAATTGTGGAGTTCAGCATTATCAGCACCGGGGCCAGTGACGACATTGCTCGAGCGACTGAACTGGCCCGCCGTATGGTCACCGAGTTTGGCATGAGCGAAAAGCTGGGCTCAGTGCGCTATGCAGGTCAGCAGCTCCAATACCTGGGGGGATCGGTCGAGGACAACACCCAAATCAGTCCGGAGACTCGTCAAGCGATCGACGAAGAGGTCCGGCGTCTCGTGACCGAACAATACAAACGCGCCCAGGAATTGTTGAAAACGCATCTCCCGGCCCTGAAGATATTGGCCCAGCAACTGCTGAAACAGGAGACGGTGAGCGGCAGTGCCGTGAAAGAGGCACTGGACAATCGTTCGACCCCAGGACCTCCTGCTATTGCCCGCGACGGTGAAGAGTCATACCAAGAAGTGCAGGGTTGAGCTTGCGCTGCCGGTCTGGGCGTCACCCTCTCCAAGAACCGGAGTATTGAAATGCATAGACTTGTCCTGCTTCGCCACGGAGAGAGCGTTTGGAATAAGGAAAACCGGTTCACCGGTTGGACGGATGTTGACCTTTCGGAGAGAGGGAGAGACGAGGCTCAGAAGGCGGGCATCATTCTTAGGGAGCAAGGATACCGTTTCGACCTTGCTTTCACGTCTCTGTTGAAACGGGCGATACGCACCCTGTGGATCGTGTTAGACGAGATGGACCTCATGTGGATTCCCGTGCAACGCGACTGGCGGCTAAACGAACGGCACTATGGGGCGTTGCAAGGCCTCAACAAAGCTCAAACGGCGGCGAAGTACGGTGAACAGCAGGTGAAGCTCTGGCGCCGAAGTTACGATATTCGCCCGCCAGCGCTGGAGGAAACCGACCCACGCTATCCAGGAGAGGATTCCCGATACGAACAGCTCACTAAAGATCAACTTCCCCGCACGGAATGCCTGAAGGACACGGTTGAGCGCTTTCTTCCCTGCTGGCAGGAACTGATCGCCCCTAGAATCCGGTCGGGGAAGCAGGTACTCATTGCGGCCCATGGTAACAGCCTGCGCGCCCTCGTGAAGTATTTAGAGGATGTCTCCGACCGGCAGATTGTTGATCTGAACATTCCCACTGGTGTACCGCTCGTCGAGGAACTTGATGACGGCCTCAAATCGCTTCGCCATTGTTACCTGGGAGATCCAGCACGAATCCGGCAGGCGATAGACGCTGTGGCAGGCACCGGCAGGACGACTAATAATGACGACTAATAATAAGGATAGGTTCAATCTGGAAAACAATGGGGCTTCACGGCCATAAGTTCCCAATGCGCTGCGTAGAGCACACCCGCCCTCGCGAATGACCTTCGTCAGGTGGATAATCCGTAGCGCTCCTGAATTAGTTTTGCCATCTCTGGACGCACGTCGTCGAGAAGACCGAGCCGATAGCGCTGCTCGATTTTTCGAACGTCCGATGCCAAGCGATTGTCGTGGAACACATTCGCAATCCATCGGGAAAAGTCTCCCCGGCGCGCGTGTTCCTCTAGTGCTGCCACCGGTATGCTCACCAACAAACGGACAAGCTCCTTCAATGATCGAGCTGGAGGCCCAATGGTTTTCCCGTGATCCGTGAATACGAATTCCTGCCCTCCAGCCAGTTGCACATCGAAATACTTTGCCCTGTGGCGTACATGCAGGGTTAATCGCGGCAACAGCGTGAACCGCCGCAGTTTTCCTTCCGCCTCTTCCGCACCCGGCAAGAGAGCCGCCTCGTTGGTCCGAAGTTTTCCGAGAAGGGTGGTCCATTCGGGTTCGACATTTACGTTCTTCACCATGGTGAGCAGCGTCTGCACCTCTTGCGGATGCGTTAAACGTTTAGCGACCACCACCTCAACGCCCCGGCGAAGATCGGGGTGCAGGTCGGACGGGCGATAGGTGACCATGGTGTATGCCCCTAACTCGAGATCCAACAGTTGCTTGACGTCAGGCTCATGAAGGAAGTAATGAGCCTCATCAACGACAATCCGATGCGGAAGACCGGTGGTTCGCCGGAGGGAAGCCAACATCGGCAACAATGCCTTCAGATAGCTGACCTTTTCTTCGTAGGGTTCGCGGGACAGATCGATGACTACGCTCAGATCGAAGTGGCGGAGCGCGCGAGCCACATCGGGTATGTCCGGCGGGGGACCTTCGCCACCCATCACTAATACCCCAGGCAGCGCTTCCAGCCCTCCGTAATCGCCTTCGGGATCAATCACGCAGACACAGTAGCCCTGGAGAATCATCTGTTCACACGACAGCCCGGTAACCCAGGATTTGCCGGATTGTGTTTCTCCCACGACTAGGATATTCCGCCCATTGATCGCGCCTGAGGCAGGACGTCCGTCCTCCGAGGTACCCAAGATGATTCGATGCCGACCAATTCGATCGAGAGGTAACCTCGTCTCTTTCGCCACATGCCGGATATAGGCGGCCACAGCGCGCGGACCATCGCCATGCACGACCTTGTCTGCTTTCGCTTGCAGCGCTGGACTGCCCCACTCGACAGCCACGGAAGTCTCACACGCGGCGAGAAGGTCATGATCATTCTCAGCGTCTCCGATGCCAATCGCGTTGTGGACCGAGAGACGAAGTGTATTTAGTGCTTCCCGTAGGCCAGTGCCCTTGCTGATGGACTGGGGAAGGACCATCAGGCGGCTGCGGTTGAACAACATCACGAGAGGTAATTCGAGTTTCCGGATCGCCGCCAGAATCTGCGGAGCCGTAGCAGCATCCGCTTCCACGATGCATTGACCCGTCTTAAATTCGATCCCACGGCGGCGTAGTTCGTCGAAGAAGACTTGAGACGGGAGATGGCCGATCAGTTTGGACTGACCATTTGGGAATGCGAGAACCGCGCCATTCTCCGCTACCACGGCGTCGACAAACTCGAGATCTCCCGCCACCTGCCTCAATTCAGAGAGGTTACGGCCGGTGACGATCAGTACTACGATCCCGTGCGCACGTGCTTCTATGATCGCGGCCTTGACGTCAGGGTCCAGCGCACCATCTCGTGCGATAGTTCCATCATAGTCAAGCGCCAACACGCCAAATTTCATGATTGCCTTTGTGTATGTGCCCTATGCCAGCAACCATGCGGGAGGATATCACGTCCTGCAGAGCCTAACGATTGGACGGCAGAGAAGGGCGAAACGTCTCCCGCAAAATGTGCAGGGACCCTGCTCAGTCGAGCGCGCTGGGAGCATGTTTGCTGTCGCACTGGAACTCCGTTTCCTCTCGTCATCGACGTCTAAGCAGTAATCACTGCGGTACCGGTCGTTATCCTCCACCATGCATTGCATTCGAAGTATGCGCACTTGCGCTGACCCTGGGAATTCATCATTTTTTCTCCTGAGCACATAACTGTTCGCGGGCGCGTCCTGCCTGGGCTTCGAGCGCGCCGACCTTAGCTTGGTCCTTAATTTCGGTGGCTTCGCGGCTTTCCTTAGCCTTCTGCAGGTGCTGCTGAATCTTGGTGTCAAGTTGATTGATCTTTTCGGGCAGCTTGGCTTTTTGATCTGCCCTCGCCCGGGCATGCTTGGCTTTCATCTCGGCAAGATCCGCCTTCATGGCAGAGATGTCGGCCGATTTCGCCACATCCTTCACGTCGGAAAGAGGGCAGCGATAAACGACTCCCCCCAGTTCCGTCATGCGCAGGTCGATCCAGGGCGTCCATTCCTCATCAATCTCTGCGACCAGGGCGAATTTACCCGGAGTCAGCTGCTTCGAAACGTCATTCGCAAAGTCAGAGACGACGCGAGCCTCGTCCTGTTTTGCGCCGGGAGCCAGCGCGTCGGCTGCCGTGCTGATCGCGACCTTCGTAGTCTTGTCGAAATGATCGATCAGGTTTCTTAAGGAAGTTTCACGCGGCAGACCAAACCCAGCGTGGTGGTCTTCCTCGTCGACAATGGCGCCGTCGGCTTTTCTTGTGATTATTGCGTAGGCATGGAGTGCGATGCTGTCTTCGTGATCAAGGCTTTTCAGCGCATCGCGCCCTTCGAAGACCTGGCTAGCCTCATTAAAGATCACTACCAACATGCGATTCATATTGTTCCCTCCGTATGGGTCGTGCACGTTGCCACTGCGGCTCGGGATGAAGTCATCCGAAGGGGCATGTGCATCTGGCTCTCCGAACCAGTAGAGGAGCCGTGCACGCGAGCAACTGCCGCGAAATAGGAAGTTTAGACCTGTGGCCACAGGGCCATTACGATTGGATGACTGTGCTTCCTTCGGCACTATTCCGTCACTCTGACGAAAGCAGAGAAAGATCGACCCCACCTGCAGACTGGACTCCTGCGTAACCTGCTGAGTTCAAATGCGATTCGACGCGCCCGGTCCATAATCATGCGGAAGCGCAAATGCACCAGGTTATGAATACTGCTGGAGCTGATCGTTCCAGGGCGGCGCTGTGGAGATCGACTGTTACCGGCATGACACGCACTCGAAAGTGAGGAGGAATATGGCACAGCTCACCACTCCCATCGAAGTCTCCTTGCAGAATATTTTGGTCACTACCGATTTCTCCGAAGCTGCCCTGTCCGCGCTCACGTTTGTCGTGCCGATCGCAAAAGAGTCCAATTCAGTGATTCATATTCTGCACGTAATCCATCCTCGAGAGATTCCGATCGCGTCACCGGAGGCGGAGGAGGATATATCTGACCAGGCCCAGATGGATGCCCAACGACGGCTGGGAGGCTTAGAAAATGCAGTTGGAACGATTCCTCACCGGACATGGCTGCGGGAAGGCGAGGTTTGGCAGGCTGTGGAAGACGTTATCCGGTCAGAGCACATTGATTTAGTCGCGGTGGGCGCCAGTGGAAAATCGGGCCTGAAAAAGTTCTTTGTAGGATCGGTGGCGGAGGAGATTGTCCGGAAAGCCACGTGTCCAGTTTTGACTGTCGGGCCGCACGCGACTTCCACCAGGGATGGTGTTCCCCTCGCGCAGCTCCTCTATGTTACCGACTTCTGGGAGGAGTCACATTACGGTCTGGGATATGCCGTCCGGTTGGCGATTCAGCACAAGTCTCGCCTGATGCTCCTGCACGTTGTGGAACAGGAGGAGCCCAGGCAACCGGATCACGAATGGCTCAGATCCTACCGCCGCATCTTGCGAAATCTCTTACCGGAATGTGCGGGCGACCTTCCCATAGAACCTGTATTGAGAATCGAAGTTTCGAAACACTCCTCGGCACGTATTCTTCAGGTGGCTGACGAAATCAGGGCGGACGTTGTCATCATGGACGTGCGTCCCGAAGAGACGTGGGCGACCCACCTACGCGACAAAGTCTACGAGATCATTTCGTGGGCGAACTGTCCCGTACTCACGGTGAGAACTAAGAGCGAGCATGATACTTAGTTGCGTGGGGAATCTGAGCCTCGGCTGGCGAGTTCGTGCTGACCGCGGAAAGGTAGTTTGAGTTTTCGGGCAATCTCTGGCCAAAACTCGCGGAGTACATCGAAACCAGCATCACTGAGCACCGAATATCCGACCCGTTGCGCCGCCGGTGAGAACCCGCGCACGTAGTCCGGATGGTACACATTGCTCAGCACGACAGCGCTTGATGTGCCGAGCCATTCAGAGAAATTGAACATGTGTGTCCCGTCCTCCCTGTGCGCGATGAACACATGTCCTGCTGCGTGGAACAGACGATTGCTCTTTCCTCCTCGAACCAGTCGATAGTAGCGAGGGTCTTCCGAAAACAGCGTGGGGTAGGCAAAGTCTTTGAAGAACTCGCTTGTTACCCGGCCGGCAAGGCCGGCGCCGAAGCGCTTGCTATACCCGGCGGCACCCTGCCCAAATGTGGGATCGCGCCTTTCTGCTTGGTCGATTCCCGCGTCGTACGCAGCATCGACGAACGTAAGGGGATCAACGGTGGCGTGGACAAAGAAAAGGAGTTTGTCCTTTGGTTCCAGCGTGCACAAAACGGCCCTTGGCTTATAGTGGGGCATCTGCACCGACTTACGTTCTAATTTTCGAGCAAACATTCCGCCGACCTCGCCGATCTTTCCCTGGTAATCGCTCCAGCGCACCAACGGCGGCGGTTCCACGCAAGGTACTGCCACGTGTTGTTGGATTTCCTCCTCGTGGTAAGTCTGGGTTGTCGTGGATGCAGAGCGTTGAGGGGGCGAGAATTCCTGGGCTTGGAGTAAGCAGCCCATCATCAGCGCGGCCGATAAACTGCGAACATAAGCTTGCCATCCCACATTAGGTAGTAAAACCTCACGATCACAGAAAACAGGGGAAATGATTCAAGGTGTGCCTCGTTAAGCTGCCGCCTTAGTTCACGTTGGACATCCCAAGGTGTGCAAAGCAGAGCTACGGTTGGACGGTTGCTTCTTGCGGCACCATCCGATCATTTCCCAGTTTTCGGGCGCCGACGTGACCATACGCCTGGTTCCTTCTTCTGCGTATTCAAGTCCGCTTTCGCTTTCTGCACGAGCTTCTTAGATTCGCGGACTACTTCCGCTTCATTTGCATTTACACGTTGCTTGATTTCTCGATCTTCTCCGGTGTTAGGCATGTTAATGGCCTCCCAGTGCTCTTTACTCGATGCGCTCTATCCGCCGGAATATTCTGTTTTGCAGTTAGATCCAGCAACCCTCGGTTTCAAGACTAGGTTATGGGAACTCGCCGATTCCCGAATCAACGCAGCCACCGAACCATTACCGCAGGGTTTTTGGGCCGTGGTTCGTTGATCCGGGCACGAGGCTTTGATTGGGCAAATGCCCTAAGCTGCTCTATTCAGAACCTTCTCCACCTTCGCCTGCTGATCACGGTTCAACGTCGTGCTGAGGATGGTGCCGCCATAGCCGCGGAATTGATCGGCCAGGATGTCGGGATTGGCGGTGCGCACGAGCGCGTAAATTGCGGAGTCCCCGGGCTGGATCATCGCTCCAACCTGCTTGACGAAATCGCTGGGGATGCCGAACTCATCCTTCCACCAAGAGGCGTCGGCGGCACCTGCCCCCGCGCCCAAAGCGGCACCGGCAGCAGCTCCTGCCGCGAGAGTTCCGGCTGCCACTGCACTGGCCCCACCGGTGAACGGGATGGCGGCAATTGTGAGCCCGATGAGTGATCCCAAAAGACCACCCAAGGCCGCCCCTTCGCCGGGGGTCGTCGTGTAGCTTTGGTCGACGCGCAGCTTGCCGTTGTAGTCGCGGTAGGCGGCGACCGCGTCGCGAAGGTCAACCACCCAGTCGTCGTTCATCGATTGCAACCTGTTGAGTACTTCAGATGCCCGGTACATGTCTTTCTTGAAACCCACCACTATCAGTGTTGACATGATTGTTCTCCTTGTATTTGTCTTATCGCGCCGTGTTTGTGGCGAACTTGCGACCGCAAAGACCAACTTCCTTTTTGTTTCCGACGATGAACAAGATCCCAAATGCGATGTCGGAGGCCCTTTCGCCTGGCTCCGCCACGCCCCAGGATGTCGGAATCTCGAACAACGTCTCCGAGGTAGCCACATTCCTC
>DATKAP010000089.1:0-5971 GCA_035577905.1 Binatia bacterium
AACGGTCACGGCCCTTCCAACCCGCACCGCAGTGTCATCGGCGGCGACCGCGGGAAGCACTGCCGCGACCGTCAAGAAGAGAATGCACTGCTTTTTTTTCGCGATTTTTATCGGACCCATGTAGCGAATCCTTAATTTGAAGAAGCGTCTTCACAGAATAGGAGCGGCGCCGAACGCGTTTTTGTTTGCCCTCGGTGCCACCGGAACGTGAAATTGAGCACACAGGGAGGGTGGTCCCGTCTTCCAGCGAGAATGCAACGGAATGGCGGCCGAATTTGCTCAAGATCGCAAGCTCATTCACTATATAGACACGCTGATGCGCCGCGACCAACGCCCGCCATAGGCCGCGACTGCGTTTGGAGCGCGCGTCAGGGCCGCTGATTGCCCAAACCAATCTCCTTTTCCCGCTTCTTAGTCGGGATTGCCAGGAGCACCACAAGGACGATCGTCACCAACGCGCCCGTTGTAAAGTGTCCATAAGCGATTGCCGTCCCGATAGACGCCGTCGCCCACAGAGAGGCTGCGGTTGTCAGCCCGTGTACGTGCGTCCGGCCGCGGATGATTACGCCCGCGCCCAGAAAACCGACGCCGCTCACCGCCTGCGCGGCAATGCGCGTGTCACCCGGAGTAACCAGACCGAAAACACATGCCCCCAGCGCTACCGCCGCAAACGTACGGATGCCCGCTTCCTGCCCTGCGTGCTGACGTTGCCATCCCACGAGCGCGCCCAATACTCCGGCGGGCACAACCCGAAGGGCGAGTAGCGCTTCCTGCTGCCAAGTCATAAGTCGATGTGAATCAAAGTCGACATTTCGTGGAGCCGCTAGGCTCTGTTTCCCCGTGAGCAGGCGCTATTGAGGCACTTTGCGATCCTTCGTCTGGCGGATTCTTACCAGGCTCCATGGACGCTGCTTAACCTGGTCGGTCATTTGATCGAGATTCTCCGCCGCTATGCGGAGATTCTCTATGGTTTCGCGGATGTTATCATCGTTTCCTCGCACGACACTCTGAACGCTGGCGAGCAGGCTCTTCGCCTGCTCCATCGTCGATTGCAGTTGTGCAAGGTCTTGCCGGATGGGCTCACGTAACTGATCGATCGTCAGATTCACGTTTGAAATCGTCGCGTCCGTGTGCTCCAGCAGCGGACTAATTTGTTTGATCGCTGAATCCGCATCCCTGCTTACCAGAAGCACCTGATCTGTGATTCTGTCGATTTTCGGGGACTGCTGCGCCACCACGGAATTGACCCGATGCAAGATTTCCGCGATCTGCGTGCGGTTCGCCGGTCCCGTTGCTTCGTTTAAATTTGCCAGCAGCGTTCGGGTTTCCCCGCTGATTCCCTCGAGTTCGCCTTGCACTTGCCTGATCAAGACCGCTGCGTTGTCCGCAATTCCGGACAACTTTCGAGCCATATCGTCGATGCTTACCGTTTCCTGCGAAGCAATTACGTCGCCTGCTTTGAGGCGCGAAGCCTCCTGAGACCCGGTAGTGATCGAGATTGCAGGGCTGCTCATCAGACTCACGGTGCCTAACCCAGCCACCGACTTCTCGTTCAGCGGCGTCCCCTCTTTCACCTCAAGCAGGATTTCGATCCGTGTCGGATCCTGGTTCCAGGCTCGAACAGCGGTTACCCTGCCAACGGCGATACCGCCGAAAAGAACTTCCGTCCCCGTGGATACCCCCCCAGCGTAGTGCAAGTAGGTCTTATACGGCGTCAAATGTTGTCCCCACTGCTCGTTACCCACGTAATACACCGTAACGGCCAGCAGGATCGAACAAACGATGACGAATGTGCCCACCTTGGCTTCTGTGTTCACGCTGAGCTCCCTTCCAGGTACTGCTGAAAATATCTGTCGATTGACGCTGTGTCAGCGATTTGGTCCGGGACGCGGTCAAGAAACTGCCGGATACGCGGATGAGGACTGTTTCTGAGATCCTCTTTAGTACCGACTTCGATCATTGACCCCTCGTACAGCATCGCCATCCGGTCTGCGATCCGGAATGCGCTTGCCATCTCGTGAGTCACCACCACAACGGTCATGTTGAACGCTCGCTTCAGACCTAAGATCAGTTCGTCGAGTTCCGCCCCAACAATGGGGTCGAGGCCGGCCGAGGGCTCGTCGAACACAAGAATTTCGGGGTCGAGCGAAAGAGCTCGTGCGACTGCGGCGCGCTTCTTCATTCCCCCAGAGAGCGCCTGTGGACTGAGCTTTCCGAACTCTGCCAGCCCGACGACAGCGAGCTTCATCCAGGTCATGAGGCGGATTGTCGACTCAGCGAGTCGAGTGTGCTCCCGGAGGGGCAGCGCGATATTGTCTTCTAGCGACATGGAATTGAACAACGCAGAGTTCTGAAACGCGACTCCAATCGAATGACGAAGTTTCTTAAGAACCTTGGGTTTGCAGTTCCAGAGATCTACGCCGCTAACAAGGATTTGGCCGGACTCGGGCCGCTCCAGGCCTATAATCTGGCGCAAGAGTGTGCTCTTCCCTGAGCCGCTACCGCCCAGCAAGACCATCGTTTCGCCGCGCGCGATGTCTAGATTGACTTTGTCGAGCACGCGGCGGCCGTTGTAACTGACCACCACGTCCCGGACGGAAATCGCCGGTTCAGTCGACGTGCCTTCTGGCGCTCGATCCATGGCTTCACTTCCCGCCGGTCAGATAGAAGATGGCCGTGAATCCCACATCGGTGAGAATTACCAGGAATGTGGATTTCACGACCGCGGCTGTAGCCGACCGGCCAACGGCGTCTGGTCCCCCGCGGACACGGAAACCTTCCAGACAACCGACGTGCACGATGATGGTGGCGAAGGCCAGACTCTTTACCAAACAAGTCCACACATCGCGCAGCACCATGGAGTGCACGACGGAAGAGATGTAAATTCCAAAGGCCATATCCGTCGTGAGCCGCATAAAAAACCCACCCGCCAGAATTCCACAGGCCGTACACATGATTGTCAAGCACGGAAGTACAATTAGCGCCGCCAGGTACTTTGGCGCAAGCACGAATTCGATTGGGTCGATACCCATCGTCCTCAGAGCGTCGATTTCTTCGGTAACAACCATGCTGCCGATCTCCGCCGAAAAGGCTGACCCTGAACGTCCGCTCACGGCAATTGCAGTGAGCAGCGGCCCTAATTCTCGGGTAAAACCAATTGTCACCAGTTCGATCACGAAATTCATGGCCCCGAAACGTCGAAGCTCCGAAGCCCCTTGCATGGCCAGAATGAAGCCCGCACATACCGCCATGATCCCCACCATTGGCAATGCATCGACACCCACCACAAGCATTTGCCGGACTGCTGATCGCCACCGGTGGCGATTCCCGACGAGGGGTAGGACCGGCGCCAAGGAGGCGATAGTGCTCCAAAACTGCGTCGCGAGGCCGCCCACGTAACCAATGTGACGCAGCGTCCCACTACCGAGACGTTCAATCACCGATTCACTCATAGGGAGCGCGAATCCTTTATCAGAGGCGCGTTGCGATCCAGTTCGCGGAAAAGATGCAACAGTCGAGTCGTCTCCAGTAAGTATCGTGGCCGCTCTCGCAGTCGGCTCAAACAGAACGTCTTCCCTCGGGTTCGGGCGGCCTTGAGAAGCTCAACTAACATGGCGAGCCCTGATGTGTCGATATACGCGACTTCGTAAAAGTCCACAATCAGGATTCGGCAGCTTGGATTCCGCAGGCGCTCCAGCAACATTGTTCGCAAATCGGGACAGGTGTCAATTGTCATCCGGCCTGAGAGTGACACTTGGCACTCGCCGTCATGGTCGTTGCAAACCGCTCGGATATCTGCATCCGGCGATGCGGTTTTAGGTATTCCTCGCCAAAGAAACGCCACAGGTGTTCACCGGAGAGGACGAGAAAATAATGATTTATGTTGGCAACGAAGCGCCGCGCTGCGACGCCGCTGGCTCCTGAACCAACTCAACACAGCAAGATGAGCGGGACCCTGACTCAAGCGGCCTCCCTCATCCCCGCTTGACGCGCGCTCAAATACGGCGCGAGTTTCTTCTTGGCGTTGAAGATCCGCCACTTGACCGTGCCAATCGGGATATCCTTTTCCGCGGCGATTTCGTGGTATTCCCACTGCTCAATGAACCGCAACTCCATGACCTCGCTCTGGCGCAAGTCCAGGAAAGCCATCCAATGAAGGAATTCGAAGGCCGGCGTGTCGGCGGGCCTGAGCTTTTCCTGGGTTACCAGGCGGTCCATCACGGTTGCCAAGTCGACGATTTCGACCCCGTGCGCCTTGTTGTTGTCGTAATGCCGACGCATCACATTAAGAGCGATCTTGAACAGCCACCCCCGGAACGATCGGCGGTCTCTCAGTTGGCCGGATTTGTGGTAAACCGTAAGCATCACTTCCTGAGCCAGGTCCTCGGCCAGCGAGAACTCACAACGCTGCGAAACGAAGAAAGCGACGACCTGCGGCGTGAACGCATGGAAGAGATCCTCGAATGACTCTTCGCTGGGAGAGTCGAGGAACCGATCAACCACTTCACGGTCCCGCAGCGATCGTCCGTTCGTCGGTGACTCGTTGGCCATTGAGTTCAGCCCCTTTCGGCTTTGGTGCTTATAGGGCACTCATGCGGCCAAGTATCTGCGGAAAGAGGTGGTTTGGATTGTTGCGATTAACGAAGCTGGCAGGCGGGCTCTGTGTCGGAGGGGGAGCGTCGAATGCCGATATCTCGACTTCACCGCAGGCGGAGACGAGGGCGGATGGCCGGTGAGGCGAACGGCCTGGCGTTGGCGGCGGACGGCCATCAAAGTATGAGCGCTCCAAATCGCTACGGCTATGGAGTTTGAGGCGCTGTCACTGCCGTGTCGATCAGTTCAAACTGTCAACCTTGCGAGACGGCGTGAATGGAATCCGGACTGCATAGCGGTTTGGGAAGACCCATTTCAGAGCATAAGCAAGCGAGGGCGATTCGAAATGTCCACTGCCGCCAGATTTCGTATTGACGTTGATATTCATGACCTCCTGAACAAACCGGGGCAACGGCCCCCGGCCCCTGCGAAACCGAATGGATTAGTTTTACCTCCTGCTGTTTACCCGCAATTCCCCGAGCGGCTGATCGATCCAGGGCCGGAAGTTCCACCAGAAAAGCGAAAGTGGGGCCGCCATGATATCTACCGGGCCGCACGCGGATGGCTGCTTCCATATGTTCGATCGCGTGTGTTGCCTGGGGAGTTACATCCGATTACTGCGTATCTATTTATCGAGTACAAGTGCAATCTCGATTGCTGGTATTGCTGGTCTTATAACAATGCCGTCAAGGGCATGACCGAGGACGTCGCCCGGCGCTCCATCGACTGGCTCCACGACCGTGGCTGCCGGGTGCTTGCACTAATGGGCGGCGAGCCGCTCCTCCGGCCGGATTTCGTGCATAAGGTAGTTTACTACGCAGCCAAGAAGGGCTTCTGGGTCTACATCGCGACCAATGGGCGCCTGCTCAGGCCTGAGGTAGCGGACCGCCTCGGAGATGCGGGTGTCTCAGCGTTCAACTTCGCGTTGGATTCCTGGGACGTGAAGCCGAGCCTTCCCAAAGCCCTGGTCCCCGCTGAAAAGAACCTGGAGCACATCCTGCGCAAGCAGTACGTACACGGGTACGTCGTCTTCTTCAATATCAATATCTGCCGCAATAACACCGAGGACGTCCGGCTGCTGACCGAGTACGCGCACGATCATCGCGTCGCCACCGACTATCACATCAACGAGACCCCGATGCTCGAGCAGGATGACCATTTTAAACATCTCTACGACAATCCCACATATATCCGGCCCGAGGACTGGCGCGAGATCGACAGGCTTGTGGATTGGCTTATCGAGAAGAACCGCGCCGGCTACCAGATGGTCAACTCCGTGCAACGCCTGCGCGAGATCAAGGCCTTCCTTCGAATGTCGTCAGGACTCGATCTGGAGGAGTACGGCTGGAACGGCGATGGAACCAAGGAAAATGGACAC
>DATKAP010000090.1:0-4830 GCA_035577905.1 Binatia bacterium
CGAGTTGAACAAGACACACCAGTTCAAACACATCTTCCGAGAAGGCGATCGCACGGCTGCCGATGCTCCAAATTTGCTGTTCCTGAAAACGACCGTCGTGAAGTATACGGCGGGCAGCGAAACTCAAAGAGCCGTGACCACGTTCAGCGGAGCGACAAAGATTTGTGTCCGGAGCCAGCTCGTTACTCGCGAGGGCAAGGTAGTGCTCGACCGAACGGTGGAGGGGACGGTGCGCTTTTTCGGCAGCAATTTGCGGGCGACTCACAACTTAGCTCGCAATATAGCCAAAGTGATGGAGCCATCGGCATGGTCGGGATCCGAGCAGGTTGAGCTCCCAATATAGGCAAAGTGATGCAGCAATCGCCGTCGGAGATTCGAGCAGGCTGACGCGGTTACTACCAGAGCAAAGTTGATTGCAAACAGCTCACAAGAGGGGCACTGATGAAATCTCGACAGATTCTCATTTGCACCGTGATTCTCGGCACCCTGTGGCACACCGCCGCAGCCCAGCCGAAGAAAAAGAAGATCCAGGTAGATGCACCTTCGACCGAGAGCGTCCTGGCAGGCACGAGCATAAAGTCGGGCACCGTTCTATCCGATTTGATGGCATCAAAACCGGAAATGCCCTTGGGCCCACAGGATATCCTCAAGTCATACGAAATCGCGATGAGCGTGGTGGCAGACAAGGCCTCGGCTGATCTCTTAGTAATCGTGCAGGCTCAACAAGCGAATCAAATGACTCGCGAACAGGCCGAATATCTTGTACAGCAGAGATACCAGACGGCAATGATGCAGTATCAGGTACTTAGTGCCCTACATGATGTTCTGAAACATGACATTGACGAAGCAAAGCAGCAAGCGACGAGTCTGTTGAAAACGACACGCTCCGACACTGTTCTGACGGTCCCCTTTCCTGGTTCAGCTTCTGCAAGTAGATGAGGTCGAAATCCGCTTCGTATGCCGATGGAGACTCACGTGCGGTAGCACTGACAGAGTAGTGCAACCATAGCATGCGATATCTAGAGAAATCGGTTGAGAGCGATCGAGTGAGCGCCCCGGATTCCGGCATGCTCACACCTTCACAGATGGTTCCTGCTTTGTCGCGTTGTCTGCCGTCTCTTCATCGATACGCGTGTAGAGTTTTGGGGAATCAACATGATGCCGAAGATGCGGTGCAGGACGCATTGTTGGCTGCCTTGAAACATCTGGGGCAATTCAGAGGCGAGGCGCAAGTTTCCACATGGCTGACCACGATTGTTCTTAATTGCGCAAGAATGCAATTGCGCAAACGGCCACGCCAAATTCACTTGTCCCTGGATTCACGAATTGGCGAAGAGCAGGAACATTCACTGTCCGACATTTTGGTGGACCGCCGGCCCAATCCCGAGGAGGAGTGCCACGAGTCTTGGCTGAACGCGCGCCTGAGCGAATCAGCAGCCAAACTATCACCCATTTTGCGAAGAACATTTCACCTGCGGTATGTGGATCACCTCTCGGTCTACGAAACAGCGCGGGTTCTTGGAGTTCCGATCGGAACGGTAAAAGCGCAGACAGCTCGGGCCCGAGCTAAACTGCTGAAGTCGATACGCGGAGTCCTTCACGCCCGATCGCGTACTCGTAGGCGCCGCTAGCAGAATAGAACAAGAACTTTCATTCCTCCCTCAACCTGTAACAGCGATCTGTTCCGGCTGACGCAACTCAAGTCCAATCGCCCCGACTATAGTCATTGACCCTCGCTGACCGGATAGGGTCACGACTCGCACGCAACTGACCTCAGATGCCCATATTCGGGCGGGGCTGCCCAGATACTGCCGATATGATTTGTAGGATCGGTACATCTCGCGCTGCAAGCACTTGACGACCCTGCAATTAGCGCTGCCCAGTAATGGCCATACGCTTGCCAACACAACTTCGCAGAATGGTTAGCCTTTGGTCTGCCGTGGGGTTCTTAGGACATTGTTCCGGAAAGGATTCGATCCCGGTGTTCGGTGACAACAAGCAAGTCGATAGAGTGGAAATCGTTGTTGCAGACGGGGACAACGGCGTCCTTTGCTTACATGGTCGTATCGATATCGATTCATCCCCAGCGCTCCGCGAACGGCTTCTTGCATTCTTACGCTCTCCACACCCGAAGGTTGTGAGAATCGATTTATCCTCCGTCAACCACCTGGACAGTTCGGGTGTCGCCACTCTGATCGAAGTATTGAGAATTGCGCGAGTCAATAGAACCGAACTGAGATTACAGGGCTTACATGATCGGTTGCTTCGCCTGTTCGAGTCTACAGGCATTCTGGACCTCTTCAATATGAGGATCGACGCCCAATCAAGCTATGAGGCAGAGTGATGGCCAATTTTTTCGAAATTGCCGGTAGAGAGACTCTTGGTCAACTCGATTACGTGGGAAGGCTGAATATTCAGTTGTGGGATACCTTGCGAGGCATGCGCAGAGCTCTTCCCCTGATTGGAAACCGGCATCGCTGGCACGCAGCGGTTCACCAAATGCTTGAGATCGGTGTCGACGCGCTGCCCATGGTTGCACTGCTCGCAATGTGTAGCGGATTCATTCTGGCGATGCAAGGAGCATCTGAGCTCCGGCGTTTCGGGGCTTTGCATTACGTCATCGATCTGGTCGCAGTAGGTTTCACGCGCGAACTTGGTCCTCTACTGACTGCGATCGCAGTCAGCGGGCGGTCAGGTTCTGCTTTCGCAGCCGAGATCGGCACCATGAAGGTTACCGAAGAGATCGATGCTCTCAAAGTGATGGCCTTCGATCCGGTGGAGTTTGTGCTCGCGCCAAAGTATCTGGCTGCACTGGTGGCCGTTCCGTGTCTCAGTGTCGTCGCGGGCCTGTTTGGCATTCTCGCCGGCGGGCTATTCATGTTCTTTAGCACGCGGCTTGGCCTCGTGCTCTATTTTCGTGACGTGCTGAGCTCGATCGTATTGCGGGACGTACTCGCCGGCCTTATCAAAAGCTTGGCGTTCGCCACCATCATTGCCCACGTTGGCTGCCTGGAGGGCCTTCGTGTGCGTGGGGGACCCGAGGCGGTGGGACACTCCACAACCATGGCGGTAGTGAAGTCGACATTCCTGGTCGTTGTAGCCGATGCGATATTCACTACCATCTTTTACTTCATAGGGAAGGCCTGATGTCTTTGATTTCGGTACGCGATCTAGTGGTCGAATACGACGGTCGGCGTGTGCTCGACGGTTTGAACCTCGACATCGAGGCCGGCCAGATTACGGTTCTGCTGGGAGGCAGTGGCTCAGGGAAGAGCACATTATTGCGGCAAATCCTCGGTCTCGAGCGTCCCAAGGCGGGCAGCATCTACATCAAAGGCATTGACATAACGCGATGCTCACAAACGGATTTGAAGAAAATCCGGCGCTCGGTTGGAGTCGCCTTTCAAAGTGCCGCGTTGTTCAATTCACTATCACTGGAAGACAATGTCGCGCTTACCCTGCGCGAGCACACCGCTTTGACTCCCTCAGTCATTGATCTCGTCGTTTGGATGAAATTGGCAGTCGTTGGACTAGCGAATTTCGGCACACTGCATCCGCAGGAGCTTTCCGGCGGTATGAAGAAGCGCGCGGCAGTTGCACGGGCTCTCGCCCTGGATCCCGAAATCCTAATCTTGGACGAGCCGTCGGCAGGTCTTGATCCGATCGTCGCAGCAGAACTAGATGAACTCATCTTGTTTCTCAAGGACGCTTTTCAGATCACCGCGCTCGTGGTCACCCATGAATTGCCGAGCGCCTTCCGAATTGCCGACCGCGTCGCAATGCTATTCAATGGGAGCCTTCTCGCGGTCGGCACAAAAGACGAGATCCGCGCAAACCAGCATCCACGCGTGAGGCAGTTCCTGAACCGTGTACCGGAGAACCCGGTGCATACACCGGCATTGGCCTCCTATCTGGAACGCTACGTCCAAAGTCAGGAGGCAAAACCATGACCACCGAAGCCAAGGTCGGTGCTTTTGTTCTCAGCTGTTTTGCGGTACTCGCATTTACAGTCATCTATCTGTTGAACGCGCAGTATAGCGGCGGCACCGTGCTTTATCGCACTTACCTGCGATACGCCGGCGGATTGGAGCCGGGATCTTCCGTTCTATATGGCGGCATAAATGTTGGCAGAGTTACAGCCGTGCGACCTTGGGGCGCGGATCCGACCCGAATCGAAATTCTCGTGGAAGTGAAGAAGGACACCCCGCTGAATGAGAAATCCGTAGCCAAGCTGGGATTCGTCAGCGTTATGAACAGCGCGGCCCTATCGATCACCACCGGCACCATCGATGCCAAGCGCCTTCCCCCACAGTCGACCATCGTCTCACAAGAAGCGGCTAGCCTGGATGAGATCGCTGGGAAATTGGCAACTGTTGCCGACAGCGCGAATACGCTCATCACACAAGCGCAGGGAGAACTGAAGGGTATCAGCGGGAACGTAAACCATCTTCTTGCCAACCTGGACACGATCACCGGCCCGCCGAACCAGAGAAAAGTCCAAGCCATTCTGGACAACGTTGATCGATTGATTGCGGATGAGCGTCCCAAAATTGATCGTCTCACTGACCAGCTAGCCAAGATTAGCGAGCATGCAGACGACACCATTCTAAATGTGAATGGCACGGTGACCGATTTGCGCGCTCCAATGCGGAAGGACCTGGCTGAATTACAGAAAACTCTGGAAGAGGCGAAAGGACTTCTCCAATCCATGCAGGTCATCGTGAGGGCCAACGATTACAAGATCGACGACACGGTGGAAAACCTGCGCGAGGCGACGGACAACCTCAATCAGTTCACGAATTCGTTAAAGCAGCGTCCGTGGAGTTTGAT
>DATKAP010000091.1:0-10477 GCA_035577905.1 Binatia bacterium
AGAAAACACGCATCCACAATCGCGGGGAAAGTCAGGCAACATTCGGATCGACCGGCATGCCCCATCGCTTGAGCAACCACTCCGGTACGTAGCATCTGTCCCGATTGTGCTCGCACCAACGTCGCAGCTGATCCGACGACACATACCCATCCTCGCTGAGTCCAAGCCTACTTGCCTGCAGTTCAAACTCAGTGGGCGACGGAGAGGGAACCGTCGTTGGTCTTCCGCTGCTCCAGCCGGGATTGCCTGGTTTGCGTGTCATCAATTTGTTTCTGAAACATGCGCGCCCGGTCAAATCAGGCACAAGATCGTTGAAAAAGTTTACCAAGAATGAGATAGGTTCTGGCTTCGCCGCCATATATAGGTAGGAGGGGACGTGGGGTCAAGCTCCACTGTCTTGCACAGCATGGGAGAACCAAATCGAGAAGCCAGTCGCCGCACGTTTCGTTGGCCAGGGGCAGCGCGGGAACTTGTAAGAACCTATCTGAACGCTCGAGAATCGAGAGACACGGGGCCACCGGCACACACGGCCTTGAAAACTCTAGTCACTCGAATCGCTTCTGTTTCTGGAAATCCGAGAAGCGCGTGCTGGAGATTCGCCAGACAGTCCGGCGTCAAAGGAAAGCGCAACTATCGCCCGTGGACCAAACCCGAACAAGAAAAGCTGTTGGATCTCATCTCATCCCATTCTCTCGAGGAAGTAGCATTGCTCCTGCGACGCTCTTCGACGTCTGTGCGCTCGATGTTGCACCGGTTGGGAGCGAGTGCTCGCATAGGGCAGGATTGGTTCACGAAACACGCTTTAGCCGAAGCACTGCACGTACGGGCGGCTGAAGTTCAGAAGTGGATCGACCGAGGATGGTTGAAGTGCCGGGTCGTCGGAACCGACGGACTGAACAGACAGCTGATTGACGCGAAGGATTTTTGCGACTTTTGCAAGCAGCACCACAGGGACATCGTGGGAAACAGGCTCAATATCGATCGGCTCAACTTTGTGCAGACGTTTGTGTTCCCCCCCAACCACGCTGAACTGCTGCCCGTTCGGAGCGCGAAGAAAGAGCAAGACGCATATGAGGAGCAGATGAAGAAAGACACCGGTCGGGAAGAATTCGACGAAAATCAATTGGGGGCGACCGCATAACATCAACCTTTCGCAGCGAAACTTGCAAGGTAGGTTTAATGCTGGCACCGACCGCTCAAGCGTTTTGTCTGATTTGCTTGATCTCTCGCCAGAAGCCGTTGCGAACGGCTGCAACCGAGCTTCCGGCTAAGATAGCGATCTCTTTCCACTCATATCCTGCAACCCGGAGCATAAGAACCGCTCCATTTCTCGCACTTAGTTTTCGAATGATATTTTCCAGTTGTATCCGAGAATAAATTTCCGAAATCCAACGTTCGTCTGCAATCGAATAGAAGAGTTCGTCTCCAACGAGATGAAGTCGCGCTGATTTGGCGGCATACCTGCGCAATGCCCGCGAGAAAGCCACCATGAGAAGAGCATGCTTACGAGAGGACAAAGGAGCACTAATACGATCCAGGTAGCGGGACACCTGTTCAACTGCACTCTCCATCAACTCGGCCGCTGGGCCATGTTCACCCACTGCCGCCCTCGTCCGTTTACACGCGCATTCCCAGATCTCATGGCCAGCCGATCGCACATCGGGCCGTATACGTCTTCCCGCCTGATCGACATCCCGGTCCCACCAAATGAGGATGCTTCCTTCACAGGACATGTGTACCCCATAAACGCAATATTCGGAGCAAGTCTCGAATGAGAGTTGCTCAGCGCCGGTTGAAATCAACACTGGCCAGCTTTCAATGTTTTTGCCCCACATTAGTAAAGGGCCCTGTGCCTGGGAAAAAGTAATAAGAAAAACTTTCACTGGGAATCATGGACACAAATCCCTATATGCGGCTCGGCGCATTGCGGATTTCCTTGACAGCCAGTGCTTTTCGCCTCTAGGGGACGTCATCGCAAGAAATCAACGAACTACTCGACGCCGCGCAGCGCCTGTGGCCATCCATCCAGGCGCATGCACGCAAAGAACGAAGCGGAAAAGAGTAGAGAGGACCCTCTGGCTCTTGCGCATGCAGTCTGGGAGGGAGTGCTGCGATCGGTTGCGAAATCCTCTCAACGTTCAAGCTGCAGGCGTCAGGCGATACAGGACTTGGATGCCTATCTTTTCGGGCCTTCCATCATCGCTTTAGCCGTGCATATCTGGTAAAGGAACCGCGTAACGGGAAAAGTAAGAAGAATATTTTCTTGTTCGAAGTTCTGTGAATGGGAGGTGAAACAATATGCTCATTCTCGGGTTGACATACTTTGGGGGACGATGGCACTCTGTCGGAACCCAGCTCTGCCCTTGGGCAGTTTTTGTGAGGCATCCCCCATGCCAAGTAGTGATCCCGGCCCTGAATGGATAATTTACAACTTTCTTCCGCCAAGCCCTGCTGACGGCAGCACTGAAGAAGAGCTGATTCTCTCGGCGAAGCGCGTTTGGCCCCTGATCCAGTCACGGGCGAATCGGGAACTGGGTGCAAAACGGCATGATCCCGAGAATGCCACGCTCGCTGCTGAAGTCTGGGAAGGAGTGTTGGCGTCAATAGCGAGGAGTTTGTTTCGACTGAGGACATCGTGCGCTCACATCGTGAATATGGATTCTTATCTAATCAGTGCCTTCCGGCATCGGTTCAGTCGAGTGTGCCGGCGCCAATTGAGGCGAGAACAGACCCTTCAGTTGGTCGCTTCGGCTGATCAACTGGATGTTCTTGCTGCGAAGCGAGGGATTCAGGTGCGCGTGGACTTCGAGCAGCGAGTTTTTGCGAAAGAGATCTGGAACCTTATGGATCTCTGGCTTAAGCGGGTGTGGACGGCGCACGAGTACGGCTATTCGTGGAGGAAAATCGCCCGGCATGTGGGTGGCAGTGAGCAATCCACTAAAATGAAGTTCAGGTACAAGCTGTCATTGCTTCGCAGGCGGCTCGAACACTAAAGCCGTAATTTGCATTCGAGGATGAGTCCAGTGGCCGGCGCTGTATCTAGACGCGGAGAGATAGTCTCTGACAGCTCAGTCTAAAAAAGACGAGAAGCGCATGCTCGATGCGCTCTCGAAGGGATTGTCATCGGGCGAATTCCCAAATCCGGAGCGGGTCGGCTGTCCGGGCACGTCGATTCTCGAAGGAATTGCTTCGCATCGAATTCCTCTTGCCGAGGCAGAGAAGTGGTTAGACCACCTTGGCTCATGCAGTCCGTGTTTTCAGGAATTTACAGCCATCCGTAGTCAGCGCCGTAGACGTCGGAATCTCAAATGGGGCGGTGGGTTGGCGTTGTTGGTGGTATCGCTAGTCCTTTGGTTCACGCTGCGAACACATCAGCCGGGAATGGAAACAGCTGTGCTCGATCTCCGCGGTTACTCGGGCCAACGTGGAGAACAGAATCTACCCCAACAGCCCACCCTTCAGCTTCAACGTAGCGCCAAACATCTTGTGGTTGATTTGCCTATAGGAAGTAAAGAGGGCGGCTACGACTTCGCCCTAATGGACGAAAGAGGTCAGGAATTACAGCGTGGCAGCGGAACGGCACAACTCGAGGACCAAACCGTCGTCCTTAGAGGAGACATCAATGTCGCCAGTGTATCGTCCGGTTCATACTTCTTTGGGCTGCGCCAGAAGGGTATGGAGTGGACGCGGTTTCCCATTAACGTGAAGTGAGGAAGCGATGGCGCCGCCACGGTGGAGTTCGGTTGCATTTGCCATCGATAAAAGCTTTCGAAACCCATGATCGTGTCACTAGATGAGGCCGTCACGATTCTGAATAAATGGAAGGATGACTCTGTGCCTGTTTTCATCATGGGCCAACGGTCGTTTCGCGCTGGCCTTTGGGCAGTTCATGAAGGTGGCGTGGATTGGAACATGAGTCTGCGTGCAAGAGTAGCTCAGGTCTCATTTTCTGAAGGCGTGGTCCTCTCGAAGAGGGGAATTGTCGTGTTCGAAGCCGATGGGGGCGATGTGTCCCTGACAATGGATGGGTGCGCATTTGCATATGAGCAAGATTGCGGAATGCCGGAATTCGTTGGAGCAGAAGGTCGGATGACGGCTCGGTCTAGTTTGTTCATCTTCCTTGCCTCAAACGAGACTTTTGCGATCTACGAATTGGGTGCGGGCTGAATCCTGAGACTGGGACGACTGTGGCGCATCGTCACTGGTTTTCGTTGTGCGGCAATGGAAGGCGGCTAATGTTGTCTGAAGCAGCGGTAGTCTCGCAACCCGCAAAAACTCCGCATCGCAAGACATCCCTATGATCATCTCGCTCGAAGAAACGTTCGCGTTGTTGAACAAGTGGAAAGAGGAGTCTGCTCTGCTCGCGGTTGCTGGTGAGAGCCCCTTTCGAGATATGCTCCGTGGTATAGAAGACCGTGGGGTGCGCTGGACGATGAGCCAATCCGTCAGAGTATCGAGGATTGAGACCCAGCAGGGGTTCGTTGAGTTTGAGGGACCGACAGGTAATTTGTCGTTGTCCTTAAAACGCTGCCGTCGTTTTTTTTATGAGGACCATCGCAACGCGCCAGGAGACATGCGTAAAGCAGCCGAAGCGCTAACTCTTTCGGCGCTTTCAATTTTCTTTCCAACCGATGACGCTTTTCTTGTCTACGAATTGCAGGAGCCACTGCCAAGAAGGTGACCAATATCGATCTCCTCTGGTTTGTTTAGCCTGAGGTTGTCACACCAAAATCAAGCGCACGCCAGTCAATATTCAGCTTGCCATTTTGCCGTCTCGCCAGCGGCAGACGCGATTGCCCGCTTTGGCTTACGCGCAGCCTTGCAGTTGCCAGTATGGGCAATCCTGTGAAACCGCTCCCAACTACATAGCCTTCACAATCTCGATTGCTGTTTCTAGCTGTGTATCCGCTCCATCACGCAGGGCATCACGCGAGAGTTCAATCAGGAATTTGGGGACGATGCCATTGTTCTCCAGCATTCTTCCTTGCCAGGTCAGGTACGCAGCAACCGGGAGCCCAAGGATGTATCCGTGGCCGACCTTAAATGCACTGCCACTGAGCAACCGGCCCGGTGTTTTCGTTCCCACAATGACCGCGAGGTTGTTTTCTTCGGCAAATGCGGAGACCATCTCCCCGGCACTCGCCGTATGCTCGTTTACCAGCAGCACAACGCGGCCATGAAATGGCTGAGGCCCCAAGCCCTCCGTCACCACCAGAATCGACTTTTCGACCAGTGCATATCGGGCTGCCAGCCAGACGAGGGTCGCCTTGTGCAATGGTATTCGACCAAAACGCGTCAACTCTTCGCGCCGGTATCCACGCTCCCGGCGTTTGCGCGTGAGGCTATAACCCACTTCCAATTTGTCCGGCGTCAAGCAGCTCATCAGTCGCAGGCAGCCGATCCCGCCTCCCGTGTTACCGCGCAAATCCACGATCAGACGCGGGCATCCATTCAGTGCTGCGATTCCACGATCAATGTCTTTGGCCACGTCAATTCCGATCGCGCCGGGGAACATTGCAACCTTAAGCAGGCCAATTCCCTCCGAAAGTATTTCCGCGTGCACAGCTTCAGGCGCGGTGACGGGATGTTTTTGGGACTTCGGCAGGGGCAAGCGAACATGGACCCGCTCCTCTCTTCCGTTGAGCTTTTCGATAACCAAGTCGGTCGATTCGCCGACGGAGAACATCAGATCATGGGGCGGATGGATTTCACGCCCACTGCACCCGAGCAGCAAGTCACCGGGCCGGATACCCGCTGCATATGCGGGACCGCCCCGATGCACATCCTGGAACATCCAGCGATCCGTTCCATTAATGGCAATGCGCTGCAGGGTTGCATTGATGGCGTGACGCGCGGGGATATTGCGCATGCCAGCGTGGCGAAATCCGGTGTGGCTGGTTTTTAGCTCTGTTACGAGCCGATGCATCTCCTTCTCGAAAGTCTCAGGTTCAGCGCACGCAAGGATCTGTTTCTTGCGGCCTTGAGCCAACGAATTCCAGTCCGCCCCGTTAAGCGCAGGGTCGAAGTGCTTGGTCTGCACCAGTCGGTCGACTTTATCGAAGATTTTCGTGCGTTCGTCGAGATTGGGATTCATGTTACCGAACCTGAACTGGACTGAAGGTTTCTCCTACAGCGATGAAGGCGGCCCAATAATATGGGCTGAGTTGGTCCCCAAATTTGGCGAGTAAATCTAGCTTAGCCTTTCGCAGAGCTGAGGCGGCGGATTCTCCGCGAACGAGCTGCCCGTAGAAGTCCTCCATCAGCGCGCTTGTCGAAACGTCATCAGCGCTCCAAAGACTCGCGACCACTGATTTCGACCCGGCGACCAGGAAGGCTTCGACCAGATTGCTGACGCCTTCTTGGCCTAGAAGCTTGCCGACGCCACTGTCGCAGGCGGAAAGGGTTGTCAATTCCGCATTCAGCCGGAGTCTTATGATCTCACGAACTTGCAGCAGGCCGTCCTCCCCCGCTTTGGGGTCTGGCGCCAGTACAAGAGCCGAGCGTTCCGGATACTGCGTATCTGCGAAACCGTGGACGGCGAGATGCAAGATGCGGAACTGATCCAACGGTTGCCTCTTGAAGGCGCTTTCAGTAGCCTCTTTGCCCAATAGCAGTACAGCATCCGGTCCTGCAAGATTACCGATCTCTTCAACTTCCTCGCGGGTCTGCGGGAGATCGTGAAGTCCGACTCCAGACAATTCTGCCAGACTGCGCTCTATCGTCCCTCGAACCGTTGATGCTGGCGGGAGTTTTCGTCCGGCGCCTCCCTGATTTTCGTAAGCGACATCGCCAACAGCGAGGAGCGGGCGGGGCGCCGACGGAAATTCGTGGATGCGACGAAGTGCGTCCAGAATGGTCGCAGAAGGTATGTAGCTGATTGTGTGTGTCTTCAGAAGGAATCGATCCTGATCGTCGCGAAGCGACTCAAACGGGAGTAGGTTCAACGCACCATCTGGCGCGATGACGAGGTTCGTAACGGTTTTCGCGCCGGGAATGGGTTCGACCAGAAGCTTAAAGAGACGTCTCGAAGGTGCCACCGCTCCTTTCTTGGCACGAACTTCCGCGAGATATTGTTGAATGATCGATTCGATCTGCTTGCGTCCAGCCGGTAGAGCCAGTATCCGCGCACCGCTTCGCGATACTGAAATACAGAAGGCAGTCGGGTCATCGAGGACATACTCAAGAAGCAGTTCGCCTGAATCGAGGTCTTCTTCTATTCTTCGCAAAGGCGCGGGTTGAAGCGGCAGACGCTGTTCCGCCGGACTCCCCTCTTCCCACGACAAACCGAGCCTGCGCTCAAGTTCCACCAACTGATCGAGCAATTGCTGGCGCTCACCACTATCGCTCGTCTGCATCAGTCGAAGTTGCACAGTGGCGACCTCACTTTCAAGTCCGGCGGTTAGCCCCGATTCCTGCATATTCATAGCTTTGCGATCTTCAAGGGCTGAGACAACGGTACGTCCCCGGATGCGTTCGAGAACCTTGAAAGCGTCGGCAAGGTCTCCAGGCTGGTTGAGGAGTTCGAAATGGTGCAGGTAGGTATCGCTCATCGACCCCGCCACTGAACTGTTCCAATAAGGATCATCAACGCTGATAAGCATTCCTTCAATCACATCTTCGGCCTGTTCATAGAGAGCATTGGCATCGGCCATTCGTCCGCAGCGAGCCTTCAGATCGGCGAGCATCGTCAGATTTCGTGGAACGTAATAACGATCTCCGACCCTCTGACTCGCGGCCATGCCCTGGGTCGCTCGTGCATCTGCAGTCTCGAGATCTCCGCTGTCGCGATACAGCTTTGCCAATTCAAACATCGCGTCAGCTTCCATTCGGTAGAACTGGACAGCGGTTGCGAACTGCCCGGCCTGCTCCAAATATTGAATTGCGTGTGTCCTGTCCCCAGTGCTCTCGGCGACGGTTCCCAAGATGATCAATAGCTCTGCTTCATGGCCGCGTTTCTGTTGCGCCCGCGCCTTCGCGAGTGCATCTTCTATCACAGCGCGTGCTTCGTTGGGTTTCCCCGTTGCAACCAGAGCTCGCGCCTTGCCCTCATACGCCATGAACGGCAGGCCAGAATCACTTTCCCGCTCTGCCAGCTTGATAGCCCGATCGAAAAACCTGATCGCTTCGGCATGACGGTTCACCTCCTCAAAACCCCTGCCCAACAGCTCCAGAAATCTGATTTCTCCACCTACGTCGCCCGACGCCATGGTCGAAAGAAGTGCTCCGCCCATGAGTCGAGCCGCCCGTCCGGGGCTCCCCTCAAGGAAGGCAACAAGCCCAAGCTCGCCGTCGGCGCGCGTGACCCACTGATCCTGTCCCAGGTTCTTTGCGATCTCCCTGGCTTCCAGCCAATCTCGTTTCGTCGCGCGATAATCAATCTCAATATCGGTGTAGCCCTTGGCGATCAAACACCAAAGCCGTAGGTCCTTGTCGTTTCTGAGCAGAGGCGTTTGAAGCTCTTCGGCGAGATAACGCGAGAGATCGACAAAAGACATGATTTCCGCCTCTGATCTGAGGCGTCCTATATGTGCGTGAAGCTCATTTCGCTTTTCGCCATTATCTGAGAAAAGCTTTTCTGCTCGGGCATACAGCGGAGCTGCGGCGGGGCCATTGTTCAGCCAATAGAAATGATCGGCAGCATCAAGGATCAGGGGTGCATTCGTGGACAGCAAGATGTCTGCGGAATCCCTAAACGTCGCAGGACGATTCTGGGCAGACACGCGGCGGTGTCCAACAAACGCATACGACCACCAGCCGATCAGGATGGCAACAACCAAGGCGACAACTGACGCGGCTTTCGCTACGACACGAATCCTCACAGAACATCCGTTCGGCTGAAGGAATTCTCAGACACGCAAATGAGGAACTGCGAAGTAGCGGCAGCGATATTGTACCTAAAACGGCATGAAATCTGGGATCCAGGGAAGCCGGCGGACGCAGTTTTCCACTTCTTCTCCCGCACATTTCAAAAACCTCACTGGAGGCGCTATGAAACTCCGCCGGAACCAATTGTGTCCGATTCACCGCTCTTTATTCTGCTGCGGCCGGGAGCAAATCCAGAGACAAAGGACATTACAACCCGGCATTCGTCGCGTGGAAGATCCGCATCATCCGCGAGGATACCGCGAACTGCGGTCACCGGCAGAAATGCGGAAGCTGCTGAACCGCAAGATCCGGCTGCAAGGTGGCATCTGCGCCATTTGCCACGAACAGTTCACGGACTATAACGACATCGTGCCCGACCACAGGAACCCAAAGGGGATGGGAGGAGCGTGGCGCGACGACCATCCAGACAACATTCAAGCCACACACTACTGGTGTAACGACGAAAAAGGATCGACAAGAATGGATGGCTGACGGCCGATCAGTCGAGAACACTTTTGGATCAGCAATACATTGCTTTTCTACTGATTCATGTGCGCCAATTGTGTGCATGATTCGGGCGAAGCCAGAACCTAGACTATTCCTCGCGTTACGAGGCTGACTCGAGCGTGCAGCCGTGGCTCAAACATGCTAACGTGTCCCGTGAAATATTGAGGCGCAGATGCCGGCAGAGTCGAAAGTGGTACGCAGCGTAGAAGACTTCATCAAAGAGATTTCAAGCTTGCGGGGCAAGTGGTTCTCCGACGATGAATCTTTGGTCCCGTGGTGCAGGGGACAGGAACGAGCCGAATGGGACCTTATGCCGAAGCTCTACCGGCTGACATCGGACGATGATTATCTCAATACTGAATACGAAATCCGCGAAGCGTTCGCGACTCGGGCACCAGCACTATCGGACTATACGAGACCCAGCGATGACATTGTCCTTAACAACTGGGAGTCGTACTTCGTGATGCAACATTATGGGGCACCTACGCGGCTCCTCGATTGGACCGAAGCCTCGTTGGTCGCTTTGTATTTTGCAGTGCGGTGGAACGCAGGCAACTTCAATGCGGCTGTTTGGGCACTGGATGCTTGGGAACTGAACCAAAAAGTCATCGATACGGACGAAGTCATTCCTCCCGCCGATCCGGGAACAATGAATAAGGATAGGGATAAAGTCGCACCTTGGTTACCGGAGCGATTCAAGAAAGGGAAAGCAAGCAAATTACCTGCTCTTCCCGTCGCGGTCTTCCCAACCCACACCACTCGCAGAATCAGTGCGCAACGCTCCTGCTTCACAATTCATGGAAGTGATCGGAACGGATTCAGCAGGCTAACAAAGGGCAAACATCCCGTGCCGCTTGTCAAATTCGAGATCCCCAGCTGGGAAGTTTTGCAAATCAGGCGCTCTTTGGCTGCGTGTGGGATTGATGACACCACTATTTTCCCCGACCTTGAAGCACTGGGACGGGCCGTGACGACTGACTGGATCAGTGAAAACAAGAGTCTGCCGCACGAAGGAGTATACGCGCGCATACGGAGATCCGGCACGCATGGCGTCGGCGTCTTTGCGATTCGGAAGATTAAGAAGGGCACGAGGGTGTTCGGCAGC
>DATKAP010000092.1:0-6277 GCA_035577905.1 Binatia bacterium
CCGATTGTTTGCGACTAATCGCGATTCCTGTCGCACCATCGGGCGCAGTCAGGACGATGTAACCCCTCGGCTCCAGAAGCGCCTTCTTGATCTCCAGAATTCCGGCATCACCGCCAATGCAGAGCACGGTCGTCATTGCACGCTACTTTCTAGGGAAACGCCCTATTGTTTTTGATGATGGCAAGCCAGAGTCTATGATCCTCGTCAGTTAAGTCTCTGATTCAGTTACCAGTCTTGTCCAACCACAAGTCTCCGGTTTCATGAGCCGCGAAATCTCGAGTTGCAGGAGCTACGACATGGACACTTCAATACTGGGTCGCGGTCGTGGCGCACTCTGCAACAAGCTGGATGCGATGAATTCTTCGCCAGCCTGCATCATGTGCTTCCACATTTCGTAAGCGCGACCCTCTTCGTTGAGAAATACGCGGGCTTGTTCCCGGCTGACCGAGCAGCCCTGTTCACTGGCCAGCCGCAATACATACGAAATCGTGATTTCGGCCATTACTCGCTCGCGATCCTTCTTTTCAGTCATAACACCCACCCCTTTGTTCCCCCGGAGCGCTGCTCACCGCTGGGCTCAGCTTAATCAGTGCTGGTATTGGACTTTCGCAATCCCGAGGCGACGAATCTTGTTTTGCAAAGTCGTTCGCTTGAGCCCGAGCCGTTCGGCGGCTCCGCCCTTTCCGGCGATTCGTCCGGAAGCAGCTCTTAGAGCCTCGATGATCACGCTGCATTCGGCTTTTCGAAAGTTGGAGAGCGACGTGGCGGGAAAAACGACGCCAAAAGAAATACGAAGCTGCCATGTCGGGACTTCTAGCTCCTCGCCACGCGTGAGAATCACAGCACGTTCGATGAAGTTTGCGAGTTCTCGGACGTTGCCGTTCCAGGCAAAGTTCGTCATGGCATCCATCGCCTGTGTTGAAATGGACTTAATCGGCTTCCGCATCCGCCGGCATAAATTCGAAACAAAGTAGTTCACCAACAGGGGAATGTCTTCGCGCCGCTCCCGCAGAGGTGGAATCTCGATCGGGAACACGTTAAAGCGATAGAACAGATCCTCGCGGAACTTCTCGTCGCGAATCATGGCACCAAGGTCACGATGCGTGGCTGCAATGATCCGCACGTTGACCTGAATAGTCCTGGCACTTCCCAGTCTTTCGAACTCCTGCTCCTGCACAGCTCGCAAGAGTTTCGGCTGCAGGTCCAGGCCGATGTCGCCGATCTCATCCAAAAACAGCGAGCCGCGATCCGCCAGTTCGAACCGGCCCTTTCTTTGGATCAGAGCCCCCGTGAACGCTCCCTTCTCGTGCCCGAACATTTCGCTTTCCAACAGCCCCGAAGGAATCGCAGCGCAATTCATGCGCACGTAGGAACGATCGCGGCGCAAGCTCAAATTGTGAATCGCGCGTGCGACCGACTCTTTCCCTGTGCCGGTCTCACCGTGAAGCAGGACGGTGGAATCGGTAGGCGCAACGATTGCGACTTGTTCCAGCACTTTCCGCAAAGCTGCACTTTTTCCGACGATGCCTTCGAAGCAGTGCTCGGAACTGAGTTCTGGTTCGAAATAGAATTGATCGGCTTCGCGTCCAATCACCCTGGGAAAACTCACTCCGGCGAAACCAACAGGATTTGTGAAGTTAGCGGTCGCACCCATGATGTCCCCCACTATTGCGATGCCGTCTTTTTAACTCGGATCCCTCTTCCCGAACAACCCCACATCAGGTAACAAAAGCCTCTCTCTCGGAGAGCTCTGAATAACCACATGGAGCAGCAGATATCGTCCAAAAGGGAGGTGTTTTTCTACGATTCTGGGGAGGGAGGATCGATTCGCTTCCATCCGTACAGGCGATTATCCAAGGACCAGAAGCCCGGACCTACCAACGTCGCGGCCGCAGCCATCGTTGCCATGAAGATGTGCGCCGAAAGAGCCCCGAGATCCCACGGGATGGTGCAGAGTTCCATGGCTGCAACGAGCGTTCCAGCGACCGGCGTCCACAAACCGGCGAGAAGCATCAGCGCGAGGCCGATGGCGACCGCGCATAGGGCCATAACTTGGGGGGAGGGCCCACTGTTCAATTTCTCGACTGCGCGCCAGATTAAGGCTATCCCCACGACCAGGCGTAAAAGCAGAAGGCCGACGCCGGGCCAGCCTCGGGCAAATGTGGAGAATAGGCGGCGCAAGACTTAGCGTAGACAACTTGGACTGTTTTCGGAACCCCAACGAGAGTAGCTTGAACTACTATTTTGGGTGGTGTGTGGGAGTGGGGAGCTGGGCTTCCAATTCGATAATCCCGCGCTGCAGGCCGATCATGGCTGCCTGGGTTCGATCACGGGCACCCAGCTTGGAAAGGATGTTCTTGACCCGCCACTTTACCGTATCCTCGGCAATCGATAGCTGGTCTGCGATCTGTTTGTTAGCGTTGCCGGCTGCAATCAGGCGCAAAACAGTGACCTCCGCCGGAGTCAGGGCATCGTCGGTGGAGTGCTCGGCAATTTCAAAAGAGGCCTCTGACGAGAGTTTCTTTTTTCCAGCGTGAACCGCGCGTATCGCGTCTATTAGTTCTTCGTGAAACGTATTCTTTAGAAGGTAACCCTGAGCTCCGGCCTTGATCGCGCGAAGGATCTGCACATTACCAGCATACGTCGTGAGCACGATGACTCTTGCCTCGGGAAATTCCCCGTGAATCGCGCTCAACGCGTCCAGGCCGCTCATTTCCGGCATCTGCAGATCCATCAAAGTGATATCTGGACGATGCGCACGAAATTGCTGGATTGCCTCCCGTCCATTCGAGGCTTCGGCAACCAAGGTCATATCCGGTTGCGTGGCGATGATTGCGGCAATGCCCCGCCGAATCACAGGATGATCGTCCACCGCGAGAACGCGGATTGGGGCTGGCTCTCGGATTGGGACTGGCGAAGAACTCACGACTCAACCTTCTCTTTCACATCGTTTTCGGACGGCTTCCGAGACCACCAGAATCGTCGAGCAGACTTAGTGTACGCCCGTGATGCCGGAATGGTTAACTCAATCTCGGTGCCCGAGTTCACCTCGCTCCAGATCGCCAACTCACCGCCCGCAAGCTGGGCGCGCTCTCTCATGCCGTGCAAACCAAAGTGCCCTTTGCGCCCGTCGCAGTTGAGTATGTCCCGGTCAATGCCCCTCCCGTTGTCGCGGACGCGAAGCGTGAATTCTTTTTCGCCATACTTGAGCTCCACTTCGATTCGATCCGCCTGTGCGTGACGAAAGGCATTGCGGAGAGCCTCGATTGCGATCCGGTAAATTTCGTCGCGCTGGAATGGATGCTTTCTTTTTCTTCTCCCTTCCACCACCACTTCGAAGGCGACTGGAGACTGATCGATTGCACTAGAAGAGAGCTCTTCTCCGAAAGCTCGAATGGCTTCGGCAAGATCATTCTTCTCGATGATGGATGCGCGCAGCCCCTTGACGGCATCGCGGCCCTCGGTGATCGCTCGTGATGCGTCTCCAATCGCGGAGTCCAATGCACTCTTAATCTCGCCCGGCTGGAGCCTATAGGAAACCGCTGTAAACTGCAGCAGCAGCCCCTGAAAACTCTGCAGCAGCGTGTCATGCAGGTCTCGAGCGATGCGAGTGCGCTCGCTTATGCGCTCTTCCATACGCAAATTGAACTGCCCAGCGAGTTGCCGCACCCGCAACTCGTACGCGGCCCAAAGCAATGTCAAAAGGACCACCGCTAAGAGGCTGCGGAACCAGTTGGTTCTCCACCAAGGGGGCGTGATGAGAATGGGCAGCGACACCCCTTCTTCGTTCCACACTCCGTCGCTGTTTGATGCCTGCACGCGAAAAACATATTTGCCGGGATCTAGATTGGTGTAGGCGGCGAGGCGCTGCTTACTGCTCACATCGTTCCAGCCAGGTTCCAGGGGTTCCAGCTTATACCGATAACGGTTCTTATGGGAATTGGCGTAACTCAACGCCGCGAATTCAAATGAGAAGACATTTTCGCGGGAGGAGAGAGTCAGGGAATCGGCGTATGGCATGGCCTTCTTGAGCACCGACTCAGGGCCGATAGGAACTGGTTTGTTGAAGATCTTGAAACTGGTTAGTACCACCGGGGGCACGTAGGGATTGTCCCGAATATTCTCAGGGAAGAAAGTCGTGATCCCGTTGTTGCCGCCAAACAACATCTCCCCGCTTTGGCTGTCCTGGTAGCAACCTCCACTGAACTCGTTGCTCTGCAAGCCGTCGGATGTGTCGTAGTTTCTAAAGGTCTGCTTGCGTGAATCGAACCGGGAGATCCCTTTCTTGGTGCCGAGCCAAAGCCTGCCGCTCCGATCTTCCAGAATGCATTGAATTACGCCGCTGGGCAGGCCTTGATTATCCGTGTAATGGCCGAATGTTCCGTTTCCGCGGTTATATCGATACAGCCCACCTGCGGTTCCCAACCACAAGGTTCCTGTCTGGTCTTCGTGGATGGCATAAATGCGGCTGCCGCTGAGCTTTTGAGGGTCACGCCAATCGGCCGTCAAGTTCACGACGGTGTTGGTCTTGGCGTCGAATCGCCTCAATGTGCCCGCACGCGTCCCAAACCACAGCGTGCCAGACCGATCCTGATAGATGGAGTCGACACCATTGCTCCCCAAGCTGGATGGGTCAGCGGGATTATTCCGGTAGTTGGTGAACTTCTCATTCGCCGGATCAAAACGGCTGAGGCCGCCAGCCTGCCCCACCCATAGCATGCCGCTTCTATCTTCATAGATGCAGAGAATTTCGGTGGAAAGCAAGCTGTTGGGGACATCCGGCTTGGGATAGTAATGGGTGAACTGCCTGCTTTGTTCATCGAACCGGTCCAGAATGCCCCAGCCACCCAACCACAGATAACCCTGAGCGTCTCTGTAGATGCCAGCAAGATTACTGCCTTTGCCGGGCGCGTTCTTGCTTCCAGAGCCGGCAACATAATGGGTGACTTGCCCCGTCTTTCGATCCAGCCGGTCCAGGGCAAAGGGAGTGAAGCCTGCCCACAAAATTCCATCGGGGTCCTGATGAATTGCCGTGACCAATCCCGCCGCTAGACTGCCGGGGTCACCGGGACGATGCCGGTAAGAACCGAACTGTCCTCGCCGGAAATCCAGAATATTCAGTCCCCCAGTTTCCGTGCCCACCCAGAGGACGCCGGCCCTATCCCGATAAATTGACGAAACGCTGTTGTCGTCTAAGGTGTCCGCGTCGGTCTCGTCGTGTTGCAAGCGATATGTGAACTGTTCCGTTGGCAGATCGAAGTGATAAAGACCCAGGCTTGATGCGACCCACAATCCATTCTCCCCGTCCTCCAGAATGTTGCTAAGGGGTACACCAACAGCGCCTTCCCCAAATCGAAAGGCAGTGAATCGCTCTGCGTGGCGATCGTATTTGACGAGCAAGGCCACCGGAGAATAGGCAAGCATCCAGAAATTGCCGAGCTTGTCTTCATGGAGATAATCTGCGGCAAGATGATCAATGGTTGCTGGCAGGTGAGTGATCAGTCCGGTTTGTGGACTGACATGGAACAGACCGCGCGGGCCGACAAACCAGATATCCCCGTGGCTATCCGCGATAATGGAATTGATCTCCCCAACAAATTGACCGTTGCTGTCATTGCGATAGCGAGTGAAGGTTCCAGTGGTCGGATCAAATTTGTTCACGCCGGCGTCTATGGTGCCAACCCAGAGATAGCCGCGACTGTCTCGGGCGAGGCTCTTGACCGCATCGCCGCTAATGCTAGTGGGGTTGTCGGGGTTGTAGCGGTAGTGGGTAAAGCGTTCGGCGGTTGGATCGAATTTGTCGAGGCCGCCACCCCAGGTGCCTATCCACAAATAACCATGGTCGTCTTCAATCAGACTGAGAATAGTGTTGGCGCTCAACGTATTCGGATCGGCGGGGCTGTTCTTGTACACGACGAACGCGTTGCCATCATAGCGATCGAGCCCATCCTCCGTGGCGAACCACATAAAGCCGCGGCGGTCCTGCAAAATCGAATTGATTCGATTGTTGGATAGGCCATCGCCGATTGTGAGGTGGGCGAACTTGAGGTCTCTCGCCGGAACATGGCCGCCCTGAGCGTGGATATTCTGAGAGTGGCGCGGGCTCCACCCCTCGCGGTGGTCGACCGAGGGACCCGAAGCAAATGAGCAAGCGCAACACGCCAGCAGCATGCCCAGCCAGAGGACTACGTCCCTGCGCCCTTTCCCCATAATGGATATACATCTTAAGCCGATTGTTAACTCTTGCGGTATTCAAAGTGACGGGCCATTGCGCGCT
>DATKAP010000093.1:0-15737 GCA_035577905.1 Binatia bacterium
TCGCGGCTATCTCTGGGTTGGCACCATAGACGCCGGCCTGAACAAATTTGATCCGGCCACTGGAACCTTCACTCGCTATCGAAATGACAGCAATGGCCAATTTGTTCAGGCGGTCAATTCCATTATCGAGGATAGCCATGGAGATATCTGGTTTGCGGGCGCAGGCGGTCTGTTCCATGTCAGCCCACAAACAGGACAGATCATTCGCCCGCCTGCACCCATAGATGGCTTAGCCGTGGATTATCTCCGTGAAGACAAGGCTGGCAATCTCTGGATGCTTGCCAATTCGCCGATCGTCGCACTCGTCAAATATGATCGTCAAGCAGAACGGTTTACTGAATATCCATTTGGGGAAGGCGCTGTCGGCATACTCCATAGCACCATTCTGGATGACGGGCAGCATGGGTTGTGGGTGGCATCGAGCCGGGGGCTTTATCACTTCGATCTGCAAACAGAACAGTTCGCGTTTCGCTTTCAACACGATGAGACCAACCCCGACAGCCTCAGCGATAACAAAGTTGTCTCAATTTACCGGGATAGGGCCGGCCTGCTGTGGATAGGCACGGAGACTGGGGGGCTTAATATTCTCGATTTCCGACAAGAACAGTTCCGTTCTTACCGGCATCGTCCCGGCAACCCCGACAGTCTATCGCCCGGTGTGGTCACCGCAATGCATCAAGATCGCAGCGGCATCCTCTGGGTAGGTTTCCTTCCCCGAGGCTTGGATAGATTCGATCGAAAGACGGGGCAAGTCACCCATTATGTTCCCGGCGAGGGGAACAAGAACGCGCTCGGCAAAGGCAGTAACCTTAATGGCATTTACAGAGACCTACAGGATTATCTCTGGTTGGGTGGCTGGGGCGCTCTGGACCGGTTCGATAAACGAAGCGGGCAGTTCAAACATTACCAACACAAGACCGATGATCCCAATAGCTTACTTTCGCACGAGATTCTCTGCATCTATGAAGATAGAAGCGGCAGGCTATGGGTGGGGCAGGTTGGCGGTCTCAGCCGTTTTGATCCAGAGACAGAGAAGTTCATCAACTACCAGGACAATCCCGCTGACCCTGCCAGCTTGGGGAACAGTGGTGTCAGTGCCATCTATCAGGACCGGGCTGGCACGCTGTGGTTTGGAACGTGGACCGGCACATTGAGCAGGTTCGACGACAAGGCAAACACCTTCGTCAACTACAGGGCCAACTCTCGTGATCCTCAGAGACTCAGTAGTGGGGGCATCTATGCCATCCACGAAGATCGGGCCGGAACATTGTGGCTGGGAACCTTGGATGGACTGTACCGGTATAACCGCGAAAACCAAACGTTTACCCACTACACGGTGAATCAGGGCCTACCCAGCAGCGTAATTCAGTGCATTCTGGATGATCGGGCCGGCAGGCTCTGGCTCAGCACCAAGAAGGGGATATCCCGGTTCGATACTCGCAACGAGACCTTCAGAAATTATGACGTATTCGACGGCTTGCAGAGCAACGATTTCGCCATAAATTCCTGTTATGAAGACAGCCAAAGCGGGGAGATGTTATTTGGCGGCAACAACGGGATTACCGCTTTCTTTCCTGAAAATATCCGGGACAATCCCTACGTGCCTCCGGTAGTGCTAACCAGTTTCAAGATCTTCAATGAACCCGTTCGCATCGGGCCTGACTCGGTGCTCAAGAAAGCCATCCCATATGCCGATTCCCTGACTCTCTCCTACCGCGACAATGTCTTCTCGTTTGAATTTGCAGCCTTGAGCCACGCAAATTCCCACAAGAACCGTTATCGATATAAGCTCGAGGGCCTAGAGCCTGGCTGGAACGAGGTGGGCAGCAAGCAACGCCTCGCCACCTACACCAATCTAGATCCCGGCAAATATGTTTTTCGCGTGCAGGCATCCAACAGCGACGGGGTGTGGAACGAAGAAGGGGTGTCGCTGCCCATTCTCATCACGCCGCGATGGTGGAGAACAAACTGGTTCAGGGCTCTATTTGCGGCCATCCTCTTGACATTGCTTTGGGCCGTGTACCACCTGCGAGTGCGGCAACTTGCTGCGCAGTTCAACATGCGTCTGGAAGAACGGGTAGCCGAACGCACCCGGGTGGCTCGCGACCTACACGACACGCTGTTGCAGAGTTTTCAGGCACTTTTGCCGTTGCTTCAGGCCGGCATCAACATGTTTGGTTCGCGTCCGGCTGACGCATTGAGAACGTTCGAAAAAGCTGCAGATAATGCGTCACAAGCGATAGCTGAGGGCCGGGATGCAATCCAAGGCATGCGCACGTCCACGGTCGAGAAGAATGATCTGGCCGTAGCCATTCGGACGGTTGGGGAAGAACTCGCTTCTGGTGCCAGCAATCAGCCCGCGCCCAACTTCAACGTAGTTGTGGAAGGGGTATCTCGCAATCTGCATCCGATTCTACGCGATGAAGTTTACCGGCTTGCAGTGGAGGCGTTGCGCAATGCCTTCCGGCATGCGGCGGCGCAAAGCGTGGAAGTGGAAATCCGTTACGACGAAAAGTATTTCCGGCTTCGCGTTCGCGACGATGGGAAAGGAATTCCGTCAGACGTGCTCAGTGGGGATGGCCGTGAAGGGCATTACGGCTTGCCTGGGATGAGGGAACGCGCGAAACTCGTGGGCGGGAAGTTGGCTATCTGGACTGAAGTGGACGGCGGTACAGAGATCGAGCTCAATATTCCAGGAGCGAGGGCGTTCGTGAAATCCGCCCGGCCTTTCTGGTACTTTGGAAAGCGCTCCGCCACGGAAACAGATGAGAAGGAACGCATAGAACGTGAGTGATGGCTCAGCGCAAATCCGGATTCTTGCAGTGGATGATCATGTTCTTGTAAGAGAGGGCATAGCTGCACTCATCGGTAGTGAACCTGAATTGACTCTGGTAGCGGAAGCTTCGAATGGGCGTGAGGCTATCCAGCAGTTCCGTGCGCATCGTCCGGACGTCACGCTGATGGATATCCAAATGCCGGAGATGAACGGCCTCGATGCGATCATCGCGATTCGGGCAGAATTTCCTGATGCGAAGATCATTGTGCTGACGACGTACAAGGGCGATGTACAGATTCTTCGCGCACTAAAAGCAGGAGCACAAGGTTATCTGCTGAAGAATACGATTCACAAGGAACTCACAGAGACAATCCGCGCGGTCCACGCAGGAAAGAAGGCGCTTTCTCCTGAAGCCTCGTTTGCGGTTGGTTTTCCTCGATATGAGCAGGTACTCGTAGCACACAGATGCGCTCCATACGTCCTCCCCGAAACGATCGCATCCCAGTGAATCACCTTCAGCTCCAGCAAAACATCCCAATGCGGCACCGGGATGCTTACGGCAAACGGACACTTTCTTCGCAGGCGACGATTTAACAGCGCACAATGTTATCGCCGTGAATGCCTCTCATCGCGTTGCGTGTATCAACTACCAAAGATGCATGCTGCGCGATCCATTGGTAGTCATAATCAGAATGGTCGGTCACGATCAGCACACAGTCATACTTGCCCACGTCCTCCACAGGCGTGCATTTCATTTGCAAATCGTAGTGGCGGCCTTTGCCGATAAACGGAAAGTATGGATCGTTGTAGCCGACTTGAGCGCCATCGTTCTGCAGCAGTTCAATAATGGTTAGTGCAGGAGACTCGCGCAGGTCATCGATGTCCTTCTTGTAAGCGACTCCAAGCACGAGCACTTTTGCACCATTAAGAGCCTTCCGCTGCTGACTGAGAGCCCTGCTCACGCACGAGACCACATGGTATGGCATGGAGTTGTTGATGTCTCCAGCCAGTTCGATGAATCGAGTCTGAAAATCCCACTCCTTCGCCTTCCACGACAGGTAATACGGATCGAGAGGGATGCAGTGTCCGCCAAGGCCGGGGCCAGGATAGAAGGGTTGAAAGCCGAATGGTTTGGTTGACGCGGCCTCAATGACTTCCCAAATATCTAATCCCATGCGCAGGGATAAAAGCTTCAATTCATTGACCAGCGCTATATTCACGCAGCGGTAAATGTTCTCCAGCAGCTTCGTCATCTCGGCAACGGCAGGCGAGGATACAGGAACGACCCGGTTGAAGATTGCGCCATATAAAGTCGCCGCCAGTTCGGAAGCTTGAGAGTCAAATCCTCCCACGACCTTCGGGATATCTCGTCGAGCGATGCTGTCATTACCAGGGTCCTCTCGTTCAGGAGAGAATGCGACGAAGAATTCGTTTGTTCCATCAGCAGTGTCGCCGCGAGCCGCCTTCAAACCACAGCCGTTGCCCTCTTCCAAGATGGGAATAAGAAGCTCTTCCGTGGTGCCAGGGTAGGTCGTGCTCTCGAGAACCACCAATTGACCGGCACGTAAATGCGGTGCTATGGCTTTGGCGGTGTTGGTAATAAAACTGAGATCGGGCTCTCGATATTCGTCCAAAGGCGTCGGTACACAGATGATGATGGCGTCCATTTCCCCGAGGGACGAAAACTCAGCCGTCGCACTGAAACCTCCAGACCGTGCCACCTGAATCTCAGTTGGCGGAATTCGATAGATGTACGATCCACCAGAGCAGAGGGTCGTCACTTTATACTGGTCGACGTCAAAACCAGTCACTCGGAACTTCGCTTCGGTGTAGAGCAAAGCAAGTGGCAGCCCCACGTAGCCGAGACCGATTACACCCACCCGCGCCCGGCGAGTTTCGATTCTGGTTTTCAACTCTGAGAATAGGCTGGTGGCATTTGTGCATGTATTCATACGATGATCTCCTCTTTCAAAAACCGATGTTCATGTCTAGAGCTGCCGATGCCCCTCTCCAACAAGGCTATGTCTGCCACCCACCACCCAGATTCCGGTAGAGGTTTACAAGCCCTAAGAGCTCATTCAGTTGGGCCTGCGCCAATCCCAATTCGGCGTTAAAGGAATTGGTTTCATTTGTAAGCACTTCCAGATAGCTGGTAGCGCCGCTCCGGTAGCGCGTTTGGGAAAGTCGCGCTGCATCCTGAGCAGCCAGTACGAGTTCCTGTTGCCGTTCCCGGAACTCGCGGTTTTTTTGATACTCCACCAGCGAGTCCGAAACACCGCGAAATGCCTGCTGGATGGTGCGTTGATAGGTAAGCGCCATTTCCTCTTTGCGAGCTTCGCTCAAGCGGACGCCAGACTTGATTCTGCCGCCGGCGAAGATGGGCTGGGTGAGGCTGCCGCCGAAATTCCAGAATCCCGCGGGGCCGGTGAATAGGTTTGTTAGCGCAGAACTCAGAAAACCGCTGTTGCCTGTCAGCGAGATTTGTGGAAAGTACGCAGCTCGAGCGACTCCGATCTGCGCGTTGGCCGCCATTAACTCGGCTTCGGCCGCTCGGATGTCGGGACGACGCTCCAGCAAGTTCGAAGGCAGTCCTGCCGGCACCTCCGGCGCATGGGGCTGTTCTGTGAGTTTCATGCCTCGAGCGACGGGTGCGGGGTTCCTTCCCAGCAAAGTACTGAGGAAATTCTCCTCTTGTTGAATTTGTCGCTCCAGACTGGGAATGCTCTCGGCCGCTGTCGCAACCAACTGTTCCGCCTGGCGTACGTCAAGCATGGTGGCTGCACCGCCGTCCGACAATGTGCGAGTGAGATGCAGCGACTCCTGCCGTGAGGCTAAAGTGCGGCGGGAGATCTCAAGCTGAAGGTCATAAGCACGTAGCTGAAAGTAGGCCGTCGCCACATCACTTACAAGGCTGTTGATCACGGCCCGGCGGGCCCACTCTGTTGCCAGGAGATTCGCCCGTGCTGCTTCAGTGGCGCGGCGGTACTTACCCCAGAAGTCCAGTTCCCATACCATGGAAGCGCCCACTGCGTTGAAGCTGGTTTCGGTTTCTGGTGAGAACTTCGTTTCTGGAATCCGATTGTTGAAACCAGCAGCCCCGGCGTTAACCGTCGGCAACTGGTCAGCCCGAGTGATGCCTAATTGCGCTCGTGCTTCCATGATCCTCGCTGCCGCAATGCGAACATCGTAGTTTTGCTGCAACGCCGTGCGCATCAATTCCTGGAGCGTCGGATCCTGAAAAACATCCCACCATTTCTGGTCAGCCAGAGATGGTGCGGCAGGCGTCGACGATTGTTGCATGGAATTCCCGCCAGGCTTAGAACCTTCCTGCGCACCATCCTCCGGAGATGCTCCGCGATAAGTGAGCGGAACCTCCACCTTGGGCCGTTTGTAGTTCGGCCCGACAGCGCAGGCACACGTGAACAGGGTCAGAAGTGAAAGGACAATTGCGTTTCTCACGTTAGTCAGCCTCCATTGGACGCGGCTCCGGAACGCTGACCGGTTGCGGTTTACGACTGCAGCGCTCGCTTAGTGTCTCGACCAGTACATACAGAGCGGGGATGATGAAGATGGCGATTGCGGTAGCAGCCGCCATTCCACCGATGACCGCAGTCCCCATGATCTGGCGGGCCACAGCTCCGGCACCCGCCGCGGTCCACAGGGGTACGCAACCGAGGATGAATGCAAAAGATGTCATCAGAATGGGACGCAGCCGCAGTTTGGCTCCCTCCAAGGCGGCATCAACCAGTGGCTTCCCATGAACTTCATGCATCTCTTTCGCGAATTCCACGATTAAAATCGCATTTTTCGCAGCCAAACCGATCAGCATGATTAAACCGATCTGGGCGTAAACATCGTTCTCGATCTGGACCATGAAGGGCGGCAAGAAAAGGCCTAGCACCGCACGACGCAGCCAAAGCACGGCGAAGGCGCCAAATACAGCAATCGGAGTGCTAAGCAGCACGCTGAACGGTAGCGACCAGCTTTCATACAGCGCGGCGAGGATCAGGAAGACGAACAGAAAGGACATCCCGAAGATGACCCACGTGGGCACGCCCTGGCGCGCCTTCTGTTCCTGGAACGACATGCCCATGTAATCGAAACCCATTTCCGGCGGCATGGTCTGGTGAAAGACGTCTTCCAGCGCCGTTGTGACTTGATCGGAACTGTATCCAGGTGCAGCGATGGCATTGATCTGCGCGGATCTGTACTCGTTGTAGCGCATGGTGAATTCCGGACCGACACGCGATTCGAAGTTGGTCAGCGCGGAAAGGGGAACCATGACGCCATTCTTATTGCGCACATAGAACTGGCCGATATCTTTTACAGTGGCGCGATACGGAGCTTCCGCTTCCACATAGACCTGCCAGGTGCGTCCAAATTCATTGAAGTAATTCACGAACAGCCCGCCCATGTAGGCCTGGACCGTTTGATAGACATCGCTGATCGGTACACCCTGTTTCAGTACTTTCTCTTTATCCACTGTCAAGTATTGCTGCGGAACTCTGGGAACAAAGGTCGTACTAACCATGCCAAGTTCGGGACGTTTCCGTGCCGCAGCCAGAAACTTATCGACATTGTTCGAGAGGAATTCGATATCCTTTCCGGAGCGGTCTTCCAGAACGAACTGAGCTCCGCCGGAAGTCCCGACGCCGGGGATGGGCGGTGGAGAGAATGCAAACATCGTGCCTTGTGGCATCGCCATGAGCTTTTGGTTCAACCGCGCCCAAATGACCTTGTACAACTCTTCAGTGGTTTTGCGTTCTTCCCAAGGCTTCAACTGGACGAAATAGAAGGCGGTATAGCTGCTGCGGGTAAAGCTGAGCAGACTGAAACCAATGACGCTGGTGTAGTGATCGACGCCCGGCGTAGATCCCAGGATCTTTTCGACTTCCGTGGAAGCTTCTTGCGTCCGCTCCAGAGAAGCGCCCTCGGGCAGTTGCAGGTTCATGTACATATAGCCCTGATCTTCATCGGGAAGGAAGCTGGAAGGCAGTTTGCGTCCAAAAAACACCGCGCCTATGCCGAACAGAACCAACACGGCCAGGGCAAACGCGCCTTTTCGGACCACAATGCCGGATGCTCGGACATAGCCGTTCGTGCCAGACTCGAATTTCCGATTGAACCAGCCGAAGAATTTGGCAAGCGGGCCATGGCTCTCTTTCTTGGGACGCAGCAGAAGTCCGGCTAACGCTGGACTTAATGTAAGAGCGTTGAAAGCCGACAGGATCACCGAGACCGCGATCGTGATGGCAAACTGCTTATATAGCTGTCCCGTAATGCCGGGAATGAAGACGGTGGGCACGAACACCGCCGAGAGCACCAGGGCGATGCCGATCACCGGTCCCGACAGTTCCTCCATGGCCTTGCGGGCTGCTTCTTTCGGCGTCAGGCCCTCTTCGATGTGTCTCTGCACTCCTTCCACAACGACGATGGCATCATCGACCACCAGGCCGATCGCCAGCACAAGTCCGAACATGGAAAGCGTGTTGATGGAAAAGCCGAAGGCGGGAAACAGCATGAAGGTTCCGACCAGTGAGACTGGCACGGCAAGGAGAGGAATGAGAGTGGCTCGCCAGTCCTGCAGGAATACATAGACGACGAGGATGACCAGTGCAATGGCGATCACCAGAGTCAAAATGATTTCCTTCATGCCCTCCCGGACCGCTGCCGTCTGATCGAGCGACACGACGTATTCGACGTCGTCGGGGAATCTCTCCTTCATCTGCGCCATCAGCTTGCGGAGGCTGTCGACAGCTTGCACAGCATTGGAGCCAGGCAACTGGTAAACGGCTACGGTTGCCGCCGGCTTTCCATTCAGCCGGCTCACCATGCTGTAGTCTTGAGCGCCGAGTTCGGCATGCGCCACATCGCCCACGCGAACAATGCCACCCTCCGAGTTCTCCCGGACCACGATGTTTTCGAAGTCTTCAGGTGACCGGAGGCGGCCCTGGGCCAGCACCGACATGGTCAGTTGCTGGCCTGGCTGTGCCGGTTCACCCCCGACCTGCCCCACGGGATTCACCTTGTTCTGAGCCTGGATTGCATTGACCAGGTCGGTGACCGTGATTCCCAACTTCGCCAGCTTGTCGGGCTTGATCCATACGCGCATGGCGTACTGTCCCGCACCGAAAACATCGGTCTGGCCAACACCGTACGATCGCTGGATCGGATCCTTAAGGTTGATATGCGCGTAGTTGGCCAGGAACTTCGCATCTCTGGAACCTTTCGGTGAATACACCGAGATCAGCATCAGGGGCGAGGTCATCGACTTCTTGATGTCGATTCCATAACTGATGACCTCCTGCGGAATCTGGCCGTTCGCCAACTGCTGGCGAGACTGCGTCAGAATCTGGTCCATGTTGGGATCGGTGTCGAGCTGGAAATCCACAAACAGCTGCGTGTTCGAGTTGTTGGTGGCGTTGGTCGAGTACATGTAATCCATCTTGTCGACGCCGTTCACCTGCTGCTCGATCGGAGTGGCCACAGCTTCCTCAAGCGTCTTGGCGTCGGCGCCTACATAGACCGCGCTGAGACGGATCTCCGGGGGAGCGATGTTCGGGAACTGGGCGACCGGCAAACCTACAATTGTGACGACACCGACAATGACCATCAGGATGGCAATTACCAGTGCGACAATCGGACGATTGATGAAGAACTTCGACATGATCACTGCCCTTCCTGTGTTGGATTTCCGGTTTTTTCAGCGACGACACTTGGATCGGCAGGTTTCACCGCCACGAGGGTTCCTTCGCGCACTTTGTCTTGGCCTTGCACCACAACTTGCTCGCCAGGTTTCAGTCCCTCTTCGATGACCCACATTTGTCCAATTTTTTCGCCGGCCTTGACCGCGCGAATTTTGATTTTGTTATCGGTGCCCACAAGCGCGATCTGGTAGCCTCCCTGCAGCTGTGCCACGGCGGCCTGGGGCACGAGCAGAGCGTCTTTTTTGACGCTGGTCTGGATCCGTACCCGGCCGTACTGTCCGGGACGTAGAATATTGCCGGGATTTGGGAACGTCGCGACTAGGCGAATCGTGCCAGTGTTCGCGTCCACTTGCCTGTCGGTCAGCAACACTCTGCCTTTGTGCGGATAGACTGTGCCGTCGCTCAGGATCAGTTCGGTCGAGCTGTCGAACAAATCCATGGGCCGTCCGCTGGAACTGATGTGCTTGGCCTGCATGTACTGTTGCTCGCTCACGGGGAAATACACCTTGATGGGATCGACCTGGGAAACCGAAGTGAGTTGAGAATTCGGGCCTACCAGGTTTCCGATCTGCACCTGCGCAATTCCAGCAACCCCCTCCACCAGGGATGTGACCTTGGTCCATCCAAGATCGAGTTGCGCCCGTTCGACCGCCGCCTTGCAGGATTCGACCGCAGCTTGAGCAGCGCGTTTGGCCTGGATCTCAGTGTCCAGTTTCTCCTTGGCCACCGCCTTCTGCTCGACCAGCGGCGTATCGCGGTCAACATCGATCGTGCTTTTTGCCAGCAGTGCGTCTGCCTGGGCGAGATCCCCCTTTACACGATCGAGCGTCGCTTGAAACGGCCTGGGATCGACTTCGAATAGAACCTGACCTTTTCGAACCAGCGAACCTTCCCTATAGTCTTGGCTAATGATGTAGCCAGAGACTTGGGGTCGAATGTCTGCGTTGACATACCCATCGAGTGTCGCGACCCATTCGTTGTGCAGAGCAACATCTTGCTGAACCGGCATTGCGACCAACACTTCCGGTTTTGGCAATTCCACCGCGGCGTTGCTTCTGCTGCACCCCACGAGGGTCAGGCTGAGACTCATGAAGGCCACGGCCATCACGGTGTAGTGAAGCCAGTGGCTCGGCCATGTCCTGGCAGACTGGTGGGTGAGGCTAAACCGTGAAGCACCTCGATGACTGGAGACCCTGTGAATAGAATTGCGAATTTCGCTAAAGATCGACATGCGATTTGCTCCTGTTATAACCACTCTTCCCACTGACTCCGCGTTGAACTTGAGCTCAAAATCACTGCTGGCAGCACAAGTGTCTCGCCGGTGAATTGGGCGGCCGATCCGCCCATTGCAGCTTCGGCTCTGCCAGACGGCACTTAGCACGTAACGAACACATACTCTCGTTCGTGTGCATGACGATTGCAGGTTCTGTACCAATTTCCAGTTTTCGTAAGTTCTTGAATCCGACGTGCGCCGCGCTCGCCGGAGTCCAGCCTGCCCATATCCGGGCGAGCGCGCTGCTCTCAGGCGGGCATTGCCATTGCCGAGCGTTCCAGTCGCTGCGGACACACGTAAGCCCTCAGGTGATAGCAAAATCCTGATGAGAAGATGAGTTCGGTTTCAAAGACGCGAAGTGAGATTCTTTGCGTCGGCAATGGCTCTTAGAGCGTTGCGCTTTGTGAGCAGGCTTACGAAGTAAGGGAGATGAAGCAAGAAATGGGCCCAGGTTCGCTCACTCAAGCCAGTCCTTGATTGGTCTGGACGTTGGGCTTCTTTCTGCCGCCCGACGAACCTCTCACCCAAGCGAGCCGATTGACTCTGAAATGGGCCAAAACCTGATTCCGCCAACCCTGCCCGCTGCTTCCTAATTCACGGACATGCGCTTATTCGATTCCTGCTTGCGGACCAAAGGAAGGTGGAGGCGCTCGCAAATGTCCCGAGAATACGAAGTCTCGGCAATGAATTGCGCGTCGAGTTTCTTAACAAACGAAAGCACGTCTTCCCCGATTGCGTCGATGAACAGTATTTCCGTGAGATCGACCACTAGTTGCAGTTTGCTATTACAGCGTGTGACAAGCGCACGAACCTGCTCAGCTCCTTCGCCGATGAACCGGCCCTCGAGCCTGCAGATCAAAGCGCCGTCTAATTCTTCCGTCTCGATACGTAACATCATGGGCCCCTCTCAACATCACTAACAGCCTCAAGTTTCTGGCTTAAGTATGTTGCAGCTGTTTTGCCACGAACTGCGGGTGTAACTCATTGAGGGGGAAGCTTCTTCCGAGCGTACGACGCTCTTACCAATGGGCAGTGCCAGCATGAGGGCACGCACTCGGTAGACGGCTCAAAATAACGAGGCGGCTGATTCAGCCGCCTCGACGAGTTGATCAGCTAGAAGGCCAAACGTTTCAAAAGGTAAATACCAGGCCGGCGGAGGGAACCGCGGAGTGAGTGTACTTGTCGACTTTGAGGCTCGCCTGTTCGAAGTCTGGGATCTTGTAGATAAAACCTCGATATTGAGCGCGGACGAGGAAGTGTTTTGACAGCGGCACATCTACGCCGCCTCCATAAACGAAGGCGGCCCGGGTTTGCTCGCTCACAGATCCCCTACATGGATCAAAAAACATGGCTCCGCCTCCCGCAAGCACGAATGGAGACACTCTTTTCACGACTGGCGCCTTAAAGGAAGGAAGTCTAACGATTGCAATGCCGGTCATCGTGTGGACGTTCGTCGGTATGAACATGCTACCGTTGCCCGATTGAAAGCTCTCGTGATTTCTGAAGTAGTCATAATCGCCTTCGAATGCGAGCCAGGCCTTGAGATTAAATCGATATCCGGCCATGACGCCTCCAGAGTTGGCCGGATCATTGGTAATCCCATTGTTGGTCGTCTGCTTTTGAAAGAACCCCGAACCTTGAACTGTCACTTCATGTCTGAATTCCTGAGCCCATGATGAGACTGCCAACAAAAGGACAAGGAGAACGATTGCTAATTCGGTAAACCTCTTCATGTTTTGGAATCCTCTTTCGGGCAACTTCGCGAGTAGCCCGCAAGCGGGTCAAGGCATGTTTTTGGCCGAAATGTAGCATTTGGCCTAAATTGTTCACAGACCATGATTTCGAGAAAAAGCTGGATCTGCCTACGGGGCATGGGGTCGCCCGTATGCGGTCGGACGACCACATGATGTCAGACTACGTAATCGGATCGAGTGATGTTCAGCCTCCGCATTTTGTTCTGCAACGTGGTTCTCTTAAGGCCCAAGCGCTCTGCTGCTCCGCCATTCCCGGCTATTTTGCCCGACGCGGTCCTCAGAGCGTCGAGGATCGCCTGACGCTCAGCTTGCTCGAATGTTGAAGGCGACGAAACAACACTGCGCACTCCGGCTTTCCTCAGTTCGGCACGCGGTACATTCAATTCGTCTCCTTGCGTGAGAATGACGCAGCGCTCGATGAAGTTCTCCAGTTCGCGGATATTTCCTGGCCAATCGGCATTCACCAGAGCCTCCATCGCATGCCTCGGCACCGACCGAACACGCTTTTGCATGCGCCGGGAGAGGCGCGACACAAAGAAGTGGACCAACAGCTGAATATCTTCGCGCCTTTCGCGTAGCGGCGGAATTTCTATCGGGAAGACCCTGAGCCTGTAAAAGAGGTCCTCCCGGAACTGATTGTTGCGAATCATGCCCTCCAAGTCCCGATGAGTAGCCGCAATCAGCCGAACATCGACCTTGACTGTTTTGGTGCTTCCGAGGCGTTCGAACTCCTGCTCCTGCAGAGCACGCAAAAGTTTCGGCTGCAAGTCCATCGTGATGTCGCCGATCTCGTCGAGAAATAGAGTGCCCTGGTCCGCCAATTCAAACCGGCCTCGCTTCTGCATGAGGGCACCAGTGAAGGCCCCTCTTTCATGACCGAAGAGCTCGCTTTCGACCAGTCCCGAGGGAATGGCGGCGCAGTTCAGCCGGACAAATGTGCGTCCAACGCGCGGGCTGAGATTGTGAATGGCTCGGGCCACCAGTTCTTTGCCGGTGCCGGTCTCGCCATGCAGTAATACGGTCGAACTTGTGGGCGCCACGATCGCGACCTGGTCCAGCACCTTGCGGATTGCTGCACTCTTGCCAACGATATCTTCGAAGTTGTACTCGGCTTCGATTTCCGATTCGAGATAAAGCCGCTGCTCTTCGAGATCGTCCCGGGATGCCCGGAGCCGTCCATAGGCAAGCGCATTCTCGAGCAACAAAGAGATCTGAGTACCGATTTGGGACAGCAGATCCCGATCCGCCTCACTGAAGGCATTCGCTTTACGACTGCACATTGTCAGCAATCCCAATGGGCCATTGCCGCCCAGCAGTGGCACAAACGCGGCCGACTGAAGCGATTCAGATCGGCACGCATCGCGGAGCGCGGGAGGTATGGCGGAGTCCATTGGTGAATAAAACTGCGGGGTGCGGAAGCGCGACCACTCGCTCCATAGCTCGTTCGGTTCAGCGACAACCACCTTCTCGAGAAACCCTTTTCCATTCGGGAATTCGAGGAACTTACGCTCGAAACAACCGGTCTCCTTATTAAAGAGCCATAACGATGTGAGATCGTTGCCCAGGTGCCTGCGCATCGACTCGGCCACAGCATGAAACAATTCCTCTATCTCAAGCTTGCTGACAATGTGGTTGTTGATTTCTAACAGCAAGCAGAGTCGATCTCGCTGGTTCAGGACTTCTCGGTGATAACGCTCCGCAGTATCCCGCGCCTGCGCGCATTCGAGCGCAACGGCGACATGTGAGGCCATAGATTCCATCAGTCTCACGTCTTCCGGATGAAATTCCTGCCCACGATCCTTTGTCAGCGCGAGGATCCCGTATTGTTTCTGCGCCGTGGACACAGGAAACAAGTACGTGCTTCTACCGACAGATTGCGCTGCGAAGCAGGCCAACTCAGGATGCTTCAACATCTCCTCTGCTACGTTGGGAAGAAAAATCGGTTCCTGCGTCTCAAGCGCTTCCGCACATGCCCCAACACGCGGAATGGTTGTGCCGACCTTGATAACCGGCCCGTCTGCTTCTTTATCGCCCTCAAGCAGGTGCAGGGATTGTCCGTTGTCACTCAGTACAAACAGGTCAGCACCATGCAACTCGGAAACGTTGGAAAGCACATCGCGCAGGCTGCGCAGAACAGCCTTGATCGTGGGCTGATCTGCCAGGGCGCTGGATGCGTCCAGCAGAGTGCGATAGCGACCTTCGGATACAGCCATGACATTTGTGCTCATCTAAAATTCTCCGCTTTCATATCCCCGTAAATAGGTGTTCGCGCCTTGAGCCGAAAGCTACCCTTCCACTCGGCGCTTTGAAGTTCCTGCGAAACCAGGTCTTCCAGAGGTCATCGTGCGATCATTCTGTAGCGGAAATAGCTGGATCGTGAATGACGGCGCCTTATCCTGTGGAGTTAAAACTCTTTCACTGACTCATCAGAGCAGGAACCGTGACGAGCAACTTCGTGATCGCTTCGTCCATGGTCCGATTCATCTGGGACACAATCCCGGGTACACTTCGTTGCGAGACGGTTCCAACTTCGGACACCGCGTTGCTCCAAACCGTGGAGCCTGTTTTGACATTGGTGATTTGTGCAGATATCGCGACTTCCACTTTCACCCCCGCGGGGTAGTCCACTTCTTCCAGCTTTTCCAGTTTTCCACTGAGAATGTAATCATCATCAGCGCGCCCGTTATACGTCGAAACCATGGCGTATTGACCGCTGGCGCGCAGATGATCGATGACTGCGCCGGTTACAAGCTGTCGCGGATCTGCTGCCCAACGGTGATATTCGTAGAAGCCGATCTCCTCCGGGGTGGTTCGGTACACGATAGGTCCTTGCCGCAGATAATTAGGCGATTGAAACTCTCGCACAGCGATTGAAGTTCGGACGCTTTCCGGGGCGGGCGGGTCCGGTGGAGCTGCCAGATTGAGCGTGTAATATGCCGGGTATCTTACTCTGCCACAGCCAACCAGAGCCGGTACTAGTGTCAGCATCAATATGAACGCCGTCGGAATGCTTTTCATTTCAATTCTCCTGTATTGACCTCGCTGCTTATTTCGGAACCTGCCGGTCCTCGGGTTGCTTGGTGCGAATCAAACTCCACGGACGCTGCTTTAACGAATTCGTGAACTGATTGAGGTTGTCCGTCGCCTCGCGCAGGTTTTCCACCGTGTCGTCGATCTTGTAATCGTTGGCCCTCACGATGACCTGCATGGATTGGAGAAGTCCTTTC
>DATKAP010000094.1:0-11620 GCA_035577905.1 Binatia bacterium
ATCTGCGACGTTTCCGTTTTCGCAAGCCATCCGCGTTTTCGCCAGTCGTCTCCAGCTTGTGCCAAGGCATGTTTGTGGCCATATTAGGCAGCCGGCAACTCAATACGTTGCACGCGCATGGCTGCTTGCGGCTTTTCTCAGGGCTGCCCAAATTGGGGCAGTGCCCTCAAGCGGTCGCCGACAACGCGACGTCATGTTGGTGGCACGATGCGAAATAAGGACTTAGGGACCCGCCTGATTGGTAAACGGTCTGCAGTTTGGACGGTGCAATGGGAAGTGGTTCCTGAACGGAATGCATCAGCAACGGGCCTGCGAAGGAGCTTTATGAACAGCGTGGTAGGAGCGCTTGATTTCCTGTTTGGTTGTCACCATCACAACCTGAGCCGGGTATTCACGATCCACGGTCGAACCTATCATCAGGTGTGCTGGGACTGTGGCGCCGAGTTTAAGTACTCGCTTGCCAAGATGGCCATTGAGCGGCGGGTCCCACGTGATCCCCTACTTACCTGCCTTCGTATCGCCTGAGAGTTGAGCACATGAATACGCATGTAATTGCAGAGAATGAGCGGGCTGAACAGAAACCAGAGCAGAACTTTACGCGCATCGTCATAAGCCCCCTTCCTCCCGCAATCAGAGAGAAAGCCCTCTTCGAGGACATTTTGCTTGAATCCAGCGGCGGGCAGCGCAGGCGAAGAACGTGGGCGACGTTGCTTTCGTTCCTTCTGGAAGCCGTCCTCCTAGGTGTCCTGGTCCTGATTCCGTTGTGGTTCACTGATGTGCTGCCCAAGCAGCAACTGCTGACTTTCCTCGAAGCTCCAGCTCCGCCGCCGCCACCGCCGCCGGCGGCGCCTGCCCCGACGGCTGTCAGGGTGGTCAAGGTGACGAGCGATATCTCGAATGGGCAACTGCGTACTCCCGGCAGAATCCCGGCGAAAGTTCAGCGGACTAAGGAAGACGACGCGCCGCCGCCCGCTGTGATATCGGGAGGGGTCGTTGGCGGCGTGCCGGGTGGGATTCCAGGAGGTCAGCTCGGTGGTGTCATCGGTGGAATTGTCAGTTCGGCCTCCACCGTGGCAGCAGTGCCCACTTTGACCAAGCCGACACCGCAACGAGTGCGCGTCTCCCAGGGTGTGAGCAAGGGACTGGTCATTTATCGCATTGAGCCCACCTACCCACCCGCTGCTCGAGCGGCGCACATTCAGGGAGTCGTGGTATTAGCGGCAATCATCGACAAGGACGGCAATATTCAAAATCTGCAGGTGGTGAGCGGTCACCCCATGCTGGTTCCCGCCGCAATCGAAGCGGTTAAGCAGTGGCGCTACAAACCATTTCTTCTCAACGGGCAACCGCTGGAGGTTGAGACTGCGGTCACCGTTACGTTTCAGTTGCGGTCTGCATGACACGCAAGGATCCCGCATCATGTTGCGAATCACGGCTGAAGAGAACGGCGGGATGACCAGGTTTCGGCTGGAAGGCAAGCTCAAAGGTGACTGGGTCCGGGAACTGGAGCGATGCTGGATCCAAGCCAGGAATGAGCACCCGGAGATACAGTTTCTCGTTGAACTCAGTCACGTCGATTACGTGGACGAAAGTGGAAGAGACCTGCTCAGCTGCATGGTTTATCAGGGGGCGGGGTTGGAAGCGCGTAACAACTTGATGAGCGCATCACTAGTTGAAGAGATCGTGCACGGTTCGACACAATTAAGGAAGTAGCACCTGGCTTTACAGCGCGATCGAATGGAATGGTTGGAGACCCCGCGATCGGGCGCCGTTCGGGCGCCAGATCTTCCTATGGGAATCGATAGCAATCTTCCGGTCTTGCGGGACCCCACTGATACCGCTCAGGGTGTCGAGCGAAGGTCAAGTTCCTCGAGAACATTGATCTCCAACAAGCGAGTGCCTCCACCTGTTAACCACTGTTCGTGACTAAAATGGCCGCGGCGGTTTTCCTGCCAACACGACTCAATGTGCTCCGTGCAGGCGGGTGTGCCTGCACCAGACCCCCAGGTTCGTCCCCACGATTTCCAGAGGCATACCCACCACTTCAATATCTTGATCCTCGTTGGTGATCATAGCTAACTCCTAATAGACCCCTCCGCAACTGTTCGGCATGGCCGCGGGCTTTCGCTTGGCTTCGACTTGATTCATCGCAGCCATCAGCAGGACCTCGGCAAAAGCGAAGCAGCGCAACTTGTTTAGCGCAATCTAGAATCGCGAACGAGATCATGATTCGCACTCCGGCACTGTTAGATTACGTGACTGGCACGCATCCCGCTCTGGTCAACGCATTCCCTCGTGCCCCGTTAAGGGCACTGCCTCAATGCGGGCATCACTTCACGCAGGCGTTTGCCCAATTGCCCTTGGAAGAACAAAGGTTTAGGCCGGTCAGGGTTTGGCCTTGTGCATGCACCCCCTTGGCTGGGAGGCAGAGCAATGAAGCCGCACTTACATCAACCGTGTCCATCCGTGGCTTCTGACATGTCGGTCGAGCGAGTTCCAAGGCGCATGGCCCTGAGCGGATCAATTCTAACGGGAGTATTCAGGATCGTCCTTCTCACGTGGGCATTCGTAACCGCAGTCGTTCTCTGACAACTGAGATGAAACTCTTCTGTCGAAAACTAGACCACGTTGTATGGGCACTGGTTGCCTTCTTCTTGACCGCTCCCCTTTCTCTGATGGCCCAAAGCAGCGGCACGGGCCGAGTAGAGATCACGGCATTCGTTCTGGATTCCGAGGGCCGTTCGTCTGTAGCTGGCGCAAAGGCCATGTTGAGCGGTCCCAGCCCGCTTGAAACGGAATCGGATCAGGAAGGAAAGTGCGTCTTTATTAATGTCGATCCCGGGACCTACTCGATACAGGTGCAGTTTCCCGGCCTCGAGGCTGCCGAGACGGTGACGGTTGAGGCTGGCAAGACCACGCAGTCCTCTCTGGAATTGAAGCCTTCGGCAGTCAAGAGTTCGATCACCGTTACAGCCACCGAACCGGAAGTCGAGGCGCCGACCACCGACCAAACCATCACGGAGAAGACGGTTCGAGACGCCCCGAATCAGAACGATCGTGTTGAGAACGTGCTTCCGCTGGTTCCGGGCGTGGTTCGCGGGCCGGACGGGCGGATCAACATGAAAGGCGCGCGCAATACCCAGAGCGGCGCACTCGTCAACAGCGCCAATGTCACCGATCCGGCAACCGGTAGCCCGGGATTAGATCTCCCCATCGATGTGGTCGAATCCGTCCAGGTTATCTCGAACCCGTATGATCCGCAGTACGGCAAGCTGACTGGCGCCGTTTCGAGCATCGGCACGAGGACCAGCGCCTTCGACAAACTTCATTTTTCCATTCAGAACCTGATGCCGCGCGCACGCGTGCGCAACGGCACGGTGTTGGGCGTGGGCAGCGCAACTCCCAGGGTGACCTTCACTGGGCCAATCCTCAAAGACCGGCTCGCTTTCACGCAGTCGATGGAGTATCGATTCATACGCACACCCGTGAATAGTCTGCCATCGTCCGAGCGCGACTCCACGCTGGAGGCGGTCAACTCGTACACGCAGTTCGATTTGAACCTGACCCCCAAACAAACCGCCACGGTTTCGTTAAGCGTCACACCACAGAAACTCCAGTATCTGGGACTCAACACGTTTACGCCCCAGCCATCCACATCGGACTACCACCAGCGGGGCTATCAGCTGTACGCACAACATCGCTACGTCACCGGTGAAGAGAGTCTGCTCACGTCACAATTCAGTTACAAAACGTTTGATACCGACCTCACTCCTGCGAGTGATGGAACCTATCGCCTTTTGCCAGAAACGACGGAGGGCGGATTCTTCAATTTGCAGGCGAGACGGTCATCTCGCGTTGACTGGCAGGAAACCTACCAATTGGCACCGCGCAAACTTTGGGGAACTCATCAGTTCAAGCTTGGTTTGAACTACGCCCACTCCACGTACGACGGCCGTCAGACATTTCTACCGGTCGAGATTGCAGACGTCTCAGGAACGACCATCGAAAGAATCACATTCAGCGAGCCTAGTTCGTCCAGTATCGATCAGAACGAGATTGCCTGGTTCGCCTCGGACAAGTGGACGCCGCTGTCACGGCTAACCCTCGATCTCGGACTCCGTTTTGACCGGGACAGCGTCACCGACTCCGTTCACCCCGCGCCCCGTGTTGGTTTCAGCCTCGCGCTCACGAGCGATGGCAAGACGATGTTGCACGGCGGGGGAGGGCTGTTCTATGACCGGGTTCCACTGATGATCCCGACGTTCTCGTCGTTTCCATCGAGGACCGTGTCGCTCCTTGACTCGTCGGGACAGATCGAATCATCGACATTCTATTCGAACCAGATCGACGGCAAACTTCGAAATCCGCGGAGCGTCGCATGGAACCTTGCAGTCAGTCGCCAGATCATGCAGGGACTGACGGTGCAGGTCGCGTATGAGTCGCGCAAGACCACAGACGATTTCGTAGTTTCACCTCAGACCTGCGCCGGGTCATGCATTGTGTCGCTGTCTAATGGCGGAGAACAATCGTACCGGGAACTCCAGGTTAGTGGCCGCTACTATTTTGGCAAACATGTACTGAATGCCTCGTATGTGCGCTCGCGAGCCTACGGCGACCTGAACGACTTCTTCCAGTTCTTCGGGAACACTCCGAAACCCGTCATTCAGCCGAACGATCGCGGCCGGCTTTCGTATGATGCGCCGAATCGAGTGCTTCTCTGGGGTGAATTCAAAGTGCCCTTGAAGGTGACACTCATACCCGTTTATGACATCCATACCGGATATCCTTATTCGGTTCAGAACGAGTTCCGCGATTACATCGGGCCGCGAAATTCCGAGCGGTTTCCCAGGTTCCAATCGTTTGATCTGCAAGTCCTGCGACCGGTTTCCATACCTGTCGGCGACAGACACATCAAGGCGCGCGTCGGCTTCAGCGTGTTCAACCTTTTCAATCACGATAATCCACGCGACGTGCAAACAATTTCAGAGAGCTCCAACTTCGGCCACTTCTACAACGATGCATGGCGCGAATACCGGGGGAAATTCGTCATCGAGTTCTGACCATGAAAAACACCATTGCTTTCGCACTCTTCCTTTCACTGGCCACGCTCGGCATAGGGCAAACAGCCGAACCGTCCGTTACTAATGCCGATGAAGTCATGGCCAAGATGTTCGCGCAAGACGGCAAGCGCGAGGCGCTCAGCCAGGGATACGCCGGATTTCGCCGCTACGTCTTTGACAACGGCCGGCTGCACAAGCATGCAGAACTGCTCGTCACCGTGAAGTGTGACCCCGACGGAAGCAAGCGTTTCGACGTCGTGGCTGAAGATGGATGGAAAACAGCCAACCATAAGATCTTGCGCAAAATGCTGGAATCGGAGGCCGAGACATCCCTCCCCCAAACTCGCCCAAAAAGCAGACTCACTCCCGATAACTACTCCTTTGCCATGGTTCAACAAGAGTCCATCGAGGGGCGTCCAACCTACGTCATCGACGTCACTCCCAAACGGCAGGACAAGTACCTTTTCGACGGCCGGATCTGGGTCGACGCCAATGACTACGCATTAGTCCGAGTCGAAGGCAAGCCGGCGAAGAATCCCTCGTTCTGGACGCGCAGTATCCATTTCGTTCACCAATATCAAAAAAGTGGTGACTTCTGGTTCCCAGCCACCACCGAAAGCATTACCCAGGCTCGCATCGTTGGCAAGACTGATGTGACGATCCAGTACTTCGACTACGCACCGAATACAGCGGGCGGCTCCCATTCCTTACCAACCCACAACGTGGCATTGACAGAGGCGAAATATGTCCAGCACTAATCTCGGTTTAATTCTCGCCGCCGGCAACGGAAGCCGGCTGGCGAGCGTATCTGAAACGCTTCCAAAACCGCTCATCGAACTGCACGGAAAACCGTTGCTCGAACACGTGCTTCTGGATGCACGCAGCGCCGGTATCGAGCGCTTCGTGATCGTTCTCGGATACCGGGGCAACCTCATCCGCTCTTGGTTTGAGGCGCGACACCTCGATGGCATTGAAGTGACTTGGGTCGAGAACCCCGACTACAAAACCAAGCACAACGGCATCTCCGTGCTCAAAGCGCGAGATGTGATCCACGAGCCTTTTGTCCTCTTCATGACGGACCATATCTTCGAGCCCGAGACGGTTGCGGCGCTTACTCGCCAGTCCATTGGAGAAGACGAGACCATTCTCGCCGTGGACCGGAAGCTCGACTGCATCTACGACATGGATGATGCCACCAAGGTTCGGTGCATTGGAAACTACATCATTGACATTGGAAAGCAGATCAAACTCTACGATGCCATCGACACAGGCATGTTCTTGTGCCAGCCTACAATTTTTGACTGGCTGGAATCGGCGATGATTGATGGCAATTGTTCCCTCTCGGATGGCATGCGGCTCATGTCGCAGCAGCGGAAATTCCGTGCGTTCGACATTGGCGATGCGATTTGGCAGGACGTCGATACGCCCGACGCGCTGGCGTATGCACGGCGGCTCTTCATCCCGCCGACCAGCCCCAACTACGCTATGGAGGAAGTCGCCAGTGTCTAAGACCGATTCGAGACCCCGCGACACCTTTCGCGTTTTCGCGGGCTTTCTGGGTATTGCCCTTCTCTCCTATCTCATACTTCGAACCGGCGCTGGAACCATTGTCCAGCACGCGAGGGAAGTCGGATGGGGACTGGTCCTGATTTTTGCCTTGGGAGGAGTCTCTCATGCCATAAAGACCTGGGCATGGCGTATCACCTTTCAATGCGATCTCAGCAAGGTTTCATTCTTGCGCGGTTTCGCTCTCCGTTTGATCTCCGAGGCTGTCGGAACATTCGGTCTTCCTGGCCAGGTGCTCGGGGAAGCGGTCCGTGTGTCTCTCCTAGGACCCTCGGTGCCTGTCGCTAATAGCGTCTCAGCAGCGACGCTGGATCGCGGACTCTATACCGTATCGGCAGCGATTGTGAGCGTGATAGGAATTTTGGTCGCACTGGTGGCAGTGCCGCTTTCCAAAACATGGCGATTGTATGCCCTCCTGTTTGCAGGCGGAGTAGCGATATTCGTGGCTGTGCTTGCTCTGGCGATGCGAAGACGTTGGCCAGTGATCTCAGGTACAGCGCGCGTCATTGGACAGTTGCCGGGGTTCAAGAGATTCCTAGATGGCAAGCAGTCGGTCGTTGATTCTGCGGAAAAGAACTTTCTGGGCTTTTACCACGAGACTCCCAAAGCCTTCTGGGCCAGCCTCGTCCTTAATCTTGCATGTCAAGGGCTCGCAATACTGGAGATTTATCTCCTGTTGCACTTCATGGGAGCGAGAATCAGCTTTCTGGGAGCATTCGTGCTCGAAGCCCTTACAAAGTTCATCAGCGTCATCGGCGCAATCAATCCGGGAAACGTGGGCACTTATGAGGGCGGCAACATGATAATTACTCGCTTGTTTGGAGTTTCGAGCGCCGCCGGATTGACCTTGGGACTGTGCCGCCGGGCCCGGGGTCTGTTCTGGGCCGCAATTGGAGCTGTGTGTATGATCGTAATGTCCAAGACAAGTAAGCAAGGCAAACTGGATGGGGCCGAGGGCACGACGGCACCGCGCCAAGACTCTCCAGAAAGGTCCGAACTGATAAGCACGAGCCAGCCAGACGGCGACCCGCTGACCGTGTTGATTGTGGCCGACGAGTCCAGCGTTGACGGCGCATTTGTGCCGGCTCTGGCTCGAGTGGGCACCCTGCCGGTTTTGCTGCGGACCATCTTGACAGTTCAGTCCTTAAAGCCAAGCCGACTTCGTGTGTGTGTCGACTCAGGCGCTATGCGAACGGTCCGGAGCAAACTGGAGCGAACAGGGCGGCTGCCTAAATCCATTGAATGGTGCGAAACCGTGTCAGGAACAGATTTGGCCTTGATGATGCTCAGACTCGCACGGGCGTCAAACCGCATAGTCCTGCTTCTCGGAAACAGGACATACCAGCCCGCCTTGCTGCAAAGCGCCATCGAGTGGAAAAGTGCGAGTGGCGCCTTGGTCCTTAACACTGAATCTGAGCTGGCGGGAATCTACGCACTCACTCGGTCAGCCGCTCTCGAGTTTATCGACGGGTACGACACAAATGGCGATACTCTTGAACAACTTGATGTCTGGGTGAAATCGAACGCTTCGGTTACCGGCAAGGCGGTGCCCTCGAGTTCGTGGCAGAAGATCCTAACTCCAGACGATCAACTAGCGGCAGAACGCAAGCTGGACACCTGGTTAGTGAAAGCCACCGACGGCTTGTGGGCCCGCATGAATCGAAGGGTCTCCATTCCGATCAGCCGGCAGCTCATCAAATTCCCGATCACGCCGAACATGGTGAGCCTCTTCACGCTCCTCGTAAGCTTCGCAGCCGGTTACTACTTTGCGCTCGGCGGATACTGGAACATGCTTATCGGTGCTGTCCTGTCGGTCTGGTCTAGTATTCTCGATGGTTGTGATGGCGAGGTCGCGCGCATCAAGCTGCAGTCGTCCGACTTCGGGTGCTGGCTGGAAACCGTTTGTGACTACCTTTATTACCTGTTCATTTTCGGCGGAATGTCGTTGGGGCTGACGAGAACCTTCGGAAACAGGTCTTATCTTGCGTGGGGAGCTCTGCTTGGGTTTGGCGCAATGACAAGCTTTCTCACGGTTGGTTTTATGAGGCAGCACTTCGCTCGCGCTGATCCCGAAAAATTCCTCACGATTTGGCAGAAGAAGGCCGAGGGCCGGAAGACCAATCCTTTGCTCTACCTGGGACGTCAGTGTGAGTTCATCATCCGCCGCTGTTTCTTACCCTATGCCCTTCTTGGATTCGCGCTTTTGAACATCACGGAGGTAGCTTTTATCGCAACCGCGGTCGGCTCCAATGTGGTTTGGCTGATTGCACTTTATTCCTCCATCACGCTCTCCGGGAAGCAGCGTTTATCGAAGCCCGGCCCTGTGGTGGTTGAACGGGCGAGTGCATAGAGAGCACTGAGGATTCGGCATGCGAAATGGGCCGGTGAATATCCCGTGAATCGCCGGTCTTTTCTGCTGGGAATGTCGGGAGTTGCAGCGGCCAGTGTCTTCTCACCAGACTTACTCTGGGCGTCCGATCCGCTGAAAGTCTCCAAAGGCTCCGCTGTGGTGCTGAAAGTGAAGGCCTGCGGACTTCGTGACGTCGGTCAGGCGAAAGGAATTATGTCGCTGGACCAAGTTGAAACAGGTTCATTTGCCTCCCAGGAGGGCATCTCACACGCGCCCCGCAGGATTCGGGTTGTGAGCTGGAACATCGCTCGTGGATGCCGACTGGATGAAATTGCGGAATTTCTCGTCGGTGCGAATGCCGATCTAATTCTTCTACAAGAAGTGGACAAGTATGCGCGCCGAAGCGAATATCGCAACATTGCCGAGCTTCTCGCGAAGAGACTGAGACTGAACTATGCGTTCGGCATCGAGTTTCGGGAGTTGGCGCAGGGTTCCCGCGACGCGCCCGCGTATCATGGCCAGGCTACCCTCTCGCGTTGGCCGCTCTCCGATTCGCGGGTTCTCCGATTCTCCAGGCAGTCGACTTACTGGCACCCCAGATGGTGGATCCCACCTCTGCCGCCGTTTCAGAGAAGGCTGGGTGGGCGCATGGCGCTCCTTTGCCACGCCACGATTGGGGAGACAACCCTTGCCGTCTACAACCTGCATTTGGAGAGCCGCGGCGGAGATGAGCTGCGCCGGTCCCAACTGGCTGAGGTGTTCAACGAAACGCTCAGGCGGGGCCTCGATACACCGGTCATTGTTGCCGGCGACTTCAATTTTGACGTGACTAAATCCGGCAATGCATGCGTCAACGAGACGGGCTTTCAGAATCCATTCGCGGGTCTAGGACTGCGCACAGCGCAAGCCCATTATTTCGGCCGCAGCAATACGATTGACTGGATCTTGACTCGGGGACCAATTGCCCCGGTTTCTCCGAAGATCTATCATTCCGTTTCGGCATCAGACCACTATCCTCTATCCCTCACTTTGGAACTGCGACTGGCCCAGTGATACGCCATGCCCACATTCAGTCCTATGTCCACATGCGGTCAAACCACGCTGAAACTTGTCCCCTGCATGGTGCTAACTCACTGTTCTGGCGGGAAATCAACACTGGTCAGCGTGGCAACGCACTTGCTCCCTGTACGGTGTGCCGATGATGTCCGACATTCATCGTAGTGATGTGGTTTGAATGCGGGGCCGCGATGCGCGGGATCTGCTCGCTGACAAGATGCTGACTCCGGGCGCATCGCTAGCCCCGCCAAAAGTGGAAGGTCAACAAGAAAGAGAAACGGCTGGGCGGTCGGAAGCGAGAAAGGAGGTGGATGTCCAATAGTAGACCCCTCCGTTCGTTCCTGAACCTGCCGCAGTCCTGCGGGACGGATGAGTGAACGCAAGCTTGTACGTCCGTGTACGCAGTCCGTATATCAACCGGTTTCACGAACGGCCAGAGGGGGTTGAGGCGGGGCGGAGTTGCGGGATGTCTTGGCTATGGCTCTCCCCCAACGCCTGACATAGCCGAGTGTATCGCCCCCCGCCCCCGGGTCCCGTGAGGTACGACGGATGAATAGACAAAGCGGCGAGATGTATCAGAGTCAGAGCAGGATGTTGCCAGCGCGAGGTGGCCGAATGAGAATTCTCTACATTGATCTGAATCCCGAATCTATCGCTGGAGGAACCGACCAAGTTCTAAGGCACCGCGGCCACATGTTGTATTACGTAAGCACGTGCAGCGCCGCCCTTGAGATGATCCGCAATCAAGACTTTGATGCTGTTGTGATTGCGCAGGACAGTTTTGAGGTTTTTGACTTGATTGCGAAGGCACAGGCTATTCGCGGAGACCTCCCGGTTTTTGTTACCGACGATTGGAGCATTTCCGAGCTTCCGTTGGCATTAGAATGGTGTGGAGGACTCCAGAAAGCCGTAGACCCTTTCCATGGATGAAAAGGGATGAAGGTTTGTTTGGAGCTTATGCACTAAATCGACTTGTTGCGCACTGATCGGGCAAGTGTCTCGAACCGATCACGCCGTCGCTGCCGATAGGTCGACGCCACTGCCAAACCGCACGAGGCTGGTCCAAAGCCACGATACCATCACACGTTTCGTTTGCTTCGTTTCTAATGCAGCCATGGAATCGCCTTGCTCGCCCACACACTGGAGCGGCGGCGTGGTTCCACCCACGCCATCAGAAATATCGAATAGCGTGATTTTTAGTATTCTGTTTGGATCGGCTAGGAGAACCCACGGCCTTGACCCTTAACCGGCGCGACTTTGTGCGACTTTCTCTCTGTACTTCGGTCTTGGCGACGGCGCCCCGGCTGCTGGCCCAGGGGGTAGCCGCTCACACCGTTAAACCGGTGGCGCGACCAGCGCCCTCGGGGCGCCCTTTCTATGCACACTTTGTTGATGTTGCAGCAAGCGCGGGGTTGCAAGCTCCGGTGGTATATGGTGGGGTCGAAAGCAAGAAATACATCCTGGAGGCCACCGGTTGCGGATGCGCTTTCCTCGACTATGACAACGACGGCTGGATTGATATTTTCTTGTTATCCGGCACGCGCCTGAATGGAGATCCCCCCGGTGCGACGAATCGGCTTTACAAGAA
>DATKAP010000095.1:0-158511 GCA_035577905.1 Binatia bacterium
CCTCAAAATCGTCGAATGTCAGAGTCCAGGACCGGCAATTGCGTGACATGGCAAGCTCGGGAAGGGCTCGACTTCAGTCGTGCCGCAATTGAAGAGGGTCTGATCGGCGTCAGCCGCTGAGGCCAGCAGAACCCAGCCACCGATTAGACGCAAACTGTTGATCGGGACACGACCAACACCGTGCATTTCTCAGTCGGTGTGCGTCCGATAGAACGCCATGGCAACCCGTCTGGACCAATCCGGTTTCGCGATGCTAAGATGTCCACCTTCCCTCCGCTAGACCATTTCCCCTCCGTAGATCAGAGTCAGGCATTGCTCTCGCCTGACGCGCTTGCCGTCGCAAAGGAGGCAACGTGGCCCTGTCCGATGACCTCAAGGACTACATCGAAAAGAACAGTGATACGAAAACTTCAATCTCCGAGAAACACGGCGTTGTAGTGATTGGAGAGACCCACGCCCCCATGGGCCCTCCAGACAAGGCCGCCATTCGCACTAACAGTTCCGTGCGCTTGGTACAGGAGCTTCTTTCCGATCCCAAATACCGCTACTTCGGGTCGGAGTATTTCTACAACGCCGGTCCCGTCCGCTACGCCGTGCGCCGGTTCCTGCGTGATAACACGCTCCCACCGCAATATGATCCCGCCACGGATGCCGGCCTTGCCGATATGGAGAAGGCCAAAAGGCTTTTCGTGAATCGCTATGTTGGAATCCTTGACCACATACGCAGGCAGCCAGTCTATGTTCTCAGCATTGGTTCAAGCGTCGGTGATTCTCCCGCCCGCGACGTTCGGCTCGCACAGCATTTCTTCGAAGAGGCGCGCGACCGCAAATTGAACCAGTCCGTTCCCGGCATTCTCCTCGTCGGCCTTTTCCACGCTGCCAAGACACCCATGGAAGATTGGTCCACAACGCGCATGATCTTGGACAAACACTCTTATCAGTGTGTCTCTGTCTGCAAGCTCACCGACTACGTCCCCGACTCGGGCACGGCCGATGACGTCGTCGTATCCGTCGACACACCTTTAGACGACATCAAGCCGAAAGACATGATTCGCCTGACCTCGCTTGTGTCCAAATCGCCGATCACGTTTCCCACCGACAGAAAGTGGGGCACGGAGCCCAGTCCCTTCCGCAAAGTCACGCTCGGCCACGCCAAGTCCTCCGTCGCCGAGCAGTTCGAGTACGTAGTGTTGGAGAAAGCAGCCTGAGACAAGAATGCAATGAATGGAAGCCTGCACTCATGTGGTGGCCCAACTCAAGCCTGCATTCGCCTTGAGTGGGGCAGCTCTGCAATCGGAGGACACGACCCGGCGTGGGCTGAGAGTCTCATCCCAATCACTTCGGGGACGAACCGGCCGCACTTGCCAACTTCTCCGCGGAAACTCCTCCGTGGACTTCAATGCTCCCCTTGATGTGCGCCCCAGACTCGATCGTGATGCTCTGCGTCACGATATCGCCCACTACCACTGCCGATTGTTTCAAGTCGACCCGCTCGCTCGCTTGGATATTGCCTTCCAGCTTGCCGTGTACGACAACCACGCGCGCATTCACGTTGGCTTTGAGTCGCCCTTCGGGCCCAATCGTCAGGCGGTTGCCCTTCGGATCGACGCTTCCTTCGATCTGGCCGTCTATGTAGAGATCTCCGTCGCACGAGATTTGCCCCTTAATCACAAACGACTTGCCGATAAGGATCATTCCGGCAATATTCGGCGGCTTGGGCGCTTCCATGAGTCGTGCCTCCTGAGACGGTTGGTAAAGAGCCCTGATTCTACTCCGCGATAGACCAATGCTCCCAGGTCCCAATCGCCGGAGGGATTAAGCCTTTTTCTGGCCACCGCCCTCTTCTCGCTACGCTGGTACCACCACGACTCGATCCTTGCCCGGAAGCCGGGTGCCGGGCGCTCCACAACTCTACTGTTTCGCCTCGTACATAACAGTTACCTGTCTGTGAATGTCTAGTTATCTCCTCTATTTTCTTTACTTTAGCGTCATTTTTGTCTTGTAAGTCTCCATCGTTTCCTTGCAGAATCCGAGGCCATAACGGTCGCCCGAAGTCGCTCAGTTTCTGTGTCGAGGGTGGCCAAAGATAAGACACCCGCACCCGGGTGGGAGGAAATTTCCGATGCGCTCCCGTTTTTCCGCCGTTACTCACCTGTTTCTATTTCTGATCGCGATGAGCACTCTCGCTTTGGGGCAGTCAGGTACCACATCTCTACGCGGAACTGTGACCGATCCGAGTCAGGCCGCAGTCGCCGGAGCTAAAGTAACGCTCGCCAGTCCGGAGCGCGGCTTTGCTCGCTCGGTTATGACCAATGCCACCGGCAATTACGAATTTCTGCAACTGCAGCCGGGGAATTATCAGCTTACTGTTGAGATGTCGGGGTTCCGCAAAAGCGAACAGCAGCATATTCAGCTACTGGTTGACACTCCCTCGAACGCCAATGTGAAACTCGAGGTGGGCACCACGAACGAAACCGTCGAGGTCAGCGGCGAAGCGCCCGTCCTCAATACCACAGACGCATCCGTCGGAAACGCTTTCAGTGAGATCCAGGTCAAATCGCTGCCCATGGAAGGCAGAAATGTCCCAGATTTGCTCTCCTTGCAGGCGGGCGTCGCGTACACCGGCAATCGAGTCAGCACTACCGATATCGTCGACACCCGCAGTGGCGCCGTCAATGGCGCGCGCAGCGATCAGAGCAACATTACGCTTGACGGCGTGGATGTGAACGATAATTCAGGTGGCGACGCCTTCACCTCAGTGCTCCCCATCACCGCCGATTCGGTCCAGGAGTTCCGCGTTACCACCAGCAATTACAACTCTGACGAAGGACATTCTTCGGGCGCTCAGGTCTCCCTTATAACTAAGAGCGGAACCAACAACTTCCATGGCGCTCTTTACGAATATCACCGCAACACGATCACCAGCGCCAACGACTACTTCGTCAAGCAGTCGCAGCTCGCGTCAGGGGAGCCGAATCGCCCTCTCAAGCTGATTCGCAACATTTTCGGAGCAGCGGTGGGCGGGCCGATCATCAAAGACCGGCTTTTCTTTTTCGCCAATTACGAGGGTGCACGCCAGCGGGAAGAACAGAGCGCTTTGCGCGTGGTTCCCACCGATGCGTTGCGCGACGGTGTAATGATGTATCAATGCTCCGATCCGAGCGCATGTCCCGCGTCGAGTGTTCAAGGTGCCAGCCAACAGACATACGCCGTTCCTGACGGCTTTTTTGGGCTTTCACCAACCAATCTCATCATGATGGATCCCGTCACCCAGGCTCCTAAGGGTCCGAACGCGGTCATGCTCCAGTATTTTCAGGGTTTCCCCCATCCCAACGACAATACGGTGGGTTATGGTGTCAACTTTTCCGGATACCGCTTTAAGGGACCGATTGCCATCGACAAAGACTGGTACATCGCCCGCGTCGATTACCGCCTCAATGCCAGCGGCACCCACACCCTTTACTGGCGGGGTGGGCTGCGGAATGATACCCAGGGCGACGTTCCCTATCTCACTGGCACTCCGCCGCTGCGGAATTTCGTGGACTATAGCAAGGGTTTCGCCGTCGGTTATTCCGCCACACTCAGTAACACTCTCCTCAATACTTTCCGATGGGGCTATACGCGCCAGAGCTTGGGCATCATCGGGAATAACAACACCCAGCCTTTCATCCTCTTTCGTACGCTGAATAACAATGAGGTGGGTGACGGCTCCGACCTCGCAATTGTGCGCAGCACCAGCCACCAGCTTCCTATTCACAACCTGATCGACGACATTTCCTGGTCAAGAGGAAAACACACACTGCAATTCGGCACGAACATTGGATTCGCCCGTCAACCGCAACAAAGCTTCGTCAATTCCTTCAGTGATGGTCAGACCAATGCCTCATGGTTGGACGTGGGCGGAATGGCCACCACTGGCCTGAAGGACCACATGGACCCCGGCGCCTGGGGCTTCCCTACCGTCTCCGACGCTTTTGCCCAAGGTTACGACTACCCATTGGCTGCTCTACTCGGCATGGTGACCGAGGTCGATGCCCAGTACAACTTCCAGCGCTCGGGAGCCGCTCTGCCTGAAGGCGCCGCTGTGAATCGGCGCTTTGCACAAAACTACTATGAGTTCTATGGCCAGGACACTTGGAAAGTCCGGCCAAATCTCACCGTCACCTTTGGACTTCGTTACTCGCTGTTCTCTCCTCCTTGGGAAACGAACGGACTTCAAGTTGCCCCGACCATCAGCTTGAGTGACTGGTTCAACCAGCGCCGCAATGGAATGCTGCAGGGAATCCCTTCGAACCAAAGTCCGCTGCTCTCGTTTGATCTGGCTGGCCCTGCCAATGGGAAGGCGGGCTTCTACCACTGGGACAAGAAAGATTTTGCTCCCCGCCTCGCTATTGCCTGGAGCCCCGAGCCCAAAACCACCATACGCGCCGGTTTCGGCATGGTTTACGACCACCTCGGCCAAACATTGCTCAGTACTTTCGACCAGCAAGGATCTTTTGGCATGTCGACAAGCCTGAGCAACCTCGGCGGACAACAGAATTTGTATAGTGCTCCGCGCTTGACTGGCCTCCACTCCATTCCCACTACCGACTATGGCGACCCAACGACCAATCCGCCGACGCCGCCACGGCAGATTTTTCAACCTAGTCCGGGTGGCCAATTCCCCACACAGTTCCCTCCCGACGCCTTTCAGGTCTATTGGGGAATGGATGACAAGCTGAGAACACCCTATTCCTACATGCTCGACTTCTCCGTGGGACACCAACTGCAACATGGGTTCGCAGTCCAGGCCACATACGTGGGACGGCTGGCCCGGCGCCTCTTGACCCAGAGCGATCTGGCCATGCCTCTGGACTTGGTCGATCCGAAAACAGGCCTCGATTACTACAAGGCGATCCGCCCTCTTTCCCAGGCCGCCCGCAACGGCGTAGCCAGCGACAACTTCGATCCTTCCTCCATTGGTGCAGCCGCCCAATATTGGGCGGACGTCATCCAGCCCTTACAGCCGGGTGGGCTGTACACCATGTCCAGCTGCACAAGTACCGGCAACCCCATGCCCACCACAAGCGCGGCTCAGGCCGTTTACGACCTGAACTGTCCTTTTGTTGGAACCGTTGGAGAAACCACTACGATCCAGGCTCTGGATCAGGGCGGCATCCAGGATTTCAACAATTCGAGCGTCTTCTACCAGGGCATTGGCGCCAGCGAACCCAATGCGGGGACGCAAACGCCGTACACCTTCCTCAGCCCGCAGTTCGCATCTCTCTACGCGTGGAGATCCAACAGCAATTCCAGCTATCACGCGTTACAGCTCAATTTCCGCAAGACCTTCTCCCAGGGCGTACAGTTTGACTTCAACTACACATTCTCGAAATCAATCGACCTGGCCTCCGACGCGCAGCGCATCGACGCACGCGGGGGCTTGGGCGGACAGGTCATCAACGTGTGGGACCCCAATCAGCATCGCGGCGTCTCAGACTTCGATACCACTCACCAGATCAACCTGAACTGGATTGCTGAACTGCCTTTCGGACGTGGAAAAATGCTCGGCCATGATTCCGGACCGGTGCTGAACGCCGTGATCGGCGGTTGGGAGCTTTCCGGCGTGGCCCGTTGGACCAGCGGTTTCCCGACTAGTGTTGGGAACGGCGCCAATTGGCCGACCAACTGGGAATTGAGCGGGTTCGCAGAGACCATCGGAAAGCCCCAGACCCACAAAACCAGGGCTGCCGACGGGAGTGTAAACCTGTTCTCCGATCCTTTGGGACCGAACGGAATCGGTGCTTTCCGCGCGGATTTCCCGGGCGAGAGCGGCCAACGCAACATACTGCGCGGCGACGGTTTCGCCGGCCTCGACCTGGGCTTGAGCAAGATATGGAAAGTGCGCGAGTCTCAGGGCATCCGTTTCCAGTGGCAGGTTTTCAACACCTTGAACCTGACGCGGTTCAATGTGGCAACCGCTTCGCTCTCACTTACAAACTCGAGCACGTTCGGCAACTACACCAGCCTGCTCACCAGCCCGCGCGTAATGCAGTTCGCATTGCGCTATGAGTTCTAACCATCCCTCCGAAGCGGCTGCCAGAATCCTTGGCAGCCGCTCCGACCTCCTCTCTTCCTTGCCCTCCATCGTTTTCCGATCTCCACACCTCTATCCGGGTTTCTCGGCATAGCGCCGCCACCAGCGAGAACTGACTAAGGCCAAACGAACCGTTCAGCCCACACGGCATCCTTGTTGTTGGATTGCGGTTTACCGCCCCGCCATGGCAGTAACAGTCTCTCCAACTTCTCGGGTTTGGGACCCTCTCTTTTCGGTCGCATCCGGGCGCGAGTGCTCCAAAGGCCGGACGAGCAACCGGAAGATCAAAGCGTGCGTGACCAATAGAGGCGGTACCACCGCGGTCACAATGAAGAACGCAGCGCCAAGCATCCCTGGTTGGAGCCCCGCCTGTCTGCCGTGATAGAAGCCTAGCAGCAGGTCAGCAGCGCCCCACACGTTGAACAGCCATACACTCGTAGTCGCCCAGGTTGTCCGGTTCACCAGCGCGATCGTGGCCACGATCGCAAGCACCCCGGCGACCAGGTCCCCATAGGCTGTTGGGATCGCGAATCCAGCGGGCAACAACGGAGAAACGACTCCGGGTATCAGCAAACTCAGCCCGATGAAGCGAAGAAACATGTGCGGCGCCACCAGTGCGCTCAAGGCGCGATTCGCCTCGGTCCTCTGAAGCCACGGCCACACGAACAGTCGCGCCGCCACAACAGAACTGATAAAGCTCGCCAGCGTGCTGGCTCCGAATAGTGCGAAAGCGTTCATCGGACACCTCCTTGTGTCTTCAGCTGCGCCAGCCGGGCGCGAACCGTATGGATGCGGCCATCAAAAGTTGTCAGAGGCGTGACGGTGGTTTCCATGCGTGGCCAGACCGGCAAGCTGGAGATGACATCATCCAGTTCCTGCGCCGAATCCGCGCTCACCATCAACGAGATTGCAATGGCCCCGCTCAGCGGACCTCCTGCCACGATCTTTCTATCCGCCTCCAGTTTCTTGCACAGTTCCAGCGTCGGCAGGATGAACTGCTCGATGAAGATGACGCCCTCTTGCGGAGTGGAAGGGCGTTCGACGAGTTTCAATTGGACCAGGTAGTTCATGGCTTCCTCCTCTATGCATGCAATAGATGTATATGCATATAACTGGATGCGGGAAATATTTTGGTGTGATGAGGTAAGATAGATGTATATACATACTATGAAACAACGGTCTCCACGGAATGGCCGCAACAGAATTGTTTCCCTGCCCTGTGCCTGCGCAAATCTGCGTCGCGCCGCCCGGATCGTCACCCAGCGCTACGACCGCGAGTTGCAGCCGGCTGGCATCAAAGCCACACAATTCACCCTGCTGCAAGCTTTGGTGACTGCCGGAAACATCTCGCAGGGCAGGTTGGGAGACCTGCTTGGCCTCGATAGCACCACTCTCTCCCGCACCCTGGCTTTGCTGCGAAGAAAGGGCTGGATTCAGGCCCAACCCGGCGAAGACCGGCGAGAGCTCCGCCTGACCCTGACCGCCGAGGGGAAACGCAAGTACCAGAGCGCGCTCCACCACTGGCAGTCAGCCCAAAAGCGGTTGCGCAAAGTCCTGGGCGAAGCAGGTTGGCAGCAAATCATGGATTCAACCATCCGCACCGCCGCCCGAGCCCAACAAAGCTGATCGCCTATCCACCCCAATAGGAACGAGCCCCCCACGATGTCCTCGTGTAGGGGCGGACGCCTTCGTCCGTCCCGCCGAGCAGGCGAGGCGTGGCCGGGATCCCCACTCGATTTCTGCCCGATTTCGCCGGAAAATCCCCGCTGTCGCCCGTTGGTAGCGGGTTTTGACCATTTCGTTGTTGACTCAGGTTCACGCCCTGATATAGAAATCGTCCCTGGATGTTTGCCGGTCTTAGCCCTGAATTTCGCTTCAACTTACACAACGCACTATCTGCCTGCCTTGCAGGGCAAGGAAAGGATTTGATCATGACACCGCGAGTGCTGGTTCTTACCCTTGTGTCCGCCCTAACCGTCGCCACAGCGGCCCTCGGACAGTCGCCGCTTTTGTCCAGAGCCACTGACCTGGGCCCGGTAAATACTGCAAACCCCATCGAAATCACCTTGTGGATGAAACTGCACGACCAGCAGGGTCTCGATGCCTTGGTCGCCGCGCAACAGGCCGGTAAGGCTGGATATCTTTCCCCCGACCAAGTCCGTGCGCAGCACGCTCCAACCCAGGCGGAAGTCGCCAAGGTCGCCGACTTCCTCAAGACCCAGGGATTCGCCGTAACCGGCTTCGGTCAGGACAACTACTTCGTGAAAGCCACCGCCACCGTGGCACTGGTACAAAGCACCTTTAACGTGGACCTCCATCAATACACCCTCAACGGCCGCACCTTCCGGGCGAGCAGCCGCAGAGCGACTCTGCCGCCTGCAATAGTCCCGCTGGTTACCGCCGTCGGCGGGCTCTCAGACCTCGCTCCAGAGCCCCAGATCGCTCGTCGTCTCACTAGAACTGCCCAACCGACTCTGAACCGGCAGACCGATGCCGAGGGCATGCGCGCCCAGCCGTCACCGCTCAATGCACAGTCCAACGGCCTCTTCTTCTCGGCGCAATGCTTGTATCCACCGACCTCGGTGAATTTCTCTGATCCTGCGAACGGAATCACCGCGACCTATCAGGGCAACCGTTACGGCGCTCCCATCACCAATGGACCGCCAAACGCCTCCCCTTGCGGCTACCAGCCCAGTGACATTCAGACCGCCTACAACCTGACGCCTCTTTATCACGAGGGTCTGACCGGCAAAGGTACGACTGTCGCCATCGTCGACGCCTACGGTTCAACCACAATCGCTTACGATCTGGCCGCTTTCTCGCAGTTCATGGGCCTGCCGCAACCAGACCTCACCATCATTGGCACCCCGACCGAGTCCAATTTCTCCGGCGATGCCAATTCTGGCTGGGCGTCCGAGACTACCCTCGACGTAGAGTGGGTCCATTCCATCGCCCCGGGCGCGAAAATCGTTCTAGTGGTCGCCCCGACCAATTCCTTCACCGACCTGTTCAACGGCATCATCACCGCCGCAAATGTGCCGGGTGTGATATCGATTTCCAACAGCTGGAGCGGCTTTGACATTGGAATCGCCGGCGACTCCGAGTTCTACAACGCCGCTGATAACATTCTCAAAGCGATTGGCGCGGCTGGCGAGTCGATCCAGTTCAGCACCGGCGACTACGGCGACAACGCCAGTCAGCTTGGCGGCTTCTACACCTCCACCGGCTGGCCCGCGAGCTCCCCTTACGCGACCGGAATCGGCGGCGTGAGCGTCGTCCTTGACTCCCAAAAACACATCGTCTGGCAGACAAGCTGGGGAACCAACCTCACCGAGATCGCGGACACCGCTGCCCTCGGGAACCCGCCGCTCGATGTGCCCAATAATGAGGGCTTTGTGTTCGGCGGCACTGGCGGCGCTAGCGACACCTACCCAAAGCCGTTCTACCAGAACTCCCTCCCCGGAGATCGGCGTCTTACACCTGACATCTCCTGGGTCGCGGATCCCTACACCGGTGTAGAGATCATCTTCAGCGTCGACGCCCAGAACGACCTTGGCATCGACGTGATCGGCGGCACCAGCGCCTCTTGCCCAATGTTCTCGGCTCTATGGGCGATTGCCACCCAGAGCGCACACCACCGTCTCGGGCAGGCCGCCCCGCGTCTCTATCGCCTCCAGTCCGGAGCGATCACCGACGTCGTGAACTCGAACTCCCGCCACAACGTCACTGGCACAATCCAAGATGCTGGCGGAACGAATCCCATCCGTGCGTCGGAACTGGCAGCTCCGCTCTATAACCTGCCGGCGTTTATCAGCGCGCTCTACAACAGCCCCTTCTCCACTCGCTGGTTCGTGCTCGGTTTCGGTCTCGACTCCACGCTTCCCGCCGGACGCGGATGGGATCCGTCAACAGGCCTCGGCACTCCCAACGGATGGAATTTCGTGCACGCTTTCTCGCATTCCGGAGACTGACGCCCGATCTCAACCCCGCACAGGGTGCCCCACTTCTGGCCGATTTTGTCAGAAGTGGGGATTTTTTTGTTTAGGGGCGGACGCCTCGTCCGCCCCGCCGAGCAAAGCGAGGCGTGCAGGCGGGAGTTCACCACTCGATGATTTTTTCGATCTGCAGATCAAACCCCTGACACCAAGCAGCAGGCCTCCGTCCCAAGAGCCGCGCACCCCCGCTAATCGCTAGACTTCGCCGCGCTCGCTGTCGTCGGATTGGCGACCTCACCGTAGCGCGTCAAATGCGGGGAAAACGGAGTAACCTCCAGCGGCATCTTATCGTGCGCCGAAGTAATCACCGACGGCGGCGTCTTGGTCAATTCCGCATGGCAATCCCACGGATTCAGCTTGACCCGGCCACCCAGCGGCAGAGCCGACACCTGGTCCAGCTTGTCAGGGTCGAGTGCAGGTGCGGAATTCATCAGCGCCATCATGCGCGTCACTCTCCCCTTGTTGTCGGTAAAGCCGTTCCCCAGATGAGGAGTAAGCAGCGCCGGCAGCGCGGGACCCAATTGCTCAACTTCGCGCAGGAATAGCCCTGCCGTAGCCAAGTTCTGACCGTAGAGCGAACCTCTCAGAAGTTCGATCGCCTTTGTGTCAGCAGCCGCTTCCTCCTCCGGCCCGTGTCGAAAACCCAGGTTCCGGTAAGTGGATTCGTCAGAGAACAGCAGCCGGTCGCTGAACGCATACTTACTGCTCTGATTGTGTCCCAGCACAATGTGGCCCAGTTCATGGGCAAGCACCGCAGCCAGGCTGGCTTCATCCGGCAGCACGTCAATCAGGCCCCGGCTGAGGATGATCGTGTTCCCCACACTGAACGTCTCCAGCGGGGACGTAAGCATTACACGCACGTGCACCGGCGACTGCAGGTCAATGTTATTGCTGATCAACAGATTGTTGGCGACCGTCACCAGGAGCTTACTGAGCTCTCCTTCTGGAGCGAGCAGGCCGGCATTCTGCAGCCGCTCCACCACGTTATCGGCCGCTTGCTGTATCCACTCACGCTGCGCTTGCACCGGGGAGGCATCTTGCGCCGTGGGGCTCTGGTCTCTCACCGACGAATCCTCTGAGTCCACCACGATCTCTGAGAACTCTTCCTCCTTGTCCCCCTTGTGCAATTCGTAACCCCAGAGTCGAGTCTGCGCCCTGAACGCAATTTCAGGTTTCGCGCCGTCCGTGGAGTCGCCCTCCTCGCTGTAGATGTACGCAGGCACCCAGTAACCAGGCACCAGGTTCAGCCGCCAGCTGTCCATGTGGAAGAAATAAGCATTCTGAGGATGCGGTCCGTAAGTGCCATTCAGGCGCACGATATTGTAGTCGCGGTCCTCCACCCAGATGCGCCCGTGGAAGCGCCCCTTGCCCGTTTCCTTCTTCGGACTCACATCAAAGACGATGCAGCGCACATCCCCCAGAAATTCGCGGTGCGCAAACTTGAACTGATAGGTCTCGCGATCGAAGTCATTCCGATCGGCGAAGATCATCCAGGAAAAACCCACAGGGTTGTATTCAATCTTGTAAAGCTTGTTGAATCCCCCCAGAAGGCTCCTTCGGAAGCCGCCCTCTTTAGGAAGATAATTGCGACGGTCGATGCTTTCCCTCAGATCCATTCTTCCAAAGAAATAGTGGTCCTGTGTCGGAACCGGACCTTCGCGCGGATCGAATCTCAAATCCTGCAAATAGGTTTCGATCAGAGGCGTGCGCGTCTTCAACATGTCGATGAGGGCATGTTCGCGCTCGATCGCACGGTCGACAACCTGATTCATTGTGGGGGACGGGGCGGCGAGTGCCTTGCTCACACTTTGAGGGGCGCACGGTACCCACGCGAAGAAGAGTTCTGCGAATACTACGGCGGCAATACCACAGCGGAGGATTGGCGGAAGCACAGCGACACCTTCTCTCCGAAGTGGCTGGCCCAAACAGTCTTAGCGCACTTCACCCTCGCCGTAACTGTGCAATTTGACAGTCCGTCGCAATGCTCTCCCGAACGAAGAAAACAGGACAGATAGTATCCTTGGCACCGCGCGGGTGTCCCACTCTAAAATCGCGCTCTTTGCGATTTTGGGATGGGGCTTTTCCATTGCAACGTGAGATTCAGAACCCCGCTTGGCGGCCAGAGCCGCCATCACTCACTTCCCAGGCGCCGCGCCCAAAAGCGCAGCGCACTCTTTGAGGGATGCACCTCTGTCAGGGAATCGCCTGCAGGAATCCTTGAGATCCGCGGTTGCGGTAGCTAGCTGCGCAGCATTGTGGAGCTGCCTGTAGGTACGCACCCGCAGCGCATCGGCGTCCAGAACCGCCGGATTCTTCTGATCCCCATACATGCGACGCGCCTGCTCGAGAGCAGGAATCGCCAGTGCATAATTCCCCTCCCCTACCAGTAGAAGCCCGCGCCAGAACGGCCCCTCCGGATTCTGCGGCAGGATCCTCTCCAGATTCGCGGTCGCGGCCAGCGCCCCCGGCAAGTCTCCTTTATCAGCCAGGGCTGCGATGGTATTGCGCAGCGCAATCTCCCCGCTGGGGTCGATGTCGAGCGAGCGCGCGTAACAGGCCAGCGCCTCATCCGGCTGGCCCATGCGACGCTCCACCAGACCGAGATTGTCCAACGCATCCGGGTACCAGCGAAATTCTTCGATGGCAAGCTTGTATAGATTGCGGGCTTTTTCGAAATCCCCCGAGCTCATCGCAACCACGCCACCGTTGTAGCTTTCCCGTGCGCCAGCCGGAATGGCATCGGGCAACATGTACTTCGTATCGGTAAGATGGGTCAACTCATGCAGGAACATGAATTCAAGAAACATGGGGCGGTCCATTTTCCCGGAACCGATCGCTAGTTCAGGCATTGAGGGCATCCGGCCCGATGGTATGGCATAGGACCGACGCGTGATGCCGCCGTCCATGATGACAATGCGCTCTGCAAAGAACGCCCTGCCGTTATCCCACAGTGTGCTTCGCATCTCCTCCTTCCAGGCCCAGGGAACGCGCCAGTCCTTGGCGATCCGGTCGGAATCTATGAAATAGGCATACGCCTCGTGGAAGTGTTCAGGGGGGCGGTATGGCTGATTGATGTGCACCACTGTCGAGGAATCGTGGAACTGTGGATCGTAATTCACCACGTAGCCTTTCGCGACGGCTAGGCTGGCGAACGCGATCGGGTCGAATGGCTTGGTTTCGTACTCGTACAGCCGGTAGGCCAGGGCAAGCGCGACCACTCCGAGCAGCAGGCCCATCGCGATGATCTGCCGCCGTGGCATCACTTCTTTCCGTCAGGAGAGAACGCGCGTCCCTGCAGAATGCTCTGCCAGAAAAACCCGTTCTGGAAAGCGAACAGCGTAGCGACAATAGCATCGGGATTTTGCGTAGCCATACTGAAGGCCGGATAAAGGACGAGCGGCGTCAGCAGCAGTGCCTTGATCCCTCGCCAAAGTTTCGCCCAGAACGTTCCTTCACCCGGCTCCCACAAAATGCGCACCAGGATGCCCAACGCCGTCGCTATGAAAAGAATAGTGACGGGAAACAGAGCAACGGCCCAGTCCGGCAGCACTTTCGCCACCACCTGCGGCGTAGCGAATCCCGCGGAATCGTGCGCCGTTACCGTATGATGCACCAGTCCGACCCATGAGGCGCCCGCGTAATGTAAACCAAAAGCGAGAACGAGCACGCCAACCACAGCCGCATATTTCATGATCTTCTCCTCGCGCAATCAGGGCAGGCAAACTTCCAGGCTCGACGAGTCCCCCATCTACTATCTCTCGCAGGTCGCTTCCGAGATCTAAGGGTCGCGTTCCCTTGGGCGGGGACCGAATCAACCCGCGATTCACTAGTTCGTTGATTCTACATCGATCGGGATTGATCCCAGTGCGGTCCCTCGCCGCCCGGGGTGCTGCAGCTTCCGGATCAGCCACCCTCTCGTCGTGTGTTTCTGATCACACTGCTCTGTGATTCCAGTCACCGACAAACCCGCCCCATTTTTGCGAGAGTAAAATCTGCCACTCAGTGTGGCCAGCCTCCACGGACCCAGAGTCCGCTGGGGGCTTCGTATTTGGAACTCAAACACGTCTACCAGGTACCAGGAAAGATCTTTGAGAACCCAGCAAAGCACGAAAAACGGGCTGCTCCTCCTTGGCTGCGAGGCGCGGCCCAGGCGGAGCATTGGCGGGAATACGCACAGCCAAAGGAAATGACTGACGGTGCCCCGCTTCTGGCCACCTTTGCCAGAAGTGGGGATTTCGACCTCTGCACGATGACGCCGAATGGTTGAGGGAAAATCAAGAACCGGCCACTGATCACTACTAACTGCTTTCCCCACAAGATTTTCCCCGCAACTCATTGCAGCCCATAGATTATTTCAAGAATTTCCCCCAACCCGCTGATTCCAAAGAACCAGGGGGGAGGGGTGGCCTATTCCAAACATCGCGCACTTTGCGGCATTTAGAGTGGGGAATTTCCGTGAGAGCAAAGTAAGAAGGTTCAGCAAAAGCTCATAGCTGGTTTGTTCGCATTCACAAGGAGAAGAGAAGAAATGTCGTCGTATCCCGATCGCTGTCAGCACCTGAGAACCAACGGCATGCAGTGCGGATCGCCCGCGCTCCGCCGCAACCGTTTCTGTTACTTCCACAAGCGTTACCAGGACGAGCGCATCCGTCTCACCGCCGATCGTCGCCGTCGCGGCGCCGCCACCTTCTTTCTCCCCGTCCTCGAAGACGCCAACTCTATCCAGATGTCTCTCATGCAGATCATGCGTCTCCTTCTGACTGGACAGATCGAGCACAAGACCGCCAGCCTTCTCCTCTACGCTTTGCAAACCGCCAGCACCAACCTGCGCCAGGCCAACTTCAAACCGTTCGTGCACGAAGTCATCCTCGACCCGCGCGACGCCGCGCAGAGCCCGCTGGACGAAAGCAATCTCTGGAACGACGACGACTTCGAAGAAGAAGACGAAGAAGAGGTCGACGAAGTCGAACGCGAAATCGAGGAGAAAGCCGAGGAAGCGGCCCGCAAAGCCCGCTACGTCGCCCGCTGGGAAGCGAAGAAAGAAATCGAAGCCCGCGAACGCGCCCGCAAGCGTTACGAGGAAGACGAAAAACTGAAACTTTACGTCGAACAGCATCCCGACTTCATGCTGGTCCGCGAAAACGGACGCCTGAAGCTCGTCCAACGCCAACCGGAAGCCCCGCAACCCGCCAAGCCCGCGCCCGAGCAGCCAGAGAAAAAGCCCGCCGCCAGCACCAGCACCGCCCAGGTCCGCGAAAAAATCAACGACATGATCCGCCAAAACCTCCCCGAACTGACCCAGGCCTACAACGAAGCCCTCAAAAAAGAAGCCGACAAGCAAGCCACCAAAAAACAACCCGAAAAGGAGACCTTATCGACACCTGCGAAGAACGCAAAAGACGGGCAGTGATTCGGTGTTACGATCTCCCGATGCGAAGCGTTAGTGTCATTCTGCTTTCTTGCCTGATGCTTCCTCTGGGACAAAGATCGTCCGAGGATCCGCTGCAGCACTTGCCCGCCAACATTGAAGTGCTCACGCACTTTGGCGAGCGCGCTGATATCTCGCCCGACAACCAGCGCGTGGCTTTCATGGCGAAGAGCTTCGGCGATGCCATGGTCATCGATCTGAAATCGCGCGTCATCCAGTGCCTCACCTGCAACGTGCCCGCTGCGGTTTTCCTGCGCGTGATGCACCTGGTCACCGGAGACTACATCCTGATCGGACCCGATCACTTCGAAGATATTCACACCAGCCGCACCTGCGATAACGAACTCTGGTACCTCGGCAAGCAGCGCGGTTCGAAGCCCACCAAACTCGGCCAGAAGATGAGCGAAGGCGCCGCCATTTCCAAAAAGAGCCTGAAGATCGCCTTCTCACAGACTGCGGCCCAGGCGTCGGATCTTGCGCCCGAGGCCTCCAGATTGATCGTCGCCGATCTGGACCTCTCCGGCACTCCGCATCTGATCAACAAGAAGACCGTCTACGAAAGCAAAGATCGAAGTTGCACTCTTGAAGCCCAGGATTTTTACGATGACGACCGCAAGATGACATTCACCTGCTACGAACCCGAAGGTCGCGCATCCGTGATGGGCATCGATTTGCAATCGGGAGAGGTAACGAACTTTTCGAAAGCTCCCGGCACTTACAACGAACCTGAGGGAATCTTTCCCGACAGCCTTTACACCGCAGTCGAAGCAGATCGCCAGTGCGAGCAGCTCGGCGGTCAGCGCGGATCGGGCAATATCGACATCTGGAAGCTGAGACTCGATGGAACGGGAAAGGATTTCACTCGCATCACGCACTTCAATGACTATGAAGGCGGAAAAGCCTCGAACCCCGTGATCTCGACCGACGGCCGCTTCATGGCTTTCCAGACCGCACGCACCACCGATCCCGCCGGCGTCGGATACGGAATTCTGCTGTATTGGTTCAACCGTTGATGGCACAAGCGGTGACATTCGCTTTTCAACCGCTACCTCGATATCGCCGCGTTATTCTGCGCCCCGTGCCCTTTTGTGTTCCTCTTCTGCCATACCTCTCTTGCATAAAAGCAGAACTTGGTTCACACTCTCGTCTCAAGTTCCCCCCTGACAGTGCGGCGTTCCAGAAACGCAATCGGCCCTGGCCGCACTATTCATCTTTAGTGGAGCGTGTGCGATGCCACCTGGCCTGGACAAACTCCAGCACATTGTTGTGCTGATGATGGAAAACCGTTCCTTCGATCACATGCTGGGATCGCTGAAAGCGGTGAATCCCAAGATCGACGGATATGTTGACGGCGATCCATTCACCAACCCGGATGCGGGCGGGAATCCGGTCAAACCGCAGCCACAGGCTGCATATCAGGCCCAGTTGCAGCCGGATCCGGATCATCATTTCCCCGCGGTCGACCTGCAACTCTACGGCAAGGGCACCGACCCGAAAGACGTCACCCGCGAGCCGAACAATCAGGGCTTCGTGTTGAGCTATTACCACCAGCAGCAGGACCTGAAGCACTCGCAGATGATCCTGTACTACTTTCCCAAAGAGAAGCTGCCGGTACTGAGCACGCTGGCGCTCGAGTTCGCTGTGTACAATCGCTGGTTCGCTTCCATCCCTGGTCCGACCATCTGCAACCGCGCCTTCGCGCACTATGGCACTTCCTTTGGACGTGTCGATCTCAACCCGGTCTATCCGCCCGAGAGCATCAAAAGCGTCTACACGCGGCTGATCAACGCCAATCCCAAACGCACGTCGAAGATCTACTACTACGACAAGACCAGCTCGACCATGGAAGTGGCGAACCTGCTGCAGAATGAGCCGGAACTGTTCGGGACCTACAGCCAGTTCCTCGCAGATTGCGACAAGGGGAATCTTCCCGACTATTCGTTCATCGAGCCCAACTACAACGACCACCAGGGCGACAGCGGCGAGGAAGTCGCCAACGACCAGCACCCCGACCACCATGTGCAGCAGGGCGAAGTATTCATCGCCTCGATCTATCAGGCGATCAAGAACAATCCGGAATTGTGGGAGAGCACGGCGTTGTTGATCACCTATGATGAACACGGAGGCATCTTCGATCATGTCCCGCCGCCGAGATGCGTGAAAGACAAGTTCAAGGCGGATGGCAATGCCACGGGAACGGGCGCTGAGTTCCTCTTCGACCGCCTTGGCGTCCGCGTGCCCACGATTCTGGTCTCGCCATGGATTCCAAAGGGCACGGTGGTGAACCGGGTGTTTGATCACGCATCCATTCCGGCCACGGTGACGAAGTTTTTTCTGGGCACCTACACCGGCGATCTGTCTCCGCGAGAAACCTCCGCCGACATTTTTATCGAGCCGCAGGGAGCAAACGTCGATCCCGATAGGAATGTTTTGTCGGAGGATACGATGCGGACCGATTGTCCGGACTTCGACACGTAGACGTCAGCGTACCGAGAAGGCGCGGCAAGATGCCGCAGGGAAGGAGCTTGCCATTATGGTTCTCATCCACGTGCCGAGGCCAAAAGACGCGTACAACCCGGATCGTCCGATGGGTTCGCTGCTGAAGGCGCAAATCGAACATTTGCGGGAAGCCGAAAGCAAGCTGCCCTTGCGCTACCGCCTCGAAATCGAGACCTACGTCAAGGCGGTGAGGACCGAAGGGGAAGCCGCCAGCTACATTCGCGCGGTCACCGATGCCATTCACCGGGCGCACGAAGATGCCCGGAGCGCGCGCGCTCCCAAGAAGCGCGCAGGTGAACGCAAACGCGTGATTGAGATTGCCGCCGTCGCCGACGAGCGCGCAGAGCGGGAACAGAAGAACGCACGCAAACGGCGCGCCGCAACATCCAAAAAGCGCGGCGCGCGCAAGTCACGGAAGAAGTAGCAGGAGGTCATTTGATGCGCAGGACCGTTGCGGTTCTTTTATGGCTGGTTTCGGCGGCAGCCGTCGCCCAGGAAAACTGGGTGCATGCAGACTTTCGCCGTGAAGGCGAACGGATCCGCGATGCGTGCAAGATGTACAGTTTCATGAGTGTGGCTTATTGCGCCTATCCCTTGTTGACCGATCATCCTATGCACATCGCGGTCGGAAGCCTGCCGCCGCAAAACGGGTTCGGGCTGGGACTGGCGTACGTGGCGACACGGAATACGGAAAACTGGCGCCTGAGCTGGAGTGTCGATGCGGTTGGCGCCACTAGCGCATCGTGGCGCGCCGGAGGATACCTCACACTGATTCACACCCCCATTCAGCCGATTCACGTGACCATGCCGAGCTCCACCACTCCGGGAGAGCAGCCGCCCAAGCCAAAAAAGCACGAAGTGCTGGTTCATCCCTTTACCGTGTTCAACCTGTATGCCCAAGCCATCTCGCTCAACACGGTGAACTACTTCGGACTCGGCAACGAGACGTCTCTGGCTGGCGCATCCGTGTTCGGGATGACACAGACCATCGTTGGCGGAAATGTGACGAAGCCGGTATTCGAGGTGCCGGCTCTCAGAAAGCTGAACCTGTCACTCTTTGCTGAGATGAATGGACGCTTCGTCAGCCTTCGGGACGAACACGGCCAGTCGGCTCCCTCAATCGAGACAATCTATAACGACGCCACCGCACCGGGCCTGAGCAGCCAGCCGGGAGTAGTGCAATTCGGCCAGGGAGTCCGCATCAAGCCGGTGATCGGCGATCATCTGGAATTGAACTACGCCGCGAGCCTGCAAGAATTTGTCGCGCCATCCAGTTCACAGGACACGTTCGAGCGTTGGCTGGTCGACCTGAATCACACTTTCTATCTGTATGGCTTCACCGAATCCGCACCAAAGACGACGAACATGACTGGCCCGAATGAGTGCGCCCCTTCCGGCCAGAAATGCCCTGAGATTTCGCGCTCGCGGAATCTTAATGGATCGATCGGCGTGCGATTCCTTGTGTCGGAAACGATGAACTCCGCGTTCAAGGTGCCGTTCTACTTCCAGCCGACGCTCGGCGGGCAGGACATCAACAGCTTCCTGTCGCTCAGCAGCTATCAAGACTACCGCTTTCGCGCACCCAACTATCTTTTGCTGCAAGAAACTTTCGAGCACTCGATCTGGGGTCCATTCGGTGTGAAGTTTATGGCAGACCAGGGACGCGTCGCAGTGGAGCGCAGCGACGTGGGCTTCAGCCACCTGAAGCACAGCTTTGCCGCCGGACTGACGCTGCGAGCTGGAGGATTCCCCATGGTGCAGATGATGTTCGCGTGGGGCGGTTCAGAAGGACATCACAACATCTTCAATATGAATTCTTCGCTGCTGGGAGGCGGAGCGCGGCCACTGCTGGATTAAGGAACAAGGAAGTGCTCAATCACCCGAGAGCGGTGGCGAGCGATCAGACGCCTTCCGGAGATCTGGCCTGGGAACACTCACTTCTTGCGCTTTTTCGCCGACTTTTTCGTACTTGCACTTTTGGTTGAGCGGCTGTTGCCGAAAACACGCGCGAAGATCTTGTCGACATTCTTTAACTGCCGTTGCAGATCAAACGCGTATTCAACCTGCCTGCGTGGAACCTTGGATATGATTTCCTTGTCAGCGAGGATTTCTTCGTGGAAGTTCAGGCCTTCTTTCCATGAACGCATCGCGTGGCTCTGCACAAGCCGATAGGCGTCCTCGCGGGTCATGCCGTGTTCGACCAGGTCGAGCAGAAGTTGGCCGCTGAAGATCAGCCCATGGGTCGACTCCAGATTGGCAAGCATGCGCTCCGGATAGACGAACATGGTGTCGAGAATGTTGGTCGTCTTGTGCAGCATGTAGTCCATCAGGGTCGTGGAATCGGGCAGGATGACGCGCTCGACCGATGAGTGCGAAATATCGCGCTCGTGCCAGAGGGCCACGTTTTCGAATCCGGCTTGCGCGTTGGCGCGCACGACGCGCGCCAATCCGCTGATCTGCTCGAGGGTCACGGGATTGCGCTTGTGCGGCATCGCCGACGATCCTTTTTGCTTTTCGCTGAAGAACTCCTCAGCCTCACGAACTTCGGTGCGCTGCAGATGGCGGATCTCGGTGGCGATCTTGTCGAGCGTGGAGGCGATCACCGCGAGCGTCGCCAGATAATTTGCGTGGCGGTCGCGCTGGATGACTTGCGACGAAACTGCCGCGGCCTTCAGCCCCAAGCGGGTACAGATCTTCTCTTCGAGCTCGGGTGTCAGGTGAGCAAAGATGCCGACCGCACCTGAAAACTTGCCGACGCGCATGTCTTCGGCTGCCGCCATGAAGCGCGCGATGTTGCGCTGGGTTTCCGAGTACCAGTTGGCGATCTTGAATCCGAAGGTGATGGGCTCAGCATGGATGCCGTGTGTGCGCCCGATCATGGGTGTGCTCTTGAACTCCCAGGCACGCCGTTCGAGCACATCGGACAGGCGTTGAAGGTCCTGCGCAATCACCTCCGATGCCTGCCGGATCAGCAATGCTTGGGCAGTGTCGACGACATCGTTGGAAGTCAGCCCGTAGTGAAACCAGCGCGCGTGGGGGCCGACGATTTCGGCCACGGCCGTGGTGAACGCGATGACGTCGTGACGCACTTCGGCTTCGATCTCATGGATGCGTTCGACGCGGAAGTCGGCACGTTCTTTGATCGCCCTGGCGGCTTCTTTGGGCACGAGGCCGGCTTCGGCCAGGGTTTCGGTGGCGGCGACTTCGACGGCAAGCCACGTGCGGAAACGATTCTCGTCACTCCAGATCCGTGCAAGTTCGGGGCGCGTATAGCGGGGAATCACGTTCGGGCTCCTGTCCGATGTGGACAGAGGATTCTAAATGGGTCGGGTGCGGGTTGCCACTCAACGGGCTTTTTCACCACCGAGGGTCAGACTGCGAACGCAACACAGGCGACGCAATCGCCATATTATATCGTATTGCGATATAATAAATTAAGACTATCGCGGCACGATAGAATCATCGGCATGAGGAAACTATCGTTGGCCGATTATCGGGCGCTGGCGGAATTCCGCTATCAGATTCGGGAGTTTCTGTCGTTCAGCGACAGGGCGGTGCAGGCAGCAGGCCTGGAACGCGGACAGTACCAGTTGATGCTGGCCATCAAGGGTATGCCGGAAGGGATTCGGCCTCGGATTCGGGCTTTGGCCAATCGTCTCCGTGTGCAGCACAACAGCGCGGTGGAACTGATCAACCGACTTGAGGCTGGAGGGTATGTGCGCCGAGAGCGTGGCGAAGATGATCGCAGAGAGGTCTTGCTGGCTTTAACACCCAAGGGAGAGAAGGTGCTGGCGGAATTGGCGCTGCATCATCACGAAGAGCTGCAGTCGGCGGCACCACGATTGGTGGCGGCATTGCGAGGGGTCATGAAGGGGAAGAAGGAGAGTTGAGGGCCGACTCCCCGGAGTGCAGAAATCGGTTCGATTGGAGGCAGGGATCCTTCGACTTCGCGAGATGCCTCGCCACGCTCGGCATTCGACTTCGCCAAGGGATGACGGTTTGCCAAAATACGTTTGAAGAGTACGTAATCGCATGAATAGCAATCACAACCATAACTCGCCGCCGAGTGCGATGGAGCCGCTGGCCGCGTCAGGTACCTCTCCGTTGGCGGCCGCTGCTCCGGCTCCTTTCCGAATCGTATTGATCTCGTTCCTTGCCGCCGGGGTGGGGTTGCTGGCGGGCATCGTCGCCTACATTCTGTATAAGCTTATCGGCCTCTTCACCAACATCTCGTTCTTTCATGACTTCTCCACGAGCTTTCGCAGCGTGGGCGGGCACCATCTTGGCTGGTGGGTCATTCTGGTGCCGGTGATTGGCGGGCTGATCGTGGGAGTGATGGCGAAATATGGAAGCTCCAAGATCAAAGGGCACGGCATTCCTGAGGCCATGGAGGCAGTGCTGGTGAATCGCAGCCGGATCGAACCGAAGGTGGCGATCCTGAAGCCGATTTCCGCAGCGATTGCCATCGGGACGGGAGGTCCGTTTGGAGCCGAAGGTCCGATCATTCAGACCGGGGGAGCGCTGGGGTCCCTAGTCGGGCAGGTTCTGCACACGACCCCGGTAGAACGGAAAGTCCTGTTGGCTTGCGGTGCGGCAGCAGGAATGTCAGCAACGTTCAACACACCGATTGCGGGAGTAATTCTCGCGATCGAACTGCTGCTGTTCGAATTCAAATCGCGATCGTTCATTCCGCTGGTGATCGCGAGCACACTGGCGACTGCGGTCCATATGCAGTTGCTGGGGCCGGGACCGATGTTCCAGGTCGGGCAAGTGGATTTCGGGATCCCGAGGGCTCTGCCGTTTTACTTGCTGTTGGGGCCGTTGTGTGGGGTGGCCGCCGTGATCCTGAGCAAAGCACTCTACTGGGTAGAAGATCTTTTCGAGAAGCTTCCGGTGGATGAGCTGTGGCGGCCGGCGATCGGAGCGCTGGGGCTGGGCATTATCGGATTCTTTGTGCCGCGTGTGCTGGGGGTCGGATACGACACGATCGGGGCCATCCTGAATGGCGAACTCGCGTGGAAGGTCCTGCTGGTGGTAATGGTGGCAAAGTTCGCGGCGCTGGTGATCTCACTGGGGTCGGGCACCTCGGGTGGGTTGCTCGCACCGACATTCATGTGGAGCGCGGCCATGGGCGGGCTGTTTGCCATGATCGGGAATTCCGTGTTCCCGAATGCTCATCTTTCGCCTGCGGCATTCGCACTGGTCGCCATGGGGGCTGTGTTTGGCGCGGCTTCGCGAGCAACGTTTTCGTTCATTATCTTCGCGTTCGAGATTACGCGCGACTACAACTCGGTTCTGCCGCTGATGCTTGTAGCCGTCATTGCGGATGGAATCGCGATGCTGTTCATGCCGCGGAGCTCGATTATGACCGAGAAGCTGGCGCGTCGCGGCCTGCGCGTGCATCAGGACTATGAAGCCGACGTTCTGACGCAGGTGACGGTTGCAGAAACGATGGAGAAGAATCCGCCGGTGATCGCAGCAGGCACAAAAACAGGAGAAGTGGCTGAGCGGATCGCACGGCATGATCCGGCGGTGGCGCGCTACGAGGCGCTGCTGATTTTGGAGGATAGCAAACTCGTCGGGATCGTTACACGAGGGGACATTTTGCGCGCGCTCGACAGGGATTCGACCGGAATGATTACTGTCGAGGACGCAGGCAGCACGAAGCTGGTGGTGACTTACCCGGATGAACTTGTGTCGGAGGCCGCGGCCAAGATGTTGCATCAGGATGTGGGGCGATTGCCCGTCGTCGAGCGAGGGGACGAGGGGAAGGCGGTGGGATATCTGGGGAGGGCGGCGATATTGGCGGCACGCACGCGGAGGTTCCACGATGAGCATGTGCGTGAACAGGGCTGGTGGCGTGGGCCGAGATCGCGCATGGAGAAGGTGGAGGGATTCTGAGTAGTGCGAATCCTTAATGAAGTGTGAGAGCTAGCAAGGACATTTAGGATCACGAAGAAAATTACCTTCGTTTATGGCGCGGTTCCACGGCGTTTCGGCCATCAGTATAATCAGAACAACTCTATGACTCTGGGCCGGATTGCCTGTGCGCTGGCGGTAGTAGCGGTATTGTGCGTGCTCGGGATCTTTTTCTTCCCGGGCGCTGAAGGCCCCTACTCTGCGGTACACGGACCGGTGACGGCGTTGCTTTCGATCCGGGCAGCAGCCCGTTTGCGAGTCCTCATTCAAGCCGGGGTGGCGGCGCTGCGATGTTGCCTTGCCCTAAGCTGTGTCGCAACGGGTTCGTTGTCACTCATGTCGCATATTTCTGGCGAGTTCCTGTCACCCAGCCCCGATAACGGAACTCTCGCGGTGCTGCGCTGCTGATCCACTTCCAGATCTCTTCCTCATCTTTTCACTCTGAGTTGCGGCGCAAAAAGAAACGTGTCGCGGGACGCGGCGTTTCTGTTGCGCGGTGACGATTGAGCAGGTCTTTCCGCCATTTCAGGCTTAACTCGATTCAACGAGGAGGATTCCAATGAAGCATCTAAGGTACGAGTGGTTTACGTCGGCAGCGATTCTGATGGGTGTATTGACATTTTCCGGGTGCAATAAAAAGGTGGCGCAGGCAACGCCTCCACCGCCGCCTCCGGTGCCCACGCCGACGGCGACTTTGGCCGCGAGTCCAGCAGTCATTGAACAAGGGCAATCCACGACATTGACGTGGCAGACGCACAACGCAACGGATATCAACATTGCCGGTCTGGGCAGCGTGATGGCATCGGGGTCGAGAACCGTTACACCGGGCTCGTGCATGACTTACACGCTCACGGCAAGCGGACCGGGCGGCACGCAGAACGCTTCTGCTCGGGTAACGGTGAACGCGAAGGTGGCACACACAACAACGCCTTCGATCTCTGACGAGGACGTGTTTGCCCGGAATGTGAAGGACGTGTTGTTTGACTACGACAAGTCGATTATCCGGCCGGATCAGGCGGGCAATGCACAGAGCGACGCAGCGTTCCTGTCACAGCATCCATCGATTAAGGTTCAGGTAGAGGGGCATTGCGATGACCGCGGATCAGAAGAATACAACCTCGCGCTGGGGACGAACCGCGCGGAGTCGCTGAAGAGTTCCCTGGTGCAGCAGGGCGTTTCGGCGGATCGCATCAAGACAGTGAGCTATGGAAAGGAGAAGCCATTCTGCACTGAGGACAGCGACGGCTGCTGGCAACGGAACCGGGTGGACCATTTCAGCTTCGCCCGTTGAAACAAGCCGGCTTTTCATTGTGATCAGATCGAAGGAAGGCAAAATCCCCACCCTGTCGCATAGAACGCGACACGGGTGGGGCGCCCTCCAACGTTTCTGTGACTGGCCAGGCTGTGGGTATACCCAGCGATTGAAATTCCCGCATGATTCCTCAATAGTAGGGTGAGAGGCAGAAAAGGAAGAATGGCATCCGACATCATCGCCAGGTGGCGCTTCTATTTACGGCAGCGGCCCGTAGTGCTGGCGGCGCTTACTGTGCTGGCGATTGTTTTCTTTCTGGCCGTCACAGGTTTGTCGCAGGTTCATCAAGCGCAGAGGCGGGCGATTGGGGACAGGTGGTTCAATCGCGGGATCGCTGACCTGAATGCGAAGCGCTTTGAGGCGGCGGTCAAGGATTTCCGGGCCGCGCTACTGTATTCGCCGGACGATTATTCCTATCAGCTGAACCTGGCAGAAGCCTTGATCGGTGAGGGGCAGAGAGGGCAGGCGCTGGCTTATCTGATCAACTTGTGGGAGCGGGAGCCGGAGAATGGAATCGTCAATCTGGAATTGGCGCGTAGCGCAGCGAACCAGGGTCAAACCGACGATGCCATTCGGTACTATCACAACGCGGTCTATGCGGTTTGGCCTCCAGACCAAGACACGATGCGACGGGATGCGCGGCTCGAGTTGATCGAACTGCTGCTGCGGATTGGCGCCAAACAGCAGGCGCAAGGGGAACTTATTGCGCTGGCGGAGCGAGTGGGGCCGGATCCAGCGCAGCAGGAGCGCGTTGGCGAACTTTTCCTTCGCGCCGGGGATTACGAACATGCGCTGGCAGCTTTCAGTGCTGTGCTGAAGTCTGACCGGCATAACGCGGCAGCGTTGGCAGGTGCGGGATATGCGGCGTTCGAGTTGGGGCGATATCCGGAGGGCCAGCGCTATCTGCAGGCCGCGATCGAGGCGAAGCCAGACGATACGGCGAGCCAGGCACGGCTGAAGACGACACAACTCGTGCTCCAGATGGATCCATTCCAGCGGCAGATCCCGATCGCCGAGCGGGACAGAATTGTCGTGCAAGCATTTCAAACTGCGGGAGAGCGACTACGAAGTTGCAAACTGCCCGCAGGTATATCTTCTGCCGGGAGCGCGCCGCTTTCTCTCGGTGACGAGTGGGAAGGATTGAAGCCACAGATTACGCAACTACGGTTACGGCGAGATCCGGACCTGGTCGAGACGGGGATGGATCTAGTTTTCCGCATCGAGCGCGCGACTAGCGTTGCATGCGGTTCGCCGACAGGGGCGGATTTGGCACTGTTGCTTATTTCCAACATGCACGAGGGAAGCTAATGGAGCCGGAGTCGAATGGGGAGAAGATGTTGGTGGAGAACGCCAACGCGCGCTCCCAGTCCCCTTGGATTCAGGGCTATTCGCCGCGAACGCTGTGGCGGTCGGTGTTCCGAGAGGATCGACTATTTCTGGTTCTCTCGGTGTTCATTGGAGTGTTTGCCGGGTTGGCAGTGGTGTGCTTTCGCTTCGCGATCGACTGGGCGCGACTTTACCTGCTGGGAACGGGGGTTGCTCTGACTCCGGCACGGATGTTGCTTGCGCCTGCACTGGCGGGGCTGCTTATTGCGGTGCTGGTGATTCATTTCTTCCCTGCCGCGCGCGGCAGCGGCGTCAATCAGACCAAAGCGGCTCTGTACATTTTCAATGGGAATATTCCATTCAAAACGGCGGTCGGGAAATTTATCACGTCCGCGCTCGCGATTGGCTCGGGACATTCGCTGGGACCAGAGGATCCGTCACTGCAGATCGGGGCGTGTATCGCGTCCGCCTTGGGGCGGGAGATGCGGTTGGAGCGGGACCGCATGCGGTTGATCGCGCCGGTGGGCGCGGCGGCAGGCCTGGCCGCGGCTTTCAATGCACCGATCTCGGCGGTGTTGTTCGTGATTGAAGAGGTGATTGGGCGGTGGACAGCCGGGATTCTGGGATCCGTGGTTCTTTCGGCCGTATCGAGCGTGGTGGTGATGCGGTGGTTTCTGGGCTCTGAATCTCTGTTTCGTATTCCGGCAGTGGAATTGAAGCGGCCTGCGGAACTGATGGCATACGCCACACTCGGCGTGATCGGCGGACTCGCCTCGGTGGCGTTTGCGAGCGGCATCGCGTGGTTGCGTCCGATATGCAAGGCGCTTCCGCGGTGGACGCAATATCTTCAACCTGCGATTGCGGGACTGTTGATTGGAGTCATCGGAATGCTTGGCGCCCCACAAGTGATGGGAGCAGGCTATGAATATATCGATCAGGCGATGCACGGGCAGTTCACCTGGGAGTTTCTGGCGATTCTTGCGGGATTGAAGATTCTGGCTACGATGTTGTCGTTCGTCAGCGGAACTCCGGGCGGAATGTTCGCGCCGACGTTGTTTGTTGGCGCCATGCTTGGGGCAGCCGTGGGCGGCGCGCAGCACGCGCTGCTGCCGCATTTGACCGGCTCGGCGGGAACGTACGCGCTGGTGGGGATGGGAGTCTTGTTCGCGGGATTTCTGCGGGCACCCATGACGTCGGTATTCATGGTGCTCGAGGTGAGCGGAAATTACTCGATCATCGTGCCGGTTATCGTTGCCAATACATTCGCGTACGTAATCTCGCGCGCATTGCAGCCAACCCCGATCTTCGACCTGCTCACACAGCAGGATGGGCTTCAATTGCCTTCCATGGAAGAACAGCGGGAAGAGAATATTCTGCGCGTGGAAGATGCAATGCAACCGGTCGAGGGGCCGGTACTGGATGCCGAGAAAACGCTCGAGGATGCGGTGAAGATGCTGGATCATTCGGAGATCGAGCAACTGCTGGTGCGCTTGAGTCCGGTGGGATGGGGGAGTGTGAGCAAGCAGCAACTGCTCACGATGGCGAGCCAGGGGAACGGGGCGACAACGCTGGGAGCGCTGTTGCCGATCGCGCCGGTGCCGTATCTGCATCCCGATCATCCGCTGGAAACTGCGTTGCGGCATGTGGACCGGTGGCCGTTGGTGCCGGTGGTGAACCGCGCGGACTTTCGGAAGTTGGAAGGTGTGGTGACGCAGCGGGATGTGCTGGAGCGGTACCGGGAGTTTGGCGAGGGATAAGGCTTGGAGAACAGCACGTCGGTGTTTGTGCAGTTCACAACAACGTTATTGCTCAGTGATTAGCCCCACTTATTCATTAACCTTCACGGGTTTCTTCCCTTCGCTCAGGGCCCGCAGGTCTTCACTTTTTACGCGGCGTGCACGCGCCCTTCGCTTCGCTCGGGCGCGAGGCGGAAGAGGCGTCCACCCCTACACGAGGCTTGATTGTTACTTCGGTGTGTTTTCTCTCTTGAAAAGCGACACTGCAATTCAGTAAGCTCTTGCAAATCTCACGAAGGCATTCATACGGCAGATATGTTCATGAAGACCATGGCAGAGGGAAACCCACCTACGCTGGACAGGATGATCGGATGCGGACCACGCCTGTCCCTGCCGCGGCATGTACTGCCGAGCTGTTGTTGATGCCATCCATTCAACATTCTTCGTAAATACAACGCGATCGTCATTTGGGTTATGGGGGAAATGAGCATGCTGGGTTCTTGGAAGAGGTTCATCTTCAGTAGTGTCGCTGCACTGGCACTTGCTGCCGGCGCGGTTGGGCAAGGCGGAGCAACCGGGGCCATCGCCGGGACGGTACAGGATCCGAGCGGTGCTTTCATTGCCAATGCGAGTGTCCGCATCACCAATCAGGATACGAATGTAGTTGAGCGATCTGTGACGACCGGGCCTGACGGGGCGTTCACGGCGCCCTTGCTGCCGGTTGGAACATATGTCGTGAATATCACGGCTCAGGGGTTTGCTGAGGCGAAGATTTCCAACGTGGTAGTGCGTGTCACTGAGACTACGCGCATGACTACCAAGCTCAGCACACAATCGGTGCAGCAGAAGATCGAAGTGCAGGCGGAAGTGCAGATGGTCGACACCAGCGATGCGACTACCGGGCAGGCGATTGAAAGCACCACCATTCGCGCCTTGCCGCTGGCGACGCAAAACTTCCAGCAACTGCTCACGCTCTCGACCGGAGCGCAGGGCGAACTGAATGCGGCGTCACAACTGGGCCGCGGGCAGGTTCATATCTTTGTGAACGGGCAGCGGGAGGATAACAACAACTATCTGATCGAGGGCATCAGCACCACCGACTATAACGTGGCGTCGCTGACCAACACTCCCCTGCCTAATCCGGATGTAGTGCAGGAATTCAAGGTGCAGACTTCGCTTTACGACGCGAGCCAGGGACGCAACGGTGGCGGCAACATCAACGCGATTCTCAAGACCGGCACCAACCAGTTTCACGGCGATGTGTATGAGTTCTTCCGCAATACCGTACTGGATGCAAACGAATATTTCCTGAAGGGAAGCGGATCGCCGCGTCCAGTGATCCAGCAGAACATTTTTGGCGGGAGCCTGGGTGGACCGGTGAGTCCGGGTGGCAAGCTTGGGTTCTTCTTCGTCAATTATCAGGGGACGCGGCAGCGCAGCGGAGAATCGCCGGGAACATTGATCTCGACCTTCGTGCCATATATTCCGGCCTCGGATCGCGGAACGGACCTCACATCGATGGCGAACCTGGCGAACGACATGCAACTGTCGAGCGTTGGGCTCTCGCTGGATCCGGTGGCGGCTTCCCTGCTGGCGGTCAAGAGCGACCAGTTTGGGGCACCAGCGAATGGCTACCTGTTTCCCATGCCGAACGCTCCAGCGGGAACGGCGGCGGGAACTCCGCTGCAGTTCACGGTAAGCCGTCCGGGGAAGTTCGTTGATGATCAATTGACGGCAAACTGGGATCATGAATTCCGTGACTCGCGCGATTCGATCGCGGCGCGGTTCTTCTTCTCTAATTCCCAGCAGGACATACCGTTCGGTGCTGGAGGGCTGCAGGCTTCGTTAGGCGCACCGGCCAGCGGAACGGATCTGAACTTTCCTTACACGCTGCCGGTGAATGACCGCGTTTTCATCGTGTCGGAAACGCATGTCTTCAATCCAAGGCTGGTAAACGACGTTCGGTTCGGGTTTGTGCACATCAACAACAGCGGCATCAATGTGAATCCGGTGACGGTCGACGACGTTGGTATCAATCGGCCGACGAGCAATCTCTCACAATCCATTTACAAGTTCACGCTGCTGCAGTCGGGCTTCCAGTTTGGGCCGACGCCGCCGGCGAATCAGTACCAGACACAGAACAATTACAACTTCGTCGACAATCTCAGTTGGGTGAAAGGCCAGCACACGTTCACTGTTGGTGGACTGTTCACGCGGGTGAATCTCGACAAACTCTTCCCGCAAGTGTTCAATGGACAACTGTTCTTCACGGGCACAACGAACAATCAAGTCCCGGCTACGGACTTCCAGAACATGCTGGGCGGCAATGTGCAGTTCAGCTTCGGCGGTGGAGGAGTCTACAACCATAAATATCGCCAGAATGATTCCGCGGTCTTCATTCAGGATGACTGGAAGGCTACGAAGACCCTGACCGTAAACATGGGGCTGCGGACGGAGTTCCTGGGAGCATGGACCGATGGTGACTGCCACATCGGCAACATCGAATCGGACCTGACGAACTCGGGTACTTATCCGTTCATCTATCCCAAGTGCGTTAACAAACTGGGAGTGAGCGGATTGACGGGCAATGCCGCCGGTTCGACCTTCAAGAATGGTGTTGCGACCGGATGGGGGCCGCGCTTTGGGTTCGCATGGGACGTTTTCGGGCGCCACAGCACGACGATGCGCGGCGGTTATGGCATTTATTACAACCGCGAAGACGTTGGGGCGGTCGACCAACTCAGCTTCCAGTCGCCGTTTATCCCGATCGTGTTCTTTCCCGGCACAGGGCTGGCCAACTTCTTTGCCGGAGCTTCACCGCAGGACAACTCTAACGCGGTTCCTACGGCAGGAACGCTCTCCGGTGCCTGGATTCCTTGCTTAGCGAAGCTAGTCAGCTTCACTCCTGACAACCCGCTAGGGGACGGCAATTACCAGTGCACGGGTGGGCCTGGCGTGAACTCTACGCAAAACCTCTTCGTGCTCGAAGTGCCGCGGCACTTCCAAGTCCCCAACACGCAGCAATGGAACCTGACCGTGCAGCAAGAGCTTGGGAAGAAGTGGGTGCTGGAACTGGGCTACGTGGGGACGCGGGGAATTCATCTGCGCGAAACGCGAGATGGCATCCAGTCGGTGAATGCGACGCCGGATCATCCATTCGCGGTCACCGACGTAAACGGGACACCCCACCAGATTACGGACAACACCTTCTCCAATGCGATCGCACGGACACCAACGCCTGGGCTGAATGGATACAGCGGGTATCAGATTTTCGCGAACGATGCGTACTCGATCTATCACTCGCTGCAGACGACGCTGTCGCGGCGGTGGGGGGCGAACTACTTGCAAGCTGCGTACACGTTCTCGAAGAACATCGACACAACCTCGAGTGGAAACACCGCGTTCAACACCGCTTACAACGATCAAAGCAACATCAATGCATCTCGCGGACTTTCGGATTTCGACCGGAAACATCGGCTGTCAGTCAGCTATGTCTACGAGTTGCCTTTCTTCGCGCATGCGAAGGGATTCGCTCATGCGGCACTGGGCGGGTGGTCGGTGAGCGGAGTTACGATATTCCAATCGGGAACACCGTTTTCTGTGCTTGATTCCGGAGCAGGCGATGCCTTCCTGGGACTGGGCAGCACACCGTTGCTGGGTGCGAGTCTGGCACCTGGCGCAACTGTCGGCGGCGGGATGACGAGCGGCAGCACTCACGAAAGGCTTGGCGGATATCTAGATCCGGCGGCATTTACGACTGCTCCCTTGCTATACCCGACCGCATGTGCCGCGGGTGACAGCAATCGCTGCACGACAGGATTTGGCGACCTGGGCCGGAACATATACCGCGGACCGTACGAACAGAACTGGGACATTTCGCTGATCAAGTACTTCAAGATCAACGAGCGGAACGAAGTGCGATTCACGGCGGACTTCTTTAACGTCTGGAATCACGCGAACTTCGCGAACCCGGCAGTGACCGACTACGAGGCGTATCTTGCCTGGGTCAATGCCGGGAACACGGGGAATGGTCCGTTTGGTCAGATCGTGAACTCGACCGGCACGCCGCGGCTGATCCAGTTCTCGCTGCGCTGGGCTTTCTAGCTGAGGGTGAAAGTGAAAATCCCCACTTCTGGCAAATTCGGTCAGAAGTGGGGCATCCTCTGAGATCCCTTAAGGTCAGTGATCGAGCATCCATACGTTGGCGCTGCTGCTGTGTACATGTAGAGCCAGCAATTTTCCGTCGCGGGAAGGGATCGCCCAGCTGACACCGACATTCTTCGGGCGCCACACGACGCGGGCGTTTCCCTGCAGGTCGATGCGTAACAACGCGTTCTCTTTCTCGCCGGCGGTTGGTGCCCAAATGCTTTTGCTATCCGCGGCCCAATCGATCGAAGAAATGCCCGGCCAACCTTGAACTGTCAGCCAGCGGTCGGGACCGCCGTCCAAAGACACAAGACGGATTCGTGGCTCCTCGTCGTTACCCCACTTGCCCTTGGCGATCGCCAGCGTGGTTCCGTCCGGCGACAGAGTCCAGTTATAGGCTTCAGCCAGTTCGTCCTTAACTTGAAGGAATTGCGTTTCCCCACCCTGCGATGCAGCAAACCGGAAAAAAGAGAGGCCGGCATGGCTGATCACGCTGTACACGCACACACTTGCGGGGTCCCGGGCGCATTGAAGATTGCTGATCCATTTGGCCTTGGCCAGTTCACGGGACGGGCCGCCAGCCAGGGGCATGCTCATCAGGCGCACTTCGTAATTCGAATCTATCCGCTTCGGACTTGATAGATATAGGATCTGTGTTCCATCCGGACTCAACCGGGGCTGCATCCAGTCCTGACTCCCCGACAGCAACATTTCGGGCAAGGTTTCATTGATGGCCTGCCTGTAAATGCCGAACACTCCAGTGCGATCGGAGGTGAAGATTACCGATTTGTTGTCGGCCGTCCAGTCGTAGGGATAGTCTCGCCGGTCATCGAGCGTAAGCCGTTGAGGTTCGTCCATAGCACCGGAAGGCTGGAGTTTTGCAACATAGACATCCGGCTGTGGAACGCCTTTCACATAGGCCACGCGCTTGCCGTCGCTCGCCGCACTGACGGTGAAAATGTACCCTTGGTCATCAGTCAGGCGGATGGGTGCGCCGCTGGCTTTTCCATCGGCGTTCAGTCGAATTGACCAGAGATTCGAATCGTCCTGTCGCGGCCGTTGTTCCTCGAGCGTGTAAATCAAACGGCCGTCGGGAGCCCACAGCATGGGAGCGCTGAGCCCGGCTGCGGATAGAACGGTGCTGGCGCTGCGGCGCCCTCGGGCGAGACCAGGCTTGCTAACGTCAGCAACCGCGATCATCCCCTTGGTGCCATACCCGTAAGTGTATCTCGCGGTCGTGTAAGCGATCTTCGTGCCTTCGGGCGACCAACTGATCGTGCCAATGAAGTTGCCATCTGCGCCCAGCAGTTCCCTTGGCGAATCTCCAGAGATTCCAGCGAGCCAAATCCGGCGATGCAGGAGTGGACCTGCGAGGAAGGCGATCTGCTTCCCGTCCGGAGACACCGCAGGCTGGGAGCCCTGATCGACAATTTTGCGCGCCGCTCCTCCGAGGACGGAAATGTCCCACAGACTGCTGACGCTCTTGGACCCCGCCAGCTCGACAATCATGTGATCGTTATCGGGTGCCCAACTGATCGCGAATGCCCACATACCTTCCGGTAACGTGATGGCGTGAGTTTCACCCGTCTGGATCTGGCGAAGATAGAACCCAGTGTCGTCGGAAAATGCAAGGTGGCGACCATCGGGGGAAATGGCGGCAGTGCGAACCGGATCGCCCACCGGGTTAGCCGTGAGGCGCACAGTTTCACCGAGAGATGTGGAATGCGATGCAATGTGAAAGCCAATGCTCAGACCAATCAGAACCAGCACAATTCCGGAGACAAGCCCCGCAATCCACCAAAGGCGTGAGTGGCGGACGGGTGTCACAGTTGGAGCCGGAAGACGCTCCACTTCCATTGGCGCGGAGCCGTTGAGCGGAATGCCGGTCACGGGCGAGAGGAAGCGGTATCCCCGGCGGGCGATGGTTTCGACAAACACCGGGTTCTCTGCCGAATCTCCTAAGGCGTCACGCAGGCGCCGGATTGCGGCATTCAGGCCATGGTCGAAATCGACGTAGGTGTCGGCCGGCCAGAGACGGTTGCGCAACTCTTCCCGCGTGACTACCTGCCCTGGACGTTCGATCAGTTCAGCCAGAACCTGGAAGGGCTGCTCTTGCAGCTTGACCTTGGTCCCATTGCGGCGTAGTTCGCCGGCGCGCAGGTCCAGTTCGAAAACGCCAAAGCGCCTGGTCGAAGGCATACCGTCGCCATTTGTGTTCCCGCCGATGGGCGAGTTTAGTACTCTGGCGGCCTGATTCCCCATGTCACCCCACTTTGTAACTGTTTGACGCGCGGCGTCTTAGCTCGTCACCCACATTTCACCCACGCGCGATGGCTACGGCCTTGAGGTTCGCGCCGCCCAGCCTCACTTTCAAGCAGATACGCGGGGTGGGAACGTGGGGTTCAGAATTAAATCTTCACTGCGCTTGTTTGTTGTTGTCTTGATGATCAGAGGTCTGGGTTGGACGCAGGACTATGCTTCAAGCCGCATCACTGTATTCGTGAATGACTCTGTGGGCGTGAAACATTCGGTATTGAGGCATGCGGAGAAGGAGGCCGGGCGCTTGTTGCGTCCGGCGGGGATTGAAATCGAGTGGCGGAACTGCGCGGAAACCAGCGAGTGCCGCCGGCCTCCGCGGTCGAACGAGTTCGTACTCCACATTGTGGCAAAAGGGAGAGCTCGAAGCGATTTTGTCTTCGGCGAGGCCTTTCTGGGACCGGATGGCAAAGGGAAATACGCGGATGTCTTTTTCGATCAACTGAGACGGGAGGCAAATAACGTTGACGTTGGACAATTGTTGGGAGCCGTCACGGCGCATGAATTGGGACACCTCTTTCTGGGCTCCCACTCGCATTCGCTGATGGGGATCATGCAACCTCTTTGGGGTGTGGAAAGCCTCCGCAGGATTTCGATGGGAAGCCTGACATTCGTGGCGGAGGAGGAGAGATCGATGAGAAGCCGGTTGCGGTCGGAGACAACGGCTGCTACTTCCCTCGGCGACGCTGCGGGGCTAGGGCTTCAATGAGGACAGAAACGACGCGATGGCGATCATGTCGTCGATGGTCAATTTGCCTACCTGGCGCCGCATTTGCAACGACGCGGGCCCCGATCGGGCGCCGGACTGAATGTCGAACATTTGCCGCACAATGTAGCTCGGCGAACGGCCCGCAATCGATGGAACATTCCCGGTCCCGCGGAGGCCGGGACCGTGACACTTGGCGCACGGGACTGTCTTGCCGTTGCCGCCGGTGGTGACCAGCCACTTTCCCTGCTTGAGGCTGCCTTCGGGGACGTATGCGATGAATCCAGAGGTATCGTCGCGCACTTCGGTGCGTTCCAAGTTTTCCGGTACTTCAACGATGCGCTGCCCGACTGCCTCGGTCGCGGACGAGGTGTCAGGTACCAGCATCCATCCCGAGATGTGCGTTTTCGGCACGGTGCTGGTTTCGATCACGCGAATCCATGGCTTGGGCGGAAGCTCGGAAAAGTATTTTGCGGCCGCGATGATCTCTTCGTGGGTCGCTTTCGTCTCGTGGGTGATCATGTTCGTAGTGGGCAGATGCCTGGGATCGGAACTCTTACGCGCGCCACTGCGGAAATCGGTAACCTGATGAATCATGTAGCCGGCGGAAAGCCCCGCCAGACTTGCGTTCTCGGGCCGCCCGAGTCCGTTGGGGAGGTGACAATAGCCACACGCGAAAACGTCGGGCTTGCGACCATGAGAGACAATTTCCGGCATTGCAGGATGATCCGCGGGATGCCAGTCGGGCACGCGGAAAAGATCTTGCGTCTCGGCGGTGGTAAAAGCTGCGCTGCTGTTGGGAACGTGGCGAGGAGTACTGTCGGGAGGCGCAGCAGGGTTGGGTGAGCTCGGGTTGATGACGTAGGCCCACGCCGGAGGGCTTGCGTCGAGGTTTACGGCGATGGCAGTAACCGCGAGGCTAGACAGCACCAACAACAACATCAGCGAGTGGCGCATGCCAATACTCTAGCGGCATTGGGCGCGATTGGCCAACCGTGCAGTTGTTGCTGCCAACGGGCAATTCCGGCCAAATGTTTGTGGCAGGAGTGCGGCAGGGCAGCACCATCGGGTGAAAGATCGCCGAAGGAAGTTGCTAACGCTGCGCCTGTTGGAGGATGGGACGAAGCGACTCCACCGAGACGCCGAGCGTGCCGCCGGAGAATCCGTCCATGTAGGCGGAGTTGACGCCGATGACTTCCCCGTTGGAGTTGAAGACGGGACCGCCGCTGCCGCCGTGAGCGGTGGGCGCGTCGTAGATTAGCTTGTCGCCGACTACGTCGCCGAGGTGACCACAAGTCGTGGAGGGACGAATCAGCGAGAGGGCAGCCAATTCGCTGGCCGCATTGATGTCGTTGTGGCGGTAAGCGAGACGCTCGTAGATTCCAGACGGGGATTTAGCCACCATGCCGGCAATGCCCATCGGATAGCCGATCACCGTGACGAGTTGTCCGGGGTTCCCGGGTGACTTGGCGAGGGGCAGCGGCGGCAATCCGCGGACGGCATTCGCGTCTTCCGGACGGAGCACCGCAAGGTCGGAAGTCTTCGACACGGTGCCGGGCACAAGATTCACAGGTGTCGGAGAGCCGGGGAAAAAGATCACCAAATTCTCAATTGTGCCCAGGGCTCCCTCTTCGATCAGGCGTTGAGCTTCGGAGTCTCCGTACCATGGCTCGGCAACGTGGCGGTTTGTGGCGACCAAGCCATTACCAATCAGAAAGCCGGTACCCGAAACACGTGCGCGGATGCTGGGGCGATGGTTTGGGAATCCGATCTGATACACGCCGTAGATGTAGCCGATTGAATTGCGATAGCGATTGAGCACGACGGCAGGCATCGACTGCTCTTGCTTGAGTTGCTCGACTTCGGCCGTAAGTTCGTGCACCCGCTTCTGCAGATCGTCGGCAGGAATGCCCTGCGTGGCCATCCGCCCGTAGTAGTGAACCATGGCCAGCGCGCCGATCAGCATCATGACCGCGAGAACGCCCTGGATCATCTGCTGCCAACTGTCACAAACGATGGTAGATTCCTGCGAAGTTCCGGGGTTCGGGGCAGGGTCGGGAGGAACGGGCTGGTTGTCGTTCTCGGCCATGAGTCGGGCAGATGCTATTTGCCTGGAGTCGTTATCATCGCCCGAGGCGAGAGCAAATCGCTACGGTACCGAAGGGGATGTACGGCGGTTATGTAGCCGCGTACGTCTCGTCAGGGGTTGCGCGGGGCGCAATGAACACGTCCGAGCCGGGCAGACATCTTGGGCGACCCATCCCGTTGCTGTGCGGCGTTTTACCAGACGCACGTGAACCGGGCGTTTGGGGAGCACCCAAGCGTGTGGACTCGTCGCTTCGCGACTCGGGGCGGACCCTTCGACTAGGCTCAGGGCAGGCTGAGGCGTCCGCCCCTACATTAGGGGTTGTTTATGCCGAGGATTTCGGCCATTTCCTCGTAGAGAAAGCCTTCGCCGGGGCGGTAGGGCTGGACCCATCGGCCATCAATCACGAACTGCGGAATGGCTCTTTTGCCCGTGCAGCGAATGACCTCGTCTGCGGCACCGGGCGTGGTTTCAATGTCGATTTCTTTGAAAGGGATGTTGTGCTTCGCGAGGAAGCGCTTGGCGGTCCGGCAGTCCGGGCACCAGAAGGCGGAGTAGAGCATGATCTCCATTAGAGGAGATTTAACCACAGAGGGCAAGGAGGGCCCCAGGGAAATCCCTAGACCCTCTCCAGCTCGCGGTGCGTGCGCTCGTTGACTACGTTTCCGGTATTCAAAGTTGAAGCCGGTTCAAACAGAAGGAACCAGCACTCTTCCTCGGCGACCGGCTTGTGCTCTACGCCGCGGGGGACAACGATGAACTCGCCCTCTTCCACCCACTCATGCGGACGATCGCGAAACTCCATGCGAAAGCGGCCCTTGACCACCAGGAAAAGTTCGTCTTCGTGGTCGTGATGGTGGAAAACGAATTCGCCCTTGATCTTGTCGAGCTTCACATGCTGGCCGTTCAGCTCGGCGGCGATGTAGGGCTTCCAGTACTCGGAGATCTTGGAGAATTTTTCGGCGATGTTGATTTTTTGCATGCCAGTGGGATTGCGGGGATCGCGGGAAGTCGCAAAGAATTTGCCGGGGGGGCGGGCCGTGTGTCCGGAGTTGCACCAAGGAGGATTGCAGATTGACAGCGTTCCGGGTGACACACGCTGGCGGCACAAACAATTAGAACCCTGGGGTGCCTTGGGCTACGTGTCCGCTGTGCAATGAGACGCGCACACCGCGTTGATTGTTTAGCTTGGTTGTTGTTGTCCAGTCGATGTCGTCGGTGCTGATGACACCCGTGCCGCCACCAACCAGCGTGTATGTGATACGGCTGTCGGAGTAGCCATATCCGCTGACCGACAACGTGGCTCCGCTGTTCAAAACGAACACCGGCATGCCGGGCGCGCCGTCAACGTTCGAGGGTACATCGCGCGTCACCAGGCTGGCATAGTTGACTTGCGGCCCCGAAGAATCGCCTGCCGGGCGAAGCGTCAACTGCTGACGATTGTCGCTGGCCTGAGAGTCGCTCAAACGCTCATTCTGGAAACGTCCAAAGAAGTGCCAGCCAGGGCCGTAGGTCTGGGCCACTTGCGGGATCTGGACGTCGTCCATGAGTCGCAGGCTCAAGACGGTCTCACCTTTCAGTGTCGGGCGTGGGCCGCGCGCTGGCAGCATGATGAGCTTCTCCGGCCACAGCGGCGGGAGCATCCATTCCACAACATCGCGCTTGGGATGACCTTTGCCATCGACCTTGCCTTGCTTGTCGACTTTGTAGCCGCGGGTGGCAATGACCTTGGCTTCCAGGGGAAGATCGCCGCTCGGAACTCCGATGCGATCGAACTGGACTTTGAGATATCCCTTACCGACGAAATGGCCAGGATCTTTTTCCGCTTCAATATGGCCAACCAGATAACTTCCGCGCGGGAAGGCTTGCTGGCCGAATTCGGTGAGCGAGCGAAGATGACACAGAACGGGATCGCCGATGTCGACCGTGGCGGATGAGAGGTTGGGCTCATTCAAAGTGCACTGCAACAGAGTGCCAGCGGGCACGACGATATCGCGGGCGCCGGCGCTCAGAGTGAAAGCAAGAATGGAAACCAGGAGAGAGAACAACAACCTATGCTTCATACTTCACCTCTGTCGCACGCCCCTTTGGTTCAGTCGCGCAGCAGGGCCGAGTGGCGACATGTTTCGGGCATCTCATCACAGCTTTGTTGTCGAGTCAACAAGATTCACGCGGGTTTCCGCGCCCAGCAAGGGTTTCAGACGATCGACAGTGGCAGACGGCCAGGGGGTGGTTGAAAACCACCACTTTTGGCTTCACCCCGCAGGGGAATTTGACGGCGGACCTTCGTCGAGGTTGCGCGCAAGGCTGAGACGCCGGCTTGGGCGCGTGGGTGATACACGCTCCCCTTCGCTCTGCTCAGGGTCGCGGGGCGGACGAAGGCGTCCGCCCCTACAAAGTGATTTACGGATTCGCCGCTGTGGCGTGCGCTTTTGGTGCGTCTTGTCGCTTGAGGTAGGGAAAAAACGGCGAGACCTCGAATGGTCTTTTCTCGGCGGCCGATTCCAAGGGTGGCAACTTGGTCTTTGCCATCTCGATTCTGTCGGACCAGGGATCCATCTTGATGCGTGAACCGAGTGGCAGAGCAGCGATCTGATCGGGCTGATCCATTCGCAGGCGCTTTGGAGCCTTGGAAACGGCCTGCATTCCGACCAGGTGACTGCTACCGAAATCATTGCTGAATCGAGCGCGCAGAAGGTTGGGCAACTGCGGAGAGCGCGCCTCGAGAGCTTGCAGAAACAGGGCTACGCTGCCGAGTTGGTTGTCGTACGGTGATTGCGAGAACAGTTCCTGGCCTTTCTTGTCAGCCTCCGCTTCCTTGACCGGATCGAAATGGAAATCAAGTTTCGTAAAAATCTCCAGGTCGGAAAAGGGCAAGTTGAACTGCGAAGAATTTTCCGCACCGAGCGAGTGACGCAAAACGATATGCGCAAGTTCGTGCGCGAGAACGGCAGCCAGCGTGGCCTCGTCTGGCAAGACGTCAAGCAGTCCACGACTCACGACGATGGTTCGTCCGACGACGAACGATTCCAGCGGCGTTGTGAGCAATACGCGGCAGCGAACGCCGGCGAGATCAAGATTGTTGGTGATCAGGAGATTGTTGACGACAGTCTCCAGGACTCGGTCAACTTCGCCGTCGGGCGCCATCAGTCCGGCGAGTTGGAGGCGCTCCACTACATCGTCTTCCGGTGTGTAGGTTGTGGCGCCCAAGCTCAATTGCGGACTCAGACTCTGCGAAGCTTCGTGCCGATTGGGATTGGCCGCGGCGGGATTGTCGGTGAGAGGTTTCGCGTACTCGTGGTGGTCGCCAGCTTGCTGCACATCGTAGCCCCAGATACGCGTCTGCGCCTTGAACCAGAGGCCCTGGCTGGAAGAGTCATGTGGATCAGACTCCTCGGTATATACGTACGCGGGCATCCACGTAATGCCCAGCGTGTTCAAACGCCAGCTATCAAAATGGAATGAGCGCCTGGAATAAGCTTTCGAGGTATAGCTTCCCGTGAAGCGGACGATGTTATAGTCCTGATCTTCAACCCAGATCCGTCCTAAAAAGCCGCGATTGGAAGAATTCTCGCGTGGCATTACATCGATGACTCCACAACGGACATCGCCCAGAACTTCCCAGCGGACGAATTTGAAGAGATAGTTTTGACGGTCGAAATGCTCCAGATCCGGGAAAACTGACTGGGCGAAGCCAACGGCGGCAAAAGTCTGGTCTCCTCTGAGTAATTTCTTTTCCTTTTCGAACTTCGAGTGCTCTGGATTTTCGAATTCCCGATTGGCCGGAGCGTCGCCGGTCAGGTCGAGGCGGCTCAAGAAATATTGATCGTTTTTGGGTGAGGTCTGAACCTGCGAGTCGTGCTTTTGTTCCTGGATATAGGTCTCCACCACCGGCTTGAAGTAGCGCATCGCTTCGGCCAAGCGTCGCTCCTGCAGGATTGCAGAATCGACAAACTCCTCGAAAGTGACGCCTTTTCGGGGAGGGGGTTGGGGCGATTTCGCCGCCGGTTGCGATGCAGGTGGCGGGCCTTGCGCTGCGACGGGCCAGGCGAGGAGCAGCCCGAAGAGCCCGCCGAGTGACCTCAATTTCGTCCGCCCGAGCATTTGGAACTAGTTTAAATCTTTCGGGAGTGCGGGATGTCTCCGGTAGGTCATCGTTCAGGAGGAGCGATGCAGGCGGGCCGGAATCGGTGAGCGACTTTTGGCGATGCAGCTTTCGTCACGCGTCGCGTTGCTCCGCGGCTGAACAGTCGCTTCGCTCGGGACGGACGAAGGCGTCCGTCCCGACACAAGCTAATTTTCGTACAGCAGGACTCCTTCCGCCTTTTCTGAATCTACCGGGCGGTAGAAGAGCTTGTTGTCTTCAAGGAAGACCTCGATGAACGCGGGGCGGGTGGTGATGGTGCCCTGGATCAGCGCCTCGGACAGCGGGTCTTCGATGTATTTTTGCAGAGCTCTGCGCAGCGGACGGGCTCCGTAGCTGCGGTCGGTCAAGGTCTGGTTGAGGATCCACTTCTTGGCTTCGTCCGCTACCGTGACCGTGATCGACTTCTGCGCCAGGTTCTGATTGAGTTGCGTCACCATCAGTTCGAGAATCTGGATGAGGTCGGTCTCGCCCAAGGCGTTGAACAGGATGATCTCGTCCAAGCGGTTCAGGAACTCGGGATTGAAGGTGCGCTTGACTTCGTTCTTCACGAGGTCTTCGACCTTCTCGGAGATCATCTCTTCCTTCGACGACTGGAAGCCGAGGCCCTCGCGTTTCTGCAAGTGCCGGGCGCCGATGTTCGAAGTCATGATGATGATCGTGTTTTTGAAATCGACTGTGTTGCCAAGGCCGTCGGTCAGCTGACCGTCTTCAAAGACCTGCAGCAGGATGTTGAATACATCCGGATGTGCCTTCTCGATTTCGTCGAGCAGGACCACGCTGTAGGGTGCGCGCTTGACACGCTCGGTGAGCTGTCCGCCCTCTTCGTAGCCAACGTACCCCGGAGGCGAGCCGATCAGCTTCGAGACGGAGTGCTTTTCCATGAACTCCGACATATCGAAGCGGACCAGGGCTTTCTCGGTGCCGAACATGAACTGCGCCAGTGTGCGCGCGACTTCGGTCTTGCCGACGCCGGTGGGCCCGAGGAACAGGAACGAGCCGATGGGGCGGTTCGGATTCTTCAGGCCGGCGCGCGAGCGGCGGATGGCGCGAGCCAGAGCGCTGATCGACTTATCCTGCGAAATGATCCGCTTGTGCAGCTCTTCTTCAATGCGAAGCAGCTTCTGCGTTTCCTCTTCCTTGATCGAGGTGACGGGCACGCCGGTCCACCGCGAGACGACATCTTCGATGTCCTCGCGGTTGACCACCCCGGTGGAAGACTCATCGAGATGATATTTCTCGCGCAGGGCGCGCAGGTTCTCGCGCTCCTTGCGTTCTTCGTCGGAGTAAAAGCGCGCCTTCTCGAACTCGTGATTCGCAATGGCATTCTCCATGCGGTGCACGATGAACTTGATGCGCTTCTGGACTTCCGTCAGCTCTTCGGGCAGAGAAGTCTGGCGCAGCTTTACGCGGGCACCAGCTTCGTCGACCAGGTCGATGGCCTTGTCGGGCAGGAACCGGTCCGGGATGTAGCGATTCGAGTGCGAAACTGCGAAGTTGATCGCCTCGTCGGTGTAGGTGACCGCGTGAAATTTCTCGTAGCGGTCCTTGATTCCGAAGAGGATCTTGATCGCATCCGCCTCGTTCGGCGGAGGAACCTTAACAGCCTGGAAGCGGCGCTCGAGGGAACGATCTTTTTCGATCGACTTGCGGTATTCACCCGGAGTCGTGGCGCCGATGCACTGAATCTCGCCGCGGCTAAGGGCGGGCTTCAGGATGTTGGCGGCATCGAGCGATCCCTCGGCTGATCCGGCTCCGACGAGCGTGTGCAGTTCGTCGATGAAGATGATGGAATTCTGCGACTCCATCAATTCCTTCATGATGGTCTTCAGCCGCTCTTCGAACTGGCCGCGATACTTGGTGCCGGCCACAATGAGCGAAAGATCGAGAGCCAGAATTCTTTTATCTGCGAGGAACGAAGGAACTTCGCCGTCGGCGATACGCTGAGCCAAGCCTTCAACGATGGCGGTCTTTCCAACACCGGGTTCACCTATCAGCACCGGATTGTTTTTTGTGCGGCGGCACAGAATTTGGATGACGCGGTCGACTTCGCCTTCGCGGCCCACCAGCGGATCGAGCTGGCTATCCATGGCGGCCTGGGTCAAATCACGCGAAAACTCCGCCAGCAGCGAACTTTCACGCTGCCGCTGCGGCTGAGCTTTCTCCTGAGTGGTTCGCGCAAGCTCTTCCCGGATGGTGGAAAGCCTCAGGCCCCGCTCGTGCAGGATCTCGGCGGCGAAGCACTTCTCTTCTCGTAATAGACCCAAGAGCAAGTGCTCGGTGCCGATGTGGCGGTGCGAGAGCCGTTCCGCTTCCTCGGCGGCGTACGCCAGAACTCGTTTGCATTCATTACTTAGCGGGAGATCGACGGAAGTCGAAACCTTCTCGCGAATGGTGGTGTGTCCTTCGATCTGCTTGCGGATCGATTCGACGGAGGCGTGCGAGCGCAGGAAGCGATTGGTCAGGGCCTTGTCTTCACGCAGGAGCCCTAACAGGAGGTGCTCCGTCTCTATATAAGGAGACCCGAACTGGCTGGCCTCGTAGCGTGCGAAAAAGATGACGCGCCTGGCTTTCTCCGTATAGCGTTCAAACATATGCCCCTTTGACCTTCCTGGGTGGGGAGGAGGTCTCCCGACCCTGAAGCTGGACCAGAGCGCGCTTACACCCGGTCCGTCCTTATTCTAGTCCCCACATTATGCAATCAAAAGGCCAAGGAACCCAAGCCCAGAAATCCGGGGTCCATCCCTCTGATTACGTTACCGAAGGAATCCTCCCGATCCCTGCGGGTCTTGCGGCTGAAGCACTGACTTGCACTTTGTCAGACTAAAGTTTCTTCCTAAATAATATTGCGTCTCACGGCCAGAACGTTTCAAGCCGGAAGCGAATCCGGCGAAATCTCCTCTGCGCGGCCTCGCTGCAACCGCAAAACGCGATGACAACGTCTGGCAAATGACAGATTATGCGTTGCAATGAGGGAGGTAAGCTGGTGCTCGCGATGGAGTCGGGCTATCAATGCAAAAACGGCTTCCGCAGTCTGTCCGTCCAAGTCTCCCGTGGGCTCATCGGCTAGCAAAAGCTTGGGACCAGTGATGAGCGCCCGGGCCAGAGCCACCCGCTGCTGCTCACCGCCGGAAAGCTCTCCGGAACGATGATGCGCGCGTTGCTCCAATCCGACCTCACGCAACCAGCGTGAAGCATGCGGTTCTGCCTGCTGCCATGACTCTCCCCGAAGCAACAACGGCATGGCAACATTCTCCACTGCTGTGAACTCCGGCAGCAGGTAGTGAAACTGCCATACGAAGCCGGTCTCCCGATTGCGAAAACCCGCGGCTTCGTCGTGGGACAACGAGTTCAATCGCAAGTTGGCGCAGTATACGTCACCTGCGGAAGCACGATCAAGCGCGCTCAGGATGTGTAGCAAAGTACTCTTCCCCGCACCAGATTCTCCCACAATGGCGAGCATCTCTCCTTGCTTCACCTCAAACGACAGATTCTCAAAGAGCACAAGATCCGACTCGCCAGAGCGGAAAACCTTCTTCAAGCCTTCGACTCGAAGCATTGGATCGTCATTCTTTAGATGCATAATGTCTGGGTTTCGTTCCAAGTGGCTGCCACCGTGGGGGTTGGCGGGTTGGAAACTACAGGCCGGGCAGTATTCATCGGGGTGCTCCCACGATACCCAAAAAACATAGCTTGGGGCGGAACTCCTTTATGTGATGAGGATCACTACAGTTAATGCAGGGACGGACGCCTCGTCCTGCGATCCTGAGGAAGGGCTTGGGGAATCCTGGGTCCGCCCGCTGAGTTGTGACACGGCGTGCCGTCCTTGTTGGGATTGCGCTTCGCGCAACCCCGGACGAGGCGTCCGGGGCTACATCATCTCTACTCATAACGCAATCTCTATTCATAGCGCAGTGCCTCGGCTGGGAGGATTCTTGACGCTGACCACGAGGGGTAGAGCGTCGCTACAAAGGAAATCAACAACGCGAATCCCGCTACCCAGAGTCCGTCGACCATACGCGGCGCGAAAGGAACGTAGTCAATCGAATAGACCTCGGGCGACAGCGAAATTACGTGGTAGTGACCGCCGGCATTCGCGATGGCATAGCCGAGGATCAGTCCTATCGCTGTGCCGATTACGCTGATTAACACTCCTTGGGCGATGAAGACATTGCGTACTTGCCTGCGTCGCGTTCCCATCGACATGAGCACGGCTATGTCCTTGGTCTTCTCCATCACCATCATGATCAGGCTGATCAGAATGTTGAGTGCGGCCACGAAAACGATCAGGCCGATGGTAATGAACGTTACCAGGCGCTCCAGACGTAGCGCGCGGAACAGGGCTTTGTTCTGCTCCATCCAGTTGGTCGCCATGAAGCCCTTGCCGGCGGCGTCTTCCAGTCCGCGAGAAACTTCCGGTGCTTTGTAGATGTCGTCGATCTTGAACTCAAGGACGGAAATCAGATCGCCCAAGCCAAACAGGCGCTGCGCATCGGAGAGGCGCGTGAAGGCCCAACTTGCGTCATAGTCGAAAAATCCCGAGTTGAAGATCCCGACGACCCGGAAACGGTTGTACTTGGGGACCATGCCGAAAGGCGTCAGCTCGCCCTGCGGGCTGGTGACGAGAACGACCGAGCCGACTGTGGCGCCGAGGTTCTCGGCCATGTCTTTTCCGAGCACGATTGGCGGCATGGCGGCAACACGCTGCTGCACCCCTTGCAGCGAGTCGAGGGATTGCCCAGGGGCGGGAGCCCCTTCAATCCCGCTCAGAGCAGGCTGGTCCGTCGTTGTTGGGGGCGATGAAGCTGAGGGAGAGGGTTCCATCTCGAGTTCCGCCGACGAGCCCTGCGTTACCGAGTTCAGCAGATCTCCAACTTTTCTTTCGTACTTGGGGATCATTCCTTTGAGCACCGCGCCGCGGGCACGAGGCCCGCGTGAAATGAGAACCTGCTCGAAAATGGCTGGCGCTGCTGCCACCACGTGCGGCTCCTTCGAGAGTCGGTCCATGAGCGGGGGCCAATCTTTGATTCCATCGTCGGCAATGCGCTGCAAGCTGATGTGCGACGTCGAGCCGAGCAAGCGCTGTTGCAGGTCCTGGCGAAAGCCATTGTTAATTGCGAGTGCTACGACGAGCGAGGCCACCCCGGCGGCGACTCCAGCAATTGAGATCCCGGTGATGATTCCGATGAACGCCTGGCGGCGCTTTGCTCGCAGATATCGGGACGCAATGAAGAGTTCGAAGCGCATTGAGCAATGAGCTGGGAGCTATGAGCTTCGAGCCCCGAGCTTTCTGACAAGTCGGATTATAGGGAATATGGTCGGAACTCTGCTTCGATAAAGCAGGAAGTCGCTGCCGAATCTCTTCGCCAGCTCGGCATCCTCCATTCGAATCATCACCGCGCCCGTCGCGATCGCGAAGGCCGTGAGCATCCAGCACACAACCAGCCCTGTGCCAACGCTCCACCCCAGCATCTCACATAAGTGCGCAAGGTACACCGGATGCCGCACGCGGGCGCGAATTCCAGTGGTGATCAGCCGGTCCGCCGAATGATTCGGCCGCACTTCGGGCAGGCCGCCGAGTTGCGCCCAACTGAAATGCGCACCCGAGCGAAAGTAAAGATACCAGCCGAGGGCAAACAGCACGACCGCAGGAATCCAACTCCAGGTTGTGGAATAGAGCGCCACAGTTCGCCAATGGTCGGTGATCGCGCCGATGCCGACCCACATCGTGAGCCACGCCGGGATGAGCACGCGAAACGGTGATCGCTCCTTCTTCCGCCAGCGATGCGCTCGCGGATGCACCATGAGCCAGAACAGAGGGACCGTGGAGTAGACGACGCAGGCTAGCCATCCCAGTGTTCGCAACAGGTGCATCGACCAATCTTAGAGCAGGGGCGGACGGTTCGTCAGAATTCGCAGGTCTGAGCGAGCGTCATGTCGCCCGGGACATTTGCAGGCCCGCGGCCGTACCCATTGCGCTTCGCGCAACCCCGGACGAGGCGTCCGGGGCTACACAACATGGGTAACTATCCGATTCCGGCATCTCCTGCCATAATGAAAAAATGGGAAGTGGTTTCCTTGGCGAGAATTGGCTTCCGAAGTCCGTCGTTTTATTACGTAACTATGACCGCCACAAATTTCTCCTCGATTTAATCGCCGGCGTCACCGTTGGTCTTGTCGCGCTTCCGCTTGCGATGGCGTTTGCTATCGCCTCGGGGCTCACTCCGCAAGCCGGCATTTACTGCGCCATCGTCACCGGATTCCTGATCTCGGCTCTCGGCGGCTCCAAGACGCAGATCGGCGGCCCCACTGGCGCGTTCGTGGTGGTCGTTGCCGGAATCGTCGCGGCCCACGGCGTCGACGGGCTCTTCATGTGCACGGTAATGGCTGGAGTTCTGCTGGTCATCATGGGACTCACCGGCTTCGGTACGGCGGTGAAGTTCATCCCGCGCCCGGTGGTCATCGGATTCACCAATGGCATCGCCGTGCTGATCGCGAGCACGCAGGTGAAGGACTTCTTCGGGCTGCATCTCGACAAGGTTCCCGGAGTGTTCTGGCTCCGCATGGAAGCGCTGGCAAAAAACTTTCACACACTTTCTTTCGAAGCGAGCGCTCTCGCTGCTTTCACGCTGCTGACGCTGATCATCTGCCGAAGCTTCTCGGCCCGCGTTCCCGGGCCTATTGTCGCGTTGGTGCTGGCAACGGCAGCTGTCTATTTCTTCAAACTCCCGATAGAGACGATCGGCACGAAATTCGGCGGAATTCCGGGGGGCTTGCCGCACATGCAGATTCCGAAGTTCCGCAGCGATCTTATTCACGGCTTGCTTGGTCCTGCCTTTACCGTTGCCATGCTGGGTGCGATCGAATCGCTGATGTCGGCTGTTGTATCCGATCGCATGAGCAATGATCGGCATAATCCCAATGTCGAACTCGTGGCGCAGGGGGTCGCCAACGTGTTCTCGCCTATGTTCGGCGGATTGCCAGCTACGGGTGCGATTGCGCGCACGGCCACCAACATCCGCTCGGGTGCGCAGTCGCCGGTCGCAGGCATGATCCACGCGCTGACCCTTCTCTGCATCCTCGTGTTCGCGTCCAAGCTGGTCGCTTTCGTCCCGATGGCCGCTCTGGCGGGAATCCTGATGGTGGTCGCCTACAACATGGGCGAGTGGCGGGAGATCCCGCAACTGCTCAAGCTCACGAAAACCGATATCAGTATCTGGCTGGTGACTTTCGCGCTTACCGTGTTCGCTGATCTCACTGTTGCCGTCGAAGCGGGGATGATCCTTGCCGCACTGCTGTTCATCAGCCGTGTCGCTTCGACTACGACGGTGTCACAGGTGACCGAGGACTACGTCGAGGACGGGCGTGTCCACATCCTGCAGGACAAGGACATTCCGTACTATGCGACGATCTTCCGCATTCACGGACCGTTTCTGTTCGGCGCGACCGACAAAATCTCTGCGGTCACAGAGAACCTGCACAAACTACCACCCGTCGTGATCTTGCGTCTGCGCAACATGACTGCCCTCGACGCTACCGGGCTCTTCGCCATCGAGGAGGTTGCCAAACAGCTGCATTCGACCAAGCGCACTCTGATTCTTTGCGGCGCCCGCGAGCAGCCATCGCAGCTCATTCATCAGGCGGAGTTCGCTGAAGTAGTCGGGCAAGAAAATATCTGCGAGAACGTGCAGGACGCTTTGAGGCGTGCGGAGGAAGTCTACGAGCACCTTGAGGTCAATGGCGGCCCTGCTGCCGCCCGATAAATGTGGGGGTCGACGCCTTCTCCGCCTCGCGAGCCCTAAGCAAACGGACGCGTAACAGGAGCTTGGGTCCGCCCGAAACCACCTGGACGATACCAGCCGCCATCATAGCGCTTCGCGCAACCCCGGGCGAGGCGCCCGGGGCTACACGTACTAGAACCGGTATACGTACGACGCCTTCACGAAAAACTGGCGGCCGTCGTTGATGTAGCCGTTTGGAGTCGTCACGATGTTTCCTGTTACTGGATCGACGGCCAAGTTGCGGTCCAGATTCGCCAGATCGGTGTTGTAGCCGACGTAAATCGCCGTACCAGGATGGATCAGGTAGGTGATGAGGAAATCGGTGTTGAAGTTCTTGGTGCGAGGGAGCGAACTGATCGCCGGATTTGACAGCACGGCGTTGTATTGCAGGATGAGGCGGGCGGACAAGTTCCGGTTGAACTGGTAGTTCCACTTGGTGCGGAAAATGTGGTTCGTCACCGCGGTCAGATTGGCGTCCCTCTCGCGGATGTGTTCGAGCAAGTAGGCATTGTCAATCCGCAAACGTCCGGCGGCGTGGACGGTCAGAGTGAAGTTGCCCTGATCTTCATGTCCGATCATGGGAGGACGTCCTGGGGCCGGGTTGTAGTTCACGCCGGCACCGGAAACGAAGAAGGCCGTGAGATCGAACTGTTTGAACCAGCTGGTCGCGCCATCGATTCCCCAGAATGGCTGCGGATAGGCCGTAACCCGCGACAGGGTGTTGTAGTCGATGGGGCGGAGACGTACGTCGTCATAGCCGAAGGGATGGAAGTTGACGTAGGTGCTGCGAATCATGTCGACTCGGAATCCGGGATAGACGAAGTAATCGAGGGCGGTTCCGCTGTGGTCCCAGATGTTGAACTGCTGCAGCGTTGGGCCGTACGAGATGAGGAATTTGCCTTCGGGCCGCCAGTAGTAGCTGGCTTTGACAATTTGTTGCCGCAGATCGACGCGGTTCACGAAGCCGGTTTGGGTCTCGAAATTGGGGCTGAAGTCGAGATATTGCGATTGCAGGTTGAGTTGGCGTCCTGCTCTTTCGAGGTTGAGCTTGTAGCCGAGCCCGTCGAGGGGCGGGGTTTCCGCGATTACATCGTGGGTGGAACTGGCCGCCGCCTGTCCCTGCAGGCGCCAGTGCTGGTCCAGCTTGACGTTCGCGTCGATTCCTCCCACACGGTTATACCCACCGGCAAACTCACGATCGGTGTAGATGGCCCCAACGGTGGACTGATCGAGGATGTCGCGGCTTACACGAGCGATGGTGAACGCGGCGCGGTCGCCGGCATGAGGATCTGTGGGCGGTAATACTTCGCCGGGGGCGCGGTCGTCGCTGGCGAGCACTCCCACAGCCCATGGTCCCGACTTGCCTGTCAGGCGTAATCCGAATTCGGGGTGAACGATGTTCCGGGTGAAAACCAGATCAATCGGGCTGGTGAAGTAGTTGCTGTTCTCCAAAAAGAACGGGCGCTTTTCGGGGAAGAAGACAGCGAATCGCTGATTCACCGTGATTTGCGGCTGATCGGATTCAATCTGGCTGAAATCAGGGTTGATCGTAGCATCGAGCACGAAGCTGTCGTGCAGGATGAATTTCGCGTCCAGGCCGATTTCCGGCTGCAATGTCTTGCTTTCGAACGTGGGGTGCGTCGGGTCCCGATCGTCGATATCGCGAAAGCTGCGGAGCAGTCCGTAGGGAATGAGCTGAATGTTGCGGGCCGGAGAGACGTGATCGACGCCCGTGGCAGTTGCGGCTTGGTTGAACCGCCCCTGGATACGGCTGGAGATTCGCGGCCAGAACAGATTTTCGTTGGTGCGCGGGATGCTGCGATTCAGAATGATGCGCCACTGCTGCTGGTCGACACGGGGGAACCGCAGACTCTTGAAGGGAATCTCCATCAGAAGGATGTAGCCCTGGTTGGTAAGACGGCCCTCGGAGTTCCATACCGTATCGAATGATTGATCGAAACCGCTATAGTCAGCGGGGAGTCCATTGCCAATGGAACCTTCCGTCCACAGGGCGTCCCATTGGATTCCCAGAGGATTGGCGGCAAAGGCGTATCCACGGCGGGCATCGTCGAAGGTATCGATCATGATCTCGGCCGAGTCGTCGGAGAAGATGTCCTCGCGGCGCGTCATGCGGGCTCGGATTTTGTCGGGTTCCTTGTCCCAGCAGATGAAGACTGCGTAAAGGTTGCGGTCATCGTATGCGAGGTAGACGTCGGTGTCCTGCGTTGGCTGAGCGCCATCGGCGGGCTCGCGGGCGATGAAGCCGCTGACTTTCAGCATTTGCTGGGAGACGGCAGAAATCGGGTACATAGCTTCGAAATCGGCGAGCGTAGGAGGTTGCTCGATCCGGGGGATTTGAATCGAGGGTGCCGCGGCAAACGCGCGGGACGCCATGAGCAAAGCCGCGAGCGGACCAATTATTGTTCTGAGGCGCAGATTCCCGAGACTCACGAGGTGAACGAGCATTTTACATGCAGAGATGCGCGCAAATGAGCTCGATCAGGATTCACACAGCGAGGGCCCGGGTGGCTGTCACGAGACTGAGCTATCTTGATTTGCGCAAGGCGGCCTGCGCCAAACCATTGGCTTCGGCATTCTCTTCGCGGCGCACGTGAGAAATGGAGAAGGCCAGCGATCGTGCCAGCTTCCGGCAGGTCCAGTGCAAGGAATAGAGACGGGAACTGCGACAGGTATATTCCCCCGTCATCTGCCGCACAACGACTTCGGAATCGGAGTAAACGTGGAGCTTGCGCGCCTTGAAGGCGACGGCGTATTGCAGCGCTTCCATCAACGCGGCATATTCGGCGACATTGTTGTCCTGGTGACCGATCCACTTGGCGATCCGGACGGGGCCGTCCGTCATGCCCTGGATGACAACGCCAATACCCGAGGGTCCCGGATTTCCCAGGCATCCGCCGTCTACATAGGCCACCAGTTCGGGTATCACTTCCTCTAAACTCTCTGCTATTTGAAAGATGCCTCCATCTACCTGCCCCGTCAAGACGAAAATTTGGTTCCCTTCCAGGCTCTTGCGGTTGTCCGTGGCGCTGTGAATGTTTCTGTGTAAAAGGCGTACTGAATGAAATGCAACAAGATTAAGTTTATCTATTCCAACCATTTGCATTTTCGATTATGCACAGGTTTTGCACTCAGCGTTGCACCAAAACTTTGCGTTGACTTTTATGAATGCTCTGTTAACTTTGCTTGCGTCGACGGTCGAAAGGGTTGGCACAATAAAACGAGCCGATCCGAAGTAGACTGAGTGATCAGCCGGGCGGGGCGACTCGCAAGGCGACCGAACCTGAAAAAACCGACGGACCTGCGAGGGTCAGTTGGGGTTGGGAACTGCGAAAGCAGTGATCGCATCAAGGGGCTGCGACGGTACATGCTACCACGCTGTGGGCTCTCTCGCAGGAGCTAGCGGCTAGGGCATAACCAATGTCGCGGCCCTTTCAATTTTTTCCCGCTTTTCCTTTTCTCGAAGTTTCTCAAGGAATCGTCAAGTCAGATTCTGTCTGAGCCTCAGGTTGCTGCTAGTTCTGCCAGTAGCCTGCAGCCGTGTTTCTCCTACCCTTGACTCGTGGGTTTCACGATGCCTGAAAGATCATTATTGATGGTGATTGCGCGCAGGTTTGGGCTGGTTCTGCTGCTGGCGTTGATCTTCGAAAGCCTTGATGTCCTGACTGGCATTGGCCCAGAGCGCACCGATGCCGGTTCACCCCCAACCAGTGCCCGTCTGAGCGAGATCGTGACGAGCGGGCATTTGGCAGATCTCCGTTGGCCCGATTTCTCCGACTATAAGGCCCATGTCGCCGAGTTCTACGAGTCCAACGGCAACGCCGTCGCCTGGGTACAGGGCCGCCAGCCATCGTCTCAAGCTTTGGCCCTGATCGAAGACTTCAAGGGGGCTTGGAAAAATGGCTTGCAGCCGGAAGACTACGACGCTTCCCGTTGGGACGCCCGTATCCGTGAACTGGAAAATTCCGAACCCGATGCGGCTCCGTTTGACGTAGCCATGACCGTTTGCACCATGCGGTTCGTTTCGGACCTGCGTATTGGGCGCATCAACCCCAAGCACTTCCGTTTCGGACTGAGCGTCGAGCAGAAGAAATACGACCTGGCGCAATTCCTGCATGACCGGCTGTTGCACGCATCGGACGTTTCGACGGTGCTGGACGGCGTGGAGCCTCCCTTTGCCGGATATCGTCGTACGGAGGCTGCATTGCTTCGCTACGCTGAACTGGTCAGCAAAGACGATGGGGAGCAACTCCCTCCGTCCGCCAAGCCGATCGACCATGGGAAACAATATGCAGGAGTGCCGCGCCTGGTGCGATTGCTGAAGCTGGTTGGTGATCTACCTTCCGACGCGACGCTCCCATCCGATCCCGAACTCTACGATGGAGCGCTGGTGGATGCGGTGAAGAGTTTTCAACGCCGTCACGGCCTGCAGGATGACGGCCGACTGGGTGCCGAGACTCTCAAGCAGCTCAACGTACCTTTGTCAGATCGTGTTCGCCAATTGCAGCTGACGCTGGAGCGATGGCGCTGGGCGCCGTCAGAGTTTTCCGCTCCCCCGATCATTGTGAACATTCCGGATTTTCGCCTGCGTGCTTTGGACGAGGCGAACAATGTCACCTTGAACATGCGCGTTGTTGTGGGGAAGGCTATGCGCACCCAGACGCCAGTTTTCTCGCGGGACATGACTTACGTTGTTCTGCGTCCCTACTGGAATGTTCCTCCCAGCATTCTGCGAGGCGAGATCGTGCCCGCGATCCAGCGCAACCGGGACTACATTGCCAACAAGCGCTACGAGGTCACCACGCACGACGGCAAGGTGGTCACCGATGGAACGATCTCCGACGAGGTGCTAGCGCAGTTGAAGGCAGGAAAGTTGGCAGTCCGGCAAAAACCGGGTCCAGCGAATGCGCTCGGCCTGGTGAAGCTGATGTTTCCTAACGAGTTCAACGTATATCTGCACAGCACTCCGGCTGCCGAGTTGTTCTCGCGAAGCCGGCGCGACTTCAGCCATGGCTGTATCCGCGTGGAGAAACCCGCCGAACTTACCGCGTGGGCATTGCGCAACAACCCGGGTTGGAGCCTGGAGCGGGTGAAGGAATCAATGACCGGGGAAAAGGACAACGTGACGGTTTCGCTGAGCCGGCCCATACCGGTCTTTATCGTCTACGCGACGGCGCTAGCTTACGAGAATGGAGAGGTTCACTTTTACCCGGACATCTACGGGCACGATGCCTCCCTCGCACAAGCCTTGGCCAAGGGATACCCCTATCCCTGATTGAGGGCGGCTACCAGCGTCGAACGCGTCCGACATCGACGTGGACGAACGCGGATTTTTCGTAGTATCCGACTCCACCGCGATGCAACTGGAGCGCGGCATCGCGAAGCTCGGTCGTCGACACTCCCGGTACGCGGATGTCAATCGCCATCGCCTGCATATGCAGGCTGTGTCGAGCCACGCCGTGCCCGTGGGTCCGCAGATACTCGTTGGTGCGCGGCGTGCGATAGCCGCAGACAACGTCGATCTCTGCGTCAGGGCGTCTCAGCGAAACCAGCAAATCATGCAGCAGGTCGAGGAGGCGCGGGTCGTATTCGTGAACATCGCCCGTCCGGTAGTCGCCCAGGTATTCGTTGATGCGCGCAAGGGCATCCGGATCGTAGCCCGCTCCGTCACGATAAACCACATCAAGGCGTTGTCCGGTATGGGTATGGAAGAAGCGAAGGCGAAAGGGAGCGTCAGTTGCCTTAGAAGCATTTGTGCCGGTCGCCAGGAACAAAGCGGCGAGCACGCACACGGTTCGCCCGGCACTCCGAAGCAAGGCAGAGTTTCGGTCTGGGGTGGATGAGGTACGGATCATTTGATTATAGGATGCGACGCGCCTTTTGGGATCAGGCTATTTAGCCTACGATTAGCCCGGATTCAGCCTTGTTTCACGGACCTTGCGGACAGTGGGCCGACAACAATCCATTGTAAGTCGAAGCAGCACTCCATGACGTTGCCTTGAAGCAATGTCTGCCGGCCGTTTCGCTTGTCAAAGTGACTCTGGGGAACACGCCCACAAAAAAGCCTCCGTCGCAATATCTGCGAGGGAGGCCACACGAAACGCTGGGACGAATTTATGGATGGAACGAGTCCGCGAATGCCTGTGCGTTCGGAACTCCCACACCGGTAACGTTATCCCAACCAACTTTCGTCCTGAGCGCGGTTGGAGTGGTACAGAGAGTGCCGAAGAAGTCGGCGGGCCCTTCCGCAGAGCAATCCATGCCAAACGAAACGACGACACCCGTGGACTGGATTGGGGCATAGTCCCAGATCGCGCTGACATATTTGCCTGGAACTGCGGCGGTATCTCCGAGAACATGTGCCGCGTTAAACGGGACCTTCACCGTGGCCGACTCCTGAATCGAACCGGTCACACTGTGCGTCGATCCGACGGGGACGATATCGGTGACGGCACCGGCTGGCAGCGAATACAGATAGGGAGCGGCCAAACCGAGTGGAGAACCCGCTTCCTGGTTTGCGATGGCCCACAACGCGGAGAACATGGGGCATGCGAGGCTGGTACCGCCCCACACCTGCCAGGTCAGAGACGGAATCTGGAATGGGACAGAGATTGCAATGACTCCGCCGGTAAAGGGATCTGCCAGCCAGCCGACATCAGGAACCTGGCGCCATTTTCCCGGCAGCTTCTTCTGATACGCGGGCTTGGGAAATCCGGCGAGGCAGTTGAAGTTGGAATCCTGCACGGCGCAGTTGCTCGGCCCGCCGCCCGAACCGCCAATAAACCCAAAGTACAGCGGCGGATCGAAGACGAATCCCTCTTCGGCCAACAGGGTCTCGTTGTTTCCCCACCCTGCCTGCCAGGCAATCGAGTTGTCGGCGTTGAGGGCCAGAGCCACGCCACCAACCGCCGTTGCGTAGGGGGAATCCGCCGGCGCCGATACTGTCGGCGGAATTCCAAAGAAGGAGAAATCTCCGTCATCACCCGAGGAGAAGTTGGCCGAGACCCCTGAGATCGCAGCGATCTGATTAATCAGGTTCTCGGTGTCGAGGATATTGGATGGAGTAAAGGACTCCACCGAGCCATAGCTTCCGGAAAGCACGTTTGCCAATCCATAAGCCACAGCCGTGAACTCGGCTTCGTCCACGTCGGCAAAGCTCGCCGATGGCGGGACGATCAGGTTGATGTTTGCTCCCGGCGCAATGGCGTGGGCCCATTCGACGTCGATGTTGATCTCCGTCTGATCCATGGCCTGGCAGGTGCTCACGACCGGGACGTAGGTGATCGCAAAGTTCGACGACGTCAACTGCGGCAAGCCAAACATGGCTGAGAAGGCATTGGCGTCATCTTGAATCGTCAGGGAGCCGCACCAATCGATGATCCCGATCGTCTGCCCCGTGCCATCGAATCCTTCGGCGTACAGTCCATTCAAACCATAGGCCTTCTGGATCATGGGCGGAGTGTATCCACAGCCAGCGCTCGTCAGGCTCTGCAGGTTGAGGTGGTTGCCTTTGTACGTACCGATGGGGAACTCTCCGTCGTTGTTCGTCGAGAAGACATCGGTTTCGGTCCCATCGAAGCAGTTATTGGAATAGAAGCTCGTGTCGGCGGGAGCGGCGGCCATCGCGCTCATCGCAGTTCCGGAGGTCGAGGCCCCCGCAACCGGATTCGGCCGTGCTTTCATCGGGTGGGTGTAAGCGCCGCTGTCCAGCCCAGAAATCGCTCGCACCAGTGGGCCAGCAGATCCCTCGACGTAAGGATCGCGGTCGTTGGCGCGCATCACCTGGTTGCCCACCTGATAGTGATTGAGCTGCACGTGCAGCGCGGTCTCGATATCGGCAACCGTTCCTTTGACATGAACGAAGAAGTTCATCGGGCCGACATGCGTCACCTTCAGATTGTTTGCTTGCAGATACTGCCGCACAATCTGCAGTTGTGCCGCAGTCGGCGCGTATGTGGTTGCGATTTGCTTCCGCGTCAGGAAATGCCGAAAGCGTGGCGACGTCGGGTCGTAGATCTGGCTGGTGAGTGAATCCAGTGCTTTCCGGTTGCGAGGTTGAAGCCAAAAACTGAGCTCGATCACCTTCGCAGGATCCTCAGTGCCGACATTTTGGGCAGTACCCACATAATTCGGCGTGTTGTGCGCAATGAATTTTCCACTGGCAGCAAGACCCTGTGAGGCCAGACCCGCGATGACCACCAGGGCAAACGAACCTGCCCACATGACCTTCATTCCTTCCCTTCTGAAGGGGACGACCATTCGTTTACTGAAAAGCATTTATTCCTCCTTTGTCCTTCTCAGGGGCCCATCGGACTGGATCAAATTGCCAGCGAAAGTCGTTGCGCTCATGGCGCCCGGTCCGACCAGTGCAAGAACAAAACAACAGTGACGGTACTACGTCTGGGTTTTGGGAAACGGTTGGAAGAGCTGACAGTTGTTGGTTGTGGCTGCTGAAACGCGGCAATCCTAGCCGCATTTCGGGCGACTGGTCAAGAAAGAAAGGAATTTACTCGAAAGTTTCCTTGATATACCTTATCCACTCTTTCAGAACCCCTCGCCAGAAAACGCGACCGTTGGGGATATTGTGCCAGGCAAATCTCGGGAGTGTGGTCAGAGTTCGCCGCACGCGACGTCCCCGAGCAGTGTGGTGAAATACAACGAGCCACTTGCCGAGCGAACGTTCAGCAGTCAGACTGAGGCTGACGGCAAGCGGTTCAGGATCGGTCTCTTCCCTGACAACTCGTCGATTCCCTTTTCAGTACGGGCGCAACCAGGTTTAGAAAATCGATTTACTAAATCATCTTGCGCTGTGGGATAATTCCTGACCGTACATAGTTTTCCGGAAGCGGCTGGAACGCCGCCCGGCCAAAATCACTTCAGCACTCGTGAGGGCGAAAAACTCCCATGTCCAAAGATCCCCTGTCTCGCCGCCAATTCATGCAAATCGGTTCCGGCGCCCTGGTCGCCACTACTGTTGCTAAATCCGTTCTGCAACCCCGGACTCTGTATGCCGCGCCGCGCCCGGTTGCACCCAGTGACACTGTGCGCTTTGCCTCGATCGGTACGGGCATCCGCGGATGCGAGCACCTTCAGGCATCGCTCGCTGTTCCCGGCGTTCAGTGCGTCGGAGTCTGCGATCTCTATGACAGCCGTCACACCGCTGCCCAGGAAGCTGTGAATAATCCGAACTGCCCGAGCACGCGCGACTATCGTTCAATTCTCGACCGCAAAGATGTCGATGCGATCATCCTCGCCACCATGGACCACAATCATCGCCGCATCTTTCTTGATGCCTGTGCCGCCGGCAAGGACGTGTATTGCGAGAAGCCGATGTCGCACACCGTCGAAGACGGATTCGCCATGCTCGAAGCTGCCCAGAAGAACAAGCGCATGATTGCCGTCGGCAGCCAGCGCGTCAGTTCAATTCTTTATGCCAAGGCAAAAGAAATCTACGATTCCGGCAAGCTCGGAGAAGTGTTCTGCATCAATGCTTACTGGGACCGCAACTCGCCCTCAGGAGCGTGGGTGTATCCGATTCCGCCTGATGCCAGCGAGAAGACCATCGACTGGAACGCGTTCCTTGGCGATGCTCCAAAGCACTCCTTCGACCCCGTGCGTTTCTTCCGCTGGCGCTGTTTCACCGACTACGGCGAGGGACTCGGCGGGGATCTTTTCGTCCACTTGCTCTCAGGCATTCATTTCATCACGGGCACGAATCAACCGGCGTCCCGCGCCGTCTCCGCCGGCGGACTCTATCATTTCAAGGATGGCCGCGAGTTCCCGGACCTCATCGAGACGATGTATGACTATCCCAACTTCCGCGTTACCGTCCGCTGTAACCTGAACAACGCTGGAGGAGAATTCATCGCCTTTTACGGCACCAAGGGCACGCTGATCATCAAAGACTCCACCCTCAGCTATAAGCCCGAGGACACCACTCCCGAACCCGAAGACTACTCCGTCTACGGATGGCCCAAGGAACTGCGCGATCAGTACTACAAAGACTGGGAGAAGGAACATCCGCCCACTCCAGCGCTGGAGTCAAAGATCAAAGGTGAAGGGGAAAGCTACACCGTGCCGCGCGGCTACAGCGATACGGTTGATCACCAGACCAACTTCTTCAACGCGGTGCGAACGCGCAAGCCGGTTGTTGAGAATGAAGTCTTCGGAAATAACACCAGTATCGGATGCCACCTGGCCAACTTCGCCTACTTCAACAAGTGCGTTGCGGTCTGGGATGCTTCGGCCAAGAAAATCGTCAAAGGCTAAACGGTTAAGAATAGATACCCCACCCATATCGCACTCTTGCGATAGGTGGGGTTCTTCTTTGAGACGACAGAGCCGAACTATGGTGGGAAGACGGCCGAGGCTATCCCGTCTTGCGGTCTTCTCGCAGCACTTCATCGAGCGCATGAACGAGTTGATGCGCTCGCTTCTGGTAATCGGTTGGCGCGGAATCCTGCTTTTTCTTAAGCATGTGGTATTCGTCAGCGATGTTCAGGGCAGCCAGTACGGCGAGCCGAACCGTATCGACGGTATTGGTAGCTGCAGCGACCGAGCGCATTTTGGAATCGACATACTCGGCGAGTTTGAGCAGGTATTGGGGATCGGGGAAACGCAGGTTGTATGCCTGGTCGAAGATCTCCACGCGTACACTGGCGTTCTGTGCGTCTTTGACTACGGGGTCTTTCGTCGCTGTCGCCATGGAAAATTCTCCGCGGAGAAATAGACTTCTGCCAGTCAGCCGTTAGCTGGCTTCTGCCAATGATTCGATCTGCGCCAGCATCTTCTCGACCCGGCCGCGAATATCCTCACGCTCTTTCTTTAATTGCACGCTCTCGCGGCGCAAACGGACCAGTTCTTCTTCACGCTCTTCCAGTTGCTGCCGCAGGCGTTGCGCATCACGTTCCGCCGTTGCCTGGGCCTGTCGAGCAGACTTGTACATCTCTATGGTGCGATAAATCTTCTCTTCCAGCGCCTGAAAATCGTCGGCTGGAACCTGATCCGACAAGGGTTCGACAGCTTTAGAAGCCATAAAAGCACTTTCCCCGAAAAGAAGTTGATCTTTCATCGCAGTATACTCCACATTGCTGTGGACACTGCGCCGCAGACCGGCACTTTTTGGCGCTCCCCTGAGCCAGCTCTCGTGTACCTTCGTGTTTTTTGGTCGATACCTGACGGACCGGAGTTTTCGAGCGTCAACCCGCGAGCCAAACCCGACATCCAATCCTGAGGAATGTTGCAATGCTGTCCTGCAGTTTCAAAGCAAAGGATTTCCGATCTCTCACCTGGCTAATCATCATCGTGGGATTGGCAACGCTCAGCGTGAGCGGCCGACTGCGGGCAAGTAGCCAAAGCCCACACCCAGCAAGATCAGCGTCGAGCGAAAGCCAGATTGCCCGCGGAAAGTACATCGTGGAAGGCGTCGCGATGTGCGGTATGTGCCACACGCCCCGCACTGACTCTGGAGAGGTCGATTCCGGCCGCTCACTGGAGGGTGCGGCAGTCTGGCTTATGCCGGCGCATCCCACCGGGAACTGGCCTTTGAAGGCTCCACGCATTGCAGGCACTCCCCCCGCCAGTGACGATGACATGGTCCGCCTGTTCATGACCGGGATTTGGACCGATGGCAACCGTCTGCGCCCTCCCATGCCGCAGTTCCGCATGAGCCGGGAAGATGCGGAGTCGGTTGTAGCCTATCTGAGATCGTTGCGGCCCGGCCCTGGTGATTAATCCGCCGTCAAAACTATTAGCTATAATTCGTTTCAAATTTCCCGGAGGCTCAATGAAATCCCTTCCTCTTCTCGCATTCGTGGTTGTTGCAGCTCTCGGTCTGCCGTCCACGAGTGTCGCCAAAACCAAAGTGGAACTGAAAGACGCGCAGGGAAAAGATGTGGGCAGCATTCTCATCTGGGATAAGGGCCCGGGTGTAGCCCTGCAACTGGATTTGCACGATCTCACGCCCGGAGAACATGCTCTGCACTTTCACCAGGTTCCCAAGTGTGAGGGGCCGGACTTCAAATCTGCCGGAGGGCATTTCAACCCGGCAAGCAAGAAGCATGGATTCGACAATCCTGATGGGCATCATGCCGGCGACATGAAGAATTTCACGGTAGGGGCCGATGGCAAGGCGAAAGCGAAGTTGGAAAATCCCGATGCCACGCTGAAAGACGGCCCACATTCGCTGTTGACGAATGGCGCAGCAGTGGTAGTCCACGCGAAGGCGGACGACTACAAGACCGATCCCACGGGGAACGCAGGAGACCGCGTCGCCTGCGGCGTGATCACGAAATAGACGGGGTACAGGGTAGGAATCGATTCATGTGGGCCCGCGGCCATCCGTTGTCCAGCGATGGCGGAGCGGTCAGCGGGTGGCCTGGTCGTGATGACCCGTGGCAATAATCGCCCGAACGACAGATCCGATAATGCAAATGGGCATTACCAACGCAAGCCCGACTAGCAACACTGCGCTGAAAAACGCAACCAAGTTGGGCACGCAAAACTCCTTACCAGGAACTTCGGTCGATGCGGACGAAGACTTCAATTCTTAAGAGCACCCGTGATGCCTCCCGGTTGCGCGAACTTCCGTAAAGATTCGTAGAAATTCGTGCGGTCTCTTAGATCTCCAGCTGGTAACTCGCAGTTTTGCGGGTGCAGAACCGGTGGAAGAAGGGCAGAGCAACTCCAAGGCTACCTTGCTTTTCTGCCGGCTAGCCGGGAAAACCTGAGTGCCGCCTCATCCAACGTCTCTGGCTTCTTGCAGAATGCGAACCTCACTTGCCTCGCTCCGTCTCGCGGATCGCGGTAAAAACTCGATCCCGGTACGCACGCCACTCCGATTTCCTGAACCAGATATTTCGCAAACGAGACATCGTCCTTAAAGCCGAACACCGAGATGTCGGTCATCACGTAATAGGCGCCACGAGGGCGAAAACACCCGAATCCAGCAGAAGTGAGAGCAGGCATGAGACGATCGCGACGGATGCGATACCCTTCGGCGAGCTTCGCGTAGTATTCCGGCGAAAGACTCAGGGCAGCTGCGCCGGCTTCCTGCAATGGAGCAGGGGCGCCGACTGTCAGAAAATCATGCACCTTCCGGATCGCATTCGTGATCTTTTCGGGCGCAACAGCCCATCCCACGCGCCATCCCGTCACACTGTAAGTCTTGGACATTCCGTTGATCGTTACCGTCCGATCGCGCATGCCGTCGAGCGAAACGATCGAAATGTGCTCGGTTCCGTCGTAGAGGATGTGCTCGTAAATTTCATCCGTAATCGCCAGCACGTTGAACTCAACGCAGAGGTCGCGAATCAGTTCCAGTTCTGGGCGCGTAAAGACTTTACCCGTGGGATTGTTCGGGGTATTGAGAATGATTGCCTTGGTGTGCCTGTCGAAAGCGCGCCGGAGTTCCTTCTCGTCAAACGTCCACTCGCAGGAATCGTCTTTCGGCGGCCGCAGCTTGACGAACTTTGGCTTGGCGCCGCTGAGCACGGAATCCGGTCCGTAATTTTCATAGAACGGTTCGAAGATCACGACTTCGTCGCCGGCGTTGCAGACGGCAATCAGGGTCGAAATCATCGCCTCGGTCGATCCGCAGCAGACGGTAATCTCTTTTTCCGGATCGACGGTGATTCCCTGCCAGACTCCCATCTGACGGGCGATCGCATTACGAAGATTCCTGGCTCCCCAAGTGATGGCGTATTGATTGATGTCGGACGCGACGGCTTGCTGCGCGGCCTTTTTGATCTCCTCAGGAGCTGAGAAATCAGGAAATCCCTGCGCGAGATTTACGGCGCCATACAGCATGGCCTGGCGCGTCATCTCGCGGATTACGGATTCGGTGAAGTGCGAGACTTTGTCGCTCAGGAAGTGCTTGGCGGGGGGCGCGGCGTTCTTCGAAGGCCGGGAGTTCCCGGATGAACGCTTCTGATCTTTGATCTTAACGGACCTAGTTGCCATGAAATGCAGACTAGCACACAGGTCGTCGGCGCGGAGTTGATCTCGCCGGTTGGATCCAGGACACGATCATGTCATAGCGGCGATTCTTGAAACCACTGATACGACCGGCATCGATTTGCAAGGCATTCCGCACAAGGCTTACCCACATGGATTGGGCAGTCATCCACTTGCGGATTCACTCCTTACCAGCCAGACCATTTTCTTGGTACGCCGTGGCAGGCATAACTTGGGCGTTACAAGACAACTTATTGGGACAATAAGTCCTTCTTAGTGACTGGATTATGCGTGAGGTTACATGCAGCCTCATAACTAAAAGAACGTAACTCGAAATTGTTCTCGGAATTTACATTTTTTCTATTGCAAAAAATTAGAAGTCATGGCATCTTCAGTCATCCCCTACGAAAGGACGCCCAAATTGGTGAGATTTAGGAACAAAACGCTAAGCGGGCAACATCAGCCGATTATTCGACTGAGTTGCGTATGGGCGTCGCTCCGGTCGCGCTAACCGATCCTTCGGCGCTCTTTCCGCAAAACTAAAGTTTAGCTGGATGGCGCAGGCCGCGGTTCCTTCGACTGCTAATCGACTATACCGTTGCCGCTCGTTCCCCCAGCTAACTCACTCGGTCAGTGGTGATTGGCCACGGATACTTCTCTGATGAAACAGCCTTCGGGCTGTGAGGTTCGACTCCTCGCGGGCGCAAGCCCTGCCGTGACCATACGTTCCCTGACCTCGCTGTATTTGAATGTGGAAGAAATACGGCCCCTCGACAAGATTCAGTCAGTGGTGATATTCGCGGCAACTTCGTGGCGCGCCTGTTGACCCAGGCCGGGGTTCGAGCCCCCAACCGTGATTCGAGTTCCCTGGCTGCGACGTAGTTGCAGCGCGGGTAATTGTGCCCGCGCTGCATGAACGGGATATTAGTGCCCTTGGGATAGAGGCTGAGAATTCGCCGGTCGCGAAAGGAGGCCATCAATGGCTCGACTGAACACACTGAACCTCACCTTTGGACTTCGCACGCACGAAGGAGGTCCGGCTCGGCACATTTCTCCTGAATTGCAGCTGCGGCGCTCGGTGTTGGCATGCCTGCTGTGGGAGTCGCAGTTTTATGAAGACGGGGTCGAGATCGCGGGGCGCATCGCCGAACTGGTGCCCAAGGTCGCCTGCGAGAAGGTGGCCGCGCTTGCCGTGGAGACTCGCGAGCGGATGAAGATGCGTCACGTACCGCTCCTGCTCGTCCGCGAAATGGCGCGTCACAAGACGCACCGCGAACTGGTTTCGGAGACACTTGTTCGCGTGATTCAGCGTGCCGACGAACTCGCGGAGTTTGTCGCCATCTACTGGAAGGACGGACGTGTTCCACTTTCGGGCCAGGTTAAGAAGGGGCTCGCGGGCGCGTTCCCGAAGTTCGATGAGTATCAGCTCGCCAAGTACGATCGTGGCGGACCGATCAAACTGCGGGACGTGCTCTTTCTCTGCCACGCCAAGCCCCGTGATGAGGCTCAGGCGGGGGTGTGGAAGAAACTGATCGCGGGAACCTTGACCACGCCGGACACGTGGGAGGTCGCACTCTCCTCTGGCGCCGACAAGCGGGAGGCGTGGGAGCGTCTGCTTCGCGAGCAGAAGCTGGGCGCGCTCGCATTGCTCCGCAACCTGCGCAACATGCGTGAGGCCGCGGTCGACGAATCGCTTGTGCTGTCTGCATTGGGCTCGATGAGCACAGCGCATGTTCTTCCATTTCGCTTCCTGGCGGCGGCGCGTCATGCTCCGCAGTGGGAAGAGGCGCTTGAGCAGGCAATGCTGAAGTCTGTGGCTGCGTCCGAGAAGCTGTCGGGCAAGACCATCGTACTGGTCGACGTTTCCGGGTCGATGACGGCGCCGCTGTCTCGCCGTTCTGAGATGCAGCGCACGGATGCGGCTTATGGTTTGGCGGTACTTCTGCGCGAAATTGGAGAGAAGGTTACGGTATTTTCATTCTCCGATAACCTCGTGGAAGTGCCGGCGCGTCGTGGTTTTGCTTTGCGCGATGCCATCGACGTGTCTCAACGCCACAACGGAACCTGTCTCGGCAAGGCGGTCGACGAACTGAATGGCAAGGAGAAGTACGACCGTCTGATCGTGATCACCGACGAGCAGGCGCATGATACTGTGCCCGCGCCGAATGGCAAGGGCTACGTGATCAACGTCGCCAGTTACAAAAACGGCGTCCGCTACGGCAAGGGGATCCATATCGACGGCTGGTCGGAGTCTGTCATCGAGTATCTCCGCGCGCTCGAGCAGACACCTTGGGTCAACTAACCGGCCAGGGCGGGCAATCGACGCCTGCCCTGTCACTAGCCCCTTCCTCGAAAAAAAAGACTTCCATCGATCAGTTGCAGTGCCGGCGGAACGTCTCTCCACGTTTCAATCAACTTAGACACGATATTAGTGCTCGGTATGCAGTTTCTCCGGCAGCTCGTTCGCAGAAAGTACGATTTGTGTTAGGCTCAGGCACCGGTCCGGTGAGCAAGTACGGGAAAGATGGAGCTTTCGACGTTCTTTCAGATATTCGCAGGGGCTACCGCAAGTACCCGCCAAGCGATCGTAATCGCAGCAACAATACTCTGACTTTCGAGCAGAACCAGGAACCGGGCACCAGCTTCGGTTCACTTCACAGGCCATGCAACACCCCGCGCAGGTGCATTCCCTTCCAGAAACACTCTAAGACGGCACAATCGAGGCAGACACGAACTCAGCAGGCTGATTTGCCTTGATCGGGAGATCCGAGAGACGGCTAGCTCTCAACTTAACCTGCCAATAATCTTCGCAGGTTGCGTGACCTGTTTCGGAGAGTCGTTTCCGCCTTTAGAAATAGGGGACATTCCGCAAGGGTCACCGTAGGGCGTGACCCGCCAGTGTCGACAGCAATGGGATCAGTCCGGCAGCTCGCCCGCGATTGCGGACGTATTCAGAGGGGTGCAGGCATGCGAGACGCGTCAAAGAGTGGCGGGGCGGTACGAAACGGCTGGGCTTTCGTGAGAGTGCAGCGAATTGCGTTGGGAGTGTTGGTCGCGAGCGTGGCGGCAACTGGTGCCGCGGGGCAAACACCCGCCTGCGACGCATCGCGCTGGGCAGGCTCACCTACGATCTCGGGAAACCTGACCATTAATGCGCACGCGAGTGCAAGTGGGTCCGATGGCTCATCACTGACCTTGAACGAAACGGTCAGCACCGGGCCGGTGATGTCGGCGCCGCCGGGAGGGACCCCGTACGGATGGTCGGGACCGATGAATGCAAACGTGAGCTACACGCTGGTCACGACGGATTCGCTGGGCCAAACCACGACGATTGATGGAGCGGGCGACGCCTTGAGCGGGCTGGGTACGCCAGGGCAGATGTATTTGTCCATCGACCCGATTGGGTGCACATACACGCTAGCGTGGGATGGATTCGTAAACGCGCAGGTGACGAACTCCAGCGGAACAACTTCGCAGACGGTGAACTTTGTGGGGACTTCAGCCGACGCGCAGCCCCTGCCGGCGACGGGAACGACCTTGAGCGGCACTTACTCATACACCGATTCCATATTGGGAACCGTGCCGATTCCGGTAACGATCACATGGACCCTTTCGCCGGGGGCACCAAACTTGGACTTGGCTGTGAAGATCACAAACTATACGACCTGGGTGCCGAGCGCAGGAGCCACGGAGAAAGATACTGGGCTTACGAAGACCGGCCAGAAGAATTATCTGCTGGTTCAAGCAGTGCTTGAGAACCCGGATGGTAGCACTTCGTTGGTGGCACCGGACTCGGTGGTATTCGAACTGGTGAGCGGGTCGTCGGAGCCGGGTGTCAGTATGAACTGGCCAAAGGCGGGGACGAATGATCCAGACCTGACTTTCGAGGCGGTCCAGTCATTGCCAGGGTACGTATCCCTACCAGCGCCGACTTTGTCCCAAAACAACACCGTGGCGACATTTTCGAATATTCAATCTCCGCCGCTGTTGTTTGTGAACGTTGCGCCTCATGACTGGGGAGGGTGGGCCACGCTGAACGTGAGAGCGACAATCGGCACGCAACAGATAACCGGTCATCTGGATGGCGACAAAACCATGACGGACATTCTGTTGCCGAAGCGGTCGAGTGCGAGCGCGCACATCGCTGCCGCCTGGCTGTCGGCAATGGGGATTTCAGCAACGGCAGACGACGCTGCGGACGCAGAGACGACTCCTTCTAACTCGAACGATGGGGATGGTCTGACGCTCTACGAGGAATATCGCGGATTTGCAGTGCAGTGTCCTTCTCCGGAAGCGCCGGCCGGACCGCAATGTGCGGGCGGAGTGGGGCACATTTACGGAAACCCGAACAAAAAGGATTTATTTGTGGTGGTGGATCCACAGTTAGGGAGTGAAGTGACGCCCGGCATTCTTAATTTCAAGGCGAAAACGAAATTGCAGGTGCACTACGCCGGGCTGACGACAGACCAGATAAACAGCTCGAACGTGATCAATTTCAATCACAACGAGGGTGCGCACCTGGTGGATCAGCACGCAGTGCAGATGAAGTTGAACGGCAAACCCATGGGATGCACGCTGAACGGACCCGGAACGCCGATGGATGTAAAGGAGATTCGAATTCCGCACTTGAGCACGCTCGTGAGTGCTGCGCAAGCGATCGGGAGGACACCTGCGCAGATTGCCATCTACACACAGGGATACCCACAGATGGCCTCACACGAATTGGGGCACGCAGTGGATATCTCGCACCACGGGTCAGGAGATCCGGGAGCCGTGACGTGGTCCTCGCCGGACGGAACGCTGGTTACGGAGAACGGAAACAGCGTGCTGGTCCTGACGGAGCATAGTGACCTGTTGGATGCGGCCGCTCTGGGGATTAAGCCAGGCCAAACGAAAAGCGTCTACGTCGGCAAAACGGGTGGCCAACACAGCGGTGATACGAAATGCATGATGCGATATGGGTCGTCGATGGCTTACATCGCGACTGCAGACACTTCCATCCGATACTACGCACAAGAGAATTTCGGGTTCGATTTGACGAATACCAGCGCGGGAACTAACACAAATGCGGCCCGCAGTCCGCAGCCGCGATATGGCGATTCGGCAAGCGGATGGGGAGACTGCCAAGCGCAACTGTGTGTCAGCGATAAGGTGCATGCGCCGCCGAGAGAAAAGGACCTGACAACGAGCTGTCCGTAAGAAGGTGACAAGGAGAACTGCCCATGCTCACTAAGCAAAATTCGCTCCTGATGACGATGGTTGTTCTGCTTGGCGTGTTGGAGTTGTTGAATACTGCCGGAGTTGACGCGCAGACGACGCCGATACCCGCACCGGTCGTGATGCTTTCGGTTAACCAACCGAGCGGGGGAACGAGCTACAACGGATGGCCACTGGTGATCCAAGTGGATTTATACAATCCCGATTTCGCTGTGGATGACGCGACGGTGACGGCGATCCCAGTGAGTATGACTTCGGGAAGCTGGGCTGACGCGGTAACAGTTACAGTGACCGACAGCACAGGCGCGCAAGTGAATTGGCCAGTTCACCAATTACTGCGACCCACTGGGACAGATGCGTCGATTACGCTGGACGCGCAAACATCGGGACACTTGGTCTGGTGGGTGGCTCCGGAGGACACGGCGGGATTGTCGGCAGGCAATTATCAGATTGCGGCGGTGCTGGATACGACAACTGTTACGGACCCGACTGTGTTTCAAGGACAGTCGTACAGCGCGCCAGTGACGACGACGCTCGGAACGGAGCCATCAGTGCTAACGTCAGACCAACAAGAATCCAAGTATTTGCTCACAGCCTTCTATGACACGCTGGCGGGAAACAGTGCCCAAGCGATGACGGATGTGAGCACGCTGCTGACGTCCCAGCCCCAGAATATTCGAGGACTTATGGCGAAGGGAGAATTGCTGGAAGCGAGTGGAGACGCTGTGAACGCGCTGGCGTCCTATGACGCAGCGGTCGATGCGTTTTACGTGACGATACCGAATCCCCCGGAGCCTCCAGTCGAGTTGCTGGAGCGCAGCGCGTCGCTGCGAAACGCCGCGATCAGCCAGGCGGCCACTCTTCCGTCGCCTCAGGTGGGTCTGCAATTGCAGAACTTCACGCAATCATCGCCTGGAATTTACGGGCTGGATTTGCAGGTGACGAACAACGGAGCCGGCGTGGCCAACAATCTGGCAATCTCGCAGGTCACTTTTGACACGGAAAGCGGAAGCGGGCAAGTGTCATTGGACTCGAGTATGCCGTCACAGTTGCCGGCATCTGTAGACACGCTGGCAGCAGGAGCGAGCACGATCCTCCATTTTTCGTTGAGCGTGCCTTCGGGAGTCAACACGTTCACGGCAACCGAGGGGGGCACGGTACAAAACGTGATTGGGAGTTCGTCGAACGTCTCGGGGAAAGAGACGGTCTACGTGGCGACACTCAGTCCGAGCTTCACGAGCGCAAACACGACGACTTTCCAGGCCGGGAGTCCGGGGACGTTCGCGGTGACGACGACGGGTGCTCCACCCCCGTCGATTACCGAAACAGGAACATTGCCGAATGGGGTGATGTTTACGGATAGCGGAAATGGCTCGGGTATGTTGGCGGGAACACCCGCCGTTGGAAGCGGCGGGTTCTACGGGCTCGCCCTGCAGGCGACGAACGGAATAGGAACCGCAACTACTCAAAATTTCACGCTTATGGTGAACGAAGGGGCCACGATCACGAGTGGAAATTCAACAACGTTTACGGTGGCAACTCCTGGAACGTTTTCGGTAAAGGCGACGGGATATCCACTGCCGACATTGAGTGAGAGCGGGGCCCTCCCAACCGGAGTGTCATTCGCGGCTGGAGTATTGAGCGGAACGGCAGCGGCGGGGACTGGGGGCGTGTACCCGATGACCTTCAATGCCAGCAATGGAGTGACAACAGCATCACAGAACTTCGCGTTAACGGTGAACGAGGCAGCTCATTTCATGAGTGCAGCGGCAACCACGTTCAGTCAAGGGACGGCGGGCAGTTTCACGCTCGTGTGTGCTGGATTCCCGACGGCGACGATAAGCGAAAGTGGCGCTTTGCCGGCGGGAGTGACTTTTGTGAACAATGGAAATGGAACCGCAACACTTGCGGGCATACCAACGGTGGCGGGAACGTTCAACCTGGTATTGACAGGCAGCAATGGGGTAGGCGCGAATGCGACTCAGAACTTCACGCTAACGGTGAACGGAGGAAGTGGAGGAGGGGCGACGCTCATCATTTCGCCCACGAGTATCAACTTCGGAAACGTGAAATTCGGGCGACATGCAACGCAAATAGTGACGCTGACGAATAACGGAACGTCGGTGCTGATCTTCGATCGGGTATATCTGACTTACGGCGCGCACACCGATAAGGATGATTTCGAACTCGAGCGGAACTGCTCAGGACGCCTTGGTCCGGGGAAGAGTTGCACCCTGCGAGTGGTGTTTGAGGCGGACGATCCAGGGACGTCGAGCGCAGTCCTGAGCATCGTGGACAATGCGCCGGGAAGTCCGCAGACGGTCGCAATCACGGCGACAACGGTGAAGTAATCGAATGTCAACGTTCGAGCTTTAGTGAGACATCTGATGTGCCATGTGGCATGGAGAAGCTCCGAGAGCTCTAGCGTAGCGGAGTGACGAGTCCCGACTGGTAGCACCAGCCAATTTTCGTGCCCGATAGTAAGAGGATCGAGCAGCGGCGACTTGTTCCAACGAGGCGTCGCGCTAGAGATCTTTTTGCCGGCAGTTTGCACTGCAAGCAGTGGCGGACGGTTGTTTCCGCCCAGTCGTGGCACTTTAGGTACCTCCGCTGAACCGTCTGTTCCGAAAGACTCACGGCGCCAAGACTCCTTCCGAAAGAACTCATGCAATGTCCGGAACTGGTGTCGAACTTAGGCTAGTGCATTCCACAGGAGGACTCATCGACGAAGTCCGTTTTGATGTCGAAGTACTGATGGGCCGACCTTCGTCTTCAACCCGTGGAGGAACTTGCCGAGGTTCGTTCGCGCATCGAAAGCAGTGACGACACTCCCGTCATTCATAAACTCTCTATGTCGATTCGCTAGAGTGCACAGTTCCTCTCGAATCACTGTCGACGGGACCACCCGTCAATGCGGTCTCGGAGTCACGAGCCATCAAGGCCGAAATTGCCATGTTTTGGACGGTTGAGCATAAAAATCATGGTTCGAGGTGGCATCAAAGTTTGGAGGTGCTTTAGAATCAATTCTGCTGATCATGTCGGGGCGTAGCGCAGCCTGGTAGCGCACCTGCCTTGGGCGCAGGGGGTCGTAGGTTCAAATCCTATCGCCCCGACCAATATCTGTTTCGATCCTTCGTAGTGCAGTTGAGAAATGTCTCGCCTCAATGAAGGTGTTGCTCAAGGGCAACACCGCAAACCGTGTGACTTAGATCTTGTTTGAATGCCTGCTGTTCGCAACCGAGCCGCCCAAGGATGGCATCATCGCATACCTTGCCGACTACAAGGAGCAGGGCAAGGGCAACTGCCACGCTCAGCAATAAACTCGTTCGCGTGAAGGCATTCTACGCGGCACAGCTTGATTTGAGGATCACGCGCAAGGACGTGCCGCGCCCGACCTGTGGAGATGATCCCGAAAATCTACAGCGCGGAGGATTTAGGGAAGTTCTTCGCTGACTGCGATGCACGCCAGCGCCCCGCTACCCGAATCACCCGTGCTTGGCGCCAATCCGGCTACGCAGGCGCTTGACCCTTCTCTTTCATCTCCGGGGTCAATTCGGGGCCAAAGTCTTCAGCATCGAATAGTCGCCGGATCTCGATCTCCGATTCGCCTTCAGGCGGTTTGGGGCTGCGCTTCACCCACTCGACAGCCTCTTCCATGGACCGGACCTGCCAAATCATGTAGCCGGCAATGAGTTCCTTGGTCTCGGTGAACGGGCCGTCAATTACGGTGCACTTGTCTCCGGAAAGTCGAACCCGTTTGCCTTTCGAGGTGGGCTGGAGCCCCCCGAAATCCAACATCACCCCCGCCTTCATCAGTTCCTCGCTGAATTTGCCCATATCCTCCAGCGCCTCTTGTTTCGGCATAACGCCGGCTTCGGAATCTTTCGTGGCCTTGCCGATTACCATGACTCGCATGAACAGCCTCCTTTTGGGGCTCAGTTTTCTGAGCTTCTACTGTAACGTCGAATGAGAGGTGCCGAAATCGACAGAGCTTTTTATTTTTTGGATTGGCTTTTGTGGGGATGAGGGGTCTCGTGGCTGTCAGCCGGCGGAAGTTGTCGGAGCGCGGGGCAAATCCGCTTACGTGCTAAAAGGAGCAGGCGATTGAGGTACGGCTGGCAATTTCGACCTCCGAGTCGCTAGTCTACTATTCATGAAAGGGTGTCGCTCGAGGTTGTACGCCAATTCGACTTGGGCGAGAAGTATGTCTGTTCGCTTCGTTCATGGAGTTGTCATTCTGGTGCTGCTTGCGTCACCGCTTCCCGGCCGTGGGCAGACCGCTAGCGAACAGGTCGCGTCGATCGTATCGTCCCTGCGAAACCGGGAATTTGATCGCGCACTGCAATTGCTGCAGCCCGCATTGCAACAGTCTCCCACGAACCCGCAATTATGGATGCTGAAGGGGCTGGCTTATGCCGGGAAAGGCGACAACAAGACTGCACTCACGTCGTACCAGAACGCGCTGAAAGTCTCTCCTGACTATCTCCCTGCTCTCAAAGGCGCAGCGCAACTGCAGTACGACGCCGGCGACACGGCAGCGATTCCTCTCCTGCAACAGATCCTGCGCCTGCAGCCGAAGGATGCTACGAGTCATGCAATGCTGGCTGTGATGCGGTACAAAAGCGGGGACTGCGAGTCCGCGGTTGATCATTTTGGGGAAAGCGAAGCGCTTCTCAGTTCACAACCGGCCGCAATGCAGGACTACGGCATTTGCCTACTGAAACTAAAAAGAATGGATCAAGCCATTGCAGTATTTCGCGTCCTTCTGAATTCTCATCCGGACGACGCGCGTGCGATGCGAGCTTTATCCTCCGTGCAGCTAGACTCCGGGAAGGCACAGGATGCCTTGGCGACCTTGCAGCCGCTGCTCAGGGCGGACCCTGACTCAAGGACTATGCAGCTCGCGGCAGCGATTTACGAGGCAAATGGAGATACTCCCAACGCCGTCAAATACCTGAGAGAAGCGATTGTGAAGGATCCGCACGATGTTTCCCTGTATGTAGATTTTGCGAACCTGGCAATGAATCACCAGTCGTTTCAGGCGGGAGTCGAGATGATGAACGCAGGCATCAACGTGCAGCCTGAGGCTGCCGCACTCTTCCTGGCTCGAGGCGTGTTGTACGTGCAGCTCGCAAACTTCGAGGCGGCGGAAGCGGATTTTGAAAAGGCCGAGGAATTAGACCCAAAGGAATCCATCAGCGCTGCCGCACAGGGCATGATCGCGGAGGAACAGAATCAGAATGAGCCGGAGAAAGCGTTGGCGACGGTGCGGATGAAGCTGAAGAAGAATCCAGGAGACGCTTTCCTCTGGTATCTGCAGGCGGCGATCCTGTCGCAAAAAGCACCGGATCCGGGTTCCCCAGAATTTCAGGAGGGGTTGGACTCTGCGAGAAAGGCTGTGACACTGCAGCCTTCCCTTACGGCTGCGCATGATGTGCTGGCGAAGTTCTATCTACAGTCGGGCCAGAACACTTTGGCCATCAAGGAGTGCCGCCTGGCCCTGCAGAACGATGAGAACGATCAGACCGCGCTGTACCACCTTGTTCTGGCGCTGCGCAAGACGAAGGATCAGGCCGAGATCCCCGAGTTGCTCAAGCGCCTGGCAAAGGCTCGACAAGAGGCGGCAAAACAAGAGGGGGAACGCAACCGCTATAAGCTGGTGGTATCGCCACGCGATGCGGACAAAACTGAGTAAACCTTTACTGAAACTATTCCACCCGACGATAATTGAAGGCGCACTTGCATAGGCCCCAGGAATGACGATCAGCCGGCGTTCTTTTCTGTTGTTTTCCCTTTGCGCTTCCGCGCAACGACTCCTCGGGCAGACGCAGGGTATCGCGACCCGTGACGTGAAAGCCCTGCCCAAACCGGCGCCTTCAGGTCGGCCGTTCTACGCGCATTTCACAGATATCGCCAACGAAGCTGGGCTGCGCGCTCCGACAATTTATGGGGGGATTGAGTCGAAGAAGTACATCATGGAGGCCAATGGCTGCGGATGTGCCTTCATTGACTACGACAATGACGGGTGGATGGACATTTTCATTCTTTCCGGCACTCGCATCGAGGGTGATCCGCCGGAGGCGACGAATCGTCTTTACAGAAACAACCGCGACGGAACGTTCACCGATGTGACCGAGAAGTCTGGACTGAAAGCCGTCGGGTGGGCAAATGGGGTCTGCGTTGGTGACTACAACAACGACGGTTTTGATGACATCTTCTGCAGCTACTTCGGACAAAATCGGCTGTATCGCAACAATGGGGACGGAACGTTCACCGATGTGACCAAGCAGGCCGGCTTATTGGAGCATGGCCCGGCCCGCTGGGGAGCAGGCTGCGCGTTTGTGGACTACAACCGTGACGGTCACCTCGATCTCTTCGTTTCCAACTACATCCGCTTCTCATTCGAACACGCTCCCGTACCTGGAGAGAACTCGACTTGCAATTGGAAAGGGATTCCGGTGAACTGCGGACCACGAGGTCTGCCTACCGGCCGTCATTCTCTTTATCGCAACAACGGCGATGGAACGTTTACTGACGTTACGAAACAATCTGGTATTGCGGGCGCGACGGAAAGCTATGGCATGACTGTTGTGACCGCCGATTTTGACGAGGACGGATGGCCCGACATCTTCGTGGCTTGCGATTCCACGCCCAGTCTGCTCTTTATGAACAATCATGACGGCACGTTCCGCGAGGAGGGTGTCATGCGTGGCGTGGCGTTGAGCGACGACGGAATGGAGCAGGCGGGTATGGGAGTGGGAATTGGGGATTACAACCTTGACGGACATCTCGACTTGTTCAAGACCCACTTCATTGGCGACACGTGCGGCCTCTATCGCAATGACGGAACCGGAAACTTCGACGAGATGACGCGGGCGGCCAAGGTCGCAGTGGAGACGCGCTTTACCAGCTGGGGAGCCGGTCTCTTCGACCTGGACAACGACGGCTACCCGGATGTGTTCTTTGTCACCGGAAGTGTATATCCCGAAATCGAGAAAAAGCTGCCGCAATACCCATACAAGACGCCGAGAGTTTTGTTTCGCAACCTGGGCAACGGAGCGTTTGAAGAGATTGAATCGGAGGGCGGCGAAGGCGTCTTGACGCCTCATAGCAGCCGCGGGTGTGCGTTTGGCGACTTCGATAACGACGGCGATATCGACATTCTCGTCGTCAACATGAACGAGCCGCCGTCGCTGCTGCGGAACGATCTGAAAGAAAAACAGAACTGGCTCAAGGTGAAACTGGAAGGGGTGAAATCGAATCGAAGTGCGATCGGCGCCAGAGTTCTCGTACGTTTTGGGACGAAGGTGCAAGCGCAAACGGTTCTCAGCCAGTCGAGCTACTATTCGTGCAATGATCCCCGCCTGCACTTTGGCCTCGGTTCCACTTCATTCGCCGATGTGGATGTGTATTGGCCGAATGGGCTGCATGAACAATATAAGAAGATCTCCGCCAATCAACTGGTGACGATTCGGGAGGGGGTAGGAATCACGAAGAACAAAGGTTGGAGCCGCTCCTGAACAGTAGGGTGTGGAGTGAAACTCAGCAGCCCGAGTTCTAAATCGCCTGGCACCTACTCGATCCAGAAAACGAATTCGGAAAAAAGTTCTTGACAGTGAATTATTCCTAGTCTTTATATATTAGAACACTTGAGAAAACGTTTTCTGGGGCGGCTCACAACACCGTTATTTGACGGGAGGAATCCATGGCCCGTAGCAAGATATTTCGACGTAATTCTTGTCTGTGCTCTCTATTCGTTCTCTTGACCGCGGCGGCATTCGCCCAATTCACCGCCAGCATTCAGGGAGTTGTGCAGGACCCAACGGGAGCCGGTGTCCCGAAGGCATCTGTTCAACTGGTAAATACGGCGACGTCAATCACCGCCGTCGCGACCACTGATACCGCCGGCAACTACCGCTTTGTCAGCCTTGCCCCGGGTAGCTACCGAATCACCGTGGAAGCCACAGGCTTCGCGAAAGCGGAAGCAAATGTGACATTGCTCACGGAACAGAATCTGAACGTTCCGATCAGTGTCAAGGTGGGCTCGGTCACGGAGTCCATAGTCGTGAGCACTGAAGCTCCGGTGGTTGACACTGCGGAGAGCCGGAACCAAATGACGCTGGAGAACTCCGGCGTAGCCGAGTTGCCGGTCGCAGGCAGAAATCTGGTGACGCTGACGACCCTGGCGGCTGGAGTGTCTGGCCTGGGAACAATGGGTGGTGGCCAGCCCGGAAAGGCGGGAACTCCCGGTTCCGGTGTCGACAACTACTCAACCGAAACCCAAGTGGATGCGAGTGCCAACGGTCAGGGCCAGATGTCGAATATGTATGTGATCGACGGCTTGGATGTGACCAGTGGAATTCGACAGGGCGTATTGAACCTGACGCCCAATCCTGAGTCCATCCAGGAAACAAGCATTCAAGTCAATACGTTTTCACCGGAATACACCCGCGCAACCGGCGTTCAGGAGGTACTGACCACCAAATCTGGCACGGAGCGGTTCCACGGTTCGGCAGCGGATTGGTACTACTACCAGGATATGTTCGCCACGACCCACTTCTCCGGCCCGAAATATCTCGCCTTTCACGGCAACAATATGTCGTTCTCGGTAGGTGGGCCGATTATCCCTCACAAACAGTTCTATTTCTACTTTGCAGTCGAGCCGCTGCGGTCATCGCTGGCGACAAACTCGGCCATTACATTTTCAGACCCGCAGTTTATTTCCTGGGCTCAGCAGAACCTTCCCAACGGCACGGGAATCCATGTGCTGTCCACGTACACTCCCGTGAATGTGTCATCGATCGCGGTCGCCAATAACGGGACTGCCGCGGGAGTTCTGGGCACGGGAGCCAGCGGGTGTAACACGGCTGCCACGGCGTTCATCCCCTGCAACCTACCGATGATCGACGTGGGCAACTTCAGCGCTCCACAAATCCGGGATGGCACGCAGTACTTCGTGCGCGTAGACAAGAATTTCAGCAAAGATCGAGTCTATGGAAGCTTCTATCGAACTGTGCTCACTTATGGTGCAGCCTCAGCGATACCAGCCTTCTCGGCTCTCAACAATAACTGGCAGCGGGCCTTTCAGGTCAATTACACGCATACGTTTTCCCCCAACACCCTGAACGAGGCGATATTCGGCGCAAACCGAGTGGAAGGTGTGCTCGGCAGCGGGGCGAAGGATTACAGTATCCCGTCCATCGCCGTCAGCGGCATCAGCACGGAGGCCGGACAGGCCTTTGGGGTGGGGTTTGCACAAGGGGACTTCATACAGCACAACTACCACTGGCGTGATGTACTGACGCACGTTCGTGGAGCGCATACCTTGAAGTTCGGTTACGAAGGATGGTACGGCGATGACGTGGAACCGTTCCAGGGTCCGTGGTCCCAGCCGACATTCAATTTCGATAATCTGCTAACACTCGCCCAGGACTCTCCTCACACGGAGGGCCATGTGATGTACGACCCGATTGCTGGACAGCCAGTGCTCTGGTCTTGGGATGCCGCATCACGAACCTGGGGGTTGTTCGCGGAGGACACGTGGAAAGCGAGAAAGAACCTGACGCTTACGCTCGGCCTGCGCTGGGACGATAGTGGGAACCCGTGGTCGAAGAGTGCGACCACGGTTTTTGGCAATTTCTATCTCGGACCAGGTCAGACCCATGAGCAGGAAGTAGCGAATGGATTTGCGAAGGCTACCCACAATGCCCTGAACCACTCAGTAAATAACCTTTTGAGCCCGCGCATTGGTTTTGCCTGGGACGTGACGGGGAAGGGCAACACGATGCTGCGAGGCGGGTTCGGCGTGTACAACAACTGGCTTACGCAGGCAAACGTGCAGGAGGAATTCCGCGGCAGCCCGCCCGGCCCGATCACTCCAACATTTACGGCCGGGACAGCGACTCCTCCACTGTTCGTTCTTGGGACAGGGGGAAAGCCGCCGTTCGGATTCACGTATCCGCCATTGGCCGGGTCGCCGATATGTCCCACCCTCGGTGCGAGCGGCTGTCTGGACTCCAAAGGAGGTATTGTCGGTGCCAACGCCGGGATCGGCGCAATCAATCCAAACCTAAAATCACCGAAAGCGAACATTTGGTCACTGACATTGGAGCAAAAACTGGGGTCGAGATACTCCGCTGCCGTTGGTTATGCGGGATCCCATTCCTACAACGTTGTCGGCGGAGGCAACCAAGCCGGCGTTGTCAGTTACGGGCAGGACATCAATGCCTTTTCGGGAGACCTATTGACTCGTGCTGCTCCCATTCGATTGAACTCGAGCTTCGGTTCGATTGCGTATACCGACAATGATCGATACGGAAACTACGAGAGCATCTTCTTTGAGTTCAAGGGGAGATTCTCACGGCGCGGATTCTTCAATGCTTCATACACCCGTTCGCGTTCGCAAGACGATGCCGGCGTGTATCCAGCCGAGGTGAGCCCGTCGCAGTATTACGGTCCGTCGCCATGGGATGTTCCAAACCGGTTCTCGCTCACGCTGAACTATCAATTACCGGGGCTGAACAAGGGAGAGGGTCTGATCGGCCGACTAACCGGGGGCTGGGGTATCAGCGGAACAAGCATTTTCCAGAGTGGGTATCCGGCGATGGTCTACACAGGTGCTCCATTCCTCGCTCTGTGCGCGTCTGGCGCTGTCAGCCCGTGCACGGCCGCCGATCCCGCGGTTTCGTACCGGGCGGGAAGCGGCGATTTCAATGCAGACGGGGACAACAATGACTATCCTGACGCGCAGAGCTACCATCAAGGAAATTCAAAAAGCGAATTCCTCAATGGAGTTTTTGCGTCCGGGCAGTTTACGTCTCCTGCGAGCTTTGGTGGCGAGGGTAACGAAAAGGCAAATCAATTCCGACAGCCTAACTTCGCCGAGACCGACGTCAACTTCTACAAAGTCACTCATCTCGCCGAGAGAGTTGACTTGCAACTGCGGTTTGAATTCTTCAATGTCTTCAATCGCGTAAACCTGACGGGATTCGACAGCAACTTGGCGGATAGCACCTTCGGGAAAGCAACCGCTCAGCAGTTGCCGCGCAACTGGCAGTTCGGTGCAAGGATCACATTCTAACTGCTGTTTTCAGAGGGGGACGCCCTGCCGCTTTAGCCGAAGCGGCGGGGCTTTGTATTTGTAAGGCTGCTGGTTGTGATCTGCCGTGGGGGCTTGCTCATGTCGTATGCTGCCGGTGGCGTAAGATCATTGAGCCTACTCTCGGGCAACATCTGTCATCAGCGGAAGTGGCGAGGCCGCCAGAGTGGCCGATTGCAGGATGCATTTTTTCCGGAAACATGAATTCCTTCTTACGGCGATTCTCTTTCTGTCCTGTGCGTGCGCACAAACGACGGATCAGATCGACGCGATCGCCTCCGCGCTACGCAACAGAGAATTCTCAACAGCGCTCGGATTGCTTCAGCCGGCCCTTCGGCTGTCGCCTGCCGACGCGAGGCTTTGGGCCATGCAAGGCACCGCGTACGCCGGGAATGGTAGGACGAAGGAAGCGCTAGCGTCGTTTCTGACGGCCCTTAAAATCGCTCCTGACTATCTACCGGCGTTGCAGGGGGCCGCTCAGATCGAATTCGCGAAAGCTAGTCCCAAGGCCATTCCTTTGCTCCAGAGACTGCTTCGCATACACCCTGACGATGCGGTGGCACACGGTATGCTGGCAGTGCTTCAATACCAGCGCGGGAACTGTCCGGCGGCGGTTCCTCATTTTCAAAAGGCAGGCGCGCTATTCGATGCCAAACCGGACGCTCTGCATGCATATGCGACATGCCTGGTTCGGCTCAAACAAGCTGACAAGGCGGTAATCGTTGAACAGCGTGTGGTGGCCTTGAATCCCGACGATCCGCGCGAGCGTCAGGTTTTGGCATCCGTTCAACTGATGGCTCACACGCCGCAGGAAGCGCTGATGACGCTCGATCCGCTATTGCGTACCAACCCTGATGCCGCGACGCTGGAACTGGCTTCCTCTGCGTACGAAGCGGCACACGACACCGACAAAGCAGTGGATGCCCTGCGGCAGGCCATCCTGCTGGATCCCCACAACGTTAGTCTCTACGTGCAATTCGCCATGATCGCGGCGAGGCACCAGTCCTTCCAGGTCGGAATCAACGTCGTAAATGACGGGATCAGTCTTGTGCCGAATGCTGCACCGCTGTTTTTTGCGCGCGGCGTCCTTTATGTGCAACTCGCGGAGTATGACAAGGCAGAGGAAGACTTCGAGAAGGCGTACGAACTAGACCCCAGTCAATCTCTCACTGTGGCGGCGCAGGGACTAGCCGCGGTACAGCGAAATGATCTCTCGCACGGGCTAACCGAGGTTCAGGAGAAACTGGCTCGAAGACCCGATGATCCAATCCTCCTTTACATGCAGGCGGATATCCTCACGCAGCAGGGGGCGACACCGGGCAGTCCTGAATTTCAAACGGCCATGCGTTCGGCGAAGAGGGCGGTTGCGCTGCGGCCTTCGCTTGGTCCCGCTCACAGTGTCCTGGCGAAGCTTTACCTGCAGTCCGGACAATATGCGGACGCTGCCATGCAGTGCCGCAAGGCGCTCGAGATCGACCCAAAAGACCAAACGGCGCTCTATCACCTGATCCAGGCATTACGAAGGACTGACAAGAAGAGTGAAATTCCGGAATTGCTGAAGCAACTTGCGCGCTTGCGACAGGACGCCACAAAAGACGAGCGGGAACAGTATCGTTACAAGTTGGTGGAAGGCGAGGCCACGAGCAAATAGTTCTGGAAAAGCAGGAAAGCCCATTGCCTAATCCTGCACAATGGCTGCTCCGTCGGTTTTCAACAGAAAAGCGGGGAAAGCCCTCTGGTGAGCCGATCATCCATCAGCTTCATGATGGGCATTCAAGGAGCGTGCGCCTCGTTAACGTGCGTGTGCAAAATAGAGAAGCAAGACGAAGATCACGACGGGAAGAGCGGCGATTCCGAGGAACAGGATCACGCGTTTTCCGACCGACACCGGTGCCTTTTGGATAGCCTGCGACTGCGGACGGCGAATAACGTTTACACTATCCAAATTCGCGAGATCAGATGAGAATTCGTGAGCATTGGCATATCGATCCTTCGGTTCCCGTTCGAGGGCACGGTAGATAACTTCCTGAAGTTGAACCGAGATGGAGGCGTCAAGTTCGCGCGGCGGCAGGGGATGCTTCAGCAATCGATCGTACGGACTTGAGCCCTGAAATGGCGTCTTCCGGGTCAACATTTCGTAAAGGATCACTCCCAGGGAATATATGTCACTGCGGGCGTCGTCGCGCTTGCCATTCAGTTCTTCTGGGGACACATACTCTGAGACGCCTACAACCTGAGCGATGTTAGTGAACGTAATCCGGCGGGCACCAGTTTTCGTCGCAGTACCGAAATTCGTCAGCTTGATTTCATCCGCCGCCCCTACCAGGATGTTCTCCGGCCTCACATCACGGTGTCGCACTCCGCGGTCCTGAATATAAGCCAACGCGTTCGCGATATTCAGAGCAATGCGAATCGCGCGATCGTGACTGAGTTTTTCTGTGTTCAGGATTTGACGGAGTGACACTCCGTCGAACCATTCACTAACGATATAGGTTTGGCTTCGCTGTTCGTCAGAAAAGATCCTTAGAATGCCTGGATGATGGAGCGATCTTCCAATCTCTTGCTCCCGCTGAAATCGTTCGAAGAACACAGGGTCCGCTTCCATCTCAGGGTCGGGCATCTTGATGGCCACAGTATTCTGTGTTCGCAGGTCAATGGCACGAAAAACAGAAGCGGAGCCAGTGCGATCGGCTACACCTTCGATCTTGTAATGGTCGATCTGGTCGCCGGGATGGACGGGAGTTCTCATTGGTTGATCGATTCGCTCAGAGTAGTTGAAGCATGGTCTGCCAACAATGGATTAGGTTCATCGAGCGCGGGAACTTCATGATCGTATAAGCCTTGTTCAGCATCTTGCCTGGATTTGAGTTGATAGGTGCCGCGAAGGGCTAGCGGAGTCAACAGGGTCGTCAGCAGAACCACCGCGACCATGACCGCCACCTCTGATTTGCCGAAAATTCCCGTACTAGCGCCCATGGCGGTCACGATCAGACCCACTTCACCGCGCGAGATCATTCCGCAACCGACGCGAAGGCTGCGCACCCAATCCATTCCGGAGCCCAAAGCTGCGAGTCCGCAGCCGACGAGTTTTCCGACAACTGCTACTACCAATACAACGAACATCAGTACCCAATGTCCCGACAAAGCGCGGCAATCGCTGGTGAGGCCAATGGAAACGAAAAACAGGGGTATCAGGAAACCATGGCCGATTGCATAGAAACTTCGCTCAACATCGGCCTTGAACTCTGACTGCGCAAAAACGTATCCGAGCAGGTAGGCACCTGTAATCCCAGCCACGCTGCCGAGCCACTCCGCTCCGATGGCGTAGAGCAAGACCAGCGCCAACACGCAACTTGGCACGGCTTCGTTCGCAGAGAGCTTGCGCAGTTGTTTCATCAGAGGATCCAGCCACTTTCGAGCGGCGCCATAGCCCACCACGAAGAATGCGGATACGCTCAAACTGATAACAACCATCTGGATGAGTAAAGGATGGTTCGTCGCGAACGCCATGCGCGGCAGGAGCCAAGCCGTTGTAGCTGCCGCGACGCCGAATGGCTCTCCGTGCGCGGAGGTGCTCGAGGCGGCGAGAAAGGCGAGTACAAAAAGCCCCATTACGTCGTCAATCACGGCGGCACCTAGAATGATCGTGGCTTCAGGTGAGGACATCTTGCCTGCATCCATCAGTGTCCGCGCCGAGATCGACACGCTCGTCGCCGTCAACGCGCCGCCAAGAAAACACGAGGTCGTCCAAGACAGCCCGAATAGATAACCGACGCCAGCTCCCAGGAGAAAGGGCCAAATCACTCCTGAGAGTGCCACGACAAATGCGGTTACGCTGGCTTCCCGCATGCGCTCGATATCGGTCTCGATTCCTGCCGTGAACATCAGCACCATGCCGCCGAGTTGAGCGAGCAGCATGAGGGCGCCACTTGCCAGCCCCCCTTCGAATAAAGGACGGTGGAGAAGATTTATCGCGCCAGGACCGAGCAATACGCCGACCAGAAGCTCGCCCAGAATAGCCGGGATACCAAGCCGCGTGCACAACGATGCTGCGAATTTGCCAGCCGGCAGCAGAATGGCGACCAGCAACGCAAGCTGAAGGGCTGGGTGCATGGTCAGCTGAGATCAAGTGCTGCAGAAGGTTCGGTGCGATGCCGCATCCAGATACGACGAAGCGAAGAGGTGAGCTTTCGCAGGGGTGTGCCATATCCTCCTCGTTCGATGCCCTCGCGTTTCATCCTTCGAATTGAGGAAGCCTGTCTGCGCGCCATTTCACACTGCGCCATGTTTCGCGCCAGTTTTGCGGCAAGTAGCGTGTGCTCTTCTGCCTGATCGATCACTCGGAGACGCATCCAGAGCTCGCCGAACTTGAGCTGCGCGATGAAGCTGTTGGGAGCGAGCCGCACCGACTGTCGGAGTTCCTCAATCGCAGATTGGGCATCGAAATTGACGCACAGCGCCATCCCCAAAAGCACGCGAAGCTCCGACACTTCCGGAAACTGGGCAACGGACTCTTTCAGTTGACTTACAAGATTCGCGCGTTCCTCTTTCTCGAGCAGGTAAGGATCAGAAAACATTCGGAGCAGAAGTTCCTGCCCCTCCTGTGAGATCGAAGCGAGGGCAAGTGATGAGACCTGACTTTGGAGCGCAACCGGAGTTGTTTCCGCCTGAATGAGTGGACACTTGTTTCCTGCTGCCGGCATAGATTGGATTCTCCCGAGGTCGTGGTTGGATCAATAAGTCCCGGCAGGTGCGGTGAATCACGCCTGCCGGGAGCCCTGTTGCGAACGAACTACGCGATCGCGAACTCCCGCGGACGGGTTACGAAGATATCGGGTTCCTTTGCAAACAGGAATTCGGGATATCCCAGTTGCCCCATCTCAGGAAGGTCGAGGCCAGCGACCTCACTTTCGGCAGAAACGCGATGCCCCAGGAAGAACTCCAGAACCATATTCAGGGCGAAGCTGAAGGTGAAGACGAACCCCAGTAGAGTCGAGATGCCGATCAGCTGTGCAGCCAGTTGACTTGCGTCACCGTAGAACAGCCCAGTGACAGAGCCTGTGACTCCATTCCAGCTGCCTCCATAGTTGCTGGTGCCGTCGGCGAACAGCCCGACAGAGAGCACACCCCAAAGCCCATTGGCTCCGTGAACGGAGATCGCGCCCACTGGGTCGTCAACTTTCAGGACGCCTTCGATGAATGCGACGCTCACGCATACCAGAACTCCCGCGATCAGGCCAATGATCGCGGAGTTCGTGGGATTGACGAACCCGCTAGGCGCGGTGATCGCCACCAGTCCAGCGAGCAATCCGTTGCCACTCATCGAGGCATCGGGTTTTCCTTTCATGATCCACATGTAAAGGATGGCTCCAAATGTCCCGGTACATCCGGCAAGCATAGTGTTCACTGCGATCGAACCGATACGCAGATTGCCGTTTGCCGATGCGCCCAGCGTGCTGCCGGGGTTGAACCCGAACCAACCGAATGCCAGAATGAAGCATCCGATCAGCACCGCGGAGATGTCGTGCCCGAGAATCACGTTGCTCGAACCATCTCGGTTGAACTTTCCGATCCGTGGGCCAACGATGAGGCATACAGCTAGCGCCGTCAGACCTCCCACTGCGTGCACGACTCCCGAACCGGCAAAATCGCAATAGCCCTTGCCTAAGCCCAGGTTTGTTCCAAGCTGTGCCAGCCACCCTCCGCCCCACGCCCAATTTGCGAATAGCGGATAAGTAAAGGCTCCCATCAGCACCGAAGAAACCGAGAAGGTCAGGAACTTCCATCGCTCAGCGCACGCTCCGGTGACAATCGTCAGTGCTGTATCCATGAAGACCATCTGGAACAGGAAAATGACCATCACACCGACGTCATAGGTATGGCCACCTAGGAACATTCCGCTTCCGCCGAAAATACCCCACGTCTTGCCGAACAACGTGATCGGGTGTTCGACATTCAGTGGATTCAGTCCGCCGAGGTTTCCGTTTCCCGCGGAACCGCCCATCTGAATGGCAAACCCGATCAACCAGTAGGCGAGGAGGCCGCACCCATAGACGAAGAAGTTCATCATGTAAGTGTGATTCGAGTTCTTCACACGGCAAAGGCCAGCTTCCACCATTGCGAATCCAGCCTGCATGAACATGACGAGAAAGCCGCAAACCAGCGTCCAAGTGAAATTGATGCCAATCTTGTTCTGGCCGACCTGGTTTGCTACATCGGGCAATGTGACGCCGACCTTTGAGTCTGAGGCAGGAACATCACTGATGCTTCCCGTGAGAGTGCCGCCGGGATCTCCCGCTTTCAATGCGTCCGTGGCGGGAGCTTTGCCGGCAGCATCTTTAAGCTCGGCTGTCGCAGCTGATGGCGGTGGGGTTGTGGCTGACGCTGGCGCCGCGGCTTGTGCGAGAGCCACTGTGCATAGCGAAAGCACGGTCGCAAAAAGGCAGAAACACGAACAGGCTCGTACTATCCGTCTCATTATTTTGTGCTCCATAGTCATTTATTGTTCGCCGCTATCGGCATTGCCCTACGCCTTCCAAATCGCGCTCTTGTTAAACGCGGCGGGCAAGACGAAAAGGATGCCAAACAGACTCACTGCAATTCCAACGAGCCCTAGAGCAATACGGCCTCCAGTGCCAGTGACGACGTGAAGTCCGCCGAGAACCAGAAGCCAACCAAAGCATGCTACGAATGCTCCGAGAGACTTCATGCCGCCTGCGCCTGCAATCTGGGCTGGTGGTCCTTCGAGCGGCTTGAGTTTGAGAAACTGGAGAAGACTCAGACCGAAGATCACCACGCCAACGACCAGCGCGAACTTGCCAATTCCGCTGGAGAAATATGCGATTCCGGCACAGGCTACGGTTAGCCCGACCAGGAATGTCCCAAACGAACGGCCCTGCCCCGATGTTGCTGCCATCAATTGCCTCCTTGAGCTAAAAAACCCACTACGAGTTAAGTTGCGTAACCCAGATTCCGCACCCTTGCAGATAGCGTCCCTAAAACTCCGTCCTCGAGCGTGAAGTGCAGACCGCAAAGCTTTGCCTGCATTGCGATCGAAGTGACTCGAAGCGGTGGCTTGTCTTCGCGAGTCACCGTACCTGTAATGACGAGTTCGGCTGAACCCTCTGATTGGCGATAAACGCGCAACTTCGCGGTTCTAATATCCGAAATCGCAGCGAACATGAGCTCTCGAATAGCGATGGTGTCGCGTAACGCCTGATACGTCTGGTTCCTGTGTGCGATGGCCGAAGGCAGATCCGCATCCCACGGATCTGGCGGACGAGCCAACCACTCGCACTCCGCTTCATCGCCCCGCAATTCAAATCTCAGCAGCCGCAGCGGCGCTCTCGATAGCTCTCCGAAGCGCAATCGCTGGTGGGTTCGCCGGACGAAATCGGCAGCTTCCCACAGTGGCTTCATCGGCCTTTCACTCCGCCCTCCACTTCAGGCCGAACTGGAAGGGCCATAAAAAGGACAAACTGAACTGCGATCATGACTTCGAGTCCCAGGGGAACTGCCTGCTGCAGCCGAACTGCGAGCAGGATCGCGATCATCGAAGCCCATTGCCAGCGCGTGCGGCGCAGTCTCTCCAGTCGATGCGGCATCCTCAACAACTCACCAATGGTCACTCTGCGGCCAACGGCAATGGTGCCGTGAGCCCGCAAACAAGCTACAGCGAAGAATCCCGCCATCAGCAATTCGAATAGCGCTGTCTTCCCGTCCATCTGGCTCCCTCATATCTGCTATCCCAACGTGAACCCGAACGTTCCAGTCTCGACTTCTGGCCGCCGCAAGAGTACGTAGAGACACGCTTCCCCAGCCAACGATATCGCGACAAGCAGCCGCTCACAGTGACCGTTGCGCAGTCGCGCACTCCTCAAATAGAAATTTGTCTTGGTTCGGCACCGCGTCGTGCCTGAGACATGTTTCTCTTCGGCGTCGGAAAGAAGGAACTGCCCTAAGTACGGTAATCTTACTTCCGATCCCAGATACTGCTTTTTACCCTCTGCAAAGTCAAATTCAAATTTCTCATTTAGTCCATTACCTTTTGAATCGACGGTGAGGGGGACTTGCTCTTCTCATGTGTAATAGCGTGACTCAGAACGATTGCTTCTGCGATGTCCTTCATTGGCCTGCGTCGTTGCTGGCTCTGGCGTTGCAGCATTGCATACGCCTCAGGTTCGCTGATCTTCAGTTCCCGCTGCATGATCCCCTTGGCCCGCTCTACAATTTTTCTGAGCTGGAGCTGGCCTGCCAGTTGGGACTTCTCTCTCTCGAGGCAGGCCAGTTCGATCTCCGCACCGACGAGGAAGCCAACTGTTGAAATGAGAGAGATTTCGCGCTCACTGTAGATATGCGGGGCCCGATTCTGAAGATTGAGCACACCAACAACACTTCCTCTACTCAGTAGCGGCACCGACAAAAATGATTCGAAACGATCTTCGGGAAGTTCGTTAAAGAATTGGAACCGGGCATCACTTGCGGCACTGCGGGAAACCGCTACCGGCTGCTTATGCTGGGCAACCCAACCAGTAATGCCCTGCCCGACTTTGAGCTTCAGGCGATCCACGACCTCGACATGCGGATTTTTGGAAGCTCGGAGCACCAGTTCATCGCCTTCGAGAACATAGACAAAGCACGAATCGCACTCGACCATCGAGGTAACAAAGTCCACAAGCTGCACCAGTACCTGCCCAACCGGGATTGCCGAGGTCATTCGAGTGGCAATGCGATTCAAAAAGGCATGTTGCAGAGCAACCGGATCGGACTTCGATCCGACGAGTACGGATGTTGGTGTCACTTCCCACGCGCTGGTAGCGCTCATGGGGACACAGTATTAGTCGGCATGCGGAACGACAATCATCCTTTGGTATACAAAGCGATGGAAAAAACGAATTCGTCACATCAGAATCAGAGGTTACACACGCGGCTTGAGTTTGTCCGCCATCCTGACTAAATCAGCGAGGGACGCAGCTTCCATCTTTTGCATTACACGGCTGCGATAGATTTTTACCGTTACTTCACTCAACCCAAGCTTGGCGCCGACTTCCTTATTGATGAGTCCCGTCACCACCAAGTCCATGACTTCCCGTTCGCGGTCCGAGAGTTGAGCAACTTTAACCTTCAACGCGGAGAGTTCGGCCTCTTGTCCACGACGGATGCGGTCACGCTCCAGCCCATGGCGAACCGCTGTGAGCAGTTCGTCCTTCTGAAACGGCTTCATGAGGAATTCGATCGCGCCCGCCTTCATGGCCCGAGAGGTCATAGGTACATCTCCGTGGGCTGTAACGAAGATGATGGGGATAGAAACTTCCTTCTTGATCAGCATTTCCTGAAATTCAAGGCCGCTAGTGCCTGGAAGCCGTACGTCCAGCACGAGACAGCACGGGCCGTCTGGTCGACGTGCCTTCCAGAATGCCTCTGTAGACGGGAACACCTCGGTGCGCATTCCCACCGATTCGAGGAGGTTGCTGATGGCATCGCGTACCGAGGGGTCGTCATCCACGACAAAAACAGTTGCGGGTGCTTCAGCCATCGGATTCTCGTCGGCGAATTGGAAATGTGAATTGAAAAACAGCGCCGCCGGACGCTCGCGGCGATGCCCAGAGCCGGCCTTCGTGAGCTTCTACAATCGATCGGCTGAGGGACAGTCCGAGTCCGATTCCGTCCGGTTTGGTCGTAAAGAATGGAGTAAAGATCTTCTCGGCGACCTGGGCATCCAGCCCCTTTCCGGAGTCCTCGACACATACCACCATATTGGTTTCTTCGACCCGCGTGCTAATGATCAGTTCTTTGCGGCGATCCGTGATATCGGCCATCGCATCCATGGCATTACTAAGAAGGTTCAAGAGCACCTGCTGCAACTGCACGCGGTCTGCTTTGATTTTTGGCGATCCTGCCACAAGGTTGGTATGCACGGAAACGCCACGCCGTGTCGCTTCATCTCTTAGAAACATCGTCAGTTCATGGATGACTTCATTGACGTCGAGCCAGTCTTTGACTGGAGCTTCCTTTTTAAAGAGCGCGCGCACACGGCTGATTGTAGCGCCGGCGCGAGTTCCGTCCTGGATGATCCGTGCGATGGTATTCCTGGTCTTATCGAGATTGGGTGGATCGGCCGAGAGCCATTCCAGACATGCATGACCGTGCGTGACGACTGCGGTCAGAGGCTGATTGATCTCGTGAGCGATCGAAGCCGTCAACTCGCCCATGCTGAGAAAGTGCGAGAGACGAGCGAGTTCAGTTTGTGTTTTCAGGAGTTCGGCAGTCCGTTCCGAGACGCGCACTTCCAAGTGGTCGAGCGCTTCCTGAAGTGCATCTTCACTTTTCTTTTTTGCGGAGCTGATCCAGCTCGCGGCCAGAGCGCACAACACAAATGCGGCAAAATAGGCTTCAGCTGTCGCGCCGATTGAAAAGGAATGCACGGGCGGCACAAAAAAGTAATCCACGAGCACGGTCGAGAGCAGGACGGCCGATATTCCAGCGGCAGCGCCACCGAACCAGGCACTGGCCATCACTCCCCCGAAGAAGAGAAATAAGAAAGGGTACGGAAAGAGAGGTTGCAACAGCACCGTGAAAGCGAAAGCCAATGCGACCGAGAGTATGGCCAGACCGAGTGGCCGCAGGAATCTCGTCAGCCATCGAATCGATGTGCTAGATGCCATCGCTCCCCTTCAAGGCTGTTCTGCCGCTAGAGCCCGCGTAGGCCCCTCCAAGCGCATAGCCGCAGATCAGAATCACAACGCCCTTCGAAATGAGAACCTACCCTGCCGCTGAAGGAGGTGTCAAACTTGGTTTGGCGGCAATCAGAAAGATTGCGAGAGCAGGACCAGCAAGGCGGTGCCTCAGCGGTGCTGAGCCGGCACGCGTACCCCGCCTTCGATCTTGGGGATGCCGAAATGTCCGGCGAGATGGGATAAGTCGAGTGGGCTTATGGACCCAGAAACCTCGACGAAATCGACCGACGTAGACCTGGCAATCAGTATCGCAACGTTGCTGATTGCTTCCTTCTGCCAGAGAATCCATAGATCGGTTACGCCGGGGACGCCGTTTCTGTCGTGCTTGTTCACGAGTTGCATCCATCCGGCGGCATCGTATTGATTTTTGACGGAGCGAAGAGCATCCAGATCGTAGGCCCAAGGTTCGGCGAAGCGATATCTGTGGACCGAAACACCCCTCACGCCGGCGATCACTCGAAGAAGATCCTGATTCTCGGAGTCCAGTTTTGAGGCGAAGACTAACATGGAGTGATCCAGGGTGAACTCGGTTTTCGAGCTTGCACTTTGACGCAAGGCTTCCATTGCTTGAGGGAGCTCTGCGGGGCTTTGCTGTCCCTGAGCGAAGGAAAGAGCGGAGCAAGAAAGTACGAAGGTTAGAAGCAAGAGGCGAGTCATCATAGAGTCTTCGGAAGCCAGATACCATTTCGGCTTCGCAGGTCCTTCTTGTAAGACACCACTCCCGGTTGTGGCAATGCCCAAGGGATAAACAACAGCTCATTCGGTAAGCTGTTGAATTCTCAAGTGCTAGGTGGAGAAGTCAAGGCAGTTCCGCAGTCGGAGAGACGGTCAGAGGGCACCACCGTCCAGGTGCTCGCTCTCGTCGAGGAGCGGAACAACAGAATCAGCAGATAATTTGCCGCAGTATTGATGCATCAGGACACTCGGGCAGTCCGAGGGGCACTCCGCGCAGGTTTTGCTCCACCCAGAACGAGGGCGCAAAGGCGATCGACGAATTCAGGAGTCAGGCGATCGTGCTGGATAAGGAAGCGCATGTAGATCGGGCCGTACAGAGAATCCAGGAGGAGGTCGAGGTCCGCATCCTTGCGGATCTCACCACGCGTGATCGCGCGCCGTAGAGTGCTGTATGCTTCCCGGCGGCGGGGCCAAAGGAAGCGTTCGCGGAACGCGGCGATCAGATCTTTGTCGGTCTGTCCTGCCGCCAGGATGGCAGAAACGATGCGTCCCCGACGGCTGCGAAATACCTTTACCAGTTGTCGCATCTGCTGGCTCATGTCGGTGTAAACGGACCCGGTATCCGGGAAATGAAGTTTGCGGGTAATGCTGCCGGCAAAGGCATCCGCGATAAGTGCGCCTTTGTTTGGCCACCAGCGATAGACTGTGGCTTTGCCGACTTCGGCCTGATCGGCCACCTCCTCGATCTTGAAGTTGGAAAAGCCGTTCTGACCAAGGATTTTGAGAGTACTACGAAGAATTGCCTGACGCGCTTGTTCGCTTCGCGGGCGCCCTGGAGGCCGCTTACCGTTACTCCTGTACTCAGCCACTAAGCGTTGGCGCATACCGCTAACCTTACCATATAATCGAGCACATCTAATTAGAATCCGATACGGTGAGTATCGAATCTAAGGTGGCATTGATTCGTGTTTTTGGGGCAGCACGTCGAAATGTGTTTCTGGATTCTGGAGCGGTTAGCGAATGTGGATTGTTGCTCTAGCCCTAAGACGGCCTTATACGTTTGTGGTGATGGCGATCGTCATCATCATTCTGTTCTTCGTGACGTTGGTGCGCACGCCGACGGACATCTTCCCCGACATTAATATCCCCGTTGTTTCGGTCGTGTGGTTTTATTCGGGACTGTCCCCGCAGGACATGGCTGATCGAATTGTGGCCAACTCTGAGCGTGGAATCACCACGACGGTCAACGATATCGAACATATGGAATCCCAGTCCGTTTATGGATTGGGTATCATCAAGGTCTTCTTTCGCCCGGGGACGAATGTCCAGGGCGCAATCGCGCAGATTACAGCCATTTGCCAGACGAGCGTGCGAAGTTTGCCGCCCGGAACTACGCCGCCTCTCATCATTTCCTACAGCGCATCAACCACGCCAGTTATCCAGTTGGGACTGAGCAGCAGGACCCTACCCGAGCAGCAGTTGTTTGATCTAGGGCAGAACTTCTTGCGGACCTATCTGGCAACCGTACCTGGTGCGGCGACACCATATCCCTACGGGGGCAAACTGCGACAGATTCAAGTCGACCTCGACCTGTCGAAGCTGCAGGCTTACGGCCTCTCTCCCGTCGATATCGTAAATGCGGTAAACGCGCAGAACATCATCCTGCCGTCTGGCACGATGAAGATGGGCCCGCTGGAATATGACATCGAAATGAACGGCACGCCGCAGACGATTGCGGAGTTGAACGATCTTCCGGTGAAGACCACGAGAGGATCGACGCTCTACATGCGCGACGTGGCCCATATCCGCGATGGATTTGCGCCGCAGACCAACATCGTGCGCCAAGATGGGAACCGGGGCGCGTTGATGTCGATCTACAAAAACGGCAGCGCGTCGACGCTCCAAATTGTTGCCGGGGTAAAAGGCATCGTGGATCAGGCTGCCCAGTCATTGCCGCCGGAACTGAAGATCTCCCACCTGTTTGACCAGTCTTTGTTCGTGCGAGCGTCGATCAGTGGGGTGCTTCGAGAGGCGCTGATAGCAGCGGCGCTCACGGCTTGCATGATTCTGATCTTTCTGGGTGACTGGCGGCCGACCATCGTCATTTCGATTTCGATTCCCCTATCTATCTTCGTGTCGATCATTCTGTTGGGTGCGATCGGAGAGACGATCAACATCATGACACTGGGCGGACTAGCCTTAGCAGTCGGCATCCTGGTCGATGACGCGACGGTGGAGATCGAGAATATTGAACGCAATCTGGCCATGGGCAAGGAAATGCGTCAGGCGATTCTGGATGGAGCCCAGCAGATCGCGGTGCCCGCGTTTGTTTCGACGCTCAGTATCTGCATCGTGTTCGTGCCCATGTTCTTTCTGAGCGGTGTGGCGAAGTTCCTGTTTGTGCCACTGGCGGAAGCCGTGAGCTTCGCCATGCTGGCCAGCTACCTGCTTTCGCGAACGCTGATTCCGACACTTGTCATGTACATCATGCGCGGGCATGAGCATCGCGCAGAAACGGCGAAGTCGGCCCTGGGACGTTTCCAGCGCGGATTTGAACGGAAGTTCGAGGAGTTCCGGCGCAGTTACGAAGCATTGCTGGAAACTACGGTTGCGCATCGCGGCATATTCGCGATTTGCTTCCTGCTTTTCTGCGTGCTGTCGCTCGGGCTGTATTCATTCCTGGGACAGGATTTCTTTCCACAGGTGGATGCCGGATTGCTCCGCCTGCACGTTCGCGGACGTCCCGGATTGCGTGTCGAAGAGACGGCGCGGCTTTGTGACCAGATTGAAAACTCCCTGCGCGAAGAGATTCCTCAGGGACAGTTGCAGACTATTCTGGACAACATCGGCCTGCCAAACTCGGGCATCAATCAGTCGTACAGTTCGAACGGAACCATTGGTACCAGCGATGCCGAGATCCTGATCGCGTTGAATCCGGAAACACATCCCCCGACTGCGGATCTAACGCGGCACCTGCGGGAATTTCTGCCACGCCATTTTCCCGGAGTCGAGTTCTTCTTTCAGCCGGCTGATATCGTCACGCAAATCCTGAATTTCGGTATTCCCGCTCCGATCGATATCCAGGTCGTGGGAACGGACCTGCAGAGTAATTACAAAATTGCTCAGCAGATTGCTTCGCGCCTGCGGCACATTCCCGGAACGGCAGATGTGCACGTTCAGCAATTGATGTCGCTGCCGACGCTGCGCATGGATATCCAGAGGACGCGGGTGACTCAGGTGGGGCTCACAGCGCGCGACGTGGCGCAGAGTGCGCTGGTTTCGCTGAGCGGCAGCTTTCAGACAGCTCCCAACTTCTGGCTAAATCCAACCAACAAAGTTACCTATCAGATGGCCGTTCAGGCACCGCCGTATAGGATGACAAACCTGCAGGACCTGATGAACATCCCGGTCATTTCCCAGCAAGGACCGCAACTGATGGGAAACCTGGTGCAGGTCAGTCCCACGGTGCGGCCGGCGACCGTCAATCATTACAACGTGCAGCCCATCATCGATGTCTACGCCAGCACGCAGGACCGCGATCTGGGCGCGGTGGCAGTGGATACACAGGAGGTCCTGAAAAGCTTCGAGGGAAAACTACCGCGAGGAACCCACATCGTGGTTCGTGGGCAGGTTTCGACCATGCGTTCATCGTTCATTGGGCTTGGCCTTGGACTGATCGGCGCGATTGTGCTGGTTTATCTGCTGATCGTGATCAACTTTCAGTCCTGGCTGGATCCATTCATCATCATTACGGCCTTGCCGGGGGCATTAGCGGGAATTTGCTGGTTCCTGCTGCTGACCCATACAACGTTGAATGTGCCGTCTCTTACGGGAGCCGTCATGTGTATGGGTGTAGCCACAGCGAACTCCATTCTGATGGTGAGCTTCGCGCGCGAACAGATGGATGAGGGTGTGCCCGCGGTTCAGGCGGCCGTGGCAGCCGGTTACACCCGTATACGCCCAGTATTGATGACCGCGCTGGCGATGATCATCGGAATGGTGCCCATGGCTCTGGGATTCGGCGAGGGTGGCGAGCAGAACGCGCCGTTGGGACGTGCCGTCATCGGTGGGTTGTTGTTTGCCACGGTTGCAACCTTGTTTTTTGTACCAAGCGTGTTCGCCATCTTCCATAGCCGGAGAGAAGCGCGGCGCGCACGAGAACAGCAGGTGTAGTCTGAAAAGGTCTTCATACACTCGGAGTGGAGCATGAAGGTGGAGAACGATCAAATACGGGAGCAACGGGAAAGTACCGGTTACGGCGGTCATCGGGTCGAAAACGAGCCCCATCACGAGACCCAGGCAGAACGCGACCAAGAGATCGCTGCGATGAAGGAGCGGTCCAGGCACCAAACGCACGCCGTTGAGCCTCCGCCCGAGGTTCTTCCTGCTGCCCCGCGCCGCGCGTTGATGGTCGTCGGCCTTGCCTTGTTGGCGTTGATCGTGGCCGGCGCGATTACTTTGATCAGTCGTGCGAGTCACGAGCAGGCATTAGCCAAGGAAACTGAGCAGCAGACGATTCCAACCGTCGCCGTAGTTCACCCATTGGCGGAAAAACCCGATGAGGAACTCGTCTTACCCGGTACCTTGCAGGCGTTTGAGGAATCACCGATCTACGCCCGCACCAGCGGCTACCTCGTTCGCTGGTACAAGGACATTGGAAGCCGCGTGAATGAGGGCGAACTGCTTGCAACCATTGATACCCCAGAGGTCGATCAGGAATTGAACCAGGCGCGCGCCACTCGACAGCAGATCGTGGCGCAACTGGAGCTTGCCAAGATCAGCGCGGACCGCTGGGAGAACCTCCGCAAGAGCGACTCGGTCTCTGCACAGGAAGCCGACCAGCAAACCAGCGGGTACAGGCAAGCGCAAGCAAACCTGGCAGCGGCTGATGCCAACGTGCGGCGTCTGGAGCAGCTTGAAGGATTCAAGAAAGTCTATGCACCATTTTCTGGTGTCATTACACGACGCAACGTGGATCCCGGAGCACTAATTAACGCCGGCGCGGGTGCCGCCGGCCGTGAATTGTTCGATGTCGCCCGGGTCGATCCGCTGCGCGTCTACATCAGCGTTCCTCAGGCTTACGCACCATTCATCCGCGTCGGGGAAGAGACGACCATAACTCTGCAGGAGTTTCCGGGAGAGCGTTTCTCAGCGAAAGTAGCACGGACCGCCGAGGCCATCGATCCGAATACGCGAACATTGCTAACTGAAGTCGATGTGCCGAACAAGTCGGGGCGCCTTTTGCCTGGCTCTTTCGGTGAAGTTCATTTCGCCATCGGCTCCGACGTCAACAAAGTCACGGTTCCGGTAAATGCAATGCTGTTTCGGTCTGAGGGCTCGCGACTGGCTGTTGTCGGACCGGACCGGAAGGTGGAACTTCGGGCCATCAGCATCGGGAAGGACTATGGGACCACCCTTGAAGTTCTCGCCGGGGTCACCACCGAAGACCAGGTAATAATCAATCCGTCCGATTCGTTAGAAGAGGGGCAATTGGTAAACCTGGCTCCTCCATCAGCGGGACAAGGTCGGGATCAATCCGCAGCCCGCCATCCCCAGACTCCGCAAAGCACGCGCACGGAAGAAAATCCGGAGCAGCCGCAGGGCGACGTGAACGACCACCCCGGGCACCAGAACCAGGATCAGCTGACTCCGAGCCGCAACAGCAAAGGACGTCAGCAGTGAAGCACGCCTCTCGCCTTGCGCTTGGTTGTCTGCTCCTTTGCAGTGGCTGCACGGTGGGGCCTCGGTATGCACGGCCGTCGGCGCCTGCGCCGACTCCCGATGCATGGAAAACGCAGCCTCCATGGGAACAGGCTGCGCCTAAAGATGCAATCCCCAAGGGCACCTGGTGGCAGATCTTTCAAGATCCTGCGCTAGACATCTATGAGCACCAACTTCTGCAGGCCAATCAATCGCTGGTTGCCGCTCGCGATCGACTCAGTCAGGCGCGATCTTTGGCACGGGTTGCCACGGCAGACTACTTCCCGCAGGTTTCCGCCGATCCCTCGGCAGTGCGGGAGCGCGGTTCTGGCAACCGCCCATTAAACGGAGCTATCACCTCCAATAGCACGTTGCCCATCCGACCTTATACCCAGAGCGTCTACACCATTCCGTTTTCGTTGAGTTACGAGGCGGATTTATTCGGCCGTGTGCGCCGCAACGTAGAAGCGGCTAACGCTTCCCTGCAATCAACGGCTTCAGATCTTGGGAATGTGCAGCTGGTACTAACCGCTGAACTCGCAGCGGATTATTTCACCTTGCGCGAACTCGATGCTGAGTATCAAGTCGTCGAGGAGTCGGTCACACTGCAGCGCAGAGCGCTCGATCTGTTGAACCGGCGACACGAAGGTGGCGTAGCCAGCGGTTTGGAAGTTGCCCAGCAGGCGACGCTGCTCGATTCTACAATTTCCCAGGCGGCGCTGGTTCAGCAGACGCGAGCCCAGTATGAGCATGCGATTGCAGTGCTCGTTGGTCAATCTGCGTCGAACTTCACTGTTCCAGTGGCACCACTCAAGACCACGCCTCCCGCGGTGCCGCTGGGAGTTCCGTCGGATGTGCTGGAGCGCCGGCCCGACATCTCAACTTATGAGCGGGATGTGGCTTATGCGAATGCCCAAGTCGGATTGGCTCGAGCTGCCTTCTACCCCCACATCACGCTGAGTGGTGCCGGAGGACTGCAGAGCACGGCCCTGAGTTCGCTGTTCAATGCTCCGAGCCTGTTCTGGTCTCTGGGGGCGGATGCACTGCAGCCCGTGGTGCAGGGCGGACGTAATCGTGCCAATCTGGCCGCTGCACAGGCTGCCTACGACGAGGCTGTGGCAAATTATCGTCAGACTGTACTCACTGCATTTCAGCAGGTAGAGGACGGTATAAGCAATTTGAGCAACTTGTCGCAAGCACTCTCAACTCAGGCTGCTGCCGTTGAAGATGCCCGGAAAGCGCTGGAAATCGCGAACAACCGATATGTGGGCGGAGTCACGACCTATCTTGACGTGATTACGGCGCAGACTACCCTGCTGAGTAACCAGCGCCTCGAAACACAGCTTCTCGGCCAGCAACTGGTCAGCACCGTTTATCTGGTCAAGGCTCTTGGCGGCGGATGGGAGTCGGGCCAGATCAAGGACGAACAGGTTCACCCGGAAGCAGGACAGATCCTACAGCAGTAGAAGCCGACCGAGGAGTTTCGAGGGTCACGGCGTAACTTTCTGGCAGGTTCCTTCGTGGTAATGCAAGCCTAACCTAATCCGTTCAGGCGTCTGACACTTGTCAGTGGTCGAGCCTGACTTGAACCACACTTGTGAGTTCCCGCTCATGGCGGTAGTCTCTCAGCGAACGTTTTAGATTCCAGCTTGCGAGGAGAAAAATCGTGGATCGAAGAATCGAGTGTACGGAAGCCTCAGCCACTCTGGACGAGGCTTTCTTTTTGGCTGGACCGAATGAGAACGATCGGGAGAACCGATGCGCCGGGGCTAGTCTGCGTCCTTGAAGAACTTGGTCGGGTCGTAATCCGGGGAGTACGATGTGGGCTGGCGGATTTCCTTATGAGAAGATTGCTGTGGTTTCTGAGTGGAGCGATTTGGCTCGGAGTGTGCTGCGCATCTGCTGGCCTCTACGCGCAAGACACAAAATCGGCTGCAGAGAAGCCGGACAAATCCCAGCCTTCCCCATCTGACCCGAAAGAGCAGCGTGCGTATTCGGGAATGTATAGCTTCCTGAAGGACGGTGAGTTTTTGCAATTGACCGTCGAGGACGGGGGCAATATTACTGGCTTCGTTTCACGATACGGGAACGGCGAGAGTGATAAAGGGGCATTTCTGGATCAATTTTTCAAGACCGGAAAGCTCGACGGGAACAAGCTCACTCTCACGACCGAAGTAGTGCATGGAGTTGCATTCGATTTTCAAGGTACGGTCGAACGGGGCGACGGGAAGAATCCCGGCGATGAGGCCTACTTCATCCTGAAAGGAACGTTGACCGAAAACATCAGTGACGCGAACAAAAAAGTCAATTCTCGCTCACGCCCAGTTGTATTCAAGATGTTCCCGCAAGATACCGCACCAGCCCCGTCCGCGAGGCAGTGAGTTACGAGTACCGGGCATTTCATCAAAACCAGGAGTTCAAGGGGCAAGCGACGGGTGAGATTTTGCCCGGCACATGGAAAATGCAACTCAGGATTGGTTTACTGTCCCGTTCGGGCTGGTGAAAGGTTTAGACCGCCCCGGGGCCTTTTGGGGGCCCCTTCAGGGACATAGATGAGATCGGGCCCTCCGTCAGGGCCAGCGGACGCTTTTGCCAGAGTCTCAGCCAGTCCGCGGTAGGAACGACTGATTTCCAGACCCTCCTGCAACACGATCGGAGTTCCATGGTCGATGGAGGGCGATATCACCTGGAATGCGTTGGGCACCTTCCATAAAACCTTGCAATTCGTGACCTGCTGAACGTCCTCCTCGCCGAATCCGGGAATCTTTTTGTAGCGATTCAGGATGATTCGCAGGCGGTCACGCCCGGTTCCTTCTTCCAGAAAATTGTGAATGCGGCTGGCGCTCCAAAGCGAAACGACATCGGTTTGGGCAACGAGCAGTACCGCATTGGATAGCTCCGAGAGCAGTTTCGTCGTGGGATCGAGACGACTGGAGGCATCAACCACAACAAAACGGTAATGATTCACAAGCAGATCGAACAGACGAGCCAGTTCGCCCGGGGTCGGTTCAGTCGGATAGGGTTGCTGGGGTCCCGCGAGAAGATGCAACCCTTCTTTCGTTGTAGTCATGAGGCCGTCGAGAAGCGAGACGTCCATGCGGTGCAGGTTCTGCAACGCGTCGAGCACGCCAAACTGCGGCCGCAGATTCAGGTGCAGCGCGGTATGTCCAATCGGAGCGAAATCGAGTAGAACAACGTCACCATGAGCCTGCTGTAAAGCCAGGGCGGTGTTCACCGCGGCGGTGGTGCATCCGGCGCCCCCTTTGGCGCTGAGGAACGTGAAAACCCGCGCCCTGCCTGCAGTTCCGAACGCGCGTGCGCGGGAGGAAGTGTAGCGCGTGAGGGCTTCCAGAAGGGCGTCAGATCCCGCGGAGGAATCGATGTACTCAACCGCGCCGGCGCGCATCGTGGCAACAATGTTGGCGGGCTGTGCGAGTTCGCCGTTGGCGAAGATCGCGATCTGCAGCGTCGTAGTTTTGATCAGCTCGATGGCGCGGACGGCTCGCTGGGCATCGCGAGGAGAAACATCAACCACAACGACTTCTGCCCGGGATTCTTGCAGCTGGCGGAGAATCGAATCGCTCGGACCGGCCGGAAAACCGACGTGACTGAACACAGCGCGTCCCAACCGCGTTCCCTCCAGGCGGTTTTGGAGTGCGGATAGTTGCTCCCGGTCCTCGCTCAGGAGGGCGACTGCGATCCCATGCATAGCGCTCTGTTCGCCGAATTCTCTCGGTGTCTGCATGTTAGAAAGAGGACAGCGCCTCCGCCAAGTGACCTAAGTAACTCAACAAACGCGTGACTGCCCTACTGCGACACACCACAGCCAGACAATGGTCGAAGAATGGCTGGGAAGGAGCACATCACGGAATGCCACCGGTCTCTTGGTTTGCAAAACATTGTATGCTCGCCGGAGATCTTTGAAAAGGGCACTTCGGCGCCATGCGTTGAGACGATGGTGCCATCACACGTACACGGGCGTTGACCCACGTTCCGGATGAATTCCTATTTGGTTTATGGACGAGCCGAAGAGTGCGAAAGTGGGCGCTCGTCGTCGGGATGCGGGTGGAGAGCTTCGACCCGCGCCATACTCAGAGCCGAGGAATCAGGCAGGTATTCGTAGCATTCCAGTCGAACTGCGACCCCAATCTTGGTTTCGGCGCGGACCGAACCGAGACCGGATGACGAGGGGCGCACCACACGCAGAATGCGTCCACGGCAGCGGACCGGCATGTTCTCACCCAAGGTAATTTCAGATGGCATGCGCAAGGTGAGTTCGATCTCCGCGCCCTCGGACAGGGGAGCATCTGTGAAGAAAAAGACTCCGCGAGAACTGAGGTCCTGGGTGAACCCGACAGCTTCAACAGGTTGCGAAACCTGCCGCAGAGACACAGGAAGGAGATAGGGGAACCGTTGTCCTACCCGGCGTTCAACCCGTACTGGAGAAGAAGTCATTGTCCCACTTCCTTTGGGGGAGCGCCGCAGAACGCAGAACAGTACTTTAACGCATGTTGCGTGCCAATAGAAGTTATAAATTAGTTGCACAGCGCAAATTGGTCATTTTAGGCAGATTTTAGGACCCCGGTCCTTATGACCTCCCGGTTGTGACAGGCTGTGGAAAATCATGGCGGGCAATCGGGCACGGTTGGACAACATTCGTGAAGAGCGAAGCCGGATCGTTTCATCTAACAGAGCGACACGTGTCTGATTCGAGATCTTTATTCGAGGATTCTACGGCGCCCAGCCGGGGCCAGGCGGCAGAACGCAACCTGAAATGGCAGGCCGCAGGCCGGGCACTGCGTCATCGTAACTTCCAGCTTTTTTTCGGCGGTCAACTTATTTCGCTGGTGGGCACGTGGATGCAGACGGTGGCCCAGTCGTGGCTCGTTTACAAACTGACCGGGTCAGGCCTGCTGCTAGGCTCTGTCGGTTTCGCCAGTCAGATCCCTGTATTTCTCTTCGCGCCGATTGGCGGGATCACAGCCGACCGCTCGAATCGCCAGCGAGTCGTCATCGGAACGCAGACCGCCTCCATGATCCTTGCCTTCGTACTGGCTGCATTGACTCTCACCCACAGAGTGACAGTCCCAGAGATCTTTGTTCTGGCTGCTCTGCTGGGTGTTGTGAATGCCTTTGACATCCCCGGACGGCAGGCTTTTCTCGTGGACATGGTGGGCAAAGCAGACCTGATGAACGCCATCGCCCTGAATTCCTCGATGTTCAATGGCGCTCGTGTAGTAGGCCCTGCCGTCGCGGGCGTACTGGTGGCGAGACTGGGCGAAGGCTGGTGTTTTTTTGCCAATGGCGTGAGTTATATCGCCGTCATTGCCGGGCTGATGATGATGAACGTGCACGCCCCGGCCAAGGCCTCGGCTCATACCTCGCCAATCGAGCACATCATTGAAGGCTTTCGATTCGTCAGAGACACAGCGCCCATTCGCGCGCTTCTTCTGTTGCTGGGCATTGTAAGCGTGACGGGGATGCCGTACGTCATTCTCATGCCAATTTTTGCGGATCGTATCCTGCACAGGGGCGGGCAGGGACTGGCGTCGATGATTGGATCGCATGATCTAGGCGCGGTGAGGCTTGGAATCCTGATGGGCGCGGCTGGCGTGGGCGCTCTCCTCGGTGCTCTGACTCTTGCCATGCGCTCGGGTGTGAAAGGGTTGGGAACCTGGGTATCCGTGTGTTGTGCAGGATTCGGTGTCAGCCTGATCCTGTTTGCGTTTTCCACCTCCTTCTGGTTGTCGGTCCTGTTGTTGCTCCCGGTCGGATACTTCATCATGCTGCAGATGGCGTCATCAAACACGCTCATTCAGGCTATGGTGCCGGATGCGCTACGCGGCCGCACGATGGCGGTGTACTCGATGATGTTCATGGGGCTCGCTCCCCTAGGCGCTCTATTAGGTGGAGCATTGTCGGATCGGCTGGGCGCCCCATGGACCGTTGCTATTGGCGGTTTGGCGGCGGCATTGGGCGCGGGGTGGTTCAGCCGGCAGCTACCCAAGGTTCGCGCCGAGGCGCGCCAGTTGATCATTGCGCAAGCTATGGCCGGAGGGCAGCCGGCCGAGGGAATGACAACTCCCGTGATCGAGGACTAAGGCCGTTTTCACTTCCGCAGGGCGCTGCGGCCAAGCGCTATCAGAAAGATCGCGCTTTTTCCGCGGGCGTGGGGCGAAAAGAAACTGACTACATCGTCGTCGTAGAAGGTTAGTCCTGAGCAGCCGAGTTTTTGCGCATACGCCGCCAGATAAAGTTTCCCTCCGAGAATTCCCGCTTCCAGTTGAACGGCACGATATCCACGGTTTCCGTAACGCTCCAGAATTCCCTTCAGATCGGCGAGGAAAAACACATCTACAGACGCATCGGCAGGAATTTGTTGCTCGAGCCCGAGATATCCGGCCTTGTCGCGGAACTCACCACGCTTCAGGAGCTCCAGGAACTTCTCCTCCCGGTGATACACGTACGCTCCTGCGGCCAATCCGACCACGTTGTTGACGATCAAGTAGAGATCGTTGAGATGGCTACCGAGGGGATCGAGGAAGTCGGCCGGAATTCCGCGAGTGGCGCGGTCGAGCATAGTAGAGAGATGGGCGAACGTGATCGGATCCCGCGAAAACTGACGGGTCGATCCGCGGCGGGCGATTACCTGTTCGATGGTGTCAGAAGGAAGCCGGGAATCATTCGGCGGAAACAGCGCCGTGGTTGTTTCCTTGGCAGGAGGCATCTCGCTGCTCGGCGTCCTGCCGCGCCAGGCGATCACTTCGGCTGCGGAATCAAGGCAGGAAGCTTCATGTATCTTGCGCATCGCTGCATAATCCACTTCTTTCGCGGAATATGGAACCACCGGTAGCGTGAGCTTCTCCGGAGGCGGTGAAGCAGATGGTGTCGCCTGCATGTGTCCTAGTGAAACCAGGGTGAATGCGACTTCCCGCCTTGTGTCCAGACCGAGCAACTCGTTGACTGGCGCATCGACAAATCCTGCCGCAATGCGCGAAGGAAGATTCATGGCTGCAGAAATCGCAAGGTAATTGGCCAGGATCGTTCCGTTGTCCCACCCGAAGTGGCGATATGTCCTTGATCGATATTTCCAGGCATTGCGCCAGTAAACACCCGTGCAAACGATAATTACAGGCGCGTGTGCCATCGAAGGATCGTCGGCGGTTGCAGCAACGATCGCCTTTCGAAAGTCTCCGGCTCGAAGCTGCCGGAGTCCGAACTCTGCCGCTCCAAAGTGATACACGCCGGCGGGCAAGACCGGCGGGCTGTCGGACAGTTGAATCCTGGATCGAATATCAGTACAGACGACGTAAAGCTCAATTTCATAGAGGGCGCCCGTGCAAGCCGCGGCGCGGAAGAAAGTTTCCCCTCCAGAATGCTTCCTGCTTTTGGTGACACCGGCGGAAAAGAACAGCACCTGGGCGAGACCTTCGAGATCTGGGACGGCTTCGCCTTCGGGCGTCCCCGGACCGGCCGCAATCGCAGAAAGAGCCGATTTGCCCGTGTCCTGAAAATCGCGCGGCAAGCGAATGACTTCCAATGTTGGATAGATCTTGAACAGGAGAGGCTTGTTCTCCCAGTCGAGAGCATGCTGGTGCAGTCGGATACTCAGATAGGAATGCTTGGTTCCGCTGTGATACTGGCGCGCCGCATCAATCTGGGTGTTTTCATTCAACGGAGGGCTCCTTGGGACGAAGGCGCTTTAGCGGTACGCCGCGGGCGGCAGACCTGTGATGCGGATTCCGGCGTGTCCTTTGTGACGAATATTGAGTCCGATCAGCAAGGCGGTAATGTTTTCGACGATGCGGGCGTTCTCCAACTTGCCGCCGTCGACCGCGCGCACCCCGGGAATCTTGGCCGCGAGTTCACGAGTGAGTTGAGAAGCATCAGCATCGTCGCTGCAAACGATGACGTCACAATCGAGACGATCATCGCCATTTAGCAAGTCTGCCGAGAGATTGTGAAATGCGGCGACCACACTCACACCCCTGGGCATCAGTTCCGCCGCTTGCTGCGCCGCCGAGCCCTGCCATACGCCGAGCGGACGTGAGGCTCTTCCGCCTACAGCAGAGGCCAGAGGTACGGTTGCATCGATCAGAATGCTTCCTTCCGTGATGGAATTCTTAAGCTGTTTGAGGAGCTTGGCTTGGCCCTCAAACGGGACGGTCAGCACGAGGATGTCGGCAGCAGCGCACGCGGTGCTGTTTTCCAGACCGGAGACGTTTGCCTGATTTCCGGCCTTGAGTTGGATCGCCGCGGCCGTCACTTGCGCGCGCTGTTCGTCGCGCGAGCCGATAATGATCGTTTCTCCGGCACGCGCCCAGCGTAGGGCGAGTCCCATCCCCGCCGGGCCCGTACCACCGATAACCGCAATCGGGCGGATCGGTCTTCCTGGCATCGAACTCATGCGAACTCGGCCTCGAGCGCCTGCTCTGCGATGAATTCGTCAAGGGGCAATTTTATGCTGATCTTTGAGTAGGTTGTGTTCCGCTCCGCCGGAATCCGGCCGATTTCCAAAATCAGTGACTGGAAGTCCTCCGGGCTGGTGTACTGGCCGGCGGTGGCTCCGGCCTCACGGGAAATATTCTCCTCCATGAGCGTTCCTCCGTAGTCATTGGCGCCAGCGTGCAGGCAGAGTTGCGAAAGCTGCCGATTCAGCTTCACCCACGAAACCTGGATGTTGTTGATCGAACCGGCCAACAGGATGCGCGCGAGCGCATGCACTTTGAGATGCTCGGCGAGGGTCGGTCCCGTACGCGATAGTCCCTGCTGGAACAGAATTGTGTTCTGGTGAACGAAGCCCAGCGGGACAAACTCGGTGAAGCCGCCGGTTTCGGACTGAATGTCGCGCAACAACCGCATCTGCCTGACCCAGTGCGCGGGAGTTTCTGCGTGCCCATACATCAGGGTCGACGTCGTGCGGATGCCGCAACGATGCGCGGTGCGGATGACCTCGATCCACTGCGCAGTCGAAAGCTTGTTGGCCGAGAGGATGTGCCGGATCTGATCATCGAGTATCTCTGCCGCTGTGCCCGGGAGCGTGCCCAGTCCGTTGTCGCGCAGCATGGAAAGGTAGTCCGCTAGCGGCATGCCGGTTAGTTCGACGCCGTAGACGATTTCCATCGGCGAGAAGGCATGGATATGCATCTGTGGGACAGCGTTCTTCACGGCGCGGAGGATGTCGCGGTAGTAGAACTTCGGCAGATTCCGCGGAAGCCCACCCTGAATGCAGACCTCTGTAGCACCAAGTTGCCAAGCCTCGATGGTTCTCTTGCCGATTTCATCCAATGAGAGGAAGTACGTGTCGGCCTCGCGCGGCCCGCGGCTGAACGCGCAGAACTTGCATCCCACGAAACAGATGTTGGTGAAGTTAATATTGCGGTTCAGCACATACGTCACGATATTGCCCGCGAGCTCTGCTCGCAGCGTATTGGCAGCCACCAGAAGTCCTACCAGGTCGTCGCCTGCGGCGTTCGCCAGTTCGTAAGATTCTTGGAGCGAGAGGGATGCGCCATCGTGCGTTTCGAGAACCTTCTCTAAAGAGGTTTGCACGCTGCGCGTCAGACGCGGTGAAATGTCAGACCATTCGAGCGAAGGAAAGGATTGAAGTTCAGATTGTGTCACATCACGGAGCATGCGTTCCTCCGGGAGACTAGCATCTCACGTCTCTCTGCTCACCACTTGGATTGCCTGTCTGCGTAAGACGTTGCAAACTAGCCTAACAGTGTAGCGGAATTTTCACCGGAACAGATCACTGGTTGCAGGACGGAGCAAGTCCTGAACGCCGCCACTTCCCGCATCATAAGGGAATCCCCGCACGATACAGGCGGGAGCGCGATTCAGTTTCCCGCAGAGAAGCCCCCCCACGCAGGCGAGTTCGTCGGTGATGGCTTCAACACTCGCTTTCAATTTGTAACCCCGGGGGTCGCGCCGGCCACGATCATCGCGCAGCGGCTTCATACCTGCAATCCCAATCGCAAATTCGGTCAGGCCCTCGCGCCAAGGACGTCCGAAACTATCTGTAATGACCACGGGAATCGGCAGCCCGGTGCGTTTCTTCAAGACCGCTCGCAGCTTTGCGGCGGAACGGTCAGGATCCTCGGGCAACAACAGTGCAGTCTTGCCTCCGTCAACGTTTGAAACGTCGATGCCGCTGTTGGCGCAGATGAATCCGTGTCGCGTCTCAGTGATCAGGACGCCATTCTTCCGACGGATCACGGCGCGGCTTTCCCGGAGCGCAAGCTCGATAACCCGAGCGTCGAGATCGTACCGCCGTGCCCACGCAACGGATTCATTCGAGGGAACAATGTTCGCCAAGTCCACCAGGCGTCCTTCGGCTTTGGACACGATCTTATGTTTGACGATGAGAATATCCCCGTTCTGAAAACGCTGCCGGTTCCGCCGCATCGCATCGAGCAGCTTGTCGGCAATGGAGTCTCCTGGAACGACTTCATCCGGAAAACGAATCGGGATGAGTCGAACCTCGCCAACCTTCTTTTTCTGGGGCATTCGCGTACGTCGGGCCAGTTCCTTTATACCGCATCTGCCGCGAACAGGTCTGCGGGAAGATTCCAGCTTCTGGCAAGGCGCTGGGCCTGGGTATCGCCGGGAAGGGACAGGAGCTGTTGCAAGTCTGCGGGGCTGTCGACGTCAACCGAAATCCCCGGCAGCTTCAAGACGACACAAGGCTTGCCGGTCGCCTGAGCGACCGCGTGATGCGGTTTGAAGCTGTCATTGCCGAAACGAAGTGGGAACAGGTTCGCGGGACGCCGCAGGGCAGCGTTGGTGCCTCGCCCATCTGCGGCAGGCACCAGCACAGTCCCTTCTGCCGGAGCATGCGCAAAGATCTCGTCGAGTTCCCATGCTTCGATCAAGGGGATGTCGGCCGGAATTACCAGCGTGCTTTTTTCGCCCCGTTCCACGCACACCCGCGTGGCCATCTCGATGGCGCCGGTTTCACCGGGATTATCGAGGTCGGCAATGACTTCGAAGCCGTACTCCCCTGCGAGCTTAATAGCGTCGGAATCTCCCGTGACGATCCCCACCTTAGGCCGGTTCTTCCACCCGTGGAGAGTTGTCAGCACATCGGTCAGCATCGCCTGTGCCAGTTTTGTGCGGGATGGCTGATCGAGGATGGATGCAAGCCGCTGCTTCGCTTCGGCCGTGTTCTTGATCGGAACCAGAATCACGGCTGCCGGTCCAGGCGGCGGAAAGCAGTATTCGTGGCGGCCTCTTCACCCACGAGACTCGCCGTTGTAAGCGACAGGGCTTCGCGCGCCAACGCGGCTTTATCTTCGGCGCTTCGCATGATCGACTGCGTACAGTGCACTCGCAGTCCGGTTTGCCGGAGTGTCTCGGCGGCGGGGGCGTCGCGGGTGTCACAGATCAGAATGTCGAGAAAATCTGCATACGCCTGCGCTACGCCGGCGATCGAACTGGGCAAGCCCTGTGCCTCCATGAGAATACCGGCGGGGCCGGCAACAGGAGCGCTGCCTACGATCGGGCTGACGGCGGCAATCTTGCCGCGGGCCCGGAGCAACGCGTCGTGAATGCCGGGAACCGCGAGTATCGGCCCGATACTCGTCACCGGATTGCTCGGGGCGATCAGAACCGCGTCGGCGTTTGTAATGGCATCGATCACACCAGGGGCTGCTTCCGCGTCGGATGCTCCAGCGAAGCGAACTGACTTAACAGGATCCTGATACCAGCGCTGCACGAAGTACTCTTCGAAACTGAGTTCGCCGACTGGCGTATCCACGCGGGTTTCTACGCGCGAGTTACTCATCGGTAGCACGCGCGCCTTGACTCCCAGCTTCCCAGAGATGACTGCCGTCGCTTCCGAAAGCGTCTTGCCCTCGGCGAGAAGCCTGGAACGCAGCAGGTGCATGGCTAGATCGCGATCACCGGTGTGGAACCATGTGGGCTCGCCGAGTTGCCCCATCGCCTGCAGGCAAAGGAACGTATCGCCCTTCACGCCCCATCCGCGTTCCCGGCTCAGCATGCCCGAGAGCACGTAGGTAATCGAGTCGATATCCGGCGAAACGTAAAGGCCCCACCACATCAGATCGTCGCCCGTATTGACGACAATCGTCATCTCCTCGGCTGGCATGACTTGCCGCAGGCCATCGACAAACTTTGCGCCGCCAGTGCCTCCGCTCAGGACGCAGATCATGCTGCCCTCCGGACCAGTAGATCGTTACCGATGGTGGCCTGGACTCGCTCCGACAGCAGACCCGACTTGGCGGTAATAGACGGCACAAATTCTGGATATACCGGCAATCGTTGGCGCAACTCGCATCCTTTCGCTTCGGTGCGCAGGCGCAGTTGCTCCAAGTGCGGCCACGGCTTTTCTGGATTGATGAAGTCAGGAGTCAGCGGCGAAACTCCTCCCCAGTCGTTGATGCCTGCCTCGATCAACTCTTCATAGTATGGCGCGGACAGGTTCGGAGGAGCCTGAATATTGACCTCGGGGAGTAACAAGCGAGCTACCGCTATCGTTCGCAGCATGTCGCCCTGACCCGGCTCCGGCCACTTGGCCATTGGAGTAGTCGGCTTTACGCGGAAATTCTGCACGATTACTTCCTGAATGTGGCCGTAACGCTCGTGCAATGCGCGGATCGCGAGAAGCGTATCGATGCGGTCTTCCACTGATTCTCCGATACCGATCAGCAAGCCCGTGGTAAAGGGGACGTGCTGCTTTCCGGCTTCCTCGATCGTCCGCAAGCGCTTCGCGGGAACTTTGTCCGGGGCATTGTCGTGGGCTCGCCCGGGCCCGAGCAGATCGGTGTTAGTTGTCTCCAGCATCAAGCCCATGCTGGGAGAGACCTCCGCCAGGCGGGCCACCCATTCGCCGCTCAGGAGACCGGGATTCGGATGTGGCAGCAGGCTCGTCTCCCGCAAAACAAGCTCACACATGGCTTCCAGATAGTGCAGCGTCGACTTATAGCCGAGATGGCGGAGTGTGTTTCGCATTTCCGCAAAGAGGAGTTCCGGCTTATCGCCGAGGCTGAACAAGGCTTCGGTGCAGCCTAGCTTCTCGCCGACTCGAGCGACTTCCAGCACCTCGTCGGGCGTCATGGTGTGAGCCCCGGGATCGCCCGGATCACGCCGGAAAGTGCAGTATCCGCAGTAATCACGGCATAAATTCGTCAGGGGCAGGAACACCTTGCGCGAGTAGGTGATCGCCCTGGGCTTGAACTGTTCCTTGGCAGCGCGCGCGGCTGCGAGCAGAGATGGGAGATCGTCGTCGCAACAGCCGATTAGCTGAAGCGCACCCTCGCGTGAGACCGGCAAACCAGGCCGTAACTCGGACAGAATCGCGGTGCAAGCGTTCCCAGGGGGCATAATCGGCGAGACAGTCACGTTGCATCGAATGATACAACGGCCCGCCATGGTAATGTAGGCGGTTGCCGAATACCATGTCCCTGAATCCAAGCGAGTTCCGCAAAGCGATGGGAACCTTCGCCACTGGGGTGACCATCATCACGGTTGACCTCGATGGCGAGGTGCATGGGATGACCGCCAACGCGTTCACCTCAGTTTCGCTGGATCCCATGCTGGTACTGGTCTGCGTGGACCATAGCACGCGCACCCACGCCCATCTGCATGCCAAGAAGCGGTTCGGGATCAACGTGCTCTGCGACGATCAGCGGGCGATTTCCGAGTATTATGCGCGTCCCGAGCGCACGCATGAGCACGCTGAAGCCGAAGCAGGAGCCCGCTTTGAGCGCACCAGCCATGGGACGCCGGTACTGCATGGCGCGCTGGCGTACCTGGAGTGCCGCCTGCAGTCGGCTCAAGAAGCCGGAGATCACACGATCTTCATCGCCGAAGTCGAAGATTTGGTGTTGCGAGAAGGGGATCCGCTGCTCTTCTTCCGGGGAAAGTACCGCAAAGTTGGCGAAGAAGTGGCGAAGTAAGGATGTCACTTTTCCCGTGTCAAAACATCTAATGGATGTATAGAAAACATTGGGGAGTGGGATTCATTATGGAAAACACAGCAACGGAAAAAGTTGTCAGATCTGAGGGCGAGTGGCGCAAGCAACTTAGCGCAGAGCAATATCATGTAGCACGCGAAGCCGGCACGGAGCGCGCCTTTACCGGCAAATACTGGAACAATCACGAGACCGGGATGTATCACTGCGTGTGCTGCAATGCGCCGCTGTTCAGCTCGAAAACGAAGTTCGATTCCGGGACGGGCTGGCCAAGCTTTTTCGAGCCGGTTGAGAACGGCGGAGTCGTCGAACATCGCGACAGCAGCTACGGCATGGTGCGAACCGAGGTCCGCTGCGCCAAGTGCGATGCGCACTTGGGACATGTCTTTGAGGACGGTCCGGCGCCCACGGGACTGCGCTACTGCATGAATTCGGCCTCGCTGGATTTCAAGCCTGAGGAGAAGAAATAACCGCCCGCACAGCGGCACCACAAAACAAGGCACGCCTTCCGGCGTGCCTTCATTGTTCTACTCGACAAAGTCTGGTTATGCGCTAGCGGTGGCTGCCAGAGCTTTGGGCTGTTCCTGCTTCTGCTCCTGCTTGCCCTGATTCTTGCCTTCGGCACGAACCTGGATTCCGCCCTTAAGCGCCGCGCCATCTTCTACGCTGATGCGCACCGTGGAAATGTCTCCGCTGACGGCGCCTTCGGCGCGGATGTCCACTCGGTCACTGCACTCGATATTCCCGTTCACCTTGCCCATGACTACGACTTCGCGGGCCTGGATGCTGGCATCAACTTTGCCGTTGCGGCCGACGGTGACACGGCTCTCGGGCATGATGATCTTGCCTTCAATGCGGCCATCGATATAGAGCGCCTCGGAACCGGTAATCTCGCCCTTGATGACCAGGGTGCGTCCGATGGTCGCCTGATCGACGGGGGCGGTGACGGTCTTGACGGGGTTAAGCGTGTTGGGGTTGGAAGCCGGCGTTCCGGACTTCAGGAATGAGTTCTCCGACGACTGAAGCATGCGACCTTCCTTGGGTTCCCGCCCGGCGCCCTGCTCGCGCCTGACACCATTCCAGCGGTTGGTCTTGAAATTTGTGGCCTGCGGGGTGCGTGGCCACCTGGCCACCCTGACTATCGCACAGGCGTAAGAGCAGGGGAGAGATTACGGAAGGTGGTGTACATACGCGGAGAGTATCGACTGAATTGGTTGGTCATCCTGAGGCTCGCGTCCTTTGCGGGCCGCAGGACCTATGCAGTCGTTGCTGGCCCGAGGGCCCTACTCGGAAAGTTCCAATTCGTGCGAGAGTCCCTCCCATTCTTCAAGGAGATGGGCGTGATTGGCTTTTCGTTGATCAAGTTCCTGTGATTGGCGTTGAGTTTCCTCGGAGCTCACAAAACTCTGCAGCGCAGTTTCCAGGCGGGCGATTTCATCCTCGGTATGGCCAATTTTTTGCTCTATCTCGGCGATCCGATCTTCCATTTGTTTGCGCTTGATCGGATTCAACCGTTTCTTCGGTTGCTCTGCCGTTGGGGCGCCACTGCCGTTGGGGGGTGCAGGCAGCGCCGGATCCCCACTTCTGGCAACGTCGGCTGGTGGTGGGGCACCTACTGTTTCTTTTGCTTTTACAATCCCCGGAACATCATCCAACGTGGGTGCGATGTGCTGGCCGCCCTGCTTGCGCCACAGGTAGTCTTCGTAATTGCCCGGGAAGATTTCCACCTTGCCGTCGCCGACTTCGAATACGCGCGTCGCCAGCTTATCGATGAAATATCGGTCATGCGAGACGAAGACCACCGTGCCCGTGTATTTCATCAGCGCTTCGAGCAGAACATCTTTGGCGCGCATGTCAAGGTGGTTCGTGGGCTCGTCGAGCAGCAGGAAATTGGCCGGATGCAGTAACAGACGGAGCAGGGCATAACGGCCGCGCTCTCCACCAGACAGGACACCGATCTTCTTAAAGACATCGTCCTCTGAGAACAGAAAGCACCCGAGCAGGCTGCGCAATTCCGTCTCGGTCGAGCGTGGAGAGAGCGCCCCCAGGTCGTCGATGATGCGGGCGCCCGGATCAAGCTCCTTATATTGGTCCTGGGCAAAGTAATCAGGTTGCACATTATGCCCTAGCCGGAATTCTCCGCGGGTCAGGGGTTCGGTACCAGCGAGCAGTTTGATTAATGTCGACTTGCCTGCGCCGTTCACTCCGACCAGGGCAATCCGGTCACCGCGCTCGATCATGAAGCCTACATTCCCGAAGACCTCTTTGGGTCCCGACCCATTCCTGCCGGGATAGGTCTTTGCCACGGCCTCGAACTCAGCGACGATCCTCCCGCTGGCCTTCGGCTGAGGGAACGAAAAATGGATCGTCTTCTCCTCTGGCGGAACCTCGATGCGCTCGATGCGCTCGAGTTCTTTGATCCGGCTCTGCACTTGCTTGGCTTTGGTCGCCTGATAGCGGAAGCGGTTGATGAACACTTCCAGTTGCTCGATGCGCTCGCGCTGGTTCCTGTAAGCAGCCTGCAGTTGTTCGTTTCGCTGCGTCTTCTGAGCTAGAAACTTGTCATAGTTGCCCGTGTAGAACCAGAACTTCTTGTTCCAGATCTCGACGATCTTATCGACGGTTACGTCGAGAAAGTACCGATCATGCGATATCAATAAAAACGCGTACGGATAGTTCTGCAGATATTCTTCCAGCCAGTTGCGGGCTTCCAGATCGAGGTGATTAGTCGGCTCGTCGAGCAGCAAAAGATTGGGCTTCTGTAGCAGGAGTTTCGCCAGCGCCAGCCGCATCTGCCATCCGCCGGAGAACTCGTCGGTCTGGCGCTGCCAATCTTCCTTTCCAAACCCCAGGCCCATCAGAACCCTGCCGACGTCGGCTTCGATCGAGTATCCGTCGCGTGTCCGGAACTCGTGCTCAACACGCTGATAGCGGTCCGCCACCGCCTCGTACTCGGGACTGGTGTGATCCAGTTCCGCCATGCTGTGCGTCAGGGTTTCCAGTTCCCGCTCCATCGCCCGCAGATCGTCGAATACCGACATGCACTCCGCGAATACGGTCCGGCCGGAGAGAGTCAACCCATCTTGCGGAAGATACCCAGCGGAAACGCCCTTGGCGATCGTCAGCGATCCGTAGTCGAAAGTATCTGACCCGGCGAGGATCTTCATCAGCGTGGACTTGCCGGTACCGTTTCCGCCGACCAAGCCGAGGTGGTCATGGTTGGGAATCAGCCAGTCGACATTTTCAAATAAAAGTTTGTGGCCGAATCGTTTTCCGGCCCCGGATAGCTGAATCATGGGACTGGAATTATCGTAACAGGGGTCGAGGCTGCAGATGAGGAAGCATCCAACAGACCATCGACCGATCGCCGCTTCTCACGCCGCTTCTTGCGTGCCTGGTCTGATGTTCTGGTTCACTCGGAAGAAATTCGTGGGATCGTATTTCTTCTTGATTGCGGCCAATCGTGCCAGATTCGAACCAAATGCCGTCTTGATGACGTCGTCTGCTTCAACATCGAGCGCCGAAAGCAAGTGCGCGTTTTGCGAGAATGGCCGCAAGATTTCCTCGCCGGTTCGGGCCCAATCGCGGTGTAGTTTAGTCTGCACAGAATCGGTCCATTGAGCAATGAACAAGATGTCCCAGGGCAGATGGCGGTGAGGGAATGCGGTGGCATCGTTCGAAAGCCGGCCGGCGGCGCCGCCGTAATATTCGAGAACGGTACAGGAAAGCGGGGACTGCAACCCGTTGGTGTGCTCCACAATCGCAGAGATGGCGTCGTCCGGCAATTCCCGCTGCAGTGTGGACTTCCAATAGTTATGATTCCCGTCCGGAAAGGAAGCAGCCAGCAGCGACTGCATCGCGGGAAACGGCATCGGCTGGATGCCATCGAGAATCGGGCTTCCGAACTTGCGCAAGGGTTGGAGAACGCGTTCGCCGTCGGCAACGTTGCCGCAATAGCAAGGGATCACCCCAACCAGCGGCGAACCGTCCGGACCGTGGAGGAGAGCCACATAGGCCGTGAGTTCGTCCGGAGCAGACGCCATGTAATCCCGGAAATGGCGGATAACGTCAACGGCCGCAGCCCGAGGATAGAGCAGAAGGCCTCCTAAGATCGTCGACACCGGGTGAGCCTGGAACTCAAAACTCGTTACCACACCGAAATTTCCGCCTCCGCCACGGAGTGCCCAGAACAAATCGTCGTTTTCGGAAGTGCTGGCCGTAAGTACCTTTCCGTCGGCGGTCACCACTTGCGCAGATAACAGATTGTCGATGGACATGCCGTACTTGCGAATCAGCCAGCCGACGCCGCCTCCGAGAGTCAGCCCGCCAATGCCGGTCTTGGGCACGATGCCGCACGGCACCGCGAGCCCGAAGACGTGGGTTTCGCGATCAATGTCACCAAGAGTTGCTCCGCCTTGAATGCGAACCCTCCGGGTTGCGGGGTCCACAAAGACAGACTTCATTCGTGACAGATCAATCACCAATCCGTCGTCGCAAAGCGCACGGCCGCCCACGTTGTGTCCGCCGCCACGGATCGCCGTCAGCAGGTTGTTCGTGCGCGCGAAATTGACGGCGGCAATCACGTCGGCGAGACCTGAGCACCGAGCGATCACGTTAGGATGTTTGCTGATGCTCGCATTCCAGATCTGACGGGCTTCGTTATAGCCGGCGTCCGCTGGCTCAAAAACCTGACCCTGAAATGCAGAACGGAAGGACTTGATATCGACCCCAGGCATAATGGGGCAGAATTGTACCTTAATGTCGAGGACCTTACATTGCGATGAGTGTCGTTATGGCCAGACTACCGAGGCAATCGGGTCTTTAACGAAAGGGCGGGAAGTGCGTACTCCCGGGTACACTCCCCACAGCTCGCTGTGGAACTGGATGCGCTCCAGCGCGCGGTCGATTACAGCCTCGACTTCGTGAAAGTACTTCACTTCGCGCCCCTTGGCGAGACGGCGCTTGGCTTCTTCGGGGCTGAACCACGTCGGCTTCCGGTTTGTCTCATCCGGCTTGCGCATCTGGTGAACTTCCATCAGGAACGCCTTGACCACGAATTCCTGCACGCCGCCGGGCTGCCAGAAGACGCCCTTGGAATGAATGTAGAGATGAAAATGACGCGGTTCGATGGTCCCAATGGCACCGGCCTCTTCCGCGGCTTCGCGCTCGGCAGCCTGGCTATGGGAGAGCCGCGGGTCGGTCGATCCCTTGGGGAAGGTCCACTTGCTGCCCCCGTTGGTATTGACCAGCAGGAATTCGATTGCCGTGCCTTTCCGCCGATAGCAGACAGCTGCCACTTGCAACGGCAACGACTTTCCATCCCGGGGTGATGCCATGCCTCGCACCTCGAAATTGTAGGTTACATGCAAGATATTTCACGAATGTTAATGTGCAACAAAAAATGTGCACTCAGAGACGCGGAGGTAACCTATCGGTAACGAGAAACCAAGTAGACGCCCGTCTACCAGTCTCCCCAATGCGCCGCCGTCATCTGCTGGAACTTCATTTTCCAGGAGTCCCCCTGCTTCACCCAGACCGTCGTGAAGTGCTGATATCGCGGCGGCGGTCCCTGGTCCTCCGCAGGCGGCACGCGAAAAACCACGTTATACGTAACGATCGCGACTCCCTCTCCAGCCGGAACGACCTTCATCTCGTAGGCTTGAATGTCGGAGCCGGGCTGGGCATATTCATCAACCATTTCCTGGCGCCCATAGAGTTGGCCGTCGTAGGAAACGTAGGAAAAGTCGCTGGTCAAGGTCTGTTTGAAGAAGGCAACATCGCCTTTCTTCGCGGCCGCAATGAAGCCATGCTCGGCGTCAAGCAGCGTCTTCTCGAAACCGCTGGGTCCGCTCTCGGTCTTGGCTTGTCCAATTCTTGCGAGGCCAATCCCACTCGTAAGCAAGAGTAGTCCTAACGCAATAGATTTCATTGTCGCCCCCGTGCTCGATTCCATGCTTCTCAGACCCCAGAAAGGGCCTTCGGGATCGGAGTGCCAGACTTGATTCTGACTGCGTTCAGCCGCGAATCCTAGTGGCTAATTCGGCGCGAGGCACGGCAACCTGCTCCCCGGAGGCCAGGTTCTTCAGGGCGAACGCATCCGCCCTCACTTCATTCTCGCCGACGATCAGGATGTACTTCGCCCCGATCTTGGTGGCAGCCTCGAACGATTTCTTCAGCCGGAACGAATCATCGCCTAACTCAACGACCAGGTCGTTCCTGCGCAGCTCACGCGCGAGCCGGGCCGCATCGCCGTTCATTCCCGCCATTGGAGCGATGTACACATCCGGCCTGCGCAGAACGTTCTCCGCCGACATTTTTTCCTGCAGCGACAAGACCAGGCGGTCTTCGCCGATGGCAAATCCGATGCCGGGCGCCGGCGGGCCGCCTAGAGCTTCCGAGAGCCCGTCATAACGTCCGCCGCCGAGGATCGCATTCTGCGCGCCCAGCGCACCGTGGGTAAACTCGAAGGCAGTTCGTGTGTAGTAGTCGAGTCCGCGCACCAGCCGATCGTTGATGGAAAACGGAACGCCGACCTTCGTCAAGATGGCCCGCACGGCCTCAAAGTGTGTGCGGCAACCTTCATCCAGAAATTGGCTGATGCGCGGCAGCTTCTCGATGATGGGTTGATCCTCGGGAACCTTGCAGTCAAACACGCGCAGAGGATTCGTGACGGCCCGGCGCTGGCAGTCGACGCACATCTTGTCCTTGACGGGTTCTAGCGCCTGGCGCAGCGCTTCGTTGAACTTTTCCCGGTCGCTTGGGCACCCGACAGAATTCAACTGCAGACTCCAGTCGGTGATGCCAAGACGGTCGAGCAGCGTAGCCAGCATCTCAAGGATTTCGGCATCGCGCGCCGGGGACTCGCTGCCAGCAGACGATGGCCCGATAATCTCGGCGTTAATTTGATAAAACTGCCGGTAACGGCCCTTCTGGGGACGCTCACGGCGGAACATCGGGCCGATCAAGTAAAGCTTGTTCAGTCCTCGATCCCACAACTGGCGCTCGATGTAGGCCCTGACAATCCCTGCCGTAGCCTCTGGACGAAGAGTTAAAGATTGGCCTTTTTCGCTGGCTGCTCTGCCGCGGTCCTCCCAGGTGTACATTTCCTTGGAAACAATATCGGTCTCTTCCCCCACACCGCGCGCGAACAACGCCGTCTCCTCGAAGATAGGCGTGCGAATCTCCTGAAAATTGTAGGCGCGGAAGACATCGCGGGCTATCGTCTCCACAAAGTTCCACACCGCCGTCTCCGGCGGCAAAAGATCCCGAGTTCCTCGAACAGCTTTAATCAACTTTTCTATCCCTTTCCCAAGGGGTCCCGGAGGGCCTCTGATCGCCCGCCGCGCAAAACACCTACTTCTCCCTCAAATACTCATCTTTGTATTCAAGATAATTCCTCGCATACCGCAGGATGGTTTCCTGTTCGGACTCTTCGAGCTTCCTCCGAAACTTTCCTGGCGATCCCATCCACAACGAACCCGGCTCAACAATCGTCTTCTCGGGAATCAATGTCCCCGCCGCAATGATCGATCCCGCGCCAATCCGTGCACCGTTCAGAATGATCGTTCCCATCCCGATGAGGCAGCGATCCTCAATCACACAGCCGTGCAGAGTAACGGAATGGCCCACGGTTACGTATTCGCCTAAATAGACACCCCATTGCTGCTTCATGCCATGCAAGACGCTATTGTCCTGCACGTTGGAATAGGCGCCGATCCGGATCTCGTGTACGTCGCCGCGCACTACGGCGTTCATCCACACCGAAGCTTGTTCGCCGAGTACGACGTCGCCGATAATCTGTGCCGACTCATCCACGAAACAACTGGCTGGAATCGTCGGCCGCACCCCTTTGTAGGATCGGATCACATTTTCGCCTGTCGTTTCTTGCGAAGATAAAAACACTCACCATACCAGATTTTACGAACGGTGTGCTCAATCCGACCTTTATCAGGCCGACAGAGCCTTTTTTCGGCGGCTTGCATAGTTTGTGACAGCCTGGCGACGCGCTTCTGACATTTCCCCTCGGTTTTTACAAGGTCAGGACGCAGGTATGACACGCAGCATTTCGCCGCTTCGTACTCTCAATGCTGTAAGCGGATTGCACAGCGGACGCAAGCTGATTGAGAGCCTCAAGGCAGCACCACGAACCACCAGTTCTGGGTCGATCCGGGTAATTCGCAAAGGAGGAAACAATGAATCTCAAAACCCTGACCTTCAGGGCAGTGATACTCGGGTGGCTCACGATCACGGGTGCTTCTTCACTTTTCGCCCAAACCACGGGTTACTCGCAAACGAATCTGGTCGGCAAGACAGCGGGCGTGGCCAACCATACGGATCCGCAGCTTTCCAACCCATGGGGTATCTCTTTTATTCCCGGACAGCCATTCTGGATTGCGAACAACAACGGCGGCACCTCGACGGAGTACGACGCTCAGGGAAACAAGGTTCAGCCCACAGTAACCATCCCGGTCGCTGCGCACAACCCATGCCCCCAGGGATGCCCAACAGGAACGGTTGCCAACGATCAGGCCGGAATATTCGGCAACGCGTCTTTCATCTTTGACACGGAAGACGGAATCATCGCCAGTTGGACCGGGCAAAACAACGCAATCACGGTAGTGGACAATTCTGCCGCGGGTGCCGTCTACAAGGGATTGGCTGTTCTGACCAACATCGAGGGCACGTTCCTGCTCGCCGCCAACTTCAACAGCGGCAAGATTGATGTCTTCGATGGCAACTTCAATGCAACGCACCTCGTGGGCAATCTGACCGATTCAAACTTGCCTGCCGGATACGCTCCGCATAACGTCAAAGTGATCGACAACGTGATCTTCGTGGCCTACTCCGTGCAAGACACAGCGAAGCACGATCCCGTGATCGGAGACGGATTGGGCATTGTCGACGCCTTCGACATGGAGGGAAACTTCAAGGGCACCTTCGCGACCGGAGGAACTTTGAACGCTCCATGGGGCATCGTTACCGCTCCTGCATCATTTGGGGATTTCTCCAATGACGTGCTGATCGGCAACTTCGGTGACGGCAAGATAAACGCCTACACCACCAGTGGCCAGTTCGTAGACCAGGTCAAAAACTCGGCGGGCCAGGTCATTGCGACCCCTGGCCTGTGGGACTTGGTGTTTGGCGCAGGCGGTACCGGTGATCCCAACACTCTGTACTTCACCGCCGGTGGCTCCGACCAGACGAACGGGTTATTCGCCACTTTGGTCCCCGCCACTGCTGCCGGTACGGATTTCTCCCTTAACCTCTCGGCGCAAAGCGTCACCCTAACCGCAGGAGGCTCGACGACGCTCATGATTGGGTCGGCCGCCGTCGGCGGCTTTAACAATCAGATCACCCTCTCGTGCGCGCAAGCCTCGGGATTGACCTGCAGCTTCAACCCCAACACTATTACACCCGGCGGAAGCACGCCGTCGTCGACGCTGACAATTTCTGCTGCCTCTACCCCTCCAGGTGGAGGCTACGGCGGACATCCTGGCATGTTGCTGCTGTCGGGTATTGGCCTGTTCGGGACAGTCCTCCTGTCAAGCCGGAATAAAGGATCGGCGAACGGAAAAAGCCTAATGCTGATCGCAGTTCTGGCGCCACTGGTTACGGGAATGACCTTTACGGTCGCGTGCGGGAGATCCTCCAAGAACTCGCCAACCACTAACCAGGCAACTCTCACGATCACGGGCACCTCAGGCGGCGTAAGCCACTCGGTCCCGGTGTCGGTCACAATCCACTAACTCAGAAACGCGAACTCAAATGCAGCCCCGGACGCCTCGTCCGGGGCGAGTCGCGCAGCGACGAGGACGAAACGCAAGAGCCACCACCGTCGCCAGTTCCGTTCCCACTCCGGGAATAATCTTCAGAATATTTCCTGCAATCACAGAACGACTCCCGCCTCCGATGCTATACAGGGCTGAGTTTCCTTTTTGCGGAGGAGTTTCCCGGCCGCGCCTCGCGAGATGCGCCCTCCGGTCCTCCTCCGTGACACGTACCCGCGCGCGTTCCGGTAACGAGCGTGGATCATTCCCTCCGAGCATATCTCGCATGCAGGGGCGACCTTATGCTCGCAATCCGCACTGCCCTCTCTCTGTTGGCTGCTTCCCTTGTTGCTGTTCTGATCTCGACCTCGATTGCACTGCAAGCCCAAGACTCTGCAACAGGAACAATCCGTGGCACGGTAGTCGACCCATCCGGCGCCCGCGTGCCACAGGCGCTGATCGTGGTCGTGAACGCCGGCACTGGCCTGCGTTTTACAGCCAGCAGCGATTCCGAAGGCCGCTTCGTCTTCGACGTATTGCCTCCAGGAGATTACACCGCTCGCGTGGAAGCGCCCGGCATGTCGCCCCAGATCACGCCGCAGATGCACGTCGATGTAGGCGGAACTGCGGAACTCACGTATCACCTCAAAGTCGCCGGTGCGGAGGAAAGCCTGACAGTTTCCGGGGCGCAAGCCATGGTCGAGACCAAGCCTGCTGCAGTTTCCATGTTGCTCGACGAGCGTTCGCTGAATGATTTCCCGCTGAATGGCCGCCGGTTCTCCGATCTCACTCTCTTCTCTCCCGGAGTGACTCAGGATCCGCGGGGGCTAACTTCCGCCACGAACGGAGATCTCTCCTTCGGCGGCATTCGCGGGTTTCAGAACACCTTCCTGGTGGACGGCAGCGACTACAACAACGCTTTCTTCGCACAGGCGCGCGGGCGCTATCGCGCGCCCTATACGTTCTCGAACGAGGTCGTTCAGGAGTTCCGGGTGTCCTCAAATTCCTACGGCGCCGAACAAGGACGCTCCGGCGGAGCAGTGATAAATGTGGTCACCAAGTCGGGCACAAACCACCTGCATGGAACGGCGTTCTACTATCTACGCGACAGCTCATTTGGAGCCTCGCTTCCCTTCCTCGCCTTCAAGCCGCACAATCGCCAGCAGCAGGTCGGAGGAACCATTGGCGGGCCTCTCAAACGCAACAAGGTCTTCTTCTTTGCTGGTTTCGATCAACACATCTTTCACGTGCCCAACGTCGTCGAGTTCCTGGACGGCAGTTCGCGAGTGATCCCCCAACCGGGTACCGGTCCCTATACCCCTGGAGACTACGAAGCAACGGACCAGGCTCTGGTTTTTACGGCAGCGGCGCAACTGACTTCCTTGACCGGAGAATACCCCGCCGCGCAAGTCGGCAACTCCTCTTACGCGAAACTCGACATCAACCTGACTCCACGCAACCAACTCGCCTTTCGTGTGAATACGACTCGTTACTGGGGAACAAATAACGTGTTCCTCGATCCGGCCAGCCCCGTGAGTTACGACTCCATCAGCAATAACGGTCAAGAGCAGGTCTCAGCAGAAACGATGAACTTGTCGCTGACGTCCAGCCTTACGCCACGACTGATCAGCCACTTCCGTGCCCAGTTTTCGTACGATCGGCAGCAGTCCTACAGCAACACCAGCGATGTGCTGATCAAGATCCCCACCATCCTCGATGGAGTAGGCCGATCCAACCTTCTTCCGCGCCAAACCCGCGAGCACCGACTGCATCTCGCCGAGACCATCAGTCTGGACGGTCCGCGCCACACCTGGAAGTTCGGCGGAGACGCCCTGCTCACGAAGATCTATGATTTCTTCCCTAGCCAGCAGAGCGGAGAATATCTCTTCTATCCCATCAAGGTGGACCCGTTCACCTTTCAACCCAGGGAAGCCGGACTTCAACTCACGCCTCTCCGCGCCTACGCGCATCAGGTGCCACATTACTATTTGCAGAACTTTGGCAGTGCCGCGTCGCATCCTGACACCAACGAATACGCCGCCTTCGCCCAAGACACGGTGCGCGTCACCAACCGGTTGGCTGTCAATCTCGGTGTCCGTTGGGATCTGCAGACATTCACTACGGCAGGGCTGATCTCTAACCCGCTGTTCCCACCATCGGGCAAAGTCCCGTTCCAGCCCTACAATTTCGCACCACGCGCCGGATTCGCTTATTCATTCGGAGATAGGCGCCCGCTCGTAGTCCGCGGCGGATACGGAATTTTCTTCGTTCGGATTCCCCAGATCTACAACTCGATCATTCAGACGGAAAACGGCGTCACCGATTCTCAAGTCTTCCTTCGCAATAACGATTACTACGATCACCAGGTCTTCCCCGCGTATCCCAATCCGTTGGTAAGCTGCCCGATGAACTCGGAAAGCTGCAGCTTACCCCCCGGATTCACCCAAGGCGTGACACACAGAGTCTCCGCCTTCGCACCCGATTTCGTAACTCCTCGCGTCCAGCAATCCAGCCTTACGTTGGAGAAGGAAGTTGTGAACCGAACCGCCGTTTCTCTCTCCTTGCTGAATGTCCGGGGAGAGCATCTCATCCGCGCCCTCGACGTAAACCTCCCCCAGCCAATCGCGCTTACCTATCCGATCTTTGATTCGACAGGCTCGGTCTTTGAGGACGCATACTATCGAGTCGACTCATTCGCAACCTGGCAATTCAGTCGAACGCTCGACTGCCCGTGGCCGCCCTGCATCAATCCCCTGGGACGCCCGATAGCCGAACTGGGCGCCATCAACGAATTCCAGAGCGCGGCTTCTAGCAACTACAGCGGCGCAACGCTTTCCGCAAACCGCCGAATCGCGCGCGGCACTTACTTCCGCCTGTCTTATACCTACTCCCGCGCGATCGATGATGGCCAAGACGCTCTGGTCGCCGGCCAACCGGCCACCGTCCAGAACTCCTATGAGCCCTATGCCGAGCGCGGACCTAGCGTTACTGACCAGCGTCATCGGCTTGTGTTGGCACTTTCCGCAGAGCCGCGTTTCTTTCACCGCGGCCATGAACTCCTGGGCCGCTTTTTCAATGACTGGAAGATTTCCTCGGTTGTGAACTACGGCTCTGGACGGCCCGTCAATGCCACAGTCTCCGGCGACCCCAACCAGGATGGCAACGACCTCAATGATCGCCTTCCAGGGTACAGCCGAAACGCATTCACCGGCCCCGATTACGCCACAACCGATCTTCGTATCACACGAATGATCCGTTTTCGCGAACGGTACAAACTCAATCTTATGGCTGAGTCATTCAATCTCTTCAATCGCGATAATCAGCGAGTCGCCATTACTTCCAATGGAATGATCGCAAATGCGAGCACATTCGTTGAGAGTTCGGTCACGCCAAATCTCGCGCCTTACCCCGGCTACTACCAACTGCCAAACAACTTCATGAAGCCGAATGCAGCCTATGCCCCCAGGCAGATTCAACTGGCGATGAAATTCGTGTTCTGAACAGGACGTGTAGCGACAGCCGCCTCGTCTGTCCCGCGATGGCGAAGCCGAGTGGAGCGCCGCTCAGTGTATAGGTATTAAAACGTTTGAAAAGCTGAAAATCTGCATTCACCTTCCAGCCGTTTCCGTTATACTGCCCCGTCATGAAGACCCCACCCATCTCCCGTCGCGAGTTCCTCGCCACTGCTAGTGCGGCGGCCACATTGACCGCAATGCCCAACCCGGTTCTTGCCGCTGTCAGCAGCACGACGCTACCCGAAGAGCTTGCGACCATCCGCATATCCTCTTCCGCGAAGCCGATCCTCTTCGATCCCGACCAGGCACTCGGCAGTTCCATGGACATCCTTTCGCACGAGATTGTCGAGAAGATCTACACCCCCGAGATGGTCAAGCAGTGCCTCTCAGCCGGATGGGGACCGATTACCTATCGCCAAAACACGGAACTCTCGATCGGAGCCTGGCATTGGAATCCGAGCGGGACCTGGAGCGACGCCGCGAACCAGCGCGGATATTTCACGGGCAGCACTGGGCTGAAAGAACCTATCCGCCATTCGTACGGTTACCCACTGCCGCATCGCGGCCATACGCGCAATGGCGGGTCCGAGCACGGATATTCGCGCCTGACAGACGGAAATTCAGAAACGTTTTGGAAGAGCAATCCCTACTTATCGAGCAAATTCACCGGACAACCCGACTCCGCACACCCGCAATGGATCGTCATTGATCTGGGGTCGCATGAGCGCGTCTCGCACATCCGGATCGACTGGACGGATCCGTGTGCTCGGCGATACGAAGTGCAGTATTGGGCCTCGGAGAAAACCGGCGGCGAAGCTCCGTCGCCCATGGAGCGGCCAACTACAGGCCTATGGGCCGCATTTCCCCAAGGAGCAGTCTCTGACGGCAAGCCCGGCGTCGCTACGCTGCAACTCGCTTCTTCCCCGATCAGTGTTCGCTATGTACGCATCTGGATGACTGAGTCCTCAAATACGTTCGACACGAGGGCAAATGCTGTGCATGACCCGAAGGATCCGCGCAGCACCGCGGGTTACGCGATCCGCGAAATCTATGTGGGTACCGTGACGCCCTCGGGCGAATTCGTCGATTTCGTTCAACACCGCACCGACCAGAATCAGACTGTCACTCTGTGCTCTTCCATTGATCCCTGGCACTCCGAGTCGGACATTGATACACGCGGTGATCAGACTGGACTCGATCTCTTCTTCACCAGCGGCATCACCAACAATCTCCCGGCAATGATCCCGATCTCGCTGCTTTACGGAACTCCGGATGACGCCGCCGCGCAGATGGAATACCTCAAGAAGCGCGGTTATCCGATCTCGTACGTGGAAATGGGAGAAGAGCCCGACGGCCAGTACATGTTACCCGAAGATTACGCCGAGCTTTACCTGCAGTTCGCGACCGCGATGCACAAAGTCGATCCCACCCTCAAGCTAGGCGGGCCCATCTTCGAAGGCGTGAACGAAGACATCAAAGTGTGGCCCGACGCGCAAGGCCGGACCTCGTGGCTCGGACGCTTTCTGGATTACCTGAGAGAACGCAATCGCCTCTCCGACCTGACGTTCATGAGCTTCGAGCACTACCCATACCCGCCGTGTGAAATCGTCTGGTCCGATCTGTTTCGCGAACCGCAACTCATCAGTCACATTCTCGATGTATGGCGCCAGGATGGCCTTCCCGCCAACGTCCCGATGATGAACACGGAAAGCAATGTCACGTACGGCAACGCGCAGCAAATGGTCGATATCTTCTCCGCGCTCTGGCTGGCAGACAGCGTGGGAGCATTTCTCACTGCAGGAGGAGCAGTCTACTACCATTCGCCGATCCAGCCCGAGCCGCTCAGCCCCGGTTGCCGCGGCTTCGGCACTTACGGCAATTACGTGGCGGACGGCAACCTCAACATCAAGACCTTCACGGCGCAGTATCACGCCAGCCGCCTGATCAACCTTGAATGGGTACAGCATCGCGCCGGAGTCCACAAACTCTATCCCGCAGCGTGCGATCTGCAGGATGCTGCCGGTCACATGCTGATCACGGCCTACTCCGTGGAGCGGCCGGATGGCAACTGGTCGCTCATGTTGATCAACAAAGACCAGTCCAGTCCGCACGACGTCCGGATTGCGTTCGACGACCACAGATCCTTCAGTGGACCGATCAGTTTGATCACGTTCGGCAGCGAGCAGTACATGTGGAGATCAGAGGGGCCGAATGGTCATCCCGAGCCGAATGATCCTCCTGTGAGCAAAACGCTCCCTGCCGGGACGCGGCAAATTACCCTGCCCAAGGCATCGGTGACTGTGCTTCGAAGCAATCCAGCTTCCTAGCGGAGCGCTCAGGTGCGGCCGGCGCGACATATAATGCTGCGAGTTGCTGACCAATGCACGCCGCGCCAGACCAACGGGCTGTAGCGAAATTAAAGATCGGTATTCTGTTATTCATTTTTTGCAGCCTGCTCTCGACCGGCCGAATGGTCGTCGCGACTCCATGGCCGGGACACATCCATCCCGACGATATCGCCCAGCGTTCTGATCAGCGTTTCGCTGAACTCAAGCCACACCTTCCGGCCAAGGGAATCGTGGGCTATCTGGGAGAACCAGGCGATTCCGCTATTCCTGATTACTATCTGACCCAATACACACTCGCCCCACTGGTGGTTGATTTCTCTCCAAGTCACGCGATTGTCGTCGGGAATTTTCCATCCTCTCCGCCCACGCAGCGCCCACAGAATCTGCAACTGCTGAAAGACTTCGGCAACGGCGTCATGCTCTTTGCCTCGAAGGACGCCCCGTAAATGCTCATCCTGGCGTTTGCCTTATGCGCCGCTTCTGGATACTTGCTGATCGCCGCAGCCTTGCCGCGCGAGAAGACAAGCTCTGCGGACTCTCTGATGAGGCTGTCTCTGGCTCCGGGCTTCGGACTCGGCATCTTTTCCGCAGTGTTTTTCCTGATGCGGCTTTTCGGCGCCACTCACTTCATCGCCGTCGATCTATCCGTGCTGGTTTTGCTTGCGCTCACGTTCTGGCTTCGAGGATCCCGCCGCGCACAGGCCTGCACGCCGGCGCTTGAGAACGCAGACATCAGCGCCACAGCGTGGGTACGCCGCGTTCTGGGTGCATCATTTGTAGTCGCAATATTGGCCCTTCTCTACAACGCTGTCGTTCGTATCCTGGCCCATCCTCATGGCGACGGTTGGGACGCTTTCGCAATCTGGAATCTGCACGCGCGGTTTCTGTTCCTGGGCGGTGCGAACTGGCGTGACGGCTTCAATGCCATCATTCCCTGGTCTCATCCCGACTACCCGCTGCTTCTCCCGGCGGCCATTGCCCACATCTGGAGTTATCTGGGCCATGATGATCCTTTGGTCCCGGCAATCATCGGCCTCATTTTCACGATCAGCACGGTTGGGCTGCTCGTCTCCGCTCTCATGCTGCTGCGGGGCCTTAATTCGGCCATGCTAGGTGGACTCGCGTTGTCGTCGACTCCCTTCTTCGTCGAACAAGGCACTTCGCAGTACGCCGATGTCCCACTTTCGTTTTTTATACTTGCATCGCTTGTCGTGCTCCATAAGGCCTACGGTCATGCGGACAATCGTGAACCACCCAAATCCGGCCCGCTGATGCTCTCTGGACTCGCCGCCGCTTTTGCCGCCTGGACCAAGAATGAAGGCCTGCTATTCTTCTCTGCGCTGATCGTCGCTCAAATCTGGATCCTCAAGCGCGGGCCGCGTCACCAGTCTTCAACGCCCAGGTCTGGAAGGAACTGGACATCTCTTGTTTTCCTTCTCCTGGGCGCCATTCCCGTGCTGGCAGTGATCGCCTGGTTCAAGCATTCCGTCGCAACTCCTGGAGATCTCTTCTCCAGCTGGGCAATCATGTTGGACAAGATCCTAACGCCCGCCCGCTACGGGATCATTGTGCAGTGGCTTGCGAAGGAATTCCTTCGTTTTGGCAGTTGGTGGTTGATACCAGGCACAATTGCCCTGCTCGCCTTCTGGGTGTTCACTTTCCGCAAGCTCCCTCCGGAACGGTCCCACGTTTTTCAGATTGCTGTCTTCACTCTGGCCCTAACCTTCGCCGGCTATTTCGCCGTTTATCTGGTCACGCCGAGAGACCTCTACTGGCACCTGCGATTCTCGCTAAATCGCCTGTTTCTACAGTTTTGGCCCAGCGCCATCTTTCTGTTTTTCTTGCGGTCCAGCCCCCAAACCAGTCCTGCGACTGAACCAGAGTGAGCCCATATTGGAATAAAAAAGAGCCGTCAACTGTTAAGAAATTCGACAGGTCCACTTGACTTGCGGTCAAATCCTTGTCATAACTATTCGGGTCCATCCGGACGAGTTTGGGGGTGTGCAGATTTGGCAGAAGTTAGGCTTCAAGAGGGAGAATCCCTCGAGAATGCTCTACGCCGCTTCAAGCGCAAGGTGCAACAGGAAGACATCATCAAAGAGGTTAAGCGTCACTCCTTCTACCTGAAACCTGGCGAAAAGAAGCGTGTGAAGGCTGCGCTCGCGCGCAAGCGCGCCCGAAAGAAGACACGCAAAGAACAGGACTAACGCAATGAAGGGCCGCTCCGTCCCGGAGCGGCCCTGCTCAATCTGGCCCCCACCACGTTGAGTTGCAACAGGGATTCAATATCAACGTTCTTCCCGGCATAAAACGATAGTCTGTAGCCCACGCAGCAGTTCTCGCCGCGTGGCGGGCCGAGTCCAAGGGGCGGTAACAAGAGGGGGAGCAGTAGACAACCTGTCTTTCGGGTGTCACCACCGCAGTTCTTTCCCCGCGAGTGGGCGCGACGGAAACGGGCTGAAGGAGCCATCCTCAATGGAATTTCAGGACAAGGTGCTGAAGTGTATTGACTGTGGGACTGACTTTGTTTTCACGGCCGGGGAACAGCTTTTCTTTCACGACAAGCAGTTCAAGAACGAGCCCAAACGCTGCAAGGGATGCAAAGCCAAGCGCGTCGCGGTGCTGGGCGCACCAGCCGCACCCGGACAAAACTACCGATTTACCAAAGTGGAGACGCAGGCGACGTGCTCTGGATGCGGCAAGCAGACTACCGTTCCCTTCCGCCCGACCCAAGGACGCCCTGTGTTCTGTCGGGAATGCTTCCAGGCGCGGAGACCCGCCGCCACGGCGTAGTCGCGTTTGCGTTGTTTGTTCTACGAAGCAGCGGAGGGAGTACGAGTGTGTGTCTTTTCGCTCGCCTGCAAGCGAGGCGCTAGTCCTTTCCTGTTGACTGACCTTCGCACCATTCTGTCCAGCGCATCCTCGTTCGCCGAAAAACAAGCGGGAGCGCACCGAGTTCCTTGGGACTGACGGTATGCTCGCGCGCAAAACAAAACCCTGATCGGCCCGTCTGTTGCTGTAATCTTTCCACTCTGTGCATGGGAACCTCCGTTGGTATCTTGATTGGGGTTCGAGCGGGAAATGCCAGCTGTGGTGTAAAGTTCGAAATCCAGGAAGACCCCATGTTCATCTCACGACGCAGCAGTCGCTTTCTTGCGACCGTTCTTGCAGTCTCGCTTCTGGCAGTGACCAGCGCAGTGCAGGGTCAAAACTCCCCGGGTCCGCAGCCCGTGCCGCTGCCTCCGCCGGTGCCCACGCCGCTCGACAAGCCATATGAGGGCACAATCTTCCTCAGCGTCGATCTCACGAACATCCCCGGCCGCATTCTCAGCGTGCATGAGAAGATTCCAGTCAAACCTGGCGAGATCACTCTGCTCTATCCGCAATGGATACCGGGGACGCATTCTCCTTCCAACCCGGTCGCGAACATGGCCGGACTCGTGGCTTCGGCAAACGGGAAGCGAATCCCCTGGGTGCGAGATCGAGTCGACATGTGGGCGTTCCACGTCGATGTTCCCAAAGGCGCGAGCTCTTTAGAACTCAACTTTCAGTATCTCGCTCCCGTCAGGCCGCAGCAGGGCCGAATCTCCAACAATTTCGCCAATCTCAAATGGAACGCCGTGCTTTTCTATCCGGCAGGATATTTCTCTCGCCGCATCTCGTTCGCCCCCGAATTACGCCTGCCTGAAGGATGGAAATTTGCAAGTGCCCTGGAAGTGAAATCGCAGGACGGCCCGCTCACTCAGTTCAAAGAGACAACACTGAATACACTGATTGATTCGCCACTCTACGCCGGAGTCAACTACAAGCGCGTGGATCTCTCGACTGGACCCGACAATCCGGTTTTTATGGATCTTTTTGCCGACAAGCCCGAACAACTCGAGATCACACCGGATGAGTTGCAATTCCACAAGAACCTCATCGTGCAGGCGCAGAAACTTTTTCACTCCCATCACTACGATCACTACGACTTCCTGTACTCGCTCAGCGATTCAGTCGCGGGACAAGGCCTCGAGCACCATCAGTCGAGTGAAGACGGAACTCGCGCCAACTACTTCACCGATTGGGCTGCCGGCATCTCCGGGAGAGCCCTTTTGCCGCACGAGTACACGCATTCATGGAACGGTAAGTTCCGTCGCCCCGCCGACCTCTGGACCCCCAACTTCAATGTACCCATGCAAAACGATCTGCTATGGGTGTATGAAGGTCTGACGAACTACTATGGCAACGTGCTAACGGCACGTTCTGGCTTGCGTACTCCTGAGCAAGCCCGCGATACAATCGCGCAGATTGCCGCCTCGTTCGAAGCCAGCCCAGGACGCACCTGGCGCTCTCTGGACGACACGACCAATCAGCCCATCATCTCCGAGCATGGTGCCACCCCGGAAATCTGGCAGAGCTGGCAGCGAGGATATGACTACTATCCCGAGTCCGATCTCATCTGGCTCGACGCTGATATCAGGATCCGCCAGATGAGCAACGGCCAGAAATCCCTGGACGACCTCGCCAGGCTCTTCTTTGGAATCAACAAAGGCAGTTACGTCACAGTCACGTACACCTTGGAAGACCTCATCAAAGCCCTGAACATTGTGCAGCCCTACGATTGGGCTGGATTTTTCCGCGCACGCGTCTATGAGGTCTCCGCGGAAGTTCCCGAGGATGGGATCAAGCAAGGCGGCTACCGGCTGGTGTACAACGACCAGGAACCGGACTACATCAAACCTAGTGACCCGACTCGCCCATCGAACTTCACCACATCGCTTGGCATGACGGTCGCCGGACAAGGCGGCCCGAACGCAGGCCCGCCGGGCGCAATCACCGAAGTGTTTTGGGATAGCCCCGCCTTCAAAGCAGGAATCACTCCAGACATGCAACTGCAAGCAGTGAATGATCAGGCATTCAGCGCAGCGAACCTCCGCCACGCAATCATCGCCGCAGAAACAAGCAACGCACCAATCAAGATGTTGTTGAAACGCGAAGACCAGTTCGTAACGGTGATGCTCGACTACCACGCCGGCCTGCGCTACCCGCATCTGGAGAGAGTGGAGTCGTCCTCGGACCTGCTTGACGCAGTCTTGGCGCCGGTAAACTAGCACGGCTCTCGCTGGGACATCCGCCTCCGCTGTTCGGCAAAGGGTTTTGTGTAGGGGCGGACGCCTTCGTCCGCCCCGCGATGCGAAGCCGAGCGTCTCACACTGGCAAAAGGAGCACCGCTGCGGCACCATCCAACCTGCGTTACTATGGAGATGTGCCCGGGTATTACGTAGAAAACTTCGGATGCCGCGCCACGCAAGCCGACGGCGCAGCTCTGGAGCGCCAATTCGAAGAGCAGGGCCTGATCCGCGCCACGAGCCCGAAGCTGGCGTCTGTAGTGGTGTTGAATACCTGCACGGTGACCACGGGGGCCGACCAGGACGCCCGCGCCGCCATCCGCCGGGTCCGCCGCCAAAATCCCGAGGCAAGAATCGTAGTCACAGGCTGTTACGCTCAACGTGCACCCGACGAGATCGCGGCACTGCCAGGCGTCGATATGGTTGTCGGAAATTCTCACAAGCACCAGCTCGCGATGCTTGCTCTTGATAGTCGTACTCAAAGTGACTGTTCCAGTGCATTCGTACCGCTGACTGCTCTCGCGTTCCCAAGCCAACGACCAACGACCGACGACCAACGACCGATCTTCGTCTCCGACATCTTCGCCCACACCGAACTCCTCGCCGCCCCGGTTTTCGATGCCGCCAACGAGCGCACGCGCCCGAATCTGAAGATCCAGGACGGGTGTGACAACCGCTGCTCCTTCTGCGTGATCCCGTATGTCCGCGGCCAGAGCCGTTCGTTGCCCATGGATCGGATCATTCGCGAAGTAGATACGTTGGTGAACGCGGGATACCGGGAAGTAGTAATCAGCGGAATAAATCTAGGCCGCTGGGGAAAAGACTTGGAGCCCACCACGGACCCTGTAGGGACAGCCGCCCTCGGCTGTCCGGGCGAGCAAAGCTCGCCTGCCTCTCTTGTCGGCCTTATCCGATGCATCCTGAACGAAACCAGCCTGGAGAAACTCCGCATCTCCTCGGTCGAACCCATGGACTGGTGCGACGAACTGATCGAGTTGGTTGCAACTTCGCCACGCATCGCCAAGCATGCGCATGTTCCGATGCAGTCGGGGAGTGATGCCGTTCTCCGGCGGATGCACCGCAAATATCGGCCTTGGCACTACCGCGAGAAGATCGAGAAGATCCACGCCGCCATGCCGCAGGCCGCAATCGGAGCGGATGTGATGGTAGGGTTCCCCGGCGAGACAGACGCCGAATTCGAAGCCACACGCAAGATGATCGAAGAATTGCCGTTCACCTACCTGCACGTCTTCACGTATTCCGCGCGTCCGGGAACTCCAGCAGCCGAGATGAAGAATCAAGTCCCGGTCCACATCGCGCGCGAACGCAACCGCATCCTGCGGGAACTGGCGTCAGAAAAGAAGTTGGCCTTCATGCGCAGCTTCATCGGAAAATCGCTGGAATCGATCACGCTGAACGTCACCGGTAGTGATTCGGGAGGAGAATTCACCGAAGCGTTGACCGATAACTACCTGAAGCTCCGCCTCGGCGGCCGACACCAACCGAATCGCTGGCGGATGGCCATTGTAAGGAAAGTGGAAGAGGGATCGCTTCTGGGGTCAACCGCACAGTCTTATAAGTGAAATTGTGCCCGCCGATGACTTTGCGAAACCTCCCGGTGCCTTGCCGGACTTCGCCTGTAATCGACTTTCCCTGCTTTGCGAGCATCCTACCCAGGGCAAGGAGCAAACTATGCGAAGTCTCCCGCTCATAGCTCTAGTGCTCTCGTGTTGTGCGGTTTCTCAGACTCCTGATCCGACTCCCGTCGATGGGAGAATCAGCGGCAGGGTCGTGAACAAGGATGGCAAGCCTGTCTCCGGAGCGAGAGTCTACCTGTCCGAGGAAGCGTCTTCGCTGGTGGACGCGAGTAGCGTCGTAACCCGCACCGATGCAGCCGGACGATTTGATTTCGGACGAAAGCTCAAGCATGGAGTCTATGAGATTCACGCGCAAAAGGAGAAAGACGGTTATCCAAACCCCACCTCTAAGTTCTACCAGCCGCTGAATTTCAGCCCGCAGAATGTGCAGTTATTCGGCGACCACCCGGATGAAAAGATTACCATCCAGCTAGAAGATCAGGCCGCCATGCTGATAGGAAGAGTCTTTGATGCACAATGGGCGGCCTCTCAAAGCAGGAATCTCTTTCTCAAATCTCCAGACGAACGCTGGCCGCGGCATATCCGCCAATGGTAAGTTCAGTGAATTGGTTCCACCGAATGCGGATATCATCGTCATGGTGCAGGACGTAGATCGGGATCATTCCGATTGGTCCTTTTTCACAACAAAGGTGAACTTGCAGCCAGGGCAGAAGATGTATATCGATGTGCCGCTCTATAAGACGGCGATGCCACCCAAGAATACGGAGTGATGCAGACCGCCTTAACACCGAAACGCGACACTAATGCCCGCAGTTCACTTCTTGATCGTAATCCCTAGCTCCCGCAATTGCCGCTCGTCCACCGGGGTTGGAGCATCACACATCAAGTCCACCGCGCGCGCGGTCTTCGGGAATGGAATCACCTCGCGCAGGCTTTCCGCGCTCGCAAGAATCATTACGATGCGATCCAGCCCCAGCGCAATTCCTCCGTGTGGAGGCGTCCCATATTCCAGCGCCTCGAGGAAGAATCCGAAACGCTTTTTCGCAACTTCATCGGTCATGCCTAGCGCCTTGAATATCTTCGCCTGAATATCCTGCCGGTGAATACGAATCGATCCTGATCCCAGCTCGGTACCGTTCAGCACCACGTCGTAAGCCAACGCGCGCACCGCGCTCAGTGTCGAGTTAGGATCATTTACTGAATCCACGCCCTGCTCCAGCAAGCCCATGTCCTGCTCATGGGGCGAAGTAAACGGATGGTGCGCCGCCATCCACTGCTTCTCACCCTCGTCCCACTCGAACATGGGGAAATTGGTAACCCAGAGAAAGCGGTAATCCTTTTTCGGATCGCCCGTCTTCTTGAAGATTCCGTGCCGGTCGGAATACTTCTGCGCCAGCGCTAGCCGCAACAATCCAGCAGACGCGTAGACTGCGAGTTCCGCCGGCGTGACCTTGCGATGCGCCGGCAGCGCCGTCTGCGGGCCCGCCTGCGCCGACCCGGCAACCAGCACGATCAAATCGCCTTCTTCCATGCCGGTCTTCTTTGAGATCGCCGCCGCGGCATCAGGGTACTTGTTCCCGATCCGCTTGAAGTCCTCGTAAACCCTCGCTCCGCCCTTCGAGTGGAACATTGGCTTGATGTCGTCGCGCTCCTTGCGCGACAACTCGCCGACTTTCGGGATTCGAATCGCGATTACCGGCAGATTGGGGTTGATGGCCAGTTCCTGCAGATTCTCCGCCTTGAAACAGTCCAGCACATCAGTGAACGGCGGAATGCGAAGATCCGGTTTATCGATTCCGTATTGCCGGATGGCCTCGTCGTAATCCATGCGCGGGAATGAAGTCTCAATCTCTTCGCCCGCAGCATGAAACGCCGCCTTCAGGAACCCTTCCACCACTTCCCACACCGTCTCCGGCTGGGGATATGTCATCTCCAGGTCGATCTGCGTGAATTCCGGTTGCCGATCGGCGCGGAGATCCTCATCGCGGAAGCAGCGCACGATCTGAAAATACTTGTCGAACCCGGAGATCATCAGGATCTGCTTAAACATCTGCGGAGACTGCGGCAGCGCATAAAACGTTCCGGGCTGCACGCGGCTGGGCACCAGATAATCGCGCGCCCCCTCAGGTGTCGAACGCGTCATAAACGGCGTCTCGATCTCAAAGAATCCCTGGGACGACAAGTAATCCCGGATCGCCTTCGCCACGTTGTGCCGCGTCTCAATGTTGAACTGCATCACCTCGCGCCGCAGGTCGATGTAGCGATATTTCAGCCGCGTTTCTTCGTTCGTCAGAGCGGCATCGGAAGGCAAAAAGGGCGGCAGCTTCGACTCGTTCAGGATGCGAATATCGTCAGCTACCAATTCCACCTCTCCCGTCGGCATGTTCGGGTTGACCGTGTTGGCGTCGCGCAGCTTCAACGTTCCGATCGCGGCGATAACATACTCATTGCGGAGCGTCTCGGCTTTTTGGTGGATCGCAGCCTTTTCGGCATTGACCACAACCTGCGTGACGCCGGTGCGATCGCGCAGATCAATGAAAAGCAGGCTGCCGTGGTCACGGCGTTTATTTACCCAACCCATCAGCACAGCCTTTTTGCCGGCATCGGACGCGCGCAGCGTCCCGCACATGTGACTACGTCGTAAATCCCCTAAGAAGTCGAGCAAAGTATGTCCTTACAGTGAGAATTGTCGTAGACTGCCGAGCCCATGATTATAAACGGTTTGTCGTGAAGTCCTCGCCCCTGATCCCGCACAGGACACAAGAACGCTGTTTTGAAGATGCCCTCCCGGCTATCCGAAACCGCCGACTCGCATCTAGTATGGAAAGATATGTCCGCGGAGGCATTGATCATAGAGACCCAACAGGACCAGCGGGTTCCTCGGCTGCTGGTAGAACTGCCTTCCAGGCATCGGGTCTTCTTCAGCAACCTTCGCGATCTCCTTCTTCCGCGCCGCCGCCCGCCGCTCGAACTGGTCTCTTCCCCAGCGCCATTCTGGCCAGACGTCTTCGTCACTCGCAGGTTTCCCTGGTATAGCTTTCTCGAGTCCGGGGCATATCACGTGATCGCCTTGACTCTCCTGATTGGCTTCACCCATGTTCTCGGCCTGCGCCCGCGAGTCGAGACGAAACCGATGTTCGACCATTCGCAGGTGATCTATTACCAGCCCTCGGAATACTTGCCGCCGCTGGATACGCTGCGGGCCTCGAACGAGCCCCCGCGCAAGGCGGACCCCGAGCTCTCGCGTCAGCCTATCATCTCGGTTCCTCGAGAGGCCGACAACCGCTCGCAGACCATAGTCACACCGCCGCAGGTCAAGCTGAAAAATGATGTCGCAGTTCCGAACATTGTGGCCTGGTCCGACAACGTGCAGAAGCCGCGACTCGCAATTCCTGACGCTCCGGTCTCTCCGGCTGCGGAGATTACCCGGCTTGCGCCCACGCTTCAGAGTTCCGTTGCCGCTCCTCCACAGGATGCCGTTCGCACGGTGCAACGCCACAACTCACCGAGCCTGCAGGATCCGGTCGTGCCTCCTCCGTCGGACATCCGGCCAGGTGCTCCGACTGTTGCCCAGGGGCTGCAGCCTGCGCTGGTTGCCCCGCCAAGCGATGTTCAAAGCTCCTCGTCGCGAAAGCTCGGAGACATAAACATCGCGCCGAGCGCCATGATCGCCCCCGCGCCTCAATTACCGGTGGCTGCACAGCGTTCAATTCCCGGAGGAGGCGCGCCCGCTCTGGGAGCGCCAGTCGCGCCCCCTCCTTCTTCGTTGCCTGCATCTGGGGCAGCAGGATCTCCCGGGCGCATGATCGCCCTGAGCCTGCATCCAGCGGTGAATGCTCCGCCAGATCCCCCGGCGGGCAATCGCCGAGGAAGATTTGCGGCCGGCCCCGAGGGACATGCAGGAGCAACGGGCACTCCGGGAGCTGCATCCGGAGGCCTCACGTCAGGGTCCGCGTCAACCGGCACTCATGGCGCAGGCACGAATGGCGGAACAGCTTCCAAGGCCACAGGTGAGGCACCGGCCGGGCTCTACGTCGGGAAGGCGGCGAACCCTGCTCCGATCGCAGCAGATCCTGCCGCGAAAAACGTAACCCCTTCGGTGAATCCGAACCTGATCGCCAGCGTCCGTCCTCCGCGGGTGACCACAGCGCGACCCATGGAGCCCGACAGCTCCGTTAAGCTCTCTGACGTGGAACGCTCCGTCTTCGGCAATCGCCGGTTCTACTCAGTGACCTTGAACATGCCGAACTTGAACTCGGCCGGCGGAAGCTGGATCATCCGCTTCGCCGAGTTGAAGCATGATTTGAGCGATCGAGATCCCAAAGCACCAGCAGACGACCTTTCCCAGCCCATGGCCACGCGCAAGGTTGATCCGGCGTACCCGCTGCAGCTTATGCGGGAGAATGTCCACGGTACCGTGATCGTGTATGCGGTGATTCATGCTGACGGTAGTGTGGGCGATGTGCGAGTGCTGCGCGGAGTCGATGAGCGCCTCGACCGTTTCGCGACGGAAGCCGTGTCGCAATGGAAGTTCGAGCCAGCCACCAAGAAAGGCGCTCCGGTGGACGTCGAGGCGACCTTTCAAATCCCGTTCCGACCTGCCCGAATGGGGACGAGCTTCTAGGAGTCAAAACTGCTTCCAAGGGTCCCGACCACACAGCCGGAGCTACCCCCTCCTCCTCTCACGGTCGAACGAAATGATGGCCTTAGCGCGAAATCCGAAATAAATCTTTGCGTTTCAATATTTTGCGGGGACAATATTGGAAATGCGAGGCTTAGCCGATGTGGCTCAGACAATTTTTTCTCGTGAATCTCACAAAAATATTGAAAACGTGAGACTTACTCCGTTCCGGCTTCGACCGCGGCCTGCAAAATCTTGAGCCCATTTGGGTTACACGCAAAATATTCTTTTCAAAGAACTTAGCTGATGGGTGCGAATGCCGCCCCCCATGCCTCCCGGCGAGACCATGATCGGAGATTGAGGCTGTGGAAGGCAAGGTCAGATGTCACATTGGGAGGGTTTAGGGCTGTGGAAAAGTTGCCAGGCGTGTTTCAAGCGTCCCTTTTGTCTGAGAGCAATCCTCGCTCTGGAACCTTAGTCATGAAAACTATGGCCCGGGGAATGTTGTTGCAAGGGTGAGAATCACTTCGCCCAGGCGAGGCCATCCGCCCCACGTCCGGCTTCGATCAGCTTCACGCTCCAATCGTCGATTTGGATCGCGGCAACCTGATGGCTCGAGGAGCAGGAAACGTAAGCGGCCCTGCCATCGGGCCGTACCAGCACCTCTTGTGGAGAAGGCGGCACCTTAATCGTCCTCACCACCCGCATCGCAGGGATATCGAGCACAGCAACTTCGTTCGTGCTCGGGATCGCGACCAGCAGCCATTTCCCGTCCGCGGTGGAGGCGGAGCCGTACCCCGCGCCGGGCAGCGCGATCCAACGGTCCACCTTATTCGTTGTAGTATCGATCACCGCCAGCCGAGGCTTCTCTGTGTCCGAGGTAAATGCCCAGCGCCCGTCAGGAGAGAGCGAGATGCGCTGTACGTGTCCGGCGACGGGAATCACCGTGACGGTTTTTCGTGCAGCGAGGTCGAGCACCGATACTGTGCCCGGACCCACATTCGCAGTGTAGCCCCTGCTCCCATCCGGGCTGATCGCCAGCATGTGCGATTCTGCTTGTCCCGTCGGAACACTCCCGACGATTTTCAGGGAGTCGGGATCGATGATCGTTACGGTTTTGTCCAGCTCAGTGGTGACATACAGCAGACCGTCTTTGGGTCCGAACATGGCGCAATGGGGCCTGACACGATGCCCAAAGTCGATCGATTTGATTACCTTCCGCTCACTGAGGTCCATCACATCCATTGTGCTTCCGTCCGTGCCCGGCAATCCAACTCCGGAGTCTCCATAAATTGGCACGAACGACCGCTTGCCATCAGGGGATGCGATGACTTCGTGTCCGGTAACACCGCTCTCCATGACGGTCGCAACTTGGCGCCCGCTATCAGGGTCAATTAACCCAAGAGTCCGGTCGCCCTTGTTGGCGACGAGAAGCAAGCCAGCCGATGGGGAAGGAGTCGTGGAGAGCGGCGTTGAAAATCCTGCGAAAATGAATGTCATAGCGAGAAACCAAGTCATAGTGATTCCTCTTGAGCGCGTCGCGCCATACTATCGCACTTTGCGTTGGCCAGAAATTCGTGCCCCGGCAGTCGAGTCCCGTGCTTCTGAGTTTAAGGCTGTCCCAGGGATGGGGTCGTCAACCAAATGCCATATGCATTGGCGTCTGAAGACGACACGGTTATCTAGTCAGTCGGCCGAGGTGCCTGGGATAAGAGAGTTGATATAGCCTTGATGACATGCCGGGCAGCGGATGCCGGCCAGTACAACGGGACTCGAACTCTTATGCCCAATATGATTTCCATATCATCCGTTTCCCTCCTCTTGCTCGCGCCCTTCGCTTGGCCGCAAGCCACCAAAACGCCAGTCGGCGCGCAGGGACCGAGTGTCGCCACCGGCAGCCGGGGCGTAGTTGTTTCCGGCAGGCCTGCCGCTAGTGCGGCGGGAATCAAGATTCTGCAACAGGGCGGGAACGCCGCCGATGCGGGCGCCGCTACCCTGCTGGCACTGTCGGTGACCTATGTAGGCGCGTTCTGCGTGGGAGGAGAAATTCCTATCCTGGTTTACAGCGCCGACCAAAAAAACGTGCAGCTGTTGGAGGGACAAGGAGAGGCGCCTCGCGACCCGAAAGCCATCGCCTGGTACATGCAACACGGGATCCCGGACGGCGACGTCAAGGCTGCCGCGGTGCCTAGCACGATCGATGCGGTCGTGACTCTGCTGAAACTTTACGGAACCAAAAGCTTCGAAGAGGTCATGCAGCCGACGCTGGCCATTCTGGACGCCGGCGGCCCCAGTTGGTATGTCGACACTGGCAGCGGGGAGAGGGTCGAAACCGGGGTGAACTGGCAGGCGGATCTGGCGGTTACCTTTCGCAAACTGGTGGAGTCGGAAAAGTCCGCGAAAGGTACGCGACGGCAGAAACTGCAAGCCGTGTCGGACCGCTTCTATCGCGGCGACATCGCCGACGCGCTGGAAGCCTGGTACATCGAAAAGGGTGGTTTTCTTCGCAAGGCGGATTTGGCCGCGCACAAGACTCCCGTGGTGGATCCGCTCACAACTACATACCGTGGCTACACCGTCTATAAGGCCGGTCCGCTCACGCAGGGACCTTATCTGTTACAGACGCTGCGCCTGCTGGAAGGCTTCGACCTGAAGAAGATGGGATTCAATTCGGCGGATTACATCCACACGGTGATTGAAGCGGAGAAGCTGGCGCTGGCGGATCGCGACGAGTATTACGGCGATCCGAACTTTGTGAAGGTGCCGATGCAAGAGTTGCTTTCCGATCCATACACCAAAATGCGGCGCGCGCTGATCGATCCGAAAAAGGCATCTCTCGAGCTACGGCCGGGTGACCCGTACCATATGAAACCGACCAAGCCGCCCACGATCACCGGCCCCTGGCATGGCGGAACTACCGTCATGTGTGTGACGGACAAATCTGGGAACGTCATCGTGGCAACTCCCAGCGGCCTGTCGAGCACGGCGGGCGTGGCGGGACGCACCGGCATTATTCACGGAAGCCGGCTCAGCAGCCTGAACACGTTTGCGGGAACACCCGACGTCATTCAGCCCGGCAAGCGTCCGCGAATCACGTTGAGCCCCACCTTGCTTTTCCGTGACAACGATCCGGTGATGGCGATCTCGGTGGCGGGCGGCGACCAGCAGGATCAGGCAGCCATCCAGGTGATCCTCAATTACGTGGAATTCGGCATGAGTCCCGAGGAGGCGTTTAAAGCGCTGCGCTTCTCCACCACGCATTTCATCAGTTCCTTCGGCCAGGACCGCGCCGATCTGGGGAGCCTTTCTGTGCCCAAGAGCCTGCCCGTAGAAGTGCTGGCCGAACTGAGAGCTCGTGGACACCTGGTCACAGTCAGCCGCGGGGGAGTTGGGGGGGTTGCGCTGATCGGGATTGACTCCAGGACCAAGCAAGCCACCGCCGTGGGTCCGGCCGCTGGCAAAATGGAATAAAAGCCGGAGTGGCAATGTAGGGCTGTATGAAGCGCTGGCCGTTGAAGTTATCGCGATTATGCTCAAATGCTCAACGAGCGGTTCCGGCCCCTGCACTGCTGAAGAACTCGTTTGGTGTCTGACGGTCAGAATTCGGCGACACATAGTGTTTTGGAATCCGAAAGGATCGCTCACCACGCATCCCATCAACAGTTGTGTTTTCGCCAATTTAAGTGAGTTTTTGAGCAGCTTCCCCGGCTTGCATCAGCTTGAGGCGAAGGTTCGAATCACTGCAAGTTTTTACAGTGGCAATCAATGCTTCGTGAATTCAGAATCTAGTGGGGGGTCGTGCTAAGGTTCCGGTGAAATAGCCGTCTGGTCTTCCGGCGGCCTGCGGCAGCCTCCCGGAGGCAGGCAATGACCGCACTGGCAGCTGTCCCCCGGGCAAAGTATCTTCCTTCTGACATCGACACAACGAGCATCACTACTTTCAATCCCAATCTCTCACGCGACGAGCGTTACGCTTTGGGGAAAGACTTACGGAATAAATGTCCGCGAAAGTCGCACGCGTCCTGGAAGGCCCCGGCCCATCGCCCTGATCCAGTTCAGTTGGTATTGCGCGCAGAGGAAGGGCGGATGCGGAACCTGCTTCCGCTGCGTCACGGGCGCATGGTGCGTTCCGCATTCACGTTCTATCGGGGAGCCGCACTTACGATGGCCAGCGATCTGTCTTCGACGCCATCTACCGGAATTCGTGTGCAATGTTGCGGGGATGCCCACCTGTGTAACTTTGGCGGATTCGCGACTCCGGAGAGGAGAGTCATCTTCTCGGTGAACGATCTGGATGAGACGCTTCCGGCACCGTGGGAGTGGGATATCAAGCGGCTCGCAGGCAGCTTTCTGATTGCCTGTCGAGACAACGGGCTGAGCGAGTCCGTCGGGAAAGACGTGGTTGCAACCTGCGTGCGAACTTATCGCGAATCCATGGCAGAGTTCAGCCAAAAAAGAACGCTTGAGGTCTGGTATGAGTCCATCGGTGCGGATGAACTCGTTGCCAAAATCAAAGACCCCGATCTGCGAGAGCGCGCCCTCAAACGCCTTCAAAGGGAGAAGGGACGCAGCATTGCCGAGGACATCTTCCCCAAGCTAGCCCAACACAATGGGCGCATGCCTGTAATCAAAGATCAGCTTCCGACAATCTTTCATGCGGAGGGCCATCCTGCGGGAAAGATCCAGAAAGCCGTCACGGAAGCACTTACCGAGTATCGAAGCACACTAACACCAGCTTGTCAGTCCCTACTGGATCGGTATCGGTTAACAGATGCAGCCATTAAGGTCGTGGGCATCGGCAGCGTTGGGACCCGATGCTGGGTGCTCCTATTCATGGCTGGTCAAGGTGATCCGCTGTTCCTGCAGGTCAAAGAAGCACGCAGTTCGGTCCTGGAACCGTTCGTCGACTCGAGTGCTTTTCCGAACCACGGGCAGCGCGTGGTGAATGGCTATCGGCTTATGCAACCGGCGAGCGACATGTTCCTGGGCTGGACCAGCGGTAGATTAGCGGGACACCATTATTTCGTTCGACAGCTGCGAGACATCAAAATCAGCATTCGCGTCGAGACGTTTCGTGGGCCGGAGATGGAGCTCTATGCGACCTGGTGCGGCCGGGCTCTCGCCCTCTCGCACGCTCGTTCCGGATCTTCGACCGTGCTGAGCGGATACATGGGCAAGAGCGATGTTTTCGACCGGGCTCTGACTGCATTTTCCGTCGCATATGCTGATCAGAACGAGAAAGACCACGCCGCACTTAAGCGTGCGGTGCGCAAGGGACAAGTGCCAGCGGAGGTCGAAGAAGATCAGTAGGAGAATCCGGCTTAATTGCCGCTGGCGCCCTTCCGCTTCTCGAGCGCGGTGTAGATTCCCGGGTCGGTGCAGACTTCGTAATACACACGATCTGTCCAGCCCTTGACGGAGAAGTCCGCCGAATCAATTCGGGGGATGCGGCTTTCCCGCACAACGATCTTGCGGAAGATATCCTTGTCTACGGGCACGGTCGCGGTAAACAGCTTGTATTCGCCTTTGTCGGAAGAGGCGAGCGAGGCGGGCAGGCGCACCTTCAGTGGCTCGAGCGTGATTTCCTGCTGCAACTTGCGGAATGCGGCCTCATTCATGCGGATCCCACTCAGGTTGAAGCTCAGGGTTACGTCTTCGGGGTTGCCGTTCTCGTCGATTTCCGCTGCCTGGAACGCATAGACATGGAAGGGCCCGGCCTGTGGCTCCATCACTTTGCGCGCGCGCTTATTGCAGGACGAGAGCCGGTCGCTCTCGTTCAGCGCCTCGGAGATCATGATCTGATGCTCGCCGTCCATCAGATAGAGCGGCGCCGATTCCTGTAAGGTGATGCCGAGGCCTAGCTCCAGTTGGGGCATCCCCGAGCGCTGCATCAGTTCGTTGTATCCACGCACGATTTCGATAATCTCGCGCGCCAGGACACACATGCGGCTCACTGCCAGTCCTGGCTCGCCTTCTCGCTCAAGAATCGCGAGGATGATCGCGTCGCCTTCCAGAAAGACTTTCTGCGCGCTGTATTTATCAAGCAGCTTGTTGACGGGATCGTAGAAGTTCAGGCTGAAGTAAGAGGCCGGATTCAGGCCTTTCTCCATCATTGTGCGGGTCAGGCGCGTGGAATCACGCACGTCCGCCTTGAGCACCACATGGCGCAGCACACGATCGGAGTCGGCGTCCCCCTGTTCTTCCGGCAGCAGGAATTCGTAGAGCGTGCCATTGACCCGGGAAAGTTCCTGCAACCGTTCATTGCTGACCAGGTTGACGGAATCCAGCGCCGCGTTCAGTGTTTCCAAGCGCCGCAGGTCGCGATGGTAGTGAAAGAAGTCGCCCAGGAATCGCGCCGCAACTTTGGCGCGCTCCGCGCCACGGCAGCTCGCGACTTTCGACACCGCCGCGTAGAGGCTATTGGGCGAGAGCTTGCCGCCTTCCTGGATCATGCGCTCGACGCGGTCGCAATCGGTGCGATCGATCAGAGCATTTTTCAGCTGCTGCGGATTGATTCTGGGCGCGTATTCGCTGAGGAGTGGCACAACGTAATACGAAGCAATCACGTTCTCCATGACGTGCTCGTCCTCGAGCAAACGCACCCACGTCGCCAGCCGCTCCTGTTGGGCCAAACCTTCGGGCGAATCTTCCGGCGTAGCGCTCCCAACCAATTCGCGAGCGTTGTCCGGCACGTTCATCCAGGAATCAACCGTCTCGGCAGTCGTATCGTCGCCGTACAGGGTACGCAGAAATCCGGAAGCAATCTCGCGCATGCGGCCGTAGCGGTCGGGATCGCGATCCCAGTTGCCCAGCATCACGTAGTGCTCGGCGCACAGATAATCGTCACGCCCGTCTTCGGAAAACAGCAGCCGGTTCAGAAAGAGCGGATATGTGAAATAACTCCCGCCGCTGGTCTCTTCCCCGAACAGCGATCGGCGTGTGCGTGCGAGCGTGCTCTTCTCCACTTCGCGCAGCGTCTCGAAAATCTCCTGCCCGGTCTTGCGCAGAATGATCTTTTTCCTTACCTGGAATGACGCCACCTTCTCGCGATATTCGTGCGCCTTCAAGGCACGCGTGTTGTCGTAATTTTTCAGCAGGACACGGCAGCGCTCAACCACCTGCGCAAACTGCTGATTCATTTCTGTACGCAGGAATTTCGTCAGCGCCAGCCTGCACAACAGATCGACCGAGAGCTTGTATTCCTTCTTCGAACGATTCAACGACGCGACCAACATCTCAGTCAGCGCCGACTTCCACTCTCCAGGATCATTCTTGCGCTTGGCGGGTTTCCCCATCTGGTTTCGCAGCCATGATGGTCCCTGGGTCGTCTGCGGAGTCTCAGCTCCCAGCAGGCCTTCCAGTTCGCCATGCCGCGCGATGAGTCGCGTGACCTGCGCGCGCGCCAGTTCCACAAATTTCGGGCTGAGGACCACATCATGACGGAGATTATCGACTCCAACCGTCAGTCCTTCGAGCGACACGAATGGAGTCGACGCCGCGAGACTGGGTAGCCCGGGTTTCTCGGGCGCACCTCCAAGGCGAAAAATAGGTATTCTCGGCATCCTTAAGCAGGACTTAATGGAAGTTACTGATTACAAACGTACATACCGAGGCTAGCAGGCAGAGAAGGACGGCGAAAGTTACCTAGGTTACGGGACCTAAATGATTTGAAATGAGCAGCACAGAAGGAAGAAACGGTACTGACACCATGCAGTTCTTTTTCTCGCGACTCGGGCCTTCGCTACTGTTGGCTCTTCACCCGCGCCGCTTCAAACTCATCGCCCTTCTGCCATCCGATGAGCTTGGGCAGACTCGCAGCTTCCCATCCCAGGGCGAATCCAAAGCGCGCCATGCAGGAATCGGCTACGAAATCCATTTCCGCGCGATATTCATCACTGGGTTGGTGATAGTGCTTCTCGACGTACTCTTTTTCCTGATCCAGCCCCCAGGATTCCGGATGTCCCTTGAACTTCATGCCTTCATTGACCGAGAAAGAAGGAATACCCACTCGCGCCAGGCTGAAGTGATCTGAGCGGTAGAAATGCCCTGCCTCAGGCCGCGCATCCGGGCGAATCGCCAGCCGGAAATCTTTTGCGGTCGCCTCTACCACGGGATAGAAGCTCGTCCGCTCTGCCCCGGAGACCTCCACTTCCTCTGGAGCGCCCAAGGGCTTCACGTCGTCGTAGTTCAGATCGAGGGTGATTTTTCCCGCCGGAATGGGCGGATGCTTGCCCAGATATTCTGACCCCAGCAGGCCTTGTTCTTCCGCCGTGACTGCGGCAAAAAGAATTGACCTGCGGGGTTTCGCGGCCGCAGTTCCGAACGCCCGCGCAAGCTCCAGCAGAATACCGCAGCCGGTGGCATTGTCATCCGCGCCATTGAAGATGTTGTCTCCGGGCATGTCAGGACGGATACCGAAATGATCGTAATGCGCGGTGAACATGACGGCCTCATCGGCGACATGACGATCAGATCCGGGCAAAATTGCAACCACGTTGTTCGACTCGAAATTGCGGACCTTGCTGACCATGTGCGCCTTCAGACGTGCGCCCAGACTCACGGGATGAAAATCGCGCGACTGAGCCGAGGCCATCATCTTCTCCAGATTCATTCCCGAAGCTGATGCCAACCGGCTCGCGACATCCAGGTGGATCCACGATGCCACCTTCAATGCGGAACCTTCGACCTTCAGAAACGACTTCTCCCCCGAATTCGAATTGCGCACCACTTCCCAGGGATAGCTTGCCATCTGGGTCTGGTGGACAAGAATCACCCCCACCGCGCCCTTGCGCAGGCCTTGTTCGTATTTGTAGGTCCAGCGCCCGTAGTAGGTAAGCGCCTTCCCTTTGAAAAATTTCGGATCGTCGGAGGGCGGCTCATTCACCAACATGAGCAATACCTTGCCGCGTACATCGACGCCCTTGTAATCGTCCCAATTGAACTCGGGCGCCTGGATTCCATATCCCACGAACACGACCTCGGCGTCGATGTCGGACTGCGCCTGCTGGCTCTGATCGTAGGCAACATACTCATCCAGCGGCTTCAGATTCATGGTCTCGCCTTGCTTGGGGACAAGAGAGAATTGCGTCTCCGGCAGAGTGGTGATGCCCACGAGGGGAACCTTCTGCATGTAAGTCCCGTGATCCCCGGCGGGCTTCAGTCCATATTCGGCAAACTGAGTGGCAATGTACTCAGCCGCAAGGTCGCCCCCGCGCTGTCCGGTGCCACGTCCTTCCAGCAGATCGTGAGAGAGATAGCGAACGTGCCAGCGGATGTGCTCCGGATTGATCGTTTCCAAGGCAACAAAGGCCGCACCCGGCAGGCGCAACGCAGATGCTTTTGCTCCTCCCGAGGCCCCGGCCCCGCCATCGGCCCAGACAAACAAACTCGGGCACACCAACAGACACGCCAAAATGATTCTGGCCCTTCCGTGCATGATAGGTCTCTCCCCCCAACGAAGCGGCGCCCCGCCGGAAGACCGCTATTTTTATGACGTTCTGCAGGAATTGTAACGGAGGCTTCTGCTTGGGTTGTAGGAGAAGTAGCACACGATGGTACACGAGAGTGCAGCCACCGTTGGAATCCGGCCAGTCCGGCCTGGCGGAGTTTCCTGCAATGAGTCCTGGATCTGCACAGCGCCGTCCCGGCGCCTAGTTCTTCGACCCTCAACCGGCGCGGAAATCCCGCACGCTTTCCCCGGCTTTGAATACGGCGGCGGGGGTGAGTTTCCCTGTCCCGGCCATTTTGCGGTTGATCAATTCGAAATCCGCCTTGACCCACCCGACGCTGGAAACTTCAATCTCGCCATCCTGGGCGATCCAGAAGATGGTCGGCACATTGGTGAGCCCGTAGGCGTTGGAAACGGGATAGTTGTGCGTGTCGTCCAACAGTAGGGGAAAGGTCACCGCAAATTCCCTAGCGAAGGCAGCTGTTTCTTTGACGTCATTCTGCGACACACCGACCAGCGTGATGCCTTTGTTGGCGTACGCCTTGAAAAGCCGCTCCAGAAAGGGAAATGCATACTGGCAAGTGGGGCACGAAACTTTAAAGAATGCGAGCACCACCGGTCCCCGAGTTAACTCCTCGTTCAATGAAAACGCCTTCCCGTCCAGCGCTTTTAACGCAAACTCCGGGGCTCTTGCTCCAGTGGCCAATGCGGTCATCTTACTAGCTCCTCGAGTTGATACATTACCAAAGCTCAACCACACCCGTTGTCTCTAGATGAGTTCAGGGAACTTCTGGATGCTGGGAATATCCCGCCGAGCCGCAAAACCTTCCGAGCGAGCCCGGTCAGTGCCCGCCTCGACAGTCGCTCGATAGCGCACCATTCCCCGATGACACCCGCAGGTGCCGACACCGGCCACACCTTCACGGTGTAGTCGGTCACCGTGATTGAGTGTTTCACTTTGAGGACTGGCTCCGCTCCATCTCGCGGCGGGCCGATCTCCGGCAATTCCCACATACCCGCCATGAGCTGCGCATTCTTCGGTCTCTGGACGAGAAACACTGATGCATTCCTGCGATGGAGTGCGTAATGAATCTCACGCTTTTTCTGCCGCGCAGGTTTTCCTTCACTCGCTAACTCGCCGCGGCTCACGCACAATTGCAGGACCGGACAGGTCAAACAGGCCGGAGCGCGCGGAGTGCAGACGGTTGCCCCCAGTTCCATCATCGCCTGGTTGAAGTCGCCGGGACGCGCATGGTCCAGCAGATGCTCAGCGTGATCCCATACTTCCTCGCCTGAAATCGATTTTCCCCTGATTCTCTGCAGTACGCGCTCGACGTTGCCATCCACCACCGCGACGGGCTCGCCGAATGCGATGCTGGCAATCGCTGCAGCAGTGTATCTTCCCACTCCCGGCAGCTTCTGCCACTCGGGCGCAGTTCGCGGAAACCCTCCGGACCGCTCTTGAGCGACAACTTTCGCAGCGGCGTGCAGCATTCGAGCTCGCCGGTAATACCCGAGCCCGCTCCACACCGCGAGGACCGAGCTTTCCCGCGCGGCGGCTAACTTGTGCACCGTCGGAAACCGCTGCAGAAATTCCTGGTAATGCCCGATCACCGCCGCCACGCGTGTCTGTTGCAGCATGATCTCAGAAACCCAAACGCGGTACGGATCGCGGCTCTTCCGCCAGGGCAGGTCGCGAGCGTGCCGGTCGTACCAACCAAGAAGCTTTCTCGGAAACTCGTGCTCGTTTTGGCGTTGGATTTTCTCAGGGGACGTCATCGCCATGAGCCCGCATTCTATCTGACAGGGACTTTCGGCATTCTCAGAACCATTCGTGACAGCGGGCCGCCATTGACCCGACATGCCGGGCAGGAAATAATAGTTTCGCCTGGCATCCGCAGTTCGCGTGAACTTTTTCACGTGCAGCATTCGTAAGGAGCACCATGAACGACTTCAACCGCAAGGTCGAAGACGCCTCGGCGCGCGTGGGCCAGACCATCAACGACGCAGCCGAGCGCTTCGAAAAAGAAATTCCGGAATTTATCAAATATTTGAACGACGAGGTCGTCCCTGCGGTCCGCAGTCAGTCGACCAAAGCGTTGCGCGTGGCTTCCCAGAAGCTTGCCGAATTTGCCGATTACATGGAGCAGCACCCGACGCAGCCGAAATAATGCAATCGCACACGCGCATGGCACGCCGCCGCTTCGTCCGCACGGCTGTGCTTCCGCTCGTGTTGAGCTTGGTCCTCTTGGGCGGCTGCGGTCATCGAAAACAGGCGCGGGTTACGGTCCCGCCACCACCAACGGTCGAACCCAAGGCTCAGCCGTCCGCCGGTCCGGCATCGACTCCTAAAGCCGTTCCAGCGCCACCAGCCGCCACAACTCCGAAACCTGAGGCCGACCTTGCCGAGCCTGTCCTCCCTGCGAATGCCAAGGCCCTCGAGACCGAAACCGGACTGGCAAGCTGGTACGGTCCGCCCTATCACAATCGCCGCGGGTCCAACGGCGAGGTCTACAATATGCACGCGATGACCGCCGCGCATCGCACTTTCCCGCTAGGCTCGATCGTCCGCGTCACTAACGTCAAAACCGGCAGCACCGCGCTGGTTCGTATCACCGACCGCGGCCCGTTCATTCCCGGACGCATCGTCGATCTCTCCCTTGCCGCCGCGCACAAGGTGGATGTCTGGCAACCGGGCGTGGCTCAAGTCAAAGTAGAATTAATGCAGTCCGGCGCAACCCCTGGATCACCGGGCAAGTGGGCGGTGCAGATCGGCGGCATGCCTGACGAAAAATCTGCGAGCAGACTGGCCGATCACCTCAACCGCCGTTACCACACTGCCAACGTCCTACGCTTCAAAAGCCCCGCTGGCGATTGGTGGATCCGCATCCGCGTTCTTGACGATGATCATGACCGCGCCCAGAAGCTAGCCGCTGAAACCACCACTCCCGAGGGTGCCGTCTTCCTGGTCCGTCTCGACTAACCCGGCTGACAGTCCGGGCAAGCCTTTGCTATGGTTCTGGCACAGGTGCAATCCATGACGACCGACTCGAATTGCCTCTTCTGCCGCATCATCCGCGGCGAGATTCCCGCAAAGAAGGTGTATGAAGACGACCATGTGTTCGCCTTCGAGGACATCCATCCACAAGCGCCCACACATGTGCTGGTCATACCGAAGCGTCATTTCGCTGGATTAAAGGAAGCGGAACACACTGACGCCGAAATCATCGGCCGTTGCCATCTGGTGGCCGCCAATATAGCCCGTCAGCGGAAAGTCGAGAACGGCTACCGCACTGTCCTCAATGTTGGCCCGGACTCGGGCCAGTCGGTCTTCCACCTGCACGTGCACCTGCTCGGCGGACGCCGGCTAACCTGGCCTCCCGGCTAGAAACATGTGCCCTCGGAGCATCCAACGTTCGCAGGACGTGCGATCACGCTGTTTGAAGGATAGCGAGGCAGCGGTGGCGCAGACTATCGCAAAAACACGTAGGAACTTCAGGCTGAAGTCGACCCTGTGAAGTGGGGGGGAAGTTCTCAATTCCAGGCTACTGCACGCTGGACTCAGATTCTTCCGGAGCCCCATGCCGCCGCAGCAATTGCGGTAAGTTCTGCGAGAAGGCCGAACGCGGCAGCACCATGTCGCATCCTACTTCGTGCGCCTTCTGCTTCAAGTCGCCCTGCACGTGCGACAAAAATCCAATGATGGATGTGCCCTTCTTCAGCTTGCTCTTGAGCTTCGGAATCAATGTCAGCGGCTTCACCCCCGCGTTGTTCAGGTCGAAGATGATCAGCGACGGTTTTTCTTCCCCGTTCTGCTGCATTTTGTCCATCATCTCTTTGTCGCTCTTTACGAACTCAACCTTCACGTTCAGTTTCTTGGCGGTTTCCTGAATTTTCGCCATAAAGAACAGATCTTCGATGAAGGCGAAGATGCGCGAGTTTGCGTCGACGCTGGCCGGCAGAGGCTCGGGATCGGGCTGCGGGAACTGCGTCGGGAAACCGGGCCGCGGACGTCCGCCCTTGTGCCCGTTGTTGTTCCCTCCCGCCAGCGCCGCGCGATAGCTGTGATCCATCGGCGCCGTGTAGATGCCATCTTTGTTCTCGCGGCTCATCCCGTGGCCGGGACGGTGTCCGCGTGGATTGTGTTGCCGGCGGCCTCTCCGCCGCCTTCTTCCTCCGCCACCGGAGTTTTTTCCTGGTCCTGCGTTCATATTCCTCTCAAAAATCACACAAGATGCAAAGCTTTACAGATCCCGAAACCTGGTCGATACATACCCGAAATAAGTGCGCGGACTGCCCCCGACATAGTTTCACGTTGTCCTGCGCAGTTGCGAATTGCCACGGACACACTCTGGAACGAACCCCAAACCTGCAAAGAACCACTCTCGCGAATGCAAACTAAATCGGCTTCGATTTTCCGTGTATCGGATCCGTAAAGGCGTCGCCCTGGAATGGCTGACGCAGAAGGCCTTCGCGGGAACGAGGCCTAAATGAGAACAACTTTATGGTACTCGCACTCCTGAAGACGCGCAAGACCCCCGCTCCCCGGATTTTGCACAGGAGGACCATGCAGGGCGGTACTACCGGATTCGCCCTATATTTTCTAGATCTCCATCGAAAGCTCGCGCGCCCACTGTTGCGCCTGCCAGTAGCACGCGGCAACGTCATCGGCTTCCAGTCGCAGTCCCCTGCTCAGCGCAGTGGCCGCTTCCCATTCCCCGCTTTCATGCGCCAGCATGAGCTGAAACACAGGCCGCAAGACGCTGGGCTGCCCCAGCAATACCGATTTCGTTGCCGCATCCAGCGGGATCTTCTCCAGCACCGCCTCCATCGGTGTTTCCAGCATGGCATCGATGAGGGAAAGCAGCCCCATCAGGAACAGGTCCGACTCGCCAGGCGAAACCTTGGGAGCAAGCAACTCGCAGAATCGTCCCCGCACCAGCGCCGAAAGCACCAGATCGCTGGTCTTGTCTTGTCCTGCTCCCACGGCTGCAATCAGCCGCATCCACCGCCGGAGATCCCGTTCGCCCAGCAACGACAAGGCGTGCCTCACCGAGTGGATTTCTTTACGGAAACCAAACACCGCCGAATTCAGATACCGCAGCAGCCGGTAACAAATCGATGCCTCTTCTTTAATGAGTCTTTCGAGTTCCGGCAGATCCAGTTCCGACCGCGAGGCTTCCTGCAGCATGCGTATGTAATTCAGCCTTTTGGCCGGCATATCGTGTGTACCCATGAGCTCCGGCCGCCGGAGAAAGAATCCCTGAAAATAGACGAATCCGTGATCCCGGGCCTGCGCGAACTCCTTCCGCGTCTCGACTTTTTCCGCAAGCATCCGGCATCGCCAAGGTCCGAACAGCCTGATCAGTTCGTCGCGCTGTTCTGGCGTAGTAAGCTGCAGGTCGACTTTGATAATGTCGGCAATTTCAGCCAGTGGCTCGCGATGGTCGCCGGCAACGTAATCGTCGAGTGCGATCATGTAGCCCTGCTGTTTCAGGACGTGACAGGCGGCGATCACGTCGGGATCACACGGCACCGTCTCCAGAATTTCTACAACCGTCGACGTCGACGGCAGGAGGGTGACCAATCCCTTGATCAAGGTGTCGCGCGTACAGTTCACGAAGGCGCGCCGTCCATCGCACAACACGTCGAGGCCCACAACCAGAGAGCGATCGAGCGTAGCGCGCGATGCTTCGTCTGCGTCGCCGGTAAAGCAGTTCTCGAGGCTGTCGCGAAACAACAGTTCGTAGCCGAATACCTTTTCTTCGCGATCGAAAATCGGTTGCCGCGCAACGTACCGCATCGCCTTCGCATCGCGCACTGGAGCCCGGACCGCGGCTCGACCTGCAGACATGTTTCCCACCTGAATCAGTATCGGCAGTAGGAACAAAAGTCTGAGCACTCATGAGACCTTAGTTCCCGGATGATGAAGTTCTCAGAGATGAGTGAGGATGAACATTGAATGCAAAGACGGAACCGGTGCACCACTTCTGGCGATTTTTCCAGAATTGGGACTGTCAAAATCCTATAGGAGATGCAGCTTGAGTATCGCTGAACGCGAAGCTGAGTTTCAGGCCCTCTGCACGCCACCAAGACGCGTCAGTGCCTCCACAATTTTGCCCGACCATTCAGCGACTTCATCCTCGCGCAGTGTGCGCTCATTGGACTGGAACCGTACTCGCAGCAAAACGGAGTACTTTCCCGACGGAATCGATCCGCCGCGAAAAATCTCCGCCGGTTGCAACTCCCGTAATGTCGTTAATCCCAACGCCGACGCTGCCCTTCCCATCTGCTCAAAAGTCACCCCGTCGGCAAACACGAAGGAGAAATCGCGTTCCACCGCCGGATATCGGCCCAGTGGTGTGTACTTCACGCGGCGCAGCCCAATCTTGTAGAGCAACTCCAGATCGAACTCGGCGACAAACACTTCCTGCCGCAATTTTCGTGCCGCAGCGACTGCTGGATGAATCTGCCCGAAGAGCGCTACAACCGCGCCATTCACAGAAACCCGCGCCGAACGTCCGGAGTGGAAAAATTCCGGAACGTCCCGGTGAAAACTGAGATCGCACGAAAATGGCTCCAGAAGACTCTCGACGTCTCCCTTGAACGCGCGGAACGCTTCGACGCTGAGTGCGTGCTCGCCTTTGCTTACGTCCACGACGCCGCCGGCCGGCAGCGAAGCTTGCACAGCAGCGAGAGTGGTACCCAGACAGGCGCGACGCGGCTCAACGCGCTCGCCGTTCACCATCTGATAGATACTTCCCATCTCAAACAGCCGGGCCTCGGCGACATCGCGATTCAAATTCCAGGCCAGCATGTCGAGCATGCCAGGTACCAGTGATGTCCGCATCACCGATGCTTCTTCGCTCAGCGGATTCTCCAGTTCCAACACTTGCGCGCCTGACGAAAACCTTTCTGCATCGGCATGAGAAATGAATGTCAGGGACAGAGCCTCGTTGTATCCCAGCGCCAGAGCTCTTGTGCGCAACTCCACGTCCATCGGCGCGTGGGCCAGCTCGACAACCGCCCCGCTATAGGCCGGCAATGTGTTGGGAAACTTGTCGTAACCATGAAGCCGTGCAATCTCCTCAATCACGTCGATCTCGCGCTCCACATCCAGCCGCCAGCTTGGAATCTGCACCCGGAATTGCGCATCCCCCTGGCCCTCAGGAATGAGTTCGAATCCGAGCCGCTTCAGCAGGCGGAAGATCAGGCCAGAATCCAGTCCTCCGCCGAGGATGCGCCGCACCTCGCTCACGTGAAGAATGACCGGAGCCTGCTCCATGTTTTTCGAGATCACGTCCACGACGTCGCCGACCAGTTCTCCGCCGCCCGATTGCAGAATCATCTGCGCGACCAGATCGCAGGAAAGGACGGTTGATTCGAAATCTGCTCCGCGCTCAAAACGGTGGGACGCATCCGTGTGTAGCGCGTGCCGCCGCGACATCTTTCTGACGATCGCCGGGTCCCACCACGCCGATTCGATCACGATATTCCGCGTCTTCTCGGTGATCATCGTGTCGTATCCGCCCATGACGCCAGCGAGCCCGACGGGCTTTTGGGCATCGCAAACCACGAGATCGTCGGTGGTGAGCTCGCGTTCGACTCCGTCAAGCGTCTTCAGCTTCTCTCCGGCACGAGCTTTGCGCACGACGATTCGGCCGCCTTCGAGCAGGTCCGCATCGAACACGTGAGTAGGCTTCCCAATTTCCCAAAGAACGTAGTTAGTCGCGTCGACAGCGTTCGAAATCGGCCGCTGATCGAGCAACTGCAAGCGATGCGCGATCTTCTCAGGCGATGGCTTGACGCGAGTGTTACGAATCACGCGGGCCGAAAAGCGAGGACAGAGTTGCGGCTCTTCGACGGTGATAGGAAAGCTAACCTCAGCGGCTGAAGCCGACTCTCTTTCGCCGCTTGTCGGCACGGCCGAAGCCGTGCCCTTCCCGGTCACAATCAGCTTCAGCGGCAGGTCGTAAACAGCAGCCGCCTCGCGTGCCACGCCGTAATGATTCATCGCGTCAGGACGGTTTGTTCCGATTTCCATCTCGAACACGGTATCCGCACCCGACCCGCTGATTCCTTCGACCGAGATGCCAACATTGGTCAGGTCCTCAGCAAGCCGCCGATCGTCGACCGTAAGGTCAACGTAATCGCGAATCCAATTGGGAGAGAGTTTCATGAGAAGCTTCCAGCTTCTAGCCTCTAGCCGCTAACCAACCAGTTCGGTGTCGAGCTAGAGCTAGCATCCAGGAGACAGAGGCTTTTACCCGAACTGCTGCAAGAACCGCACGTCCCCCTGAAAGAACAACTGAATATCATCGACACCGTACTTCAGCAATGCCAACCGGTCCACACCCATGCCGAAGGCGAATCCCGAAACCTTCTTCGGGTCGTACCCGTTGTCCTTCACGAACTCGAAGACGTTGGGATCGACCATGCCGCAACCGAGCACTTCAATCCACCCGGTCTGTTTGCAGGGACGGCAAGGGTCCGCCCCACGCTTCCCGCTTCCACCGCAGATGAAGCACGTGACGTACAGCTCTGCGCTAGGCTCCGTGAAAGGGAAGAACGACGGCCGGAAGTGCGTCTTCACATTCGATCCAAACAGGGCCTTCATCGCGTGATCGAGCGTGCCCTTCAGATCGCCGAAGGTGATGTTCGTATCGACCGCCAGCCCCTCGATCTGATGAAACATCGGCGAATGGCTTGCATCCGGAGGATCATTGCGATGCACCGTCCCAGGGATGACGATGCGAATCGGCGGCCGCAACTTCTCCATCGTGCGAATCTGCACGGGAGAAGTGTGCGTCCGCAGCAGCAGACGGTCACGTTGCGGCTTCGACTGTTGCCCCGCAATGAACAGCGTATCCTGGGTGTCCCGCGCTGGATGATTCGGCGGGAAGTTCAGTGATTCAAAGTTGTAGTAATCCGTCTCGACGACCGGGCCTTCGGCGACGGAATAGCCGAGCTTCTGAAAAACCCCGACGATCTCGTGCATCGTCTTGATGACGGGATGCTCGGCCCCGATGGGGCGACGGATACCGGGAAGAGAGATGTCGATTGAATCCGCGACGGCGGTTGAACGCTGAAGCTGGATATCCTCCGCCTTATCGATGATGTCTGCGACCCGTGCTTTGAGTTCGTTAACACGGATGCCAGCTTCTCGCTTTCCTTCCCTGGGAGCGCCTTTGAGCCACAGGTCGTTGATCTGGGTCAAGATGCCGTTCTTGCGCGCCAGCCAACGGTCACGGAAGGGCTTGAGGCCACTGGCATCGCCGCTCGCGTTTAAGGTCTTGAGCTCTTGCTCCAACGCAGAAAGCAGTTCCGCCGCGGCCTTCTCAAGCGCTGCCTCCGAATAATCCGTCAACTTGGGAACGGTGTATGCCACGATCACCAACACTCTTTTATCATCCTGAGCGCGTACTTTCCGCGAAGGACATATGCATTTCGTCGGCAGCTTCGGTAATAAATACGAATGCACAGATCCTTCGCCGCCAAAAACTGCGGCTCAGGATGACAGATTGTTGTTAATAGAAAGCTACGGGCGGCACGGCTGAAGCCATGCCCTTCCCGACTTTGCTGAAAGCTAACTGCCGATAGCAGAGGGCTGTTCCCTACGCCAGTGCCGTCTTGGCTTGCGACGCCAGTCCCGCAAACCCCGCTGGATCGTTGACTGCCAGATCGGCGAGAATCTTGCGGTCCAGTTCCACGCCAGCCTTCTTCAGGCCGTGAATGAACTGGTTGTAGCTCAACCCGTTCAGCTTGGCAGCGGCGCCAATGCGCACAATCCACAACGAGCGGAACTGGCGCTTGCGCTGCTTGCGTCCGGCATAGGCAAATTTCAGCCCGCGCTCAACCGACTCTTTCGCCGAGCGGTACAGCTTTGATTTTGTGAGGAAATAACCGCTGGCGCGGTCCAGTATCTTCTTGCGCTTCTGGCGGCGTTTGGTGCCGCGCTTGACTCTAGGCATGGTGTTCTCCTTTTGGCTTTCTGTTTATGGCGGCTGGAGGCAAGGACGATCGCTCGCGACCGATGACCTCTTCACACGCCCAAGATTGCAGATTTATGATTGCTGACTTGAAGACGCCCTGAACAGCGAGTTCAATCTGAAAACTTCAATCTGCAATCTGCAATCGCTACTCACTGATACGGAATCATCCGCAGAACTTTGGCCAGATCTCCGTCGCTCACCAATCCGGCCTTGCGGAACTTCCGCTTGGTTTTCGTTTCCTTGGACGTCAGGATGTGACGCAGCTTCGCATGTCCCCGCTTCACCTTTCCTGTCGCGGTCTTCTTGAAGCGCTTGGCAGCGCCTTTGTGCGTTTTCAATTTCGGCATAGAAACCTCAGCAATTAGCAGTTAGCAAAAACAACGCCCCAGCTTCGGCATTCTTCCGGATAGCAAAATGCCAGCGGCTAATTGCCAGTTGGGATGAATTTGTACCTAGTCACCTGAGCCGCGCTACGACGCGGGCTTGGCGACCTGCGCCGGTGGCGGATCCGGGCTCGGCGCGCTTTGCGCCGCAGCCTTCTCGGCTTTTTGCTTCTCCCGCTCGCGCTCCTTGTCCGATTTTTTCGGAGCCAAAATCGCGTGCAGCGTATTCCCTTCCTGCCGCGGGCGAAATTCAACAATGCTTTCGGACTCGACGTCTTTAATCAGCCGTTCCAAAATCTGGCGGCCCAGTCCGGTCCGTGTCATCTCGCGTCCACGGAAGAAAATCGTCGCCTTAACCTTGTCACCCTCAGCCAGGAAACGCAGGACGTGATTTTTTTTAGTCTCGTAATCGTGGTCGTCCACATTGATGCGGAACTTGACCTCTTTTACGGTGATCGTCTTCTGGTGCTTCTTGGCCTCGCGCTCTTTCTTTTCCTGCTGGTAAAGATACTTCCCGTAATCCATGATGCGGCATACGGGAGGCTGCGCGGTGGGCGAAATCTCAACCAGATCCAGATTTTTTTCGCGGGCTTTTCTGACCGCCTCAAACGGTGGCATGATCCCGAGCTGGTTGCCTTCGTCGTCAATTACCCGAATTTCGCGGGCTCGAATGCGGTCATTGATGCGGATAAAACGCTTGTCGATACAGTCCTCCGTGCTCTAAGCAACTGAGAATAAAGAATTATAGCATGATCGTGCTACCATTCCGGCATGCCCCTCTCCGACACCAGTCCTGCCGCAAAGAAATTGCAAATGGAGATCTTTGCCGCCATGTCCGGCGAGGAGCGGATCCTATGTCTGCTGGAAGCCAGTGAACTAACGCGCGAGTTCGCCAAGTCCAAAATCCGCAGTGATCATCCTGACTGG
>DATKAP010000096.1:0-4419 GCA_035577905.1 Binatia bacterium
GCATGGGTTCTTCCTGTATCTGCTGAACGCGATCATCCGCGGAGTGACGGGATATCTGCTGATTCGCCATCCCGATGCAGGAGCACAGGGAGTGACGATGCTGCTCGCCGCGCTCTTCATCGTCGGAGGGTTGTTCCGCGGGATCGGGGCGAGCGTGATTCAGTTCCCACGGTGGGGATGGACGGTATTCTCCGGCCTGATTTCATTCGCGCTCGGGATCTACCTTCTGGTCACATGGCCCGCAGCTAGTACTTACTTTATCGGCATCGTGATCGGCATCGACCTTGTTTTTGACGGCGCTTCCCTCGTGGGTTTCGCCGGTGCGATTAGCAGTTTGCCTAAGGCGCAAGGCCGAGCTGCCTAAATGACGAGTGCATCCAGATCGGGGGCCATGTCCATGCCGACTCAATATTGGACGGTGCGCCGTTGGATCGAACGCCTCACGTTGACGGCGGGTGTGGCTCTTTTGCTCGTATATCTCTCGGCATGGATTCATGCGGCAGTCATGTACCGTGCGGGGTTGTCGAGCTTTGCCGCGTTGAAAGCCAGTACTTCCATCGCGAAAGATGGTGAGAGCCAGTCGACCGCGCTCGGGATTGACTTCAGGCTGTGGTCAGGGAAACGAGTCGGTGCTTACACGGAAGCGTTGGGCGCAAAGTTGGGCACTCCACTTGCGGTGCTCTCCATTCCCAATCTGCGGCTTGACGTTCCGGTCTTCGAGGGGACGGGCGAACTCACTCTCAACCGCGGGGCAGGTCGAATCGTTGGAACTGCGCGGCCCGGAGAAGAAGGAAATATGGGCATCGCCGCGCACCGAGACGGTTTTTTTCGTGGCCTAAAGGATATCAAGGTCGGTGATCGGATCGAACTGGCGACACCACGAAAGAATCTCGTCTATACGGTCGACAACATTTCTGTCGTCAAGCCCAGCGATGTAAGCGTGCTCCGGGCCCGGCCCCAGCCCTCCCTGACTCTAGTGACCTGTTATCCGTTCTATTTCGTCGGAGATGCACCGCAACGTTACATCGTGCAGGCGTCTTTGGCGAGTTCTACGCGCGCTACAGCTTCACAACTTAAACCAGAATTTCCAAAACCTAATAAGGAGAAGACACAATGAACGTAAGCAACAAACAGCAACATGCTTGGCTGATACTCGCGGTTGGGGCTATTGCCCTGACGGTTACCCTCAGCATGAGCGCTCAAGTACAAACAGAAACCACCACAACCAGCGGACCGGCAACTACGGAAGTTAAAGTCGACCGTGCCACCGTCGTTTTAGTCGATGGGAACGATCTCGTGGTCAAAACTCAGGGCGGCAAGCTCGTGCATTTTGCTAATGTCCCGGAAAGTGCCAGGGCCACGGTCGACGGCCAGCAACTCGGAATTCACGATCTGAAACCGGGCATGACGCTGGAGCGGACCATCACGACCACAACGACTCCGCAAACCATTACTACGGTGAAGAGTGTCACGGGGACGGTGTGGTACGTGAATCCCCCCAGTTCAGTCATCCTGACTTTGGAGGACGGTACCAACCAGGCATTCAAAATTCCCGACGGCCAGAAGTTCAACATTGACGGCCATACGACGGACGCGTGGGGTCTGCGGAAGGGGATGAAGGTGTCAGCGAACAAGATCGTCGAGGTGCCGGAGACGGTTGTTGAGCAGCAGAAAGAATTCACTGGCACGATGCCGCCACCGGAGCCGTCCGCAGATCTGCCAATCCTGGTTGTGGTCCTCATGCCAGCAGATGCGCCGCCTGCCCCAGCTCCCGCGGAGGTCGCTTCGGCGACGCTACCCAAGACCGCTAGTCAGCTTCCCTTGATTGGGATTCTCGGCGTCCTCGCCCTGATTTCGGGGTTTGGTCTCCGCGCCGCACGACTGCGGGCTGCCAGGGTGCGCGCATAGCTAGGACTCCCGCTACGGTTCGGTGCGCATTATCTTTCGCGTGCCGAACGTGGCAGGGGAATCCTGGAACAGGAGGTAAGACGATGTATCACGATTCGAGAGAAGAACGCAGTTGGTGGAAGCTGGTGCTGACGGGCGTATTTGCGATCGCATTCGGAATCGCGGCGGTTGCCCTTCCTGCTGGAGTCCTGTCGGCTCGAATTCTGGATGCAATTTTCGGGGTCGCAAAGCCCTTCTCCGCAAGCATGACGGCCGTTGCCGCCTTGCTGGCGCTAGTGGCCTTGGTGGCGATCGACGGAATGATGAACTTATTCGGTGCAGCGACTGACAAGCGTGCTTCCCGAGTTCGTGGAGTCCTCGGACTCGTAATCGCAGTCACCGCTATATGTTGGCCGGGGCGGACGATCTACGTGGCCGTAGAGTTGATCGGGCTCTGGGCAATTCTGGTGGGCGTATTGGAGTTGCTCGTTGCCAGATATTCGGGCGAGGGTCCGAAAGATCGCGCACTCTTCGTAATCGCGGCGTTTGCTTCAATCGTTGTTGGCGTCGGGTTGATGAGGTGGGTTTTTGTGGGAGCGATCGTTATAAGTGCTCTTGTCGGCATTGCGGCCGCGGCCCGCGGAATCAGCCTAATTATCATCGGCGTTTCCGAACGTCTTCATCAGCCGAATGGAACCGGGAAGCAGGCAATGGGCCGAGACGCCGCATGATCAGTATCAGTTTTTTTATGGTTCGACCTTCCTTATATGAATGAGGAGACCAATCATGAGAAGAAGAGATAGGCATCAGGGGCCCAGCCCCACCGTCGTCAGTGCGCAGCCACGGCTGCACCAGAACGCCGCTGAAATTCAGGCCTACGGGACAGTAACGCACCTCTTGCCTTTGGATCTGGAGGAACCTGTCCGGCTGGAAATAACCGAGCGGCTCAACCAATTGCTTGCCGACACGATGACCCTTCGCGACCTGTACAAGAAGTCTCATTGGCAAACGGCGGGCCCTACCTTTTACCAGCTCCACCTGCTCTTTGATAAGCACTACAATGAGCAAGCCGAGCTTGTGGATTTGATCGCGGAACGCATCCAGGTTCTGGGAGGACTGAGCATTGCCATGGCGCATGACGTAGCGGAGACCACGCGCATTCTCCGTCCGCCGCGCGGCCGTGAAGAAGTTCCTGTGCAGCTGTCACGGCTCATTGACGCTCACCAGACCATCATTCGCGAACTCCGGGAGTTCGCTCGCCGCAGTGATGAAATTGGCGATGCGGGCACGAACGATCTCCTGGTCAGCGATGTGCTGCGCACCAGTGAACTTCAGGTTTGGTTCTTAAGCGAACATCTGGTCAACGCGCCATTGGTCATTGCGAAAGAAGCACCCGAGAAAGCCGGTGCAGCATAGCAGGCCGGCCAGAGGCTATTGCCTTCGAGAGTGCGAGGGTTGCAAGCTGCTGATAGCGCCGATAGCCAGTCTCTACTAGAGCAGAGCTGCATGTTTTCAATTGACGATCGAACAGGGAATGTAATCACCACCGGGGCGCTCTTCTTGGCCGCGGCCGCGATTCTCTACCTGGCGCGTGGTGCCTTCTTTATTCTGCTGCTGTCTCTTCTTTTTGCCTACTTGCTGGAACCAGCGGTCACGCTGGTGCAACGCTATTCGCGGATGGGTCGGAAGAATCGTACTTGGGCGATTGCACAGGTGTACTTGGTCGGAACCCTTATGGTAGGTGGCCTGGTGTACGGGTTCGGGCCGCGCGTTGTAGCACAAATGAAAAACTTGAACGCAACCGTACCCGAGATGTTACAAGGCCTTTCCACTGGAAAAGCTGCCGCTGACCTGGAAGCCAGGCATGGCTTGAGCGCCGCCCAGCAGCAGCGGATACACGACTGGTTAGCTCGTAACCATGACTTCATCGGCCGTGTTTTCGAGCGCGGTGCGCAGTCCGCAGCTTATATCGCCGCGAGCGTGATCTGGCTTTTCGCCGTCCCCATTCTAGCTATCTTTATCTTGCGAGACGGACGTCCGACGGCGGATGCGTTTATCGAAGCCGTAGCATCACGTGGGAATCGAACCCGGACCGAGCGAATTCTGCGCCAGGTTGATGCGATGCTCGCCAGGTACATTCGCGCGCAGTCCGCTCTGTGTGGCCTCTCCTTCGTCTTCTATAGCGTCTCGATGCTAGTCCTGAGATTTCCGTATGCGATCGCATTGGGCATTTTGGGCGGTGTTCTGGAATGTCTCCCAGCGGTCGGATGGATTACTTCGGCTGTGGCTATTCTGGCGATCGGCTTCCTGACTCACGCACACTGGATCTGGATGGCGGGATTGTTGGTGGTCTGGAGGCTTGTGCAGGATTATGTGAACTCGCCTCGCATCATGGGTAACAACTTGGATCTACAGCCCCTGACTGTCGTATTTGCGCTGATGGTCGGAGGTCAAGTGGGAGGCATTGCAGGCGTGTTCCTCTCGGTGCCGACCGTGGCCGTGCTCCGAATTGTGTGGCTGGAATGTTTCTCG
>DATKAP010000097.1:0-13550 GCA_035577905.1 Binatia bacterium
GCACAACGGTCAGCGTGTACCGTTTGCGGCGGCAGAATGTCGTGTCGTCCGATCCATCGCATCCGAATTTCTATCTGCTGACCGGCAAACAGCGGAGCCAGGGCGTGGAATTTGAAACGGCGCTTCACCTGGTGCGGGGCTGGAATCTGACGGTGGCTTATGCGTTCACGGATGCCGTTGTGACTGAGGATAGCGATATCCCGGCGGGCACACGCACTCAGAACGCTCCCAGAAATACCGTCAGCGCCTGGACCACCTATGAGGTGCGGCGCGGGCGGGCCAAGGGTCTGGGCTTCGGGTTTGGCGGACGCCACTATACGGACCAATCCGGCGACCTGTTCGACACTTTCAGCCTTCCCGGATACGGCATCCTTGACGCGTCAGCGTTTTACCGGCGGGGACGGTTCCACTGGCAGATCAACGCGAACAACCTGACGAGCGCGCGTTACTTTACGGGATCCTACAATGACCTGTATGTAAATCCGGGAGAACCACGAAACATCAGGACCACGGTGGGCTGGACATTCTGACGACGCTATATCGGCACGGCCCAACCCCGACCGGTCCGGAGGTGCACCTGGCTTACTTTCTTGCGATTGAAAGGAATGCAGGAAGTGGGTGCACAAAAGGATCGTTGGCGTCCCCGACGGGATTTGAACCCGTGTTACCGCCGTGAAAGCCTGCTCGCAAATTGTAACTGTATGACATTACTAGCGCAGGAACCCTTCGGAAAAGCTTCCAGGCGCGGGCACGAACATGTAAACGGGTACCCAAAGGGTACCCGGCGATGAAAGCATTCGATCGCCACTAGGATGCGGGTCAGCGGCATAATCTACATTTACTCCATCACTCGCGCGCTTCCAACAATATGTCTGCCGAACCCGGACGATCTCGTCTTTCAAGGCGTTCGATGCGGTGATCCGCTTCGCGGCAATAACATCCTCATGCGAACTTTTTGGCCTCAATTTCTTTCGTTCGCGTCGCAGGTGATCCTAGTCCCCATAACGAACCGCTGAGAATCCCCAGCCACAGAAAGTACCTCGGTAATTGCGCACTTGCTAGAGAGAGCACTGAAAGGCGTGCCCGCTGCGGGGTTCATCTTGCGCTTCCCACCCAGCGACCAAATCCGACCCTAAGGATCAATCAGGGGTGCTTGCGCCAACTGCATGTTGATCATGAGATCGAGTCGCCATTCGACCTGATAAAACAAGGCGGTTTGCCGGCCCGACAGCACTTTGCGAAACTCTGGCACGTACTTCAGCCTTAATTGCATGACGTCCTCTTCTGCTGCAGCACGGCGGCGGATGTAACTTTCCGCCTGGTCACCGTCCATCGTCTGGTAGTTGTCGAAATATTGCTCGATGAGTCCGATCTTCGTGTCGTAGATCTTTGCCAGATCGGCAGCATAGCGGTCGTATACAGGCCAGAACTTTTCCGCCTGGGCATCGGTGAGGTCCATATTGGCGGCAATGATCTGCTTCTTTTGCGACCTCACATCCTTCTTTAGCAACTCGATGTCCTGGTCTGATACTGGTTGGGAGTCGTCATAGACTGCGGATCGACCGGCAGCCTTCAGTTGCCTGACCGGTGACGAGGCCGATTCTTGAGCAAAAGTCCAATGGCCGATCGAGAGGGCCAGAACGATTATTACTTGAGTCAACAATTTCATTGTTACCCTTCTTTCCATGGGTCCTCCGAACGGTCCTTCTTCGGTTGGGCGGTCTCAACGCCCCCCAACCCGTCGATGCACAATGCTGCAACCATGTCTCCACTCGCCTTCCGTTCTAGCATCACAGCCGTATAGCCTGTCGCGACAGGGGTTACGGGGCACCCTCCGGAGTCGGCGCAGTTCAGCGGGAGGAAGAAAGTCAAACACCGCTGGCGAGCTTCCGACAGGTGGCAGCCCGGTGACGGAGGGTGGAAACCGCAGCAGCGGCATTGCGGCATCAGTTCTTGAAAGAACTAAGAGTGAAGGAAATTGGATAGTGGTCTGAGGCGGTTACGCGATTGTGTACTTGAGCGGAGCCAGCACGTATCGGCCCGTGAATGAATGCCCAATCGATTCGTTGTCCTCCATCAAATAAGCTACGCGGAGTAGTGAAAGAGGTGCGCGGGACTGTTACGGCATCGTGGAATCCTGCGATCGCCAAGGCGACCGCTGCCGCATCTCTGGAAACGTCCAAGTTGAAGTCGCCTGCCACTAAGGTTGGACACTGGGGGGATCGACGCGCAGCATCAGACAAGACCTCCTTCAATTGGGAAAGACGCAATGCGTCACTTGCCTTGCTTTCCAGGTGGAGGTTATAGGTGACAAGTGTGCTCCCGGCGACGTTGATGTCTGCCACCAGCGCGATTCTTCCCCCGAGTCTTTCCTGAAAGGGTTCGATCTTGGGCAGAAACCAATGTGGCTCCCAAAAGTGCGACTGTCGCGAGAAGCGGATCAGGCGCGGATTTAAGATCGGCCACTTTGAGAGTGTGGCCTGCCCATGATATGCCGGAGAGACCTTCGACCCCTGGACAAGCTCCTGGAACTCGCGCCCGAACACATAGTCCATTTGCAGGCTTCGGGCAATCTCTTCGGCGACGTTGAGGCGGTGCGTGCGGCGCGCATTGACGTCCACCTCCTGCAGGGTAACTACATCCGCATCCGCCCCTGCGAGGAAGTCTATGATCCGGTGCAACTCCAGGCCACGGTTTATGTTCCAGTCAACAACTCGCAAAGAACTGGGCGGCCATAGCACCCAGCGACAAGGCGCGAAGTTGCCGGTAACAATTTCTGGCATTTCCACAGGTAACTCTAGCCGCCATTGCGGATTGGAAGAGATGACATTCCACCATCGACCTGCACAATCGAATGATTCCGAGGTTGCCTTCTGTTCCGCTCGCGGGCAGTCGGCAACACCTCTTCAAAACTCGTCCCGCTAAACCGCAGGGCTCGGCGAGGTCGTTGCTCGGACCGGAGCAAAGGTAACGTAGGAATAAAGCACAACCATCCAGACCACATTCGCACCCACGGTCGCCCCGATCAGAAGCCAGTTCATGAGGTGGAAAAGGGCAAAAAACAGGAAGACATAGGGCAAAAAACAGCGCCGGATGATGAACTCGGTGTGTCGCCCAAGATACAGGAAAGGGTTCGAACTGCGACCGTCGGCTGCTTTGTGCCATATCTTCAGATACTGTTCCGGGCTTCTCCCCGCCAATTGATGACGCTGAAGCCCCGTGGTAAGAAAGATGAGGATCGCGCCGAAGACCAAGAACCCACCCCATGCCAGGTAGGTCCGGTTGCCTGTGCTTCTAACCAGCCCGATCGTCAAGCCCGCTAATATGAATAGATAGTAGAGATTGTCGCACATGGTCTCCAACCAGCATCCGAACGCGGACTCCTGAAGTTTCAAGCGAGCGATCTCACCGTCGCATCCATCGAGGACGCTCGAAAACCAGGACAGCACCGCGCCCGCCAACATATCCCAATAGCCGCCGAGTGCGAGCAAAACGCCGGCGGCAAAGCTCACGCCCAGTGTAAACAGGCTAACCATGTTCGGTGTAATCGGGTACGGGATGATCCGGCGGCTGATCGGTATTGAAATTCGACGGTTCGCTCTCGCAAAAATTCCGTCGGTGGGTTTAACGAGCCAGCCGTCCAGCTTCTGCTCAGCCAACATGCGCTGTTGCTCGTTGAGAATACGTTGCCATTCATCTCCTGGCACCGTTTCGCTCTCCACGGAGTGGGCCAATGTTAGCCAGGTATGGAGGTCTTCGATAGAGCTGGCGCTCGCCGGGCAACGGAGAGAGAGCTCAAGCGATGCTTCGCGCGAAAGTGAACAGATGCCGACAGGATCGCCGCCGGTCACCAGGGTCAAGCCGCCGTGTTCTCCGATCCATTCGGCGGCACGCCGATGCAATGACGGATGATAGACCCGGTCCCCGGCGACTAACACCAGATGTCCCTCATTTTGCGCAGCGAGCTGCCCCAAGAGGAGCGGCAACGATGCCTCACCAAAGCTGAATTCGCGCCACTCGACGCCGCGTGGGAGACGGCCAGTCCGCAGCAGGTCGAGTCGTACTTGTGGGCCTATTGCTCGATCGACAACAACAACGATTCGCGCGGCCCCAGCTTTCCTCCCTCCCAAGATGCTTCGAAGCAAGACTGGGAGTGCTCCAACCTTGGACACCGGCGAGCCGGAGCCGACAGCACCGAGGTTAGCCGCGAGAATCACAGCGATGTGAGAATGGGAGGACGTCTCGCCCCCGATGCGAGCTTCCTTTGGCGAAATCGGCGTAGTCCCAATTCGCATGATTTCCTCGCCAATCCCGACTGGATCGCGGTGCTTTTGCTTTCTGGTCAATATGACGAGGCAGAGGGCCCCCACGGCCGCCCAAAATAGGGCGCGCAGGCGTCGAACGAATGCCAGAGTCAGGCCTATGGCTCCCGTGAAGCCAAAGACCTTCACGATAAGCATGCTCCCACCTTCGTAGGTTCCAATATTTCCCGGATTGAATGTGCCCGCAATATTTACTAGCTTGGTCAGGGCCTCAATTGCCAGCGCACCAAACAAAGTGACCCTGGTGCCCAAGAGCCAAAGGATCAGATACACTTCGAACACCGCTGCGCAGTGCCACGCCAGATTGAGCGCAAAACTGGCCCAAAATGAGCCGGGGGTGTGGTGGTAAAAGTCGAGCAGATTGTCCTCAACGGAGCGGATCAGCGCGAGTTTATCTTCAATTCCACGCCTGAAATACTGAACCTTGCCCAGCATGCGTGCCGTTCCTGAGAGGATGCGCCAGCGTCTTTTTACTGCGACTGCCGTGATAAGAACTACTCCCAAGAAGGCGGATGCGAACAGGACTGCATAAACCGCCAGCGCGTGAGGCAGCGGCAAGACGACCAGTACGGCCCACAGGCCCACCATGCTCACCACTGCGGCGCTCAAGACGAAGAAAGCGCGGTCCATCGTCACCGATGTGATCCCCTGGGCTAAAGGCATTGCCGGGCCCAGCAGGGATACCCGCAAGCCATCACCGAACAGCTGGCCGAGACCACCGAGCTGGCCGACTGCCTCGCCGGCGAGACGTAACCCGAGCATGCGTGCGAAGGAGACTTGGCGCTTCTGGCCGAGAAGCGTGATCCGCCAGGCAAAGGTTTTTAAGACGTGACCCACCCCACCCAAGGCGATCACCAAAGCGATGCGCCATCCTAGAGTGGTTATGCTTTCGACGAGATTGGCCGGACCAGCTCGACGGACCAAGTACGCGAACAGGAAAACGCCAAATACTACCGCCAGCAAGCGGAGGGGCAGGCGCGCTTTCGCTGTTGTGCTAGACACGGGCAACACCCGAGGCCATCTGTTCCTGGTGAAAATACGGTTCGAATACACTTTCTGCGTACGCCAGAGCCTCCGGGGTATCTACATCTTGCCATTGTGCCTCACCGATCTCCATGGCCCGCAGGTTCCGTGCGCTGGCCAACATCCGCATGCCATCGGACAGAGAACAGTTTCCATCTTTGGTTGCCGCTTCGAGTGTCTTAAAAAGGGCCGGACTGCACAGGAACATCCCGGTATCCAGCGCATCGTAGCGAGCGATTTCCTTGCCAATATCCACAATGCGGTCCCCCTCGCGCCGAACCTTGGTGGCGTCATCCAGATCAAAAATCCGATCAATGTTGGGATCGACCGCAAGAATCACTTCGCCAGGTCCCAACCGCTCCTTCAGAAGCACACCCGCCGTCTCTGGTTCGAAGATATGGTCCGCCATCAGCAATAGGAAATTCTCGTGAATTTCATCTCGGGCCTTCAACGCGGACACGCCGTTGGACTTGTGATAGTCCGGGTTTTCCACAAAAGTCACGGATACCCCAAGCGATCGGCCGTCGAACCAGTTGCGAATCAAGTCGGAACGATAGCCCACGACAATCACAACCCGGTCGATGCCGGCTTGATACGCTCTCTGGACCACGTGCTCAAGGATGGGCTTGCCGCGAAAGTCAACGAGCGGTTTAGGGAGCCCCGCCGAAACGGAGCGGATGCGTGTCCCGTTACCGGCAGCGAGAATGAGACATTCCGTTACTTTTTTCATAAACCGCCCTCCTCTAACAGCATCTACCTCTGCCTAGAACCCAAAGACAAACTTCCCCCTGAACGTGCGATTGGGGCTATTGAAGAATTCTCCGAAGCGGGGGCTGTCCAAGTCGTTCTGTACATCTCGCGGATTGGAGTGGTTGAACAGGTTGAAAATTCCCAGCCCGATTCTCATGTGGTGTTCCTTGCCGGGGAAAGGCAGCCGGATTTCCCTGAGCACCTGAATGTCGAATGAATTGAAGCTGCGGAACCGCCGGCCGTTTCTTGGGCCCACAAAATCGCGTTCTGCATTCACAACCGAGTAGGGGAATCCCGTGTGTATGTCCAGGACTGGCATCAGAGTGATCTTCCAAGGTGCGGCGAATTCCCCCCAAACCAGAAAGCGATTGGGCGAGTCGAAGGACAACGGTCCGCGAGCATCGGCTCGGATCACAGCCTGGGGATCGTTTCCGAAGAACTGGTTGAAGTCATTGAGGTCACCCGTGGCCTTGGAGCGCACGTACGAAGCATTCAGCGTGTTGTGGTGTATTTGGTAGAGGCCGGTGATTTGGAACTCGCGATAAAGATCCCGCCCGTCGCTGGCGAGTGACAACAAGCCACCATTCGCATTTGTTACCGGATTGAGAACCACGTCACCGACGGTGTTCCGTTGTTGATAGGCGACGCGGACCAGGAGACCATTACTTACCTGGCGGTCAAGTTCGACATTCCAGGTTTCGCTCTTTGGGTTCTTTATGCCGGCGGTGATGAAGTTTGAGTATGGGACCGACGAGACCACCTCGCCTGCCGGATCGAAAGTCAGAATTGTGCGATCTGGGAAGTTGGGGAACGCCGGCACGTTCAAAGGCACACGATCATAAAACAATCCGCCGCCCGCCTTTAGCAGCGTCTTGCGATCGCCTGTCAATGCGAGGGTGAGGCCGACGCGAGGCGCAGCGTGCGTCGCATCAGTGACCGAGTCAGTGTCGAACCGCAGGCCGAGATCGAGCGTGAGGCGCGGCCCAACCGACCATTTGTCGCCCACGAACCATGCAAACTCGTTTTGGCTGACCGAAAAATCAGTGGGCACGCCAAATTCGATTCGCTGCAATACCGATCCTGCCACACCAACAATGTCCACCGGCAAGAACTGTTGGCGTCCGTCGTAAGAGCTGTGGGAGAAATCCAGGCCGGCCTTCAGCTGATGGTCGCCGTGAAAATGCTTCGGACTGGACTGATAGATTTCCCTCCACTCCACTCGATCCGTGTCCCGATTTTGCTGGTTGAAAAACCCGCCCTCGGTGGTTTCGACCAACAAGCGATACGGGTCCTGGCTGTTAGAAAAGGTGTCTGCGTCGAACTCCGCGTAAGCAAACTGGGAGCTGAGCAGGCCACCTGACTCTGAAACGTAGCGATGCTGCGCAGAGATCTGATATCCGCGCTGGTGTAGGTTGGTGGTCGAGGACTGCGGATTGAACGTGTTCAGGCCAAGATAGTCCAGCTTTTGCGGAAACACCGCGACAGTCAGTATCGCCGTCTGTTTTTCGCTAATCTTCAAGTCGAATTGGCTGAAGGAGTCAAAACTTTCCAGCTTCGTGTCGCGTTGCAACGGAGGCAGGCTCTCGACTGGAGTGCGCACGAAGCGGTATTCAAAGGATTGAGTGAACGCGAGCCTGTCCTTAATAATCGGCCCAGTCGCTGTAATCCGCGGAGTGATAGCTCCAAGCCCCACAATGTGACCGTCGCGGTCCCTAAGCCGTGGGAAAAGGTTTTGCGCGGAGAGATGAAACTTCTCCAAGTTGCCGGTGCGGGTTTCGACACTCGAAATGGCTCCGGTGAACTTCCCGTACTCGGGGTCGTAAGGATTGGAGATAACCTGGACGGAAGAGACTACATCAATCGGCAGGTTGACGGCCTGGCCGCCGGTCGCGGGATCGGTGACATTCGCGGAATTCACCAACCAACCGGCCTGCGTGGCTTGCGCACCTTTCATGTTGATGCGGCCATCTGGCCCCCGGACCACCCCTGGAACCAGAGGAAGCAGGCTTTCGATTCTGTCGTTTGAATTGGGCGCTTTTTCTATGACTGCTTCGCCAATCCTGTTCTTCTGCGCGGATTCTTCAATGGGTGGTTCATCGTTTGCCGTGACGGTCACCGAGCTGGCCATCACCGCGACATTGAGGTCGATTGGCACAACGGACGCCGTGCCGGGCTTCACTTCGACCCCGAGCGCCGCAATTAGACCAGGAGCACTCGCTTCGATGTCGTACATTCCTGGGGGAAGGCCCTCGACAGCGAATGCTCCCTGGCCGTCCGACTGGGCTTCTTTGTTTATTGGCCCACGAAGGACGATGTGTACGTTCGGCAAAACGGCAGGTTCTCCGTTCTCGGCCTTGGTGAAAACCGAGCCGTGAATTGAGCCCGGTGCCACTGAGCCGTTCTGAGGAAAGCAACGGACAAGCAGCACCAAAATCGACAAAGCAATAAGTAAGGCCCTTCGCATGGTTACGGTTCTCTTCAGGGACGGTGAATGCAACGAGAAGGCCATTCGATCAACCGAGGGTGTCGGTTGCTCAAGCCGTTGAGAACCGGTGTGTTGGAAGGGCTCCGGCGAAGCGGCTCGGAGTGCAGATTGCACGATGGGTCTCTCGCGCAGATTTGGCACGTGTTGAGGTCTTGACAGATTTCTGTGGAACTATCGTCACGCTTCGGCCAACTGGCCAACCAATCCCACAGTGCTGAGTGGCAGAACGCTATTTCACTTTGCCTGGAAAGTGGTAGGGCAAGTTGTCTTTCTGATGGGAGCGAGAAGACGTCCATCAGGGCCGGACGGGTCTTCCGGGTGGATTGTCTGAGTCGCAGATCGCTCCTCGAATGGAACTCGATTTATATCTTTAGATTATTGGAGCGATTATCCACCCACCCAGTTATTCGGTATCAGTGGGATCACATTCTTTAGTTCACGCCAACGACAGCTCGTACTCGGGCCTCCTGATCGGGTGATCTTGTCCCATTGTTCCGAGCCGCATTCACTACATAATTCTGATGTTCGATGGTCAGCATTTTCTTGCCATAGAGCCTGACCTGGACAAAGGTCTGATCTTTTTGAGGAAGCCAGAACCCGTCAACTTTCTGGTACTGGCGCACGAAGTCGGCCCGTGTTATCCAAAAGGACAGTTTCTTTGCCGGATACCCTTCAATCCGTACTACAGCGTAGTCGCTCACATCGATCCACAGTTTACCCTCGAACAAATACTTGTCCTTTCGCCTGGGGACGGCCTTGGCAACGTAACAGCGATGAGGGCCAATTTGTTGTTCGCCAAGCAACTCCAACGAATAGTTTTCCGACGAGATCGCGCTGTCGTGATGCTCTTTGCCGGACGCGGCTTCGATTTCACTGGAGATCAGTGGGTTCAGCGCCATGTGACGAACCAGTCCCGACCCTGCCTCCGACGTAACGGTAAAGGTCTTCTTGTCCGGTGCGTGAAATTCCATCCGCCCGATTTCCTCGGCATGCACCTTGCCCTTTAAGTCAATCACCTGGTATGTCCGAAGAGATGTGTAGTCATGCAACGCTGACTTCCGAATTTCGTTGTGTGCGTCCAACTCCGAGAACAGCTGGTCCGCTGAGATACCAGCACGCAAAGGTTCGAGGGGCATGGCAAGTTCCGATTGGATTTCTTGGTCTGGATCTGTCTGTCCTTGCGCCTGTACTGCAAATATCGTCATGGCCACAAACGCGGCGGTCACTAGCGAGAGTGAGAGTCTAGCACTGAAGGTTGCGACTGCTTTTCCTGACATGTGGTTTCCCCTTACTTGATGCTCAAGCTCGGCCCGGCACTTTGTCGAATTACTCGGTTCTGGTTCAGAGTTGGCCGGTTAGTATTGGGTCCGGCACCGGCAGAGATGCTTTCTTCAATGCTTTTGCTATATGCGGCCAGGTTATGCGTGGCTCGCAGGCTGCTTCCAAAGGAATTTACGTTGCCATTCACAGTGAGCTCCAGAACGACCTTTCCACCTTGGGTGCACCGTTGGCTGTGGAACCGTCATTTTTTGTGGCCAACGCCACCCAAGCGGAGCTGGTGTGGAGCACCGTTGGGAGCCAGCCTCTGGTGCGTCGCTTCTCTGCACTACTCTGCGATTCAAGCTTCCTCCGAGCTCAAGACTTCACAGCCTGACGGCGGTAAGGGTGCCATGGCCCGCCGCCTGGTGCACCTTGACATCAGTAATTGTGAGCCACCTCATACTTCGGCGTGCACCGGCACAAGGCAGGAAGCGTGACCAAACAGATAAGGGCTGCACATCTCAGCTTAAGCATGTCAGATCCTCTCAAGCTAGCCCCGCGGCCTTCCCTGTGCATCAACCAACGGCAAATCGACCAAATGCTCACTCAGGAACCACGTTTGCAGTTCGTTACTTCGCAACACCTGGCTGACGACCAGATCGTTAGTTCCGTCATCGCCCAACCGCGATGCGTGGGATGCAAGGTCACGGCAGTCCCGAACAATGATTTGGTGCGCGTCGAGTAGTCGAGACAGTTGCACTGGCACTGCTTCGCGACCCCGAGGGGGCCGCGCAATGCGCGTGGTCTCCGCCACATCGGCCGCCATGGCCAGGCTGATACCGCCGAGCAACTGAATCCGCTCGGCAACAGCATCCACCAGGTTCGACTGTTCTTCAAAGTGCTTGTCGAACAAGAGATGGAGTTGGTAGAAGGTCGGGCCGGCGACCTGCCAGTGGGACTTTTTGTAAAGATCACGAAGGGTGATCGTGTCGGCAAGCAGTTGGTTGAGGCGCTCCGTCATTTCCAGCCGCACAGGCTCTTCCAGTTCGAGAGGAAGCAGATGGCTGACGGTCCCGTAGGCCTGGATTTCAGGGGCCATTTGGTGAAGCCGCGGTTGGGCGTTGACTTTGACATGATGGTTCGAGGAATACTTTGTGGTCACGATGAGTGCTCCGTTCTCTATGAATACAAGCATTTGAGGTGCGATAGACGTTTTATTGCGTCGCACCAAAGACGCAATTCAACCTACAGACCCTCTCCTTCACCCTTGTTTACGAGCACCTTCACATCGACACGGCGGTTCAGTTCGCGTCCTTCGGCGTCGGTGTTGCTGGCGAGGCGATGAGTGGTGCTGTAGCCGATAGGCATGAGGATGCGCCGCATGGGAATGTTCTGGACTTCGTAGAAATAATGAGCTACCGCGGCGGCGCGCTCCTCGCTGAGCTTCTGGTAGTCGATCTTCTTGTTCGGCGGATGCGCAGCGTATCCCGAAATTTCTATCATGTATCCGCTGAGCGACTTTGCAGTTCTTGCAAGATCGGCGAGCGCCGGCTTGGCTTCCTCCTTCAGGACTGCTGAATCGGCGTCAAAGAAGACATCATTCTCCGCTTCCACTTTGTAGTGGTCCAAGTCCGAGACGCGTTGGTTGACCATCGCGACTGCAGTGGCATCCACTAGTCCGAGAGCGCCGGCTGCTTGCGCCTGTTGACCTGCCTGACTGGCCGACTGCTGGGCCAGCTTGGCGGCAACCACACCTTGGTTCGCGGTGGACTGCGCAGTTTGGGCAGCCGCCTGGCTGGCCTGAACTTGCTGCTCCTCGGCCACCTCGATGGCGAATTCATCCGGGGTGAAGGAAATCTTCTTGGCGTCAAGTTGACCTTGCGAATTCCCTACGCCTTCAGCCTCAATCGTCAAACCGGGCACCATTGCCGTGACGTCCATATCGGCGTGGCGGAAGAACAGTGCCTTGCTCTTCTTACGCTCGATCTTGGTATCGTCTGTGATGTTGACGACAACTATGGCGCCCGACTTCTTTTCACGGACGCGAACCAAGTCTCCCTCGCGGGACAGGATTGAACCTTTGACTTCGGCTTTGCTACCCGGGGCGATCTGAAATGCCTGGCTGCTAGCCGCTGCGACGTTAAAGTTGGTTAGCAGGATGGTTGCGATTACCTGGGCCAGCAGATTCGATTTCCAGTTGCGAAGATTGACTTTCAATGTAGTTCCTCCAAGTTTGTAGTACGTCCGTCACTTCGAAGACCCGGCGAGTGCCGTTGAGAGCGTTTTGACGCGCACAAAGCAGACCTAGATGAGGATGCAAGACTCTTGCCAATTGGCCGTTGCTTTAGGGCTGCTTAGGTAATTGAAAGTGAGAAGATTGGGATGCCAATTGAAATGGTTAACGACGAACTGAGTGTCATGATTTGAACGCGTGTCGGCCCGCAGTCAGCCAATGGTTCAACACAATAGCGAAACGCGGCGGGTTCGCACGCTTGCACGTCAAAATGATGAGTGCGGGCGATCTGGTAGAGATGCCGCTACCGGAGCGTGACTCTCAGAACCAAGAGGAGCGGGAGATAGACTATTGACGCGGCGAGCAACCGTCGTGCTGATCCCCTCGACCGCTGAAGCACGAATGCCAAAGCGAGATAGAGAAAACCTATCCCCAGCATGAGTCCCGCCCATTGAAGAACGGCTGCATGCCGTATCGGACCATGCTGAATACTGATCGGGACCAAAGCTACCAGCGGCAACAGAGTTTGTAGGACCACAAAGGTAACTCTGGCCCGCCCCTTCGGCAACATCAAGTAGCCGGCACGGTCGTAGTCCTCGCGGTACATCCATGCGATGGCCATGAAATGTGGGAACTGCCACAGGAAGAGGATGGCGTAAAGCAGCCACGCCTCACTGCTCAATCCTCCCGATGCGGCGGCCCAACCAATCAGCGGAGGCATTGCGCCAGGGAAGGCGCCGACGAGCACACAAAGAGACGTTCTTCGTTTGAGTGGAGTGTACAAGAACAAGTACGACAATAGCGTGAGAAGTGCCAGCAGGCTCGCAAGCGGGCCGGTCGCCACCGCCAGATAGATGGTCCCGGCCACGGACAGAACGATTCCAAAGGCCAGAACGGCATGGGGTTCAAGGCGGCCAGCAGCGGCGGGCCGACGGGCGGTCCGGCGCATTTGCGCATCAAAGCTGCGCTCGATGTACTGGTTCAGTGTCGCCGTCCCGCTTGCAACTAGCAACGTGCCGAGCAAAGTATTGAACAATGCGAGGAATGAAAACGGTCGTCCAGCGTTCGCACAACCCAGGTAGAACCCCACAAAGGTTGTGATCAAAATCAGAAAGTTGACTTCCGGCTTGGTGAGCGCCCAGTAATCAGAGAGCAGAGAGCATGCCGCAACGCAACGGCCTTTCGCGGGCGCAGCGAATGCGATAAGGGAAGGATTGCCGGACATTAGACCACCTCCATACTCTGCGCAGTCGCCTGCGAGGCTGACCTGACGAGCAAACTGGATGGTCCGACCCGATGCTGGCGCAAGCTTTGAGGCGAGAGCAACCGCGCCGCAACGATTGCTCCCGCAACCAAGTAAACGATGGTTACGCATGTCCACATCAAGGCGCCGGCACACTGCTGATCCTCGAGAGCGGAAAACCCAAACGGGCGCGGCGACAAGCAGTAAACCGGGTAAACCACACGGTCGCAAAAA
>DATKAP010000098.1:0-5479 GCA_035577905.1 Binatia bacterium
TGACCCGCTTGAGAGTCGTACACCGCAGTCAGAGTAAACGGACCGTGGACCTCTGGAGCGTCAGGTACTACCGTTTGTTGACCAACCAGTGGGCAACTCAGGAGCGCCCACAGGCTGAAAAAAGAAGTCGCAGCCCTCATGAGCTGTTTCCCTGCACACCTTGTTCCAACCCATCGGCTCCACTCCGGAAGGAGTGGTTCAGTTGAAATGTCCGTTTGGTGAAGAAGCAACGCTACGTAGTGTGAATTTGACGACCGTCAACAAATTGACATGTCATTGCGGACGGCGTTGCCAGTAAGTCAATCACCGCCCCCGACGGGCTCGCTAAGTGTTGACGAATCAACCCGAATCCCCGCCTTTCATCACGTGGGGAGGCCAGGACCCCGCCGGACTGACCGCCGCCCATCTGCTGTCGATGTGGCAGTCGTTGTGCACATCAGAATTCCATGCCGGTGGACGCAAGAGGTGGGGATATGCTCCTAATGCATGAAACTCTGAAAGCAGGGCTCAACCGCTCGAACCAGTTTGCGCGGATCGAAGATGCCATTGCGGCCATCCGCGCGGGCCAGATGGTCATCGTCGCCGATGACGAAGATCGAGAAAATGAGGGTGATCTGACCATGGCGGCGGAAAAGATCACTCCTGAAGCCATCAACTTCATGGCAAAGCACGGCCGTGGCTTGATTTGCCTGGCGATGACGCCCCAACGCCTGGATGAGCTCGAAATCCCGCCCATGGTTCCCAACAATAGCTCGCGTTTCGAGACGGCGTTTTGCGTCAGCATTGAGGCGAGGGAACGGACGACTACCGGAATCTCGGCTGCGGATCGGGCAGCCACGGTGCTTACGGCCATTGATCCAGCGGCGAAGCCCGCCGACCTGGTCCGCCCAGGACACATATTCCCACTGCGCGCCAGAGACGCCGGCGTGTTGGTACGCGCCGGGCAAACGGAAGCTGCCGTAGACCTGGCCCGGCTCGCCGGCCTTCGCCCTGCCGGCGTCATCTGCGAGATCATGAACGAGGATGGCTCGATGGCGCGGGTGCCCGAACTCCGCGAGTTTGCCGCTCGTCACAACATCCTGCTGGTCACAATCGCGGACCTCATCAACTATCGCTTGCGGACGGACTCGGTGGTCGAGCGCGTAGCCTCGGCAAACCTCCCAACAGAATATGGAGAGTTCCGGCTCCATGCATTCGAGAATCAGATCGACAAGCAAACGCACGTTGCTCTTGTGCGCGGCGACATCGGAGATGGAGAGGATGTGCTGGTGAGGGTGCACTCGCAGTGCCTTACCGGCGATGTGCTGCGTTCGGTGCGTTGCGACTGCGGCGCCCAGCTCGATCAAGCCTTGTGCCGAATCGCGACTGAAGGGCGCGGCGTGCTGCTTTACCTGAGCCAGGAAGGCCGGGGGATCGGCCTGGCCAACAAGATTCGGGCGTACAGTCTTCAGGACGAAGGGTGTGACACGGTGGAGGCCAATGAACGCCTCGGCTTCAAACCGGATCAGCGAGACTATGGCATTGGGGTGCAGATCCTGCGCGAAATCGGCGTGCGCTCCATGCGGCTACTAAGCAACAACCCCCGTAAGCTCGTCGGCATTGAAGGTTACGGACTGTCGGTTACGGAATGGCTGCCTCTCGAGATTCCTCCTTCACCTTCGAGCCGGGGCTATCTCACAGCCAAGAGAAATAAGCTCGGCCACGTCTTGCGCACGCTGTAGCACAGCCAAAACACTCTTCCCGGCAGACAACCATCTTGCTCAGAAGCGAGCATCTCAACTGTTCACGGTTTCCGGTTCTTTCGACCTTTTGCTGACTTCGGCGCTTGCGTAAGCAGGAGGGCCATGCCGCGGATTGGCTAGTCTCGGGTGCTCGTGGTCAACGAGCCTTGTCACAATGGCAAACAGAAAGCTCGCGGAGAGCCCGCACATCAGTACGCCCGTCACGCTTTCTACCGGGCCCATGGTTCGCCACATTTGTTTAAGAAAGAGATCTCCCGATCCAACCGTGGAATAGTTGGCCGCTGAAAAATAGAAAGCTGCTTCCCAAGTGGCAAAATTCTTCCAGCGATAAAATGATGCCCACAATAGAATCTCCAACATGTGCAAGCAGACGAGCAGACTTGTGAATCGCACTACGAGCACAACGGACCGGGAAAGGCCCAGGTGGCGAATGCCGTTGGGAAACTGGGCCTTTATCCACTCGATGAGAAGGGCCATGCCCACGCTCTGCAAGAAAAGAGTGAGCGTTACGAGAATGATCGTTATATAGCCTTGCTGGACGAAAATCATAGGCCGATCAGTTCACCCGTCAGACTCAATTCGGCCGTGCGGCGCACCGGGCGACCACTCTTCACATTGTGGCAATTCGTGACGTCCCTCACCACCACCACGAGGGATGAAGCAGCATAGGTCATCGATTTACCTCCTCGAATTCTTGGAAATGTGTTCCCCTGGAGGACGCGGTCAGGGGTGACTCCATCAGTTGCACAAGAGCTAGGATGCGCGCTTCCTTAATTTGTCGACGCGTGCAGCCAAGAAGGAGCCCACAATCGTGGTCGGAGTACCCCTCAAGGACGGACATCACGAAGACGAAGCGCTCGAAATCTTCAAGTACCAACACGGCAGCGAGTTCGAAATGCCCTTCCCCCTCTCTTGGAAAGTCGCACATGTGAGTCGCAACAGGGATTGAAAATGACCTGGCAACGCCTGGGTGCGGTTGAAATTCACGAATCGCAATTTGAATGATTACGCGCTTTGCCCAACAACGAGCCCAGTCCTTGAAGATCCCGTTTGCCTTGAAACATTGCTCCAGCCCCGTGACGAAGCATTGCTCTGCCCTTTCGTGATCGCCTGTCACGAGCAAACAAAGCTGGTACAGATCATCGAGCTTCTCGGCAAACACGCGACAGAAGTCCTTAGCCGTGGCGTATTCATTTGCCGGTAGCTTTCCGGCCGGGTTTGTTTGAGGGCAAGTCATCTGGTTTCAAAGCCGCTCTATTTTCGATAGAACTTCCAGCAAGCTAAGTCCTAAAGCCCCTCCCCCAATCCCTTGTTCACTAGAACCTTCACATCGACACGGCGGTTAAGTTCGCGCCCTTCGGCGTCAGTATTGGCGGCGAGCCGATGGGCAGTGCTGTAACCAACGGGCATCAGGATGCGTCGCATGGGAATGTTCTGGACCTCGTAGAAATAGTGAGCAACTGCGGCGGCGCGCTCCTCGCTGAGCTTCTGATAGTCGATCCTTTTGTTTTGTGTATTCGCAGCGTATCCCGAGATCTCGATCATGTAGCCATCGAGCGACTTCGCGGTTGTGGCAAGATCAGCGAGTGCCGGTTTGGCTTCATCTTTCAGTACTGCTGAATCCGCGTCAAAGAAGACGTCATTCTCCGCTTCCACTTTGTAGTGGTCCAAATCCGACACTCGCTGATTAAGGGTCGCGACCGCGGCGGCATCTACGATCCCTAGGGCGCCGGCGGCTTGTGCCTGCTGACTTGCCTGATCGGCCGATTGCTGGGCCTGCGTGGCTGAACTCTGTGCTAGGGTCGCAGCGGCCACCCCTTGGTTCGCAGTGGATTGCGCATTTTGAGCAGCCGCCTCGTTGACCTGAAGTTGGCGCTCCTCGGCCAATTCGATTGCAAATTCGTCCGGGGTAAAGGTGATCTTGCTGGCGTCGAGCTGACCTTTCGAATTGCCCACGCCTTCAGCCTCGATCGTCAACCCGGGCACCATTGCCGTCACGTCCATGTCGGTGTGCCGGAAGAATAGGGTCTTGCTCTTCTTGCGCTCGATCTTCGTATTGTCGGTGATGTTCACGACGACGACCTTACTCGGATTCTTTTCCCGGACGCGAATCAGGTCTCCATCGCGAGATAAAATTGAACCTTTGACTTCGGCCTTGCTGCCAGCAGCGATCTGATGACTTGGGCTCTCAGCTCCCGCGAGTGTGAGGTTGGCGAGTAAGATGGTTGCGATTACCTGGGCCAGCAGATTGGATTTCCAGTCGCGAATAGTAGCTTTCACTGTGATTCCTCCAAATAAGTACGACTCGTACAAAGATTGTGAGTGTTCGTTGGCGCGTTGCACACCGGGTGAAGTCTGCCACTAGAACCAACGTTGAGACTGCATGATTCATGCCAACGAGCTGTGTTTTCAGGGCTGCTTAGTTTATTGAGACAGAAGGAATTACAAACTTCTTTGGAAGGTTAATGCGGGGGTTAGTGTCATAAGCCAAACATGCGTCGGCCCGCAGTCAGTCGAAGAGTTGGGATTCTGTCAAACCGTGCGCAGAGGTTCGCAATCGCCCGCTACCGGAGCGTGGCCCTCAGAACCAATAGAAGGGGAAGATAAATAATCGAAGCCGCGAGGAGTCGACGTGCAGATCCCCTCGACCGCTGACGCACGAACTCCATCCCGAAGTAGAGGAAGCTCAGACCGAGCAGTAATCCCCCACAATAGAAAGTGGCTGTGTGCTGTGCCGGAACATGTGCGATGCTAAGTGGCACCAACGCGAGCAGTGGCAACATAGTTTGCAGAATCAGAACAGGAGCTCTGGCCTCTCCACCGGGTAACATCATATAGCCCGCGCGGTCATAGTCTTCTCGGTACATCCATGCGATGGCCATGAAGTGTGGAAACTGCCACAAGAAAAGGATCGCGTAAAGCAGCCATGCCTCAGTACTTAAGTCTCCCCCCGCTGCGGCCCAGCCAATCAGGGGAGGCATTGCGCCAGGAAAGGCACCGACGAGAACGCAAAGAGGAGTTCCTCGTTTCAGCGGAGTGTACAAGAACAGGTACGACAATAGCGTGACAAGCGCCAACAGGCTCGCCAGCGTACCGGCCGCCACCGCGAGGTAGATAGTCCCGGTCACGGACAGCACGACTCCAAAAGTCAGGACAGTTTGGGGTTCAAGGCGGCCGGCAGCTGCGGGCCGTCGTGCGGTTCTGCGCATTTGCGCATCAAAGCTGCGCTCGATGTACTGGTTCAGTGTCGCCGTCCCGCTTGCAACCAGTAGGGTGCCGAGCAAAGTATTGAACAATGCGAAAAACGAAAACGGTCGTCCTGCGCTCGCACAACCCAGGTAGAACCCCACGAAAGTTGTGATCAAAATCAGAAAGTTGACTTCCGGCTTGGTGAGCGCCCAGTAATCAGAGAGCAAAGAGCATGCCGCAACACAACGGCCTTTCGCGGGCGCAGTGAATGCGATAAGGGAAGGTTTGCCGGACATTAGACGACCTCCATACTCTGCGCAGTCGCCTGCGAGGCTGACCTGACGAGCAAACTGGATGGTCCGACCCGATGCTGGCGCAAGCTTTGAGGCGAGAGCAACCGCGCCGCGACGATTGCTCCCGCAACCAAGTAAACGATGGTTACGCATGTCCACATCAAGGCGCCGGCACACTGCTGATCCTCGAGAGCGGAAAACCCAAACGGGCGCGGCGACAAGCAGTAAACCGGGTAAACCACACGGTCGCAAAAA
>DATKAP010000099.1:0-185398 GCA_035577905.1 Binatia bacterium
CAGTGCCCCTGCGCGGCCTGAAGGATAGAGTTTTCGCCTTGGGGCCAGAATTCAACATATTCGTTCCCAAACCAAGGCTCACGTTTCTTGTGAGATACGAGCCAGAATTCGGCGCGCATGTCCGAACGCAAGGCCACACCATTGTTTTCAGCGTTGTGTGGGTAGCGAAGTCGTTGATCAAACATCAACCGTAAAGAATTTCGCTGGGCGCCACGTATGACCGCTCTGCTGGACGAATACTGCGCCCTGCGTGGCTGGGCGCTGGCTCTCGCACACGCAAAATCTGGAGATGCTGCAATGATCGCTGGCTACGTCGGAAAGAGCGAGGCCCTCGACGAGGCGCTCACCAAATTCGCATTTGCCTATTCCGAACAAAACGAATCCGATTACACGGAACTGCGGAAAGCCGCGCGTGCGGACCGGATCAAGGTTTCCAAAGTCGCGTAAGTCATTGAAGTTGGACTGAACTGATCATCATTCCACTCCCAAATGATGGCATCACAGGGGGGCACCAAACCATCACCACCACCGCACCTCACAAGTGTGTACATTTTGACGTCACATACACATATACCCGTCAATGAAAGCAGATGAGTCGAACGACGGCTCAGCCGTTGGGGGCACCGCAAGCCTGTCAATCCCTACAGTTATGGACGCGATCGAAATTGAGCACTCTCGAGTCCTCCAAATCCTAACGAGAGGGCTAGGCCACCATGACTCAAAAATCGAAAGACGCTCCCCAGAAGCCGAACATCCTCGTTATCTGGGGAGATGACATTGGGATACAGAACTTGAGCTGTTACAGCCACGGAGTGATGGGATACGACACTCCAAACATCGACCGCCTCGCCAAGGAAGGGATGCTGTTCACCGATTCCTACGGAGAACAGAGTTGCACGGCTGGGCGTGCTTCCTTCATTACGGGCCAGAGCGGTTATCGCACCGGATTGACCAAGGTGGGAGTTCCAGGCTCGCCGGTTGGACTGCAGGCTGAAGACGCAACAATCGCGGAACTGCTGAAACCCTTGGGCTACGCCACCGGTCAATTTGGCAAGAACCACCTAGGCGATCGCAACCAATACCTGCCGACGATGCACGGGTTCGACGAGTTCTTCGGGAATCTGTACCACCTTAATGCCGAAGAAGAACCGGAACTGCCGGACTGGCCATCCAAGAAGGATTTCCCAGCCTTTAATGAGAAGTTTGCGCCGCGCGGAGTGTTGCACTGCTGGGCGACCGACAAAGATGACGCGACCGAACATCCGCGGTGGGGCCGGGTGGGCAGGCAGAAGATCGAGGATACCGGCCCGCTCACGAAGAAGCGGATGGAGACCTGCGACGACGAGTTTGTGGCGGCGGCGAAAGAGTGGATCACAAAGCAGCACAAGGCGGGCAAGCCTTTCTTCTGCTGGTTGAATACAACCCACATGCATCTCCGGACCCACACCAAGCCGAGCAGCCTGGGTCAGGCAGGGCGGTGGCAATCGCCGTATCACGACACCATGATCGACCACGACAAGAACGTTGGGGATGTTCTCGATCTGCTCGATGACCTTGGCATCGCGGAGAATACTTTCGTGATGTACAGCACCGATAACGGTCCGCACATGAACACATGGCCGGATGGGGCGATGACTCCGTTCCGCAGCGAGAAGGACACGAACTGGGAAGGTGCGTTCCGCGTGCCGTTGCTGGTACGGTGGCCGGACAAGATCAAAGCTGGATCGGTGTCGCACGAGATCGTGCAACATCACGACTGGCTGCCCACTTTCCTCGCCATGGCTGGCGAACCGGACATCGTTGAAAAGTGCAAGAAAGGCCACAAGGCCGGCGATAAGACGTTCAAGATCCACATCGACGGCATCAACTTGCTGCCTTATCTGACGGGCAAGGAGAAGAAGAGCCCACGGAAAGGGTTCGTGTACTTCGACGACGACGGCAACCTGGTGGCATTGCGCTTCGACAACTGGAAGGTTGTCTTCATGGAACAACGTTGCGAGGGAACACTGCGCATTTGGGCGGAGCCGTTCACCGTCCTGCGTGTACCCAAGCTCTTCAACCTGCGGACGGATCCGTTTGAACGTGCAGACGTTACGTCCAACACGTACTATGAATGGTTCCTGGACCACGACTACATCGCGCTGGCAGCCACTGCAGTGGTGACGGAGTTTCTGGAGACATTCAAGGAATTTCCGCCACGCCAGAAAGCGGCATCTTTCACGATCGATCAGGCCATGGAAGCATTGACGGCCGCTGGTGCGGGAGGAAGCGCGAAAGTGTCGGCGCCGGCAACAAAATCACCAAAAGCAGCTTAGAAGCCTTACGATTGTCAGACAACAACTGGGCCGTCTTCCATTGTGCGGAGGGCGGCCCGTTTTTTTGCACCTAGCTCGGTCAAATGTCCCCGAGATCAGAAGGATTGATTAGCGCAAGTACACGGTCTGAGGGGGAATTACCACCATCGCATCATGGGAATTTGTGACACCGCCTGCAGTTCAATTAACAAATTGAGCTGGTGCTCAATCTGATAGAAACGGACCAGCCTGCGGGGAGAGAGGGCGGTAGCGAATTGCTTGCGATACTTCTCGTCCAGCAGGTCTCGCTGTTTTTGAATGGCGAATCGTCGATTTAACATTTCAGTGGCCTGGCTATCGGTGATCTTGTCGTAATCATCGGCATACGCCTTGATCAGGGCGAGTCGAGCGTCGACGAAATTCTCCAGTTCCTTATTGTAGGCGTCATAGATCGGCCAGAACCGTTTGGCCTCCTCGTCCGTGAAGGTTTGCATGCCCTTGGTGATGGCGTCTTTCTTTTGCGCCTTGAGATCCTGTTTGAGCATTTTAATCCACGCATCAAGATCGTCCTGCGCAAACGCGGAAGTAGCAAAAATCAACGTCAGGGCCAGCAGCAATTTCTTCATTCTCGTTGTCCTCCGGAACACTACGAGCAGACTACGAGACGCGGGTCCGGCGCAGTACTGCGATTTCTGACAGTTCAGCAGAAGCCCGGCAGCCCTGTTGGTCATTAATGCGTTTGCCCAGATAAGTCCATTGAGACTGTTGCCGGAAACGTCGATGTGAATCTGAATCGATCGAAATTCGAGTGGGAACGACTCGACACGAAGCCGTACTGGTGAATTTGTAATTTCGATCACTGCAACCCTTCACGTCCGACCGTAAGATGAACGATATGAATAGGAGATCGTCATGGCTTGCTTTTCCTGCCGATCAGAAAACGTGAAGGCGTTTGACAGCGAAATCAGCATTCACTTTCCCGCAAAATCAAATCTGACAAATAGCCTCCTAGCGTCCCCAAAACTCCTTGTCTGTTTGGATTGTGGCCTGGCTGATGTCTTACTGAGTGAAGATGAACTGCGAAATCTCAGGGAAACGTATTCGTCGGGAAGCTGTGAAATCCTCAAAAATAGGAATGCAAGTCTTGCGCCAAAATCCCCGCTTCAAGATCGGTAAGTGGAATCAGGAGTTTCTATGTCCCGGCCGCGCCACTGTAGCCTCAGGGGCCAAGCACGACAAACAGAAATGCGATGAACACGCAGGCACCGAGAGCCAGGGTTCCAGAGGAGAACACAAGCATGGGCCTCATCACCTTCAAGCGGCGGTTCCGGCGGGCTTCCTCGCCCTCTGCCACGCTCTGGTCGTTCGGAGTTCCGCGAATACGCAAGCGGACGATGCGGAGTTGAAACGCGATGGAATCGGAAGCCAAATAGCGGAGACAGAGCGCCGAGGCGGCGGAGAGCCCGAAGCTCGCGGCGGCGATGAGAACGAGCCACTTGGCGGCGACATTCATGCGAAGTGCCGATTCAGCAGAAGATCCCGCGGCTAAGGCTCGGGATGCAACGTACCCTACCCCACCAACACCCAGAAGCGCGAGACGAAGAAGTTCGGCGGAGAAGGCCTGGTGCCGGTCGTTGATACAGACATCTTGTTCAAACCCGTCGGCCTTGATCTCGCCGAGAGTTCTCCGATCGCACAGATGAGTTTCAGTTGCCGGATCGCCGATGTTGCCCATGGATTGTACTCCGGGGCCGATTAAGCACCGAGGAAGAAGTATAAACGGGTACGGCTGGATGAGGCGGCTTGGAGGTCTGGCGCCAATATGCACCGGCGAAGCATTTGTGGCGGATCAAGAGTCAGAGGTTCTCTGAACACAGTCACCGGGTTCCCCAATGGTACTCGATGCCGAAAACCGGTCCCTTCTGGGTCAAGCGGATCGCGATATTGTCAGAAGATCCAGTGATTTTCAGACGGCTGCCCACCTGGTAACCAGCGCGCACATCCCAATGAGTGGAGACTGGAAACCCCAACGCAGCGTTGCCCGAGACGAAATTCCCGTAGCCGAAGAACGACATGCCGACCAGCGTTCCATCGAGATAAAAGCGGTCTGAGTTGGGGATGGGATACCAGCGAAAGGTGGGGCCGATGGCGGGAAGCGGTGCAAAAAGGGAACCGTCTGCCTGAGCGGCGGCTCCGCCATTCGTTGTCGCTTTCAGTTTCGCATCGGTGGAGATGAGATTGATATTAGCCAGCACACCCAGATAGCCGGAGCGACGCCGAAAGAAATCGTACTCGTAACCGGGTGTAAAAAGCAGGGACTTGATGCTGGCCTCGGTGCGCAGTCCAAGGTCGAAGGTTTGTCCCTGCCAGTCGATGGTGCGGTTCAGCGTGGTCGTGCGGGAACTGACGACTGGGGCCGTGGAAAAGAGCAAGTGGTGTTTTCTTTTGAAGCGCCAATCCAACTTACCGCTGAAGGTCGCGTAGTTGCCGAATCCGAGATCGCGCTGAAGGTCGAAGTAGCCGTTGCCATTGCTGCCGTTGAAGTAGCCGCTGGGGTAGGAAATCCAGACGTTGGCCTGGAGCTTCCATTTGGCGTTATCAAACTCGTTTTCTTGTGCCAGGCAAGTTCCGGCAGCGATGAGACTGGTCAAGAGACAAAAACCGCAAAGCCACAGCCTTGCTGAAGCAAACATGGGACGTTCCTCTTCTCCGGCGCGGTTTCCTGGGACTGGCAGGAGGAGAATCGCAGCCGCGCGGCTGTAAGAAGAACTGTCAATACTTACAGCTCGGCGGCGGGGAAAGGAGTCGGTTTTCGGTTGTTCTCATTACGTTTGACCCGGGGTTTAGCGAGCCGACTTGCCCAAAGCGGCGACGGCGTGAGCCGGGGCGAGACGCACCGCAAACTTGTCGTCGTGTCCGCAGCTAATGACTGTAGTCTGGTTGGGATATTCTCTGACCCAGATAACACGATCAGGGTTTACAAACACCTCCATTCCGTCCACATCTTCAAACATCACAAATTCCATGGTGGCTCCTTTTGCGACGCTCTTTTCTTGTGTTTCGGGATTGAGTGCAAACACGCCCAAGCTCGGTCACCCCTGCTGAGATGACACTGACGGGGCTTTGCGAGTGTAAGCAACTGTTATTGTTGACCCATTTCGACTGCGGCTGTCAATTCTCTCAGTTACTTGCGCTTCGCATCCGCTGGCAGACTGACTTGCATGGAGGAAATCTGAGTTATGCGATTTCTGTGGCTATCGGTCTGGATTGCAGTGATTGTTGTTGCTTTGACCCCATGGTCCCAAGCGCAAGATGAAGGACAGTATGGCAGATATCTTTTCAATGTGGGCGGCGGGGTCGGGTTTCCCCAGGGAGACCTGGGCAAGTTCATTAATACTGGCGGAAATTTCGTAGTTGGCGGTGGCATCAACTTCGGCAAATATCTAGGAGTCGACTCGGAATTCATGTGGCACGATCTGCCTGTGAACTCCGCGACAAAACAGGCGTTGAATACTCCTGGTGCCCATGCGCGGCAATATTCCTGGACTTTCAATCCCATGTTGCACTTTCCACTGGGCAGCAAGGCAGGCGGCTATGTGATTGGTGGAGGTGGTTGGTATCACCGCTCAGGTGAGACTACGACGCCAGGAACGGCGGTTATCTGCGATCCGTATTGGTCGTGGTGGTTCGGATGCACGATCGGCGGAGTCGAGGTCATTACAGGATCGACCAGTTCAGACGCCTTCGGGGCCAACATTGGTGGCGGCTTTACCTATCGCCTGGGCGAGAGCCATGCCAAGCTCTACGCGGAGGTCAGGTATCATCATGCCTCCTATCACAAGGTCGACAGCAATCTGATTCCGCTAACTTTCGGGATTCGGTGGTAGAGCGGAGATGGCTTTAGGCGGGCTTGAATTCAAACTCATAATCTGAAACCAGCGAGGTCGGGTTCAGCAAAGATTTTTGCACATCATTGGGGGGCGTCTGGGCTAATTCCCATCGTGTGTGCAATCGCGTACCCGCCTCTTCGGCAAGGTCTCTCGAAAAACCCCACTTCTGGCAGAGTCGGCCAGAAGTGGGCACCCTTTTTCATCTCCCTCTCTTGTTGAACCGGCAGGTTCAGTGTGCGAAGGAGGGGGCGTCGAGTTTCGCGGTTTTGCCAAGAATCCGAAAGGGACGACGACGCGCCGACATCCGTGCTGCCGTATTTTGCGTTGCTCGCAAATAGTGCGACTTGAAGGACTGCTTGGCGCGATGAACCAGAACTCTGAGGTAGTCGCGGGTCACGCCAAAATCACGGCAGACATCATCTTTGCTGCGCTCGTCAAGGAACAGGGCCTTCAGCAAGCAGCGATCTTTTTCCCCGAGTCCCTCGAGAATCTGGCGAACCGTTTCTTGCATTTGGCGGCGGGCGATGGCTTCGGGGACAGAAATGGTTGGATCAGGAATGGCATCGACGACTTCTGCTTCGACCGGAATCTCCCGGCTTCCTGATCGGTGATGCTCTTGCAGAACGTTGTTGCACACAGAATTGACGAAGGGCCCGAGGCGTTCGGGCTGACGGATGCGCTGTTCGGCGAGGAGGCGCAGGACGCGCGTGAGGGTCTCCTGGCGAATATCTTCGATCGCTGCCATCGAGCGCAGACGCTTGCTCGCCTTCAGCCGAATCAGTTCGCCGAAATAAGCAACGAAGTGCTGCTGGGTACGGAAATCACCGGAACCGAGCCGATCCAGGTAGTCACTGTCAAAATCCTGAAATTGTATTGCCATGGCTGCTCCTCCCACAGGCTGGGTGAAACTCACGACTGCCCACTACCTGTTACCGCTTCCTGGAAAAAACTGAAGTTGTCGCTGAAAATGGCCCGCTTGCAGTTACTTGACGGGGAAGTGCTTGCGATGATGCGTTGGAAAAGACAATACGTCCATGGAGCCAGTCTGAAGCGGTATGAATTGATCTGAAGAAAGTGCAACGCATGTCTGCCCTCACTCGCACGCGCGGGGCCCGCGCACTGGTCGTTGTCGCCCGTGCGGTTTCGAGCTTCACGGAGCCACGCTGTTCCGAATTGTGATAGGCCCGGCCGGGTAAGTACCAGCGCCGTCCCTCCGGATGCAGCCAGGCAGGGAAGCGCATATGGAATGCTTCGTGGAACAGAAGCAGGGCCGATCGAAGCCCAAGTGTTCGCGGTTCCCGATACTATCTTGGGCAGTTATCTTCAAGATATTCTTTGCGGTCAAACTGCGGAGGCGTACAGACTGCCTGCGAAAAGGCAACTCATCTATTCTGTCGATATGCAAGCGTTCACGACAATGTGTGAAGCGATTGGGGCCACCACGAAGAAGCTGCAGAAGACGACGATCGTGGCGGACTACCTGAAGTCGAGTTCCGTGGACGAGGCGTCGGCGTCGGCGGTGTTTTTGTCGGGGCGTCCGTTTCCTGCCTGGGAAGAGAGCACGTTGCAGGTGGGTGGGCGTTCGCTGTGGGCGATTGTGGCGGAGCTAGCGGGCAAAGGAGAGGCCGAGCTCACGGCATCGTACCGGCGGCTGGGAGACCTGGGGGCTGTTGCCAGGGATGTACTGCCTGATCGGGTCGTGCAGGGCGTGACTGTGTTGGAAGTGGAGGCGATGTTTCGTCAGATCGCGGCGGCTCGTGGAGCCGCGGCTAGGACGGCCCTGGTCCGCGATCTGCTGGCACGAGCAACGCCGCTGGAGGCCAAGTACATTGTGAAAATCATGACCGGCGATCTTCGGATTGGGCTCAAAGAGAGCCTGGTTGAGGAAGCGATCGCGAAGGCCTATGGCAGCACGGTGGCGGAGGTACAACGGGCCAACATGCTGCTGGGGGACATCGGAGAAACGCTGCGGATGGCGTCTGCCGGACGGCTGGGCGAGGCGCGGATGCGCTTGTTTCATCCGCTGGGATTCATGTTGGCGAGTCCGGTGGAATCGACGGAAGAGGGGCTGAGCTACTTCAGCGAGGCGGCGGTCGAGGACAAGTACGACGGGATCCGGGCACAGGTGCATGTTTCCGATGGCGAAGTCCGGATTTTTTCGCGCACGCGAGATGAGATTACCGAGTCGTTTCCCGAACTGCCGCCGGTGCTGGCGGGATTGCCGCAGGATTGCATTCTCGATGGGGAGATTGTTGCGTGGGAGTATCCGGCGGGCATGCATGCAGAGACCATCGTCGACGAAGACAGCAAAACCCCACTTCTGACAACTTCGGCCAGAAGTGGGGTACCCGAGGAGAACGAGGTTCGGGCGGATAACCTCGGACGGGCGCGGCCTTTCAGTATTCTGCAGCAGCGGCTGGGACGGAAGAAGGTCAGCGACAGGATGCTGCGGGAAACTCGCGTGGCTTATCTTGTTTTTGATGTTCTATATGCCAATGGGGAATTGATGATTGAGCGGTCTTTGCAGGAGCGCGCGTCCATTTTGGATGTTCTGCTTGGCGCGCCCCGCAAAAGCATTCACCACAGTGGACATCCTTCGACCGGGCTCAGGGCAGGCCGGGGAACACAGGGGAACCTTATGTTCGAGGCGGAGGAGGAAGAGGCCGCGGGGATCATTCGCGCTCCCGTGTTTCGCGCTAACTCACCTGAGGAACTTGAGCAGCTCTTCGTGGCGGCACGCGCTCGCGGGAATGAAGGGCTGATGATCAAGGATCTGCAATCGACATACACACCCGGGAAGCGTGGCAAGTCGTGGCTGAAGATGAAGCGCGAGCTGGCCACACTCGACGTTGTCGTCACGGCGGTTGAGTACGGGCATGGAAAGCGGATTGGCGTGCTGAGCGACTACACGTTTGCGGTGTGGGATGGCGACCGACTGTTGAACATCGGCAAAGCCTATTCCGGGCTGACCGATGCCGAGATTGGCGAGATGACCCAATGGTTTCTCGAGCACACGATCGAAGATCGCGGATTTCTGCGCATAGTTGAACCGAAAGTCGTACTGGAAGTCGCGTTCAATAACATGATGCGCTCGGAACGGCATGAGAGCGGGTATGCGCTGCGGTTCCCCAGAATTGTGCGGTTGAGGCCGGATAAGTCGGCGGAAGAGGCGGATACACTGAAGCGAGTGGCGGAGATCTTCGCGCATCAAGTGTCACAGGCGTCTGGCCATCAGGGTCAGCGGCAATGAAAACCATCTCCAGCGAGGAAGTGCTACAAGTCGGGTCGCGGGTCCTTCAAAATCTGAAGACTCATGCCGCCGGGCCGGAGGGAAGGCTTCCTCTCACTCCGAGCATGCTCCTTACGGAACCGTCGGGAAATCTCTTTGCGTTTAGCCAGAATGCCGGGATGGGCTGGCCGGCCGAGCAATTGCTCTATCCGGAGTTCCTCATCTTGAGCACGCATGGCGGGTTGCGCGCCGAAGACGGCACGCCTGTGGCTCTTGGTTTTCATACCGGTCACTGGGAGGTCGGGCTGCTGGTCGCGGAAGCTGCGCGGGAGTTTCGAAGACTGCGGGCGATGCCTTTCGCTGGAGCCTGCACTGACCCGTGCGACGGGCGATCGCAGGGTACCGAGGGCATGCTCGACTCTTTGCCCTACCGCAACGATGCGGCAATGGTTCTTCGCCGCCTGATGCGCTCGCTTCCCACGCGTCGCGGGGTGATGGGCATCGCTACATGCGATAAAGGGCTGCCCGCGATGATGATGGCGCTCGCCTCTTCCGGAGAGTATCCCGCGGTTCTGGTGCCCGGAGGCGTCACGCTTTTGCCAGAGCAGGGGGAAGATGCAGGCAAAGCCCAGACTATTGGAGCGCGATTCGCACAACAGGAAATCTCTCTGGAATACGCGGCGGAGATTGGGTGCCGGGCTTGCGCAACTCCGGGTGGAGGTTGTCAGTTTCTCGGGACTGCGGCCTCATCGCAAGTCTGTGCGGAGGCTCTTGGCCTCGCGCTGACAGCCACGGCACTTGCGCCTTCCGGACATGCGGTATGGCTGGAGAATGGCGTGCGCTCCGCGCGCGCTCTACTGCGGCTTCATCAGCTGGGGATCGGGGTAAATCGCGTGTTGACGGAGGCTGCGCTTCGTAATGCGATGGTGTTGCATGCGGCCTTTGGCGGTTCGACCAACATGCTGCTGCACATCCCGGCGATTGCGCATGCAGCAGGGCTTCGCCGACCTAAGGTAGAGGATTGGGCTCACGTTAACCGGCAAACTCCAAGGCTTGTGGATGCTCTGCCGAATGGCCCGCGAGGCTTTGCGACAGTTCAGGTATTTCTAGCCGGCGGCGTGCCAGAGGTTATGCTCAAGCTCCGGGAAGCCGGCTTGCTGGATTGCAGTGCGCTGACTGCCAGCGGAGAGACTCTCGGAACCAATCTCGACTGGTGGGCCGATTCAGAAATGCGTCGGGAGATGAAGGCGCAACTTCTTGCGCAGGACGGAATCGATGCCGCCGATGTGATCATGGCTCCTGGGCAGGCGCGGAGCCGCGGATTGACGCCTACGGTCTGCTTCCCTGCCGGCAACCTTGCTCCGCAGGGCTCGGTCATCAAGAGCACTTCGATCGATCCCTCGCTCATCGATGAAAGGAATGTCTACCGGCACACGGGTCCGGCACGCGTCTTCGTGACCGAAGCCGGCGCGATTGAGGCCATCAAGCGCGGGGACCTTCGCGCCGGAGACGTGGTTGTGCTGGTCTGCGGAGGTCCGCAGGGCGCGGGAATGCAGGAGATTTACCAGGTCACCTCGGCTCTCAAGACGCTGCAGTACTGCAAGAACATCGCGGTTCTTACTGATGCGCGCTTTAGCGGAGTCTCAACTGGAGCCTGCGTCGGCCACATTTCTCCTGAGGCGCTGGCAGGGGGGCCCATCGGCAAGATTCGCGATGGCGACATGATCGAAATCGTCATTGACCGCGAGAACCTTCATGGCTCGATCAATTTCGTCGGGGACGACGGCGAAATCTTTTCTGCAGCGGAAGGCGAGATACGTCTCGCGGGCCGAGCCTCACGCGATGATCTGGCCCCTCATCCGTCTCTGCCGGACGATACCCGCATCTGGGCTGCGTTGATCGAGGCAAGCGGCGGTGTATGGGGTGGTTGCGTGTATGATGCAGACGCCATTGTGCGGAGGCTTTCACCGGGCCAGAGGCCTTCCAAGTAATCGCAAGAGAAGCCGCCTTACTCAGGCTGTTGTAGCTTTCGTAGGGCTGAGGACATTGTGAAAAGGCGTGGTTTCACCTGAGCCGATGCGATGCCGAGAATGGACGTGCCTTTAATGTGTGCGTGAGAACCTTCAATCGTCCTTTCGAGACGCGAATCCGATTTCCCGCGCATGCCAGCGGGCAAGAGATGCCCGGTTCTCACGCTCACTCTGAAGGGCCCACCTTTTCCAAACAGATCGATTCGTTGCGGAACAGGTCTAGTGGCTGTGATGCTGGTGTTCTTCCACGCTCTCGGCGACGGGGATCACACATCCGTGAGCTGTTGGGCAGTTGGCATGTTCGAACTGAATCGTGGTGTGGTCGATGCGGAAATCCCGCAGCAGCCGCTCCTTCACATCGCGCAAAATGCGCTCGCTGACCGACGGCGGGATGTCAGCGATCGAGATGTGGCAGGAGAGCGCATGGGTTTCCGATCCGATGCTCCAGACGTGGAGATCGTGAACATCGTTGACGCCGGAGATCGAGCGGATCGCCAGCTCGATCTTCTCCAGCTTCATGCCGCGGGGCGTGCCTTCGAGCAAGATATTGAGCGTTTCGCGGACGATGCCGAAGCCTGACCAGAGGATAAGCACGCCGATGGCAACGGAGAGGACGGAGTCAATCCAGTAGTCTCCGGTGACAAGGATAGCCCAGCCTCCGGCAATTACGGCGGCGGTGGAGAGAGTGTCGCCGACTTCGTGGAGCAGGGCGCTGCGGATGTTCACATCGCCGCCGGAACGGTAGAGCAGCAGGGCGATGACGCCATTCATCACGACCCCTGCGGCTGCGACCCACATCATCACGCCGGCGTGAACCTCCTGGGGCTGCTGAAGCCTTTTGAACGCCTCGTAGAAAATGAAAAAGGAGACGGCCACCAGCGAGGTGGCGTTGACCAAGGCGACCAGTACTCCGGCGCGATGATAGCCGTAGGTCTTGCTGGAATTCGCCGGGCGGGATTGAAAGTAAACGGCGACCAGCGACAGGGCTAAAGCAAGGAGGTCTGAGAGGTTATGTCCGGCCTCAGACAGCAGAGCCAGGGAATGCGCCCGAATGCCGGCCACAACCAACAACACGATATAGGCCAGCGTGACCGCGAGGGAAACTTTCAGAACGCGGGTCGGGCTGCCGTGGCCATGGGCGTGCAGATGCATTGTATTTAAGTCTACGGACGGGCGCGGCGGGCAGCAAGCGGGGCATCGGGCCGTTTGGGCGCGATTAGTGGTGCGACAGAAGACTTAACTGTGGAGGGCGCTGAGAAAACCAATGCTGAGTTCGCTGAGGATGAGTGACAGATCTGCCCTAGTTCCTGGTCAAGCTGTCGAGATAGCGGGTGTTGTAGAAGCTGTTGGTCTTCTGGACGAATTCCAGGATCCGGAACATTCGGTCGCGGGCTTCGCGGTTCATTTCGCGGAACTGGACGGCGGCGCCGGAGCCAGGTTCGAGCCGAGTGACAAACCCTTCCGCGGACAGGCTGGGATCATCCATCGAGAAACTGAGTTTGATCTTGCTGCCGGGACTAAGGATACTGCTGGTCTCGATATAGCATCCGCCCATGCTGACGTCGGTGAGATTGGCGAAGACGGGAACTCCGCCGGCCTCAGTGGTCAGTTCGATGGTGACGCGGCACTTCAGGCGCGGATGGGCGCGGCGGTCTTTGTAGGAGAGCTGTTTCTGTTTCTCGATGTACATCCGACGATCGGCTTCGGAGAGCAATTGCTCGGCGTCTTTGCCGTCGTCCGGGAACACCGCGCGTCCCACACTAAGGGAAAGGATTTCTTCGTTGCAGACTTCCTGGCCGGCAGCGCGGGCCAGGGTGCGCATGTTCTCGGCTCTCTTGCCAGCCGCATCGGCGGCCAGACCGGGAGCAATCACGACGAATTCGTCGCCGCCCATGCGAGCGACATAGTCGTATTCGCGGCAGCTGTCTTTCAGCGCCTGGGCAAAGAGGCGCAGCACGCGATTGCCCTCCAGGTGGCCAAAGCGGTCGTTGATCTGCTTGAAGCCGTCCATGTCTGAAACCATGACGGTGAGCGAAGTGTTGTCGCGCTTGCAGCGCGCCAGTTCGCGATCGAGTTGCAGGAAGAGCGATCGGGCGTTGGGAAGACCGGTGAGATAGTCAGTGGTCGCAGAGCTCTCCGCCTGCTGGTACTTGAGCGCGTTCTCGATAGCCAGCGCCATCTTGCCACTGACGGCCAGCAAGATGCGGAGGTGGTCGGAAGTGAAAGCGTCGCGCTCGGCGCGGTAGAGCGCGAGAACCCCGATGACTCCGGCGACGCCCTCGAGGGGCACGGCCAGGGCCGAGCGGAGTGTGCTGAATTTCGTAGGATCGTTCAGGTATCCGGGTTCCACCGAGGGATTACCGTTGATGATCGGCTTGCGATTCTGTGCGACCCATCCGGAGAGCCCCTGCCCTACCGGGATACGCAACGAGGAGAAGAGCCTGTAGTTGTCACCGTTCACGTACTCGGGAACCAGTTCTTCCTCGCGGAGCACGTAGATGGCAATGGCGTCGTAGGGCACCATCGGCTTGAGTTTGATCGAGAATACGGAGAGCGTTTCGCCCAGACTGAGGGAGGCGCCGAGGTCCTGGCTGAGTTCGAACAGGGCCTGTGCCTCTTGCCGGGCGGCGGCAATCGAAGACAGGAACGTATTCTCGCGGCCGGTGTAGTCCTGTGCCTTGGCATTTTCGAATCCGGCGGCAGGTTCCAGGCCGCGCTCAATCTTGATAGCAGTGGAAAGCGGCGCATTCGGGTCTTCTACCGACTTGGCGATGGCCATCTCTTCCAGGTGCTCGTAGCGCCGCTTTAGGACTTCGACGACTTTCGGATCAAAGGATTTGCCCGACTCCGCCCCGAGTTTCTGCATCACGTCTTTGAGCGGAAGTGCGCGCCGGTATTGGCGGTCGGAGGCGAGGGCATCGAGGTAATCGACGGCAGAGAGAATGCGCGCTCCGATCGGAATTTCGGCTCCCTTGAGTCCCAGGGGATAGCCGGAGCCGTCCCATTTTTCGTGGTGCGCGCGGACGATGGGCACGACCGGATATGGGAAGCGGACACGCTCCAGGATCTCGGCGCCGACCAGAGTGTGAATCTTCATTTTCTCGAATTCTTCCGGGGTCAGGCGGCCGGGCTTCGAGATGATGTGCTCGGGCACCGCGAGCTTGCCGATATCATGCAGCAGGGCGGCAGCATGCAGGGCTTCGAGCTCGGAGCCGGTAAGGCCAAGTTCCTTGCCAACTTCGATGGCATAGACCCGGACGCGCTGCAGGTGCTCGTGGGTGGTGTGATCCTTGGCTTCGATGGCCAGCGCGAGCGCCTCAATCGTACGGAGGTGCAGGTTGGCCATTTCCTCGACGTGACGCTTTTCGTCTTCCAGCTTGCCGAGATAGAGCCGGTAGGAGCGGTAGATCAGGTAGACCACGGGCAAGACGAGCAGCGAAGTTTCCCAGTTGAAGGTGTGATTCAGCCAGGCAATTACGCCGGCGATGCCAGCGCCGACCAGGTAGTAGGGAAACGACCAGAAGTAGCAATCGACGAGAATCCGGTGGAGCGGACGGCGCTCGGTCAGAGAGATGACAGTGGCGATTGAACCGGCATTGGCAATGAAGTAGACCGTAGCCGACACGCCGAGCAGAACCGGGCGGCTGTCGATTACCAGGTTCATCAGCGGATTGTGGAACACGAGATAGGCGAGCGCGGTGGAGATGCTTCCGGCGCAGACGTTGAATGTAACCTGCATGGCCCGGGGGCGCACGGGATAGACGGATTGGGCCAGCATCGAGATGGCGCCCAGAATCAGCGTTTCGGAGAAGCTGAGCTCGAGAACGCCGATCAGGATGAACAGAAAGTTGACGGAGAGCGTGCCCGTAATCCCGGGCAGATTGACTTTGAGCCTAGAAGCCAGGATGGCGATGCCGAGGTAGCAGATGAATTCGGCGATGTTCTTACTGCTCTGGTGGACGCCGCCATAGACCAGCGTACCAAGGCCAGCCAGGACGATCAGCGTGATAAACAGCTTCGCTGGGATCGAGAGAGCTTTCCACGACCGGGAAGGCTCGGGCAGAGCTGTAGCCGTGCTGGTTGTGCCAGTCATGCGATGAACGCACTGCGAGGGGCGAAAGCGTTCCCCAAGCATCCATAAATATAAGCTAACCAGCTATAGAAACAACGATTTAGCTTATTTCTGGCAAACTTCCGTAACTTGCAAGGGGTTTTTTCAACAACGAGGGACATGTACTTCCGTGTATCCGCTGGTTTGTCACCCAAAACGGCAGCCGCACCTCTGCGGGCAGCCGAGTCCGGGGGGATGCTTTCGTCCTCCGCGCAGCCTAACAAGACAATGTCTTTCTGTTTCAAGACAGGTCTGCTAGAGGCGCTCTAACGGCTAGGGCAGAGTCAGAGCACCCCGCTCGATGTCCGCGGCGGCCTGAGTGATGTGCTCGGGTTTGCCGAGATCGCGCCAGTCGTATCCGTCCGCGTGGAAACCCAGAATTCGGCGGCCCTCGGCGGCCAGTCGCAGGTAAGTAGTGATAATCGAAAAGACTCCTTGTTCGCTGATCATGGCAAGAAAATCCGGCGAAATGACATGAATTCCGGAAAACGCCACGGGAGTGGTGTCGGACGCACGGCGAACCAGTTCCGGGGCGTCGTTTCCGGTTTGTCTTCCACACAGCTGATTGTGGGCGTCGAAGAGCAAACGGCGGGAAGTCTCTCGTTGTTGGACGGCCAGGGTGGCCAACGCGTTGTTCTCGCGATGAAATCGGAGCATATGCGCCAGGTCGATCGTGCTGATGACATCAACATTGTGGAGAAGAAACGGCTCCTGTCCGTGGCCCTCGAGAAAGAACCAGGCTGCTTTTTTCAAACCGCCGCCGGTGTCTAGGAGAAGATCGTCTTCCCGCGAGATTTCCACGCGCAGGCCGAAGTTATGGTTCCTTTGCAGATAGTCGATGATCATGTCGGCGAAGTGATGCACGTTGATGACGACTTCGCGGATTCCGAACGAGGCGAGGCGGCGGAGGGTGATCTCCAGCAGCGGGTGACCTGCGACTTCCACCAGGGCCTTAGGGCGGTCGTTGGTCAAGGGCCGCAGGCGCGTACCGAGCCCGGCGGCAAGGATCATCGCCTTCATGTGGCGGCCTTTTCGGCCGCGGAGTTCTCCGCTTTCATGCGATCGAGTTCACGATGGGTGACTACAACCTCGATGCTTGAGCGCCCGCGGAGGCGTCTGGCGAGTTGCTCCGCAAGGTAGACAGATCGATGCTGGCCGCCGGTGCAGCCGAAGGAAACCATCAGGTGCTTGAATCCGCGCTGCTGGTAATTGCTCACGCTGGCGTCGATCAGTGACATTACGCTGGCCAGGAACTGATGGACGCCTTCCTGCTGGTTGAGATATTCGATCACGGGAGCGTCTTTGCCGGTCAGCGGCTTGAAACGCTCTTCACGGCCGGGATTGGGCAAGCTGCGGCCGTCAAAGATGAAGCCTCCGCCGTTACCAGTTTCGTCTTTGGGCAAGCCGCGGTGGAAAGAGAAGCTGACGATGCGCACGACGAGATTGTCGGCGTCAGTGGCAAGTCCTTGCAGCTTTTCCGAGGCGAGCATGCTGTGGAAGGCTTCCAGCAAGGTCGGCAGGGCGATGGGGAGTTTTACGTTGTGCAAGAGCCAGCGAAGATTTTTCAGCGCGTAGGGAACGCTCTGCAGGAAGTGGACCTTGCGCTCGTAGAATCCGCGGAATCCGTAGGCTCCCAGCGCCTGCATGATGCGCACGTATACGTACGCGTAGTAATGCTGCATGAAGGCTTCGGGCTTGATCTCGACGTAGTGGCGCAACGTCGCGAGGTAGTGATCCAGCATCTGCTGGCGGAAGTCCGGGGGCAGGTCGGCCTTGGCGTCGTAGAGCAGTGAGGCGACATCGTATTGCAGCGCGCCTTTGCGGCCTCCCTGATAGTCGAGGAAGTAGGGCTTACCGCCGGGCAGCATGATGTTGCGGGATTGGAAATCGCGGTAGAGGAAGTAATCCCGCGGGGCGCTCAGGAGAAATTTGGTCAGGCGGCTGAAATCGTCTTCCAGTGCTTGTTCGCTGAAGGGGATGCCGGCAAGGCGCAGGAAGTAGTACTTGAAATAGTTCAGATCCCATGCGATCGATTGCCGGTCGAAGCTTCCGCGCGGGTAGCAGAGTTTGTAGTTCAGATCGCGTCCGGCCTCGATTTGAAAACGGGGGAGAAGGGAAATGACTTCACGGTACGCCTTCGCCACTTGTGGGGCAAGGATTTCTCCCTTGCGATTCTTGGAGAGCAGTTCGAAGAGAGAAGTGTCGCCCAGATCCTGTTCCAGATAGGCGCCGTGCTCGAGGTCTTCCCCATAAATCTCGGGAACAGGGAGGCCGTGCTTGTGGAAGTGGCGCGAGAATTCGAGAAATGCGACGTTCTCTTCGCGGACGCCATACAGAATCCCGATGGCGGCGGCGCCCTTGCCGGTCAGGCGGATGATTTTGCGGCCCGAGCCTCCGAGCTCTCCCTGCACGGGCTGCACTGAGTCGACAGGGAGATGGAAGCGATGCTCGAAAAGTTGGTTGAGGACGTCCATTGGGGGCTCGGGGCTTTGGGTTCACCCAAAGATACCACTGTGAGGAAGGGGACGAGAGGGAAGGCATCTTTCTGCGAAACAGAAGGCATCTGCGGGATTAACTTCCTATCTAACCGCGGAGGACGCGGAGAAAGGCCGCAGAGAACTCGCAGAAAATCGGTAGAGAAGCCAAATTCAGCGTCGGCGAATTGTTGGTGGCGGCGGCTGGACTCGAACCAGCGACCTACGGATTATGAGACCGTCGCTCTAACCACCTGAGCTACACCGCCACTTGCCCGATACAGGCTTGGCTGATACAGGAATACGCGAAGGGAAACAGCGGCCGCCAACGAACCGGCTTCCGAGGTATGAGGCAACGCGGTCCCGGCGTTGCGCCCAGTTTTTAATTTTAGAGATCGTGTGAAAATTGGTCAAACTGGCCGCTAAGAACGCAAAATCATAGACCACGACTTCACTTAGGGTCCAAAATCTAGGAACCACCGTGGGAATCAGCACCACCATTCCGCTGCCCAGCGGGCACGCGATCGGGTTGTACCAGCCAAGGCACGAGACCGCGTTGAATTTGAAATCCAAATAGCCGCGATCTGGAATAATCGGACAGTCCATGAAAGCCATTGCTGTAATTCCGGCGCGACTGGCGTCGACGCGTCTTCCCCGCAAGATGCTGCGGGAGATTGCCGGCAAGCCACTGATCGGGGTGGTCTATGAAGCGGTGCGGTCCTCTCCGCTGTTGAGTGACGTGATCGTGGCGACGGATTCCGACGAGATCCTGAATGTTTGTCAGAGGCACGGCTGGAAGGCGCAGATGACGGCCGCCGCCCACAAAAGCGGAACGGAGCGCGTGCATGAAATCTCGCGCCGCGAAACTTCGGATGTCTACATTAACGTGCAGGGCGACGAGCCGATGGTTCGGGCCGAACAGATCGCTTCTTTGCTGCGAGTCATGGAGAATCCCGGGGCGGAGGTGGGAACACTGATGACTCGCGCTTCGGAGGTCGATATTTCGAACCCGAATGCGGTGAAAGTTGTGATTGATCTATCCAGGCGCGCTCTTTATTTCTCTCGCGCGACCATTCCGTTCGATCGCGACGGAACGAGGCCCCGGTATTTCAAACATCTCGGGTTGTATGCGTACAGGAAAGCGGCTCTCGATCGATTCGTGAGCCTGCCGGAAGCGTCCCTTGAGAAGAGCGAGCGGCTGGAGCAGCTTCGATTTCTGGAAAACGGGATTCCGATTTACTGTGGGGAAACACCCTACGATTCTGTCGGTGTCGATACGGAAGAAGATCTGCAGCGGGCGATTGAGATGCTGACGCGATAACTCGGTATGCGCTCGCTTGGCGAGCGGGACGGCCGAGGCGGCCGTCTCCACATTTTCCATTGTTCTGGGCCCATTCATTCCGGGTACAACTGTTTCTAGTGCATCTATTCCCGGCCTGTCCGTTTCTGGCCCATCAAGCCAGCGGGTGTACTTGCGTTTGTCTCCAGGCTTCTGCGGCTGCCAGACGGCGCGAGATCGAAGGATGGGAGTGAAAGAACCATTCGACCCACCTCGATGGAGTGCGCTCAGCCAGGTTCTGTTCGGCTAGCTTGTTCATCGAGGTGACAAATGGATCGATCGTGGCAATCGATTCAAAAGCGTAGCGGTCGGCCTGGCGCTCATTGTAGCGGGAATAAGCGTTAAGGGCGGGCATCAGCAGGAATGAGAGGACGACGGAAACCAGCGCCAGCAGCGGCAGGTTAGCGAAGTCTGACAGTTCCTCGAACATGTGGTGGTCGACGGCATAGTGCAGGGTGAGGTTCGCCGCCCAGAATCCGACGAAGGTGATCGCAGCCTGGACGAGGATGCTTTTCAGGATGTGACGGTGCACGTGATGCCCGAGTTCGTGGGCGAGGACGGCCTCGATCTCGTCGGGCGTGTAGTTGTCGAGCAGCGTGTCGGCGAGGATGATGCGGCGGGTGTTGCCAAGACCGGTGAGTGCCGCATTGGCCTTCTTGCTCTTTTCCGACAACCTCCAGCGGTAGACGCCGCGGACTTGCGTTCCGGCGCGCTGGCCCAGCATGATAAGCCGCCGCTTGAGTTCTTCGTCATTGAGGGGCTCGAACTTATAAAAGATCGGGAACAGAATGACGGGCGCTAACTGCGCCAGCAGAATGAACAGACCCATGAAAATCGCCCAGGCCAGAAGCCACCAGTTTTGCGGCCATTGGCGAATGGTGAAGTAAAGCAACTCAATCACAATCGTGCCCAACACAAGACTGACCAGGAACCCTTTCGCCTCATCCCACAGCCACCCGCTGAACCTTTGGTTCGAGAGTTTGAAGCGACGTTCCAGGCGGAATCCGTAATAGTCGAGTCCGAGGCCGAGCAACTTGCTGATGCCGAGCAAGAGCACGATGTACATGAAGAGCGAAAGGATGTAATTCTGAAATCCCATGCGATAGGCGAGGTCGCGCAGGGAATCGGACCAGCGCGTGGCCAGAAGAACGACAAGAAAGACGAATCCGATGACGAAGTCGGCAATACCGAGCCATCGCCGGATGCGGTTATAGCGCTGCGCTTCAGGCGAATCGCTCTGGGGCGAGATGGGCGCGTCTTCCATGCTTCCTTGATTATCGCCGATGCTAGGCAGAACTTCTCACAAATTGCTCGCCGGTGATGAGTAACTCGTCCACCAGTTCTTTCGATGCCGCTTCGGTGTAAAGGCGCATTAAATGCTCAGTCCCGGAGGCGCGGAACAGTACCCAGGCCTCGGCGCCCTTGCCATTTGTGGGAGCGTCCAGGAAGAACTTAACGCCGTCCATGAATTCCTTCTTGAGGACCTTATATCTACCGAGGGTTTGCGTGCTGTCGGAGCGCGCGCGCTGAATCGCGTTCTGCTTCATCTCGTCAGTGATGTGCAAGTCGCGGCGGCCGTAATAGTGGGGACCAAACTCATGTTGCAAATCTGAAACGAGTTGTCCAAGCGGCTTTCCCTCCTCCGCCATTGCGTTGGCTAACAGAAGGGAATTCAGCACCCCGTCGCGCTCAGGGAGGAAGCGGGAGTAGCCGATACCGCCGGACTCTTCCCCGCCCATCAGGATCTCGCGCTCCATCATCAGATCGGCTGCATACTTGAAGCCAATCGGGGTCTCGTGAACTCTGCGTCCATATTTTGCGGCGATGCGGTCAACCATGCGGGTGGTATTGAAGGCGCGGGTCACGTCACCGGGCCATTTCTTGCGTTCGAGCAGCCAGCGCAACAGCACACAGAAAATCTTGTGCGCGTCGACGAAGCTGCCGTCTCCGGCGACCGCTCCGATGCGGTCGGCGTCGCCGTCGGTGGCGAGTCCGGCGTCGCACTTCTCCCGAAGGACGGTCTCCTGCAAGAGAGCCACGTGAGGCTCGATGGGCTCGGGGTTGATACCGGGGAAGAGCGGATTGACTTCCTGACGGATCGCAACGCAATGGACGCCGCGTTCGGCGAAGATTCCGGGCAGCACGCCGCGGCCGGAGCCATACATGGCGTCGACCGCAAACTTGAACTTCGTTTTCGTGATCAGGTCCATATCGGCAAAGGCGCAGACCCCCATCGTATAGGCCGTTTTGAGATCGACCTCTTCAACTTTGGCTCTGGTTCGTTTGGGTGCGGCACCGGCCGCCATCTCACCCTCGATTTTTTTCATGATCGCGGGCGTGGCCGAGCCGCCGAAACTGCCTTTGAACTTTACTCCGTTCCAGTTCCAAGGATTGTGGCTCGAAGTCACCACCACGCCACCGGCAGCGCCTTGATGCTTCACGGCGTAGGAAATGGCAGGTGTGGGGGTGTAATCATTGCAGAGCTTCACCGGAATTCCGGCGTCCGCAAGCACGTCGGCAACAACTTTGGCAGCTGCCGGCGAGGCGAAGCGGCAATCGTATCCGACGATGACACCGCGGCGCGGGTCTTCATGATTCAGGACGTAGCCGGCAATTGCTCCGGCAACCCGGCGAACATTCTCGAAGGTGAAGTCGTCGGCGATAAGGCCGCGCCATCCATCCGTGCCGAATTTGATCTCTTGCGCCATGTATTTAATAGGCCGTAACTAGCGATCAGGGCCCAGTTGCTGAGCGATCAAAAGCTTTCACCGCTGAGTTCGCTGAGAATTGCCGCAGAGACCGCGGAGAAGACCAACTGAGGCGAACCTCTCTGCCTGGCCACTGGCCACTTCTTCTTACGTCAGTTTCCTCAACTTTTTCTCGTCCAGATACTTTACGACCTTGCCTACGTCCTGAGCGTGCTGTCGCGTGGTGATCAGCAATGCATCGGGCGTTTCGACAACTACCACATCACTGACGCCCACGGCTGCAACGAATTTTCCGGGGGCGTGCACATAGTTGCCGCGGGCATTCAGTACAAATGTGCCGGCGGCATCGATCAAGTTACCTTCCGGCGTCGTGCTTTTGGCGGTGTGATGTTCATGGAGCGCGGTCCACGATCCCAAGTCGTTCCAGCCAAAATCGGCGGGCAGGCAGAAGATGTTGCTGTCCTGTTCACCCTTAGCCGAGCGCGGTTCAAGGACCGCGTAGTCGACGCTGATGTTCTCGCACTTGGGGTACAGCCTGCGGAACGTGGCGGCGAATTTCGGGGTGCCGAACCTGGATGCAATTTCTTCGAGAATGGGAGCAGTCTTCGGCAGATGCTCGCGCAGTGCGTCGGCCAGTGTGTGCGCGCTCCACAGAAACATGCCGCTATTCCAGAAATAATTTCCGGCAGCCATGAATTCGGCTGCCGTATTGGCGTTTGGCTTTTCTGTGAAGCGGCGGACGTGCAAGGCCTCGCCCTGGTACAAGCTGCCGGCTTCAATGTATCCGTAACCGGTTTCGGGGCGAGTGGGACGGACGCCGAGCACAACGATGTTGGGTCCCGCCGCAGCGATCTCGATGCCGCGCTCAATCGTCTCGCGATACCGCTTCTCGTCGGCAATTACGTGATCGGAGGGAAACATTCCGATCACGGCTTGGGGATTTTCGCGCAATAACAGGAACGCAGAGAGTCCGATCGCAGGCGCTGTGTTTCTTCCCACAGGTTCTGCCAGGAGTTGCGTTTTTGGCAGGGTGCGAAGTTGCTGCAGAATAGCGGGGCGCAAGTCTTCGTTGGTGATAACCCAGAACTTTGTCGTGGTAGCGAGCGGCATCAGGCGCGCCACGGTTTGTTGAATCATCGTCTGCTTGCCATTCAGCGCGAGCAGTTGCTTGGCACGCCTCTTCCGGCTGAGCGGCCAGAAGCGGGTGCCGCGTCCGCCAGCCAGGATCACGGGATAGAAGTTGGGGTTCCTTGCCATTGCGATTTCAGATTGCAGATTTTAGATTGCAGATTTCTTCAGGCTCACGAGTCTTCCCGAGTTTTTCAATCTGAAATCTAAAATCTCCGATCTGCAATTGTCTTCAAAGTCTCGTTTCCGGTTCCGGCAGTGATTTTCCGGGCACATACGCGCGAAGAAATTCAACCGCCCACTGCGGGCGTACGCCGAAATCTCCTATCGATGCCGGGATGACGACCGCATCCCCTTTGGTCAGCGTCACCGGCTCGAATCCGGGTGCTTCGATGACACCGCATCCTTCCACGGCGACCAGAATCTGCGCGGAACTCTTTCCCGAGTCGTCCTTTGATGCCAGTTGCAGCGGATCTTTGACTTCAAACATATCGACCACGAAATAAGGAGCAGCGACGAGTGGAGCCCTGCGGCTCTTCCTGCCGACCTGGTCCGGCGCCGGGCGCACGACCTTTCCCGAGTTTACTTTCTCTTTCACGGCGGCCATGCCATCTTTCAGATGGAGTTCGCGGCCTCGCCCGTAATCATATAGACGATACGTCATGTCAGATTGTTGCTGGGTTTCCACAATGATGGATCCCGGGCCCAGTGTATGCACTGTGCCGCCGGCCACGTAGATCATGTCGCCGGCATAGACATTGATCCAGTTGAGGACTTCTTCGGCGCGATTCTGATGAATGGCTTCTTCCAGCCGGGAGGTGGTCACACCCGCTTTCAGAGCGAGAGCGATTTGCGCGCCGGGCTTGGCGTGTACCACATACCAGCATTCAGTTTTTCCCCAAGGCTCTCCTACGCGGAGAGCCTGCGCATCATCCGGATGTACCTGTACCGAGAGCTTCTCGTGCGGGAACAGAAACTTGCAGAGCAGCGGAAATCGCTTGGGATCGCACGCCGCGTTGCCGACCAGTTCGCGCTGATATTGCTGGCTGAGTTGGGCGAGTGTCTGGCCGCGGAGCGGGCCATTTGCGACTCTACACTCGTCACCCGTCAGCCAGGATTCTCCGATCTTCTGCTCGAACCTGTGATTGGGGTAGATCGGAGATAGATCCGTTGTCCCCCACGGACGGGGATCAAATCCAGGTTGCATTAAGAGTGGGTAGAGACTTTCCATTCGAAAACTAGCGTCCACAAAAAAGGCCGCTCACCAACCGAACGGCCTTCTCTGATCAAGATCAAGCACTGGTAAGAGCTACAACGCCGCGAAGAACTTGCGCATGCGCTCGAGGCCGCGATCCAACTCGGCCTTCGAGGTGGCATAGGAAACGCGGATGTGATCGCTGGTCCCAAAACCTTCTCCGGGGACGGTGGCGACATGCGCCTCGCGCAGGAGCCGTCCGGCCACATCAGATGCAGATTTCAGGCCTCCACGACCAAGAAAAGACGAAATATTGGGATAGGCGTAGAACGCGCCCTCCGGCAGCGTGCAAGTGACACCGGAGATGGAGCGCAGCCCCTTCACAACGTGATCGCGAAGCTGGATGTACTCCTTCCGCATCTGCTCGACGCACTCCTGCGGTCCCTTGAGTGCGGCGACGGCGGCTTTCTGCACGATCGATGTCGGGTTCGAGGTCGATTGGCTTTGCAGCTTGGCCATCGCGCTGGTTACTGCCGCTGGAGCCATGGCGTAACCCAGGCGCCATCCGGTCATGGCGTAGGTTTTCGAGAGCGAACCGAGAACGACGAACCGTTCCTTGTATTCGCGGAGCGAGCCCACGGAAAAATTCTTTCCCGTGTAGTTGAGGTACACGTAGCACTCGTCTGACAGCACCCAGATGCCGCGCTGATGGGCGAGGCGAATGACCTCGGTCATGTCCTCGGGCTTCATGACGGCGCCCGAGGGATTGGAAGGAGAGTTCAGAATGATGACCTTCGTCCGCGGTGTGATGAGGCGGGCCACCATGTCGGCGGTGACGCGGAATCCCTGCGACTCGTCGGCTTGCAGAAGAGCGCAGGTGCCGCCGGCGTAGCGGATGATGTCTTTGAACGAAACCCAGTAGGGAACCGGCAGAATGACTTCGTCGCCGTGATCGACCAGAACCTGAATGGCATTAAAAAGTGCGTGCTTGCCGCCGACGGAGGCGATGACCTCTTCGCGGCGATAATCGGAATCAAAATCAACATTATGACGATGCGCAATCGCGTCGCGCAGTTCAGCTGTTCCGGCGACGGCTGTGTACTTGCTGAAATTGGCTTCGATGGCCGCAATCGCGGCTTCCTTGATGTGCTGCGGCGTGGAGAAGTGGGGCTCGCCCGCGCCGAAATCAACGACGTCAATGCCCTGCGTGCGGAGTTTGTCCGCCTCCGCCACCACCGCCATGGTGGCCGAAGGTTCGATCCGGTTGATCCTTTCGGTGAGTTTCACTGCTTCCAGCGTTGCCGTGGTCATGCCTTTTTCTTCCTTCTCCTGGGCACTTCAATGAGTTGCGTCTCACCCAGCTTGTAGGCGGGGTCCAGTTTTTCGCGCAACTTCTGTTCTACGATTTCCGGGACAAGCCCTTTTACGGGCCCGCCCGCCTGCGCCACCTCCCGCACCAGTCGTGAACTGACGTAGGAGTACTTGTCGGCCGGCATCATGAAGACCGTTTCCAGCGTCGGCTCCAGCTTGCGATTCATGAGCGCCATTTGAAGTTCGTACTCGTAGTCGCTGATGGCGCGAATGCCGCGCAGCACACACATTGCGTCAATCGATTTTGCGTACTCGACCATCAGTCCGTCGAAGGTATCGATCCGAATGTTGCCCAGATCGGCCGTCAGTTCGCGCAACATGTCCAGCCTCTCGGACACGCTGAACATCGGAACCTTCTCCGAGTTGCGGAGGATGGCGACAACGAGCTCTTCAAAAATCTTGCTCCCTCGCTGAATCAGATCGAGGTGGCCGTTAGTCGGTGGATCAAATGAACCTGGGTAGATGGCCGTACCTTTATTCAATCAACCTCGGTCGAAGACCGCTCGTTTGCCGACGGAGCGGCGCACAGTGACGTAGAGATTTTATGCGGGCGGAGTGCGAATGGCAATTGTGTAGCCCGGACGCCTTGTCCGGGGTTGCACGCGAAGTGTGCAATGGGAGCGACTGGCTGGCGCAGATTGCTCGCCTTCGCTGCGCTCGGGCTCGCGGGGCGGACGAGGCGTCCGCCCCTACACAAAGCCTGGTCTATCGTCGGGCCGCAACGATTGGGGCCTTCGGCGTGTCGGTGCCGGTCGGCATGGTGGTGACACGGCCCGAGCCGTTTGCACCGGGTGCAGCGGCCGGCGGCGTAGCGATGAGTCCCAGGGCCTTCCGCACTTCTGTATCCAGCTTCGCCATGACGTCTTTGTTGTCTTTCAGGAACTGCCGCGCATTCTCGCGTCCCTGGCCGATGCGCTCGCTCTTGTAGCTGAACCAGGATCCGGACTTCTCGACGATATTGTGGTTCACAGCCAGGTCGAGCAGGTCGCCTTCGCGCGAGATCCCTTCGCCGTAGAGAATGTCGAACTCGGCCTCGCGGAACGGCGGAGCGACTTTGTTCTTTACAATCTTCACTTTGGTGCGCGAGCCGATGACGACGTCCCCTTCCTTTACGGCCGCGATGCGGCGGATATCGATGCGAACCGATGAGTAGAACTTGAGCGCCTTGCCGCCGGTCGTCGTTTCAGGATTGCCGAACATCACGCCGATTTTCTCGCGGATCTGGTTGATGAAGATCAGGCAGGTGCGCGACTTGGCAACGGTCCCGGTCAGCTTGCGGAGAGCCTGTGACATCAGGCGCGCCTGCAGCCCCATGTGGCTGTCGCCCATCTCGCCGTCGAGTTCGGCCTTAGGCACCAAGGCAGCGACCGAGTCGACCACCAGCACATCCATCGCGTTGGAGCGCACCAGGGCCTCGGTGATTTCCAGCGCCTGCTCACCATAGTCCGGTTGCGAGACCAGGAGGTTGTCGACATCCACGCCCAACTTCTTCGCGTATCCGGGATCGAGCGCATGCTCGGCATCGACGAAACCGGCCATTCCGCCGGCCTTCTGCGCTTCGGCAATGACTTGCAGAGTGATGGTCGTTTTGCCGGACGATTCCGGGCCGAAGACTTCGACAACGCGACCGCGCGGAAATCCGCCCACGCCCAGAGCGGCGTCGAACGAAATCGACCCGGTCGAGATCACGGAAATCGGCAGGATCGCGTCTTTCGATCCCAACCGCATGATCGATCCCTTGCCGAACTGCTTTTCAATCTGAGATACCGCGAGGTCGATGGCTTTGGCCTTGTCATCCGCCATGGAAGTGGCTCCTTTGAGGACTGCGAAATATTAGTGCTCTCTAAGTTTGGTCGGATTATACATTGGAATGAAAGCGAAGAAAAGGCGAATCAAGAGAATAACTGTGGAAAGCGTTCCGAAATGGGACCGGTTTGCGTCGTTCCGCAGGCTTTGCCATCCTAGCGCAGTGCATAGGTCCTCCGGCGCAAAGAACGCGCCTCAGGATGACAAGGAGGAAATCTAGCGCTGCAGCAGGTCCACGGGAGCGGTGACATCGTGGACCCGGAAATATTTCGCTAGCGCTGGATATTTCCGCGCTACTGCTTCATACATCGCATAGGCCACATTGCGATACGAAATATGCCCCGCTGGCGTCGTGCGTAGTTCGGAGATGTAGACCGCTTCGGCGAAGTCCATCTTGAACAGCGCTCTTTTCCGGAACGCGAGGGGGATCGCGTATTGCGAATTCTCTTGCGCCTCGTCACTCTTGCCGGCGCCCAAAGCAGCGAGGGTCTGTACCGCGGTTTGCACGCGGCGCATCGATGTATCGTAGCGCCCGCGCACGCCGGCATCTTCCATGTCGAGGAGCATCTCATAGCCATGCTGGGTGGTGAATCCCTGCATGACCTGGATGCAGCGGCGATGGCGGTGCATGTCGCGGAAGCCACCGGTGTCCATGAGGATGTCGAAGCGGAACTGGTGTCCGGCGCGGAAGGGGCGCAGCAGTTCGTCATGCCTGCCGCGATGACGCAGGCCCAGATCGATGATTTCACGGCGGTGGCGCTCTCCCGCCACCTGTACCGCCTGCCGAATCTGGCGATAGGAGTGATGGCAGTGCTCGTAAAGCAGAGTAGTGGCGATCTCCACTTCGAGCGGTTCGTCGTCGAGCAGATCGACGATTGCTTTGCACGGAGCAACGGGCTCGTTCGCCATCAGTTCGGAGGCCGCCTGCCGCAGTTCCTTCCGCGTTTCGATCTCATAGGGATTGGGATCGGCATACTTCACCAGCGTGGGCGCGACTCGCACCTCGCGGAGCAACTCCTGCTCGGCCCGCGCACCCAGGTCCGCATTCACCGCGCGAATCTCTTCAACGAGCGCCCGCCACGAATCCGAGTTTACGTTGTAGGCTGCACCCGTAGCCGCCTTCTTCAGCGATTCGCCCAGCGTGCGCACCTCTTTATGTGTGTGCGAGAGCAGGTGCGCGACCTGGTTCTCCAGCGTGCGCGCGTTGACGATCTCACCCAGGGATGTATTGGTCGCCAGCGGGAGCAGGTAGCGCGTGATGTCGAAGGCCCGTGCCTTCAGCGTGCGCTCGTAGGTGTCTTGCTTCATGTCAGTGGGCCTGGGCGTGATGCTGATCAGGTAATCGGTCATTACCGCCGAGAGTGCATCGTACTCAGCGAATAGAAAATCGATGGTCTCGCGATAGAGCTTGCGGGCCTCGTCGTCGGCTCCGAAATCCGGCGTATAGTATCCGCTCTTGCGGAAATCCTGATAGCGGGTCGAGCGCTCCTGCCCGTCCCAGCGCTGCTCGTCGGCAAGCTCGATGGCCGCGAGAATCGACAGGCGCTCGATGGCCAAAGCGATGTGCGCGAGATCGGCGATGGACCGGTGTCCGTACTGGAAATAAAAAGTGTTGAGGAATTTTTCCGCCTTCTGCGTGCTGATCTCTTTCAGCGACTCCCGCATCGACAGCGCTGAGCGGGAGTACTTCGCCATGGCGTAAGCCTGAATCTCGGGCTCCACGCCGAAAACGGCGAACACCTCCGTGGAGGGCTCAGCGGAAGTGGCCTGTGTAGCGCGCGCTATGCCCGCATCCGCCGGAGTTTGACTTACTACCGGCTTCTCCAACGCAGACCCGCGCTGGGTCGAGCGGTGCCCGGCGGCATCCGAGGAGTCTGAATTGGAGGGCTTGGGCATGGTCACAACGTTCTTTGCAGTACGAGTCATGGGAGTGGTGGAATGGTACCCGCCGCGCTTGTGGATTCGCAATGTGTTTCGTGGCAGGCTTACTGGATGCTCTGTCTGCACCGCTGCAGGCAGTCCTTGATGTGTTGTACCTCGCGCTCGAGGGCAGCGGCGGCCTCCCGCAATTCGACCGTTTCCTCGGGATTCTGCGCACATGCCAAGTCGACCTGCCGCCTCAATTCCATAGCGGCTGCAAGCAATTCCTGCAAAGCAGCCTCAGACTTTCGAATTTCGTCAATCGGACGTTCCATAAGCGGTCGTAGGCATCATCTCACGATTGGGAGCCGCTGAATTGCATTCGTGCGCGCTCGTTCACACTGTCCACCCAACCGCATAGGCTGAGCACTACAATGCCCGCGTATAATTCGGCGTTTGCGGCGTTCATTGCTATAACGATCGGGAGATCTTCCATGTCGCTTTCAGGACACGTAGCCTTCGTCACCGGAGCCTCGCAAGGCATCGGACGCGCGTGCGCCCTCCGCCTGGCGAAGGAAGGCGCGACCGTCGGGGTTGCTGCGCGGAATCAGGAAAAGCTGAACGAACTGGTTCAGCAGATCAGTGCCGCCGGCGGCCAGGCAGCCGCATTTCCTCTGGATGTCGCTGACGAGGAACAGATCAAATCCATCATGAAGGGCGCCATCGCTCAGTTCGGGAAGATTGACATTCTCGTCAATAACGCCGGCATAACGCGCGACCAGCTTGTCATGCGCATGAAACGCGCCGACTGGGACGCGGTCTTGCAGACCAATCTCACTTCGGCGTATCTCTGCACCCAGCAAGCGATCTCCTCGATGCTGAAGCGGCGCTGGGGACGGATCATCAACATCACCAGCGTTTTCGGACAGATGGGCCAGGCAGGGCAGGCGAACTACGCTGCTTCGAAAGCCGGACTGATAGGGCTGACCATGGCGATCGCCCGCGAGGTCGGGTCGCGCAACATTACTTGTAACGCTGTGGCGCCGGGCTTCATCGAAACCGCCATGACCGACGTTCTGGGTGACGAGTTCAAACAGAACGCGGTGAAGCAGATTCCGCTGGGCCGTGTCGGCACGACAGACGACATAGCCGGTGCGGTGGCATTTCTCGCGTCGGATGATGCGGCTTACATCACCGGGCACGTGCTGAGCGTGAATGGCGGGATGCTGATGGGGTAGAACTCAACGCAGAGGACACGGAGTACGCAGAGGATATGAAATCCCACCTCAATATTTCCAAGAATTCCTCTGTGTCCTCTGCGTTGAAAGATTTCGTTTTCTTTCAGGCCGAATCTCCCGCACAGATTGCGCACGCCCGCGAGCTTTTCCTTGAGTACGCGGAATCGCTCGGCTTCAGTCTCTGCTTCCAGAATTTCGACAAGGAGCTCGCCAGTCTCCCGGGGGATTACTGGCCGCCCGACGGACGCTTGCTGCTCGCCGAGTACGGCGGCCAACTCGCCGGATGCGTGGCCTTGCACAAACTGGAAGATGGAATTTGCGAGATGAAGCGGCTTTACTTGCGTCCGGACTTTCGCGGCAAGGGACTCGGCCGCGCCCTCGCGGGCCGCATCATTTCTGAGGCCCGGCAGATCGGCTATCAACGCATGCGACTCGACACGATTGAGCCCGTCATGAAAGATGCCGTCGCGATGTATCGGCGCATCGGATTCCGTGAGATCGCACCCTACTGCAACAATCCGATCGCCGGTGCGTTGTACATGGAACTCGTGTTGTAATTCCTGCCGATCTCGGACACAATGTCCGCCACACTCTGATCCACTCCGGGGAAAGGATCTGTCATGAAGAGCGTTGTCGGGCTATTCCTCGCCGTTGCTGCGCTTGCCTCTATCACCTTCGCCGCCGACGGCAAAAACGTTTCCTACAAAAGCGGCGATGAGCCCGTGCAGGGAGTGCTCTACACACCATCTGGCAATGGCCCGTTCCCGGCGATCATTGTCATTCACGAGTGGTGGGGCCTGAATGATTGGGTGAAGGAACAGGCATCGAAGCTTGCGGGTGAGGGATACGTTGCGCTGGCGATCGACCTCTATCGTGGCAAGGTTGCGAAAACGCCGGATGAAGCGCATGAAATCATGCGCGGCGTTCCCGAAGACCGCGCCAAGCGCGACCTGCACGCCGCTTTCGAATTTCTCGCCTCGCAATCGAACGTCAAAAAGGACCGCATCGGAGCTATCGGATGGTGCATGGGCGGGGGCTACTCGCTCGACGTTGCACTACAGGAGTCGACTCTCGCCGCCGCGGTGATCAACTACGGGCACCTGGCGACAGATCCAGAAGCGCTGAAGAAAATCAACGCTGCGATCCTCGGAATCTTTGGCGCGCAAGACCGTGGCATTCCCGTGGCGGACGTCCGAAAGTTCGGAGAGACTCTCGATCAGATGGGCAAGAAAATCGACATCAAAATTTACGACGACGCCGGACACGCATTTGAGAATCCCAACAACAAAGATGGTTATCGCGCAGCTGATGCCGCCGATGCATGGAAGCGCACAGCAGATTTTCTGGCGACGACACTTAAAAAGTAGCCATCAATTGACAGCACTCGAAACCCTCGCTGGTGGCCGCTTTCCGGACTCGTACTGTTTCTTATACGGTGTATAAATAATCGGTGTCCCGCTGCGGATGACGTGCTCCGCGATTTCTTTTCCACATGGCACGAATGTCCCACCTATTGGCACAAATTTCCCCTTGCCAGAAGTTGCCGCTCTGGTTACCATGGCCCATCCTGAAATGCTCCCTACCATGAATATCGGCGAGACGATCCGAAACTACCGGCTCCAAAAAGGAATGTCTCAGGGCGACATCGAAAAGCGTACCGGCCTGCTGCGCTGCTACCTGTCGCGCGTGGAAAACGGACACACGATTCCGTCGCTCGATACGCTCTCGAAGATCGCCGGGGCGATGGAGTTGCCGCTTTCGCAATTCTTTTCCGATCCCAATCACAGTAACGGCTCCAAGGGCCTGCCGCAGCTCTCCGACGACGAAGTCCGCTTCCTGAGCCAGATCCGACGCTATTCGACCAGCCTGAATGACAGCGATCGCAAGCTGGTGCTGGCCATGGTGAAGAAGATGGCGGCAAACTCCGCGAAATAAAGCTGTCCCAGTTAACCTGGTCGCTTGCGGCTTCTCTTGTGACTCTCATCACTGACAATTCCTGCTCCGCTGCTATCGTTTTCCTCGCCTCCTGATTCTTCCGATCGCGCGCATTTCGTCTCCGCGAGGAAATCGATCATGACTAAGAAAAAATCCAAGCGCGACTTATATAAGGAATTCAAAGCGGAATACATCACGCCAAAGCAGCCCGAGTTTGTGGTGATCGGACCGGCCAAATATCTGGCGATTAGCGGACAAGGCGCGCCAGGCGGAGAGCAGTTTCGTTCCCACATCTCGGCGCTCTACGCGGTGGCTTACGCGTTGAAGATGTCGGAAAAATTCGCGGGGCACGACTACAAGGTCTGCCACCTCGAGGGACAATGGTGGGCCGAAAATGGATCGGATTTTCACGTGCATCAGCCCAAAACATGGCAGTGGCGTTTGTTGATTCGCGTGCCGGAATTTATCACACGAACTGAAGTGGAAACTGCCATGAAGAGCGTGCTCGAAAAACGCAAGTCAACCCTCGTCAGCGAAGTCAAACTGGAGGAACTCACTGAAGGCCGATGTGTGCAAATGCTGCACATTGGCCCTTATGGCGAAGAGAGGACCACGATTGAAAAGATGCAGGCTCTGGCTGCGGACAACGGCGTGCATCTGCGTGGTCCGCATCACGAGATCTACCTTTCGGATCCAAACCGCGTGCCTCCGCAACGACTCCGCACGATTCTGCGCTATCCAGTCGAGTGAGAAGAGCGAAGGGCGTTCCGCGTTGATCGTTCGTCGGTGGCTCTGCACACCGCAACTCTGAGGTTTTTGGCTGAACGACGCTCTTGTGCCTTACTTTCGTACTATACCCTTTGGTGCCCGACGGGGACCTCGCCGCATTCCGGTTGCTCCACTAGACTAACGCTGGAGATACCTGTGACCACCGACGAGGAACTGAATCTTCTCGACTCGCAATTGCGCCGTTTGAAGATCGAGTACGAGATTTTTTTCAGCAACCCGACGAAGCGTCCGCCCACTGACATCGAGTGGAAGGTACTCGCCTTGTTGCGGAAGTTCTCTGACGGCGGGCGGATGAATTTCTCGCAACGATACCGTTACAACGAAATGGCGCAGCGATATGCCATCTACAGCGACCTGTGGCGGAAGAAGTGCCGCATACGCGAGGAAGGATACCGGCGCCCGCAGGATGCGCTGCTGTCGGTGCAGGGCGTGCGTGTCGACGAAGACGAGCACAAACAGCATCATCATCCGGTGTACGGTGTGAGTCATGCCGCGGCGGCAGCGGCGGCCGGAGGCGCGGCTTCCCAACCCTTTACGCTGCACAGTGTCGATCAAACCGAACGCGAACAGGTCGAGCGTCTCTACAACACGCTGGTCGCGGCCAAGAAAAAAGCGGGAGAAAACGTTACTGGCACGATCGACTCCTTCACCGCCTTCGTACAGAAAAAGACTGAGCAGATTCGCAAGCAGTACAAGTGCGAGAACGTGGAATACTCGGTGGAAATCGCCGAGGGCCACGTGAAGCTGAAGGCCAAGGCGAAAAGCTAAACCAGACAGCCTGCATCTGAATCATCTCGCCGTCCCCAGCAATTTTTCGAACTGAAGTCCCGCGCCTGAAGCCTGTTACTGATAAAATCTCCGGTCGCCATCCAGATTCTTCAGAGGCCATCATGTCCCGTATTCAGCGCGCCATTCTCAGCGTTACCGACAAAATCGGGCTGGTCGAGTTTGCCCGCAGGCTCGGCGCCCTCGGCATCGAACTTGTCTCCACCGGAGGCACCGCCAAGCTGCTGCGCGATTCGGGTATCGCGGTGAAAGATATTTCTGAACTGACCGGCTTCCCCGAAATGCTCGACGGGCGCGTGAAGACGCTCCATCCCAAGGTGCACGGAGGAATCCTGCACCGGCGCGAGGATCCCAAGCACGTGGCCGCCGTGAAAGAACACGGCATCCAGCCCATCGATATGGTCGTAGTGAATCTTTACGCATTCGAAAAGACGGCGGCAAAGGCCGGAGTCGCCTTTGAAGAACTGATCGAGAACATCGACATCGGAGGTCCATCGATGATCCGCTCAGCGGCGAAAAATTTTCAGGATGTTGCAATCGTGACCTCGCCCGCGGATTACGACTCCATCGCGACGGAGCTTGAGGGTGACAAGGGGCAGCTCTCGAGGGAAACCAAATGGCGGCTGGCACAAAAGGCTTTTGCTACGACAGCGGCGTACGATTCCGCAATCGCGAACACCCTGGAGCGAATCAGCCCCGACAAGGTGGATCTTCAGCGCGAATCCGCGTTCCCGAATACACTGCGCTTCTCGTTCCAGAAAACTCTCGACCTGCGCTACGGCGAGAATCCGCACCAGAAGGCTGCAATGTACTCCGACGGCTCCGGAGTGGGCGTCGCGAATGCGCAACAGATACAGGGCAAGGAACTCTCCTACAACAACATCGTCGACCTGCAAGCGGCATGGGATCTGGCGCAGGAGTTCGACGAACCCGTGGTAGCCATCATCAAGCACACGAATCCGTGTGGCACCGCAACGGGCAAGACCCTCGCCGAGGCATACAAGAAAGCGCTGGAGTGCGATCCCGTGTCGGCATTCGGCGGAGTGATTGGCGTAAACCGCACCGTCGATGGTGAGGCGGCTGACGAGATGCACAAGCTATTCCTTGAGGTGATCGCCGCACCGGGATTTGACGATGCGGCGAAGGCCAAATTTGCTTCCAAGAAGAACCTGCGGCTGGTCGAAGTGAAGGTGGCGAATCAGAAATGGATTCTGAAGAACGTGTCGGGCGGAATGCTCGTGCAGGACGCCGATGTGCACCGGTTGCAGGAGTCCGATCTAAAGGTCGTGACCAAGCGCTCGCCGACGCCGGAAGAACTCCGCGCATTGCTTTTCGCGTGGAGGGTGTGCAAGCACGTGAAGTCGAATGCGATCGTCTACGCCCGCGAGGGACAAACTGTGGGTGTCGGTGCCGGGCAAATGTCGCGAGTAGACTCCGCCAAGATCGGCGCTATGAAGGCGCAGCTTCCTCTGAAGGGAACGGTTGTCGCATCCGATGCCTTCTTTCCTTTTCCCGACGGTGTCGAAGAGATTGCGAAAGCCGGGGCGACCGCGGTGATTCAGCCCGGAGGCTCACAGCGCGATCCGGAGGTGATTGAAGCAGCCGATAGGCTCGGGCTGGCCATGGTGTTCACGGGCGTGCGGCATTTTCGACATTGAAAAGCGGGCATTCGGCATCAGCCCTAAAACGTAGTTTCATGTTCAGAAGCGTGTCGTCGCATTACCCAAGCACATCGCAGGATGGCTTGTACACTGTAAAGTTTTATAGTTTCGAAGCCGCTTTTTTCGCTGGTCCCTGTCCTTCTGGTTTCGCGCGATTTCTACCGCCTTTCGGCATGCACAAGGTAGAATAGAAGCACCTTTCCCCCGTCGGCTTTGCATCCAACAAGCTGAGGTTGTCGGAAGAGCGCAGCGAGCGCAGTCAGGTCCAGAATGATTAGAATTTTCCGTATTTTCCTACTTTTGGGAGTGGCCACTTTATCGGCCGCTCAAACCAGCCCATACACGCCGGCCGCCTCCGACTCCGGCCAGCCCGCGCCGCGCAAGGTCGACAAGGCCGCCGCGTACTATCACTACACGCTCGCGCACATGTACGAGGAGATGGTCACTGCCTATGGCCGCAGTGATCTGGCCATAAAGGCGACCGAGGAATATCGACTCGCCATTGAAGCCGACCCTTCTTCGGAATTTCTGACCTCAAGCCTTGCAGAACTTTACGTCAAGACGGGTCGCATCGCCGACGCCGTGAAGGAAGCGCAAGACATCATCAAGCGCGATCCCAACAATCTGGAAGCGCACAAGCTTCTTGGGCGGATCTATTTGCGGTCGCTGGGCGACATGCCGGGCGGAAACGGGTCCGACAACATCCTGAAGTTGGCGATTGAGCAGTATCAGGAGATCGTAAAGCTCAATCCGCAGAGCGTCGATGACCACCTTCTACTCGGCCGCCTTTATCGCCTGAACAACGACATGCAGAAGGCGGAGGCCGAACTGAATACGGCCATCAAGCTTGATCCTAGCTCGGAAGAAGCCGTCACTACATTGGCGATGCTCTACACCGATGAGGGAGACACGACGCACGCCCTGAAGGTTTTGAGCTCGATTCCTGACTCCGCGCGGTCGGCCAAACTGTATTCGGCGCTGGGGGCAGCCTATGAGCAGCGCAAGGATTACAAGAGCGCAATCGACGCCTACAAGCACGCCATCGTGCTCGACCGCGATAATCTGGATGCCATCCGCGGCCTGGCCGAGAACCTGCTGAATGACGGGCAGCTCGAGGCCGCGCTCGAACAGTACAAGATCATCGCCGACTCCAATCCCGAGGACGCGCAAAGTTATCTGCAGATGGCGGAGATTTATCGACGGCAGAGCAAATTCGACCTCGCCCTTGAGAGCCTGAAGAAGGCTGACACGCTAGCGCCGGATTCGGCGGGCGTTCCGTACAACATGGCGGTCGTCTACCAGGCGCAGGGCCGCTACGACGATGCCGCCAAGCTGCTGCAGGACCTGATCAAGAAGACCGAACGGAGCAGCGAGGCCGGGACCAGCCAGGCTGACCGCAACAACCGCGCGATCTTTATCGAGCGGCTGGGCATGATCTACCGCGAGCAGGAGAACTACCAAGCGGCGGTCGACACCTTCCGCAAAATGCTGACCCTGGGCGATGAGAATGCGCGCAGCGGCTACCAGGAGATCATTGACACCTACCGTGACGCCAAACAGTGGCCGCAGGCGACAGCGGTCGCGAAAGAAGCCGTGCAAAAGTTGCCCAACGACCGCGACCTGCGCATGGTGCTCGATGCACAGCTGGCCGATATGGGCGAGTTCGATCAGGCGGTCACCGATATCCACGGCATGCTGAAAGGCGGTCCGGAAGATCGCGATGTCTACATACGGCTGGGGATCATCTACACGCGCGCCAAGCGCTGGGCCGACGCAGCTGAGTCGCTCGACAAAGCCGAACAGCTCTCGACCAAGTCCGACGACAAGGCCTATGTGAATTTCCTGCGCGGCGACTTCTACCAGCGCCAGAAGATGTATGACCAGGCAGACGGCGAGTTCCGCAAGGTATTGGCAGTGACTCCGCCAACCGATCCTCAGGCGGCCGCGACGCTGAACTATCTTGGCTACATGAATGCCGATCGCGGTGTGAAGCTCGACGAGTCGCTGAGCTATATCAAGCAGGCGCTAAGCTTCGAGCCCAACAACGGCGCGTATCTCGACTCGCTTGGCTGGGCCTACTTCAAGCTGGGAAAGTACGACCTGGCGGAAGAGAATCTGAACAAAGCGGCCGTGCACATGGGCTCTGACCCGACCGTGCAGGAGCATCTGGGCGATCTTTATCAGAAGACGGGCCGGCTGAAACTCGCGGCCGCGCACTGGGATCGCGCTGTCCAGGAGTGGAACAAGACGGTTCCGGCCGAGCAGGACAGCGAAGCCTTCGCCAAGGTGCAGCAGAAGCTCGATGCTGCCAAGGTCAGGCTCGCGAAAGAAGAATCCGGCAACAAACAATAGCCACCGATCAAATCAAGAGGTGCCCCACTCACCCCGATTTTGGGTTGAGTGGGGATTTTCTATTTTTGGGGTGAATCTGGCTAAGGTCTTGTGACAAACGGCGTCCAAGATCGCGATAAACTCCTGAAATGCCTTCCTCCATCGCCGTTTCTATTCGCGAGGGTACTCTTGCCGACATACCTGAAATCGCCCGCCAGAGGCGCCGCATGTGTGAGGACATGAACTACACCGACGACGATGCGCTGTCAACGATGGAGGCTCTGAGCGCCGATTACCTCAAGAAGGCCATCCCCGACGGCTCCTTCCGTTCGTGGCTCGCGTGCGACAACGGCCGAGTCGTGGGCGGAGGCGCAGTGGTCATCAGCCCATGGCCGTCACATGTTTATGATCTCGACTGCCGTCGCGCGACCATCCTTAACGTTTACACCGAACCGGAATACCGTCGACGCGGCATCGGCCGTCAGATCATGGAAACGATCATTGCCTGGTGCAAACAAGAAGGCTTCGCCCGCGTGAGCCTGCACGCCAGCGAGCACGGCCGACCTCTGTATGAATACCTTGGCTTCGTAGACAGCAACGAGATGCGGCTGAATCTGCGGTAGTCACGAGTTGCTTCGTCGACAACGGCCGTGAAGCAGGAACACCAGTAACTTTCCTGTGACCGCTTCGGGCGCTAGCATGTGCCCATGAAGCGTGCGGTGACGCGAATCGAAGGTGCGATCGGCAATTTGTGGTCGTTGTTCGCAGTTTCTCTCGTCATCGCGGGCCTGGGCTTCATCTTCTTCGATGCCGCACCGAAGGTGAGCGCCTTGCTAACCTTGGTGTGGATCGCAGTGGTTATTCCTGCATTCACGAAGTTCAAACGGCGCGCCTTTTGGCTTCTGCTTGGTACGCCTCTGGTTGGGTACTGGTTCGTCGTGGTGTATGTCATAGCTTCCGGGTGCTCCCAAAACATCAAGAACTGCCCCTGATGAGATCAAGCACAGGCTTGCCGTAACTGTTGAATTAAGCCACCCGGACTCGTCACTGCCAAACGCCAGCTCGGGACTTATTTGGTAGACTTCGACCATGCTGGCGACCTATGCGGTGCAAGTCACGCAATCCCGCGGACGCCGCTTCGCTGAAGCTCCCCATCCGTACCGCAACGATTTTCAGCGCGACCGTGATCGCGTCATTCACGCGCGTGCCTTTCGCCGGCTCGAAGCCAAGACGCAGGTTTTCACCCGCCGCCACTCCGATCATTTCCGCAACCGGCTGACGCATACGCTCGAGGTCACGCAGATTTCGCGCACCATCGCCGGAGCCCTGGGCCTCAATACCGATCTGACCGAGGCGCTCGCCTTGGTTCACGACATCGGCCACCCACCCTTCGGACACGCCGGCGAGAAGGCTCTCGACGCCGCCATGCACCAGCATGGGCAGTTCTTCGACCACAACCTTCACGCCCTGAGGATCGTGGAAGATTTCGAGCAACGGTATGCGGCTTTCCGCGGCCTGAATCTCACGTTTGAGGTACGCGAGGGGATCATCAAGCACTCGCGCGATTACGACGCGAAGGATCATCCGGAACTCTCAGAATATCTGCTTGATCAGCGTCCGCCGCTGGAAGCGCAGCTCATCGATTTGACCGACGAGATCGCCTACAACACGGCCGATCTGGACGACGGCTACGAATCGCACCTCTTGTCGCTCGAAGAAATCCGGGAAGGCGTTACGATTTTCGAACGCTTCTATCGCGAGGTCGTGCAAGTGTATCCGGGGGCTCCCGAGAAGCTGAAATTCAACGAGACACTGAAGCGGGTGCTTAACCGTTTGGTCGACGATTTGATTCGCAATACCCAGAAGCGTGTGAACGAGGCGAAGATCCAGACGCTCGAGGACGTGCGCGGCTGTCCACATCGCCTCGTCGCGTTCAGCGCTGAGGTTGAGGCCGAACGCAAGCAGAATAAAGACTTCCTCTACGAGAATCTTTACTTCAGCCCGTCGTTGGCCGACGAAAAAGACGATGCTGAGCGGGTCGTCTCCGAATTATTCGCCTTCTGGATGGCGCATCCTGAATCCCTTCCCCACCAGTATCAAGAGAAAGCCAAGAATGAGGGCTTCCCGCGCGTGATCTGCGATTACATCGCGGGTATGACGGACCCATTCATCTTCGAGCAGTACGAGAAATACTGCGGAAGCTAATTCATGTGGGTACGGCGGCCTCGGCAGTCCTCGAGCGAAGCTCGACTTGCTTGCCCACTTTTCGGATTCGATCGAGTGGGTCGGTCTTCGACCCGCGGATAGCGGAGGCGGCTGTCCTTACGTGGTTTTTTCCGTACCTGCTACCTTGACCACCACATCAAAAAGGATCCGCGGACCGCGTCGAACTTCCTCCACCCGAATCCGCTCATCATTTCCGTGCTCTGTGTTGCCCTCTTCTTCGGTCGCCGCGTAAGGACAGAATCCATAAGCGACAATCCCTAGCGGGCGGTAGCGCTGATTCTCGGTGTATCCGCTGGTGATGTGCGGCACAACCGGTGTTCCGGGAAAGTACTTCGCGGAAGTCTCGCGGATGGCGGCGAACAGGGCATTGTCAGTTCCCGAGTAGTTAGCCACGCGAAACTCTGTCTCCAGCGGCTCGATCGTCACGTCTGGATCGTTCACTACCCGCCGCAGGGTCTCGAGCAAAGCCGTCGGGTCGCCACCGGGCAGAATGCGCACGTCGAGGTTCGCCCACGCCTCGGGAGGAATCACATTCGTCTGTCCAGAGCCGCCCAGCATAGTGAGGGAGATCGTATCGCGCAGCAGGAAATTCAGCGACTCGTCGTGCTCGACCTCACGCTGAAACTTCTTGTCTTCGATTGCCTTCCTAACATCCCGATAGTAGACAGCCCGGTCGGGCGGCTCGTACGGAGCCATGTCCCGGAGAAACTCATCCACTACGGGTAACACTTTTAGAGGAGTCTGATAGGCGATGATCTTGTTCAGCGCATGTACCAGGCGATTTGGCGCCGAGTCCGAATTCGGCCTCGACCCGTGTCCCGGCCGCCCATGCGCTACCACGTGCAGCCAGTAGGAAGTCTTCTCTCCTACATCAACGCCGACATACTTCACCTTGCCGTTTTCGAGCACGTTCTCGCCGCCCTCATTGATCAGGAACTCGGCATTCCCGAGCAGATCGCGCTGATTCTTGATGAACCAGTCGGTGCCTTTGCCCTCGGCTTCTTCGTCTGCCACCGCGAGGAAAATCACGTCGCGATCCAGGGCAATCTTCTCCCGCTTCAACATGACCATGACAACGAGTTGGGCGAGTCCTTCATCTTTCATATCCTGCGCGCCGCGTCCCCAGAGATAACCATCCCGCTGTTCTCCGCTGAAGGGAGGTACCTTCCAGTGTGAAGCATCACTCGTGACCACATCCGTGTGGTTGAGCAGGATGATCGGCCGCTTCCCCAGGCCGGTCGTATGAGGAAGACGCGCCCACAAGTCTCCTCGCCCCGGCCCAATCTCGAAGGCGCGGTTCTCAATGCCTTCGTCGTCGAGGATCTTCTTGAAGAATTCCACCGCGCGCATTTCGTTACCCGGAGGATTCGTCGTGTCGACCCGCAGATACTGCTGCATCCAGTTCTCGGCAAGATCGGAGTATTGGCGGAGATGCTCGTTGGAGATCCGCGAAGAGGGCATCCCCGATTCTTCGCCATGGATCGGAGAAGAGAGAATGGGGGAAGAAAGCGTAAGACCTATCAGCGTAACTGTTACTGCCGATACCGCCCGAAACGTTACTGCGCGAATTGCTCCCAAAGGCCCCTCCCCTGTTCCAGCCGAGAAATCAACAGTTTGCGCAATGCCAAACAACTCACGATTGACGACTGTCTTCCACGCACTTTTTATATCAGCTTTCCCAAAATTACCCTGCAAATGCAGTTGCCGCCAGGCTCCGGCCGGCAGCAGGAGCTACAATAAGCATAGATATCAAGCACTTAGCTGCTCAACCCTAGAGCTTGATTTGGCATCCCACATGTAAGGGAACAGGTGGCGCCGAAGTGCCGGGCGTCGAAGACATCCCAGGCCAGGCGTTGCGTCAGCGCCGGCCAGCTCAGCGAATCTGCTGGCTTCTTTTTACCGATTTCAAGGGGACGCAATCAAATTTTGCGCACGCAGCGACGTGCGCGGGGTAGCGGCAAGCTCAATCGATACGCGCCCCAAAAACCTGGAGGAAGTCACTATGAACCACCGCCTAGTAATTGCCCTGCCCTTGGCTGCCGTGCTCGCGATGCCGGCCCTGGCGCAGACCACCTCGTCTGATCAGACCCAGCCCGCTGCGCAGTCGGCGCAAACGACCGACGCCAGCGCAGGCACCGCCACCGGCAAGGCGCCACTGGCGCCTCCGTCGCGCGAAGGCTTCTGGGGACGCATGAATCCGTTCGCCCGCAAGAAGTACGTTCAGCGCCAGACCGAGCCGATCCGCGACCGCGTCAATGAGCTCGACGAACTGACCTCGCAAAACAGCAAGAACATTACGGATGTCGACTCTCGCGCGCAGGCTGGTATCAAGCTCGCGTCCGACAAGGCCAACGAAGCCGATCAGCACGCCATTGACGCCGGCAACAAGGCCACCGCGGCGCAACAGAGCGCGCAGCAGGTGACCACCCGCGTGCAGACGGTTGAGACCGTGGTCAACAATATCGACCAGTACAAGGCGCAGAACCAGACCGAGATTCGCTTCCGTCCTGGCCAAACCCTTCTCAGCAAGAACGCCAAGGACGCCCTTGACCAGATGGCGGGCAACCTGAAGGGTCAGCGCGGCTACATCATCGAAGTACAGGGATTCTCTTCTGGAAACGGCCAGACCGCGATCCAGACTTCACAGAAGATGGCCGAGTCGGTTGTGCGTTACCTGGTTCTGAACCATGACATCCCGGTCTACCGGATCTACCTGGTCGGCATGGGCAACGCCCCGGTTCCATCCGATGATGCGAAGAGCAAGCGCATGAGCGGAGGCCGCGTCGAAGTCAGCCTGCTGAAGAACGATCTGGAGCAGCTCTCGGCCAACACTGGAGCCCCGATGGCCGGCGATCAGCAGCAGCAGCCTAAGTAACTGTTCTGTAGTGTGAATTTCGGGACGCAAGGGCGCCTCGCCTGAGTGTCCCTCCCCCCGGAAGCCCTCGCGCAAGCGAGGGCTTTTCGCTTGCGGACGATTATGTGTGCCGACCCCGCTGATGACCTTTAACGGCGCCCTTTTTGAAATGATTGAGCAGATATCCCTCTATTGATTCAATCCACCATCTTGGCTACGTGGACGTCGAACCCTGTTTTCGGCAGCAGGGATGTTAGTTCGAAGGCTTTGAAGCCGTCGCCCGTCACTTCGGTATGACGATAGATACCGGGTTCGCTCTCGATCATCTCCTTGCGCCCTTCCATGTCGGCCAGGAATGCATCTGCCTGCCTGGTGGTGACTTCCATTTCTTTGGCGCGCGTGACTACCGCTTCTGACGCGTAGGAGCGCACCAGCTTTGGCCAATATTTCGACAGCAGGTCGGTGCTGGCAAAAACGTCGGCCCAGATAATCCGTCCGTTCACGGCGACGACCACACCCACCGCGTTTCGATCGCGCAGTTGGTGGATGAGGTTCTGATAGCTCTGCTCGACGGGGCGAGCAACGGAGTCGATGTACTTTAGGACCTCCTGATTCTCGTTCACCTTGGCGTAGGAGCTGACGGGTGCGATCTCCCTTGCGACGGAGGGTGCGGCGTTGGCCACTTCTACTTTCATGGCGCCGGTTTGTTTACTCACTTCGTCCCAGACCTCCTGCTGGTTCTTATCGCCCATGGCTTTAGCGCGCACCGACGGCTGGACCATGATCGCCATGGGGACCGGAGCATGCGGGCTGGGACTCCCACTGGCCGAGCCATACATCGACTGAGAAGCGCCGAAGTGCTCGCTGGTGGCCACCCAGCGTCCGTGCTCGACGCAGAAGACGCTGAGGTCGATGGGATCGCTTTCAGCGGGCACGATGCGATCTTTGCCGATGACGCGGTCCTGCTTGCCTCCGCTAACGACCTCGCCAGCAAGCAAAAGCAGCGGACGTTTGGAATTATTGACCAGCACGAGGCGGTTGACTTCTGCTCCGTCGTAGCGATGGATGGGAGTGCCGTGGCGGCGAATCAGTCCCTGAACGCTGCCTGCCTCGGTCACCACGACTTCGCCTGAGTGCAGGCCTTCATCGAGCGTGAGGAATTCTCCTGTCGGATAGCTCTTGGCCGCGACTACCGGGAATACGGTCAGGTTGCCGTGGCGGATAGGATCAAGGACTTTGTAACCGGCGGCCTCTCCGGCACTCGCGGTGTTGCGGCCGAGCGTCAGACGAGCGGCGACCGCGATGGCGACGAGCAGCATAACGAGCACAATGCGTTTCATAGAGCCTCCTCCAGGAAAGGACCGAGACTTCGCAGGGCGGCGGCGCCCACTTCCTAACGAGGAAGACGTGTTCGGGTTACGGGCGTAATCCGGACCGGGCGCGCTGCCCTTGTCGACTCCGTGGAAAGAACGTCAAGTGTGGCGCGGCTTGCGGACGAAATTCGAATGGCGGGACAATCCCAGAGCACGCTTATTGTCTTCCTGAGCCGCAGGTTTTGCGGCGAAGGGCCATACACTTCGGCGTCGGGTCGGAGGTGTCGGCAGATTTACACAGTTCCTTCGCGGTAAAAAACTGCCGCTCAGGCTGACAGGACGGTTAGCAGCAAGGATGTGATCGCAGAATTGGACAGCCGAGGCGGCTGTCCCTACGTCTCCTGGAAAATTGGAACATCTACTCCCGGAGCCACCTCTGTTTTGTCGTTTCTTGACCAACTGAATCCGCAACAGCGCGAGGCTGTGGAGACTACCGAGGGACCGGTGTTGATTCTGGCCGGCGCCGGTAGCGGGAAGACGCGCGTCATTACATTCCGCATCGCCTATCTCATCGAGCAGAAGGGCGTGATGCCGGAGTCGATTCTGGCCATGACGTTCACGAATAAGGCTGCGGCCGAAATGGGCGCTCGCGTTGAGAAGATCGTGGGCGGGCTCAGCATTGCCAAACCGGTGATTTCGACGTTCCATTCGTTCTGCGTGCGGATGCTGCGGCGGGACATTGAAGCGATGCGGATTCCTTCGTCCGTGCCGGGGCAGCCGCCGATCGGGCATACCAAGAGTTTCGTGATCTACGACGAGGCCGATCAGCAATCCCTCGTGAAATCGGTGATGAAGCGGCTCGGCATCGATGACAAGGAACTGACTCCGCGCACGGTATTGGGGCGGATTTCGTGGGCTAAGAATCACATGCTCGATCCGCAAGAGCTGTATCTGCAGTCGGCGGATCCGAAGACGGAGAAGATCGCGCACCTGTACGAGGAATACCGAAAGGAGTTGCGCAAGGCGAACGCGCTCGACTTCGACGACCTGCTGCTGGAGGCTGTCAGGCTGCTGAAATCGGCGCCGCATGTACGCGAATACTACAACAAGCGTTTCCAGTATTTGCTGATTGACGAGTATCAGGATACGAACCGGCCGCAGTACGAACTGATGCGCATGCTGGCGGGCGAACATCACAATGTGTGCGCGGTTGGCGATGAGGATCAGTCGATCTACTCGTGGCGTGGGGCCGACATTCGGAACATCCTTGAGTTCGAGCAGGATTTTCCCGAGGCCAAGATAGTCCGGCTGGAGCAAAACTATCGCTCGACGCAGAATATTTTGCAGGCAGCGTCGGCGGTGGTGGCGAACAATGTCCGGCGCAAGGGGAAGAATCTTTGGACCGACCGGCAGGGTGGGGCCAGGATCGGCTACTACGAAGCGCCCGACGGCGAGAACGAAGCGCTGTTTGCGGCCGATTCCATTGCGCGCTATCTGCGCGAGGCCAACGAGCGCGGCGAGACTCCGCGGGCAGCAGTGCTGTATCGCACGAATTCACAATCGCGGTTGTTTGAAGAGGCGATGCGGCGCTACGGGCTGAAGTATCACGTGGTCGGCGGATTTTCGTTTTACGAGCGCGCCGAGATCAAGGACATGATCTCGTATCTGAAAGTCATCCAGAATCCCGATGACTCGATCTCCCTGCTGCGCGTGATCAATACGCCTGCGCGCGGCATCGGCAAGGGGACCATTGATACGCTGGAGCAGCTTGCCCTGGGCGCGGGGCTCTCACTGTGGGGAGCCGTGGGCGAGGCGGTGAAGCGGCAGTTGGTGCCGCCGCGAGCCGTGGCCTCGCTGAAGAATTTTCAGCAACTGATTGAAGACGCACGGGCGATGCTGACGGGGACGTTTACGGAGCAACTGGAGAAATCAGGGGAAGTTCACCGCGGAGACAGGGAGACGCGCGGCGAAGAGAGTTCGGCTGTCGAGGAAGATGCGACGGCATTCGATCCGGCGGAACTTGGGAACTTTTCGTTTGATTTTGAAGAGAATGCGGCCGATGCTTCGTCCGAAGGTGAGGAGGCCGGCGCTACCGCGGACGCCGATGCAGCTATGCCAGTGGATGATGCCACTGCCTCATTTCCAACTCCTACTGTCAGTACAGCGGACATTCTGAAGTTCCTGATTGACCGCACGGGCTATATCAAGCTGTTGGAAGACGAAGACACTCCCGAGGCTTACTCGCGGATCGAAAACCTGCGCGAATTGGTGAACGCGGCGATGGATTCGCGGGACCGGGCGGAGACACTCGATCAGTTTCTCGATCATGCGGCCCTGATTGCCGATGCGGATGATTACGATGAACGGGCGCAGATCACTTTGATGAGTCTGCATGCCGCCAAGGGACTGGAATTTCCTCTTGTATTTCTCAGCGGGCTGGAAGAGGGACTATTTCCGCACTCGCGCACAGTGCTCGTGCCGGAAGACATCGAGGAAGAACGTCGGCTTTGTTATGTGGGGATGACCCGGGCGATGGATCAGTTGATCCTTACAAGGGCCGTCTATCGGCGGCGATATGGGACGGATCTGCCTGAGGCCAGCGTGCCTTCTCGCTTCCTCGAGGAAGTGCCGGGATCGCTGATTGAGGAGTCAGGCACGCGCCGCAGCAGTGGAGCTTCGCTCCGCCGGGCGGGCGACGGTGCCCGCCCCTACACGAGTTCAGTTCGTTCCGGCGATGACTCTTCCCATTACTCCTATGAAGACGAAGATCAGAGCGCTTCGTGGCACGACTTAGGGCGGCCGCGGGCCGCGAAGCCGACGGTTGCCGCGCGGGCTTACAACTCGATCGAGAATATTGCCGAGTTCTTTGCCAGCCGTGGGAAAAAGTTCAGTATTCCGAAATCGCCTCCCGCGGAGGAGCCCAAGGGCAAACGTGGGTTCCGGCCGGGACAGCGGGTGCGCCATCCGAAATACGGCGAAGGAACCGTGTATCAACGAGAGGGAGAAGGCGAAGAAGCCAAGATTACGGTACAATTTCCACGCTTCGGCTTGAAGAAGCTGGTGGAGAAGTATGCCCAGCTGGAGCAAGCCTAAAGATGCCAATTGTAGATTGAAGATTTCAGATTGCAGAATTCATAGCCCGGCGCTGGCTTCTAATCTAAGATCGAGAAGCTGAGATCTACGGTCCAGACTTGCAGGTTCTGGAACAACAAAAATCCTTTCATCCTAAGAAAGAGTTCATGGCCAATACAGCAAAACTGAGCAGAGACGAACGTAAGAAAGCTAAACGAGCAGTGCGCAAGAAGCGCAAGGCGGAAAAACCGCTGAAGCCGCGGGACTATCCGCGCGGGTCGAAGAAGCCGAAGGTCAAGAAGATGGCTCGCGGTCAGGCGAAGCGGTAGAGCCGAGCTTGGCAGTCAGCTGTCGGCATTTGGGAATCCCACCCTTCGAAAGGCACGAAGGGTGGGGTACTCAGGTCATTCGAGAATTCCTCCGTTCAGGAGAAATCACACCTCTTGTCACAACCCACGACGAGCGAGCCTCCATCGAATCAAGTTGTGCGTACCTCCGACAAGCAGGTCTTCTGCTGCAAGTCGATTGACAAGCTGATATCGGAATCGGAAGCGCCCGGGCACAGACTGCAGAAATCGTTGGGTCCGTGGTCGCTGACCGCTCTTGGAATTGGCGCCGTGATCGGGTCGGGCATTTTCATTCTGACCGGGACGGCCGCTGCCGGCGAGAATTTTCAGGCGCCCTCGCTCCTGCATGCCCAAGTTCTGGACATCCTGTGGAATGTTCTGCGTGGAGGCGGCACGGCCAGCGTGCTCATGCATGGGCGTCCGCCGGCCGGGCCGTCGATTGCGATTTCGTTTTTCCTGGTCGCGGTCGCGTGTAGCTTCGCAGGACTGTGCTACGCGGAACTGGCGTCAATGATTCCGATCGCCGGCAGCGCGTACACGTACTCATACGCCACCCTTGGCGAAATCTTTGCGTGGATCATCGGGTGGGACCTGATTCTTGAGTACGTGGTCAGCAACGTGGTGGTTGCGATCGGATTCAGCGCGTACACCAAGGCGCAACTTGCGTCGTTCAACATAAATTTGCCCGATCGATGGTCGACCCCTGTCTGGGAGGCGGGGCATTGGACCGGATCGTATTTCAACGTCCCGGCGTTTCTGATCATTTTTATCCTCACCGTGCTGCTGGTGCGCGGCATTCGCGAATCGGCTGAGGCCAACAACATCATGGTCGCGATTAAGATCGGGGCGATCCTGGTGTTCCTGTTTGTGGGTGGAGCGCTGGTTAATCCATCGAACTGGAAGCCGTTTGCGCCGTCGGGCTTCGGCGGCATCGTGACGGGCGGCGCGATTGTTTTCTTTACCTATATCGGATTTGACTCGGTGTCGACGGCAGCAGAGGAATCCAGGAATCCGCAGCGCGATTTGCCGTTTGGAATCATCGCGTCTCTGATTGTCTGCACTGTTCTGTATGTCGGCGTTTCGGTCGTGCTGCTGGGCATGATGAAGTACACAACCTTCGTCTCGGGCGAGGCGGCCGAGGCTCCTGTGGCCTATGCGCTGAAGATGCTGGGCGCTAGCCGATGGTCGCGATCGATCATCGTCGTGGGCGCGCTGATGGGGATGATTTCGTCGCTGCTCGTCTTTCAGTATGGGCAGGCGCGCATCTGGTACGCGATGTCGCGCGATGGATTGTTCCCCCGGTTCTTCTCAGCGGTTCATAAGAAATTCAAGACGCCGCACTGGTCGACCTGGATTGCGGGGCTGGTGGTGGGAGTGCCTTCGGGAATCTTCGCGATCAGCGACGCCGCCGATTTATCGAACATCGGAACGCTGTTCGCATTTGCGCTGGTGTCGCTCGGTGTGATCATTCTGCGGCGTACACAGCCGGACCGCCCACGCGTGTTCCGGGTGCCTTTCGTGCCGTGGTTCCCGCTGATCTCGATTGTTCTTTGCGGCGGACTGATGATGGGACTGACGGTCATCACGTGGGTGCGGTTCCTGGTGTGGCTGGTACTGGGGCTGATGATTTATGTGCTCTACAGCCGGCGTCACAGCGAGTTCGCACAAAGTAGCGCCGGGTGACGCGACGGCCGTCTCCGGTGGGAATCCTTCGACTACGCAGACCGGATCGCTACGCTCACCAGTCTGCTCCGCTCAGGATCACAAACCCCTGGGGCCGTTTCTATTCCTTCGGTTTCCACTCTCTTGATAAGAAGAGATACCTCTCGCGCAGGTCGTCTTTCTTTGCTGCGGGCTGGGCGCTCAGGATCATGACCGGCCAGCCGTCGGCTGCTGTGTGGGCCGGCCAGCTGGGCAGGCCGGCACCGTTGGGATTGCCGCTCTTCGCGAAGTTCGACCAGTATTTCTGCATCATATCGCTGATCTGACGGTCGGACTCGCGCCAGGTGACGTCCGTCTTAGAATCGAGCTGACCGAAGACGTATTCGATTTCGGCCGAGTGGTACGCACCATCCGCGGGGCGTTGGGGTTCTTGTTGAACGGGGCCATGTCGAAACGATAGCGGTATACCGGCTGTTTGCCGGTCTTGCCCTGGGCTTCGATCCAGTCCCAGGTGGAGAGCGCGATGAACTTGTCACCGGCGTAATCCTGGGCCGAGCGCAGCGCGTGCTCGTCGGTGTCGGCGGGATAGAGCTTCAGAAACTCGTCTGCCTTGTCTCCAAAATCCTTTTGTGCGGTGGCTTTGAAATTTTCCGCGTTCGGCTTCTTCTGCGGAGCGAAGGCGATCTCGAAGCTGCCTTCGTCGTGGTTCCAGCCGGCGATCAGGGCGACGTCATTCTGTTTGCCTGCCGCGAAGATGGCGGGAACGGACTCGGGCAGGAAGTATCCGTCGACGTCAGGACCGAAGGCGAATGCGTCGGGGCGGCTTCCAAACGTCTGCACCAGCTTCTCGGCGGGGATGGCGCGTAACTCGGCGAGTGTGGATGCGCCGAGCTTGTCTTTCAGCAGTTTGGCATCCTTTTCAGCGCGAGCCGACATCGATTCAAACGGGAGACCGCCGCGCGAGAACGCGCCACCACTTTCGCCGATTGCCTTCTGGAAAAGTCCTTTCGCCAGGGGCGAGGCCATCTGCGCGCTGACGGAGAATGATCCGGCACTCTCCCCGAAAATGGTGACGCTGCCCGGATCGCCGCCGAATGCCGCGATGTTGTCGTGCACCCATTTCAGCGCGGCAAGCTGGTCTAGAAGGCCATAGTTGCCAGCGGAGCTGTGCCCGGACTCCTTCGCGAGCTCCGGGTGCACGAAAAATCCGAAGATGCCGAGGCGATAGTTCATCGAGACCACGATCACGCCTTGCTGGGCGAGATGGTAGCCATCCTGGCGGGCCTCGGAGGTGGTGCCAGCGACGAAGCCTCCGCCATAGATCCAGACCATGACTGACATTTTCGGATCCGCATGCTTGTCGGGAACCCAAACGTTCAGCGTGAGGCAGTCTTCGCTGGCGCCGGGATCATGGAAGACCATGTCGCCGAAAACGTTACCTTGCATGCAGTGGAAGCCAAATTCGGTTGCCTTCTTCACGCCGCTCCATTTCGCAATCGGCTGAGGTTCCTTCCAGCGCAGATCGCCGATAGGCGGCGCAGCGTAGGGGATTCCGACAAACGACTTAACCTTGCCGTCGTCTTTGCCTTCGACAACACCCGAGCGGGTTTTCACTTGCGGGGTAGATGAGGCAGCCATCAGGGCGATCGGTGCAAGAATCAGGATCGAAACCAAGAATGAGGCTAAGGCGTTCAGCGAGCGCATGTAGGTCTCCGGGGTGGCGATGAGAACTCCGGATTCTAAAGGAAAATCCGGGCGAAGGAAACGCAATCCGCGCGGGTGCAATAGACTCGAGCCGCAGAGAGCTCAAGAAGTCGCAAGTTCACTAAGAACGGCCAACCCGCGTCGCTCGCAAATTTGAAATCTGCTCTACAATCAACAAATCATGAATGGAGTAAATCCGCCGAAGGCTTTTATTCGTCAACTCCCCAAGGCGGAGTTGCATTTGCATCTGGAGGGAGCGGTTGAGCCGGCGACGCTCCTGGAGTTGCGGCGGCGGCATGGCGAGAACACTACGCTCGACGAAACCGCGGCATTGTATCGCTATACGGATTTTTCCAGCTTCCTGATGGCATTCAAAGATGTGAGCGCGCACCTGGTGGGGCCCGACGACTATGAACTCGTCACCTACCGGCTGATGCAGCAACTCAAAGAAGAAAACGTCCTGCACGCCGAGGTCTACGTCGCGGTGGGTGTATGCCTCTATCGCAAGCAGGATTTTGCTGCGATCTTCGAAGGACTGGAACGGGGGCGGATACGCGGGGCGCGGGATTTCGGGGTATCCCTGCTCTGGATTTTCGACGCGACGCGGCATTTCGGCGTGGAAGAAGCGCAAAAGGTGTTCGAGCTTGCGGTCCGCTACAAGGACCGGCACGTTGTCGGGGTCGGAATCGGGGGTGACGAGGTGAAAGCGCCTCCGGAGTTGTTTCGCGGCGTGTATGCCTACGCGGAGGATCACGGCTTGCACCTGACGGCGCATGCGGGTGAGACCGGTCCGGCGGAGTCAATTTGGGGAGCGCTCAACCTGCATGCGGAACGCATCGGGCATGGGCTAAGTGCGGTGCAGGATCCGGATTTGATCGAGGAACTGGCGTATCGGCAGATTCCTATAGAGATTTGCCTGACCAGCAACTTGCGGACCGGATGCTGCAAGACCGCGGCCGAGCACCCGGTGAAGAATTATTTCGATCAAGGCATGATGATTACACTCAATACGGATGATCCGGCGCTATTTGGGACGTCACTGGCTCGCGAGTATCAGTTCGCGCAGGAAACCTACGGGTTTACGGATGAGCATCTGCGCGAGCTGGCGCGGAATTCGTTTGAAGCGTCATTTTTGGCCGCGGATAAGAAGTTGGAGTTGTTGAGCCTGTTCGACGCAGCGATGGCCCGCTGATATTACCCTGGAGTTTGTGAATGGCCGTCCGACCGATTTTGCAGCTCGGGAACCCGATTCTACGAGAGAAATGTTTGCCGGTCGCAGACCCGGTCTCGCGAGAGATCCGCGAACTGGTGGGCGATCTGGCCGACACTCTAGCTCACTGGCGTGCGGAAACGGGCTACGGGCGCGGGATTGCGGCGCCACAGATTGGAGTACTGCAGCGCGTGATCTTTTTGAGATTGCCGGGCGAGAAGCCCTGGCCGCTAATCAACCCGCAGATCACTCGGCGCAGTGAAGACAAGATCGTCGTCTGGGATGCATGCCTGAGTTTCCTGTCGATCTTCATGCAGGTGGAGCGGCATCGGGAGATCAGTGTGCATTATCAGACTCTTGAGGCCGATACTCGCGAGTTCAGCGCGAGCGAGGAGAGAAATCTCTCTGAGCTTTTGCAGCATGAAATTGATCATCTGGATGGCATTCTCGCGATCGACCGCGTAACAGACGTAAAGACGGTCGTGACGCGGGAAGAGTTTGAGAAGCGGTATCGGGATGCAAGTCCGTATGCAGTGGGGGTCGTTGGTCGTTAGTCGTTGGTTGTTGGCGAGTACGACGCGAGCAAGTCGCTAGCGACCAAGGACCAACGACTAACGACGTTTTTCATTTCTATGCTCCATATCGGCATCGTCGCATGCAGCACTGAAGGAGCAGCGCTCTGCTATCGCACCATCTCGCTTGAAGGCGGGAAGACGATCGGGAAACACGATCATCCCGAGGTTTCGCTGCACTCGTTTTCGCTCGCCGAGTACATGAAGAGCATTGATGCGGGAGATTGGGCGGGAGTGGCCGAATTGATGCTGCGATCCGCCGAGAAGCTGGCGAAGGCTGGCGCGGATTTTCTGATCTGTCCGGACAACACGATTCATCAGGCATTCGAGCTGGTGCAACATCGGTCGCCGCGGCCATGGCTTCATATTGCGCGGGAAGTCGCGTCGGAGGCGAAGAGTCGCGGGCATAAACGGCTGGCTGTGCTGGGGACGAAGTATCTGATGGAGGGGCCGGTGTATCGCGAGGCGCTGAGAGCTGCGGGGATTGATCATCGTGTGCCCGGTGCTGAGCAGCGCGAACGCATCAATCGAATTATTTTCGATGAGCTGGTGAACGGGCAATTTCTGCCGCGGTCGCTGGCCTATCACGTCGAAGTGATTCGCGGGCTCAAGGACGAAAGCTGCGACGCGGTGGTGCTGGGCTGCACCGAGATCCCGCTGCTGGTGTCGCCGGAAACGTCGCCGCTGCCGACTTTGGATTCGACTCGGTTGTTGGCGAAGGCGGCGGTGCGGAAAGCGGTGGAGGGATGAACGGACCGGACCGATTTAGGCTCTCGTCGTTATATTGGAAGTCAAAATCCCCACTTCTGGCAAAAGCGGCCAGAAGTGGGGCACCCGTCTGAATTGAATTGATGACAGAATCACATCGACTGAAGTTTCGGCGGTTAAAGTCGCTCTACGCGATCGTGCGGCACTCGGCGGACTCTGCTGTTCCTGAGTGGGCCACTCGCGGGGAGTTCACTTCAATTACGCGAACAAGCGATGAGCTCTCTATCGTGTGCCCGCTCGAGAATCTTCCCGCCGACGTTTCTTCACAGCGGTGGATTTGCCTGAAACTGGAGGGGCCGTTTCCGTTTTCGCAGACCGGAGTGTTGTTGTCATTCATCGAGCCGCTATCATCGAATGGGATTCCTATCTTCGCAATTGCCACGTATGACACAGATTACGTTTTGATCCCGGAAGAGTGGGCTGGCGCCGCGATCAGTGCCTTACGGGGAGCAGGTCACGAATTTGTGGCTAAATGACTCGGGTGAGGACCGACCAGACGGGCAGCGAGTCAGGGGCTTGAATCGCAGAGATCGCAGAGATGCAGCCAGGGAACGCTAAGAAAATCCTGGGATGCCTGTCGCCATTTCTTGCCATCTAACCCCTGGAATTGACCGAATGCTGCAGTGCAGGGGCACATTCATGCGCTCTTGTGTTGTAATAACGAATTAACCAATACGCATGCCATCGCTCCTGACAACTCTACGCCGCAATCTGAAGTCCCTGCACCGCAACCTGCGGGGAGCGAAGATGGTGGCGAAAGCATTCGCTTCGACGGACCATCCGCTGCTGGCGCACATTATTCCGATGCGTCGCTGCAATCTGGCGTGTACCTACTGCAACGAGTTCGACGATTTTTCGAAGCCGGTTCCGATCGAGGAGATGTACCGGAGAATCGACAAGCTGGGTGCGCTGGGGACATCGATCATTACGATTTCGGGCGGCGAGCCGCTGATGCATCCGGAGCTCGACGACGTCATCCGGCGCATCCGCAAGAATGGAATGATCGCCGGGCTGATCACAAACGGATACCTGCTGGTGGCCGAGCGCATTCAGCGCTTGAACCGTGCGGGGCTCGAGTGGCTGCAGATTTCGATCGACAACGTGAATCCGGACGAGGTTTCGAAGAAGAGCCTGAAGGTGCTCGACAAGAAGCTGCAACTGCTGGCCGAGTATGCCGACTTTCATGTGAATATCAATTCCGTTGTGGGCGGGGGGATTTCGCATCCGCAGGATGCGCTGGTGATTGGCAAGCGCGCCGTCGAACTGGGCTTCAGCTCCACGATCGGCATCATCCACGATGGCAGCGGGCAATTGCAGCCTCTCGGAGATGAAGAACGCCGCATCTATCACGAGATGCAGGCGCTCGAGAAGCGCAGCTTCACCCGTGTGAACAAGTTCCAGGACAATATCGCCAAAGGACTGACGAACGACTGGCGTTGCCGCGCGGGGGCGCGGTACCTGTACATTTGTGAGAATGGACTGGTGCACTACTGCTCGCAGCAGCGCGGGTATCCAGGGGTTCCGCTCGAAGAATACACGCGCGAGGATTTGCGGCGCGAGTATCTGACCGAGAAAGGATGCGCACCGCACTGCACGGTTTCGTGCGTGCATCAGGTGTCGATCTTCGATTCGTGGCGGGCTCCGCAGCGGCCGGCTGAGCCGATTCCAACGGCAGTTCCCGCCAACGAGTTGGTTCAAATCGAGTAAGCCAACCTCAGGGGCTAACGCTCATTTTTTCTTTTGCCGCAGAGTGCGGCGCGGCTATACGGCCCCTTCAAGGCCAAATCGAAGAAGTTTTAGTGCTTCGGTTGTGCACTCGGAGGCAGGATTCCGTTGAGGCGCAGGTACATCGCCGCCGCGCCGTAATGGTCGGCCCATCCGCCGGCGAGTCCCAGAGCGCCCATCGCGCGCGGGAAGTGGCGTCCACCGAAGAGTTCGACATCATCGCCTAACTTCGAGTCGTCCATCTTGGCCAAGGCCTCACTGCAGAAGCTGAAAGATGCTTTGACGGCAGCTACGAGTTGGTCTTTCGAGTCGGTCTCCTTAGGTTCCTCTGCTTTTGGGGCAGGGACATCAGCCACTTTGGCGCAGAGCGTATTGTTGGAGCCGATGATGTGAACCACCAGGTGGGCGAAGGTTATCTGGTCGGGGGTGGGCTTGTAGGAAAACTTGTCGGCGGGCATGGCCTCGACCGCGCCCACGATGTTATTTTGCGACCGCTGCAACTGCATACGCAATGAGCTGGAGACGGGGTCTTTGGTGGGCGCTGGGGGTTTCGCTGCTGCATTTTGTGCGAGCGAGACCGTGGAGCACGCGACGAGACATAACATGGTTAGAGCTAATTTCACGGAAAGCCTCCTGAGGAGTTCAAGGATATAACGGGCGGGAATGAGAGGTCACCTACTCGACGCCCCCTGATGCCTTTCTTTGAGATCTCTGAAGTTCTCTGCGAACTCCGCGGTCTCTTTCACCGCTGAGATCTTTGAGAAAATACGCTGAGATCGCTGAGAACGTCGATGTCTATCACCGAGGACACGAGTTGTACAGGCATTCATGGCACAATGGCACGATGCCACTGGATCTGCCCATGCCCCCATTCCTTTATGGAACTGCCTGGAAAGAAGATCACACTGCGAGCCTCACGGAACTGGCGCTGCGAGCGGGGTTTCGCGGGATTGATACGGCGAACCAGCGGCGGCATTACTTTGAAGCGGGAGTCGGCGAGGGGCTGGCGGCCGCTTGTCGCGCGGGCGTGGTAACTCGCGCAGACTTGTTCCTTCAAACCAAGTACACCTACCAGGACGGGCAGGATCACCGGCTTCCCTACGATCCGGGCTCGTCGCTTGCCGAGCAGGTGAGCCAGTCTTTGGCGAGCTCGTTCGAGCATCTCGGGACTGATTACATCGACAGCTTTGTGTTGCATGGTCCGTCATCCAATTACGGATGGAACGAGGCCGATGTCGAAGTATGGGAAGCCATGCGAAAAGAGCGCGATGCCGGTCGCACGCGCCTGTTGGGGATCAGCAATATTTCGCTGGAGCAGTTGCAGGCGATGGAGGCAAGCGGATCGGAAATGCCGCGTTTCGTTCAGAATCGCTGTCTTGCGCGATTCGGATGGGATCGCGAAGTTCGAATGTTCTGTCGCGAACGGAAGATTGTCTATCAGGGATTCTCCCTGCTTACGGCGAATCGAGATATCGTTCAAAATGCCGCAATCGTCGAGCTTGCCAATACGCTGGGCGTAAACCCAGCGCAGCTTGTATTTGTTTTCGCCCGGATAGTAGGCATGCTGCCGCTCACGGGCACGTCAAACGCCGAGCACATGACGCAGGACCTTGGCAGCTTGCAGCTTGATCTTCCCGCCGCCGCTGTGTACGCGATTGAGTCGTTGGCTGGATGAGGATCGGTCGACCCGATCTGCTGTAAAAAGGAAAATCTTAAACCGCTGAGAACGTTAAGAAGACCGCAGAGATCATGAAGCGCAAATCCAAAGCGTCCCCAACGTGTTCATTTAACTGCGGGTTTGAGCGTGGCTCCTCGCTTCTCCCGCCGCATCTGGGCGGCTAGTTCCTTGATCTCCGTTAAGTCGCGCTGCATTTCACTCCAGCCGTACCACAACGCATAGTCGGGGCTGGCGTGGAATGTGCCCTGGAACGTGCGCATACGGTGCTCGAGATACATCACAAACAACTTCTGCTCGACCACTGTCGGCGCATCGTGGAAGGTCAGCAGATTGGGGAACGGATAGGCATAGTTCGCCGGTTTAGGCAGGACGCCGTCTTTGTACAAATCGGCCACGATGCGGATGCCTTCGGCCATCAGGTGGTCGGCGTTCTTGATCATGTCGTCGCCCTGCTGCAACTGCTGCCTGGCGAAGTTGACCGAGTGGCACTGGTTGCAGGTCTTGATCATCTTGTCGCGCTCGCGCTGCCAGTCTTCCTGGGTGAGGCGCGCGAGGTCGGCGGCTTTGACGACATCGACGAGTTTCGTCGGCTGTCCCTGGGGATCCAGCACGCCGAGGGCTTGCAGGATCGTAGCCCGGTCGGCGGCCCATTGCTTGTCTTCGGGCAGGGGCAGACGGACGGCGAGGAATCCCCAGGCGGTTCGGACTTCGTGATTGCCATCCTGCATATGGCAGGTCTGGCAGGTGGGCGCCGAGGCGTCAGTCGGGAGAATATGTTTTTGTTTCAGGTCATGTCTAATGCCGTGCTTGGAGGCAGAGTACATCTCCCACTGCGGATGATCGAAGCCCATGTGGCAAGTTTCGCAGGCTTGCGGGGAACGGGCCTCCTCGACAGAGAAGGTGTGACGCGTATGGCAAGCGTCGCATTGCGCCGCGCCGAATTCCGTGCCGGAGCTGTTCTGGCGAAGCTCGGCAATCTCAGCCGCGCTCTTGTCGCCGATCTTGTGACATCCGCCGCAGCCTTTCTCGCCTTGTGTCATTGCCATCGGTTGCCAGTGGATGGTCGGCATCGCCTTCATAGAGGCCCAGGCCAAGGCGTGCTTGCCCTTCTTGAACTGCGCTACTTGGGTCTCGTGACATTGGGCGCAGGTCTCGGGAGTGGGAATTTTCGCTTTGGCAACGTCGCTGGCAGAGGTGTGCAGGTCACCGTGGCAGCTGATGCAACCGATCTCGGCGCCGCTGTGCTTGCTGAGTTTCCAGTCGGAGACAATGTTGGGAGTGACTTGGCTGTGGCATTCGACGCATTGCGCCGGAGTTGCGGTTTGCGCGATGAGTGAGAGGGATGAGAGAAAGAGAAAGGAAGCCAGGGACGCGAAAAGCCGCGCCCGTAGACGAGCACACATTGACATAGAGCCTCCTGAACGGCGGATTATTTCCTTCTGGCAGGTGGCTGGCTATGACTTTTGTCACAGCGGGGCGGATTGCGTTCACTCAAAAAACCCGCAACTCCTATGAGAATGCGGCGCTCAATGCGGTTGCTCCGAGCGTGAGGATTGCCCACCACCCAAACACGATTGCGAAGGCAGTGCCCTTCTTGACCTTGCTGACGCAGGTGAATCCGATTGCCGTCAATGCGAGGGTCCAGATCATGAAAATGTCGACCGCGGTTGCCAAGCCGTAGAGAAAGACGCCATCGGCCGGATTCAGGAAATATCCGGGATTCGTGGCAACAGGGTTCTGGAAGGAAAAGGAATCGGGGCTGGCGCCGGCAAGCACCGAAACAATCCCCAACAACGACTTCAGCATCAGTGGAAGAGCGGCGTATATGACTATGGCGACGGAGACCCCGAAAGAGACGTTCGCACCGGCCACGAGCTTGAATGTGGCGAACAGGAGGGTTGCGATGATGAGCCAGATGATGAGCGTCAAAATGGGGAAGCAGTAGGAAATCACGGCCGTCACTTTGGCACCGGTTTCCATCTGGCGTTCCCGCTGATCGGCCGGGAGTTGCTCCAGCCGCGCCTGCGCTTTGGGTTGAGACTGCATCTGGTTTTCCATGATCTTGCGGAATCCGATTTTTTGTCCGGCGGTGTAGACGAAGATCACGGAAACAATGGACATCAGCAGGAACGGAGCCCACCACGCGGCGCTGCGGCGAAGATCGGTGAACGTCTTCGATGGCGCGATGAACGTATTAATAATGCGAGCGCCTTCGGAGAGGGCAGGGGAGAGTTCTGGAGCTGGTGAAGGTGCAGCCGGAGGAGTCGGAAGTGCGGCCATGTGGCCTCCTGATTGGAAGTCGCAGGAATTCTAGCCTCGGTTGCCCATTGAGACAAGCCGGGCGGTTGCTTCCCCCCGATTCTGCACCGCGCTAACGTTCCAGCGAGCAGAACGTACCTACACATCATTTGTAACGCCGCACCGCTCTGCTTCACTATTCCGATAAGAGAAATTTCGGGCGATTATTGTGAAGTTGCCCGAAGGATAACGGCCCGTGCGGTCCGGCATTGCAGTACTTCCCTCCTGCATAGTGCTCCGCAGAGAACCTGGACAAAGTTCACGTAAAGATCCCTGGGGATTCCCTTACAGCGATTTCATTCAGAGAGGTGAAGTTATGAAAGCGTTTCGCACTTTTTTCTTTGCAGGCCTGCTGGCGCTGACGGTCGGCGCGATCGGGCAGACGAGCCCGGGAGTGCTGGTCGTCGATGTGCCATTTGCGTTTTCCGCACATGGCGAAAAGTTTCCCGCCGGACATTACGTCGTCAGTCAGAAGGAAGACATGATCCTGATCTTCAACCACACGCAAGGTCGGTACGTGCCAACGCATCTTGCACTTCGGACAAAGGCTGACGGCAGCAAGCTGGTGTTTCACCGCTACGGAGACGAGTACTTTCTCGAGTCGGTTTGGATCACGGGCAACACAAGCGGCAAGGAACTGTTTCCTTCGCGCGCCGAACGAGAGTTGAAGGGCAAACGCGCGGAGATGGAGATGGCGGTCGTGCGGCCCGCGCAATAGAAGTCCGCTGTTGCGTAGAGGGGGCTTCCAGCCGAGCGCTGGAGTGACCGCACTTATCCGGGCGGTGACGGGCCGCCCGGCTAATATATTGGGAATGTCGAATGTCACGCCCGTCGACGTAGCCGTGCTTGTGATCGAGATGCTGCCCGCGCTTGCTTTCGCGGTTGCCAGCGAACGAGCACAGCGCACAGTCAATGGCTGGCCGCTTCTCCGGCGCATCGCCGCTCCTGCATTCCTGGTTCTGCCTTACACCATTCTCGCGCTGTCGGCGCACATATTCCGCTGGGAGTGGTTCGCAGTCTACTGCGTGCTGCCCGTTGTGATTGCCTGGCTGTTGAGTCGGGCCGCGGCGGCCGATCCTGAACAGCGCGGCAACTGGCGCGATGCGATGATCCTGCTGACCCTGGGACTCGTCGTGGACCTGCGCTGGTTCGACACGGCGTGGCCTGCGGGGCTGCGAGGGCTGGGCAATCTGCTGCTCGTGGATGCCGGACTCTATGGATTCCTGGGGATCCGGCGGCTGAGCGGGACGGGATTTGACTTCCATTTTCGCTGGAGCGACTGGAAGACCGGACTGCGCGAGCTTGTGTTTTTCGCGCCACTGGTCATCGCGGCAGGACTGGCGCTCGGATTCATCCATCCTCATGAGAATGTGCCGCGAATCGGCCAAGCTGTTGTCAGCTGGATCGGGATTTTCGTGTTTGTGGCTGTGATCGAGGAACTGTTCTTCCGTGCCTGGGTCCAGAATCTTCTGGAGCGACGAGTGGGACCTCGGGCGGCTCTGATAATTGCCTCCGTTCTGTTCGGGCTATCGCACTTCAACAAGCGATCGGCACACTTCAACTGGAGGTACGTGCTCCTGGCCACCATCGCGGGAATCTTTTATGGCCGGGCCTGGAGAGAACAACGACGCGTGCCGGCGTCGGCCATCACGCACACTTGCGTGGATTGGATCTGGTATTTGTGGTTTTAGGATCGAGAAGGATGGCGCGAAAATGTGAAAGGTCGCGCAATTGCCTTGCTACAGTCTTTGGCGGAACTAAGGGTCAACGAGAGTAATCGCCTGCTTTCGTCAGCGAGCAACCGTGTAGGCTGTCTGATACGCCATCAAGATGCAGATCACAATTTGGCCGCGAACCCAGACATCGCTCCTGCTCACCTGAACTGGCGATCTAATAGTCGCAACCAACCAGATCAACGACAGCAGGAACACGATGGCACCGACGAGAACCGCTAAGGATTGATGCCTTCGCATCCCGGAGACTATATAAAACAGGCCTACGACAAAATCAAAGCTGTACATAAGAAGCGCCGTCCCACGACCCAGCGGTCGCTGAGACTTCTCACGCAGGTCTTCTAAGGTCTCAAACATGTTTCTCACCACAAATGCTAGACCATACTGAACTCGCGATGCACGTTACCTCCGGTCAACTGTCGTAACATCGCGATGTCACTCATTGGCGCCGGAAAGGCACATCCATGTCATAAACTTGTGCGCCCCGCAGGTTACAACAGCTGCGGACTTGGGGGAACCGCACGCCACGTGGCACATTTGCGCGATAGAAGGCGGACGGCAAATGATGCCTATGCCCGCATCATATCCTTAGTGTGTGATGAAGATGCTCTTGGGCAGCATGACGTGAACACCAACGTTTCCGTCGACGAGCTGAGTAATGCTTACGTCCCCAGCGACGCTCAAAACACTGGGAATCGCTGTGAGGTCGCCTTCGGTGCGAATTACTTACCGTCGCAAGAAAAAAGAGAAGGGACGATGACACCGTCAGTCAATTGTTGAGAAATCCGTTAGCAAGAGTTGACGCACCGTAGCAACGTTCCTTTGCTCCCGGAAGCTCTGGGCTGCCCCAGATCGCCAGGATGAACGTCTCGAAGAGAGAAGAGAGAAGAAGTAAAACACCTCGGCAACTTGTTATCCGTGCTACGTTTTTTCAGTTTCGATTCTTCTACGACATAGCTAGGTTTCTCCGATTGGTAAATCAGAGATGATGCCATGGACTTGTCTTTCTATTTCGACGTGAAGACCACAAGATTGCTGTAATAATCGACACCCTGCACCTCCGTTGGATAAGCAACCCAAATCAGGCCGCTTCCGCTTCCTTGAGCCACCAGATTTCCGCTGGTAATAACGGACATGTCGAGAGGAGGCATGTTGTTACTGTTTCCTATACTCGACCAGGAAAAATTGCCATTGGAGAAACACGTGTTTGTTACATCCTGTTGAGTGGAGACGCCGGGCGCGGTTTCGGTGACCAAGGTGGCAGTCATTTGTTGACTCTGACCTGAGTTGAGGGTGACCGAGTTCGGGCTTAGAATCAGCGTGCGCTTTGCCGTCCCCACAGTAATGGAAGCAAGAGCCTTGCACGGCCGCCCATCTCCTGAGCAAATTTCTCCGCTCACAGTCGCTTCGATCTGGGTCGTACCCTGACTAATGCAACTCACGAGGCCCGAGGTCGAGACCATGGCTACACTCGAATCTGACGAGGACCACTGCATGCTGCTTGCATTGCTGCTTTGAGGCGTCCCATTGTTCTGCGGAAAAACGGTGTCTAGCCCATAGAGCTGAACTGAACTGCCGGGATAGCAATCCGCGAAAAGCATACCGGGGGCGGGGGACAGAGCCAGGGTAAGAGGGCTGGTGGGGAGTGGCGAGGAAGCGATACCGATTCCATGAAAAGTGGGTGCAGTGTCGCCGACACCTCCGCTGGCACTGCCTGCTCCACTACCACAACCGCACATCACGAGCAGAGACAGCAAAATCCCTGCTGCAACTATTCTGATCTCCAGAGTGCAAGTCGAGTACCCTCCACGGCGTAAGCGAGAGACTTCCCCGTCGTCGAAACTGCATACACGTAGAACACCACCCACCTTTGAGTCTGGCATTTACCCCTCTATGGTTGAATTTCCCTAACCGACTGATCGCTTTGGGTGGAGGGCGAAAGCTGAACAGCGATGCCGTTTTGGGAGCCCCGAATTTGGAAGCGCATTATAGCAACCGAAAAGGAAAATGTCGTTGCCGTTACAAAACATTCCCGGTGGGCGATCTCCTCTCGGTATCGTCTGACTATCGCCCGTTGCGCTAAAGTGCGGCAACCCCTCCTTCAGCAGGCAATGACATCCGAGGAGTGCGTGAAGTAGCTTTCTTGTATTCCCCACTTGACGCCGTGTCGCGTTACTTATGCTGTCATTCCGCCGTCGGGATTTGTGTTGAAAAATCCGTCATCTCATTTATTGACCCCGACTCCCCGAATGCGGCGGGGCGGCCGAGTGCCTAACCGCGCGTTCCCGCCTGGGAGTTGCGAGCACGGTTGTGGGTGACCGCTTTCCTGATCAGTGTCTCAAGGACTGTTGTATTCACATCCGCAAGTTTTTTGATGTAGAGGCAGCCCTTGCCGGTGGTGTATTTTCCCAGTCTGGGCATGAGGGTTTCCGCGCCGTCGGCGCAAAGGGTGTTGTACAGAACGTTGGCCGCCTTGCGGGGTGCAAATCCAATCAGCGGCATATCGCCTTCACGGCCACTCTCGTATTTGTAGTGGTAACTGCCAAAGCCAACGATAGAGGGTCCCCACATTTTCGGCTTCTCCCCCGAAGCCCTTTGCATGAGTTGAACCAGCGTCTTCGCGTCTGAGCGCCGCGCCGGATCGGTCAGCGCATCGATGTAGGCAGCGACGCTTGCAGCCGTAGCCTTGGTCTTGTTTTCCGCCATCGTAGGCCTCCGTTTCAAGATGGAAAGGCTAGCACAATTGTTTGGACTTTAATCTGACCAACATCGCGATTCTGCTTCGTCAGGCAGGTGTGGGCATAGTCTTCCTGCCGCTCACCCGAGGCGTCTGACGGTCACTTGCCGGCGGTTCCGTGGTATCCGGTGTACTGTCCGGCGATCGGCGGGTGGTAACTCCAATAGCCTAGCCCTACGCGCATGTGGTGGACGTATGCGTCGGGAATGCATACGGAGAAACAGAGTCCGAGCAGGCCTTGTGTAATGCCTAACACGACCAGACTGCGGTAGCGCAGGAACAGGGCGCATGAGATGGCTCCCCAAACCAGAGTCGCCACGGTGAGGGCCACATTCGGCAGGTGCGCGATGGCGAATAATACGGATGCGAATGCAATGGCCGCTTCGGTCTGGAGCAATCTGGTGAGGCGGGGCATGAAGTAGTCCTGCAGCAAGAACTGCTGATAGATCGTCCAGATTACGTATCCGCCCACGTGCGAAAAATCAGGCTGGTAGAGGTCGTGCGATGTTCCCGTGGCGCGCGCCAGGAGAATCCCTGCGGCAGCAACTAAGGCGGCAGCGGGCAGGATCCACACAGACGACACCAGGCTACGCCAGCCCAGTCCCAGCTGACTCAGCGTGGGTTTCTGCCACATCACCTGGACCAAGGGGGCGAGCAGAGCGATTGGGCCGAAGATGAGTTGTTGGCGCGTGGGCAGCCACAGAACGACCATGATCGCTCCAAACCCGATGGTCAGTTCCGCCAGCATCCTGAGCGGGACCCGGGATTGCGAGTTAGAGAGTGAAAATGGGGTTGAATCTACTGTCGCCACGGATTGTCACATTCCTGTAACAATCTTGGAGTGACGGAGAGTTGATTTGGTTGCAGGACCAGCGTGTTAGTAATTAGATATAGCTGTCGCGATGCCTGTTTGCGATTTCAAACTTCCGATTTTCTCCTGCAGGAAGCCCACTTTTAGCAAAACCGGACGTAGGCCATACCGGTTCCATCTTCTGCGTCCTGTTCAATCCTTTTGGGGGCGAAACTCACGGAGACAATTCGGGAGTCGCCTCCAGCAGATTGCGGGTGTAGGGATGCAGCGGGTTACTGGTGATCAGGTCGGTGTCACCGACTTCTACGATTTTTCCCTTGTACATCACGGCAATGCGAGTCGCCAGATAGCGTACGACCGGCATGGAATGGGAGATAAAGAGGTAAGTAAGGCCGAAGTCGCTCTGCAATTGAGCTAGCAGGTTGATGATCTGGGCGCCGACGCTGACGTCGAGGGCGGAGACCGGTTCATCGCAGACGATGAACTTCGGTCGCAAGGCGAGGGCCCGGGCGATCCCGATGCGCTGCCGCTGTCCTCCGGAGAATTCGTGCGGGTAGCGGCGCCGGGCGGACTCGTCAAGACCGACGGCGCGCAGGAGTTCCGAGACGCGCGAGTTCAAGTCCGGCCGTTCGCCGTTCGATACACGATGAATCACCAGCGGTTCCGCGATGATGTCTTCGACGCGAAAACGGGGATCAAGCGAGGCGAAGGGATCCTGGAAGATGATCTGCAGATCACGCCGCAGGCGGCGCATGTCGCCCGAGCCCGCGGCAAGCAGGTCGCGTCCTTCGAGGCGGATGCTGCCCGAGCTGGGCTCGATCAGGCGGAGGAGGAGGCGCCCCAGCGTGCTCTTGCCCGAACCGGACTCGCCGACCAGCCCCAGAGTCTCACCCGCGTGGATGTCGAGCGAGACATCATCGACTGCGCGGATATCGCGCGAGAAGACTTTGGTCAGGTTGCGAATTTCGAGAAGGGGCATAAGCTGCAAACGGTGCTCAAAGCAAGCCTCCGCGTTCTCCCCAGGGTTGCTCGGCGGGCTCTGCGGTAAGTTTTTAACCGCCGAGAGCGCAGAGGAACAGAGTTCGGGGAGAACGTCGAGCCTTATCGCGTGCGTTCTACATTCTAGAACCTGAGAATAGTTGTTGAGCAGGGAACCAGCGAACCTCAGGGGGCTAAAGCCCGCACCCCCCGGCGCCGCAACGGCCGGCTAAAGCCGTGCCCTTCCCAAACCAATTCATGAGACCACTGCCAGAAGATCGAACGAAATCAACCCGCGGCGATCAGCGGAACCGACGCCAAAGCTGCCAGCAGTCCTACGAACCTCCAGCGGCTGAAATGCTCTTTCAAGATGATTCGGGCTAACAAAACCGTCACAGCTGGGTAAAGAGAAGTGATTACAACCGCTTCGTCGAGGCGGCCGTGCTCGCTGGCGAAGACGAACAAGGCGCAGGCAATGATGTCGAGCCAGCCAGCGAAAGCACCGAGCACAGCTGGAACTCGGTCGAGTTCCAGCGGGGCGCGCGTGGCCAGGACCGCGATTGCAGTTGCCGTGAACGATCCGATGCGAGAAATGGCTGCTACCCACGTCGGGGAACCGGTGGCCTGGTGGATGCAGAGATAGAATCCTGCAAATCCCACGCCCGACAACGCGGCGGCCGCGACTCCCTTGGGATGACCAGACTCGTCGTTTTCTCCGGGAGCCTCGGGGCGGCTGATCAGCCAGATGGCGACGATGGCGAGGGCAAATCCGAGGATCGACCAGCGGCTGGGAACTCCTTCCAGAGCGATGTCAACGAGCGCGGGGATGGCTGCTCCAAGTAGTGCCCCGATCGGGGCGGCAAGGCCCATGTGGCCCGAGGCCAGAGCGCGATAGAAGATGGCGATCGAGAAGCCCCCGATGGCACCGGCGGCCACCGCCCAGAAGATGCTTGCGCGATTGGGAAAAGGACCCTTTTCGGTCAGCGCGACCGCGAGCATCAGCGCGAAGGCACAAAGATGAGAGAAGGCGGTGAGCACGAATGTGTTCGCGCGGCGAGCGCCGTATCCGCCGGAGAAGTCCGATACTCCCCAGAGGAAGACCGCAGCAATCGAGGAAGCGGCAGGCGCGAACTGTGGCAGAGAAGACACGCCGGTCGAGGGTAACATGTGCGCCTAACTCCGATCTGCCGAAGGCCCACTTCTCGCAACATCGGCCAGAAGGGGTGCCCAACGTCTCTATTTTGTTCTTCGCTGGGGGAGCCAACGATTCACCGAACCCACGGATTCCACGTGTTAGAATTTCCACAACACCAGTCATTGCTCGCTATTCGATAGTTGTTGGCCGAACCTGTCTGCACGCGTGCTTGGCCAATGACCGGCGACGAACGACCAACGACGGTTTTTTCAGGTTCTGAGGCCCGGGTTTGATCGAACTGGCACCGTCAATTCTTTCCGCGGACTTCGCCCGGCTGGGCGAACAGGTGCGAGCCGCGTGCCAGGGCGGGGCGCATGTCATCCACGTCGACATCATGGACGGGCACTTCGTCCCGAACCTGACGATTGGGCCGCCGGTCGTGAAATCGCTGCGGAAGGTGACCGATCTGCCGCTGGACTGCCACCTGATGATCGAGAATCCGGATGAATTTATTCCAGTTTTTGCCGACCAGGGTGCGAACTGGATCTCGGTGCATCAGGAAGCGTGTCGGCACCTGAACCGCACGCTGCATTTGATCAAGAGTCACGGCTGCCTGGCGGGAGTCGTGATCAACCCGGCGACTCCGGTAGAAACGCTTTCCGAAGTGCTCGACATTGTCGACTATGTGCTGGTGATGTCGGTCAACCCGGGGTTCGGGGCACAGAAGTTTATTCCATTTACCATGCACAAAATGAGCCGGTTAGCCGCGATTCGCAGCCAACGCGGGCTGAACTATCGCATCGAAGTAGATGGAGGCGTTGCCCTCGATACTGTTGCTGATGTAGTCCGCTCCGGAGCCGAAATTCTTGTCGCGGGCAACGCCGTGTTTGGCAATGGCGATCCAAAGAAGAATGCCGAGGCGCTGCTGAGGGCGGCGACCGAGGCGGCGTTGCAGAAAGTCTAAGCATTTCCGATTGACGAATTGCGATTGCCGATTGAAAAACTGTGAAAATCCCCACTTTCCGGCAAAATCGGCCAGAAGTGAGGCACCCACGAAATGGATTGGGCAATCGGCATTTGAAACTTGAAATCCCCGAGGAATTATGTTGCGTCGAATTCATCTGATCGTTGTGCTAGGTGTGCTATTGGCTTTCACCGGCGCTTGCACGAATAAGAAGTCGGTCAATCCACTGGCGGGTGTGGGCTCGAAGCAGCCGGACAAGGTTCTGTTCGACAAGGCCATGGAAGCCATGCGTCACAACCGGTTCGATGTGGCGCGCCTCACGCTGCAGACCCTGATCAATACCTATCCGGACTCGGAATATATTGCGCGCGCGAAGCTGGCGGTGGGCGATTCCTGGTATGCAGAAGGCGGGACCGCGGCGCTGGCGCAGGCTGAGCAGGAATACAGCGACTTCGAGATCTTCTTCCCCAACATGCCGGAGGCGGCTGAGGCCCAGATGAAGATCGCCAACATTCACTTTCAGCAGATGGAGAAGGCGGACCGGGACCCGACCCACGCCAAGCGAGCCGAGGACGAGTACCGCAAATTGATCCTTCAGTATCCGGACAGCAAGCTGGTGCCGGAAGCGAAGAGACATCTGATGGAAGTGCAAGAAGTACTCGCCGATCGCGAGTTCAGCATTGGACGGTTCTACTACCTTCGGGAGTCGTATGCGGCGTCCATCGCGCGCCTGCAATCGCTCGTCGACCGCTACCCTCTCTACAGCCGTGCGGACGAGGCGTATTACCTACTGGGCCAGAACTACGAAGGGCAGATGGAACGGATCCGTAAGGCCATTACTTGCGACGTTCATATGCTTCCGCGCGGGTGCATGCGAGAGGCCGACAAGGCGCGCGCTATCTCGGAACTTTCCAAAGAAGCCGCGAAAGAATACGACAAGATCCTGACCCGATATCCGCTGATGGATCGAGCGGAAGATGCCAAGAAGCGGTTGGCCGCTCTCCATGAGTCCATTCCGCGTCCCACCAAAGCGGCAGTTGCCCAGAACAAAGCGGAGATTGAAAGCCGTGGCGAAAAGACCATGCTGGGACAAATGAAGGGTCTGATCAAGAAGGGTCCCGACATGTCGCAGGCGGCAACGGTAGGCGAACCGCCTCTCGTCGACCCTGAGCCCCTGAGCGCGGTTGACGTTCAGCGGAATGAGGCAAAGGCGTTCGTCGATGCGAGCAATCCAGGCAATAAAAGTGTAGGGGTTGAAATCATCAATCCGAATCAGCCCCCGAGTACGCCTCCGACGGCGGATGCCACGCCGAGTCCGAATCCGTTTGGTGCGCCTCCGGCAGCTGCCACGGTACCGGCTGCCAATGATCCGAATGAGCTGAAGCCGGATCAGCCGGCCGACTCAAACGAGTTGACTCCGACCAGTACGGGCGTGGACACTTCACTTCCACCTCCGACACAGGTGAATGAGATCCAGAACCAGTCGTCGTCGAGCAGCACTGCTAAAGCGGGTGATTCGACTCCGGCCAGCGACGAAGACATTTCCAGCAGCAAGAAGAAGAAGAAGAAGGGACTGATGAAGATCAACCCGTTTTGAAAAGCTGGCAGCTCTCAGCGCTCAGCTTCTGTCGGATAGAACTTGGAAACTGCACCACTGTATGTCCCTCCGTGACCTTTGCGCACTAGGTGTTGACCACTAGTAACGTGTTACTTCCCTTCCGGATCATTGACTTGGGTTGAAGGGCAGGTTACCTTCGCGGTATCTCCCCCTCTTCAGAGGAATGTACCTTTGGCCAGGAAGATACTGCTCGCCGACGACAGCGTAACCGCCCAGAATATGGGGCGGAAAATCCTCGCGGATGCGGGGTATGAGGTCATCACCGTCAACAACGGATCGGCGGCCCTTAAGAAGATTGGGGAGACCCGGCCCGACCTGATCGTCCTTGATGTCTATATGCCCGGCTACAGCGGGCTCGAGGTATGCCAGCGCCTCAAGGAAGTAGGAGACACCGCGCGGATTCCGATCCTGCTCACCGTTGGAAAGTTAGAGCCCTTTAAGCCGGAAGAGGCCAAGCGGGTGAGGGCCGACGCTTTTATCGTGAAACCCTTCGAAGCCAGCGAGTTGCTGAGTGCGCTCAGCAAGCTGGAAGACAAAGTCGTGCCCCGGGCAGATTCTTCCAAGCCCGGCAGGTTCGCCCGCGCTACGGCGGCGATTGAGGAAGGCCGGTACGACAAGTCGATGGCGGTCGAGGAGGAAGATTCCGGATGGAAGAATCGCATCTCGTTTCCGAAGAAGAAAAAGGAGAAGCCGAAGGAAGAAGAGATTGATACCGGGGAGATTTACAACCCTGTCAATAAAGATCTGCGAACGACAGTTGAGCACAAACAAGAGCACGCGCCTGCTGTTCACGCCGAATCCCCTCATATAGAAGAAGCGCGTGTCAACGTGGAAGCGCTGGCTCCTGAGGGCTTGCCGAAGGACGTCACGCCGGAAGAGATTGCGGCATTGGCTGCCGCTGCAGCGCAGATCCAGGGCAAGGCTGTAGAGGAGAAACCCGCCGTCCCCGTGGTGGAGATGCCGGTCACGCCTACCCCGATTGAGACGGAAAAATCCGCAAGTGTTGACGCCGCCAAGACGGAGAGCGTCGCGCTTGCAAACGTCGAGAACAAGAACGAAGCGGAGCAACCGGCCGAGCCTGCTGTTGTACCCGAAGTTGCCGCTAACACAACTCCGGCAACATTGGCCGTGCAGGAATCGCCCGAAAAGCCCGAAGAGAAGAAGCCGGAGCATAAATCTGGCCCGGCAGAGGTGATGGCAGCGATCGCGGGTTTGGAGACGGAGTGGATTTCGCTTCCCACTGCCGGTTTAGGAAACGGATCCGACGCAAGCCGCAATGAGAATGAGAAGGAAACTGCGGAACCAGTGACGATGGCCGTGGCGGCGGAGGCTGAATCGAGTGCAGCACCCTCGCGCTGGACGGCGGTTGCCGTCGCGGTCGCACCGGAAGACGCGGCGATTTCCCTTGAGCAGGAAATGCAGAAGGCTTACGCGGCTTTTGCGGCGGCAGAAGGCGGACATGCACCGGCCGCCGCTGCTGAAACGGCCGCGGTGCTGGCCGAAGAGGCAGCCACTCCGGCTGTGGTCGCCGAACTCTCAGGCGCAGAGCCTGTCGCGACACAGGCAGAGCCTGTTGCGACACAAGCGGCTGCGGAAATTCCTGCGGCTTCCGCGCCCGAGGTCGTACAGCCGCTGGCCGCCGTTTCAGAGGCCGCGACAGACGCCATCAGCGCTGCCGTGCAAGAACTGGAAACCGTTGCCGCGAAGTACGAGGCGGAGCAGAAAGCGGCCTCAGCGGAACCCACCGATGACAAGTCTCTGAAGGCCGAGGCGCTGGAGTCGCCGGCAGCGAGTGCGCCTGCAACCAAGGCCGCCGAGAGCGAGCTTGAGCCTGCCGAACAGAAGGTAGAGTCAGCCGCGGCCGCGCCTACGATCGAAGAAAAGGCCGAAGAGAGTAAGCCTGAAGAAACAAAGGCGCAAGAGACGAAGTTGGAAGAGCCGAAGCCGGAAGAAGCGAAGGCGCAGGAGGTCGAGCCACCCCAAGTCGGAGCTACGCCGCTGGCCGAAGCGCCTGCACCGCAGGTCGCGCCAGAAGAGATCGTGCCGGAAGTACATCAGGAATCGGAGAAGCCCGCCACTATCGAAGCCTCAGCGGCAGTGGCCAAGAACGAAGTTCCTAGCGAGACATCAAGTTCGGAGGAAGTATCAACGGAGGCGGTGCCAGTTTCCCAAGCATCGACCGCAGGAGGGATGGACGATATGGCAAAACGAGAATCGGAAACGGCGGCAGCCTGGGCCAGTTGGAGGAAGATCCGCGAGACCGGCAATTCGAAGCCGGCTCAGCCCGCCGAATCCGCGAACGAAGCCGAAGAGTCTGTCCCGCAGGACCGGGCAGCAATGGCAGTGGCTGCAGGAGCCGAGAGCAAACCTGAAGAAACCACGAATTTCGATGCCGATCCTGAGATCGCCAGCATCGTCGATAGCGTTCTCGCCGACATGCGCCCAAAAATTGTGGAAGAGATCGCCCGCAAGCTGGGGAAGAAGAAATAATCCAGCCGTTGCCTTTTCCTCCTCGAATCAGTTCTGGCACTGATCTCCCGGTGCCGACGACCGCTTTCCTCGTTCAGTCCATGAAGGTTCTTTGCATCCCTCTCTGAATTCTTGCAAGCCGTTGACACCAATCTTCGATTCCCAATCGAATCATGTAATCCCGACTCCGGCGTCTGAACGCTGGCTCTGTCAGTTCTCTCAGTGTCTGGCTCCCTTCCTCCTCTGCTAAGGTCACCAACGGCAGTTGGGTGATCACACCAATCGTCGGCTCGGAAGCGCTAACCGCCTCGAAGTCGAAGCGGCCAGAAATGACAAGAGCCGAGGCTGGAGGATGAACTATGAGCGACTTCAATATGCAAACATTCGCATCGCGGCGACTCATGGTCCTCGCAGTCGTTGTCGGAATGTCGCTGATCGGAATGCGGGCTTCCGCCCAGAGTCCTGATGTCCAACAGCGCCTTGCCGAAGTTAAACAGGCCTCCGCGCAAAACAAGCAGGAACTCGCCACCTACACCTGGCAAGAGCAGGACACGATCAGTCTCAAAGGTGAGGTCAAAAAGCAGGAATCCTTTCAGGTGCGGATGGGCCCTGATGGGAAGCCTCAGAAGACGCCACTGAACGCCGCCCCCCCACCCTCACCGCCCAGCCAGGCCGAGAGCGGCCGCCGGGGTGGACGGGTGAAAGAGCGCGTCGTCGAGAATAAGAAAGAGGAGTACAAAGAATACGCGCAAAAGATCGCTGCCCTCGCGCATTCTTACGCTCCGCCCGATCCGGCGAAGCTCCAGCAAGCCCAGCAGCAGGGAAACATAAAGGTGGCCCCTGGTTCTGCAGAGAATCAGGTTCAGCTGCAAATCACCAATTATCTCAAGCCGAATGATTCCATGACGATCACCTTCGATAAAGCTGCCAAAGCCATCCAGAGCGTGCAGATTGCTTCGTACATGGACTCGCCCAGTGACGCAGTCAAGATCGCCGTGCAGTTCGCCAAACTGCCCGAGGGAGTCAACCACATCGCCGCCATGACCGTGGAAGGAGTAAGCAAGCAATTAAAAGTCGACGTGCAGAATTCGGATTACAAAAAGATGTAGGCCGCGCCTGCGCTTACCCTCCCGCCAGAAAGTTTGAGCGAGTCAGTTCTGGATCGCGTCTGCGACGACGTGCCCGCCCGAAAAGCTTCGCGTGGAGGCCATCGTGCCAGAAGGATCCAAAGAGTCTTCCTGCATCGGAATCGTAGGTCGGCGTGCCTTCTTGACCGGAGCCATGCTGGCCAGCGTGGTTCCCCGGATTCCCTTGCTGTCGATGCAATTGGCCCCGGATATGAGCCGCTCGCTCACTAAAGACGAGCGGGACAGCATGACCCCATCACAAGTTCTCGACGAACTGAAGAAAGGGAACGAGAGGTTCCGGACTGGAAAAATGGCTCCGCGAAACTACTTAGGTGAGAAGCGAACCAGCGCCCCCGGGCAGTATCCGGCCGCGGTTGTGCTTGGATGCCTCGATTCACGAGTCCCGGTCGAAATAGTCTTTGATGTAGGCATTGGCGATACCTTTATTGGCAGAGTCGCGGGGAACGTTGTCAACGACGACATGCTTGGCAGCATGGAGTTTGGCTGCGCCGTCTCTGGCGCAAAGCTCATACTCGTTTTGGGACACACGGCGTGTGGCGCGATAAAAGGCGCGATCGACGACGTTGTATTAGGCAATCTCACCGGGCTGCTGTCGCGAATCAAGTCCGCTATACCTGCAACAAAGTTTGAAGGCGAGAAGTCAACCAAGAATCCAGTTTACGTGGATGCCGTGGCGCGAACGAATGTTTCGTTAGTGCTGGCCGAAATTCGCCGCCGCAGTCCGATCCTGGAAAACCTGGAGAAGAAGGGAAATATTAACATCGCGGGCGCGATGTACGACCTCGCGACTGGCACCGTGCAATTTCTTGGTTAGTCCCTCGCTGGACGAAGATACCGTTGGCGTGTTCCTCCAAAAGCTCGTCTCGATGCATAGCTATGGAGGACCGCGAGCGATACGTGCAGGGTGAGACGCACCTTGGCCACAACCTGAACTGCCGAGCACCAAGGCTAGGCCCCCTCCACCATGACTGCCTTCTGCGGAGTCCGCACATCTTCCTCAGATGTACTTCCGGCATCACATGACCTAATTCTTTAGTGACCTACCAGGGACTCTCTCCCGAGTAAACAATGAAAACATTGGTTCGCGATTCGAACTTGCTCCGAGCGCAAGCCAAAGCTCCACCAATCCCCGCCGTGCTCGTTGAGCACGCGCAAAAGAAAGTGAAAGTATGAACCGTCTTGGATCCCCACTGAGACCGGTGTATTGGAGTCTCGTTTTCCTTTCCGTCATATCCATTGCAGGAACAGCCGCAGCCGACAGTGAGATTAGCGTTTCAAACGCTAATTTTGGCAGTGTCGCGGTTGGCAGTAGCCTGATCAGGCCCATCGCAGTGGTTAACGAGGGAAGATCGACTGTGACAATCTCCCAGGCCACGGCTTCCGGGAACGGCTTCAAGTTTGTAGGGCCTAATCTCCCCATCACCTTACATCCGCGCATGAGAGCGAACCTGTCAGTCTCGTTCACACCGCAGGCAGCAGGAGCCGTACGCGGTGACCTGACAGTGGCGTATTCGACTCCATGGGGTAGCCGCAGGGGGCACTCAAGGAGCGAGATCGGCGCCTTGTCGGGAACCGGGGCTGGAGCGGCCGGCTATCTGAGCTCCGCGTCCAGCATGAACTTCGGAAGCATCGCGGTCGGCACCAGTCAAACCCAGGCGCTTGCTCTGTCGAATACCGGGGGATCAAGCCTGACCATTTCAGCTGCCACCGTCACGGGCAGCGGCTTCTCGGTGAGCGGACTGGCTCTTCCCTATTCTCTAGCTGCGGGCTCGACTGCGAACCTGTCAGTCAAGTTTTCGCCCACCAACTCCGGAACAAATACGGCCAGCCTCGCCATCGCGTCGAATGCGTCCGACCCGTCCGTTATGGTCTCACTTAGCGGCACGGCGACCGCCACCAGCGGCACTCTGGGCGTAAGCCCCGGGTCCATAAGCTTCGGCAGCGTCGCGGTGGGCAGCAGCCAAACGCAAGCGCTTACTTTGTCGAATACCGGTACCGCCAGCCTGACGATTTCGGCTGCCACCGTCACAGGCAGCAGTTTTACCTTGACCGGACTGGCTTTGCCCTTATCTCTGGCTGCGGGCGCGAGGGCAAGCTTGTCAGTAACGTATTCGCCTACCAGCCCTGGGACAAGTACTGCCAGCCTCACCATAGCCTCGAACGCGACTGACGCGTCGGTTGCGGTGCCTCTGAGTGGGACCGCAACGACCACGAGCGGCACCCTCGGCGTAACGCCCGGTTCGATGAGTTTCGGCAGCGTTACCATCGGAACCTCCCACGCTCAGAGCGGGAGCGTCACCGCTAACGGCGCAGGCTTAACGCTGTCGTCGGTTGGTTCGAGCAGCGCTGCCTTTGCTGTGTCAGGACTCACATTGCCAGTGACGCTGGCCGCAGGCCAGAGCGTGCCGTTCACCGTGACATTTTCTCCCACCGCCGCAGGCGCGGCTTCGGCGAACATCTCCTTTATTGCCAGCAATTCAACTTCGGCGTCGGAAACGGCTACAGGTTCTGGTGCGACGATCCAGCATAGAGTCGACCTATCGTGGAATGCGAGCACGTCTGCTTCTGTCGCCGGATATAACGTGTACCGGTCTACGTCGGCCACGGGCTCCTACTCGCGTATTAATGCTGCGCTGAATCCATCCATGAGCTACAGCGACAGCACTGTTCAGTCCGGTCAAACCTATTACTACGCCACCACGGCAGTGGACTCGTCGGGAACGGAAAGCACCTACTCGAATCAGGTGCAGGTTGCCATTCCATTTCCATGATCGGCACGCGGGTTGAATAAGTCTCCGGTGGTGGACGTCTCGAGACGTCACCCTGGACCGGCAACACACGGCGCTGTCAAACACTGGACTGCGTAACGCAACGGCCGTCGTAATCGTTTCATTTTCGGGCGGCCGTTGCGCTGGTTCATTACAGTCCCCTCGTACGGTTGCACCCTTCTCTCCGCTTGATTACCATGCGCCTATCCCCCGATAAGTGCGCCCATGAACCAGCAGATCGTCTCGCATTACCGCATTCACGAAAAACTGGGCGCCGGAGGGATGGGCGTCGTCTATAAGGCGGAGGACATCCGCCTGGGCCGCATGGTCGCCCTGAAGTTTCTTCCCGAAGATTCAATCCGAGATCCCCGGGCGCTGGAGCGTTTCCGGCGCGAGGCCCGGGCAGCCTCGGCGCTCGACCATCCGAACATCTGCACGATTTACGAAATCGATGAGGATAAGGGGCATCCCTTCATCGCCATGCAGTTGCTGCATGGGCAGACCTTGCGCGAGCGCATTGGGAATAAGCCAGTGCTGCTGGGGACGCTACTCGACTGGGCGCTCCAGATCATCGACGCCTTGCAGGCGGCGCACGCGAAGGGCGTGATGCATCGCGACATCAAGCCGGCAAACATCTTCATCACGGAGCGCGGGCAGGCCAAGATTCTCGACTTTGGCCTTGCGAAGCTGACCGGCACAGATATGACCACTTCCGACGCTGACACGTTATCGTCGACTGGGCCGCTCACCCACACTGGTGCGGCGATCGGCACCGTGGCTTACATGTCTCCCGAGCAGGCTCGCGGCGAAGCGCTGGATGCGCGCACTGACCTTTTTTCGTTTGGCGTCCTGCTGTACGAGATGGCGACCGGTAAGCAAGCATTCTCCGGGCCGACGTGGGCCGTGACAGTGCACGCAATTCTGGGACAGGCTCCGATGTCGCTGAACGAATCGATGCCGGGCCTGCCGCAGCGAATTCAGGAAATCATCGACAGGTGCCTGATCAAGAATCGCGACCTGCGCTACCAGAGTGCGGCAGAGATCCATCACGACCTGCTGCAGTTGAAAAAAGACTTCGACTCTGGAAAGAAACTGAAGACTACGCAAACGGCGGCGAGATGGACGCCTCGCAGAAAACTAATGCTGGCGTTCGGCGCCGCCGCTCTGTTACTGGTGATCGCGGGGGTTGTATGGGGACCAGCAGCATTGCAAAGAATGAAGCCCTTGAGTGTCGGCGAGTCGCTCATCGCTGGCAGAAAGAGCGTAGCTGTGCTGCCGATTTCGGTCGGAGCTGATGATCCCAAACTCGCTGCCTTTGGAAAAGGCTTGCTCGAAGATGTTGCCGCGAAGCTCTCGCAACTGAGCGCGAACCATGATCTGGAAGTGATCCCGGCTCGCACCCTCGAGAACAGGAAGATTACCAATCTCGGTGATGCCGTGAAGGAGTTCGGAGCTAATCTGGGCCTGACGGTCTCACTGAAGCAGGAAGATCAACTGGTACGCGCGACGTACAGCCTGATTGATACCAAGACTGACAAGAACCTGGCAGCAGACTCTTTGACGGCGCCGCTATCAGACCTCTTCACCATCGAAGACAAGCTGACCAGCAGCATTGCGAATGCGCTGAACATTTCTCTGCGCACCGATGAGAAGCAGGCGCTGGCTGCCCACGCTACTACCATCCCGGAGGCGTATCAGTATTTTCTGGAGGGGCAGGGCTATCTCCGGCCGCAGCGTGAAGCGCTTACCAGTGCCGAAGCCATGTTCCAACAGGCGCTGAAGCTTGATCCTGGCTATGGTCCGGCGGAGGCAGGACTGGGCCAGGCATATTGGTTCCTGTACGACCTGACCAAGCAGGGGCGTTGGATTGAGATGGCGCAGAAGCATTGCGCCAAGGCGATCGAACTTGGCAATTCCGGCGCCGACGGTCATGCATGCCTGGGAACCATCGACAACGGCACTGGGAAGTATGAAAAGGCCGTGGAGCAATTCCAGCAGGCGCTGCAACTTGATCCCGCGAATGACCAGGCGTATTCGCACTTGGCCGAGGCCTATCAGAACCTGAATCAGCTCGACAAAGCCGAAGAAATCCTCAAGCGCAGAATTACGGTCCGCCCCGATTATTGGCGCAGCTACAGCGGCCTGGGTGTCTTCTACTTTGGGCAGGCCGAGTACGAGAAAGCGCAGACCATGTTCGAAAAGGCGGTCTCGCTGAGAGCCAACAATTACGGGGACTACAAGAACCTCGGTGCAGTCTTGATTTACGAAGGCAAGGATGAAGAGGCAATACGGGCCCTGGAAAATTCGATCGCCATTCGCCCCTCATACGGCGCGTATCAGAACCTGGGAGTCGCGGAATCGCGGGTTCGCAAGTTCGATCGAGCTGCGCAAGCAACTCAGCAAGCTCTCAGGCTGGATGACAGCGATTATCAGGTATGGGGAAATCTCGGAGACTTTTTGTATTACGGAGGCGCCCGGGCAAGTGCCACAGATGCTTACAAGAAAGCGATCTCGATGGCCGAGCAGCAATTAAAGGTCAATCCTCGCGACAACGGGGTTCTCAGCGACTTGGCCGACTACTATGCTATGCTCGGCGACCGCAAACAAGCACTCGACTATCTCGATCGCTCGCTCGCAGGAAAAGAAAAGGACAAAGATTTGCTTTTCCGTGCGGCCCTCGTGTACAACCAGTTGCATGAAACGGGGACTGCTTTGGAGTGGTTACGCAAGGCCCTGGCTGCAGGATTTTCGAAGTCCGTGGTAAGCAAGACTCCAGACCTGGATAACCTCCACGACAATCCTCAATATCAGGCCTTGATGCAAGAGAAGTGAACCTTTGGCTCAAGCAAAATTCGTCAGGAGGTTTCAAATGCCTACGATACCATCTGTTGACGTCAGTTCGGGAAACGTTACCAACGGGCCAATCCATTCTGGTCAAACCTTCGTTTGGACATCCAGCGCGGCAAGTGGCACAGCTATTACCGTGTATGCAAGAAACATGCCCACGGGACAGCCTTGGTTCCAATCCAGCCCAGTTACCTTCACCACCCCCAGCGCCAGTGCGCAGGTGACCGCTGAAGCGGCTGGAGCCTGGACCTGGACTGCAAAGGGAGTAAACGTGAATAACGGCGCCCATGTGAATGTTTCATCAACCTTGCAGGGAGCGCCGGAGGCTATGGCTAGCTAGCGGATACAAATCTGCTGAAGTTAACTTCACAGGGGCGGCGGCCGGTCCGCCCCTTCTCCACTCCAGAGTCGTGAAATGCAGGCTTCCAACAACAGATCCCGCAGAGCGTCGTCATGTCAGCAGCGTTGTTGAGACCTGCGCAGACGCGAGCGTATACTTCCGTCGCTTCAACTCTCGAACATTCCAAATTTCCCTGGAGCAGAGGCTGTCAAGAGCCGCTCACCTGGAGGAACTATGCCGACACGCCGCGAAGTTCTCAAGGCTAGTTTGCTGGCGCCTGCCGCCGTCGCTGCAGCCAAGGGGATCAAGCCCTTCGACGTTGCGATGAAGGCGACCCCGCATTCTGAGTTGGTTGATGCGTTGCGCGCCTCTCCGACTCCAGGCGCGGGCCGTGAGCGTCTGCTCCTCGATTTCGGATGGCGATTTCACTTCGGCCACGCAGATGACCAGAGCAAGGACTTCGGCTATGGCGGTTCGACCTGGGGCAATTTTCAGAAGACCGGCAATTTCATGCCTGCCGGAGCACTCGCCTTCGACGATAGCGACTGGAGCGCGGTTGATCTGCCCCATGATTGGGCAGTCGAACTGCCATTCCAGAATGATCCGGATCTGGTGAACAAGGGCTTCTATCCCCTGGGACGGAAGTATCCGGCCACCAGCGTCGGATGGTACAGGCGCGTGTTCGACGTGCCGGCCGAAGATGCGGGAAAGAGAATCACGCTCGAGTTCGACGGTGCATACCGCCAGACCATGGTTGTGTTCAACAACTTCTACATCGGGTGGCACAGCGGCGGCTACGATCCGTTCAGTTTCGATGTCACGGATTTTGCGCATATCGGGCAGAGGAACGTATTGCTGGTCCGCGTCGATGCGACGCAGAGTGACGGCTGGTTCTACGAAGGTGCGGGAATTTACCGCCACGTGTGGCTGGTAAAGACCAACCCATTGCATGTGAAGAAGTGGGGTACATTCGTGAAGCCGCAGATTCGGGCAGGCGAAGGCTCGCTTTCCATCGTTACCGAAGTGACAAACGATGGAGCGGCGGCCAGCGAAGCGCGCGTCGTCTCAACCATTCTCGATCCGTCGGGTCGGCCGGTCGGAAAGAACACGTCCGACTCTGCGTCGATCGCTGCAGGCAACGACCAGGATTTCCGTCAAGAGATCGCGGTAAAGCAGCCGCGCTTATGGTCGCTTGAGGAGAGAAATCTCTACAAGCTCGTTACCGAGATTCAGTCGGGCGGGCAGATCGTGGATCGCTACGAAACTCCGTTCGGAATTCGCACGGTGGCATTCGACGCGGAGAAAGGTTTCCTGCTGAATGGAAATCCTGTCAAGTTAAAGGGAACCTGCAATCATCAGGACCATGCCGGGATTGGTGCTGCGCTGCCCGATGCGGTGCAGTACTACCGCGTCCGCAAGCTGCAGGAGATGGGCTGCAACTCGATACGCACCTCGCACAATCCGCCAACATCCGAATTGCTCGATGCGTGCGATCAACTGGGCATGCTGGTTTTCGATGAAACTCGCATGATGTCGTCGAACCCCGAAGGCCTCGGCCAGTTTGAGAATCTCGTGAGGCGCGACCGCAATCACCCCAGCGTGTTCATGTATTCCATGGGGAATGAGGAAGGCCAGGCGAATACGGCGAGGGGCGCGCTGATTCTAGGTGCGATGAAGGCGGTCGCGGTGCAGCACGATGGCTCGCGGCCAGTTTCGATTGCCCCCGCGGGGGCGATCGGTGTGGGCGGCCTCGCCGTGGGGGATGTTGCGGGCTACAACTACATGGACCCTGCGGCCGAAGAGTTCCACAAGAAGTATCCTGACAAGCCAGTCATGGGAACGGAAACGGTCAGCGCGGTCGGCACGCGCGGCATTTACATCACGGACCGAACGAAGGGATTCGTGAGTTCTTACGATCCTTACACGACGACGGGACGCGCATCCGCGGAAGGCTGGTGGAGATTCTGCAACGCGCGGCCGTGGCTCTCGGGTGGATTTGTGTGGACGGGATTCGACTATCGCGGAGAGCCTTCGCCGTATCTGTGGCCCAACATCAGTTCGCAATACGGGATCATCGACACCTGTGGTTTCCCCAAGGACTCTTTCTACTACTACCAGTCATGGTGGACCACACAGCCTGTGCTGCACCTGTTTCCGCACTGGGATTGGCCGGGATATGAGGGGAAGGACATCGCCGTGTGGGTGTATTCCAACCTGGATCGCGTGGAACTTTTCCTGAACGGCAAGAGCCTGGGGGCGAAGGACATGAAGAAGGACTCGCACGTCGCGTGGGTGGTGAAGTACGCGCCGGGATCGCTGGAGGCACGCGGCTGGAAGAGTGACAAGCAGGTGATGACCACGAAACGCGATACGACCGGCGCTGCCGCCAAGTTGATACTGAGTGCGGATCGCGCGGAGATCAACGCCGATGGCGAGGACGTTGCGATGTTCGCGGTCGAAGTGCAGGATGCCCAGGGACGCACTGTGCCGATCACCGACAACGAGGTGACCTTCCGGGTGTCGGGCGGGGGGAAATTGATCGGCGTGGGTAATGGCGATCCGACCGATCATGCTTCCGACAAGGCAACATCGCGGAAGGCATTCTCCGGATTCTGTATGGGGCTGGTGCAATCTGCGAAGACTGTCGGGAAGATCACAGTGGAGGTCACTTCTCCCGGGTTGGTACCGTCGAGCGTGACGATCGCGGCCAAGGCCGCGACGCTGCGTCCGCAGGTTGCGGTGTGGGAGCGCGAAGTGCCCAAGGGCGCCGGCGTTACCGGGCTCTGGAGACCCGTTCCTGCCTCCGGTCCATCCAATGAATTCGTTGCCATGCTGGTGGGTTCAAATACCGTCTACACGTTGAAACAGGATGGCAACAAGTTGACGGGCAGTGTGGAAGGCGGGGCAGGATTTTTCGGCGGCGACGATGTACCCGCACCAATTTTCGACGGGAGTATCGACGGCGATCAGATCACATTCAAGTCCGGCGACAGCAAGTACACCGGCTCGGTGAAGGGCGACCGCCTGGAACTGCAGCGCTCGATCACGCTGCCTTGGGAGAGCCCGACTCGTCCGAAGGAAGAACCGGGACGTCCGGCGATTGGGCCGGCGCCGGATGGATCCGATCCGTCGGTCGATGAGACATGGGAAGTCCCCAATGGCATTCCGGTGGTGTTGCGGCGGGTGGAACGGTAGCGAGCGCCAGTGAGTGCTTTGCGTTGCAAAGCGCCAGTACCCTCCCTCCTCTCGGTCCTCTGGAATGATGGGTTTAGCGCGAAGTTGGAAATAAACCATTGCGGCTCAGGATTTTGCAGGCAAAATATTGAAAATAAGATGTTTAGCCGAGGCACTCATATACTTCTTTTCATTCACGAATCTTGCAAACTATTGAAAAGGTTATAGTTTGCTCGATTGGGGATAGGGCAGGCCTCGCAAAATCTTGAATCCCCTAGACTTAAAGCCAAAATATTGTTTTCAAATAACTTAGCGGACAGCGCGAATTTCGCGTCTGCGCCTCTCGGCAATGCCATGATCGGACGCTGAGGCCGTGGAACGCAAGGGCAGATGTCACATTGGGAGCAGATTAGGCTGTGGAAAAGTCTCTGGCTTCCCTGACAGAACACAACGTCGGGCGCGGAGAGAGGACTTGGGAGATTCGGCAGAGTCGCTCAGCCTGTCGCAACGAACCTGGAAGGATGGGTCACCCGTTCCGATCGCAGCAGGGTCACGGCACTCCGACAATGTCCAAATGGCATGAGATAATTTCGCCTCGTATCTGGCATCACAGATTTTCCGCAACGAATCCTTCACTATCCGGCGCATGTGGAATCAGACGACTGTTCCAAGTGTGACGGCTTGGTTACGTGTCATTGTCCTCATTCTCTCGGTGGGGATGTTGGGCTCCTGCGGTGGCGGTGGAGGATCAAATCGTACTATCCAATCGATTACCGTCTCGCCCTCACAGGCGACGGTTGTGGCGGGATTGACCCAGCAGTTCAGCGCATCCGCAAAGTACTCTGACGGTTCGATGAGTGCGGCGATTGGAGTGACTTGGTCGAGTCAAGACGCATCGATTGCGACCGTCGACGGCAACGGACTGGCCACGACACACGTCAAAGGCGTCACAAGTATTGTCGCTACACTGGGCTCGGTGTCGAGCAGCGCGTCGCTATCTGTTTCGCCTGCGGTCCCGGTCTCGCTTAGTATCTCTCCCGCAAGCTCGACTGTGTTGATCGGAACGAGCGCTCCCACCACGCTCACCGCTCTTTTGATTTTTACCGACGGTTCATCGCAAGATGTTTCCGCTTCCGCCAGCTGGAGCCTGGAGAATTCCTTCACCGCTTCGATTGATAGTTCAGGGAACGTTTCCCCACTCCGGACCGGCTATACGACCGTCAGTTGTACCAGCGGAAGTTTCAGCGCAACGGCTGCGTTCGTCGTGATTGCAGAGCCACGATATCTCTACTTCATGAGCGAAACCGGCAGGCTGGCCTCCAAGGCGGTCATCGACTCCACCTCCGGCCAACTCCGTATGATGGGTTATATTCCGACCGGGGCGAACAACTATGCGGCTTTTCATTGCCCGACCATGGATCCAGCGAACAAGTTTCTTTATGTGGGATCCGCGATTAACGGTGGCCCTGGGGGAGAGATTCAAATCTACGATATTGATCCAGTCAAAGGTGGGCTCGCTGCGCTTGCCGGCAGCCCATTCTCTCAATCGGCACCGGTAGACTGTCTCGAATTTGAACCGACTGGAAAGTTCGCCTATGCCGCGAGCGCAACCAACAGCGCTGGCCAGCTTCTCACCTATTCTGCGGACTCCGTCACAGGTGCACTGACATTGCTGAACTCGACGAACCTGACAGGCGTTCTTTCGCGGGTAGCCATGGATCCGTTGGGGAAGTATCTTTACGTCGTTACCTTCTCCAATAATTACCTTCAAGCTGACGCGACAGGTTATGTTATCGACTCATCGACGGGTGCGTTGACGCCGATTCCCGGCACTCCGTTCCCGTTATCGAACATCGCCGGTGCATTCTCTTTCCATCCGAGTGGTAACTACGTTTATTTGGCCGATACCAACGGCGCGGCAATCGATACTTATTCGATCAATCGGGCTACCGGAGCCTTAACCAGCGCGGGAACGCTTGCGACGTGCATAAATCCATCCATTGTTCGATTTAGCCCCGACGGCCGGATGGCGTATACGGCCTGTTCGATGGATTCAGCTCATGATCCACACAGTGCATCCGTCGACAGCTTCAGCGTGGCCGTCGACGGCTCGTTGACTCATCTCAGTACTGCGCCATCAGACGACGGGCCGCTTGATTTGACCATCGACCCCTCAGGTAAGTTCTTATACCTAGCCGAAGTACACCCGTACATTCATCTCTTTCAGGTCGGCGCCGATGGCAGTGCTACCTCGGCACTTCGTTTTGGAGTCCAACCGAACTCTGGGATGACGATGGCAATAGTGCAAGGAACATCGGCCGTCAAATATACGGCCAAAGCAGCTTATGTTGTTTCCACGGGAGACAACAATTTACTGACTTACGATGTGAAGGCCGATGGCACATTATCCCTTCCCACGAGCACGATTCCGATTCAGAATGCTTTCTTCTCGCTCAGCCTCTGGCCATGGGGGACTGACATCGCGATGGCGTCTGCAATTCCAAGCCCGAATTTACTGGCATTTCCGCTTTCGGCTGACGGCTCGATCGCAACATCCGGCTTCCTGTTTGGCAATGCCACGTCGGGTGGAGGCGTCGCCATCGATCCTTCGGGACAATTTGCCTTTGTAAGCGACTCATCGCAAGGCGTGATCTATACGTATGGCAGGTCGGCAGCAGGTTGGGGCTTGTTCACCTATCAGCCTCCTCCGCCAGCCTCCCCGTATACCACCTTCGCTGCTGGAGCCGGTGCGGGTCCGATTGTGACGGATGCGTCCGGACTTCTGGTCTATGTTGCCAATCAAGGCGATAACACTATCTCGGCCTACCAGTATTGGGGAACCGACGCCGAATTATTTGAGTCGAAGGGTCAGTTCGTTTCGCCTTATAGCGACGGCTCGCCATTCGCTATCGGGGCCACCCCAATTTCGATGGCCATCGATCCCAACGAGACTTTCCTCTATGTCCTTTGCGGAGATCGCTCACTGCGGACATTTGCCATCGATTATTACAGCGGCGGTCATCTCGCGCAGATCGGAAGCATTACTCTTTCCGGACAACCTTCTGGTCTCACCGTCGAACCAACAGGCAAATACGTTTATGCCTCCGACAGCACCGGTGTAAGTGCGTTCTCCGTGAATCGTTCCTCCGGAGCGCTGTCTGCCGTTCGTTTGAGTCCAACCATCTCGCAAAGCAACATCACCGGCGTCTATGCAGAACCTTCCGGCCATTACTTATACGTATCGACAGGCGCCAGCAATGTCGCTGGCGCAGTGTTTGGATATTCGATTGGGTCGGACGGCAACCTGACCGCTATTTCTGCGCAGCCATTAGCGACCCCGAAACTGCCATCCTCAATGGTAGTCTCAGCTGACATTCAGTAGTAATTCGCGCGCGCCGTTGGTCAACTCTTCTCGGCTAAGTCCGGAGGGACGGCTGATTCAATGACGCTGACCGTGGAAAAATCGGGTCAGTCGCGGGATCTGGAGCGTAGCGTCGACGGTTTCTTCGGTCGCAACTCCCAGCCTACTCGCAGCGGAGAGAGATCAGGGGATCGATTCGAGCGGCGCGTTGCGCTGGAATGTAAGTAGCGAGCAGCGCGATCATCGCGAGCAACAAGGCGATGCCGGCAAAAGTGATTGGGTCGGTTGCTTCCACACCAAAAAGCAGGCTTCGCATCAGACGCGTAAGCAGGAAGGCTGCAGCCAGACCAATTACCACACCGGAGAAGACGAGCGCCATCCCATGCTGGACGACAAGACTCAGAATGCTGCGCCGCGACGCGCCCAGAGCGATTCGAATTCCTAATTCCCGCGTTCCCTGATTGACCAGGTACGACATCACGCCGTAAATGCCGATGGTGGCGAGAGCCAGGGCAACGACTGCGAAGACTCCCAGAAGCAACATCGAGAAACGCTGCCGGGCGAGCGATTCGTTCACCCGCTCGTCCATGGTTCGAACGTAGTACATGGGAAGATCGGGATCGAGGCTGCGCAACTCATTCTTGGTGGCCGACAAAATAGCGGCCGGATCGGTGCGACCGCGGAAGGCGACCGTCATGGCCCGCGAGGGAAATTGCGAATGCGCCACGTAGAAGGCGATGCGCGGATTCGAGTCGAGAGAATCCTGCTTCACGCGTCCCACCACGCCTACGACCGTCTGCCAGGGATCCTTGGCCGGTAGTTCGACGATATGAATGCGTTTGCCAATCGGGTCCTGGCCCGGCCAGAGTTCCTCGGCCATGTACTCGTCGACGATGACGACAACCGGTTTTGTCGTGTCGTCCTGCTCGTTGAAGAATCTTCCCTTCCGCAACGGGATTTCCATGGCTTCAAAGTAGTGCCCGCCAACGACCCGCTCATCTGCATTGAGAAATTTCTCGCCGGGAAGGGGAACTCGGCCCTCGACCGTGATCGGGGTCCAGGCAAAGGCGTCGCTCAGAGGAAGTGACGTAATTCCACCAGCGGCGATCGCTCCGGGTGCGTGTTCAAGCCGCTCCCACAGTTGTCGATATGTGTTCAATACGGTTTGCTTGTCGTTATATTTTCGACCGGTCATCGTGAGGTCGAAGGTGAGTACGCCGCGCGGGTTGAACCCTGGGGACACATTCTGCAGACGGGCGAAACTGCGAATGAGAAGTCCCGCACCGATCAGCAGGACCAGAGACAGTGCCAACTCCGAGACCACCAGTAGCCGTCGAAGATTGTTACCACGACCCCAGACCGCGCTTGTTCCAGCCGAGCCGCGGCTTGCGTCTTTCAGAGTGGAATTCAAATCCAGCCTTGCAACGCGCAAGGCCGGGGCGAGGCCAAAAAGAATTCCGGCGAAAATTGAGAGCAGCAGTGTGAACAGGAGTACTCGTCCATCGATGCCTACGTCCTGCAGCCGCGGGATGCTTTTTGTTCCGAAAATGTGAATCGACTTCACGGTGACAAGGCAGATGAAGATTCCCAGCGCGCCGCCGGAAAGGGAAAGCAAGAGACTCTCGGTCAATAGTTGACGAACAATATGCCATCGGGTTGCGCCCAAGGCCGTGCGCACGGCAATTTCCTGCTGCCGAGCCACGGCCCGCGAAAGCATGAGGTTCGCGACATTGGCGCAGGCGATCAGGAGCACGAAACCCACGGACCCGAGCAGCACCCACAGCGAGCGGCGTACGTTGCCGACAACCTGCTCAAGGAGTGGCACAATGCTGAACGTGAGGCCACCGTTGGGCGGATAGTTCTCCGGAAAATCGCGACGCAGCCGGGCCGTGATGGTATCCATTTCTGCCTGGGCCTGCTGCAGCGAGACGCCCGGCCTCAGCTTTCCGATGAGGTTGTAATCCTCGTGATCGCGTACTTGTGCAGCGGCAGGTGCGAGCGGCAGTGGCAGAAAAATGTCGGCCTGCTCCGTTCCGTAGAGCAAAGGAAGAACTTCCTGCGGCAACGAAAAACTCTGCGGCAAAATGCCGACGACTTCATAGATTTGTCCATTAATGATGATGGACTTGCCGATGATGCGCGGATCGCGGCCGAAATGCCGCGCCCACATTCCATCGGTCAGGACTGCGGTAGATGTTGCGCCGGGCGAATCTTCGTCCGGCGTCAGAAGGCGACCGAGCGCCGGATGAGCGCCGAGCATCGGAAGAAGATTCGATGAGACGCGCATGGCGCCGACTCGTTCCGGCTCTCCCTGACCGGTCAGGTTGAAATTGCCGCCAATCGCGATGGCGATCTGCTCAAACCCACGGTGGCCAGTCTTGATGTCGAAATACTGTGCCGTGGAAAACCAGTCTTGTGTGATGCCCAAGCCGAGGGAACGATTCCACAGGATCACTAACCGGTCCGGATTTTCGTACGGCAGAGGCCGAAGCAGTAAGGCATTCGCCACACTGAAGATGGAGGTGTTCGCTCCAATTCCGATCGCCAGCGACAAGACCGCCGCCAGTGCGAACCATGGGTTCTTGGCGAAAGAGCGAAGAGCGAAGCGAATGTCCTGGACCCATGGGTTCATTGGAGCGTCATCCTAGCATAGGGAGCGGGTAGCTCATCCGATTAGACGTCTCAGAATCGAGGATGGTGATCACGGGCATCGTGGGCTTGATCGATTTCGATCAGCTTGCGCGGAATGATCAGGGCCGGTCCGGCTCAATGAACGGTGAGATGAGACATCGGCTCGGGGTTGGGCGGCTGAGTGCCCTCGCTGTCGGCAGCATCGTAACCGCCCATGCAAACCATGCAAGGACGGCCCCGCACAGCGATGGTGGTTGGGGGAGATCAAAGGCCACCCGTCGTATTAGTCAAACGGCACGGGTCCCCATAGTCAGAGGACCAATGCTCGTGAGACCGGCTTGACAATGATGAGGTACATGCTATCTTTGTGACGCTTTTCGGATCCATCTGTCAGGAGGTGCCCGATGAGCAAAACGAATGTTGTTCGACTCGCGATTGCTGGCCTCGCCGTCGTTGCCTTAGCTGTGATTTACGAAGCATTCTTTACAAGCAATCTAACGCCTCGCTATCCTTATTGCCCTAATGCTCCAAATTGCGTTGTGTATGTGAATGCATCCGATCCAGCTAAGTGCACACTCGATCCCCCCGGCGTCAGACTGCACGCCACGGATACCCTTCAATTTCTGTACAAACCTGGAACCTCAGGTAATTACACTGTCCATTTCAAGCACAATACATTTCCCGTTAATACTTTTCCTGTTGGATATCCCCCGCAAAAACCAAACGCATGCTGGCTCCCCATTTTTGGTTGCGGTGATACGTACGTACTTGATCCAGCCTGTGGGAATGGCCAAAACATAGGCGTCCACGTGGATCATTAAAGGGGGACAGTTAGGACGACGTCGTAAGCTTCACGAACTGGGGATTATTTCTAAGGTGATCAAAATCCGGCGTGTCGCGAATGTTGGGGCGCGGGAGTCCGGCTTTCGCTGCCCTTTCCAGCCAGGCGAGCGCGCTGGCGTCGTCATCGAAATGGTTGAAGACAATTGCGGCTCGGAACATCACAACTGGATCGTTCGGGGCTAATGCCAGCGCTGCTTTGATGGATGCCATCGCTGTTTTCTTATCGTCGAGCATTGCACTATATTCCGCGATATAGGCAGTAGCATTTGCGTCCCGTGGATTCACCTCGACTTGCGAATGCGCTAGTGAGACAGCCTTCCGATAGGCATCTTTAGATTCTGGTCGTCGTCCAGGGATCCAGTAGAGCGCATCGCCGAGATTTCCCCAATCCAAGGGGTCTCGATCGTCGAACTGCAATCCTCGCCTGAAAATAGCCTCCGCTTCGGCGAAGTGGTGCTGCAAGAAGTAGGCGGCCCCCAGATTGGCTAGCGCATCGCGATTAGGCGAGAGTTCAATCGATCGATTCGCAGCTTCAATCGCGTCTGAGTATCGGCCCAGATACACATAAACCGCACTTAGATTTGAGTATCCGCGGTAGTTTCCCGGGGCCATCTCAATCGCTTTGGAGAACGCGTCGGCGGCCTCGGAATATCGAGCCTGATTAACATAAAATTCTCCTAGCCAGCTGTACACTCCCCAGTAAGTCGGTCGGAGAGCGATGGCTTTCTTAAAGGCCGCCTCTGACTTGGACAGTTCTCCTAACTTGGCATAGGCTGCGGCGAGCCCTTCAAGAGCGTCGTCACTGTTTTGATTCAGGTCGAGCGCACGCTGATATTGCTCTACCGCTTCTTCGTATTTGCCAGTTCCGAAAGACACATTGCCCAGACATATTCGACCCTCGGCAACCTGCTGATTGAGGCTCAGGGACTTCTCGCAGTTTCGAGCTGCCTGGGTAAGCCATTCCTTGCCTCGATTCATCGGCTGCTGAAAACCGATCCAATAGGCCTCGCCGAGACCGGCATACGCGGGGGCGTAATCCGGGTCGATTTTCAAGGCCTGGTTGAATTCCTCAATTGCGTTGTCGATATTTTCGGGTTTCTGATATTCCTGCAAATAGCCCCTGCCTCGGATATATGCCTCGTAAGCCGGGGGATGCGTGTCTGGAAGCCTCGCCAAGTCTCGACGTCGCTGGGGAGCAATTTCAGCAGGCAACATCTCTATGGTCCGATTCACAACTTCATCTTGCAGGCCGAAGATATCTGCGGCGTCGCGGGTGAAGGTGCGAGCCGCGATCTGTCGCGCGGTTCTGGAGTCCACAAGATTGCAGGTAATACGCAAAGTGTCGCCGACCCTTTGAATCGTGCCCTCGAGGACCAAGTCGGTGCCAAACTCTTTTCTCGCCTCCGAGGCATTTCTTACTGGCTTATCGCGCAGTTCGTGAGGTGAGACTAGTTGGATGCCATCGTCTTGACTTGCCTCCACCAATCGGGTCGCGAGCGTTTCCGTCAGGCCAAGTCCTAGAGCGTTGGTAACCGCATCTTGGCCTAAGGCATCGAAGGGCAGTACCGCCATGACACGCGGTTGGGCCTTGCTAACCAAGGGCGGTTTCTTGTGGCGCAGAACGACAAATGCTCCCAGGAGCGCCATGGCCAAGGCAAAAACTGGCAAATATTTTCGAAATATGAGCCCTATGCCTGGCCCGGGAGGCGCCACTGAGGTACGGCCATCTTTAATTCGCGAGAGTTGTTCCAGCAGCTCCTCAGAACTCTGATAACGGTGCAGTGGTTCCGTCTCCATGCACTTCAGGATCACCACTTCAAGAGCAGCAGAGATGCCCTTCCTGACGAGATGAGGCAATGGTGGTGATCCTTTGATAATGGCTTCAATGAGACCCTTACCATGCGGAAATGGCCGAGACCCGGTCGTCAACTCGTATAGGACGGCACCGGCGGAGTAGATATCAGAGCGGACATCAGCCTCCCTACCAAGCAGTTGTTCTGGCGAACTGTACGGCAAAGTGCCGGAGAAGCGAAGCCGACACGTCTCGGTTTCCGCTAACGTTCCCTGTTGGGGCAATATCGCTAATTGAGCGAGGCCAAAATCGAGGATTTTTAGCACGCCCTCAGGCGTTATTCGCAGGTTGCCAGGCTTGAGGTCCCGGTGAACGATATTTTGCGCGTGAGCCGCTGCAAGCCCGCGAGCTAACTGCAGTGCCAGTGCGATGGTCTCCGCTTCGGGAAGCGGTCCAGTTCTCAGACGTTCGTCCAGCGAAACACCTGGAACGTATTCCAGGACGAGATAATCAACACCATCTGCTGAATTAAAGTCGTAGACTGCCTCGACGTTGGGGTGGTTCAGGCGACTCAGCATCAGTGCTTCCCGACGAAAACGCCTTCGGGAGGACACATCACTAAGCATATTGGGATGGAGCACCTTTACTGCGACTTCTCGTTCTAATCTTTCATCGTATGCTCGAAAAACAACACCCATGCCGCCTTGTCCGATCTGCTCGACCAAACGGAAGTGGTTTAGGAGTTGTCCGGGACCCGGGGACTTTGGATCCATGTCGGTGAATCGTAAGCTCGTCTGCAACTGCGGTCAACCATCAATGCGTATAACTCCGCTTGTCTGGGTTGCCCCGTCTTTTCACCGCATACAAGAACGCAGAGAGCAGTCCGAGTTAGTCAGTCAGTACGAGTCGTGAAACGCCAGGCTCGCCAGTGAGTTCGTATGTGCCAGGGCTAAGCACTCAGTTGTTTTTAAAAGGAAGATTTTCCAGCTTGTCTCCGCCGGTCTCACAACGCTGGAAGAAGATTTTGCGTTGGTTGGGGAAGGGCATATTCGCTCAATTCGTGTTCTCACCCCTCGTCAGGTTTGACCCTTCTTTTCATGCGCATATAAGATCAAGGAGAGCACTCAGCAGTCAGCACTCAGCAGTCAGTGCACGTCGTAACACAAAGTCCCTCGACTTCGCTCGGGATGACAGTGTGTGGTGGCTTTCACTGGCTGATTGCTGGCCGCTGGGTGCTGACTGCTTTCTATGCCGCACGAACTTCCTAAAGCTTATGAGCCGGGCGCGATTGAGAAGCGCTGGGCTGACTACTGGATTAAAGAGAAGCTCTTCTCTGTCCCTACGCCGCCGCCCGGCGAGACTCGGCCGGTGTTCACGCTGCTGCTGCCTCCGCCCAACGTTACGGGACGTCTGCACATGGGGCACATGCTCAACCAGACGCAGATGGACATCATTGTGCGCTGGCATCGCATGCGGGGATTCATCACGCTCTGGCTGCCAGGGACCGACCACGCCGGCATTGCCACGCAGATGATGGTCGAAAAGCAGCTGGAGAAGGAAGGCAAGAAGCGCCGCGACATGGGGCGCGAGAAGTTCGTGGAGCGTGTCTGGGAATGGAAACGTGAGTACGGTGGGGCGATCCTCGATCAGATGAAGCGGCTTGGCGCATCGGTCGACTGGGACCGCGAGTACTTCACCATGGATGACAATCTCTCGCACGCGGTGCGTGAGGTGTTTGTCCGACTGTATGAAGAGGGGCTGATCTATCGCGGGAACTACATCGTGAACTGGTGCCCGTGGCACGGGACCGCGATTTCCGACCTTGAGGTCAAACACGAGGAAGTTGCGGGCAAGCTGTGGGAGGTTCGCTATCCCATCATCGGCACTTCGGAGTTCATCACGGTTGCGACGACCCGGCCTGAGACGATCCTGGGCGACACGGCGATCGCGGTGAACTCGAAAGACGAGCGCTACACGCATCTGCACGGCAAGAAAGCCCTCGTGCCGCTGATGAACCGGGAGATCCCGATCATCACTGATGAACTGGCGCAACCGGAGTTTGGCACGGGTGCGGTGAAAGTCACCCCGGCGCACGATCCCAACGATTTTGAGGCGGGCAAGCGTCATGACCTGCCGGAAATCAATGTGATGGACGAGCACGCGCACATGAACCAGAAGGCGGGTCCATACGCCGGACTCGACCGGTTTGAAGCGCGGAAACGCGTGCTGCATGATTTGCGCGAGCAGGGATTTCTTGTTGCCGAGAAGGATTACAAGCTGGCGATCGGCAAGTGCGATCGCTGTGGCACGATCATCGAGCCGCGCCTCTCGGAACAGTGGTTCGTGAAAATCAAGCCTCTGGCGGACCGCGCGCGCGAGGCCGTGGAATCCGGCGAGATCACGATTGTCCCGGAAAACTACCGCACGATCTATCTGAACTGGATGAACAACATCCACGACTGGTGCGTGTCGCGGCAGTTGTGGTGGGGACATCGGATTCCGGCATGGACTTGCGGATCGTGCAAGGAAGTCATCGTCGCGCGAGAGGCGCCTGCGAAGTGTCGGAAATGTGGCGGAACGAAGCTAGAGCAGGTTCCGGATGTGCTGGATACCTGGTTCTCGTCGGGACTGCTGCCTTTCACGACCCTGGGCTGGCCGGAGAAGACACGGGATCAGGCGGTGTTTTATCCGACGACTTTGCTGATCACCGCCTACGAGATCCTGTTCTTCTGGGTGGCGCGCATGATCATGTTTGGCTGCCACTTCATGCAGGGGCACCAGCAGGATTCCGCGATCAAGAAGGCAAGCGGCTACGAGGACAAGAAAAACGACAGCGTGCCCTTCCGCGAGGTATATATTCATGCGCTCGTCCGCGATGCCGAGCGGCAGAAGATGTCGAAGACCAAAGGGAACGTAATCGATCCCCTGGAGATCATCGACCGATTCGGTACGGATGCGACTCGCTTCACGCTGGCGGCCATGGCCGCGCCGGGAACGGACATTGCGTTTAACGAGAACCGGACTGAGGGATATCGGGCGTTCGCCAACAAGATCTGGAATGCGGCGCGGTTCATGTTCATGAATGTGGACAGGGTCGAACCGGGCCTTCGGCCCGGGGGCGGACGAGGCGTCCGCCCCTACACAGGCGTTTCCAGCTTTCAGGCAAGCTCGCTTGAGGATCGGTGGATTCTCTCGCGCTTCAATCGAGTTGCGGCGAATGTCAACGATGCGCTGGCGACGTACCGGTTCCACGAGGCAGCGAACAGCATTTACGACTTTTTCTGGGGCGAATTCTGCGACTGGTATCTGGAGCTGATCAAGCCGCGGCTGAACTTTGAGGGAGATGACAGGGGCGCCGCGAAGATTGCCTGCACTAATCTGGTGAATCTGTTTGATGCCTCGCTGCGGCTGCTGCATCCGGTAATGCCGTTTATCAGTGAAGAGATCTGGCAGACGATCTATGAGCACAGACCGGAACTGAAGTCGATTGCCTTGGCTTCGTATCCGCAGGCGGATGATGGGCAGGTTAACGTCGCGGCCGAAACCGAGATGGCCATCCTGCAGGATTTGATCGTGAGCATCCGGAATCTGCGAGCGGAACTGAAGATCGAACCCAAGGCCAAGGTGCCGATCGAGGTCTTCGCGCATGAGAATGAGATCCGTACGATGATCGAGCACAACCGTAGCGCGGTGGAACGTCTGGCCAACGTGGAGAGGATCAGGTTTGTGGAGCACTCGCTGGCAAAAGTCGCCGGCTCGCGCAGCACGGCTCGCTTTGACGTTCACGTTATTTATGAGCGCAAGATCGATGTGGCGGGCGAGTGCGAGCGGCTGAAGAAGGAACTGGACAGGCTTGAAAAGGGCATCGGCAGCGGGCAACGGCAACTGGGGAACGAACAGTTTTTGGCCAAAGCTCCAGCGAGCGTCGTGGAGAATCTGAGGAAGCAGCAGCAGGAACTTGCGGTGCTGAAGGAGAAAACGGTCAGCAAGCTGAAAGAATTGGGCTGCAGTTGAGCCAGATTGGGAAGAGGCTTTTTCCTGCACCGTCAAAATCCCCACTTCTGGCAAACCCGGCCAGAAGTGGGGCACCCCCGCTGGCACGGGTAACTGATCACCGATCACTGGTTTTATGGATTGGAATTCACGGCGGCTTACGGCGATTTTAGAGAACGCGTTGCACGAAGATCGGGCGACGCGCGATGCGACCAGCTATGCCTGCATTGATGCCAATCAGCGGGCGGCGGCGACGATCATCGCGAAACAGGAATGCATCCTGGCCGGGATTGGATGCGTGGCGCGCATTCTCGACGTTTATGCTGCCCTGGACGGAGCGGTGACCGCTCACTACGAAGTCACCACGCATCCGGAAATCTTCGATGGCGTGCGCCTGCGGGCTGGGCAGTCTGTGGCCGTGATTCGCCATAATGCTCGCGTGATTCTCTCCTGCGAACGCGTGATGCTCAACTTTCTGCAGCGCATGAGCGGCATCGCAACGCTGACCCGCAAGTTCGTCGAAGCGGTGTCGGGTACGCGGGCCCGCATTCTCGACACTCGTAAAACCGCTCCTGGCCTGCGCGCCATTGACAAATATGCGGTTCGTTGCGGCGGCGGACAGAATCATCGGCTCGATCTTTCTGACGGCGTGCTGATCAAGAACAATCACATTGCGCTGGCGGGCGGGATCGCACCGGCTCTGGAACGCGCGCACCGCAACCGGCGAGGTTCGCAGCCGATCGAAGTGGAAATCCGCACGCTGGACGAGTTGGAAACGGCGCTGACGAACGGGGCCGAGGCCGTCCTGCTCGACAACATGTTGCCAGAGGATGTGGGCCGCGCCGTCGAGCGCTGCTCGCGTGAAAGTGAGAGAAAGTCCGGTGGCCGCATTCCCATTGAGTGCTCCGGCGGAGTGCGGCTGGAAAATGTTCGTGCTTACGCGGAGACCGGCGTGGATTTCATCTCTGTCGGACTGCTTACCCACTCGACGCACGCTGTCGACATGAGCCTTCGCGTCGTGCCCGTTTAAGAGCTAATCCGGACAAACCTTGAGGACTCGAAAGGAACATACCTTGTGGAGCCTGCGGTGCTCGTAATCCAGGCTCCTGGCTTTGCGCCGAGCTCTTAGCATCAGATTTGTCGTTTGCCAGGGATTCGCCGATAATTCGGGCATCGGCAACTCCGGCAAAACTCGTGAGAACAAGGCCGGGCGGAAGACGGCCTTACAGGCCACGTCCATCGCTTACCAGCAGCCTACTGACCTCCGGCTGGGTCGCATCGTGCGCCTCTTGATGGAGCACGCCACGGTTGTGGTCAGCGGAACCAAGATCGCTGACGAGATTGCTTCGAGCCGCTCCGAAGTCTGGCGCCTGATTCAGCAATTGCGCGGGATGGGTGTGGACGTTGCCGGTCATTCGGCTACCGGCTATCAGTTGCGTTCAGTGCCCGACCTGCTACTGCCGGAGATCCTGCGCCCGCTGGTACGTGGCACGATCTTTGAGTCGCACCTTCATCACTTCTACAAGATTGGATCGACGAATACTGCGGCGATGACAGCGGCCGCCGAAGGAGCGCCCGAGGGCAGCGTGTTTCTCGCCGAAGAGCAGACGGCCGGTCGTGGGCGCGGTGCCAACTCGTGGCAGTCTCCGCGGTCGACGGGAATTTACTGCTCGGTGATCTTGCGGCCCGCCTCGCCGCCGTCGGATGTTCTAGCGCTTTCGCTTGCGGCCGGGCTCGCGGTGCAATCGGCGATTCAACAGATTGACTCTCGCGTGCAGGCTGATCTGAAGTGGCCCAATGACGTCCTGATCGACAATAAGAAGGTGTGCGGGATTCTGGCGGAGATGAACGCCGAAGTCACGCGCGTCCGTTACATCGTCGTGGGCATTGGCATCAATGTGAATCAGGCGAGTTTCGCGAAAGATCTGGCCGCGACCTCCTTGCAGCTCACGACGGGCAGCGAGTGGTCGCGCGTGGAACTCGTCGGTGCTTTGTTAAAATCGCTCGACCGCGAGTATCGGCAATTGTCGGAAGGTGGTGACGCACAAGAGGCAATTCTGCGCCGCTTTGCCGAGCATTCGTCGTGGGTCGTCGGGAAACGAGTTCGCATCGAGGAGAACGGCTCATCTTTTGAAGGAACCACTGAAGGGCTTGATTCGCGCGGCTTTTTGCAGGTGCGGACTCCGTATGGCGTGCAGACAGTTTTGAGTGGGACCGTGCGGGAAAGATAGCAGTTAGGGACGCCAACGCTACCATCATGCTGCTGGTCATCGACGTAGGCAATACGAACACCGTGCTGGGCGTCTTCGCCCGAGCCGCCAAGGTGCATCCTGGCGGGGATGCCGACGACGAAGGCCGGTTCGAAAAACTGCTCGCGAACTGGCGGGTGGCCACTTCGCGCAGGAGTACGGTCGACGAATGCGGCGTGCTCTTCCGCAACCTGTTTTCCATGGCGGGCCTGGAGTCGAAGGGCATTCATGGGATAGTCGTCTCTTCCGTGGTCCCGCCGCTCGATCCTGTGCTGCGACAGGTATGCGAACGGTATTTCAATCTGCGGCCTTTATTCATTGAGCCGGGCGTGAAGACCGGGATGCCGGTGCACTACGACAATCCGGCCGAAGTGGGCGCGGATCGCATCGTCAATGCCGTGGCCGCATTCGAGAAATACGGCGGCCCGTGCGTGATCGTGGACTTCGGAACTGCGACGACCTTCGATTGCGTCTCGGCCAAGGGCGAGTATCTGGGCGGAGTGATTTGTCCTGGGATCGGCATTTCGGCGGATGCATTGTTCGAGCGCACCGCGAGATTGCCGCGAGTGGAAATTCGCAAGCCTACCCGCGTGATCGGATCGAACACTGTCGGCAGCTTGCAATCCGGACTGTATTACGGATATCTGGGGCTGGTGGATGGAATCATCGAGTTGTTGCTCGGCGAGCTTGGACCTGATACCCGCGTGCTCGCTACAGGTGGGCTCGGCCCGATGATTGGCACAGGGTCGAAGTACATCAAGCAGGTGGACGAGTTCCTCACGCTTGAGGGGCTGCGCATCATCTGGGAGCGAAATGCCGCGATACGGCGAGACGCGGCGACCAAGGCTGGCGCGAAGTCCTCGAAGGGCCTGAAAGCTTCGCAGCAAAAATCCTCCAACGGCAACGGCAAAGCGGCCAGTCCCACGTCGCGTTCCGCCCGCTGACCGGCCGTGGAAAACTACTTCAACTACTTCACCGAGATTGAAGAGCGCTATTTACGGCGTCGCGGCGGAGGACTGCTGCTTTCCACGCTCGACTGGGCTCTTATTGAAACCTGGAAAGATGCAGGCATCCCGCTGGAGGCTGTGCTGCGCGGAATCGATGCGGCGTTTGATAAGTATGATCAGCGAACGACGAGAACCCGCAAGATCAACAGCCTGGCCTACTGTTCGCAGGAAGTGCTGGGCGCGGCGGAAGATATGAAGGAGGCGGCCGTTGGAGCGCAATCTGCCGACGAAAGGCCCCGCGCAAATCAAGGATTTGAGCCAGGAACAATCGTCGCATTTCTTGAGCGGAATGCCGCTGTCCTTGAGGCCGCGGAATTTCCCGAGAGCGCCCAGCCGGTACGAATGATTGTGTCTGAAGCGGCGAAGACCCTGCGGGAGCTGGCGGTGCACAGTGGAAGCAAGGGCCGATTGGAAGACTTGGAGCGGCGCCTTACTGTCATCGAAGAGAAGCTGTTCGCGGCCTTGCTGACATCAGCGCCCGACGAAGAGATGGTCAGCATCCGAGCTCAGGCAGACCGCGATATGGCGCCCTACCGCCGCAAAATGTCTGCTCCCCAGATTGAACAGTTGCAGAAACAATACATGCAAAAGAAGCTTCTCGAGAAATACAATCTGCCGCGTCTCAGCCTCTTCTACATGTGACTTCCGTAATTCAGAAATTCGACGCGTTGATTCTCGGTGGCGGTGCCGCGGGCTTGATGTGCGCGATCGAGGCAGGCAAGCGCGGACGGCGCGTCGCTGTGCTGGAACATGCCGATCGTCTTGGCAAAAAGATCCTGATCTCCGGAGGCGGACGCTGCAACTTCACGAACATTTACTGCCGTCCTGAAAACTTCATCAGTTCCAATCCGCACTTCGCGAAATCGGCGCTAGCGCGTTACACGGCGGCGGATTTCATCGCACTGGTCGAGAGGCATCGGATTCGCTATCACGAGAAGACTCTGGGGCAGTTGTTCTGCAATGGATCGGCGCGCGAGATCGTCGACATGCTGGAAGAAGAATGCCGGGCAGCGCAGGTCGATATCTTTCTCAATGCCGGAGTTCACAAGGTGAGACTTGCGGATGAATTTCAGGTGAGAACTGGGACCACAGAATTCCGCGCATCGGCACTGGTGGTCGCGACCGGCGGCTTGTCGATTCCGAAGATTGGAGCGACTTCGTTTGGCTATGATCTGGCGCGGCAATTCGGGTTGAAGACCCGCGAGCCGCGCCCGGGGCTGGTGCCGTTTACTCTCAACCAGCCGGATCGAGCATGTTATTGCGACTTGAGCGGTGTGTCTGCCGAGGTGGTCGTCTCATGTGTCGGGCAGAAATTTCGTGAAAAGATGCTGATCACCCATCGCGGCTTGAGCGGCCCCGCGATTTTACAGATTTCGTCATACTGGCAGAGTGCCGATGCGATCAGCATTGACTTAGCGCCGGAACGTGAAGCAACAGCGGTGTTCCGGGATGCAAAACTTCCGCGCAATGCGACAACTCTCAGATCTGAGTTGAGAAAGATCCTTCCAGCCCGCTTCGCTGATCGCTGGCTGGAGCTGCACGCGCCGACCGTTTGGACTAACGCTGCGCTCATGGAGTCCGAACGAAAGTTGCACACATGGACGATTCATCCGGCAGGCACCGAGGGATTCGGCAAGGCAGAGGTCACCGTGGGCGGAATCGACACCGATGAACTGTCCGCCAAAACGATGGAGAGCCGAAAAGTTCCCGGATTGTATTTCATCGGTGAAGTGGTCGATGTCACCGGCCATCTTGGTGGATTCAACTTCCAATGGGCATGGGCCTCCGGCGCGGCGGCCGGACGCGCGCTCTGAAGCGTTTAGAATCGAGTCTTGCTTCTGACCATAGAAAAGATGATCTACGGCGGCGACGGGCTGACGCATCTGCCCGCCGACGAGCAGGGGCGCGGCAAGGCTGTCTTTGTTCCTTTCGTGCTTCCCGGAGAGAGGATCGAAGCTTCCCTCGCCGAGCAGAAGCCGGGATTCGCGCGGGCGCGCGCCGAAGCAATTATCGAGGCGTCGCCTCACCGTGTTGAACCCGGATGTCCCTTCTTCGGGCGCTGCGGTGGATGCCACTATCAGCACACAGACTACGAACATCAACTGGAGATCAAAAAAGAAATCCTGCGCGAAACGCTGCGCCGGACGGCCAAACTTGATCTGGCAGTCGAGATTCAGGTGCATCCTTCGGCGCCCTGGAATTATCGGAACCGCTCGCGGCTGAAGGTGCAGACGGAGCCTGAGTTCGAGGCGGGATACTTCAAAATGGCGTCGCACGAGCTGTTGGCCGTTGAGCAATGCCCAATAAGCTCCCCCCTGATCAATCAAGGGATTGCGGCCCTCTGGCGCAGTGGCCGTGAGGGCAAAGTGCCGCCCGGTGTGGACGAAGTCGAGTTCTTCGCGAATGCCGAGGACACCCACCTCCTGGTGGAGATATCGGCGAAACCGGATTCACGCCGCGCCACACTGCGGCAGTGGGCCGAGGATTTCAGCACGTCCATGGCAGAAATCGTGGGAGTCGCAGTATCTCGGGAACAGAAAGGGTTTACGCGCGAGCGCATTCTGACAGTGGGCACGGATCACCTCGCGTACAAAACCGGACATGCCGCCTACCGTGTCGGCGCCGGGTCATTTTTCCAGACCAATCGCCATCTCACGGACGAGCTTGTCAAGATCGTGACGGGCGACCAGTCGGGAGAGCTCGCACTCGATCTTTATGCCGGGGTCGGGCTGTTTTCCACAGCCCTTTGTGACATACGTCACATCGTTTCTGTTGAGTCGTCACAGACTTCCACAGGGGATCTTTCCTACAATCTGGGCTCGAATGGAGAGGCTGTCCGGGCCACGACCGAACAGTACTTATCCGGAAGCGCGAAAAAGGGGCGGGCCGGGAAGGGCGCAGTTTTCCCCCATCCTGCAGTTCGGCCCGACCTGGCAATAGTGGACCCGCCTCGCGGTGGCTTGGGAGCACGCGTGGCGCGCATGCTGGTGACTTTGGGCGCGCCACGCGTGGTTTACGTTTCCTGCGATCCGGTGACCTTGGCGCGCGATCTGGTCGTTCTGCTCGCAGGTGGGTATCGGATCGAGCAGGTGCATCTCGTGGATCTGTTTCCGCAGACGTTTCATCTGGAGACGGTGGTTCATCTCGCGCACTGAATCCCACCGCGACACCATCCGGGCCGACTGCTCTCTATAAGCTTTTCCAATGATTTCGCCGCCCACCGCGACAGGCCCTCCGAGATTCGAGTTCAAGGCCTCGCGGCAGCCGATGCTGTGGGCTGCGGGCAGCTACTCTCTGGGCATCCTGGCAGGCAGTTACGCCTGGCGGCCGGCGATGTGGTGGCTGATCGCGGCTGGGGCGTTCTTTGCGGCAGCGGCATACTTCGCGTACCGACGATCCGGACTGGCTTGGCTTCTGGCATTGGCGGGCTTCTTCCTGGCTGGCGCACTTCACATTCAATTGCGCAATGGCTCACCCAGGCTCGACACTTCTATCCTCCCCTATGCTGATCATCGCGAAGTGCAAGTCACAGCCCACATCAAGGCGGAAGGTCGGATCCAGCGTGGAGGCGTAGCGGAACTCCGGCAGACCCTTGATGTCGAATCTGAACAGATCCAGACTGTCGATGGACAAACCTCGCCCGTTCACTCTGGAGTTCGACTAAATGTCTACATTCCATGGGCGAACGAGGACGATTCCGAGCAAACCGGCTTCATGTCATTGCCGCCGACATTCCACCATGGCGACCGTATTCGCTTTGAGACGAAGCTTAGGCCCGCGCGCAATTTCCGAAATCCCGGGGCATTCGACTACGAAGGATATCTTGCCGATCGCGGCCTCGCCGCCCTGGGATCAGCAAAGGTGGAACAGATCGAACGCCTGCCCGGTTTTGCGGGCAGCCGTATGGAGCGTCTGCGCAGCCGCATGCACCGCAGCGTGATTGCCAAGGTGCACGAGCTCTGGCCCGTGCGCGCGGCGGTGCTGATCGACGCGATGGTGATCGGAGAGGAAGCCTTTATTGATCGAGATACGCGCGTCGATTTTCAACGTTCAGGCACATACCACATCCTGGTCGTCTCGGGCATGAACGTAAGCATTCTGGCTTTCGTCGTCTTCTGGACGCTGCGGCGGTTGCGCGTTGAGGAGGTGGCTGCGACCGTGCTCACCGTTGCCTCCTGTGCAGGCTACGCTTTTATCACGGAAGTAGGAGCCCCGGTCTGGCGGGCCACGCTGATGTGCGCCGTCTACCTTGGAGCGCGGTTGCTCTACCGCGACCGCGCGATGACGAATGCGCTCGGTGCAGCGGCGCTCGGATTGCTCGTCCTCGATCCGCGGCAGCTGTTTACGGCCAGCTTCCAGATGACTTTCCTGTGCGTGCTGATCGTGGCGGCGATCGGCATCCCAATGCTCGAGAGAACCTCCCAACTGTACCGGCAGGCGCTGACGGGCTGGGATTCGCCACGATACACGGCGCAGCTGCCGCCCCGAGTGGCGCAATTCCAACTGGACTTGCAACTCATATCAGCGCGGCTGGCCGGGTTCATCGGAGACAAGTGGGCGCGGCGAATCGTAATCGGCGCGACGCGATGTACGTTCGCTGGCTGGGATCTGCTCTTCGTCTCCGCTGTAATGCAGGCGGGGCTCGCTTTGCCGATGGCCTACTATTTCCATCGCGCGACAACGATTGGGCTACCGGCGAATCTCGCGGTCGTGCCTTTGACCGAGCTGATGATGCCGGCTGCGGTGGCCTCGCTTGTCTTAGGGTATGTTTCACCTTGGCTAGCAAAGCCGGCGGTTCTTGTAACAACATTCGCACTTGAGGGAATTACTGGAACCGTCCGTAGTCTGGGCGGGCTGCGTCTTGCAGACGTTCGCATCGCGACGCCATCGGCGGCCATGATCGCGATTGCGGCCGCATCGATTTTGCTTGCGATGTGGGCAGCTCGCCGCAGACCCGCGGTCACGGTTGCGGGACTGGCGGGTCTCAGTCTGGTCTCACTCGCGCTTGCCGTCGTTACACCGCGCCCGCGTGTGCATTCCGGCGTGATGGAGTTGACCGCCATCGACGTAGGACAAGGCGACTCGATCCTCGTCATCACTCCCAACGGGAAAACTCTCCTGGTGGATGCGGGCGGTCCGATCGGTCCGGGCGGATCTCAACTCGACTTCGGGGAAGATGTGGTTTCGCCGTACCTGTGGGAACGGGGCATCTCTCGCCTCGACGCAGTGGCGATTTCGCACGGGCACTCCGACCACATGGGCGGCATGGCCGCTGTGGTGAGAAACTTCCGTCCAAAAGAACTGTGGGTCGGCGTGTTGCCTCCAAGTCGCGCGCTGGAAGACCTCATCGCAACGGCACAAGCGACTGGAGTGAAGATCGTCCGTCACTGGGAGGGCGATGCGTTCGACTTTGGCGGCGCCGAAGTTCGGGTGCTCTTCCCACCACGCGATTGGCCCGTGGGCGATAAACCACAGAACAGCGACTCGATGGTGCTCAGTCTCGCCTATGGCCAATCCTCGTTATTGCTGGAGGGCGACGCCCAGAAGCGTACCGAGAGGTTGGTCTGTGAGTTGGAACACCCGAAAGCAACTCTGCTGAAGGTAGGGCATCATGGCAGCTCGAATGCGACCACTCAGGAACTGATCGACACCGCCAGACCGGAGTTCGCCATCATCTCTGTCGGGTCAGGAAATTCGTTTGGGCTGCCGAGATATGAAACCCTGGAGCGTCTGGCTTCCGCGAGAACTCGCGTATATCGCACAGACCTAGATGGAGCCGTGACCTTCTACTTCGATGGCCGCTCGGTCACTTCTTCTTCGGCGAGTCGTCAATAATCTGAATCTCGGCGGTTTCGTCGTCATCTGGGGAGGGAACCGGCTGACGATTCTCCTCAATCAGCTTACGAGCGGTTTCCGCATCTTGCTCGCGCACTAGGATGAGCATCCCGCCCAGTCCCGGAAATGTGTCTTGCACCATGGTGGCCGAAGTGAGATCGCTATCAATGCCTGCCGATTCCAGCAGTCCTTTTACGATCATCGCCTCGGATTCGTCTTCGGAATCGAACACTTTGATGAGTTTCTCGTTCGGATTGGGACGCGGTGTGACGCTCGCTGCCGGATTGGTTGGCTCTGACATGAAGCTCTCCAGATAGAACTCTTGACCCGATATCGTTTAGCGTCCTTTGTAAATTCTACTCCTAGCCGGAGGAATCGAAGTCCCGGTAAACACTGCAGAAGGATGCGGATGCATAGGTACTAACCCAGAAGGGCACCTTTGGGCGGTTGCTTTCTTTCAGGAATCAGGCAGAATGACCCTAACCATGGCGCAACGCCAGGGCGGGGCACATCATCCAAACGCAAGGACGATGGGTGAAGGGGATCGCATGAATGCCTCTCGGCAGGCTGGGGATGAATCTGGATATCCGATCGCACAGCAGCAAACGCGCTGGGAGCTGGAGGAAGAAGCTCGCAAGATCCGTCGCCTGCAGGTTATGGTGGGCATGGTGATGTCGGTGATCGGGCAGGACCCGAACCTCACGGTGGAAGAAGCTTCCGAGTTGGCGGCGGGGGCAAAGAGAGCAGCGCTGGCAATGTTCCCCGACAAGGAACTCGCCTTCGATTTGATCTATCGGCCGCGGCTGCAAAGGCTCATCCGCGAACGCTTTCGCCTGCAGTAGCGGCTACTCGTCAACCACTGTATTTCGAAGGATCCCTACGCCTTCAACGCTAATCTCCACGGTATCTCCCGCGGTCAGCGGCCCCACTCCCGACGGTGTGCCGGTCGGAATCAAATCTCCCGGAAACAGGGTCATAGCCTGCGCGATGTAGCGGATTACTGTATCGAGGGTGAAGATGAAGTCGCGGGTGTTCCCTTGCTGCTTCATATTCCCGTTCACGCGGGTCTCGACGCCTACGCCGGCCGAGGGATCGATCTCGTCGGTGACCAGCGGGCCCGCAGGGCAGAACGTGTCGAAGCCTTTGGCGCGGCTCCACTGGCCGTCTTTGTTCTGCAGATCGCGCGCGGTTACATCGTTGACGCAGGTGTAGCCGAGAATGTACTGCCGGATATCGGCGTCAGCAGGCGGCTGATAACACGACTTGCCGATGACGACGCCCAACTCGCCCTCATAGTCCACACGCTGCGAGAGCCTGGGACGACGAATTGTTCCACCAGGCGACAGCAACGCCGACGTGGCTTTAAGAAAGATAAGAGGCTCTTTCGGGACCTCATGCCCTAACTCGACAGCATGTTCGCGATAGTTGCGACCCACGCAAACGATCTTCGACGGCCGCACCGGGGGCAGCAGCGCCGCTTGCTCCAGCGGAATAGCTTCGATCTTCCGGGTGCGCAGGCTTTCCATGTCGCCATCAGCTTCTTCCGGAGGTGTAAGCAGGAGTCTGACGATGGAATCATGCCCCGCTACTGATTCGACCAAGCCGTAATGAGCTTCACCATTCCAATGAAATCGACAATATTTCATGCTTTCTCTCTCGAAATACTTTTCAGCATTGAGTTTCGAGCCACGAGCAACGCGTAATCTCGTTTTTGTTCGAAGCTCGAAGCTCTCATGGCACCGATTCGCTGGCTTCCTCCGACCGCACACTCTCGTTGCCGCGCAGGTCGAGGGAGGACACTGAATAGAAGTACTTCTTTCCCGAAAACACGTGCTCGTCGCGATATGCAGGAGTTCTGATCAACTCTCCATTCAACTTTACAGGACTCGTGCCCTCTTCGCGGCGATATACGTTGTAGCCGGTCAAGTCTGCGTCTGCGACCGGGGCCCACACCAGATCGATGAATGGCTTCTGGCCTGGGCCGGAGAACACGGCCTGCAATTCTGCCGGTACGGTGGGCGGAAACACATCGTCCGCGAAGACTTTGATCTCAGGCGTGTCGTCTCCTTCAATTTCCAGTGCCGATTTGTTTGGGCGCTGAACCTGAGTGACCGCCTCAGCGTGATAGAAGTAAGTCTTTTCCCATTCGATGTTGACATCGGTCATGGTGTAGCTGGTTTCCGGGCCGGGGCGAAGTTCTCCGGTCAATATTTGAGCGTCACTGCCTTCAACACGGCGGTAAACACGGTATACATAGTGGAGATCCTCGAGGGCCGAAACGATTTCGCCAGTCCAACCCAGCACGATTCCTTCTTTGGTGACCTGCACGCGAAAATCGCGCGGCGGTGGCAGCGTACGAGCGAGCGAGACGCGTACCTGGTTCGACAGGCCTGCACCTCGACGGTCGCGATTAAGAACCTGCACCGCATACGTTACGAATGTGGATGGATCGTCGCTCTCCAACTGCGGTGGAAGGGCGTCGGTGTATGAAGCTTGAGGCTTCCGGCCGGACGAACTGGCGCCTGGGCTGACGGGAGTCTCGATCTCGCCCGTTGGTGGGTTGCAGGCGCTCAGGTCCCCGGGGCCGCGGCAAATCAGGGTCGGGCCGAGACTACGGACGGTCGCACGATCTGTGGTCCCCGTGGGGATGGTCCATGTCAGGTTGACGCGTTCTCCTTTGCGCGATGCGCGCAGATCGCCTGGCGGTTGAGGCAGGTTCAGTGAGGGTGGCTGGGGCGGGCCGATGGTTGCGCATGCAAGAAGCACGAACGGCACACCCACGGCCAAGACCAGCGTCTGCGCCACGAGTCTCATGCGAAGGAAAAGAGTAACAGGAGACCGCATCCGGCGGCTAAGTCGTCAGTTCTTTCAAAGCTTCGCGGAAGACCTTGGTATGTCGATCGACCTGGGCCGCTTCGGTTTGCGGAGACATCAATGCCATATTGTGGAACGGAGTCAGTAGAATGCCGCGGTTCATGGCATACAAGTGCATGAAGCGCTCAAGCTCAAAGTCCATCGCCTCATGTGCCTGCTGGCCGTTCTTCGGTTGCGGACCGAAGATGTATTCTGCGCGACATCCCAGACGTGTAACGTGCCAGGGAAGCTGTGCCTCCGCGATGGCCTTGGCGACGCCTTCGGTCCAGCGTTCAGCCATGGGAGTCATCCGGTCAAAAGCCTCTTTCGTAAGAACCTTGGTAAGCGTGGCGCGCATGGCGGCGAGCGAAAGCGCATTGCCCGCCAGAGTGCCTCCGACACCACCGACATCGCAGTTTTCCAGTTCCTGCTTGGCGACGATCCGGTCGGCGACCTCCAGCGAGAAACCGTAAGCCGCGCCTGGAATACCGGCGCCGATCGCCTTGCCGAAGACAATCACATCCGGATCAAGGTTTTCGGCTCGTGTGTAGCCGCCCGGACCGGCGCAAATGGTGTGCGTTTCGTCGATGATCAGCAGCGTGCCATGCTCGCGCGTGATCTCCCGCAGCGCTTTGTGGAATCCCGGCTCAGGATGCACGATGCCGACATTGGTCATCACCGGTTCAGCGAGCACACAAGCCACATCGCCGGAAACGAGCGCGGCTTCGAGGGCGTCGACGTCGTTGAATTCCACGACCTTCGTAGTGACCGTGGGACTCACCGGCGGGCCAATGTTGCCCGGACGAGGCCCGGCGTTGCCGTTAGCATCGATTGTGATGAACGTTTCATCCACCGTGCCGTGATAGCACCAGTTGAAAACCAGGATCTTAGGGCGTCCCGTGATTTGTCGCGCAAGACGAATCGAAAACCGGTTCGCATCGGTAGCCGTAAGCGCGAACTGCCAGTAGGGAAGACTGAATCTCTTCTGCAGTTCTTCGGCGACGACGATCGCATCCTCGCCCGGCAGCATGAGGGTGATGCCGCGCCGCATCTGCTCTTCCGCCGCCTTGACGGTTGCGAAGGGAGAATGGCCGGTCATCGCGCCAGTGTCGCCCAGGCAGAAATCGATGTAACGCAACCCATCGACGTCGAAGAATTCCGCTCCTTGTGCTTCGCGCACAAAGGGCGGAAATGCTCCAGCCCATTTCACCATCCAGTTCATGGGGACGCCGGCCAGTAGCGACTTGCGAGCGCGGTCAAACAGCGCCTTCGACTTCGGGCGCTCATCCACAAACTTCTTCTGTTCGCGTTGCATCAGCGACTGCAGGCGGGAGCGGTCGGTCGTTTTCATCAGGAAACGAGAGCAGAATAACAGACCGTGTGGGCGCGGGCGAATCGCCCGCGTCCACACAAGTAATTCACAAAGTGGGGATTCGATTTACAGGATGTACCGGCTCAAATCCTGATCCTTCACGATGTCGGTCAGCATCTTGCGCACGTAGTCTCCATCCACGGTAACCTGCTGACCCTTCTTTTCAGGAGCGTCAAAACTGAGTTCATCGAGCACGCGCTCCATGATCGTGTGCAGGCGGCGGGCTCCGATGTTCTCCGTGCTCTCGTTGACCCGGAAGGCGAAGTGCGCGATTTCTTCCAGCGCCTCGTGCGTAAACTCGAGCTTCACTCCCTCGGTCTCGAGTAACGCCGTGTACTGCTTCACGAGCGAAGATTTGGGCTCGGTCAGAATACGTACGAAATCTTCCATCGTCAGCGATTGCAGCTCGACGCGGATCGGAAAGCGTCCTTGCAACTCGGGAATGAGATCACTGGGCTTTGAGACGTGGAACGCCCCAGCGGCGATAAACAGAACGTGATCGGTGCGTACCATTCCGTAACGCGTGTTGATCGTGGTCCCTTCAACGATCGGCAGGATGTCCCGCTGCACGCCCTCGCGGGAAACGTCAGGTCCGTGGCCGCCCTCACGGCCGGCGATTTTGTCGATCTCGTCAAGGAAAACGATCCCGGAGTTCTCCACGCGATCGATGGCTGTGCGCGTCACCTGATCCATATCAATCAGCCGCTGCTCTTCTTCCTGGATCAGGTACTCGAAGGCCTCATTCACCTTCATCTTCCGCTTCTTGGTGCGTTGCCCGAAGATGTTCGGCAACATGTCCTTGATGTTGACGTCCATCTCTTCGACGCCCTGATTGGTCAGGATTTCGAATGACGGGAAGTTTCGTTCGCGGACGTCGATCTCCACCATGCGATCGTCGAGCTTCCCTTCGCGCAGTTGCTGGCGCAGCTTCTCGCGTGTGCGACTCGAGGACTCAGTAAGCTGGGTACTACCTTCAATCACCACACCACCCGCGGTTGTGGAAGTTGGTTCAGTCCTCGAAGGTGAGGGCGGCAGGAGAATGTCGAGCAGCCGCTCCTCGGCGTTAAGTTCGGCCTTGTCGGCGACGTCTTCCAGCTTTTCCTCGCGCACGTTGTCGATGGCGATCTCAACCAGATCACGCACCATCGATTCCACGTCGCGGCCAACATAGCCGACCTCGGTGAACTTCGAAGCCTCGACCTTGAGAAAAGGAGAATTCGCCAGCTTGGCCAGACGCCGGGCAATCTCAGTCTTCCCCACGCCCGTCGGCCCGATCATGATGATGTTTTTGGGAATGATCTCTTCCGCGAGATCAGGAGGCAGCTTCTGCCGGCGCGTGCGGTTCCGCAAGGCAATGGCCACGGCGCGCTTGGCGTCTTTCTGGCCGATCACATACTTATCGAGCTCGGCAACAATCTCGCGCGGAGTCAGTTCATCCAGCGCAAGCTGTTCTTCTTCGGCAGTGGAAGGGAGATAAATAGCCATAAATCAGTCGTTGGTCGTTAGTTGTTGGTCGTCAGCCAGGTGGCTATACGCCAACGACCAACGGCTAGCGACTAACGACGATTCACAATTCCTCGATCGTCACCCGATCATTGGTATAGATGCACATCTTGCCCGCAATCTTCATGGCTTCTTCAGCGATCTGGCGGGCCGAGAGTTCGGTGTGCTCGGCCAGCGCTTGCGCAGCGGCCTGGGCGTACGGACCACCGCTTCCGATGGCGGCAATGCCGGTGTCGGGTTCGATCACGTCGCCCTGTCCACTGAGCAAAAAAGTCTGGTCCTTGTCGCTGACGAGCAACAGGGCCTCTAAATGCCGCAGGAATTTATCGGTGCGCCAGTCGCGGGCCAACTCGACCGCAGCCCGTCCCAGATTCCCGTGGTACTGCTCCAGTTTGGCCTCGAAGCGGCTGAACAGCGTGAAGGCATCGGCGGTCGATCCGGCGAATCCGGCCACGATCTTGTCGTTGTACAGCCGGCGGATCTTCTTGGCCGAGTGCTTGATCACCGACTCGCCCAACGTAACTTGACCGTCGCCCGCGAGAACAACCTTCCCGTCGCGCCGAATCGACAAAACTGTCGTGGATCGAATCAGTCGTTTTCTGGCCATGAGCGCAATCTTTGATTATAGCAGCCAGCGATAGCGCGTATTTTTTGAGGGCTCCCATGCACCAGCGCTCTTTGCGAAAGCTCTGCGAACACCTTTACTGCGACTGCGGAATTCACCGACGCGGAAGGTCGCAGAGGGCCTGAATTTGCATCTGTCGCGTGATTTGCGCCTTTCTCGCGATTCCCAGATGGCCTCGGTAACCATCCCAAAGATTACTGCTGTGACATTTCTTCATGCCGCCCCGACCCGTATTTTGAAGCATATGCGTAAGTCCGCCGCGGTTCTATGCCACGACACACGATCCCTGCAAACGTTATCGACCACTCTCGACCACCTTGGAATTGAACTACACACCTGCCGGTCGAACCAGGAAGCTCTGGAATTGGCCCTGGCCGGCGAGTGCTCCACGCTAATTGTCGACTTCGACCTCCCTGGTGCCGAAGAGGCGATCCGCATGGCGTCCCTGCTGCCTCCGGCGCAGAAGCCGAATCTTCTTGCCGTCGCCAGCCGCGCCTGGCCGGGAACAGGACAAGCCTTCCAATCGGGCGCGAGCCGCATCCTGTACCGGCCGCTCCAGCCAGAACTCGTGAAAGATGCGCTCAAGGCCGGCGAAAAGAAGCACGCGAACCGCCGCAAGTCGGCGCGTTATGAAATGAAGACGCTGGTGTACGTGGAGATTGATCAGACTACGCTATCTGCCGTCAGCATCGACATCGGCGAGCATGGTCTCGCAATCCAAGCCAGTGAACCGGTGCCGATTCACGCCAACGTCCCATTCCGCTGCGTGCTTCCTGGCACCCACATCACGCTCCAGGGCCACGCCGATGTGATCTGGGCGAGCGATCAGGGACGCGCCGGACTCTTCTTCTCGAAACTGGCTCCGGCCGCGCGCAAACACCTGAAGCAGTGGCTCAGTAAGCGCGGCAGCCACAATAAGCATGGCGTCCGCGACCTGATGCTTCCGGCCGATGATCACGTTGAATTCGCCGCGACCAGCGACGAGGTTCTCACCGAAGCGCAGTAATTCCGCGACGAACTGCCAAAGGGGCCCGGCAAACTCGTGCCGGGCTTGATTTTGTCCGCGCGTGCTCGTGCCTTAGAATCTCTTCTTGCCGCTCAGGCAAGGAGGCTTCTCTGTCCGCCATCTCTGAACCCGCTATCGCCTTCAATGGCCACTCCATGGTCGCTCCCCTGAAGCGTGTTCTGGTGTGCTCGCCGCGCACCGCTGGATGGAATCGGGCCGAGCAGGTCGCCCGATGGAGCGAACTTGGGTTTCATCGCGCGCCCGAGTTCTCCCTGGCTCTTGCGCAACACGAAGCCCTGTGTCGGGAGCTGGCGGCGGCCGGCGCAGAGTTAATCGAGTTGCCGCCGTCCGACGACCTCTCCCTCGATGCGGTCTACGCTCACGACGCGTCTCTGACAACCGATTTCGGACTGATCCTGATGCGTCCGGGAAAGCCGAATCGAGTAGCAGAAGCGAAAAACCACGGTTCCTTCGCGCGCCTGCTGAGCATTCCAACGCTGGCGAAGGTTGTTTCGCCCGGAGCCACCGAAGCGGGGGACATTGTGTGGCTCGACGAGAAAACGCTTCTTGTTGGCCACGGCTATCGCACTAATGCTGCCGGCATTCAACAATTGCGCGACCTGCTTGCCCCGAGAGGCATTGCTGTCCTCTCTGCGCCGCTTCCCTACGGACCCGGACCTTCGGCCTGCCTCCACTTGATGTCGCTGATCAGTCTCCTGGACGAACACACAGCATTAGTAGATCTGCCCTGGCTTGCGGTTGAGACCGTCGAGCTGTTGAAGTCCTGCGGATACAAGTTCATTGAAATCGACTACTCCGAGCGCGATACGCTGGCTTGCAATGTTTTGTCGCTGGGTGAAAGACGCCTGCTCGCGATTCGGGAAAATCAGAAGACCAACGAGAAGCTGCGTACTGCCGGGTTCGATGTCCGTACCTTCCCGGGCAGCGAGATCTGCATCAACGGCAGTGGCGGCCCGACCTGCCTGACGCGCCCGCTGCTTCGCGGTTAGATCGTGTTTCGTGCAGCGCGCTCCGCTGCTGATACCATGTCCTGCCAATGGCTGCCTTCCGCCTTTCGAAGTGGTACCTGGATTACGTGACCGATTCGGGGAACGCATCGATCGCTTATGTCGGCGACCTTCAATGGGGGCCCATTTCTCTTCATTACTCCAGCCTGCTGCGCAGTACGGGAAGTGACGTGAAGCAGCGGAATTCGCTTCGACACGGGAACCTGCCTGAGATGTCGGGCAATCAAATCTCGTGGGATGCCAGCCAATTCAATTTCACCGCCGCGTGGCAAGCCGACTCGAGAGAAGTGCGCGAAGCCGTTTTCGCCAACGAAGAGGGTTCCGTCGACTGGCACTGCCTCATCCCTTGTGGGCTAGCCAATGCAGGGAATGACTCGGGCCTGGGCTATGTCGAGCACCTCACGATGACAGTTGCACCGTGGAAGATTCCCATCAAGGATCTGCGCTGGGGACGCTTCGGCAGTGCTACAGATTGGGCCGTGTGGATCGATTGGCAGGGCGAGTACCTGAATAAAATTGTTTACCTGAACGGCAAGCGGGCCTCAGCGGCGCAGATCGGAGATGACGAGATTACGTTCGACGACGGATCGAGCCTCACCATGGACCGATCGCTGATTTTGCGCAGCGGCCCGTTGGGAACGACCGCGCTTTCGTCGATTCCCGGAGTCAACAAGACCTTCCCCGCTCGCCTGCTGCAGGTGAATGAATGCAAGTGGCGCAGCCGCGCAAGACTCATATGCCCGGGCCGTTCTGCCGTAGAGGGCTGGGCGATTCATGAAATCGTGAGCTGGCCAAGATGAAGTGGCAGAAAATCGTGTACGGTGCGGTCTTTCTAGTCGTTCTTCCGGCATTGTTGTGTGTCTGGGCCTCTGCGGCGCGAATTCCTCTACCCGTCTACGGGAGTATCCCTATCGGAATCGCGTTCGCGTGCGCCGGCCTCACTCTCATGTTCGCAGCGATGTTCGAACTCTGGCGTTTCGGTGGCGGCCTTCCTATGAACGCGTTCCCGCCTCCCGCCATGGTTTCGCGCGGCACGTTTCAACTTCTCAGCCATCCCATCTACACCGGATTTGTGGCCGTATGCCTCGGTGTCTCAATGGTGGCGCGTTCCGCATCTGGATTGTGGCTGATCACTCCCGCAGTCGCGCTGGGCTGCGTTGCTCTCGTTGTGGGATACGAACATCCCGACCTTCTCGCCCGCTTCGGCCGCACGCTTCCGGTCCTGCCCGCCAATGACGACGCAGCACCTTCTACTATCGAGCGATTGCGCTTTATCCTCCACGTGATTGTTCCGTGGACCGTGGTGTTCGAGTTCACTTCTCACCTTTCTCTTCGTGGCTTGTACTTCGGGCTGCCATTTGAAAAGCGCCTGCCGGTGCTGTTGTGGACCGCCCCCTTCTACGAGAGCACGTACGTGATGGTCGCGCTGGCACCGTGGCTGGCGCGCACCCGCAAAGACCTTCGCCAGTTCACGCTCTCGGCGTGGTTAGCGATGCTTGTAGTGTTTCCTATCTATTGGTTCTTGCCTTCCACCGCTCCGCGCCCGCCGCTGCCTCCCGGCGGATGGATCAGCGAGCTACTGCGCTTCGAGCGCACAACTTATCCCCCGGTTGCCGCGCTGCCGTCGTTTCACGTGTTGTGGAGCATCCTGGTGGCGAGAATGTTTCGGCGCAGATGGCTCGGATGGGCCTACTCCCTGACTGTTGCCGTGAGCTGCATCACTACGGGCATGCACTACGTTGCCGACGTTCTGGCGGCGTTCGCAATTACGCCATTGATTCTCAATCCACAGGAGGTTTGGGAGACACAGCGCCGTCTGGCCGAGAGGCTGGCCAATTCATGGCGCGAATGGCGCGTCGGGAAGATACGCATTATCAGTCACTCTATGTTCGCGGGAGCCGCGGCGTTCGTGCAGACGTCGATCGTCTTTGCTGCCGCTGGCCGAGGCCATGAGTGGGAAGTACTCGTAGTCTCTATTGCCGGTTTAGTGGGGGCAGGAATATGGGCACAGCTGGTGGAGGGATCTTCACGCCTCCGGCGCCCATTCGGGTTTTATGGCGGCTTGCTCGGAGTCGGTATCGCCTGCCTGTTTTTCGGAGACCGTTGGACGTTACTGGCGGCTAACTGCCTGGCCGCGCCATGGATGCAGGCTATAGGGCGGTTGCGATGTTTGGTTAACGGTTGCTGTCACGGACGCCCAACCACGTCGGAGATTGGTATCCGCGTCGCGCACCCATGCTCTCGGGTAGCCAGAATCGCAGAGCTCGCCGGCGTCCCCATCCACGTGACGCAGCTTTATTCCATCTTGACGAACGTGTTCCTCGGCCTGCTGGTTATGCGCCTGTGGATCTCCGGTTGCCCGATGGCCCTGATCTGCGGAATCTACGGCATCGGGAACGGCCTCGCCCGCTTCGCCGAAGAGGCTTATCGAGGAGAGCCCCAGACCCCGGAGGTTTTCGGTTTACGCCTGTATCAGTGGCTCGCGATCGCAACGGTCTTTCTAGGTGCAGCCCTGACAACTTTCGATTCTCCTCCGCCTCCGGCAATGGTGTTCACGCCGTATCAATTCGGATTGGCCGCCGCCTTTGCCTTGCTCGCGGGAGCTGCCTTGGGTGTAGATTTCCCCGAAAGCGACTCCGCGTTCGCGCGCTTGACTTGAGACGCAGAACGTTCGCACGAGTTGGACTCGCAGAATTGCTGACCTGCCCTCCTTGTTTCTCGTGTTTGGCTGTGAGTAGAATTCTGTCGCTCCGTGGAGGTGTCTCGATGCATCCTGTTCGTCCGTCGCGTATGTTCGCGACGCTTTTGCTGTTCACTTGTTCCGTAGTTACTGTTGCTCAATCCGCGCTCATCCCGCGCAGCGTTCTTTTCGGCAATCCGGAACGCAGTGCGCCAGAGATTTCGCCCGATGGCACAATGCTGGCCTACCTGGCTCCCGACCAGGGCGTGCTGAACGTCTGGGTACGAACGTTGGGCAAGACCGACGACCGCGTCGTCACGAATGACCGCAAGCGCGGCATCCGCAACTTCCAGTGGCAGTACGATTCGAAGAACATCCTGTACGGTCAGGATAAAGACGGGGATGAGAACTGGCATATCTATCAGACGAATGTGGCCGGCAAACAAACCAAGGACCTGACTCCGTTTGAGAAGTCGCGGGCAGACATTCTCGCTTTCGAGCCCGGTCATCCGGAGACGCTGCTCATCCAATCGAACAAACGTGATGCGAAAGTCTTCGATGTTTATCGCGTGAATCTGAAGACCGGCGAAATGGCGCTCGACACGCAGAATCCTGGTGACGTGCAGGGCTGGCAGGCGGATCACAATCTTGAGATCCGCGGCGCGCAGGTGACCACCGATGACGGTGGCACGACCGTCCGGGTGCGCGATGACGTCAAGTCGCCGTGGCGTGAGCTGATCAAATGGGGCCCGGAAGAAACTCTTGGCAACATAGTGAATTTCACTCCCGATAACAAGGCGCTCTTGATCATCACTTCGCTTGACGCCAATTCCGCGCGGCTGATTTCGGTCGATCTTGCAAGCGGCAAGCGCACGGTCGTCGCCGAAGACCCGCAATTCGATGTGTCATTCACCGTCGAGCAACCGAAGAACCACAAGCTGCAAGCGGTCGTGTTCCTCCGGGAGCGCCGAGATTTCCAGATTGTCGACAAAGATATTCAGGCTGACTTCGACACCCTGCATAAGGTCCGTGACGCCGATATCAGCAATATCAGCCGTGATCTCGATGACGGTAAGTGGATTGTCACCTTCGAAGGCGACGATTCGCCAATTTACTACTACCTTTACGATCGCGCGACCAAGAAGGCCACCTTGCTTTTCAGCAATCGGCCCTCGCTGGAGAAATATAACCTTGCTAAAGTGCAGCCCATTGAGTACACGGCTCGGGACGGCATGAAGATCTACGGATATCTGACTACTCCCTCCGGACTCGACGCGAAGAACCTGCCGATGGTTGTCTTTCCCCACGGTGGCCCATGGGGACGCGACCTGTGGGGATACGATCCCTACGCGCAGTGGCTCGCGAACCGCGGCTACGCCGTACTGCAGCCGAATTTCCGAGCGTCCACTGGATACGGCAAACACTATCTGAACGCAGGGGACCGCCAGTGGGCCGGCGCCATGCACACCGACTTGCTCGATGGGGAGGACTGGGTCGTGCAGAAAGGCATAGCCGATCCTAAAAAGGTCTGCATCATGGGCGGCAGCTACGGCGGATACGCCACGCTGGCCGGAGTCGCATTCTCCCCAGACGCATTCACGTGCGGGGTAGATATTGTCGGCCCGTCAAACCTGAACACTTTGCTGAAGACGATTCCGCCCTACTGGTCCACATTCCTGGCAATTCTCCACAAGCGCATGGGAGAGGAAGAGGAATTCCTGAAGTCGCAATCTCCGCTGTTCAAAGCTGACCAAATCAAAGTGCCGCTACTTATTGGACAAGGCAAGAATGATCCGCGCGTCAATAAAGCCGAAAGTGATCAGATCGTGGCGGCGATGCGCAAAAACAACAAGCCGGTGGAGTACTACGTCTTCCCGGATGAGGGACACGGTTTCGCCCGTCCCGAGAATCGCATGGCCTTCAACGCAGCTTCCGAGGAATTCCTCGCGAAATATCTGGGCGGACGATTTGAGCCTCCGACAGATGCAGAGAAGAAGTTGCTGGAAAGCGTGAAAGAGTGACTTGCTTGTGTAGGGGCGGACGCCCTTCGTCCGCCCCGCAGAGCGAAGCGGTGCGTTACGGGGGCGGCTTGCCCAGAAGCTTTCTGGCCCACGCCCTTCCATTGCGCGGTTCGCGCGCAAACGCCCACGAAGGCGTCTGCGGCTGCACAATTGCTCGCTGTTGATATCATGTAGCGTCCCACTGAGATTCATCCTCGGGAGTCGCGATGCGCTCGTTGTCCCAGTTGTTCGCTATAGTTTTCCTCAGTCTGGCTGCGGTTTCTGCCGCGCAGAATGCTGGCGGATCACAACCCGCGGTAACTCTCGATGCTGTCTCCGGCGTCGAACCGCTGCGCGACGGCCTCCAGATCCAGGCTGGCCCCGCGGTAATGCGCATTACGGCTCTGCGCGCTGACACCCTCCGCATACGCGTCTCGCCCAGCAGCGTGCTGCCAGAAGATGCGTCGTGGGCGGTTCTCTCCGAGGCTCGATCGAGGTCCATCGACGTTCAGCCAGCGCAAGATGGGTCTTCGGTCGGCTTTCGGACCGCTGCGCTCGATGTACGCGTAGAGCGGGATCCGTTGCGCATCGTCATCCGCGATCTAGAGGGGAATGTCATCGCCGCCGATCTCGCCGGACGCCCCGCGAAATTCCAGGCTGGCGGATTCTCCGTCTACAAGCAGATGCCCGCCGCCGAGCACTACTTCGGTCTGGGAGATAAGACGGGAGCGTTTGACCGGCGCGAGCAGGCTTACACCTTGTGGAACACCGACGTGGGGCCGCAGGAATCGGTGGATCCACTTTATAAGTCGATCCCGTTTTTTCTCGCGATCAACGGCACGCGCAGCTATGGCATCTTTCTGGATAACACCTGGCGCACCTGGTTCGACTTTGGCAAGCAGGTGCGGGACGCGTACGCATTCGGTGCTGAAGGCGGCCCGCTCGACTATTACTTTATTTATGGTCCCTCTCCGAAGCAGGTGCTCGAAGGCTACACCTCTCTGACCGGGAAGCCTCCTCTGCCGCCACTGTGGGCGCTGGGTTTCCAGCAATCGCGCTACAGCTACACCCCGGAGTCGAGGCTGCGCGAGATTGCCACGCGACTGCGCAATGATCGAATCCCGTGCGACGTCGTTTATCTCGACATCGATTATCAGGATCGCAACCGTCCGTTCACCGTCGACTCTAAGACCTTTCCGAATTTTCCGGGGCTGGTGGCCGATTTGCGCAAGCAGCACTTCCATCTGGTAAACATCACTGACCTGCACATTGCGCATGCGCCAAATCAGGGATATATGCCGTACGACACAGGTCACACTGGCGATCACCTTGTGAAAAAGCCAGACGGCAGTGAATTTGTTGGGATCGTGTGGCCGGGGCCTGCGGTATTTCCGGATTTCACACGCGCGCAGACACGCGAGTGGTGGGGCGGTCTCTATCGGGAATTTGCCAAGGAAGGCGTTGCGGGATTCTGGAATGACATGAATGAACCCTCGGTGTTCGATGGTCCCGGCAAGACCATGCCGCTCGATACGGTTCATCGCATCGAAGAGCCCGGATTCACTACCCGGACAGCCACGCATTCCGAGATTCATAACATCGTCGGACTCGAGAACGCGCGTGCGACGTACGAAGGCTTGCTGAAGCTGCGTCCCGATGAGCGCCCGTTTGTTCTCACACGCGCCACCTACGCAGGCGGGCAGCGCTACGGTTTCACTTGGACCGGCGATAACTCGGCGACGTGGAATCATCTCCGCCTGGCTACGCAAATGGTCCTCAACCTTGGCCTGAGTGGCATTTCGTTTGTCGGGGCGGATGTTGGCGGATTCAACGGCTCGCCGTCGTCCGATCTTCTGACCCGCTGGGTCGAGGTTGCGGCATTCTCTCCCTTCTTCCGCGACCACGCCGACAAAGGCTCGCTGCCGCATGAACTCTGGGTCAATGGACCGGAGCAGGAAACCATCCGGCGGCGCTACGTCGAGAGTCGTTACCGCCTGCTCCCTTACATCTACTCTCTTGCCGAGGAGACATCGCGCACAGGCCTGCCGATGATGCGCCCTGTTTTCCTGGAGTTTCCCGAGATTTTCGCACCGTCTGCGCCGGGCTTCGACCACTGGGACACAGTATTTCTACTCGGCCCAAGCCTGCTCGTCGCACCTCAGCCCTTCGGCGAGATGATGGACGACTACGTCGTTTCTTTCCCGAGAGGACAGTGGTTCGATTTCTGGACGGGAGAGAAGATGCCGGCCTCGGGCGGAGCACCTCCGATTACCGATGTCGTGACCGCGAATCCAGGAGCAAAGTTCCCCGCGCTGTTCAAGGTGCATCCCAGGCTCGAAACGCTGCCGGTGTACGCGCGCGGAGGCAGTGTCTTGCCGATGCAGCCACTGATCCAGAACACCGAAGAGACTCCCGCCGGCCCGCTCGAACTGCGCGTTTACCCTGGCGCCGACTGCAAAGGAACGATCTACCTCGACGACGGCCACACCTTCGCGTATCAGCATGGACAATTCCTGCGGCAGGAGTTCACCTGCGATGCGGACGCGAAGTCTGTCCGGTTGAAATTCCATACCCGCGAAGGCTCCTACGTGCCGTGGTGGAAATTTGTGGAGGTCGTGGTTTACGACTGGCCCTCTCCGCGGGCAGAAGCGAAAGTTTCTGGCAGCACGTATCCTTTGAAGACTACCTACGACCCCAAACAGCACGCATTGCATATGACCCTGGCAGATCAGGCGGGCGAGGCAGAACTCAGTATTCGGGGCCGGGCCGAGTCCGTCGGTAAGCGTTAGCGCGGTTCAGCCGGCGCTACCTGTTGGGCTAATCTTTTGGGCGCGATCATGGCATAGCTGCCTAGCAGAAGTTCCCTCACCTCTTGCCAATCGACTTTGCCCCGGTCCAGGCGAAGGGCGACCCATCCTTTGGACCCCACATACGCAGGAAGATAAAACCGGTCGGGCTGAGCGTCAGACAGGGCCTTATTCTCGCCGGGCAACACCTTGCAGGTGACTGCCACGATGCCATCGCCGTGGTGGTTATCCAGAAAATAGGCGAATGTCTTCTTCCCGACCAGAAATTGCGCATGCGAGCCGTAGATTTGGCGCTGTGCCTCGGGCAGGGCAAGGGCAATTTCAGTCACTCGAGCGAGCCGCTTGTCTTGGGGCGGGGACTTGGGCATGGTGGTATTTATCCAATTTCAATTTTAGCGGGATTCAAAACTCTGTCATCCTGCGGACCGTGATCTTTGCGGTCCGGAGGGTCTATGCACTTTGTTCGGAGGCCGCGGGCACGGTACATAGGTCCTCCGGCGCAAAAACGCGCCTCAGGATGACAAACGCAAAAAGATCAGTCCGATGTGTGTTGCATGAACCTGCAGGCTCCCATAAGTTCGTTTATTTCCTGATAAAATCGATTTGGCATGTTGCTTCCCTTCGTCCGCGAACTCTTTGTGGACGTCGAATCGCTTCCCGGCTTCACGCGTGTGGCCTCCCACCTGAAAGAGGGCACGGGGAGGACTCGTGTCTCCGGACTCTCCTCGACCGCCAAGGCACTATTGCTCGCACTTTGGCAGCGGGCAGCGGATCGACCGCTGATCCTGGTGGTCAACGACAATCGCACGGTCGAGGATTTCATTCCCATCCTGCGCGGTTTCTGTGAACTCACCGGCGCGGGTGATCCAAATTCGATCGTCTCTCTGCCGGCCCGCGACGTACTTCCCTTTCAGAATCTTTCACCTCACCCGGAACTGCAGGAAGAGCGCGCCACCGCATTGTGGAAGATCGCGACCGGAAAGGCGTTGATTGTGGTTTCTCCCATTGCCGCCACCGCGATCCTGCAGCGCTGCGCCGATTACTACACCGATCTGGCCCGCGCGCTGCGGCGTGGGGAGTCATTTGATCTCGAGAGTCTTCTCGCGCATTTGAACACGGTCGGTTACACCTCGGCCGACGTGGTCGAAATGCCCGGGCAATACGCGTTGCGCGGCGGCATTCTGGATGTCTATTCGCCCGAGGCTGAGCGGCCGGTTCGTATCGAGTTCTTTGGAGACGAAGTCGACTCCATCCGGCGCTTCGATCCCACATCGCAGCGATCTTCGAATCCAATCGACGAGGCTCTGCTGCTTCCTCTGACGGAAACACCGGTCACGGATCAGTTGCTTGGCGCGATTCACACGCGCTTATCGGGGAGGCGCATCGCGGGCACAACCGAAGAGATCGTCGAAGCTGCCGTCCGCTCCGGCGGCGTCACCGTGTTTCCCGGATGGGAGTTCTACGCCCCGGTCGCCGGATCCGACCGCACCGTCTTCGACCTGCTGCCCCAAGCTGCGGTGCTGCTTGATGAGCCCGATACCTTACGCAGCGAGTTCGATCGCTTCTGGTCGCGCGTCCAGGAAGCTCACGAGCGCAGCGGCGTGGGGAATCTCGTGCGGCCAGAGGATCTGTATCTGCCGCCCGAAGGTTGGTGGCAGAAGGCTGCGAACCTGCCGGGCGCGGATGTCGAGCACCTCGGAATTACGCAGGGAGACGATTCGAACTCCGTCACGATCTTGACCCAACCGACGCCGCGCTTCCACGGCGCCGTTCCAGCTATGCTCGAAGAAGTGCAGAAGCTGACATCTGCGGGAAACCAGGTTCTATTTTCGGTCCCAAACACGGGAGAAGTGGAGCGACTGGCCGACATCTTCACGGAATACAACGTCAGTTTTCGCCTGGGAAGCCGCACTCGAGGCGGCGAGAGCTATGCCGATGAAACCAGCTACTTCGCCGGAGAAGTAAATACCACTACGCTGGCGAAGGCCTACGTGCCCGATGGCGTCGTTTTTCCCGACGCACACCTCGCCATCTTCGGAGCACGCGATCTCTTCGATGAATCGGAAGCCGTTGCTGCCCGGCCGCAGCGGGCGAAGTCCAAGGTCTCCGCATTCCTTTCCGACTTCCGCGATCTGCAGGTTGGAGATTACGTCGTCCACGTTGAGCACGGGATCGGACAATATCAGGGTCTGAAGGAAATCAACCAGGGTGACGGCAACGCTGAATTCATGCTGCTGGAGTACGCAGAGGGCGCGCGGCTCTACGTTCCACTCACTCGCCTCGATCTCATCCAGAAATATCGCTCTTCGGAGGGCGCAAAACCCGCGCTAAGCCACCTCGGCACGCAGGCCTGGGCCAAGACCAAGGCCCGCGTGCGCAAGGCGATGAAGGACATGACCGAGGAATTGCTCAAGCTCTACGCCCAGCGCAAGATGGCGCACGGTCACGCCTTTCCCGCGGGTAACGAATTCATACGCGAGTTCGAGGATTCATTCGAGTTCAGCGAGACCGAGGATCAGGCGCAGGCCATCACCGAAGTGATGCACGATATGGAATCTTCGCAGCCCATGGATCGCCTGCTCTGTGGCGACGTGGGTTACGGCAAAACAGAGGTCGCCATGCGCGCGGCGTTCAAGGCTGTGAGCGACAACAAGCAGGTTGCTGTGCTCGCTCCCACGACAGTCCTCGCGTTTCAGCACTATGAAACTTTCAAGCAACGCTTCGCGCCATTTCCGGTCACGATTGAGATGATCAGCCGCTTCCGCAATCCCAGGCAGCAAAAAGAAATCCTGCAGAAAGCGGAAACCGGCAAGATCGATGTCCTGATCGGCACGCACCGCATTCTTTCGAAAGACATCAAGTTTACCGACCTCGGTCTGCTGATCGTGGACGAGGAACAGCGTTTCGGTGTGCGGCACAAGGAGCGCATCAAGCAGATGCGCAAGCAGGTCGACGTGCTCACCATGTCGGCCACTCCGATCCCGCGCACGCTGCACATGTCGCTGGTCGGCTTGCGCGACATGAGTGTGATCGAGACGCCTCCCAAAGATCGCATGGCGATCCAAACGGTCGTTGCCAATTGGGACGACAAACTGATCCAGTCCGCGATCGAGCAGGAGCTTGAGCGCGGGGGCCAAGTCTATTTCGTCCACAACCGAGTGGAGAGCATCTGGGAAATTGCGGCCAAACTGCAGGAACTCGTGCCGAAAGCCCGCGTCATTGTTGGTCACGGCCAAATGTCAGAGGGCGAGCTGGAAAAAGTGATGCTGAAGTTCATGCATCATGAGGCTGACATTCTCGTCGCCACCACCATCATCGAGAACGGCCTCGATATCCCGCTCTGTAATACGATCCTGATCAATCGTGCCGACCGTCTGGGCCTCTCGGAGCTCTATCAGCTTCGCGGTCGCGTTGGCCGCTCGAATCGCCGAGCCTATGCGTACTTGCTCGTCCCACGCGACATCGAACTGACGCCGATCGCCCGCCGGCGCCTTGCCGCTCTGAAAGAATTTTCCGACCTGGGCGCAGGATTCAAAATTGCTGCTCTGGATCTCGAGCTGCGCGGCGCCGGCAATCTTCTCGGCGGTGAACAGAGTGGACACATTGAAGCCATCGGATTCGAGCTCTACACCCAGATGCTCGACCGCGCCATTCGCGAGATGAAGGGCGAAGCCGCGCCTGAGGAAGCCGCGACGCAGCTGAATCTCGGGCTCAACATCCGCATTCCCGCCGAGTACATTCCGGAAGAGAACCAGCGGCTCAGAATGTACAAGCGAGTCGCAGGAGTCGAAACGGAGTCACAGCTTACCGATGTCGCTTCCGAATTGCAGGATCGCTACGGCGAGCCGCCTCAGGCCGTTCGCAACTTGCTCGACTATGCCTCACTGAAGCTGCTCTGCCTCCGGGTCGGGGTAAACGCTATCGACCGCAAGCGGGATGCAGTCAGCTTCAAATTCCGGCAGAATGCAGCGGTCGATCCGGAGCAACTGGCCCGCTTCGTATCCGCTCAGAAAGGTGCGCAGTTTACGCCCGATGGAATGCTGAAGTTCGTTCTAAAACCCACCGCCGCCGATGAGGTGCTCCGCGCCTTGCGCACGATTCTGGAACAATTGTCGGCTGAAAAAGCTCCTTCAGAAGCCCGCTAGCTTGTGTAGGGGCGGGCCCATCCGCCCCGCGACCCTGAGCGAAGCGGGAGCGTAACATTCGTCTGGATGCGCCAACCGTCGACTATTAATCCGCGCGGTCTTAATTACTCGCTTCGCGTGTAACCCTGGACGAAGGAGTCCGCGGCTACACTTCAGACTCCCAAGGTCGCTGTACTTTTGCGTGCACTGCCCGTATCCACTAGCCCCTTCACAATGGCGGAAGTTCCGGGTACGATAACGGCAATTGAGTGAAGGTCTGTGACCCTCCGATTGGGGTTTGGTGTGTGGCGTGCTGAGTCTGTCGCGCGCGTCGCGACATCCAATTAGTATCCATTGCATTGAGAGAGAGCTGTTCAGTTTCCTTGACGCGATTCGTTCTTTCTGAACGACATCGTTTCAACGCCTCAGGACGAAAGAACCTATGACCATTCCAGATGAGAGATTTTTTCAAGCGACTGTCACCAAGCGTATCGATTTCGCGCCCGACCTGTGGATGTTCCGTATCCGCAGTGGAGGCGAGTTCAACTTTGTTCCTGGCCAGTTTGCAACACTAGGCGTCGAGGAAAACGGCAAGCGCATCGAGCGCCCCTATTCCATAGCTTCGGCCCCGGCTGAGGACGAAGTCGAGTTCTTCTTCGAACTAGTGCCCGAGGGAGCGCTCACACCGGTGCTGCACAAGATGCAACCCGGCGATCAACTGCTGATGCGCAAGGTCGCGAAAGGCAAGTTTTCGCTCGATACTTCCAACGGGCGCAAGAACCATCTGCTCATTTCCACTGTCACTGGCGTAGCGCCATTCGTGAGCTATGTTCGCACTTTGGCCAAAGAGTGGAAGGAAGGCCGCTTCGACGGTTCGCACAAGCTCTTCCTCCTCAATGGTGCAAGTCGTCCGTTTGAATTCGGATACAAGGACGAGCTGGCGGAGTTTGACAATGAACTACCCTGGTTCAACTACGTGCCGACCGTTAGCCGCCCTTGGGACCACTCGGAATGGGCCGGCGAAACCGGCCGTGCCGACGATATTTTGCGGAAGTATGCCGATCAGTGGGGACTGGATGCGAGCAATACAGTTGCTTATCTCTGCGGACATCCGGAAATGATCGAGCACAGCAAGGCAATCCTGAAGCGCCGCGGATTCGTGGAAAAAGGATCGGTGAAGGAAGAAGTCTACTGGATTCCGCCGAAGTCTTAATTCAACAGGCGGGACACAGAGAGCCACACAGAAATCTATCTCTGACCCCCACTGTCCTCTGTGGTATCAGCTTTCCGCAGGCGCGAAAAAGACCATGACTGCAAGCTCCTCAGTGATGTCGTAGAAGCGATGCTCTACTTCCGCGGCAACGAAGAGCACGCTGCCCGCCGAGACATCTTTGTCTTCCTCGCCGGCGCGGAAGCGTCCGCGTCCGCGAATTACGTAGTACATCTCGTCCTCATGATGAGGCCGTTGCGGATCTGTGGCGCCCGGCGGCAGAACGTAGAGTCCCGCGCTCATTGCCGGGACATGCAGAAATTCCCGATACAGTTTTCCAGCCTTGTCTCGCTCGCGGTCGATCTCATCGATCCGTGTGAAGTAGGCCTTCACGCAAGAATTCCCCCGAACACTAATTCCGTAAATTGCGGAATCAGGTTGTGGGTTTGCAGGCTACCCTCGGGCTTGTACCACTGATAGATCCAGTTGATCATGCCCAGCAGCGCGAAGGCCGCGGCGCGCGGGCTGACCGATCCTTTTCCCTGGTGTGCCCGCTGCACTTCTCCCATCAATCCTTCCACAAAGTGGATGTAATCCTTCTTCCGCATGTTGATGCGCCGCCGCAAAGTTGGTGGCAAAGGATGGTTCTCGTGCAGCATGACCGTGATCTCGCGGTCCTGCGGGCTAAGCACGACCTCGATATGATGCCGGATCAACGCGCGCAGCCGCGCCTCGGGATCGGCAATTGCCCGCACGGGCGCCAGCACGCGTTCCTCGGTGATCTCCATGGCGTGGTTCATGATCTCAAACAGGATTTCGTCCTTGCTCTGGAAGTGATGGTAGAGGCCGCCCTTGCTGAGTTTGAGAGCGGCCGCCACATCGTTCATGGAAGTAGCGTCGTAACCGCGCTGCTGAAACAAGCGTGCCGCCGTACGCAGAATTTCCTGCCGGGAGTCAACCAGAGTCTCGCGTGCCATCGCGTGTCATGGTAAACAGTTGCGAACAGGATTGCCAGTTCGCAGGCTGAAAGATCATGCGGAAGGGAGCCGCTTGCCTGGAAGACATATGAAGGGACGGCTGCCTCGGCTGTCCGGCGGAGCAAAGCTCCGCAGCGTCGGCAGGGAAACACGATTCCTTGCTATTGCTCTAACGCTGGTACACCTCAGGAATGAAGTTCTGATCTTCAATCGGGGGCCGGACATACTTCGTCTTATCCAGCGGAGGCAGCTTGATCGGTTCGGGAGTGAGGTCCTCGTAGGGAATCAGCGTGAGCAGATGCCGGATGACGTTGAGCCGGGCGCATTTCTTGTCTTCGGCGTTGACTACGTACCATGGAGCCTGCTTGATGTCGGTGACCGCGAACATTTCATCCTTGGCGCGCGAGTACTGGGCCCATCGCGCTCTGGATTGAAGATCCATGGGGCTCAGCTTCCAACGTTTCGTCGGATCTTTCATTCGGTCCTGAAAGCGGCGCTCCTGCTCTTCGTCGCTCACTGAGAACCAATACTTGATCAGGATGATCCCGGCCCGCACCAGCATCCGTTCGAACTCCGGACAGCTGTGCAGGAACTCCATGTACTCCTGATCGGTGCAGAATCCCATCACGTGCTCGACGCCGGCGCGGTTGTACCAGCTGCGGTCAAATAAGACCAACTCGCCGGCAGCCGGCAGATGAGCCACGTACCGCTGGAAGTACCACTGCGTTGCCTCCCGCTCGGTCGGCGTGCCCAGCGCGACCACCCGGCACACGCGTGGGTTCAAGCTCTGGGTGATGCGTTTGATTGCGCCACCCTTGCCCGCGGCATCCCGGCCCTCAAAGATCACCACCACCTTGAGGCTGCGCCCGCGGATCCACTCCTGCATTTTCACCAATTCAATCTGCAGGCGCTTGAGTTCTCGGTCATAGTCGCAATCCTTGCCCAGCATCAGCTGCTTCACATTCTGCGGCGCCGGTTGAGGGCGATCCATCTTCGCCGACGACGGCATCGGCGACCCATTGCCGGTCCCATGTTTGTTCCCGTTCTTGCTCATATATGCCTTCTCGCGAGCACAATACTCGCTCGCCCCGCTTTTGTTTAGCACTTTATCTACCATCGGAAATCTGGAGAGAATCTTCATAGGGAAGGGGCAGCTATGGAATCCCGGGCCGCCTCTCCGGTTGTGGGAAACAACCGCTACCTCTGATCGAAACCATTGATAGGAGCAATCACAGAAATGGTTTTGACCCCCGATCGCAGCGTGCTAGCCTAGGCTACCCAATTGGAGAGCGATATGAGGCACGGCCAGAGCGCAATTCGACTTACCCTCGTAGTTGTCAGTGTGCGAGTGCGTCCCGCACGACTCTGGCTGGGAGGAAACGGATAGGTAGTAGTTAATAAAGATCTTCCGAACCCACCGCCAGAGAGATGGCCGGTGGGTTTCTGATTTTTGGTGCGCATGGGAGGTGAAAGGAAGCGCGTGGGTAGTCTGACGCAAACCGCAGGGGACCGGCGAGGATTCCCCTTGACACCAAAATTGGCGAAAGCTACGATTGAAGGATGAACCGACCGACCGGTCGGTATCCAGAGGGCCTTCCCCAGACTTTCAGGCCTCCCAAAGCGCGGGCAAATGTCCCGCGCAACTGAGCAGTAAGAACGAGAGGAGCAAGATGGCAGTTACTATTTTTTACGAACGGGACGCGCGGCCCGATGCCCTGAAGGGCAAAACCATCGCGATCATTGGCTACGGCAGCCAGGGACACGCCCAGGCCCAGAATCTCCGCGACAGCGGACACAAGGTCATTGTCGGCCTCGACCCCAACCGTAAGAGTGCCCAGCAGGCCAAGGTCGACGGCATGGTCGTCGTGGCTCCTGACGAGGCCGCCAAGCGAGCCGACTGGATTCACATCCTCACACCGGATGAGACTCAGGCCGAACTCTATGACCAACTGATCAAGCCCTATCTCCATCCTGGAAAAGTTCTAGGCTTCTCACACGGCTTCAGCATTCATTTCAAGGCAATTGTGCCTCCGACGGACGTGGACGTTGTTATGATCGCCCCCAAGAGCCCAGGGCATCTCGTCCGCCGTGTGTACACCGAAGGACGCGGAGTTCCGTCGCTGCTCGCCATTCATCAGGATGCCAGCGGTCGCGCCCACGAACTAGGCCTCGCATATGCGGATGGGATCGGCTCGACCCGCGCCGGCGTTCTGCAAACGACCTTCCGGGAAGAAACTGAGAGCGACCTGTTCGGTGAGCAGGCAGTCCTTTGCGGCGGCCTGACATCGCTGATCAAGAAGGGATTCGAAACCCTGGTCGAAGCCGGATATGCCCCCGAGATCGCCTACTTCGAGTGCCTGCATGAGGTGAAACTGATCGTCGACCTGATCTACGAAGGCGGACTAGCGCGCATGCGCTATTCGATCTCGAACACTGCCGAGTACGGCGATCTCACCCGCGGCGAGCAGGTTGTTGGCGATGCCACGCGGCAGGCCATGAAGAAGACGTTGGCCGATATCCAGTCAGGCAAGTTCGCCCAGGAATGGATTGCCGAAAACAAGGCAGGCTGCACGAACTTTAACAAGCTGCGTGAGAAAGAAAAGCAGCACCCCATAGAGATCGTCGGGGCGCAACTTCGCGGCATGATGAGTTGGCTGCCGAAAGAAGGCAAGAAGCAGCCCGCTCCGCAGGATCCGAACAAACAGGTGGTCAATGCGTAAGACCCACCACGTAAAGGGGTACCCCACTTCTGGCCGGTGTTGCCAGAAGTGGGTATTCCGAACGCTTGTGATCCAGGTGATGAATGCTTAAGGGAGCCGACATCGTTCTGCAGTGCCTGCGCGCCGAGGGCGTGGATCTGGTCTTCGGATATCCGGGTGGTGCGATCATGCCGTTGTACGACGCACTCGACGGCAGCGGCGTGCGCCACATCCTGACCCGGCACGAGCAAGGCGCGGTGTTCGCGGCAGAAGGCTACGCGCGTGTAACGGGCAAAGTCGGCGTTGCCATGGCAACCAGCGGACCGGGCGCCACTAACCTGGTCACCGGCATCGCCGATGCCAAGATGGATTCCGTTCCCCTGGTCTGCATTACCGGACAAGTGCGCAGTGCCTTGATCGGCACCGATGCGTTCCAGGAAACCGACGTCTTCGGTGTGACTCTATCGCTGACCAAGTGGAGCCGTCTGGTCCGCACAATCGACGAGATTCCCGACGTAATCGCCGAAGGATTCCACTGGGCCCGCAGCGGACGTCCCGGGCCGGTGGTGATCGACATTCCCACCGACATGCTGAAGGCGAAGAAAGAATTCTCCGGACCGGTGGAGTTCACGCCACACGCGCGCGCCGCCGACGCCAAGGCCGAGGGAGGATTCACCGATACGATTGTTGCCCTGCTTCAGCAGTCGTCGAAGCCGGTGGCATTGATCGGCGCAGGAGCCAAGATTTCCGGAGCCATTCCCGAACTGCGGCGCTTGCTCGATCATCTGAAGATCCCAACATTCGCCACGGTTCACGGCCTGGGCGCAGTTCAACAGCAAGCTCCGTACTACCTGGGCATGGTAGGCATGCACGGCACGCGCGCTGCGAACATGGCGTTGCACGAAACCGACCTGTTGCTCGTGTTCGGGGCGCGTCTCGACGACCGTGTCACCGGCGATCCTTCTCGATTTGCCCCTCACGCCAAGATCGTTCACTTCGAAATCGATCCCGCGCAACTCGATCGCGTCCGCCCATGCACTCTTCCCGTGATTGGGAACCTCGCCGATACGATTCCGGCATTCGATGCGGAGCTTCGCCGTCATTCCATTCCTGACTTCAAGGAGTGGCGCGCTGTCGCTTGCGGGCCCGAGCGAGCGGAACTCGACCCGCGCGGCCTGGCTCAGCCGACCATTCGCTTCCTCGACGAACTCTTCGGCCGCCTGCCCGAAAACAGCGTGATTCTCGCTGACGTAGGCCAGCACCAGATGTGGTCCGCGCAGCGCTATCACTCGGACTCTCCCCGCGGCTTCATCACCTCGGGTGGTCTCGGCGCGATGGGCTTTGCTCTGCCGGCCGCAGTCGGTGTACAGCTCGCCAAGCCCGATGCCTGCGTTCTCTGTGTCTCGGGCGATGGCGGCTTCCAGATGAACATCCAGGAACTCGCGACAGTTCATCGTCTCGGCCTGCCCATCAAGATGGTCATCATCGACAACAAGTATCTCGGGATGGTACGTCAATGGCAGCAGCTATTCTACGAGCGCAATTACGCCGAGACCGACCTCAGCGATAACCCGGATTTCGTGGACATCGCCAAGGCCTACAAGATTCATGCCTTCCGCATGAAAGAAGACGTGATGCGAGAGTTTCCGGTTTCACAGGAGACCGGTGATCAGATCGACCGGTTCCTGCATTCGCCCGATGCGGAATTGCTGGTGTTTGATTGCGCTCCCGAGGCCAATGTTTTCCCGATGGTCCCGGCCGGCGCAGCGCTATCCGAAATGTTGCTGGAAGAAGAACCAACGCAGTGATTGGACTTTGAGGTATTCAGATTTTAGATTGCAGATTTCAAGGCAAGAGATTTTCAACCTGCAATCTGCAATCAACTATCTGAAATCGCTGACCGGCAATCGACCTTTGGGGACGAACTATATGAACGCCTTCACCATCCGCTACCGCAATACACAAGGCACATTGATGCGCATCCTAAACGCCGCGTCGCGCCGCGGGCTGGACCTGCATTATGTCAACGCTGAAGCCGCCGAACGCGACCATCAGGCGACTCTGCTGCTCGATGTCAACCAGAAACAGGTCGGGCAGCTCTATCGAGAATGGTACGCGATCGCGGACGTGATCAAGGTCGCTTCTGGCACCGCACAGGCTGCGGAATGGAATTCGCCCCATCCTCCAGCAGGAGTGACGATCGATGGTTCGCGCGCAGCTGCCCGCGCATAGCTTGAGTTTCCTGATTGGGCAAGCATGACGATCCCTGGGCAGCGTCATGCATTTTGGGGGGAACCTGCACAAGCAGGTCCCCCTTTTTTGACAGGTCGAACCGCAAAGCGTAGCCAGTCGCACGAGGTGGTCCCGCTCTGTGTACCTCTGTGTCCTCTGTGGTTTATGCTTTTGGGTTCCTAACATCACGATTCCAACTGTCTCGGGATATCAGCTAGCCATGGATCTCAAACATATCAGTCGCGGTATTACCGAAGGCCGCGATCGCGCCGGCGCTCGCTCAATGTTCAAGGCCGTTGGCTTCACCGACGCCGATCTCAGCCGTCCGCTCATCGGCGTGGCCAACACCTGGATCGAAACCATGCCGTGCAACTTTCACCTGCGACGGTTGTCAGCCAAGCTGAAGGAAGGCATTCGCGAAGCCGGCGGCACCCCGATGGAATTCAACACCATCGCCATCTCGGACGGCGAGACTATGGGCACCGCGGGCATGCGCGCCTCGCTGGTAAGCCGCGAACTTATCGCCGACTCGATCGAACTGGTCTGCCGCGGCCAGATGTTCGACGCCTGCGTCTGCGTAGTTGGCTGCGACAAAACCATTCCGGCGGCAGCCATGGCTCTCGCCCGCATGAATCTCCCCGGCGTTGTGCTTTATGGCGGCACGATCGCACCCGGCAGCTATCGCGGCAAAGACGTCACGATTCAGGATGTCTATGAAGCCATCGGCGCGAACGTCGCCGGAAAAATGAGCGATTCAGAGTTGAAGGAATTGGAAGACGTCGCGTGCCCAGCCGCCGGCGCCTGCGGTGGACAGTACACGGCCAACACCATGTCGACGGTGATGGAAATCATCGGCCTGTCTCCCATGGGATTCAACAGCGTCCCCGCCATGGACCCGCAGAAGGATCAGATCTCGTTCGAGTGCGGCAAGGTCGTCATGGATGTTCTGAAGCATGGTCTAAAGCCACGCGACATCCTGACCCGCGAAGCCTTTGAGAACGCGATCGCCTCTGTCGCCGCTACTGGCGGATCCACCAATGCCGTCCTACATTTGCTAGCCATCGCCCGCGAGGCCGGCGTCACCCTGGATATCGAGGATTTCCAAACCATCAGCGAGCGCACGCCGCTGCTTGCTGATCTCAAGCCATCGGGCAGATTCGTCGCCGCCGACATGCATCGCGCGGGTGGCATCGGTCTGCTGGCCAAGCGTCTCATGGGCGGAAAGTACCTTCACGGCTCGGCGAAAACCGTAACCGGGCAGACAATCGCCGCCGAGGCCGAAAAGGCGAAGGAAACGCCGAACCAGGAAGTCATCATGCCTCTCCACAAGCCGCTGAAAGCAACGGGTGGCCTCGTGATTCTGAAAGGCAATCTCGCACCTGAGGGCTGTGTGGTCAAGATCAGCGGACACGAGCGGCTGGAGCATCGCGGCACCGCTCGCGTATTCGAATCCGAAGAAGACGCCATGGCCGCAGTTACCGCCAAGAAAATCAAAGCCGGAGACGTGGTCGTAATCCGCAACGAGGGACCCAAGGGTGGTCCCGGAATGCGCGAGATGCTGGGCGTCACTGCGGCAATCGTCGGCGAAGGTCTCGGCGGATCCGTCGCGCTGCTTACCGATGGCCGCTTCAGCGGCGCCACACGCGGCTTGATGGCCGGTCACGTGGCTCCGGAAGCCGCTCTGGACGGCCCGATCGCGGCGGTGCGCGATGGTGACGTCATTCAGTTCGATGTGAATAAGCGGCTGCTGCAGGTCGAAATCAGCGACGACGTTCTGCGCCAGCGCCTGGCGCAATGGAAAGCACCCCAGCCGCGCTATTCCACCGGAGTATTCGCGAAGTACGCGGCATTGGTGCGGTCGGCATCGCAGGGCGCGATTACGAAGCCGCTCTAAGCAGTGGTTGCATTAGAGCACTATTCCGAGCGTTCTTTGCAGCCGGCCCCAAAACGAGCTTTGTCCTCATCTTGAATCCAGTCACCGAGCCGAGATTAAGTGTTGCATCGGAGTCTTTGTGCGCTGAATCACTGAGCTGAAACTGTATCTGTGGAACAGTTTTGCGCGTACAAAACGGGCGAACCAAAATCCCCCTCACGAGGCGACCTTCAACCCCTTAAGGAGGCATCAGAGGTTGCGATTGCCCTGCAAATGACGCGGAAAGAATTTAATCTCGAACTCATCGCCCCCTGTGGCATGAATTGCGCCATCTGCAAGTCCCATCTGCGAAGACACAATCCCTGCCCGGGGTGCAACTTTGCCGATAAGAATCGACCAAAAACACGTGTCGAATGTCCCATACGTGTTTGCCGCAAACGCACCGGCAGGTTCTGCTGTACATGCCCCGAATTTCCTTGCGATCGCCTCCGGCATCTCGATCACCGCTATCGGACGAGATACGGCATGAGCGAAATCGAAAACCTGGAATTCATCAAGGCCAAAGGGATCAAGAAATTTGTCGAGAACGAAAGCGAAAGGTGGTTTTCCAGGAGGGGCATCTTTTGTGTGCATGATAATAAATACTATCGGCAGGACCGGTAGTACCCTGCTCTTTCCATTCTTCTTTCTCAGAAGTCAATGAGTGACCTGGCCCCGCTTATGTCTTGTTACGAGTTGTGCTCGCCTGGCTCAACCATGTTCAGTGTCTCGACAGACTCCACAATTGCGAGGTTGAGCCCCTTCAGTCTCGACTCAGATGTTTCGTGGAATTGTACATTGCCGTCGGCAGAAACGATTTCGAGCTGGTTGAAGCTTCCGTTGCCCCACGCCTTTTGACCGAAAGCACTAGCCGACGGCAGGGCTGAAAATGATGAAATGGAGTCGCAAAGAGCACCACGCCATATTCGCAGCGGACACCTCACCACTGAAGCATCTCGCTACCGACTATAAGTCGTGCCTGAGCGAATCTAGGCCGTCCCCGTCATCTTCTTCAGCGCTCTTTCCAGTTCATCCGGCTTGAACCCAAACGGACCGGGCTTGCTCTTATAAAGGACGCGGCCGTTGCGATCAATCAGATAGATGCGTTCCGGCCATCCCGTGTAGGCGCTCTCGGTTTTGTTGTTGAATCCGTCGATCACGGCGGGAAATTTGATCCCCAACTTGCGTACGCAAGTTCCCGCTAGCAGGCTGCGCTCCTCGTAATCCTTCGGACTTGCGAAAAGAACCTTGTCCTTGAGGTTGCTCTGTGTCTGCCAGACATCGGTCGGATGCGCCTCCGTGATGTACACAATCAGGAACGTGACCTGCTGGCCGTACTGATCGTAGAGCTTGTTGAGCGCGGGAACCTCCCGCCGGAATGGTGGTCATGTATAGCTGCCGAATACAAGCACGACAGGTTGCGCAGCCGTGAGAGACGAGAGTTGCACGCTCGCCGATTTGTCGAGTTTCTCCAACGAGAAATCGGGCGCGGCATCGCCCGCCTGCAGATGTCCGGCGCGGGCTCGCGTCCACATCGTTTCAAACGGAACCAGAAAATACGCCACCGCGGGCATGTGCTGCATGACCCGGCCGAAAGTCTCCGGAGTCTGATGCATGGCCCACCAGATATAGCTAGCGAAAGCCGCATAAAAAACGGCCAGGACAATCCCTGCTCGCAGGAAGTGCTTCAGCATGATGGGAGCGAATCATACCGGAAATCGGTGCGCGTGGGACGTAGTGTAAAGGTACTATATGGCCGTGAAACTAGCCTCTAACCCTGTGTTAAATTAGTGCTCGATTCTGGGGTGGTCTCTGCGGCCTGAGACCAAAACGACATTTTGCTAGAAGCGATCGCGGTCTTTCCGAAGGGACTAACACATCTTCGACACGTGCTTTGTGTGGCGCTGGTCTGCGTCGCATGGGATCTCACCCTTTCCGCACAGAATCAGCCTCCAGCCAGCGGCCCGCCCACGCAGGATTATCTGGTCTATGTCGTCTGCGAGTCGGCCGACAAGATCGTCCTGCTGCGTTTTGGACCGAAGGGTCTGACCATCGAAAATCAGACCCGCACCGGTCTGATGCCCATGGACATCAACGGCCCGCACGGGATCGCCGTCTCGCCGGACAAGCAGTTCTTCTACGTTTCCCAAGGCCACGGACGCCCGGAAGGCTCCGTCTGGAAATATCGCGCTGGCAGTAACGAGGTCATCAAGTACACGGGGCTGGGCATGTTTCCCGCAACCACGGATATCACTCCGGATGGCAATTTCATCTATGTCGCCAATGCAAATTTCCACGGCGACATGGTTCCGTCTTCGATCTCGGTTGTCGCTACCGATCAGATGATTGAAGTCAAGCGCATCACAACGTGCACGATGCCGCACGGATCGCGTCTCAATCACGCCGGGACCAGACACTACTCCGCCTGCATGATGGACGACATGCTGGTTGAGATCGACACCAGCAAATTCTCCGTCTCGCGCTACTTTATGCTCGCACCCGGCAAGGAAATGGGGATAAGCGGAGCGCCCTATCCCGCATCCGGCGCGGATCACAAAATGGCCGGAATGGGAGATCACAAGCCGGCTTGCACTCCGACCTGGGCGCAGCCTTCCAACGATGGATCGGTCGTCTACGTCGCCTGCAATCAGACCAACGAGATCGTTGCCATCAACACCGTTGATTGGAAACTGGCCCGCCGATTTCCCGCCGGCAACGGCGTGTACAACCTGGCGATGACGAAAGATGGACGGCTGATCGCGACCAACAAGCGCGGCCAGTCCGTCTCGATCTTCGATCCCCTCAGCGGGAGAGAACTCGTCAATCTTCCGACGAAGAGAAAAGTTGTTCACGGAGCCGTCGTCTCGCCCGACGATCGTTATGCATTCATCTCGGTGGAGGGAGTCGGCACGGAACCTGGCACGGTCGAAGTGATCGATCTGGCGGCGATGAAAACAGTCGCGACCATCGACGTCGGTCCGCAGGCGGCAGGCGTCGATTTCTGGAAGGCGGAGCCGAGCAAGTAGACCTTCCGTAAGGATTTGTTTTGAGGTGGAACGTCTCGTCTTTAAAGATGTTTTTTGGCGTCCGAGCCGTAACCGACGCGGCCTTAGCCGCTGAGGGAAACGAATCAGGCGAAGAAATACGCTTCGGAGAACACTCCGGCAGAGGAAAATACACATGTCGAAGCACAGCCCAGTCGTGCTGGCCGTTGCTGTAGCCATCTTCTCAGTTGCGTTGTGTGCGCAGGATGCCGCCAAGCCCCAAGAGTCGACAACGTCCGTTGCTCCCGAGGTGGTCGAGATCTCGCCCAAGTCGCTGGACGTCCATGTCGGCGAGAAGGTCAGGTTCACCGCGATGGCCAAAGACTCCGCCGGCAATCCGGTCAGTGCCAAGCCTTCCGTCTGGTTTGCCGCACCCTTTGATCTTGCAGGTGCCGATGAATCCGGCGAAGTCACATTCCACGCGCCGGGAATTGTCACGGTGGGCGCCGTGATCGCCGGTAAAACCGGATATGCAACTGTAAACGTCGGCACTTCAAAGATCACGGCGGTGGAAGTCGGACCGCTCTCCCGGCCCATCGTTGCTGGCAGCGCGGAACAGCTAACCGCCATCGCTCGCACGGTTAATGGCGAACCGCGGAGTGACGCCGCCATCAAGTGGACCTCAGACAAGCCTTCCGTCGCGACTGTGGATGCGGCGGGACTGGTCACTGGTGTCGCTCCGGGAAGCGCGACGATCAAAGCTGTTTCCGACGAAGCGAGTGGAAAAGTCATAGTCCAAGTGGTGCGCGATGCGGTGCGCAAGCTGAACATCGACCCCGCAACCGCCGACGCGCGCACCGGCGATGTGGTGCATTTCAAAGCCACTGACAGCGGCAAGGAATCTCCGGTGCGCTGGTCGGTCACTGGTAGCGGAGCGTCGATCTATCCGGACGGAGCCTTCGTCGCCGAGAAGTCCGGAACTTACGTCGTGACCGCGAGCAGCGGCCAGCACAGCGCGTCAGCTTCGGTCGTGGTTCGGCCGCGCAAGGTGGAACGCGAAGTCGAGGTCGTCGCTCACGTTCCCATGCCCGATGTGCAGATGTCGGAGGAGTGGATCATCGGGCATCACGCGTACCTTGCGACTATTGCTGACAAACTTTTCGTTTACGACATTGCTGATGCAGCAAATCCCAAGCTGCTCGACACTCTCAAAGTCGACGCGCGCCTCATCAATGACATCAGCACGACGCCCGACGAGAAGATCGGCGTTTTCACTCGCGAGGGAGCTTCCAACCGCAAGAACGGCATCGTCTTTCTTGATACCTCCGATCCCTCACATCTCAACGTATTGTCCGAATACACGGCGACGGTCAGCGGCGGAGTGCACAGTGCCTACATCGACAGTCATTACGTTTATCTCACCGACGACGCGACCGGCTCGCTGCGTATCATCGACTTCCAGGACGTGAAGCATCCCAGGGAGGTCGCACGCTGGCAGACCGAGAACCCGACTGTCGTCACCATCAACACAGAAATCGGATCGATGTCGAGCGGACGCTACCTGCATGACCTGCAGGTCAAAGATGGCATCGCGTATCTCGCCTATTGGCGCGATGGGTTGGTGATTCTCGATGTCGGCAACGGGATGGCAGGAGGCACCCCCGAGAATCCCAAGTTAATCAGCCAATATCACTTCAACCACTACGAACTCTACGGCGATGGATGGCTCGCCGGCACACACAGCGTCTTTCGCTACAAGAATTACCTCTTCGTCGGCGACGAAGTTTTCCCGGCGATCTTCAATATCGAAGATCGCGACCGCATTCCCGTGCGCGCGATCTGCCATGTGATGGATCTTTCCGACATCAAGCATCCGAAGGAAGTCGCGCAGTACGAAGCTCCCGAAGGCGGCTCGCATAATTTCTGGGTCGCGAACGACATGCTGTATGAGGGCTATTACAGCGGTGGCGCCCGCGTACTCGACATCTCGGGAGAACTGCGCGGCGATCTTTATCGCCAGGGCCGCGAGATCGCGCGCTTCTGGACGGGCGACGCGAAAGGATTCCGCCCGAATCTGCCGTTCACCTGGGGAGGTCAGCCGTGCTCGGTCACCTGCGACACTCCGGCACTGAACAGCATGATCTACTTCAACGACATTCACTCCGGATTGTGGATCACAAAGTTAGGCGCCCCGAAGTTCCAGGGGTCAACCACGGCCCCTCCGGTACGAAAATCTGAGCAGACCATTCACTAGCTTTCCTCTGCGTTCCTCCGTGTCCTCTGTGGTTCACGGTTCTTGATTCGCCACAGAGAGACGCAGAGAGGTTCACAGGGGAAGCTGCGCCCAGCCGCGTGAAATCACACGCACCTGTGACCATTGTCACATTCCCTTTCCCGCCGCGATGCTAACTTCCGCAAACATCTGACCGGCTGTTTTGTGCCTGGTTCCGCGCTCTGTGAGCGGCACCTACGGATCGGCAGCCGGCGATTCGAATCGACCGACAAAGGAGAGGACGTATGGGCCACTCCGCTTCCACCATCTGGGAATCCATGCAGGCCAAGGGATATGACCGCCGCGAATTCCTGCGCTTCTGCAGCTTCGCCGCAGCCATCGCCGGGATTGAAGCTTCCGCTTTCTCCAAGGTAGTGCATGCCCTCGAGACGCAGCCGCGTCCGCCAGTCGTCTGGCTCCACTTCCAGGAGTGTACCTGCTGCAGCGAGTCGTTCATCCGCTCGTCGCACCCGCTGGTTGCCGATGTGCTGCTCGACAGCATTTCGCTCGACTACACCGAGACACTACAGGCTGCGGCCGGACACCAGGCAGAGAAAAGCCTGCATGACACGATCAAGAACTATGCCGGCAAGTACATTCTGCTGGTGGAAGGATCGATTCCGACCAACGATGGCGGGATCTACTGCACGATCGCCGGCCGCACCGCCGAGGACATCCTGCAGGAAGCCGCAAAGGACGCGGCAGCCGTCATTGCCTGGGGTAGTTGTGCCTCAAACGGCTGCATCCAGTCGGCGAAGCCCAATCCCACCGGCGCGACTCCTGTGCATAAGCTCATTGGCAAGCCGGTCATCAACGTTCCCGGCTGCCCGCCGATCGCCGACGTGATGACGGGAGTTGTAACTCACCTGCTCGTGCTCGGCAGCGCACCTGAGCTCGATGGCCTGGGACGCCCGAAAGAGTTCTATTCGCGGCGCGTGCACGACACCTGCTACCGGCGTGCCTACTACGATGCCGGACTCTTCGTCGAGTCATTCGACGACGAAAAGGCGCGCAAGGGATATTGCCTCTACAAAATGGGTTGCCGCGGTCCGGTCACCTACAACGCCTGTTCGGTGACGAAATGGAACGGCGCGACCAGCTATCCGATTCAATCCGGCCACGGATGCATCGGCTGCAGCGAAGCCGGCTTCTGGGACAACGGTCCGTTCTATCAGCATCTGGCTTCGTTCCCCGGATTCGGCATCGAGAGCACAGCCGACAACGTCGGAACAGTCGTAGGAATCGCTGCTGTAGGCGGCATTGCATTGCATGCCATCAGCACCAACTTGCGCAAGACGCGTTTGATGCTCGAGACCGAGGAACCGGCGAAGTCAGCTCAGAAGGGAAAGGAGTAAACCATGGCGAGAATCGTGGTGGACCCGATTACCCGCATTGAAGGACATCTCCGCATCGAAGCCGTTGTCGAGAACGGAACCATCACCGATGCCTACAGCTCGGGCACCATGGTGCGCGGATTCGAAAAGATCCTGAAAGGCCGCGACCCGCGCGACGCCTGGGCCTTCACCGAGCGCGCCTGCGGCGTGTGCACGACGGTGCACGCTCTGGCCAGCGTGCGTACGGTGGAAGATGCGCTGAACATCACCGTGCCGCAGAATGCCGAACTCATCCGCAACCTGATGTTCTGCACCCAGTATGTTCAGGATCACGTAATCCACTTCTATCACTTGCACGCCCTCGATTGGGTAGATGTAGTCAGCGCGCTCAAGGCCGATCCGGCGAAGACCTCGGCCATCGCCGTCTCGATTTCGAACTGGCCGAAGAGCTCGCCCAAGTTCTTCGCCGACCTGCAGACTCGGCTGAAGACTTTCGTTCAGAGCGGCCAGCTTGGCATCTTCGCCAACGGATATTGGGGACATTCCGCATACAAGCTTCCACCGGAAGTTAATCTGCTGGCGGTTGCTCACTATCTCGAGGCGCTCGAATGGCAGAAGGAGATCGTCAAGATCCACGCCATTTTCGGCGGCAAGAATCCGCACCCGAACTATCTTGTCGGCGGCGTGCCCTGCTCCCTCAATCCGGAAGAAGTCAACGCCGTCAACATGGAGCGCCTCAACCACGTTGGCAGCCTCATCAAACAGGCCAAGACGTTCGTGGAGCAGGTCTACATTCCCGATCTCATGGCGATCGCCGGCTTCTACAAGGATTGGGCCGCTTACGGTGGAGGACTCAAGAACTATCTTGCCTACGGTGACCTGCCGACACGCGGGTATGGACAGCCCGACTACTTCAAGTTCGCCCGTGGCGCGATCCTCGATCGCAACTTGAACGAGGTTCATCCCGTAAATGGCCGCGATGCACAGGAAATCAAGGAGTACATTGCGCACTCGTGGTACACCTACTCGGCGGGCGACAACACCGGCTTGCATCCATGGGAGGGAGAAACGGACTTCAACTTCACCGGGCCCAAGCCGCCGTACGACCAGCTGAATGTGGAAGGCAAGTACTCCTGGCTCAAGACTCCGCGCTGGAAAGATCATCCGATGGAAGTCGGGCCGCTGGCCCGACTGCTGGTGAGCTATGGCGCGGGACGCACCGAGGTTAAGGATGTCGTCAACGATGCATTGAAACAGCTCAATGTTCCGGTGACCGCCCTGTTCTCAACCCTCGGCCGCACTGCTGCACGCGGACTCGAAACGCGGCTGGTCGTTCACTGGATGCAGGAGTTCTACGATCAGCTGCTGGCCGAAGTAAAGGGCGGACATCTCAGTACCTTCACTCGCGACAAGTGGGATCCTTCGACCTGGCCTGCAACCGCAGAAGGCGTTGGGCTCACCGAAGCCCCACGCGGCGCGCTGGCGCACTGGATCAAGATCAAGGACGGCAAAATCGACAACTACCAGCTTGTCGTGCCGAGCACTTGGAACGCTTCGCCGCGCGATCCCAACGGACAGCGCTCTGCCTACGAAGCTTCATTGATCGGCACGAAGATGGCAAATCCCGATCAGCCGGTCGAGATCCTGCGCACGATTCACTCGTTCGACCCATGCCTTGCCTGCGCCGTGCATTTGTACGATCCGCAGGGCAGGCATTTGCACCAGGTAAAGGTCCTCTGAGGAGACGCCTATGGCTACCAAGGCATTCGTCGAAGCTTCCGCGCCGCGATTCAGACGCATCTACGTCTGGGAATTCCCGGTTCGCCTCTATCACTGGGTCAACGCGCTCTGCGTTGTGGTGCTATGCATCACGGGATATCTGATCGGCCATCCGCTCGCCATCAGCTACTCCAGCGAGGCTTATCAACAGTATTGGTTTGGCACGGTGCGCTTCCTCCACTTCGTCACAGCGTTCGTATTCTTCTTCAACTTCCTGGTGCGCATCTACTGGGGATTCGTGGGGAATGAATACGCACGCTGGACGAATTTCATCCCGACCAAACCGGCACAGTGGGCTGAGATGATGAAGGTGCTCAAACTCGATGTCCTGCAGGCCCACGGACAGCGGCTGATCACGCTTGGGCACAACGCGCTGGCAGGGATCATTTACTTCCTCTCGTTTCTCGCGTTCCTGTTCCAGTCGCTCACGGGATTCGCTCTCTACTCCGGCATGAGCCATTCGTGGCTGCCGCACATGTTTGCCTGGATCACGCCGCTGATGGGCGGAGACTTCGCCGTGCGCCAGTGGCACCACGTGTTCATGTGGTTCTTCGTCCTGTTTATACTGATCCACGTCTATCTGGTTTTCTACCACGACTACATCGAGGGTCGTGGCACAACGTCATCTATGGTCGGAGGTTGGAAATTCGAGCGCGATGATCGTAATGACTGACGATCGCAATGAGTAACACCGCGCGCGTCCTCGTGCTCGGCATCGGCAATGTGCTGATGGGAGACGAGGGCGTCGGCGTCCACGTCATCCGGCAGCTTGCCGGGATGAAGCTGCCGGAAGGCGTGGAGTGCCTCGATGGTGGAACCGGCAGTTTTGTCCTGCTTGAGCCGATGCAGCAGGCCCAGCGTGTCGTCCTGGTCGACGCCACGATCGATGGACAGCCTGCAGGAACCGTAACCCGCTTGATGCCGAGGTTCTCCTCTGAATATCCCAAAACTCTCACCGCTCACGACATCGGGTTGAAAGATCTGCTCGATGCCGCGTATCTCACGCGCGGCGCTCTCGATGTGACCTTGTTCGCCATATCCATCGATTCGCTGCAAGGCATGGGAATGGAACTCTCGCCCGTGATTACTCAGCGCGTGCCCGAAATTGCTGCGACCGTGATCGACGAACTTCTCGGGGACCCGTGATTGCCCGCCCTCGAACTTAATCTGTTCCCGGGCTTCCCCAATGCAGTGGCCAACGGCCCCCAAAATCTTGTATATTCCTCGCGTGACTTCCATTTGTTCCTGCCTCTGGTTCTGTTGCTCCTGTAGCTGCCGCTAAACGCACATCCTGCGTTGGCGGCCAACCCACCAATCTTGAATTCCTGAGATGCATCGATCACACGGATCGATTTTTCCTGGATCGCGATTCATTGACGAACGCCAGAAACAAATCAAGGAGAAACGTATGAGCACCACACTCAAAGAAGTAATTGCAGCGAACGACAAATATTCCGCCAACTTCGGTGACAAGGCGAAGCTCGCTATGCCGCCTGCGCGTCATTTCGCGATTCTCACTTGCATGGATGCGCGGCTGGATCCCGCCAAGTTCGCCGGGCTTGCCGAAGGCGATGCCCACGTGATTCGCAACGCGGGTGGACGCGCCAGCGACGATGCCATCCGCTCGCTCGTCATCTCCTACAAGTTGCTGGGGACGCGGGAGTGGTTCGTCATTCATCACACCAATTGCGGCATGGAATTCTTCACCAACGAGGTGATGCGCGGGCTGTTAGCCAACAGCCTGGAAACGGCGGCCCTCACAGAAAAAGGATTTCAGGATGTCGGGAAAGGTCCCGGGTCTCGCGCAGCAGAATATATCGAGTGGCTTACCATCCGCGATCAGCAACAGAGCGTGCGCGACGATGTGCAGCGCATCCGAGAACATCCGCTGGTTCCCGAGAACATAGCCGTTTACGGCTACATGTATGACGTGAAATCGGGCAGGCTACTCGAAGTCCCAGACACTCAACGGTCGGCGGCGGCAGCCTGAATGGTCCCCGGCCGGCTTGCCCTGGACGACAGAGCCGCCTCCTAGGTGGCGCGAAGAAAATCGTTCAACGTCCCCTTCTCGCAACCACTGCGAGAAGGGGCCCACGCGGGTTTCAGTCACTTCCGCAAAGAATCGAGCAAGCCGTGACTTTGGTTCTCTGGCTAAGGCAAGCTCTCATAAAGATCGGGCAGCAAGTCATTGCACTGCACAGTTGTGACATTCGCCATATACGAGCTGCCCGTAATCCGTGACTTGGAATCGCAAAACAAATCCGTTCCATTCCCGCTGATTATGGTCAAAGGACTCGTCAGATTAGCACCAGCCGTCGATTGATTGACCACGACCAATCCGCCGTGTGCGCCTCCGGTGATGCTGGAGCCCGCCAGTTCCGCATGGGAGGTGTTGCTGACCATAACCCCCTGACCACGGCTGCCGGTGACAATCAGGCTCGCGCCTGCGCTCAAGGTGGAACCGTTGGTGACAAAGATCGCGCCGCTATTAAATCCGTACGGCTGCCCAGCATTCGAAATGAGGAGCCTGGCGCTGCCCACGTTGAGCGCTGAGCCACTACTCACAAACACACCGTTGAAATTTGTGCCGGCAGGGTTATCGATGATCACATCCACGGCTGAAACGCTGGAGTCAAAATTCACCAGGTCGACGCTCCCGCCATCGTCGATATCGATGCTCGTCTGCATGTCGCGGATTGTGAGTCCCTGCACGGTGATATGACCCGTACTGGCGAAGAGACCCGCATAAAAGCCTGAGTCTGCTGGGCGGTGCACTAAACCTCCTACTATGTGCACATCCGATTTGTCGAACGCCGAGATGGCGGCGAATCCGGAAGTGATATTGACATTCACTCCCGTTAACCAGACCTGACTTGCTTGATCCGCCACAATTCCCCACGAGCCCTCCGTTGTCATGTTTTCAAGTAGAACGTCCGTGCTTCCCCTCTCAATTCCGATGGCCGAAAAAGCAGAAGGAAGTGATTGCACAGTGAATCCCGACAGTGTCACGCCGCGCGACCCAGCCACCCTGACAACATAAAACGGGCTGGGTGGCGTGTTCGTGGAGGGTTGCCGAATGGTTGCGCCGGGCAGGCCCTTGACGGTTAGATTGTCGAATCCTTCGATTACCACGTACTCGGTGCAGGTTCCTTTGAATTTCACTTTGGCGGCGCCGAATTTGTCCATTTTGGTGAGGGTGCGGTTGAGCGACTGGCCTCGATCACAATCCACAACTGGGGTTGGGTCTGCGGATGCCCAGATCGAGGAAAGGAGCAGCGTTGCCATTCCCACGGCTCGCAACATGTGGTGCCTCCTGGTAACGTCGATTTTTCCTGGGTTCGTACGGTGTTCTTCTTACCTGCTGACGGTGGTGAACCGCCTCTTGGGACATGGGGAGTATAAACCCGCATGCCCCGATCCTGTGATTCTGTCCTGGAGTAGGAACTTGATGGGTGGAAGCGTCTTCTTGGCAAGGCCATCGTTAATGCTGGTGGCAAGGCCGCAAACGTTCATCCTGCTCAGCTGCAGGTGGTATGTTGATGGATATCAGCATGACCATTCCAAAACTCCCCCTGAACGCTGCTCCGGTCCCGCCGAATGGGGAGCGTCTGACCGCTTCGCGGCGTTTGCTGGCGGCGGGCTATGAAGGGCTCCGGCTTCCCGCGGCCGTTCTACTCGACAATGTGCGCAGCATGTATAACGTCGGCGCTTTCTTTCGCGCAGCCGATGGCGTCGGTATCGAGAAAGTATGCCTCTGCGGAATTACCGCGCATCCGCCAAAGAAGGCGATTACCAAGACCGCATTGGGTGCCGAGCAAGCCGTTGCGTGGGAACATGACTGGGACGCGCTCCAGATGGCGGAGAAGATGCGCTGCAGCGGATTTGCAATCGCTGCCATCGAGACCAGTACGAATTCTGTTGATCTGTTTGAGTGGCAGCCCAGGTTTCCGGTCTGCGTTGCGTTTGGGAACGAGGTCGAGGGTCTGCGTTCAGAGCTGCTGGAACTCGCCGACACGCACGTGCGCATTCCCATGCTCGGCGAGAAAACCTCGCTGAATGTTGCTACCGCCGCTGGGATTGTGCTCTACGAATTGTTGCGAAAGTATCGCGCTATGCGGATGGGTGCGGGGATGTCGGCGCCCGGCCTCAGAGGTTAATGCGCTTTCGTCTCCGCGTCTGATACAGCCACAACGCCCTACACTTCCCCGACAAACCCTCACGCCTCGGATGCATCCTGGGGTTCCGCATGCCAGCAAGATTGACAGGGGCAGAGCCCCTTTCTACCGTTAAAGTAAATCGAAGAATCCTTCGCAGATTATGTACTTTTTATTATAGTCGGCGCCAATTAAGAATGTGTCTTAGCAAGTGGCGCTTATGGATCGACGCCCAGACAATCCAATAGAAGGAGAAATCATTTCATGAAAAATACACATATGAAACTAGTCGTGAACTCTGTCGACAGAGAAGACGAAATCCGCCAGCGCGCCTTTGAGCTGTTCGAAGCGCGTGGGGGCCAGGAAGGCCGCGAGCTTGAAGACTGGCTTCAGGCCGAAGAGGAGATCAGGAGCAACAGGACAAGCATGGAGGAAGCTGCCTAGCCACGTAACCGTCGGAGTTTTAGCTTTTCAATTTGTGAGGTACAGAGCGTGTTTCGCGTACGGAGTGATCGCCATGAATATCCTTTGCACGGTTGCTTGTGGAATCATCTGGCGAAACACGGCCGATGTGGATGCCGGTTGGGAATTGGTCGCAGCACTGGGGTCCCCGGATCCGGAATCGCGTCAGATCGCACGACAGATGCTCGCGGAACGGCGGGACAACGCAATGGCGTTACTCGAGGCGGCTATCGCCGCCGGCATCCTCACTCCAGAAGTGGCGGGGACATGCATGGGCGAACTGCTTCGGAGTAATGGGTCGGATGTTGTTATCGGCCCTACCGGCAAGGCCTGATGCTCTTGCTACATCTGCGCGGAGGCCGCTGGCCTCAGGCCAATTGAACATTTGTGGCTCTGCGGTTCTTGTGATCCAGGGTCGACTCTCGTGTCGGAGGACGGCGTGGCAATGAGAATGCAACCGCAAGGCCGTCCACTACTTTCGTCCAGAGTCTCTGGCAAGAAAGTACAACTCCTGCAATGCACACCCTGAGGAACTTACGAGAAGGAGCAAGGAGGGATTCAGCAACGGTATTAGTAATGGTTCTAACTGCGGGCGGAATTGCTCTGCTCGTGTGGTTCGAGATCAATTCGCGCCGCAACGGCGCCAGAAAGAAGCAAATGGAGAGCTCTGCTCAATCGGACTCAACCGTCATGCTTGCAGGCAAGGGGCCCTCCGGCATTGAACGCAACAAGGCGGCGTAGAAATCCGTTGCTTCGTGCGACGGCCGCCCCGGCTGTATCTTCAGTTGATTATTCCGTCCTCAGCGCATTCATGGGCTCAATGCTGGCGGCGCGGCGGGCTGGGATGAATCCGGCCAGCGCTGCGGCGGCTGCGAGCACTACCACGGACCCAAGGAGCGTGACGGGATCGTAGGTGTTGACCCCGTAGAGTTGGGTACGCATCAGGCGTCCGCCAACCAGCGCGATGGGAATGCCGATCGCCAATCCGACCCCGACCAGCACCAGCGCGCGGCGCATCACCATCGCCACTACGTTGCTTCGATTTGCGCCCAGCGCCATGCGCACTCCGATCTCGTTGGTGCGACGGGCCACCGAATATGCCGTGATTCCATACAGACCGACCGAAGCGAGCACCAGCGCCAGCGCGCCGAATAGTCCTGTGAGCCGTGAGATGAGGCGCTCTCCGTTGAAGTTGTCGGCGACTTGGTAGTCGAGCGATTTGAAGCTGACGATAGTCAAATCGGGATTGATGTTGGAGAGCGTGCGCCGGGCCATAGATTCCAGAGATGCCGCATCGCCGGCGTATTGCACGGTGATCGAGTTGGGATAGACCGACCGGCTCTCAGCCATGAAGAAATTTCGTTCCGTTACGTTGCGATTGAACTGTGTCATCGGGCGGAAATACATGGGACGCGCGGGATCACGGGGGTTGGTGTACTTGGCGTCAGCGACGATGCCGACGATTTCGAAGTTGTCGGCATATTTCTGATCGAAGACTCCGAAGTGATGTCCGATGGGGTCTTCCTTGGGGAAGAACTTCTTCACGAATGCCTGATTCACTACGGCGACCATCTGCGATGTGGCAGTGTCCTGATCGGTGAAGCCACGGCCGCGGATGAGGGGCTGGCTGATGGTCTGAAAGAATTGCGGGCTCACCCGATCCCAGGAAGAGCCGTTATGGTCCTCGGGGCCGGGTGCGGGACGGCCTTCGACGAAAACTGATTCGCCCCAGTTATTGCCTTCGAGTGTGCTGTAGAGTGCCAGGCCCACGCTCTTCACCCCGGGCAGAGCCTTGAATTCGTCCTCGATGCGCTGATTGACTGCGCCAATGGTGTCGAGTTTGTACCCAGCCCCCATGGGATCGAAGTGGATGACATAGCGGCTTGTTGTCGTAATACCGAAGTTCTGGTGTTCGAGATTGCGGAGCGTTTGCGTCATCAGGCCCGCCCCGACGAGCAGGACCAGCGAGAGCGCGCCTTGAAGAACGATCAGGGCCTTCTGCGGAAGAAGAGAGCGATCGCCCGTGGAGCGATTCAGCCCGCGCAGAGCTTCGGCCGGGTCGGCATGCGACGAGATCCATGCGGGCACGATCCCGAAGATGATTCCCGTGATAAGCGACAACAGAAAGGCAAAGCCAAGGATCACGGGGGAAGGGTCTGCCTGAATCGGCATTTGCGTGGCTTCGGGGAACGCCAGGTTGAGGATCATGCGCGCACCGAGATAGGCAATGCCGATGCCAATGACGCCGCCGGCGACTGCCAGGAGAACACTCTCCGTGAGCGACTGGCCCACCAGTGCCGTGCGAGCGGCGCCGAGGGCTGTGCGAATCGAAGTCTCGGCGCGGCGAGCAGCGCCTCGGGCCAGCAGAAGATTGGCTACGTTCGCACAGGCCACAAGCAGCACGAGCGCGGAGATCCATGTGAGCAGCCGCAGACCGTCTCCGGCTTCCTGCTGAAGGTTCTGAATGCCGCCTCCACCGGGCGTGAGGACAACGTGCTGCTTGGGGATTTCCTTGTCGTTACCGTTTTGAGTATAGGTGGGCTGTGTGGCGAGCCATTGCCGAAGGGTGTTGGAGATCTTGCTCTCGAGAGCTTTGGGAGCGACGCCCGGTTTTACGCGACCAAGAGCATAGAGCCAGTTCGATTCGGCTACCTTAAGAAGGGTGGTTTCGCCTTCAAGCACAGGCTCGGCGTTCAGGGGAATCCAGAAGGCGGGAGGGTTGCTGTTGACGCGATCACCGAAGAATCCCGGAGGCGCGATGCCGACTATGGTTACCGGATGGCTTTGGATATAGATGGTTGACCCGACCAGGTTGCGATCAGCAGCATGGGCCGATTGCCAGGCCGCGTAGCTAAGGACCGCGACGGGAGCAGCTCCGGGGACGTCGTCGGAAGGCTCAAACAGGCGGCCGGCATAAGCGCCAATTCCAAAAACGGAGAAGTAATTTCCCGAGACGTATTCCGAGCGCTCGGACTTCGCCGGGTTGTTGCCGACACGCACGTTCATCATGTTCTGGCCGGACTGAAAGGCGGCGAGCTGCTCGAACTCGGGGGTGTTGTCCTGTATGTGGCGGTAGAGGTCGTAAGAGAAGAGATCGAAGTCGCCGTTGTCGTTGATGAAGCCGCCATTGACACAGCAGTCATCAAGGTCGCCGATGCGATACAGGGTCGCGGGATTCGTCACCGGAAGCGAGCGCAACAAGATCGCATGCACGAGCGTAAAGATCGCGGTGTTCGCACCGATCCCGAGCGCAATCGTCAGGATGACAGTGGCGGCGAATCCCGGAGCCTTGGCGAACTGGCGGAGGGCGAACTTGATGTCAGGCATAACAAATTTATGGACGGGCGGGAGGATGAAGTGGAAGCAGGGCCAGTGGATTCAATCTCTTGAACAATCGACCGAAAAACTCGAAATAATCTATGAGACTCCATCACCACCAGAGCAAAATAGTGATTCGCAATGGCTTAGCGGCATTTGCCAGCTTCTCGGCACTCGATGTCCGGCCAGCATCTCTTTCAATTTCTCAATGACCGATTGCCTGCAGGCGATCGGTGACTGTCCATCTCACCAGGGAAGTTCTAGTACCTCTCGCTCGATAACGCGTGTGTTTCTTGAGGCATACAGAGCCTGCCTTGTGGTAATGATGAATTTTGCAACACTGGCGTAGCCAGTTTTATGGAAAGGGGAAGGAGAATGGAAGTGGTATTCAAGGCTCGGAGGTGTGCTGTTTGGCGCTTTTTGTGTTCGGAAATGCTGATTCTCTGTGTCGTACTGTTCGGCGGCGGTGTGCAACTGGCTCAAGCTGGGCAGCAGCTTGCCATCGTTCGCCGCATAGCTGTCACCGGTGACGCTCGCGACCTTGGCGTCGAGATCACGGCAAGCAAGCCGGTCACCCCACGCACTCAGTTCGTGACCGACCCAGACCGGTTGATTGTCGACCTCCCTGAGGCACGGCCGGCCGCGGGATTGGAGAAAATCCCGATCCATCGTGGAGAACTGCGAGATGTTCGCATTGGACTTCTCAGCGCCAACCCTCCCATTACCCGCGTAGTGCTGGATCTGGTAGCTCCCCCGGAGTTTCGAGTATTACCGTTGGCCAATAAAGTCCTCGTCAAGTTGGCGAATAATGGCTTGGCCGTCCTCCCGTCCCAGTCCGTGCCCATCGTGCCCAGAACCGATCAGACGGCAGCGGCGAAACCTGCCGCGACCACGTCTCTGGTTGAGACTCCCCCGCTGGAACAGCCGTCGAGGCGCAGTTGGGCGCACTGGATCTTGCCTGTTCTGGTCACGACGACTGTTGTGACGATGCTGCTGCTTGCCCTATTCGCGCGTATTCAAAACCGGCGATACCCTCGAGGAATTTAGAGACGAGGCGAGCGTTTTTCGCGGTCTCGACCTCGTGTTCCGGGACCGCAGCTGGGAGGCGCGAATTGGGGTGCACCCCAAAGCTGTTTTGCGTGGGCCACCCGAAGAATGGCATTTCCATCCTAGGTCGATTTGCGGCGTGCTCCGAATTCGGGAGTGAGTTGGTTACTTTAGTCATGTCTCCGGCCTCCAAAATTCTTGATCGGGTTCATCGTTCAGAGGACGATGCGGTTAACGTTCTTCCAGCGCAATCCGAGGTTCTGATTTTGCTGTTGAATTCCTCATCTTTCGGTATCCACTCGCCGCTAAACTCAAGCCAGTCTGATGGTCCAGTGGTTGGGACACGTTTCCATAGAGCGAGATACACCCGCGTAATGTTCCGTAAGGACCCCAACGGAACCGTCATCGCGTTCGAAAAATGCGGATGCGAAGCCGACACAGATACAATCAGACCCTGTCGGATTCATCAGGAAGACGCGCACCAGGCGGTCAGATTGAAAGCCGAGGCTCGATATCACAGCATCCAGAAATGCGGTCAACTGCTCCCCAACTCCAAGTTGGCGAGTCGGGTAGATATGCAGCATTAGATGTACAGGACCACCCCCCGGCCTCTACAAACGGTGGACATCCGCCCTTGACACAGGTCACGGTATCCGAAGAGAATCCGGTTAGATCCTAGGCGTAACGCTTCCATCCCCTCCCCTTTAGAATGTTCGAAGTAAAACGTTCGAACGCCTGCGCTCGCGTCTTTGATTATTTTGGGGTTCGTCCAGAACATGAGGTCCGGCCAAACTCTCGTTCGCTATCGATGAAAAACCACGTTCAAAGTCCGCCAGCCAGGTTCAGCGATTTTGCCCAGGTCCGGAGGCTCTCGTTCTTCTGGATCATTGCAGTCGTGGGCATGGTCGCACTCCTGTTGACGGTAGCCGTCCTTCAATATCGTTGGACCTCAAAGATCACCGAGGCCTCCGAAACTAGGATCGGCAACAACGTGGAGTCCCTGATGCTGGACTGGCACCTCGATCTTTATCGGCAGTTCGCTGGCATCTGCGTGGCGCTTCAGGTCGGACCCGACTCCGGCGAACATGACAACTGGCTCGCCTATCGCGAGCGCTATTCCCGCTGGTCTCGGGAGCATCCCAAGATGGTGGAGCACGTTTACATTTGGGAAACTAGCCAGCGGCGCGGTCCACGGCTTTTTCGAATTGGGGCCAGTCAAGAGCCGCTAAAGATCGCGGACCCGCCAGAAAAGCTAAGCGAACTCCTGGCTCGTCTGCGGGAACGGTCGCAAGATATCACGGAGGGGTTGTGGGCGTGGGAACTGAAGGAATCCACACATACTGCTCGTACCACGGATCCCGGTCTCGCCCGCTACAACCCCATCACGGGATGGCAATTTGATCAGAACGTACCTGCAATCGTTCATCCGATCATTCACCATCCACTCGAAGGTAAAGACAACAGCATCGGACAGGCAGTCGATTGGATCGTGGTCGTACTCGACTTGGACGTGATCCGCGAAGAAGTTCTGCCTGATATCACGAAGAAGTACATCGCTGACAACGAGTATGAGCTTAGCGTGGGAGTCGGGGGAAGCTCTGAGCATCTGATCTACCCGTCCGGGAAGAACGCAGATTCCGAGCGCAGCGATGCGGACGCCACAATGAACATCTTCGGCCTGCCACCGGAAAGTACGGAAGGATACTTCTGGGGGGCCTTCAAAAACCGTAACTCGCTCACCGGCCTGGAATGGCACAAATTCTCTGGCTCAGTATGGTTTCCTGTATTCCAGTACAGGATGCAACAGCAGCCATGGACGCTGATTTTACGCAAGCAAAATGGCTCTCTGCTGGCGGCAATGGCGACCTTGCGGCGGAAGAACATGATTACCCCGGCGCTGGTTCTGCTGCTGTTAATCGCCAGCATGACACTGGTCGCCGTGGCAACGCATCGCGCGCAGCGTCTGGCGTGGATGGAGATGGAATTCGTGGCCTCGGTGTCTCATGAACTGCGTACTCCGTTATCGGCCATCTTATCTGCCGGAGAAAACATTGCGGATGGATTTATTGATGGCAAACCGGCGCTGTTCCGCTATGGCAATATCATCACCACTCAGGCCACGCAGTTGATCGATCTGGTAGATCAGGTGCTACTCTTTGCCACCAGCCGGGATGATAGTGTCCGCTATCAGCTGCAACCTCTGCGGGTTGAAGACGTTCTGCAGTCCGTTCGCCAGAACATCGCCGGCTTGCTTCAAAAGACAGGATGTTCGGTGGAGCAATCCGTCCCCAAAAACTTGCCGTATGTTCTGGGCGACACGCCTGCTCTTACCCGGTGTCTGCAGAATCTGGTGACGAATGCGATCAAATACAGCCCTCGCAATGGCATGATCGCGATCATCGCGGAAATTTCTGATCTGGGCACGGCAGGAAAGGAACTGCGCATTCATGTTCGCGACAACGGGATCGGCATCAGTCCCTCGGAAATGAAGCACATCTTCGAGCCCTTCTATCGGAGTCCGAGGGTAATCTCTGCGCAGATTCACGGCACAGGTCTAGGACTGGCGCTGGCCAAAGCTATCACCGGGGCCCTCGGAGGCTCGCTGTCGGTTGAAAGTGTGGTCGGCAAAGGCAGCACATTTACGCTGCATCTGCCAATTCCGCCGCAAGAAAATCTTGATCAGGAGTTGTACACCACAACTGGATGGGTGAAGCAGGAATGAACGAAAGTATTCTGTTGGTTGAAGATGAAGAAGCACTACGCATGACGCTAAGCGACCGCCTGCGCGGGGAGGGATACGTCGTGGATACCGCCGGCGACGGCGCCGAGGGACTAGAGAAGGCAACGACGCTGCCCTTTGACCTGATCATCCTCGACGTCATGTTGCCGTTTCGCACCGGATTCGATATTTGCCGCGATATTCGGCAAGCCGGCATGGCAACACCCATTCTCTTCCTCACGGCAAAAGACCGCACGATGGACAAAGTCGTGGGGCTGAAGTTAGGCGCCGATGACTATGTCACCAAACCCTTCAAATCCTCCGAATTGATGGCGAGAGTGGAAGTTCTTCTCAGGCGGGCGCCGAACTACGCCGGCCAGGGAGTGTATCGCTTCGGCACCATCCACATCGACCTGCGAAGATCCCTGGTCACCCGAGACGGCAGAGCCGTCTATTTCGCCGGACGAGAATTCCAACTTCTCCGCTATCTGGTGGAGCGTACCGGGCGCGTGGTCTCCAGGGACGAACTGCTGCGATATGTTTGGGGATATAGCGAAGGAACGTTCACGCGAACCGTGGATGTGCACATCGGCAGCCTTCGCCAGAAGCTGGAGTCAGACCCCAAGAAACCTGAATTTATCCTGACCATCCCTGGAGTGGGCTACAAGTTCGCCGAACCCCGGACACCTGAGACCACGTGCAATTGATAGCTCAGCGTTCAGAAACTCTCTGAATCGCCGATTCCACCCGGCTGTGCTGTTCCGGCGAATACCAGCTCGGAGCGTACTCATGCAGCAAGTCTCGCAACTCGCGGATCACTTCGGCTAATTGCTCAACCGACGGTCGGGTTGCTGGTTTCGCCCGACTAGCCTTGTGCACTTTCCAGGCTCTTCGATCCATGGTTCGCGCGCTGCTCTGATGGGCATCCATAACGGATTCCTCCCAAGTCGATCAAAATCAACAAGACTATTAAACGACTTGCGGAAGAATGCGGTTGTAAACTCTGCCTCGGCTAAACCGGCTAGAATCTTGAAATTGTAAAGACGAGTTTAGTCAGCTTCCACGCCAATGCCTCGTGCAGGCAGGCGTCGCTAAGATGTACCGGCGGGCGCAGGTAGTCCGCGTTTCCCTCGGATCTTCTCCTGACGTCAGTCCAGCCAACGCATGAAACTCAGCCAAACAAAAGGGTGAGTCACCCCCCCGCCAGCGTGCTAAGGCGGAACGACGAACTGCCGATGATCTATAGAGAAATGCCCGGCCCAATCGAGACAACTATGAGCCATGACTGTAAAGCGGAGCAGCAGGTTCTTCTGGATGCGATCACGAAGGGTGTCTGCGGGATGGACCGAGAAGGGACGGTCGTCTTCTGCAACGAGGCATTGTTGGCGCTCAGCGGATTCTCGCAGAAGGAAATTGTCGGAAAGAATCTGCACGACGTGCTGCGCCCGAGCCGGACAGATGGTACAAAGCCACCGCGCGAGGAGTGCAGCCTGCACAAAGCCATTCTGCGCGGCGAGCCAGTGCAAGTCGGAAGCAACACGTTGCGAAAGAAAGATGGCAGCTCGGTTCCGGTCGAGTACTGCGGACGTCCATTGCCGCAGCCGGCGGGTGGGGCGTGGTATGTCGCGACGATCAAGGATCTCAGTGAGATTGAGATGGCCAAAGAAGCCCTTCGCCGCCGAGAGGAGCAGTACCGGCGCATTCTGGAGAACATGCCGGATGTGGCCTGGACCTCGGACGTGAATGGCAGAACACACTACGTGAGCCCCAGAGTGAGAGTATTGCTGGGCTTCACCAACAAAGAAATCTATGCCGGCGGCACTCGCTTGTGGTTGAACCAGATTCACCCCGAAGACTTCGGGCGAGTCAATCGAAGTTATCGGGCGCTGTTTGAACAACAAGTGGCGTTTGACGAGGAGTACCGCATTCGGCGCAAGGACGGGACGTGGATCTGGGTACATGATCGCGCAACTGCCACGCACATGGATAGGGGCGTCCTGTGCGCCGATGGTTTCATAAGCGACATCACCGCCCGGAAGCAAGCCGAGGCAGAGCTTCGCTCCAAGACAGCATTTCTGGAGGCTCAGGCTAACTCAACTTTGGATGGCCTGCTGGTGGTGGACAGCTCGGGCCGAAAGCTGCTGGCCAATGAGCGATTCGCGGAATTGTTTGACATGCCGCCGGAATTCATGCAGGACCCTGACGACCGACGAATGCTGGCCCACGCGGTCAAGCTGATGAAAGACGGAGAGGGCTTTCTGGGGAAAGTCGAGCATCTGTACCGCCATCCTTTCGAGACCAGCCGCGACGAGATCGAGCTCAAAGACGGCGTGATTCTGGATCGATATTCGGCTCCTGTGATGGATAAAAACGGGATCTACTACGGACGCATCTGGAATTTCCGAGACATCAGCGAACAGAAGCGGAATCAAGACGCATTGCAGCAGCTTTCGCTGGCGGTCGAGCAAAGCCCGAGTTCGGTGCTCATCACCGATCCGCGGGGAAATATCAGTTACGTAAACCGCAAATTCACCGAGTGCACGGGATACACGCTGCTGGAGGTACTGGGCAAGAATCCGAGATTCCTGAACGCCGGCCGATGCCCGGCTGAGGTTTATCACCAATTGTGGTCGAGCATCACCCAGGGGAACATGTGGCAGGGAGAGCTCTGCAACAAGAAGAAGAATGGCGAGATCTTCTGGGAGTCGGCCACGATCGCTCCGATCACGACTGCAACCGGTCAGATCACTCATTTTCTTGCAGTGAAAGAAGACATCACAGAGAAGAGGTCGCTGGAAAGCCAGCTTCGTCATGCACAAAAGATGGAAGGCATCGGCCAACTAGCGGCGGGGATCGCCCATGAAATCAACACTCCAACTCAGTTTGTCATGGACAATCTGACATTTTTACGCGATGCGGTGAAGTCGGTGGATGAGTTGCTGGGGCAATATCGGATCGCGGTGGAAGCCCTGGCAGAGTCGGCCGGCTCCGAGACCGTCACGCGATTGAAGGAGGCCGAAAAGGCGTGCGATCTGGCGTTCATGCGGGACGAGGTGCCGCGAGCGATCGAGCAAAGCCTGGAGGGAGCGAAGCGCGTGGCAAAGATCGTTCGCGCCATGAAGGAATTCTCGCATCCGGATTCGGCAGAGAAGGCCGCTACCGATCTCAACCGGAGCATCGAATCGACCATCACCGTGGCGCGCAATGAATGGAAGTATGTGTCTGACGTGACGACGGAGTTCGATCCCCAACTGCCCGCAGTTGTCTGTTACCCGGGCGACATCAACCAGGTTGTGCTCAACCTGATTGTCAATGCGGCGCACGCAATCAAGGAGAGAGCAACGACCGGTGAAAAAGGTCGCATTACCGTACGCACAAAATCTCTGGAGAGTCACGCGGAGATCGCGGTGAGCGATACCGGGACCGGGATCCCGGAGGCGATCCGACACCGGATCTTCGATCCATTCTTCACCACCAAGGAGGTGGGGAAAGGAACAGGACAAGGATTGGCGCTGGCCTACACCGTAGTCGTGAAGAAACATGGAGGCCAGATCTGGTTCGAGACAGAGGTGGGCAAAGGGACCACGTTCTTTGTGCGCTTGCCGCTAAACGCGGCGAGCTCCGCCAAGGGGGGCGCATGAAGAAGCGCTTGCTGTTTGTGGATGACGATCCCAATGTTCTGAACGGGCTGAGAAGAAGTTTGCACCGCATGCGGCAAGAATGGGATATGGAATTTGTCGATAACGCGGCAACAGCCTTGGCTCAATTCGAGAAGCAGGCGTACGACGCGGTCATCTCCGACATGCGCATGCCTGGAATGGATGGGGCCGATCTGTTGGAGCACATCAAACAGAGGTATCCGGACACCATAAGAATTATTCTCTCGGGCCAATCCAGCCGGACTGCAGTGTTCCGCTCGATCGCACCTGCCCATCAGTTTCTATCCAAGCCCTGCGATCCGCAGGAACTCAGCAGCCGATTGGGCCAGGCGTTTGCGATGCGCGACTTGTTGTCCAATCCGTCCGTAAAAACTGTTGTGGCGCGCATGCGCTCCCTTCCCAGCCTTCCGACTCTCTACGAGGAAGTGTTGGCGGAACTGCGGCAGGAGGAACCTTCGTTTCAGCGAATTGCCCACACCATCTCGACCGATGTCGGGATGGCAACCAAACTTCTGCAGTTGGCGAACTCGGCGTTTATGGGGACCAGTGGCCGAGTCTCGAGTTTGACGCAGGCTTTGACCCTGATTGGCTTGGACAATGTGCGCGCTCTGGTGTTATCGGTGCACGTGTTCTCGCAGTTCGAGGGCAATGCAAATGCGGCAGCGCATCTTTTGGGCATCTGGGACCACAGCATCGCGGTGTCGAATCTGGCGCAGAAGATTGCCTCTGCTGAAGGTGGCAGCAGAATGCTGCTCGAGGAGTGCTTTACGGCAGGCCTTCTCCATGATCTCGGGAAAGTGGTGCTACTGGCGGAATTGCCCCGCGAGACTTTGCAGGTTTTCATGACGGCCTCAGGAGTGTGCCCCAAGTCAGAACGTGAGCGGCTGGGTTGCACACATGCGGAAGTGGGCGCCTATTTGATGAGCATATGGGGACTTCCCCTGCCTCTGGTTCATGCGGTGGCTCACCACCATACTCCGTCAAAGGCAGAAGAGACGAAATTTTCGTCACTGACTGCGGTTCATGCGGCCGATGCGATTGTTACCGAGCATGATCCATCACCCCTGAATCGCGACGCTGTGCTCGATCTTGGCTATTTAAGCCGCCTCGGGCTAGGCGGAAAAGAAAGCGTATGGCGAAGCCTCTACGAAAACGCAGATACAAAGTCTGCTGGCGGGAGTTCTAACAAAGTTGTGTGAAAAGCGCTTCCCGATCTCTGTCAGAGTCGATTCCCTCCTAAAGCATTCTGAACAATTGCCGATGGCATGAATTGGACGATTCGACCTCGTGTGAGGAAAGACGAGGCATCACAGGCCTTCTTCAACGCACCCTGAAGAGACAGAGTGATGTATTCACCCGAAGGGAGCACTATGTCGGAACAGATTCTTCTGGTCGATGACGATCGCAACATTCTTGACGGATACAGGCGCAGCTTGCACTCTGAGTTTTCCATGGAGACTGCGCAGAGCGGACAGGAGGCGTTAGCTCTCCTGGCAGGCAAAACCACCTACTCCGTAATCATTTCTGACATGCGCATGCCGGCCATGGACGGGATCGAGTTGTTGAAACGTGTGAAAAAGGCATCACCCGATACCGTGCGAATGATGCTAACCGGCAATGCGGATGTGCAGACCGCGATCGAAGCCATCAATGAAGGGAGCATTTTTCGTTTTCTAATCAAGCCATGCGCCAAGGAAACGATGGCCAAGGCGATTACCTCGGCGCTCATGCAATACAGGCTGATTGTCGCGGAGAAACAGTTACTCGAGCAGACCCTGAGCGGCTGCTTGCAAGTGCTTAGCGAAGTATTGAGTCTGGTAAACCCGGCTGCGTTCAGCCGGGCGGAGCGGGCACGACGGTATATCCATCATGTCGTCACGGCCATGCAACTGGGGAATCCCTGGCAATATGAAGTGGCAGCGATGCTTTCGCAACTCGGTTGCGTAACTCTGGCTCCAGAAACGATAGATGCGGTCTATGGGGGCCAGACACTAAGCCCGTCGGAACAGGCGCAATATGATGAACATCCGAGAGTAGCCTCTGCGCTGATTTCCAAGATACCGCGACTGGAGCCCATCGCATGGATGATTGGGCATCAAAACCACCCGATCACAAAGAGTGACGAAGGTGAAGACAGTGAAATGCGGACAGGGGCGGAGATCCTGCGGCTGGTTCTGGAGTACGAACAGCTGACTCACCAGGGAGTGTCACGGACTGAGTCGGCCCATCGTCTGGCTATGAAAAACCGGCAGTTCAGTCCGAAGTTTTTTGAGACATTGGTTATGCTCGATCCGAATGCGGAAGACTCCGAGATCAGGAAAACCCGCATTGCAGACCTTACTCCGGGCATGATCTTGCAGCAGGAGGTAAGAACACGCTCGGGACTTCTGCTTGTCTCCCGAGGCCAGCAGGTCACACCGATGCTCATCTTCAAGCTCAAGAATTCTCACGGCCGAGGGGATATCCCAGGAGACGTCATGGTTTCGCTGCCGAAGAGCACACTCTCCTTCGTAAAGAGTGCATCCTCTGACTAGGCTCACAAGGGCGGCGGAGACACCGGGGTGCACCCTCGTATCTCTTTTGCAGCGTGCCTACGGTGCTGCCGACCCCGAGCGCCAGATGCACTCTGCCCCTTTCCCGCTGCCAAGTCACAAATCGGTTGACCCAAAACGCGCTTTTCTGTCGGGAGAATCGGAGACTGACTACACGTTCGCGCCGAAAGCGAGCAGGCGTCCGTCGCAATCCCTCACCACAAACTCACGCGAGTGCCATGGCATGTTTGCGAGCCCGCGCGTGAATTCCACACCTTGAGCGGCATACTCGGTGTAAAGCACGTCGGCATCTTCGACGAACACGTATGCGTCGAGCAGTTCGTCCGCATATTTCTCGGGGTTGGCTGTGGGAGGTTCGGCGCAGCGGAAGTGAATTGCCTGTTGGTCGCGCGTCACGATGGCGTACACCGGCGGGTCCTGCCACGTACCCACACACTTGAATCCAAGCTTGGTCTCGTAATAGGCAAGAGTTGCGGGAATGTCCGTGGTAAAGAACAGAGGCACGATCTGGCGGATCATAGGCCAAGTTTATTACAGAAAATCGGCCCCAACCCGCTCCGCCGTGCTGCATTCGATTCCTGCCCGGTTGCCCTGTCAAGAAAACATCCCCTTCTTCAGATCGTTTCATACGGCTTCAGACGGTCTCCATGGACCTTCTTGGTTTTATGCGGCAATATGCATTCACTTTCCCCGATCAAAAAAATCTCAACGAGGTGCTTTATGAAGTACGCAAAAAGGCTGTTGGCGTTAGTACTCGTCGCTCTGCCCATTCTGGTTGCGGCCCAGATGGCGAGCAACACAAAGATCGTGGGAAACGTGCCATTCCCGTTCGTAGTCGGCAACAAGCATGTACCGGCCGGCGAATGGACGGTCGAACGTGCTACTGAGGGTGGCAGGGCACTCACGATTCGGAACTTCGATGCAAAGGTGAGTTTGTTCACCCCGGCGATGCCGGACGTGGCCAAGAAGGCTTCAGACAATTACGCGCTGGTGTTCCACAAGTACGGCGATCAGGCCTTCTTGACGGGCATCAAGCTGGCTGGAGATCGAACCATCTATAAGGTTCCGGAAAGCCGCGAAGAAACCGAGCTGCGCGCTCAAAACGCGAGTGCAACCGAGGAGATCCTGCTCGCCTCCGCGAAGTAAACAAGCATGGGACACAGGTCCGGAAGAGCGTACTTCCGGACCTTTTCTATTTCCTTTCATCTCTCCGAAACTGCACGCTCGTTGATTGCTGCGAGTGCGCTATACTCCTGTACCGCTTTAGCCGAGCGGAACTGATTGGCTGCCCCTCCTATTCACGCATCCGTCGGGATTGACCAAGCGCACATCCGGCGAGTTGTCGGCCTCCGCCTTCTTCCTTTTCTCTTCGTGCTCTACATTTTCAACTACATCGACCGGACCAACCTGGCGTACGCGGCGGTGGGTATGACCCGAACGCTAGGCTTCAGCGATCGCGTCTTCGGATTAGGCGCAGGCATTTTCTTCATCAGTTATCTCGCGCTCCAGATCCCCGGGGCTCTCATGGTGGAGCGCTTCGGCGCCCGGCGCGTGGTCTCTGCCTGCATGATCTTGTGGGGAGCGCTCACCGTCCTGACCTCGCTCGTTCACACGCCTATCCAACTCTACATTGCGCGTTTTGCCCTGGGTACGGCTGAGGCCAGCTTCTTTCCTGGCGTCGTCGTTTATCTCGGCTACTGGTTCATTCGCGAGGACCGCGCCAAAGCCGCCAGCAATTTCATGGCTGCCATACCACTGTCTTCGATGTTGGGATCGCCGCTGGCCGGATGGATTCTCGGCCGGGCTTGGTTCGGGGTCGACGGCTGGCGCTGGCTGTTCGTAGTCGAGGGCGTGCCGGCGGTTATTCTCGGCTCTGTCGCTTATTTCTTCCTTACTGACCGCCCCGCGGATGCTACGTGGTTGCATCCTGCGCAACGGGATTGGTTGCTGCAAACGCTTGAGGAGGAAAGTCCCTCTGGTTCCGCGAAAGGCGGCTTTCGCGATGCGCTGCAATCGCCGCTCGTCCGCTATCTGGCTGGCCTGACCTTCCTCGCCTATATGGCGCAATACACCTTTGTGTTTTGGTTTCCTCTGATGTTCAAACGACTGTCCGGCATGACCGACCTGCATGTCGGACTTTTGGGTGCATCGCCATTTCTCTGGACATTTCTCGTGATGCAGATCAACGCGTGGCATTCAGACCGGACAGCGGAGCGGCGCAGGCACGCTGCCATCCCTCTTTTTTTTGCTGCTGCCGGACTTCTCCTGCTCACGACCGGGCCTCAGGCCGTTCCGGTACTGCTCGTCTTCTTCATCATGGCGGCAACCACTACCGCTTACCTGCCGACCTTCTGGGCCATCCCCTCAGAAATTCTCAGTCCAACGATTGTGGCCCCCGCTGTTGGCCTGATCAACGCGGTCGGCAGCATCGCTGGTTTCGCCGGACCCTACGCTTTCGGGTATCTCCTGTCTGCCACAGGATCGTTTAACGCCAGCCTCATCCTGACCGCGCTCTGTGCACTTACTGCTGGACTGCTCATTTTGCGGATTCCAATGCGCCAAAGCACTGAGGTCTGAACGGGACCTGCGGCGTTCGAACCACCCAGCTTTCAACCTGGTGGCAGCAACATTTCTGCTTACTGGCTTTAGAAAATTAACTTCAGTCCGTATTGAATTTCGCGTGGTCCGCGGGTCGCTGTCGCTTGCCCGAAAGTTCCACTCGGACTGGCGCTGAGGATGCGAGTTGCGTTGCTGGCATTGCCCAGTGCATCGAGCGTGGGATTATCGAGGCCCACCGTGCTCGGGTTGTATCCCGTGTCAACGGACTTGAACTGCGTGTGGTTGAACGCGTTGAAGAACTCGACCCGAAATTGCAGCTTCAGCCCATCCGAGAAGTGAGAACGACTGACCGGCAGGTCGAAGTTCTTGTAAAGAGACAGGTCGATCTGATTGTTGCCAGGCCCCTGACACATCCCACGGCTCGCTGTGCCAATCGATCCAAGTTGGAATCCAGCGAGCGTAACCACGTTGGGATTGATCCACTGGTAAGGGACACCCCTCGGCGCCCGACAAGGTTCGCTTACTGCCCGGTTTGGGCGCTGGGTGTCAAAGCGCCCCGTCCCCGAGGGCAGACCGATGCCTGAGGACAAAGGAAGACCGCCAGTCGAAAAAGTCAGGGCCGTACCCATAGCCTCCTGGACAATCGTTCCGACCTCCCATCCACCCGCCGCATAGCGCAACAACGAGTTGTGTCCAGCGAGCGTGGGTAGGTCGTAAACCATACTCGCACTGAAGACATGAGGCCGGTGGAACGGAGAGAGCCCACGATCCAGCCACGGCCGTGCGTTGTCCGAGAACTCCTGGTCGGAAGGATTAAATTCGGTTAGGGCGGTAGTGGTGATGAGCCTCGAAAACGTGTACGACAACTGCACTATCGAATCTCTCTGAAGACGGCTGGTGAGCTGAGTCTGCAACGAGTGATAGATCGAGTCACCGTGATGCCCGATGATCGGCAAGTTTTGGTTGCCAAAGGCCGCACCAAAAGGGCGCAGGCTGGCTTGCAGGGAATTGTCATTCGGGTGGCGAGCAAACTCCAAACGGCCTGCCTCCGGCACCTGCATGACATTGGAAAAAGAAAGAAGATGAATTCCGCGGCTGCCGACGTAGCCGACCTCCAGTTTCGTGTTGCGCCAAAGCTCGCGCTCAACCGTCAGGTTCCACTGCCAGGTGTTCGGGAGCAAACCGGACGGATCCAGTCCCGACGAGGGTGTACCAAATCCTGGAGTTGGACAATTCGGGTCTGTGTTCGGATCGCAGTTCGCGTCCAGTGGGCGGACAACAAAACTTACAGATGAGCTAAATGGTGGATTAGAGGCGCCGCCCGTTTGCAGGTGTTCGCGATTGAAGAATTCACCGACGCCCGCGCGAACAGCAGTCTTGCCTGAGCCGGTCACATCCCAGGCAATGCCCAACCGCGGGGCGATCAGGTTGTTTCGGTTGCGCTGCAGCGAGCGGTTAATTCCCGTGCTGCCTCCTGCCAGACCCAGGGAAGGGCACGGATTAGCAGAAGGAAACTCCAGACCGTTGCAGGCTGCGCTTCCCAGTCCAGGATCGAATTTCGCCGGATTGAAGCTGGCGAATTGATCCTCGGCATCGAACGGCCATCGCAGGAAGGACCATCTCACTCCGTGGTCCAGAGTGAGGTTACGCGAAACCCTCCAGGTGTCACCCGCGTAAAGCTCGTAATCCCGCCACCGCATCCGGGTCTGCACTTCCCGCTGCCCCTCGAAGTAAAGAAACCGCGATCCCTTCCAGAGAAAGTCGGCGATGGCGTTTCCTGTGGCTGTGCCGGGCAATGCGCCGGGAGTCGCTCCGAACTCTGCATTGAAAGGGAGTGTCAGCTCGTCCTTGGCGTTTCGCGAGTACAGAATGCCTGCTTTCCAATTGTGTTTACCCGCGACCTTCGAGAAATCATCTCTCCACACGTGCAGGTCCTGGCGGTTGTTCCACGGCGCAATGTGCCCGAGAAAACCGTATCCCTGGCTGGGAAAGAAGAGCATATGCGGGTGGAATTCGCCGCCTTGCTTGTCTGCCAGAGGAAAGAAAGTGGGAATGGCGGCGTTGATCTGCGGGATGAGTTCGGGATGGGTCCCTCCGTTGCTCACCTGAATGCGGTTCGCCGACCATGAAAATTGGAAGCTGTTTACCGTACTCGATCCGAACGCCTTCGTGAGTTTGGCGACCAGCATTCTGCTGTTCTGGTCCCAATTCGAGTCAACCACTGGAAACTGGTCGTCGCCGACAAGCTGTTCCACATAGCTGGGCGCCGGGTTCTCCCAGGCGTCCTGGGTATAACGCACCATCAGCGTCAAGCTCGTATTCAGGTTGTAGTCGCCGCGAATATTCTCTTGTCGCCAATTTATGGGAGTGTCGATGGCGGCGATCCAGTTCAGACATGCGTTGGGATCGGACACATTGGGATCAGAGTAGAGCTGCAAGTAAAGCAGTCCGGCAGGGCTGAGCTGATCTGAAGGGATGATATTCGGGCCTGGGAACTCGAACGCCTGGCCCGTCGTCGGATCAATGGGTGCAGGCACGTGACCGCAGCCGCTGGCAGGGCCGCTGAAGTTCCCATGTTTCTCCAACACGGTCGGCACTTGCGCCGTTCGGACCACGCCCCGTTTTTCTTTGTTCCACTCCTGCTCCCAGAAGAAGAACAACTTGTCCTTGAGAATAGGACCGCCGAACGTGTAACCGAAATCGTTGCGTCGAAGGGCTTGTTTCTTGGCGTTCGACAGGCCAAGGAAATAGTCGCGGGCGTTCAGCGCGTCATTGCGCCCAAAATAGAAAGCGCTGCCGTGGAAGGTGTTGCCTCCGCTGCGCGTGACGATGTTGATCTGCCCGCCCCCGGATTGCCCGTACTCCGGGCCGTAGGCGTTGCGGTGAATCTTGAACTCTTCGATGGCATCGATCGAAGGAGAGATCAGGATCGTGTGATTTGAACCCACGTCGTTGTTGTTCGCGCCATCGACGGTCCAGAGGTTCGCACCCGAAGAGCCTCCACTCACCGACATGAGATTGTTGCCCGCGAACAGGCCTTTGTTCTTGGGGTCGAAACCGTCACTCGCGGTCACTCCCGGCATCAGCTGCGTCAATTGCACAAAGCTGCGTCCGTTCAGCGGCAGCTCCCGGACCTGCGTGCCTCGAATGAGCCCCGCCACTTCGCCGCTTTCTGTCTCCACTTGTATAGGAGAGACCTCCACTTCTGCTTGTTCGTGGATTGTCCCCACCACCATCTTCACTCTGACCACCACGGTTGAGGCCACGTGCAACTCGATTCCCGGCGCCGTAGCCTCTTTGAACCCGGGCGATCGCACTGCAATGCGGTAGACCCCCAATGGCAACTCAGGAAAGTCAAATTCCCCTGCATCACTAGTTCTGCTACGCCGGCTGGCGTTGGTCTGCTCGTTGTGTACTGAGACTTCAGCTCCGACGACGACAGCATTCGAGGGGTCGGTGACCGTGCCCCGGATCGTGCCGGTGATCGTCTGACCGTGTAGCAAGATGTTCGAGATCAGCAGATAACCCGCGAAGCAGAATGGCAGACAAGGGATGCCGAGAATAGATCGGGATACTCTTTTGGCGCGATACATCACCATATCGAGAAATGGGCCACATGCATCCCACGAGGGATGGCCGCATTCAGAATGATCATGACCACCTCAAAACCCCGAAACTCGAAACCTAATGGAAGCCGTCTATCAGAACGATGTCCGACTCGGGCTGTTCGATACCGTTAAAGAGCAGGGTTCGGCCATCCGAGGAAATTGTCGGCCTCCCAACCATGGGTAAGCTGGGGAGATCCGCGACCTTGCGAATATGACCGGTGACAAAGTCGAAGTAATCGAGGAAGGCGTGTCGCGAGGGACCATTGATGAAGTAAATTCCGGTCCGCGCCAGCTCCCAATTCAAGTCCCCAGGCATCCCTGTGACCGGGCGTTCGTCGGTGCCATCCGCTGATGCAGACCAGACTTGGTGTTGGTCACCCACTGCTCTGTAAAAAAACACCCGAGTCCCATCTGCCGACTCCTGCGGCACGAAACGGCCTTCGCCAGTCACCCGAACGGCGGCCCCGCCTTCTGCTGGCGCCTTCCAAATCGCATCCGGTCGTTCCGTGTTGAAGTAGATCGAGCGGCCGTCCGCCGACCAGAACGGATTGGCAGCGCTCGCTGTCCCCGTGACAAGTTTCTTCGGAGGTCCTCCCTCCAAGTTGACACTGTAGAGCTCGGCATTGCCGGAAGCGCGCACGTCGAAGACGAGATGTCGGTTGTCCGGCGACCAGCTGGGCACGCCAACGGGAGGTCCTCCGAACGAGCTCAGTTGCACGGGATCTGATCCATCACTGCCACATATCCAGACCTCCGGGCTGCCGGAGCGCCAGGATTGGAAAGCAATATACTTCCCGTCTGGCGACATTCGCTGACCCAGGTCGCCGCGACTGGAGGAGATAATCTTGGTGGCGGGGCCGTTCGGGCTTGTCGGGCTGCCCATTTCAATTCGCCAGATACTGCCGGGATGGTGCACCTGGCCATAAGCGAGTCGATTCCCGGTACGCGCAACCGACAGGCTCTCCGCATCCTGAGCAAAGAGCAGCTTCTCCGGTTTTCCCCCGGCGAGCGGAACACGCCACAGACTCATATTCGTGCTGTAAATGAGAGACTTGCTGTCCGCGGTCCATGCAATGCCCGAAAAACTGTCTGAGGACCGTGCCCCAGTAACTTCGCGCGCCTTCTTCCCATCAGGAGTTTGCACATAGATCTTCCCGAGTCCCGCCCAATTGAGCGCACACACCGAGGCGAGATACTTGCCGTCCGGTGAGAATGCCGGTTGCCACGCGTGCACACACTCGGGGGAAGCTACAACCAGAACTCGCTTCTCGTTGGTCGCTACATTTACCAGGTGAATCCTGAAGTGCTCAGTGCCGGGATCCGCCTTGCTGTCCGGAGAATCCGCTTTGGCGAATGCCACCCATTTGCTATCCGGGGACCAACTCAGACCGATCGGGTCATAGCTAAGGTAAGAAGTGATATCCGCAAGCTTGCGTTCCGCTCCGCCCAGCGGGGACATGACGTAAATTCCACTTGCGTCAGGCTCGGCCTGGCGCATGAACGCAATGAATCGCCCATCGGGAGACCAGGCGGCCGCTAAAAACGTTGCGCGGTGGTGAGTAAGCTGCACCGTCTGCTCCTGGCCAACCTGCTTGATATAAAGATCGAGTGCGATCTCCTTTTCATGACCTGTCCAGGAGAAGACGATCTGATTTCCATCTGGCGAAAAGCTGGGAGCGATTTCAAACCCGGGGAAGGTTGTGAATGGCGTAACGGTCAGGTTCTCGGCCGGTCTTGGCGGCCGCAGCCAAAACAGGGAGCCCACGACTGCTATGAGCACAAGTAGTCCCAGCGCTCCCGCCAGGAAGGGCCATCGCCGAACCCGCCGCCGAGCCTCCTTGCTGGGTGCCGCGAGCACCGGTATCGGCCCTTCCCGATCAATGGCTACCACGCGCGAGGGAGGACGTTTGCCTTCAGCCTCGGCCACCCATTCCACCGGCGCGATGAGACGATAGCCGACCCTGGGTAGTGTCTCGATGTATTTGGGACGCTCCGCCGAGTCTTCGAGTGCCTGGCGCAGCTTCTTGACTGCCGTGTTGACTCCGTGCTCGAAGTCCACGAACGTGTCTTCAGGCCACAGAGCGGACTGAAGTTGTTCGCGCGTCACGACCCGCCCTTCGGCCTCCAGAAGCAGCCGGAGTACCCGCAACGGCATGTCTTGTACCGGCACCCGCACGCCCGAACGCAGCAATTCGTTACTGCTCAGATCGACCTGGAAGCAGTCAAAGCGCGCGCACGTCCGCCTGATTGACCCGTAGGTAGCCAAACCGACACACCCCAGTTGGTAGGAAGTGTACCTCAACTCCCTCGCCGCAAGAAGAAACTAAATCTTCCTTTACACGACTAAGTACTGCGCTGACAGGCGGTTGCAGGGTTCACCACGAGTTCACCTCGGAATTCACCCCTGGTTCATTGACCCGTTCGGTGCGACGTGCGAAGGTGCGCGGCAGACGGGACGAGGATCGACTGAAAAGTGGTCCTCAAATATCACACCCGCAACATTCGAGGAAAAAATGAAACGCCTTCTGTGCTTAGCAGTTGCCGTACTTGCGCTTGCCGTGATCACCAGCCCCATCCAGGCTGCTGCGAGTTCTTGCAGCAACGCCACGATTCGAGGAACATACGCCCTCACCCTGCGCGGTCAGATCCTTCTGCCGGATGGGTCCAGCATTGTTCTGGATGGCTTGGCCAAACAGACCTTTGACGGCAAAGGAAACTTCACCCAGGTCGACGCGGTCGCCGAAAACGGCATGCTTGCGCCGGGCTGGAGACCGGGCTCGGGTACCTACTCCGTGAACCCAGATTGCACTGGATCCCAGACCATATCCGTCGCGGGTCTGCCTGATGTGCACCTGCAGTTCATCATCTCGCAGTCCGGAAACAAGATCCGCCAGGTCGTGACCGATCCAGGGCTGGCGACCACAGCCGAAGGAGAACGGCTGGTTGAAATTCTCGTGAAGTGAGGAGGCATTGCTCAAAGCCCGGGCATCGGCATCCGCTCGAGTCAGCTGCTCCTTGATTTGCATCGCTCGTTGTATTGGCGCATCATCCCGGGAAGTTGGGGCGAACTTCTCGGAGGAGGGATGGGCATCCGCAAACCCGACGGGTGCCCGCCCTTCGCAAAGTGGACGGAGAGTCAGGATGTGGTCACCCGGTTTATATTCGGCAGTCTCGAGCCGACAAAGCTTTCCCGATGTTATGCGGCGGCGTGTTTCTTGACACTCGCCACCGATTGAGGCTCCGGGCGCCCGCTCGCCGCCCTTTCTTCGAACAGCAATCGGCGCAACGTGCGGAGGTCGTTGAGAATCCGGCTGCTGCGGTTCAGGTGCACCTGCAGCTTATCCATATTGTAGAGCGCAACCCGCAGGGCATCGACACGGCGGGATAGGTCGGCGCTCGCACACTCCCGATCCACATCCGTTTGAAGTTCCACTTTTGCCTGGGAAACGGCCGCGGACAGCAGTGTCACGAAATCGTGGGCACTCTCAAGTGTTCCGAACGGGTCATCCGTTTGTGACATGGGGGAATCTTCTCCAGTTTTTCTGAAGTTCGGGTATCGGTCTTTCTCTGCCGGAAAGCGAAGCGTTAGTGTACGGTATCTCAGGCCACTTGGGTAGCCTCAAGTACTTCTGCCTTGTGGAGAAGGTACTTGTGACTCAAATCACGCTTGCCCGGGCGAACGTGTCGGCGGATGCCTCACCCCGTCGTGATCTGCCGCCGGGTAACCTCCGGTCGGTGCATTCCCAGAGAGCTCCTGCTCTGAGCAGATTCTTCTAACTGTCGAGCTGTCTGCTAGGACCGGATGCAAAATGAAGGTTAGAGATACGTCTTTGAGGTTTTTTTGTCAAGCTCTTTCGAGCCCCGCCCGACGTCCGCCGCCAGTACTCGGTAGCAATGCATTACTGACCGGTGCCCACTTGCTGTTGATACCAGCTTCGCCAGGCCGCCGAATCCCTGGGCAGACGCTGCTGCGTGATGTCTCCCAAGGCTTGAAACGCCCAGCCTTGGGTTTGGCCATCCAAAGACGGATCATCGGTGTACGCCAGCAATTGCGGAACGGCTCTCATCCGCTGTTCCGGAGTGAACATGCCCGATTCTGCCAGACTACATGCAGCTCGCTCGCGCACCACTGCAGAGCCATCGTCGTGCATGGTGGCTAGCAGCGCAGGAATGGCCCCGTCCGCTCCCGCGAGCGCCAGCCCTTCCACGGCCCAGCGCCGCGAATCCTCATCGGAGTCCTTCAGATGACTCATGAGCACGTTCGCGACGCGGCTGGTTTCGACTCCACGATTCGCCATCAATCCCAGTGCCCATAGAGCCCAGATCTTCTGCGCATGATCGGGCGAATTGACGGCATTCAACAGATATTTCAGGCTGGCAGAATTCTTGGACAGTCCGTACGCCGCCAGTTCCACCTCCACGCCCGACTCGCGCACCCGCATGTCGTTCGAATTCAGCGCGGCGGTTGTGAGTGAAGCGATCTGCGGACTCCACTCCACTTTTCCGCTCCAACGATCCACGCGCGACGAAATCTGCTCCACCGCTCCAGCGGAGTGTGCCACCGCTCGTTCCAGCAGGATCTCGGCTTGCTTCTGCGGCGTCATGCCATCAAGTTGGCCTGAGTCGTGGCCGCCAAGCCGGGCCGATCGCGCGGGAACCGAGCCGGGCCAAGTCGGATGTGCCTTGCTAAGCGTCCCCACAAGCAGCGCGGCGACCATTCCCACCACACCCGCAATCAGGTGTGCGAACCTAAGTGCGGATTTCACAGGCGCCTGCGGCGGATCCAATCCGGCAATATCCGAGCCCGGTCCCAGGGTCCCGTAATCCGGCGTAGGTTGCAGGCGCGGATCGGTTACGAGCCTGGGCCCCTCCCCGGAAATTGGCGGTGAAACACCCATATATGGAAGTCTAGGTCGGCCACGAAAATGGGGTAAAGTTACTTTCGGGTCAAACATATTTCCGATCAATTTCAGTCGATTTTCAGTTCAGCCCCGTAGCCTGTATTCGCGTCTGCGGGATGGGGCCTCCGCCCTCGCGAAAGCAGCCGAATCACAGGAGGAAGTTATGTCTAAAGGATGGAAGTGGCTGGTGACGGCTCCAGTTGTGTTTGTAGTAGCTCTCGCTTGGGCAGCCGCGGGATACCACGTAGCGCAGACGTACAAGATCGGCGGCGACGGTGGCTGGGACTACCTCACAGCCGATGCGAACGCCCGCCGTCTCTACATCTCACGCGGCACGCATGTGATCGTGCTCGACCTCGATTCCGGCAAAACCGTTGGCGACATCCCCGACACTCAGGGCGTCCACGGCATCGCCCTCGCTCCCGATCTCGGACGCGGCTTCACCAGCAACGGCCGCGAAGGCACCGTCACCATTTTCGATATCCAGACGCTCAAGCCAGTCGGCGAGAAAGTGAAGGTCGGCGACAATCCCGACGCCATCCTCTACGATCCCGCGACCAAGCGCGTCTTCACCTTCAACGGACGCAGCCAGGACGCCACTGCCATTGATGCCGCCAGCGGAAAGGTTCTTGGAACAATCAAGCTCGACGGCAAGCCCGAATTCGCCGCCACTGATTTGAAAGGCACGGTCTTCGTGAACATTGAGGACAAGAGCGAACTGACGGCGATCGACCCCAACAAGCTGGAAGTAAAAGCCAAGTGGCCGCTCGCGCCATGTACGGAACCCAGCGGCCTCGCCATCGACCGCAAGAACCGCCGCTTGTTTGCAGGATGTGACAACAAGATGATGGCAGTCCTCGACGCCGACACCGGCAAAGTGCTTTCTACTCCGGCTATCGGAGAAGGCGTAGATGCCACCGCCTACGATGACGAGGCCGGACTGGCCTTCGCCTCCTGCGGCGAAGGCGTGTTGACCGTCGTGAAGCAGGAGTCGCCCGACAAGTACAGCGTCACCGAAAACGTCAAGACCGAACGTGGCGCCCGCACCATGGCCCTCGACACCAAAACACACAACGTCTACACCGTCACCGCGAAATTCGGCGCAAGACCAGCCCCCACCACCGACAATCCGCGCCCGCGCCCCCCGATCCTCCCCGACAGTTTCGTAGTGCTTGTGCTCAGCAAGTAACAAGTAATAGGTAGTGCGGGGATTATCGCTTGGGGAAAATCGAACTTCCGTAACTGGAAGTCGCGACAGAACCGCGCCAGACTGAAGGCCGTGAAGCGAGGACTCATCATCGCCCTGCTCGTGGGATGCGTCCTCGGTGTCTGGAAAGTAGTCAAAGAGCGAGGGCAAGGGACTCCATCCTTTACGAACGTCGAAGAGTTCATCGGCTTTGCGAGCCAGAGCGCTGTTACCGACGCGGAAAACTACGATCACATCAAACTCGATTACAGCGTAGAGTCCCTGAAGCAAGTGGACGAGATACTCGGCCGCGTCCACGACACGTACGTAAAAAGTCCGTCCTCTGTCCATATGCGTGGACTCGCGGCGGAGTACGGCGCGTATGTCGGAGAGGTAATTCGCCGGAGCCAGCCCAATGTTTGCTGGACGCGCGACAGCAAAGTGATGGGAGAGAAATCCTACCCTTGCACTGGAGAACGGGCGAGTCTTACCCCTTCACCTGGTGTGCAGAGCGCATCACTAACGGCGATGAAGATAGTATCTGGATCAAGTCTTCCATGATCAATGATCCGCGATGGAAGCAACGCTCATCTGCCGTAGCCGCCACGCACGAAGAAGCTAGCCATGGCAAAGTAAACTGAGGGGTACCCCACCTCTGGCCGCCTCTGCCAGAAGCGGGGGGTTTTGACTTTTGCCGTTGTCGCAGCAACTTCCTCTCTCTCCTCCTCATCCAAGAACTTTCCACGTGAGGTGATAGCGATCATATGGCGGCTGACACGCAACCATTTACAATGATCCGACCCCCGGCAGTGCCGAGGTTAACAACCGATGACCAATTCGTAACGGCCAAATCCCCCATGACCATGAGAGTCCGCAAAGCCGTGTTTCCCGCCGCCGGTCTGGGTACCCGCTTTCTGCCCGCCACGAAAGCCCAGCCGAAAGAGATGCTCCCGCTGGTCGACAAGCCCATCATTCAATACGGCGTCGAAGAGGCCATGGCGTCGGGCTGCGACCAGATCCTCATCATCACCGGACGCGGCAAGCAGGCCATCGAAGATCACTTCGATGTCAGCTACGAACTCGAGAAGATGCTCGAGGAACGCGGCAAGCATGACCTGCTGAAGATCGTCCGCCAGATCTCCGACATGATCTACGTCGGCTACGTCCGCCAGAAGGAGGCTCTTGGCCTCGGCCATGCCGTGCTCATGGCGCGCGAACTTGTCGGCAATGAACCCTTCGCGGTGCTGCTCGCCGACGACGTCATCGACAGCCCTGTCCCCGCGCTCAAGCAGATGGTCAACGTCTTCGACGAAAAGCAATGCAGCGTGATTGCCGCGCAGGTCGTCGAAGGCAAAATGATTTCATCTTACGGTGTCTTCGACGCTCAGCCCGCCAGCGGATTCAATGGACGCCTCTTTGAGATTCGCAATATGGTCGAGAAACCCAAGTTCGAAGAGGCACCCTCGAATCTCGCGGTAATCGGCCGCTACATCCTCACACCTGCCATTTTCGATTGCCTCGCGAAGATCCAGGCCGGCGCCGGTGGGGAACTGCAACTGACAGACGGCATGCGCATGCTGCTCAAGAAGGAAAAAATGTACGCCTATGTCTATGAAGGTAACCGCTACGACACAGGCGACAAGCTGGGTTTCCTGAAGGCGACGGTAGAATTCGCTCTGAAACGCCCCGACCTGGGCGGTCCCTTCCGGGAGTATTTAAAGGGATTGAATCTGTAAGCGATCCACGTAGCGACAGCCGCCTCGGCTGTCCGCCGAAGCGAAGCAAGGCGGAAGCATCGAGAATTTCAGATCGCAGATTCTCTGGATTTCAGATGAAAACCGAACTCGCAAGCCCCAACGTACAAGATTTTCAATCCGCAATCTGAAAGTCTGCAATCTGCCTTCTCACTTCTGACTTTCCCGCAGTTTCTTCGACTTCTCCTCCACCCCGCGCGCCAGCTTTTCCTTATGTGCGTGCATCTTCTTCGCAATCGACTCGTCAGCCAGCGCTATCATTTGCGCCGCCAGAATCCCTGCGTTCGTTGCCCCCCACTTGCCGATAGAAACCGTCGCTACTGGAATTCCCGGTGGCATCTGCACGGTAGAAAGCAACGAATCCATCCCGTTCAGCGAGGTCGACGGGATAGGCACTCCGATCACCGGCAGAATGGTGTGCGCCGCAATCACTCCCGCCAGGTGCGCCGCCCCGCCGGCGCCGGCGACGATGACTTTGATCCCGCGCTCCGCCGCCTTCTTGGCAAAGTCCGCGCTGCGGTCCGGCGACCGATGAGCGGATGTTACGTCAATTTCGTAAGCGATCCCGAAATCATCCAGCGCCTTGCCCGCCTCGCGCATGATCTCCAGATCCGAATCACTCCCCATCACAATCGAAACCAGTGGCTTGCTCATCGCACTCCTTTGAAAATTTTACGATTTGTAATCCTGAGCGGAGGTCTGTTTCGCGAAGCGAAGCAAACCGCAGTCGAAAGATCCCTGCCTCAGCTCGTCACCTTGTGCCCGGCAGCCTTCAATTTCAGAACCCCCGGTCTTACTTTTTCAGCGCTCTTCCCGCAATATCCTTCCGATAGTGCGCCCCGGCAAAACTGATCTTTCCGCATGCTTCGTACGCGCGTGCGACCGCCGTCTTCAATTCCGCTGCCCGCGCTGTCACCCCCAGCACGCGCCCGCCTGCCGTGTAATAAATCCTATCCCGCTTCGAGGTTCCCGCATGGAAGACTTTGACGCCTTCCACCGACCCCGCATCTTCCAGCCCGTCAATCCGCTTCCCCTGCTCAAACGTCCCTGGATACCCTCCCGACGACATGACCACGCACACCGAGGCCTCGGGGGACCACCTGAAATCACCTTCACTGGTACGCCCATCGATCGAAGCCTCGAGCGCATCCAGCAGATCGCTCTCCAGCCGCATCAGGATCGGCTGAGTCTCGGGATCGCCAAAGCGGCAATTGAACTCCAGCACCATGGGCCCGCGCGCCGTCATCATGAGCCCACAATACAGCACGCCCTTGAACTCTGTGCCCTCCGCCCTCATGCCTGCGACCACCGGCCGCGCGATGTGATTGATCAACCAGTCGCGCATGCCATCATCCACGATGTCGGCCGTGGAATATGCGCCCATGCCGCCCGTGTTTGGTCCGGTGTCGCCGTCGCCCACGCGTTTGTGGTCTTGCGCGGCAACTAGAGGAGCCACGCGCTCGCCGTCACTGAAGACAAGAAAGGAAAGCTCATCGCCTTTCAGGCATTCTTCCAGCACCACGCGCGATCCGGCCTCACCCACCATCTTGCCACTGAGCATCTCGGCCGCGACGCCGAGCGCTTCCTCTTTGTTCTTCGCGATCACTACTCCCTTGCCCGCCGCAAGACCATCGGCCTTCACGACTACGGGTGTATGAAAATGCCCAATTGCCGCGCGCACCTGGTCTACCGAATCGCAGATGGCGAACGGCGCAGTAGGAATGTGATGCCGCTGCAGAAATTCCTTGGCGAAGCTCTTGCTCGATTCCAGCCGCGCCGCCGCCTGCGTTGGACCAAACACGCGCCATCCGCGGCGGCTAAACTCGTCGACTACTCCCATCGTCAGCGGCAACTCAGGACCGACCACAGTCAGATCCGGCTGCAGCCGTGTCGCCAGCGCAACCATCGAATCCAGATTCTTCAGATCCGCTGGCAGGCACTCGGCGTCATCGCTAATGCCGCCATTGCCGGGCGCGCAATAAAGCTGGGTGATGCGTGGCGATTGCTTCAGCTTCCACACCAGCGCGTGCTCCCGCCCGCCTCCACCTAAAATAAGCACTTTCATAGGAAGACAAATCAGGTTAGAAGTTGAAGCGGAATGTGTCAAACGCTGCTCCGCGCTCAGAAGCCGGAAGCGCCTCAAGGTTCAGAGGAACTTTACGGATGGAATAGCTGGCCCAGTGCGTTTCCGTAACCATGGTCTTCGTAACACACCTGTAATCAAAGTGGCGTAGTGTATTCCGATCGCGCTGCTCGGACGTTACTGTTCTTTTTGGTTAACTATAGTTAACTAATGCTAATATACTTGGATTAAGTACCTGCCCTGCGGGACAGCACAGTGCGTAAGGGTGTCGAGGATCTTTCTGCGGCTTAATACATCAGACATGAACGTCTTCCGCAAATTTGGACCGGGTGTCCACAGGTTCCTCCTGGCGCTGTGGTTAGCTGCCGCCACTGCCGGAATTCCGGCTCGCTCGCAGCAGACTGAGCCTCCTTCTTCGCCTCAACATGACAGCCGACCCGATCCAAATTCCGATCCTCCAGCTGCCGAGGGTGCCACCGAATCGATGTTTCCTCATTTCAAGAACACCCGATTCTGGCTGTCCGGGCAGGCGAACTTTATCTTCCAGACGCACCCAGACTTCCATGCGGCCTACAGCGGCCAGCATAGTCTGAGTCCCGACTACGAAAAAGCGACGTCGCGCGTACTGACGCTCTATACTGGCGTCCGCCTGAACAATTCCACCGAATTCCTCGTCGACATCGAGGAAGCCGGTGGCGATGCGCTCACGTTGGGATTCGGTCTCGCGGGCAACACCAACCTCGACATCGTCCGCAATCCGCTGCTGAGCAAGGCGCCCTATCTGAGCCGCGGCGAGATCCACCACGTCTTCGCCCTCAGCCAGGACAAAGTCGAAAACCAGCGCAACCCCTTCTCCCTCTTCGAAGAACTTCCCCGGCGCCGCCTCGAAGTCCGTTTCGGCAAGTTCAGCATGCCGGATTTCTTCGACAACAACGCCGTCGGTTCCGATACTCACTTCCAGTTCATCAACTGGACCACCGACAACAACGGCGCCTGGGATTACGCCGCCGACACCCGCGGCTACACCGTCGGCCTGACCGCCGACTACGAAGATCGCGATTGGGGATTCCGCTTCGGCGAAGCCCTTATGCCCAAGGTCGCCAACGGTATCGACTTGGTCTGGAGACCCTGGCAGGTCCATGCGGAAAACTACGAGTTCGAATGGCGGCGTGGAGTGATCCCACACAAGCCAGGTGTCATCCGCCTGCTTGCCTACACCAACTTCGCCAACATGGGGATCTACCGCGACCAGGTGATCAAAGCCGCCGAAGCCGCCACGACGCCCGATATCACCGATCATCCCTGGCACATCACCATGAAATACGGATTCGGCGCCAACCTGGAACAGAATGTCTCGCGCTACCTCACCGCGTTCGCTCGCGCCGGATGGACCGACGGCCGCACCGAATCCTTCGCCTATACCGAAGTCGAGCAGGCAGTCGCGGCCGGCCTGGGAGCAAGCGGTGCCTGGTGGCATCGCAAGCAGGATCGCGCGGGCATCGCCTTCGTGAGCAATGCCATTAAGAAGGATCACCAGAACTATCTCGCTGCGGGCGGCCTCGGCTTTTTGCTAGGCGATGGCCATCTCACCTATGGCCGCGAGAACATCTTGGAGTCGTACTACACAGTCCACGTCTGGCGCGGCATCTATCTCGCGCCCGGCGTGCAGCACATCAACAATCCCGGGTATAACCGTGATCGCGGGCCGGTGGTAGTGCCATCGTTCCGGGCGCACGTCGAATTCTGAAAGACAGTGGCCAGTGCTCAGAGGACAGCCGGAATTTCTGATCCCTACTTCGCCATTTCCGCATTGAATTCCTGAATCAGCCCATAACACTCGCACGCCGAGCTCTCAAGCTTCTTGCGGTTCAGAATCTTCACTGATCCATGCGTGTATTCGATGATCCGCTTCTTGCGCAACCCGCCCGCCGCCAGGCTCACGCTCGGACGATCGGTGCCCAGCATCATGGCCAAAAAGTCGTGCGTAATTCTCAGCAAGCCCGAGCCCACGCGGTCCTGAATCAGCAGCAGCCAGCGCGCCAGCCGCTGGTCCAGATCGTGCAGCCGATTGCATCCCGCAGTCTGTGCCGTCTGCAGCCCGTGAACGGTTGCATACCGGTTCAAGAGGCGCTGCAGATGCGGACTCGTGCCGAGCACAACTTGCAACTCGTCGAATCCCATCCGAAATCCATCTCCCCCGACTTGCATGATGGCCTCATGCGGACTTCGCAGCATCCCCACGGCTGCCGGAATCGGCGTGAAGCCTTCGTTCCCGATCACTCCGACCTCGACACTCTCGCCATCATTGGTGTTGAACACCAGCGATGCCATCCCGGAATTCAGAAAATACGCATATTCCAGCTTCTTGCGTGGTTCATGCAGGACGGTGTGATGCGGCAGCTCGACAGAATACAAATGGTCCCGGAGCAGTGTGAACTCTTCGTCCGGAACGCCCAGCAAGATGTTGTTACCGATAGGCTTACCTTCGGAATTCGTTCTCTCTCCCGGGCGTAAAACCTGCACCAAACCCTTATCGACTAGCCGATTGCTCTTCCCCAAAATTGCCTCCACACCTCCGAGTGTTCGATGACCCTGTGAGATGCTCATCGCCTGACAAATGGAGACTGCGGAAAAGCCCCGGTTTCAAGACTCTTCAGACTTACTGAGTACAGGATTCTCCGGATGTGTGATTACCTGGCAAGGTGCATAATTCAGTAGGGCAGCCTACAATTCCGCCTTGTCGCGCTATAGTCCTCGTCGCACGTCCGAATGCCACAACGTATCCTGATTGCCGATGACAATCCCACGTTCCGCAAGGCGCTTCGGCATTTGCTGGAGGGCGCGAATCCTTGGGAGATCGTCGAGGCACAGGACGGTCAGGAAGCCATCACCAAGTCGGTCGAGACGCGGCCCGACGTCATCCTTCTCGACCTTGCCATGCCGGGGAAAGACGGCCTCGCGGCCGCCCGCGAAATCTCGCAGCTGCTTCCAGGCACGCCCATCCTGATGTGCACCATGCACCTGTCGGCCCAGGTCGAGACTGAGGCGCAGAAATCGGGCATCCACAAGGTCCTGTCGAAAACCGAGAGCAGCCTCATCCTGCCGGCGATCCGGCAACTGCTGAACCCGGATACGCCTTCACTCCAGGACTCCGCCTTGCAGACCGCTCCACCGCCGGTCGTCGATCCGAACCCCGCTGCGGCCTCCCCGCTCCCATCGACTCAGCCAGATGCGGATCCCCCCGCCCCCTCCGGCGCCCTGCCGAAGAACGTCGCCTGACCCGTTTCCCGCGACGTATCTACCTAAGGGAACGCCGAAATTGAACGAGGTTGCTCTAGGAGTGCTTGGCCAATGCGGCATCCGCATTAATTTTAGGCCCCCACGGGCTGCGGTTTGCTTGCCAGCAATTGCCTCAACACATACTGCAAAATCCCGCCGTTAGCGTAGTACAGCGCTTCCTGTGGGGTGTCGATGCGGACCAGCGCTTCGAACTCGACCGGGTCTTTGCCCTTCTGCCTGGCTGTGACCTTCACTGTGCGGCCGGCGGCGAAGTGGTCGATTACTTCGCGAATGCCAGAGATGTCACACACCTCTTCTCCCGTCAGCTTGAGGCTGTCGGCGTTCTGGCCTGCGGGAAATTGCAGCGGCAGAATACCCATACCTACTAGATTCGAGCGGTGGATACGCTCGTAGCTCTCGGCGATCACGGCGCGCACGCCGAGCAGCGCCGGGCCTTTCGCGGCCCAGTCGCGCGACGATCCTGAGCCGTACTCTTTTCCGGCGAGGATGACGAGCGGCGTACCGTCGCCGCGGTATTTCTCGCTAGCGTCGAAAATCGACATCTCGGTGTTGCTCGGCAGATGCCGGGTGAATCCACCTTCGGTCTGCACCAGCTTGTTGCGCAGGCGGACATTGGCGAAGGTGCCGCGCACCATCACTTCATGGTTGCCGCGGCGTGAACCGTAAGAGTTGAAGTCCGCGGGCTTGACGCCATGCTCTTGCAGGTATTTTCCGGCGGGGCTGTCTTTCTTGATCGAGCCGGCGGGAGAGATGTGGTCCGTGGTGACGCTGTCGCCGAGAACGGCCAGCACGCGCGCCTTTTTGATCTCCTGCACGGCCGAGGGCTTTACAGCCATGTCGTCGAAGTAGGGCGCGCGGCGGATATACGTGGAGTCATTCTCCCAGGCGTAGGTCTCGCCCTTGGGCACGCTCAGACCGCGCCAGCGTTCGTCGCCCTGAAAAACTTCGCCGTAGGATTTGGAAAACATTTCGGAGGAGATCGAGCTTTGAATCGTGTCTTCAATTTCGCGCGAGGTTGGCCAGATGTCGGCAAGATATACCGGTTGGCCGTCGCGGCCCTTGCCGATTGGATCCTTGCGCATATCGACGTCGATGCGTCCTGCCAGAGCGAAGGCGACCACCAGCGGCGGCGACATCAGGTAGTTGGCGCGAACTTCGGAGTTGATGCGTCCTTCAAAGTTGCGGTTTCCCGAAAGCACAGACGCGACCACAAGTTCCTTTTCGTCGATCGCCTTCGACACTTCTTCCGGCAGCGGTCCGGAGTTGCCGATGCAGGTCGTGCAGCCGTAGCCCACCAGGTGGAACTTCAGCTTCTCGAGATAGGGCATCAGCCCAGCATGCTCGAGGTAGTCGCGAACAACTTTCGATCCCGGTGCGAGAGAAGTCTTGACCCACGCGGGAACGGTCAAGCCTTTCTCGACAGCTTTCTTGGCGAGCAGTCCCGCGCCGATGAGCACCGACGGATTCGAAGTGTTGGTGCAGGAAGTGATGGCAGCGATCACGACGCTCCCGTGCTTGAGCGAATCTTTTACAGAAACAGGAACGTGCTCGTGAACATTGGGATCTTCGACGCCGATCGCCGCAGGGCTTCCGCCCTCGGCTTCCCACTTCGACGAGGCGCTCGCATTCCCAGTTTTCGCTAATTCAGCGAGACTTGCGCCCCCAGGTGTAGTCGTTTTCGCCGCGGACCTGGGTTTGATCAGCGAAGGCAAAGCCTTGCTGAACGATTCCCCGGCTTGCGAAAGCACCACGCGATCTTGCGGCCGCTTCGGTCCGGCGAGCGACGGCTCAACCGTGGCGAGGTCGAGCGACAGCAATTCGGAATATTGCGCTTCAGCAGTCTTCTCGTCATGGAACAATCCCTGCTCGCGCGCGTAAGCCTCGACGAGCGCAATCTGCTCTTCCGTGCGCCCGGTGAGCCGCAAATACTTGAGAGTTTCCTTGTCGATAGGAAAGATTCCACAAGTTGCGCCGTACTCTGGGGACATGTTGGCGATGGTGGCGCGATCGGCGAGAGGAAGATCACGCAGTCCGGGCCCGAAGTATTCCACGAATTTGCCGACGACGCCGTGCTTGCGCAGCATCTCTGTGATGGTAAGAACAAGATCGGTCGCCGTAGCTCCTTCGCGAAGTCGTCCGGTGAGCTTCACGCCCACGACGAGCGGAATGAGCATGGAGACAGGTTGTCCGAGCATGGCCGCCTCCGCCTCAATCCCACCCACTCCCCACCCCAACACCCCCAATCCATTCACCATAGTCGTGTGACTGTCTGTTCCTACCAGGGTGTCGGGGTAGGCTTCGCGCTTGCCCGGGCCTTCATGGACGAAGACCACTCTCGCCAAATATTCCAGGTTGACCTGATGGACTATGCCAGTGTCGGGGGGAACTATGGCGAGATTGCGGAATCCGGTTTGGCCCCAGCGGAGGAAGGAGTAGCGCTCCTTGTTGCGCTGGAATTCGAGCAGAGCGTTCATGTCGAGAGCATTGCTCGTGCCGAACTCGTCCACCTGGACGGAGTGATCGATTACGAGTTCTACCGGCTGGAGCGGGTTGATCAGGGCGGGATCGCCACCCAGTTGTTTCATGGCGTCGCGCATGGCGGCGAGATCGACTACGCAGGGGACACCTGTGAAATCCTGCAGGAGGACACGGCTGGGGGTGAAGGCGATTTCCTTATCGGGTTTCGACTTGCTATTCCAGTTCGCGAGGGCGCGCACCTCCTCCCTGGTCACGTTGCGGCCGTCTTCAGTGCGGAGGAGGTTTTCCAGAAGGATGCGCAGGGAGAACGGCAGGTGTTGAGTCGAGATGCCTGCTTGGTCGAGCGCGTCGAGACGATAGATTTCGTATTCTTTTTTCCCAACTTTCAGAGACGCGCGACTCTTGAAGCTGTTCAACGACATGACGGCCTTCCTTGAGGGAATCCTGGGATGGATTGCAAATTAATAGTGTAATGCGTTCGGGCTACGAATTAGTAGCGCTACGGTCGGTTTCAAAATGCACTCACCACCGGTGGGCACAGAGTAGCGCTTACAACTTCAAAAGCTTGAACCGCTGAGGACGCGGAGAACTTCCGCAGAGTTCGCTGAGAAAATTCTTTGGTCAAGCTGCCGGGATTTTTCTATCGGCTTGAGAGTCTTCGGCAGACTTTTTTGGAGCTTGCAAGAGCGGGAGCAAAACACTTAACAATGTGCCGGCGGAATCGGACTTGATGGCCGTATAGCCGCCCAGTTCACGGACGCGTTCTCGCATACCTGCGATGCCGACGCCGGTTTTGCCGGCGCCTTCGTTGAGCTGGCGCAGGACTTCGGGGGGCACGCCGTGGCCGTAATCCTGCACGTCGAGCCGGATGTGGGTAGGTTCTCGCGAGACGCGGATCTCTGCCCTGGGACTGGCAGAGTGGCGATGGACGTTGGTCAGGGCTTCCTGCAGGGCGCGAAAGAGAGCGATTTCCACGTCGCTTTGGAGACGGCCCAGGTCGGGAGGAAGACTCAGGTCGACAGCAATGCCGCTGCGTTGAGCGAATCCCTCGACGAACCAGCGGGCGGCGGAGCCGAACCCGGCCTCGTCGAGCAGTGGCGGATGCAGCAGGTGAGAGACGGTGCGAGTCTCGGTAATGCAGCGGTCGACTATGTCGTTAGCCTGCTCGATCAGTTCGGGTTCACTTCCATTGGACATGGAGAGAAGGCTGAGTTGCATCTTGAGGGCGGCGAGGTACTGACCGAGGCTATCGTGGAGGCCGCGAGCGATGCGGCGCCGCTCATCGTCCTGCAGAGTCAGGATGCGGCCGCTGAGGCTGCGGGCAGCGTCCTCGGCAAGCTTGCGAGCGGTGATATCGGTGTTGATCTCCATCCAACCGGTGAGTTCGCCGGCTTCGTTGCGTAACATCGTCCAACGGCTGGCGACAACAATACGACGGCCGTCGCGAGTCGATTGCCTGATTTCACCTTCCCAGACCTCCTGCTTTTCAATATCGGCAAGGGGAATGGGGTAGTCGCTGCGGAGAAGCCGGGCGGGTTCATGCCCGAGCGCTTCCGCCGCCGTCCATCCGTACAGCCGCTGGGCACCCTGATTCCAGTACGAGATAGTGTTCAGCACGGTCTTTATGAAGATGGCGTCGTTGGCGAGATCGAGCAAGGTGGCTTTTTCGATGACTTCGGCGGTGCGTTTTTGCAGAGCGGCCGTTCGTTCGCGTACGCGACGCTCGAGTTCCTCGTGAGCATTCAGCAGGTCTTCTTCCGCTTTCTGACGTTTCGCGATGCTGCGCCGCGATGACTCTCCCAGTACCACCACCACCGCTGAGAAGACCATGAAGCCCAGGAGCCCGGAAAGCTCGGGAACACCCTTGACCGCGAGCGAATGGACGGGTGGCAGAAACATGTACCAGATACCCACTGCCGTGATAGTGACAGTTACGATTGCGGGACCCAGGCCGCAGTACCAGGCAGCGAAGACGACCGCGAGCCAAGCGGTATGGTAGGGGTTGTTCTCGCCAAAAAAAGGAGTGAGGAAGTCACGAAGGAGCACAGCACCAATACCGGCCAGTGTTGCGAGGGTATAACGCACAACAGCCGAGAGCATTGGGTGCAAAGATTTCCGCCTGGAGAACATGGAGGACACCTGAGCGGGTTTAGGAAAAATGGTAATCACAGTTAACGCTTCGCGGGCTCGAAGTTCACCCCGGAATCGCGCGTCGAGAAGAGGGTGGAGGTACAACCCTGGAAGATAGTTTACACGCGGCAGCAAGCGGGGTAGAAACTTGCCGGTTTTGCTCTGATTCCGGAACTCAGGGCGACGGGAGGCGTGGTTTCGCAGAACCGGAGAAATCGGGGCAACTTGCCCGGGAAAAGCCACATTCCGAAGATGAACGAGACCCTTCTACTCGCTCATGGCAAAGCTTGGGCCCGGGGGAGTCCGGCAACGCACGAGCGTGATGACTGCCGGGTTCAATGCCTTTTTGACTGGAATGACTTTTTAACGCTGGGGAAGCGCTCATCCGCGGTTGCCGATGTTGCTGCGGCGCGCTGCTACCCGCCTAGCCTATTATTTCGTCTTCAACATGGCCTTCGCACGCGCGAAAGCCATAGCGACCCGCTGGGGCGATCCCGACACCATGGGCTATCAGCAGTTGAAGCACCCGCTTCGCCGGGTAACCGCGTTGTCTTGGTTTCGGCGAGATCAAAGGCCGGGCACGCGGTCCGCTCAATCCCGCAGATGTAACGCTCGTTGTATTCAACGTGATTCTTCTTCAAAAACGCGACGAACTCCTAACCTTCTATCTTGACGAAAACTGGGATTGCCCCGAAGTCGTAAATGAGCGATAGGGCTGGCATCCGCTACCGGATTTATAAACAGGACGTAGCCGGAAATGTCGGTACGCCTGACGAAGCACTATTTCCTCGAATTGGGCGGCATCCCTGGATCTTGATAACGGCAGACTGGCATCAGAGATATCGGCCACGCGAGATCGCGGATCTTCGTCGTTACAAGATCAGACACTTCGCAATGCCCGGGAATCTCGGCGCAGAGGCGATGGCGAAACTTCTTATCGCTTGCAAGAATGACATCCGGGCTTGTTGTCGGAACAATGATCCTCCCATCAGTGCAAACGTTCTGAGATCGGGAGGCGTGAGGCTGGTCATGGACGCGCGCGGCAGCCTCAATGAGAGAGGCGAGGAGAAGCTTTCTCACAAAGGAAGGATCATCACGAAAATCCCTTATGGCGCCTGAACTCCGGAGTACCATCCCTGTAAACTTCCGTGCGAAAAAACAAATACCCCCTTGCGCTTTTGCGCATGGCTTGGTATAAACAATGAACCGAGAGCAATTGTGTGGCTGGCTGGGCGCTTTTCTGCAACTCTCGTGCGCGTCCGGCATCTAATGTTTATAGGGATTGAGTCCCTTAATCGCCCCGGCCACGGGGCTTGATTCGGAAACACGAGTAGGCTTCCGAAGGGTACCTTCAAGGCAAGGACCTCCAAAGTAAGTTCTTTTACCAATTTTTCGTCTTTCGCCCTCGCGCGGCCTAAAATGCCACGTGCTTTCAAGCACTTGCAAGGCGAAGGACCCATACCGTCGCGCGCTCGAATGAGCATGGACCGGGAAGGGCACGACTTCAGTCGTGTCGATTGAAGCCCTAAAGATAACCGGGCTTTAGCTCCCGAGGTTCCGCTTTCCCGTCCGCTGACCAGAATTCCCGTTGTGGAAATGTGGTGGAAATTCTGTGACTTGCACGCGTTGACTGGCGATTGCACAGCGCGGTATGTTTGAAGGGTTTCGAGGACGGTCAGGTCCGCACTAGTGTGTGCCTGGCCGGACTGAATGCGCTCCGCTCAGGCGGCTGGCGGTTCGGTCTTTGAAAATTCGGTTGAACGTGCCAGTCGTGAGAGAACGATTTCGGGTGCAAGTCTGAAACGATCTCACAAGATAGGCCACTCGGTCTTCGCAAGAAGGCTTGAAGTGGTCGCCAGCACATCCCTTTCGAGCGATGGAGTTGGCAGCCTACCTTCTACCCGTCGGTAGGCGAACAGGTTTCAAACGAGAGTTTGATCCTGGCTCAGAATCAACGCTGGCGGCGTGCCTAACACATGCAAGTCGAACGAGAAAGTGGAGCAATCCATGAGTAAAGTGGCGACCGGGTGAGTAACACGTGACTAACCTACCTC
>DATKAP010000100.1:0-155452 GCA_035577905.1 Binatia bacterium
GGCTGATACCAGGTGTTTCCGCACTGCTGGTAGGTTAATCCATTTATCATGACGACGGTGCACGACGGTGGAAGCGTGTTCACCATCGATCCGATTACGGCCGCTGTAACCATTGCCGTCGCAGTGACCGCCGCGGCTGTGGCAACCGGATGGTAGCAGCAGCCACCGCCATAGTAGCCGCCGTGGACGTCGACGTCGTGGTGAACATTCACATTGACGTTCCTGTTCACATTTGCGTTGACGTTCCTGTTTGAATTCACATTCGTGTTGCGGTTCACGTTGCCCTGGTTGACGCTGGTTCGCGCGCTACCGCCGCCGCGACGCTGTGCGAAGACTGGTCCGCACGAGAGTAACAGAACTAGTGTGACGCAAAGCAGATTTTGGATAGATCGGTTCATTTCGAACTCCCTGTCTTTGGTTCTGTTTGATCGTTGCCGTATGCGCCGACCTCCGCGATGACTATCTTCTGTGCACCATCTGGTGGTTCGAAGGTAAAGGCCGCGTCATTGAACGACGGGGCAAGATTCCACGTCAAAACCTGACTATGGCGCGGTCGGGCGGCGTCGTCGGTTGTCGTCAAGATCAGCTTGCGCGGTAGTGGATAGTCTCCCAGTTGGATCCAGATCTGCCAGTCCAAGCCTGCCTGACGAAACGCGTACTGCTCACAACTAGTACCTTCAATGGAGCTGGGGCCGACATCGATCGCGCCGATGATGTCTTTCGTACTGTCAGACTGGGCGGAGGACCACAAGAATAGATCGACCAGAGGCATCTCAATGCCATACTTCTCGTCGAGCTTATCGATGAGTTCGCCGATTGTCGGCGGCGCCGGCACCGTTGCGTAATAGTTCACCAGCTGTCCGAAAATAGTGAAGTTCTTCCCGTCGTAGAACAAGAACTGATGCTTGTCGTCACTTGTGATCTCGGCTCGCAGTCGATTCGTTAGCACCGCAATGACGTCGATGACACCATTCGATTGAATCGCCTGACCATTCTCGAGTACGTCATCGGTCGTCTGCACTGACTTGACCTGAAACGCCCCCAAGGTTCGAAGATAGGTTCCCATTTTGTTGAGGGCGGCAATCGCATCGGGATCTCTATCTGCTTTCTTCGGAGCAGGACTGCTCTGAGCCGCAACGGACAGGGAAAAGCCCATTATTAGGATGAAACAAAACCAACGTTTGTGCATTTCTGGTTGCCTCCAAATCGGTTCCGTGAAGTTGTGCCGCCCGGACAGCTGAATCTTTTTCTCCAGTGAACTTTGAATGCAACCAGACTTCCGAACGGAGTAGCGGAACTTAGAGAAGCTAAGACTTGAGCCGAGACCAACTTGCAGCTGTAGGATGCTTTGAGGGGAGGGTCAACTGGCTAGCTGGAAATCCGATATTTCGGGGAGTCTCCGAAATGTCGGAGCCGACTTAAGGGGGCGAGTCGACGGCTTTCATTCGCAACTCCTTCGGATCGGATTAGTTGCGGAATCCTGGGGCGCAGACCCTAACGTCGAACGCATCGATCGAGCATTGCGCTGAAGAGTAGACGCGGTTCACCGACCTTCTTCGCTCTGTGCCAGAGCAGCTCGGAGCACTATCTTGGCAGAGTCAAGGCGCCCCGTTAGCGAAAAATCGTTGAGACCAGCAGAAACTTTCTTAACGCATTCCTCTCGGATTAGAAAGTATCGCGAACAATCTTGGCGACCTTTTTGGAGAAATCATAGGTCGCGCCCAGGTTTTCTCCCATCAAGACTACTTTTCCCTTGATGTCGCGATCCACAATCGACTGACCAACGTGATCGGTAATGCGGACATTCACGGTCAACGAGGTAGCCCCCATGACGGTAGTTACTTCGCGTTTTTTCTGGCTACCTTCGGTAAAGGCTCGTGCTCTGGTGTGCAGCGTGACGAGGTCGGAAACATTGGCCGCATTCTTGTCGCCGCTACGATAAACGTGCTGGAACTTGCCCGTCTTCTCGATCTGCAGAATCAGGTTTTCGTAGACGGCAATGCGAAACTCCGGCGGCAAAGGCACGTCGCCCGGATCGGGCGCTTCGATTTGTATGGAAGAAGCAGACATTTTTTGCAGACTCTTGGCTTCGCCTGAGCTCTGCTGTCCCATGAGATGTCCGGCCACCAAAAAGACTGCGCAGAAGAGGACGATGGGGAGAGCAACCGAGTTTACCGCGCGACTGTGATCTTTCAATGTTTTGTCCTCCTACTTCTTTTCCGGCGCCAATCCTGCGGGCGGAGCTGTGGTTTTGGCGCCCAGCGCGACGAGTTGCTTCCTGAACGGAGCCGCGTTGCCCTTAGCCATCGCAAATACCGCGCCATGATAGGCGGCGTTAGTATCTCTGAACTCCACTGTCAGAACATCAATCTGGTGTGAGAACAGGCTTAACACTCGTGAGCCACCGTAGGGAATGGCCTCCGCCGCGAGATGAGCTGCACCCGTAATATCCTGCCGGCTATCTTTATCGGTGGAGATGTCGAGAATGGACGAGGCGTCCACCAACACCTTCTTTCCATCAGCCTCAAGCTGCAACGAGCTACCCACGACCGATAGCGTGCCTTTGGAATTGTTTTTGATGCTTTGGCCGCCGACAATTAGTTGGACCTGGACTTGCAGTACCTCGCCCCCAGCGACTCGGGGTATATCCGCGGCCTGCGCGTGTGCGAGCACTGGAGACAACATCAAGGAAGCGTTTACGACCAGGAGGGAGAGCCTGCGCGCCCCGAGGTGCCGCCCGGCCCGGCACAAATCTGTCGTGGCTGCAAGATCAACTTTTAGGTTTTGTATGTTCATAGGTTCGTACCTCATCACATGGCACCTCGCTCGTATCGGCCGCAGCCAGTACGGTTCATTTCCGAGTCAGTGAATAGATCACCAATCTTCCTACGCTGTCGGATATGGATATCCCTTTTTCAACGCCTCATCGAGTTGCTTATCGTAGCCGTACACGTCATCGAAAAAGAAGACGTTATTCTTTTCGTCTACTGCCACCGTGCCATACAGAATTAGGACTGGGATCGGCTTCTCCAGGTTCACGGTCACGTTGTCCTGGGTGCCATTCATCATGGATTGAACCCGCTCCAGGTTCCATCCGGGATTATTGCGCAGCGCCCACGCGGCCAGATCGGCCGGGTTTTGCACGCGGATGCAACCATGACTTAGATCACGCTGCTCGTTGGCGAAGAGTTGCGGAGCTTCGGTCCCATGCAAGTAAACATTGTCCTCGTTCGGAAAGATCAACTTGACGAGTCCAAGCGAGTTATCGGGGCCCGGCTTTTGGCGTACTCGAAGATGGCCGGATTTCAGTCCCGTCAGAACCTCGTCACTGATTCTTCCGTCCGTCACCACCTTGCCATCTCCCGTTACCACTTCGAAATTTTTCGCCGCGATGTAGTTGCGATCTTTTTCGACGTGGGGCACGATCTCCGCTCGCTGAATGGTCGGCGTGACCTCCCAATATGGCCGGAACACCACATATTTCATCTCCTTCTCGAATACCGGCGACTTGTGACCGTATGCCCTGCCGACAATTACTGTCTTGTAGAGGGCAACCTGATGATTGTCGTCATACGTACGCAGCTTGAATTCGGGCAGGTTCACGACTACCGGAGGCTGCGGGAAGGAATGCGACAGCCACCGCCAGCGCTCCAAAGTCAGTTCGATCTGACGTACGCGCTGAGCGATTGGAATATTCATTTCTTTTATTAGTTCGGCCTTCAGGCGTCCATCGGGTAGTTGTCCATGACGTACCTGGTAACTCTTCACGGCCTCCGCCAAGGTGCCCTGATAAGCAGTTGAATTCGGGTCAACTCGGGTGTTGGCGGGTAGGTCGCCGACGAGTTGCAGCAACTGACTCAGCCGCGGCAGGTCGGCATAGATACCTCCCGGCGCGATCGGTTTGACCGGCACCGGCATCGGTTTTCCGCTGTCCACCTTGGCGAATTCTCGATAGCGATGCAGTGCGTCGAGAGCCCGCACATATCCCGGGAAGGCTGGCTCAACTGTCTTTACCACAGCCGCGGGATCACTGGCCGAGATGACCTTCTCATAGACGAACTCGCCCAGATCGTATCTGCGGCTTGACACATCCAGTTGACGGCCCAGAGTTTTTGGATTCACGCGACCGATGTGCAGGGCGCGGATGTAGCGCATCACCGCTACAGTCATTGCTGCATCGAAGTTGGCCAACTCGGTGTCGTTCACGGACTCTTGAAGCATCTGGATTCGCGCTGGCCAGCGTGATGCGTCATAGTCTTCGGGAACCAAGCCTTTGTGGTCCGACTGCACGAATAGTCCGATCACGGCTTGTGCCTGCGGCGTCGGCTTTCGGTCGCGAACCCAACCGAGAGTCAAGCCCGTGCGGGAGTAGAAATCATTCACCTCGGCCTTATATGGCGGGAAGTCAGGCCACCGCAGGTCGGGATGGTGCGCGGAGTCAATGATCCGCCGTAGTTCCGCTTGCCCTTCTGCGTTCAGCCTCTGCCCGGATGCCTGGGCACGCATCTCAATACCTGACCCAATCAGGCACATGAGCAGCGACGATATCAGTACGGAAGTACGCACCCTTCTTCTCATAGACATACTCCCTGGCTAGGCGTGGACTTAGGAACATGGCCTCCGTCAGCTTGTAAAGACAAACTTGACTGTATACAAGCGGGTGAAGTGGTACATCATCGTTTTAGCAACTTGCCGACCGATTGTTGGCTTGGTTAAGAAACTTGTAGACCGCTGAAAACACTGCGGTGACGCGAAATGCGTTCTCCGATCGGACGCAACTGTCCACGGCATTTCGTAGCAACTCCGAAATATCGTGTCGGATTCCCACAGCCAGTCACTACGGCACCGATACTTCGCGCATCAACAAGTTGCTACTCTGGCCTTCACCTCTTGGAACTCACTGGCGACCGTTGAAAAATTTGGCGATCAAGCGGGCAAAGTCATGCAGGCAGGCTAATTCAACCAACTATGTGTTTGCTCCGAGACGGGATTCGTCTGACTCCTCCGGTTCATCTTTGAGGCCAGTCGCTCTTTCTACGACATTTCGGAGACTCTCCGAAATGTCGGGCACCTGCCAGTCCGTCGCAATGGTGAGCTGTTCCGCGATAGTTTTGTTCTCAACGCCTTACGAAAGATGAGGCAGTTTCTTGGCAATGGCGTGCAGCTTGCACCGTATATACCTGCCGAGAATAGTGCTCGCCGATCCATTACGCGGCTTGGGTTCAATGCAATTCAAAGTAAAAGACCGACGTCAGGCACTTGAACGTAAGCGCACAAGCGGAGCTTCAAGTGCTCAAAGCCAAAGTGGACGCTGCGAGAGCTAAGGCTTGGTAACGCGGCACTCGGCCGGGACTAGGAAACTACCTTTCGAACAGGGAGGCCTGGAAGACCTCCCTCGTGGAAACAACAACGCAGCATATAAGGAGGATCGAATGTCTACACAGAGCTTATCGGAAGAAGTAAAGAAACGCTCCACTTGGAGCATTTTCATCGGCATCTTGACCGCTGTCCTCGGATGTTTCCTCATCGTTTACCCTATGGCAACCGCCACGATCACGACGGTTTTGCTGGGCTGGACGCTAATCTTCGTTGGGGCGGCTCACTTTGTCTTCGCACTTTATTCGCAGACGATCGGAAACTTTTTCCTGAAGGTTCTCTTCAGCCTGCTGTATGGAGTCTGCGGTATTGCGTTGGCATTCTTTCCCATCGCCGGCGTGGCAGCCTTGACAGGAGTACTTGGAACGCTTCTGCTGATCCAGGCAGCACTGCTCGCCGCAACGGCGTTCCAAGTGAGACCAATCGCTGGTTGGGGATGGTTTCTCATGGATGCCGCTACAAACCTGCTGCTGGGCTCGCTGATCCTCAAGCAGTGGCCTTCTAGTTCGGTCTGGGCTATCGGTACGCTTATCGGGATATCTGTGCTGATGAGCGGAATCTCCAGAATCATGATCGCCACGAAGATACGGAGCGGCGCAGCCGACGTTGAGCATTTCGTTCGAGCCGCATAGTTCCAAGGATTAGGAACGACAACACGACTAATAGGATCAGGACTTTGTCGAACTTGCCCATACAACGGGCACCAAGAGCTCCATGACCTTACTACTACATTCCTCGCTGACACAAGATGCCTCGGAGTTTTCGGTCGAGAACCAAAGCGGCAACGCTTATAGCTGGGAGCTTGCTGACACGACGTGGAGACAGCAGGTACAACGGATCCAGAGGGAGACGAAGACGTTCTACTTTGCGTTCAAGCATCCCCGCGTCCATTGGCGGGCAAAATTGGTCGCAGCGTGTACCGCAGGATACCTGCTTAGCCCGGTTCAACTAATTCCAAACTTCATTCCGGTGATCGGCTTATTGGACGACTTTCTGATCTTCCTCCTCGGAGTGAAACTGCTTAAAAAAATGATTCCGGTTGACGTTCTCACGGATTGTCGTGAACGGGCGAAAGCCGCCGAGCTGCAACGGGGAGGCACGGGGATGTCAATGGCGGCTACTATTGCATTTCTCGCAGTCGCCATGGTATGGCTCCTCGCGGCGATCACAGTCACAAGGCTAATCGCGTTGTATATGCCTTTGGCTCAAAAATGAGTGCACCATAATTTCACGGACTTATTTCGAAGCGACTACGCTTATAAACGGAACACGTATCATGACTCCATCGTTGTCGGTTGACCACTTGAACTCCCGATTTCTCGACGGGTTGGCCAAGCCCGAGCGCGAGTCGATTCTGAACGCCGCGACAGAACGGCGGTTCGATGCCAATTCTGTAGTTACAGATCAGGGCCAGCCTGCTGACCATCTGTTTCTGTTGACCAAGGGTCGAGGGAGATTTTTCTTTATCACCGAAGACGGACGAAAACTTATTCTTCTCTGGCTCCCGGCGGGAGAAATACTCGGAGTTCGTACGCTCCTGCCGGTGCCGTCTTCGTATGTCGCCAGCGCAGAAGTGCTGAGGGAGAGTTGGGCGTTGGTGTGGGACCGCAACACGATCCGAGATCTTGCTGCTCGCTACCCGAGATTACTGGACAATGCGCTGTTAATCGCATCTGAATATTTGGCCGAGCACATGGAAAGCTACATAGCGTTGACGCGCCACAACGCGCGGCAACGGCTCGCCCATGTGCTGACTACCATTGCGCCTAGCGTTGGGCGAAAGGTCCCAAAAGGCATTGAACTCGATGTCACGAATGAAGAGTTGGCTAACGCAGCGAACGTGACCTTGTTCACCGCAAGTCGGGTCTTGAGTGAATGGCAACGAACTGGCGATGTTCTGAAAAGCCGGGGCAAACTCCTGCTCCGCTGTCCAGAACGGCTTCTTGGACAATCCGCCTGATGCATTCCGGCTACACTTTCACAACCTCTCTTGAATCGACGGGTTTGGTGCTGACTGTTATTCAGCCCTACGCTTAACCCAATCTGCCTTTTTCGCCGATCAGATCGGCAGGTGGGCGCGGGACCATGGCTCAGCCCGGCACCCGGAGTATAAGCGTGCCTCGCGGCACGTACCCCCTCAACAGGTGGGGGGACCCGGACTGAGTCGAGCTAAACATCGCACTTGCTGCATCACACTGTCATTGCCCGCGAGCAACCACGTTGAACGTGATGGGGGCGCTTGTGCGCCAGGATATGCCGGCATGAAGTAGATCAGGGTCTGCCGCGGGGCTGTTTACAGCGAAACCTTAAAGTCTTCAAGCTCTCGATTAGTGCTGCCGGTCGACTCCTGAAACTATTCTTTGTTTTAGCCTTCCGGTATCGAGCATTAGTACGGCACGAGCACGCAAGGGGTTCCCGCTAAGGAGATCAGCGATATCTCTCGAAGGTGAACATCGCCGACCATTAGCAACGCTCTTCATCTCCACGGCACCGCACTACGGATTACGCTACGGTTATGGTTCGGCTACCGGAGATTTCCAACGACTTAGAGGTCGTCCGCCTCTTGTAAGTCCTTTAAAGTTGTAAATGCGCCGTTCTTTCACAGCGGTAGTCTGCGTAGTCGGGATGGGTTTAGAAGCGAGTCAGTGAAATCTGACCTTGTGCCTTGCTAACTGGAAGCCGTGTCGAATCGAGGCAAATCTCGGCAGGCTCAGATTTGTACAGCTTGGCTCCATTTTGGCTCCAATAAAGAGGACAAAATCAGGCAGGTTGTCTAAGCTATGTCTTGCAGAATCAACAGATAGCTGTGGGCGACTACAGCCCTGAAAAGGCTGGCGTCGGCGGTTCAACTCCGTCCCTGGCCACCATCGTTCCAAAGAACTTAGCAGCACAGAGCCAAAATTCCAACCCACGATCCAACCCATGATTCTCACTGAACTCGCTCCGTGAGAAGGTGGATTCTGTCTCCCATTAACTGTTCCAAGAACTTGCCTTGCGCATCCCGCATAGATTCCATGTCGGACTGCGCATACAGTTCCATCGTTGTGCCGAAGTCCTCGTGACGCAGCACACCTTGGACAGTTTTTGGATCGACTTTCAACTTCACCAGTGCAGTTGCCAGCGAATGGCGAAAGTTGTGAAAGCCGAAGCGTCCCTTCCAGCCCGCGGGAATCACGCCTGCGCTGACTGCCGCGGGGCGCAAATATTTCTGCACCATAACGGACGCGGAGAGCGGCTTTTTGCCTCTCAGCTTGACACTGGGAAACACGTAGTCGCTCTCCTTGGCATACTTTGTTCTTTCGTGCCATGCCAGGAGGAATCCAGCCAAGAGAGGATGCATGGGGACGCTTCTCAAATCCTGTATGGGACACTTCGATCAAATAGCCGCCAGGCTTGGGAGCCGTGAATGAGAATGCTCTCTGGTCGTCGGTGCGCAAGGTTCCGAGGGAAATGCCATCGCTGTTCTTTATTGTGACAGTGGCACCAGTCAAGACGGCGCCGGACGGATCGACGATTTTGCTGTGGAGGGCAAGTTGCGGCGTTTGCGCCCTGGCATCCTGCCCGTGCGCCACCAAGAAAGAAACATGAACAACAAGCAACAGGACTAGCAACATGGATTTACTTTTCGTGAGCGTGGTCACGAGCCGAACTCGGTCAGGTTCCTGGGCAAGTGCGCGGGCGCGCGAACGGGCAAGTTGGCGCGTCTTACGTTTCTTCCACCAGATGTAAACGCCGGTGTACGAAATCACACTGAGGAAAAGCCCGAAGAGACAAACAAGGATGCGGTAGGGCAGCCAGTCGCGCAGGTCCGCAAAGTGGATGCCCCAAAGCAGATTGAAGATCGAGTTGCCGAGATGTTGGCCGCGTGCCAGGTCTACGCTCCGCAGCTGACCCGTATTGCCATCCACCAGAACACTGGTGTCCCATCCGTGCCCACGGAAGTCAATGCTCGACCGCACGCTGTAGGTGTACGCGCCGTAGTCTGCGATGTAAGCCATGCCGTAAGGGCGGCGGACTGTGAAGTGATATAAAGACGCCTGTTCGGCGATCGCCCGTTCGCCCGCTTGCTGCGCCTGGCGCCAATTGAGCGCGGGTTTGTCGAGAGGCTTGGCCACTGAGTTTCTAGCAATCTGCTCACTCATGGAGTTGTAGTCGAACAGATCCTTCATGACCGGCTCATACACCTGCGGCAGACCGAACATCACGCTTGACCATCCAAAAATGAAGAGCAGCGGCCACAGCCAGAGGCCTCCAGCCCGGTGCAGGTCGAAGTGCACGCGCATGGGATTCGCAGTCCACTTCACGCTCCAATCCTGTTTCCATCGCTGCCAGAAGGAATCTGCGCCACGCGGCAACGTAACGTAAAAGGCGACGAAGCAGTCGAGCGTCCAGAGCAAAGCGATGACACCCATGAATGTCCAGCCGGTGCTGGTGCCTGTTGCCAGGCTTGTGTGCAGGCTATAGACAAACGGCAGAACTCTGGTTTGCCACGGTCCCGGATCCCTCCACTGCCCTTCCATCACCGACTTTCCGAGGATGGCCCCTCTCCAAGGATCGAGAATGAGTTCGCTGTAACCGAGTTCGAAGGGCTTTCCCGTGGACGGGTCGGTTCGTCCATTGACCACCACGTGCACCTGGTCTTCCTCGACCCAGAAATAGTTGACGCGCAGTCGTGGATCTGAGGCTTCGGCGCGCTCGGCGAATGTCGCAAGATCAAGCGGAGCACGATTGGGTGGATGGGAAACGTGAAGCTCTGGGTTGAGCCAGTGGTCAAGCTTGTCTTCGAAGGCGAGAATCGAACCGGTCAGCGCGACGATGAGGAGGAATGCGGCAATCAGCAGGCCTGTCCAGCGGTGTAGCAGGATTCCCACATCTCTAATTCCGAATTTCCGTGGCATGATATGCATCCTCGATGCGAGCATTTCGCTCAGAATGTGATTTGCAGAGCCGGGATGATGCTGAATGGAGCCCCCGGCATCGCCTGGCTCGGATTGACGGTTGTGAAATACGTCCGATCCAAAAGATTGTTGATATTGATCTGCGCGCCGATTCGTGTTCGACCCACGGGGTGCTCATAGCCGGTCATGAGGTTGACGATCACGAACGATGGCACTCGGTCGGCCAAGTACGTGATTCCGTCTGGAGACTCGTAGGCTTGCTCGCCAGAGCGCGACTGAATGCCAGCGCCCAGCCTGAATCCGTGTAGCCTGGTTGTCTGTGGATCCCAGACGCCCCATAGGCTTCCGATGTTGTGCGGAATGCTCGGGAATGGCAGCCCCTGCAAGCTTGGTGTATTGAAATCTCTCGTGGTCAATGCGTGCAGGCTCGAGAAGCCTCCAATGACACGCAGGGTGTGCGTCAATTGACCGGAAATGTCAAACTCCACGCCTTGTGTGCGAGCCGCACCGATTGCGACTGTATTGAATGGATTTTGTGGGTCTGCGGTCGGAACGTTGTGTTTCATGATGCGGTAGACCGCGGTGGAGACGGTCAGCCGTCGATCGAACCATTGAGTCTTGATGCCGAACTCCGTCTGATTCGCTGATTGCGGCGGGAGGGGTTTGTCATCCGCAGTGAAGACAAATAGAGCCGAATCGCCGTAGTGCGAAGTGTAGGAACCGTAAAGACTCACATGTGTGTTCGGTTGCCAAAGCAAACCGAAGCGCGGCGTATTCGGACGGTCGTGCGAATCATTCGGCCAATATGTGAAGGGGTCGGGAGTTGTAATGTTCTCCAGCAACTCGGACCAGTTGAGCCGCACTCCGGCGAGAATGAAGACCTTCCCAGGCAATTCGGCAACGTCTTGTACGTACGCGCCGTACTCGGTCCAACCCTGAACGGCAAAGATGTCGCCGGTCGGGTCAGATGGGCCCAGTGGCTGGCTGTAGACGGGATGGTAGATGTTGATCGGCGCCGCGGTAATGCTTGTGTTGCCAAACCACTTCCCACTCTGTTTGTAGAAATCAAAGCCGATCAAGAAGGTGTTCTTGATTGGGCCAAGGGAGAACTTCCCTGGAAGGTCAGTTAAAACCTGGTCACTGCGGTGACGGAAATAGGTTTCGGTGAAGACACCTCTCTGGAGATTGCCGTCCTGATCGACTTCACCCAAGTAGTACTCATCCACAGGCAGAGGAGCGTTGATGGTCTCCGATTTGTACTGCATCCGGAGAGACCAGTTTTCGGCCAGATGGAGGTTTACCGTCGGCCTGAATGAGTATTGACTGATGTTCGATTTGTTCGTTCCAAAGTCCATGAAGTCGCTGCTTCGAGGGACCTTGGCGGGTGTGCCATCAGCAAGGAAAGGCACGCCGTTGTCGAGTATGTTGGAACCGGTCTCGTACGAGCCCTGGAGCGTCACATCAACTAGTTTCGAGGGCCGCCATGTCAGCGATGGGTAGACTGCAAACTGGTTGGTATGGACGAAGTTGCGAAAAGAGTTTGCATCAGTCCCGTCAACCACAAACCGAAAAAGCAGTTTGTCGTTGATGAGAGGTTGATTCAGATCGGCTGTTGTGCGAAAAAATTGGTGGTTCCCGAACTGCTGATTCAAATTGAAAAAGCGGTTGGAGTGAGGCTTTTTTGTCACGATCTCCACCAGCCCTCCAGCTTCAGACTGTCCATAGAGAACGGACGCGGGTCCCTTGACCACCTGAATCTCCTCCACGTTCGCCATGTCTTGTGGGAAGCCAGAAGCGCTGTATTGATCGAGCTTCATACCGTCTTGATAGAGAAGCGCATTGGCGTCAAAGCCGCGAATCGAGAAGCTGTCTGACGTTCCGTAGGAGTCGTTCGTGGGAGCAACACCGCTGACGTTTACCAGTGCCTCCACCAGATTGACGGTCTGCTGATCGCGCAGCACCTGCTGAGGAATCACCTGGACAGCGACTGGAGTTTCCATGAGTGGCAAGTCGACCTTTGTTCCTGCAGCTGCAGTCGTAGCGACATATCCGCCGGCCGCCGACACGTTCACGGATTCGCGAACGGAAGCCACGTGCATTCCGATATGGAGCGCCGGAGTCGGCGAGGTCGCGGACAAGCTGATGTCTTTCTCCAGTGTTTCGAAGCCGCCGCTTTTCACTTGAAGCACGTAATTTCCGGGACTTACGCCCGACAACGAGAACCGCCCCTCAGAATTCGACAATGTGGTTGCCGCGATGCGACCGCTGGAGCTGCGCAATGTAATCTGTGCTCCTGAGATCGCCCCGCCCGTGGAATCCTCGACGACTCCTTGGAGAACAGAGCCGGACACTTGCGCAATCGCCTGTAGATGGCTCATTCCCAGAAGGAACATCACAAGTACAACTTCAATCCGACGTGAGAACAGAGTCGCGGTACCCCAAGTCGTTGTTCGTTCCGTCATCTTCATCACGCTCTCCTTCCTGCCATTCGCGAAAGTCGACACGAGTTTTTCTAAAGCCGGGCAGATGCCTGGGTAGGGCACCTGCCCGCATAAACCGTCGCCGAAGTGGCCGCGTGGGGCACGGCAGAAACACTCCTGTGGGATAAGCGACGGGCGAACACGTCTGCCAGCCGATCACAGACCGTTGAGACGATGGAGTGCGGTTTCCGCATGTTCGTTGTGCTGTTGCGTGTACCAACTCGGCGAATACTCCTCGAGAAGCGCGTGCAATTCTCCAAGGACGTGTCGGAGATTCCGGCAAAGAGCAATCGCCTCGGCCTCTGACTTATTTGGCGAGAATCCAACACTCAGAGCCGATTTGGTCGTCGGCGGATCGCTTGATGCCTGGAAATCGCCACTGTGCGTTCTTAGTTGTTCACCGTCACAGGCATCCAGGGCCCCGTAGACGATCCCAAGCCCGGCACGGGCCTTTGTGCAGTTCATTTCCTCCTCCTAGTGGGTGATCGTGAATTTCAGGAGCCAGCGCTTTGCAGCGAGAGACCATTACAGAAATCGTGAAGACAACCCTGTATCGTCCGGGGCTGAAAGCTCGCTGGTGCTCGTGGAATTAGGAGTTGAAATCGTGTGCGCTTGCAGGAGGCCCGCGCGTCGGCGGCAGCGTATTAACCGCTGTAAGGTGAACGTTGCCAATCTCGTAATGAGCGATTCCACTCGATGGAAGGTGGGTTGAGGTTTCGGAGACAAACGGCGCAACTTGTGCGCCGCCGGGATGAGGCGGATTAGAACGGTAGGGGCATTCGGGAGAAGTGCTACGGAAGGCAAGGCCGGCCTCGCTAAATGCGCGTATGCCTTTCATGGCCATCATGCAGCGATGCTTGCCATCACGCCGGCAACACGCGGGCAGCGACGACTCCGAACTGTTGTACAGAGGTAATAAGGCTGAAAGGCCAAATATAAGAATGAGGAAGGATGCCAGCGCTGACCGTGACGAAACCGTTAGTGCGGATTTGACTGACACGCGAGAGAACATCTGCTTGGAGATTCGTAAAGGCGATCGCCGGGACAAGATCCTCGCCAGATCCTGAGGCATCGACTTTTTCGAAGGGTTCATCATCGAAGCCTACCAAGGCCAATTCGTGCCAACTGGAGCTTAGGGCCAGATTTGTCCGCCTGCATCCACGCAAGAAGAACGCCATCGCCTTGCGCACGCATCGACGGATAGCCGAAGGCCGAACCGCTTGCTATTTCAACCGCAGGTTCTAAATTGCCATCGTTTCGAATCAGCCGGGCAAGCAGGTGGGATTCCGGATTACCGGACTCGATCCACGCAACGATCGACGACCCGTCCGCCAAGAGTGCAACCGCGGGATGACCAACCGTCGCCGGTATCCCGCTTATTTCTTCTGGAGAACTGAAATGTTTGCCTCCGTCGACAGAACTCGCGAACAATAAAAGAGGCACGGTTGCTGCGGTATACCACGTGATCACCACGTTGCCATTTTTAGTGTCCAATGCCGGACCGTTCGTCGGGCATGCATTGATGTGCCAGCCGTCGTGATGAACCGAATAGGGCCCGTCGATCTTCAGATTCTCGTCGAAGCCGACGGTATCCATATCGCGGATTTCCTGGTCCGTGCGATCGCGGTATGAGATCAACATCTTGTTGCCAAGAGAAATCGTCGACGTTGGACAACAAGTGCAGACGTTGTCATCGATCAGTTTCTCTCCGCTGTATCGGCCATCGGGAGACAGCATCGCGGCCATTAGGTGGTAATGGCCTGCTGGGTAGGGAGTCTTGGCGGCTTCGCGGCCAACCAACCATGTGGCCCCGACTGCTCCCGAGTCGAGCACCACGCCAGAGAGATAGCTATGTTCGACCTTGGAGAAGTCGGCAGCAAGGGACTCAGCCGGGGACCATGTCTTTCCGCTGTCTGCGCTGCGTGAGAAATATCCAAATTCGGTCCAATCGTTGTGCTCGTGATTCCTGATCTCCGTCCAGAATGCAACGAATTCCTTGGGACGCGGACTTAAAACAAAAGCCGAGGCGAACTCTTCGGTAGAAAGCGGACCTTCTGTTGCGGTCACAGGTGCGCTCCAACCGCTCGGCTGTTGAACTGCGAAGCGCAATCTCCCTCGCGATTCCGGAAGTTTCTCCACCCAGCTAAGGACCGCGTATCCACTTCGGTCGATTGCCAGTTTTGGTGCCACACCGGCTGATGCAGGCGTCGGTAGCTGTTCTACGATCAGCTTGGTCGCGCCCCGATTACATCCTGGAGAGGCTAGCGCCAACATCGCTGCAAAGATCACCAACTTGAAACTCTGCGCGATGATTGTTCGCGAATTTGCCGGGCTACTCAGAATCGCACCTCGAAACGGCTCAACACATTGACGGGGGAACCTGGGAAAACAGTGGTGGGCGTATTGCCCGCCTCGAAATAATTTCTGTTGCCGACGTTCTGCAAGTTGACGCTGATCTTGAACAACCTTTGTTCGTTTCGCAGTGGTCCAAACTGGTATGCGGCCATCGCGTCGAGGCGGCCATATCCGGGGAGAACGACATCGTCGGAGGGGTCGACGAAGCGATAGCTTAGTGCATGGATGCCACCGCCGAGCATCAACCCGCGAAGCACCCCGTGCTGCAATTCATAAACGGTCCAGATGCTGCCACTGTGACGGGGTGCATTTTGAAAAATATTCCCAATGGGATAGACGGGGTCGGCGACAATTTGGGCCTGGTTGAATGCGTACGCAAAGACAACGTCCCAACCGGGACGAATGCGTCCGGACGTATCGAATTCGATTCCTTTCGATTCAGTTGTTCCTATTTGAATCGAAGCCAGCGGATTCCCAGGATTCGTGATTAACAGATCCGAGGCGCGAATGCGATAGATAGACAAGGTTGACGTGACTCTTCCGTGAAGTGTCGATCCGCGAACCCCGACTTCGTATTGGTGGCCGTATTCCGGCTTAAAGGGTTGGCCACCGGGCGTGAACTGCGCCGCCAAGGTGGGGCTAAAGCTGCGGCTATAGCTGCCGTAGAAGGTAAGTGGTTGAATGGGTTGATAAGTCACTCCCACTCGAGGCAGGGTTGCAACGTTGTCCTGGCGATTGTGTGTTCCGTAGACAAGCTCGTCGTAACGCTGAGTGAAACCCTCGAATCGCACTCCCGCCAAGACCTTTAGTCCAGGTAAGAGCGTTACCTGATCCTGAATGTACCCGCCATGGGTAAATAGTTTTGTTGTTCCATCCAGCGGAAAGTAGTCCGGGGATGCAGGGTTGAAGAATTCGCTCGTCAGCGTTGCTGGATCGGGTCGACGGTAACTGAACGGAATTGGATTGTAGAGGTCAATCGGCGGCGCATCATCGAAAATGGCGTTCTGCACAACTTGCTGGAAGCCATATTCGAATCCAATCAGAACATTGTGTTCAAGCCTTCCAGTCTTGAAGATCCCTGTGAGATCAGTCTGCCAGTTGTAGAAACGCAGTGGGTAATGCGCGTTCTCTGAGAATCTCGCGATCGTGCGATTGTCGGCCTCGAGAAAACCCGTGCTGACATCGAGGTCATCCCAGTTGACGAGAGTTGCGCGAAAACGGCTACGCACCACCCATCTCGACCCGAGATTTTGAGAGACGTCGATTCCTCCGACCCGATTCTGAAAAAGTCCCCGCTGCCAGGGTTCACCATAGAAGTTGCTGATCGACACCGGTGCCGGACGATCGCCAAGCGCTGGAATGCCATAGTCGTTGACGATGGCAGCGTGCAGATATTCGGCCATGAGTCGGATCGTGGTCGAGTCTGTTGGTTTCCAGGTCACTGCGGGAGCGAGAAAGAAGCGATGATCATGGTAGTAATCTCGGAAGTTGGAGGAGTCCGCGAATTCTCCGTTCAGTCTGTAGAGCACCTTCCCATTGTTGTCGATAGGACCAGTGAGATCGAATGTCGGGCGAATGGTGCCGTAACGATCCGCTTGAAAAGAAACCGTACCGTGCGTCGCCGCCAACGGTTCCTTTGTAATCAGAGTGACCACCCCGCCCGATGCGGCGCGTCCGTATAACACCGAGGATGGTCCTTTGAGAATTTCGACTCGGTCGACGTCTGTCGTATCCGATGGCGCCATCCCGTCGAACGGAAAACTATCTCGGCAGTAATTGCTGAATACACCCAGCGGAAGTCCGCGAATCGTCAGTGCGTTTCCCACGTCCCCAGATGTAAGGAAATCCCGATTCACTCCGCTGATGTTTTCGGCAGCGTCGGCGAAACGGATGTTCTGCTGACTTTGAATCAGGGCTTGATTCGTCACTCCTATGCCTTGCGGTATTTCATTCAGTGGAATATTCGTCTTCGTTGCCGTTGAAGATTCATCCGGACGGAACGACCCGACCTCCGCGGTCACCGTTATCTGTTGTCCAGGCCCCGCAACTTTCATGCGGATCGATAATGTCGGGGACACGCGATCCATGCCAACCGTCAGTGCTTGACCCCTAGCATTGAATCCCGCCCTTACGGTGGTGACTGTGTACTCTCCGGAATCGACATCATGGAAAACAAACGATCCATCCCCGCTGGTTTTGGTCCGCTGCACACGTACCCCCGCAGCGTCGAGCAGAGTGACGCTTACATCTGGGAGAGCGGCGCCTAACTGATCTGTTACCGTTCCCGATATAGTTGCGTGCGCGACAGAAGATGGTGGTGGCGCATCACGATCAGTGGTCTTTTGCGCTTGAACGTGTCCTGCATTTAGCAAAACAGCGAGCAGGGTTATTGCCGTATGTTTAGTTGCCACGATGTTTCATTCACTCCTTCGCGCCGGTCTTTGTATTGGTCTCAGGCATAAGTTCCTCAGTGCGAGGGATCAGGAACCGTCAGGGCTTGTACCCGAATTTCAATCGCTTCCAAAATCTCCCCGCGGTGAGTTGCTTCCAGAGTGACGTGGTCTCCGCGTTGAAGGTTGTTGTCGCTAATGGCTATGTCACCACGGAACAGTTTGGTGCGCTCGACGATATCCACCATCTTGATGCCAGACGTCGCACAGCCCATTGGATCGGGATCTTCCGAAATCCGGAGCCGCTTTCCGTCGATTCGACTGATAGTTCCCGTTAGATGTTCCTTCACTTGAATTTCTTCCGTCGCAATTGAGCGCTGCCTACCGCTTTCCAGCGCAAGAACCGAGTTGGAAGAAAGTGCCAACAAAATCAAGACCGCCCCCCACTGTTTCCCCATGACTCCCCCATTTGCTTTTTATCCACCTCAGTGCTGTTGAGGGGATGCGTTTTCTTCACCGCCGATCTTCACCTCAGTCGCGTGTAACATGTCGTCCATTTTCTTGGCATGGATTACCACTCGATCGCCAACCTTAACGTCTTCCAGTTTTGCCGTAGAGCCAGACTTCAAGTACTTGGTCTCGTCTGTGACCATCACAGTCTTCAGACTCCCGTCGTGTGTTTTGACAGTGATGTTCAGCCCGTCAACTTTTGTGACAGTACCCATAACGTGCTGTTCGTCGCCATGGGCCGATGCCGAGACCACCAAAAGCAGCAACATCCAAATTGCGATCAATGAACGCTTCATCGTTTCCTCCTAGTGTTGAGTCGCATTCTTCGTGTTGGACCTACCATTAAGAAAGTCCTCCTCGGCTTGTTCTTCCTCTCGTTCAGCTGCACTTTTCGGATTGAGCTTTTCCATCTCCGCAAGCTCATCCGGCGTGAGCAATGGAAGGTGACGAATGAATGAAACCAGTGCCCACGTTTGAGAATCCGAATCGCCCAAGCTCGAGTCACCCCAGGCGGGCATTCCAGTCAGGGGAACGCCGTTGCGAATGATGTAGTAGAGCTCGCCGTCGCTGAGAGACTGTGTGGCGGCGGTGCGCATATCGGGCGCAGGAGGATAGAAGTGGCGTCCCATCTCGGTGTCGCCGTTTCCATTGTTCGCATGACAGGTAGCACAATGGTCTGCCCAATGGTTCCTCCCTTGCGTCAGAGTCTCTGCGTTTGCGACGAGAGGGTTCAGCGAAGTTCGTGCCTTTGCGGGAACCAACCAGGCACGAACCTGCGTGGCTGCCAATTTTTCGAACGGCCCAGGTGGCGTGCGAGTGCTCAGCCCTGTTTGACGAAGACGTAGTGCAAAGAGGATCGCCGATGCCATCACAAGCAGGATCGCGATCGCCCAAATTCGAGTTGTTCCCCAACTCACAGCCATTGCGTTTTCGCCTAAAAATGGTACGAGAGGCCTCTGGCCATCTCGGGAATCACTGAATCACTTCATCCAAGTGAACTTCAGTCTGCTTATCGTCACCATCGCCGCGGCTGACGATGTTGAAGGAAACTCTCTTGTCTCCAAACACCATCTCGACGCCACGAACGGAGACGCCTCCGCTTTCGTTCTCCCGCGCCGTAATGCTGGCTTGGGTGCCGCGCTCGCGCGTCAGTTTTTCCAGGAGGTCACAGAGGCGTTGCGCAAGTTCGACCGAGTCATCAGCTTGGGTCCATTTACGGAAGCGAGCGACCCGGCGCACCTTGCCAGAGTCGAAGCTCACGACGCCGACGTAGTTGTCAGGCTCCGCCTTGTCGGAAATCAGCCAGGAGTCTTCCTCACCTTGGGCGCTTCTCAGCTTCTGTAGTGTGTAAAGTCTTGATAATTGGTGCATCACGCTTTCCTGTGGATCTCCTTTTGCGATCGTGACTCCAGAGAGCACTAGAGATCCCTGCGTTGAGGAAGGTTGGATTTCTGTGTGTCGAATGCTTGCTTTGTCCTTGCCAGTAGCGGCTGTCGAGGTCGCGAATAGACCAATCGACAGGAGAACTGCGAGCGCTCGCGAGATTGCATGTTTGTTCATAGGCGTCGCCTTTTCATGCTCGCCGACGTCTGAGGTGAGGGAGTGAATCAATTCGCTAAATGCATAACGGGAAGCACGGCGTGGCACACGATCGTGCACACCAAACTCCACGGTCTAACGAATGAACTGAGTCCCCAAAACGAACCAGACACGCCTTCTCAGTGCCGCTGTTCTCACGCCCACAATGTGCGAGACGGCACAGCCTTAGGTGAACTTCCAGGAGTGATCAGAGGGTAGGGCTAGGCGGGAGGACCGCGCGGAGAGATTGAACCTGCAGAGTGAGACTCCACCTGTGCAGACTCCATCGGTGCAACAAGGGCCTCAATCGGAGAATGCAACGTCGAAGTGCTTGATACTGCCAGTTTCGCCACGAAGCCAGGTCTAGCAGTCTCCGAGTTGTAAGGGCACTTCGAGGACTGGGACCTAAGCACCGGGCCGCTGTCGGTTGGTACAGCCGTACCGGACATCGCCGACAAACAGTGGTGTTTACCGTTCCGGCGGCAGCATGCGGGCGTACTGTCGGCGCTCGCTGCTAGCGCAAACGGAGCCACAAGGCCCCAGGTATTGAGCGACAGGACGAAAATGGCAAGTACACGCCGCATACTCGATTCGTACGCTAGCACATCACAAGACAGTGTGACAATGGCCATTTGGGGCCATCAACAGATCGTACAGCAATGGGTCGATCCTTCCTCGCTGGTCGAGATGCGCTTCACGGGGCTGTCTGTGTCGCGTGTTTTCGGTCGGCTAGGGACGAATTGGTTGGTTGTGTAGGTAGGCAGTTGCTCCTGGGTACGGTGTCCAATGGCACACAATTCCCTTGACTCATGGTGTCCAATGGAGTACACCATGAATTGTGCAGACGGTCGTCGAGACGCCTACTTACCTCGCGATTGCGAACAAGCTCTTTAGCGAAGAGGAGCGTGCGGACATCGTGGCACTCGTCGCTGCGGACCCCGAATGTGGCGACGTGATCCGCGGCACCGGCGGATTTCGAAAGGTCCGGGTTGCACGCAAAGGAATGGGAAAAAGTGGCGGAGCGCGGGTCGTATATATCTGGCGCAACGAAAGATTTCCGGTTTTTCTCATCACTGTATTTCCGAAGAATGAGAAAGAAAACCTGTCGATGGCAGAGCGCAACGCGCTAAAGAAACGCGCGGATAGTATTTTCGAGACCTATGGGAGGTAGCATGAAAACGCAATTCGAGCAGATGATGGATGGCCTTAACGACGTTGAGAGGTTCCTTGCCGGGGAGCAAGAGGGATTCAAGGCATATGTGCCCCAGGAAGTTGACGTCAAGGCGATCCGTAATCGGTTAGGCATGACACAAGCCAAATTCTCTGACACGTTTGGCTTCAGCCTCGACGCGATCAAGCACTGGGAAGGAGGCCGCAGGACCCCAGAAGCGCCAGCTCGCACGTTGCTGACTGTGATCGATAAGAATCCTGCCGCCGTGCTCACGGCACTGAATCCTGCTGCGTTCGCTGCCGCCTCTTCTAAGTCCACAACAGTCCACGCCCGCCGTCATAGAAAGACTCGGGCGTCTCGTGGCCCTGCGAAACGAAATGCTTATTCTGGAGGCGGAAAAAGAGTCACAAAGTGACGAGGAGTTTGTTCACTGCGAACGCAGAGTGGATTGGCAAGCGAGTGCGCGAGTGTCCAGTTCTCGAACCCACGATTTCAACCCACGATCGTCACGTCTCTAACGATTTTTCAAATACTTAGGCGGCCACCCAGAGTCACGTAAGTCGTTCAAACTACAACATAAACCAACTGAAAAGGCTGGCGTCGGCGGTTCAACTCCGTCCCTGGCCACCATCATTCCAAAGGACTTAAGTCAAACTGCCTCGCAAACCTTCAGCCCAGTGTCAGCCTATGATTCGCAAAGGTTCACGGTTTTGCCTTCTCATTGATTTCGTCCAAAGAGGAAACAGACGTAAATCAAGATCGGCAGACAGATGAACCAGTATCCAATAAACTTCGCAACTGATTTGGCCTAGCATCATTCGGCGGGGCTGTCTCTCAGGTCAGGTCGCACGTTCTTCAACCAGTCCAAGAGTTGCACAGGATCCAACGACCATCCAGACCCCGATCAGCACAAAAGTAGTAAGAACAATGCACATGCTTATCATACCAACCCTCTAGGCCAATCAGTTCACTACTGCGCTGCCCGATTGCAGGATAGCGTGGAGCACCTGCCCCTGTGCTGCGAGAGGATCTTCGCTCACGCTGTGTGCGTAGAGTTGAAGGGGTGTGTTCACATCCGAGTGCCGAAGCAGTGCTTGTACAGTCTTCGGATCGGTCTTGCTACGCACGAGGAAAGAGGCAAGGCTGCGACGCAGGTTGTGACATCCGAAGCGACGCTGGTCGTCTTCAGTCAGTACACCTGCGTTCGCCGCTGCTGGTCGTAGGCGGCCTTTGACCAACATATTTGCTCCCACGCACACCATAACGACGTGAACGCGTATCGCTTGACCTCGATTACAACCAGCAGTATCGCCAGGCTTGCCGCGCCGAAGATTACCATCATTTTGATCTTTGAAAAAAAGCGAACCACAAGTTGCGATTACGTAAACCAGCGCAACCGCAATATTATTGGCCGCCTGATTGATGTACACGATACTATTTCCCCTGACGTATAGCTGTACGGGAATGCCGTCAGCGCCCACAAAATATAGAGCGTAGTCGCTCCGCCAAGTACGAGGAACGGCAGCATCCGTCTCGGCTCTCTGGATTGGGCTCGAACAGGAGCACGCTAAGCGGCAGCAAAAATGGGAGAAGTCCATGCGTAGAGCATATGGACGCCGCGCCCATGTCATGCGCCACTGCAGGGGGAAACGATCCCATCCAGTCCTAGCCAAACGAATCCCTCCATAAACTGATGAACGGCGAATAGCAATGGGGAGCGCCGCGAGAAGCAGTTCGCGCTGGTGCATCACGTTGGTCAAAGTGACGACGCCGATTGCACCCAAAACTCCGCTGCCTACGAAATTGGCGGTGGCTGAGAAACACATAGCTGGTCTATCCTCCGTCGCGCACATCACGGAGATGCTTCCTAAGGGTTGTGGTTTCTTGGATCGTCGTCCGCGCTGACGTATTCAAGCCCAAGCGGCCCAATCGCGGTCACCTGCGTTATGTACTCACTCGATTTCGCCCAGTGGAAATGAGACGTATTGCCCGGGAGAACGACGACACTTCCAGGTGGATAGGCCTCCAGCCGTTTCGAATCGAACTGCTCGCCTAGGCCGATGTAGAAAACACCCGAGATTACTGTATAGACTCGGTCCTCCGGGTGTCGGTGTGGCATCAGCTTAACGCCACGCGGCACTCGGACCCTGATCGTGTAGGGTCCGGCCTCCGAGGGCTGACCGACGATGACAGCCAGGCTCACCGAAGGTGGAAACGCCGCGAAGGGCTTCCAGTCGATGTCTTCGGACAGGACCGATTTGAAAGTGTCTTGGCCCGGCTGATGCAAAGCAACCGTAAGTTGTTGTAGTTCGGTCATGACCGCTGCTCTCTCCTTTGACATATCAGCCGCTCCTTGTGATTCAGGCGTAGTGCAACGTTGAGGCTCTATGGTTGACGTTGTCACTCGACAGCGCGCCCACTGCGCTCGATGTCGGAGGCGAGCCCCTTTCAGCGCTTCTGGTATGGGTGGAAGATGTAGTCCTTCGCCTTCACAGGCGTATGGCACGCGTATCCGCAGTCTGAGGGGCTCTTGGCATCGGCCGTGAACTCATCGGACGCGGGGTCGTAGTTGAACACCGCGTATCCCCATCCGCCGCTCTTCGAAAATCTCTTGCTGTCCTTTTCCATCACGAAAGCTTGGGAAAAGACGTCTGGCACTTCCACGACGAAAGGGGCCTCAGTGCTCTTCTTGTGTTTCCACTGAAGCTTCACAATCATGGAGCCATCAGGGAAGGACTGGCCGTTGCCCGGAACGCCGGCCTTGAACGCCTTGATCATGGTGGGGTTGGCGACGATTACCTTGAGTATTTCGTCGGTCCGGGCGGAAGAGACATGAGCCCAGTCTTCGTATCCCCTGAAGTCGGAGAACGCGATTCCGCTCGGCGATTTCAGCGAGTACTTATCCTTGTCTTGGCCTTGCGCGAAAAGGGCCACCGTGCCGAGGACGCAGAGTCCGGCCACCGCTGTCACAACGATGGTAAGGCGGCTGATAAGCTTCACCGTCATGCGTGTTTCTACCCTCTGCTTCTGTTGTTCTTGCGGCACAGATTTCGTCACAAGTTCAGACATGGTCTCTTCTCCTCACAAATGAAGTTTGCTAAGCCCGCTCACTTGCATCACGAACGGGCGCAAGTAGAGCAGAGGGTTGGGGGTAAGACAATTGGACCATGGTATCGGCGATACCTTCGTATCGAGCCTGGCGGAGGATGATTCCTTCGCTTTGATCGATTTTCGGGCTAGCGATGGAGAAATGCCCTATGCGTCAGGCATGAACGCGGTCGATACGAAAGTATGGGTAATACCATCGTCCAATTGCGCGGCCCGTTTTGTTCTGGCTGAATGGCTAGGAGGAAAATCCCATGGCGACTTTGAACGAGCCTATAAGGCTCGCACAGACGAATGCACCCGCAGAACCCGTACAGATTCGCCTGACCCGGCGGTCGCCCGCCTATTGGCGTGTCACGATCGACAATCCGCCGATCAACGTCATGGGCGCAAAAATGGTTAAGCAGTTCCAGGAAGTCATCCATGCTCTCGAGGCTGACGAGCAGGTCAGGGTCGTGGTCTTCGACAGCGCGGTCGACGACTACTTCCTGAATCACTCCGATTTCACGTGCAAGATTGAAGACCTGACCTCGCTACCCGAGGGCCCCACAGGGTTGCCGCCTTGGCCGGAGTTCCTTGTGCGTCTGACCCGACTGCCGGTCGCGTCCATCGCCCTCATCCGCGTCCGAGCGACCGGCAACGGCAGCGAAATCACGCTAGCCTGCGACATGAGCTTTGCCAGCCGCGAGAAGGCGATCATCTCGCAATGGGAGGTGGGCGTAGGGATGGTCGCCGGCGGCGGCCCCATGGCTAGGCTTCCACGACTCATCGGGCGGAACCGCGCCCTCGAAGTGCTCTTGTCTTCGGAAGACATCAGAGCAGATCAGGCGCAGGCTTACGGTTACATCAATCGGACGCTGCCTGACCTTGAGCTAGATGCGTTCGTAGAGGCCCTCGCGACGCGCATCGCCAAGTTCGACAAATGGGCGATCGCTCAGACCAAGCGGCTCGTCGATACCAGCCTGCCGCCGGATGTCGAGCTCAGTGCCGGGTGGGATGCGTGCATCGCATCGCTCGGGCGACCTGCCGCACAAAATGGAATCAAAGCGCTGATGGAGCGAGGCTTCCACAAGCCCGGGGATGTCGAAGATCGGCTCGGATACTACCTGGGGCAAATCGGGCGGTAGGCCGGTGCGTCCGACGCGGTTCCGAACTCCAGATGTTGCGGATGGGACGCGCTCGAACCCAAGATTGCTTGCCGGGAGACGGAAGGAAAACTGGAAATGAAAAAAGAACAGCGCGGAATCAACTCCGCTTCGAAGCCGAGTGGCGATGGGTGTGCCGAGTGCCTGGCGTCACCGAAAGGCTGGTGGTTTCATCTCCGTCGGTGTGCGAAGTGCGGGCACATCGGTTGCTGCGACAGTTCTCCGAGCCAGCATGCGTCCAAGCACGCGGCGACAACAGGACATCCGATCATTGCCAGCTTCGAGCCGGGGGAGGATTGGTTCTACGATTACGAGAAGCGGGGAATGATCAAGGGTGTGGCCTTGCTTCCGCCACACTCGCATCCGGAGGATCAACCATCACCTGGACCAGCAGGGAGAGTCCCAGACAATTGGGAATCGCTGCTGCACTAGCTGGCATCGATCGATTTCTTATGAATGGGAGCGGGACTCGGACACCGCATTTGTAATGAGCACCGTATCGAAAGGAGCCAGCAATGAACGGTGTACAAGTCGACCAGAAGAGCTATGACATGCCGCCGCGGGAAGGGATCAGCATCGCGCAGTTTCTCACGGTCACCGACATCGAGCGATCGGCCCGCTACTACGAAAAGGTCTTCGGCGCTCGCATTCTGAGTCTGGGTGACGGCAACGCGCCTGCGTACCTTCAACTTGAGAATATCTGGATGATTCTGAACGTTGGGGGCGGGCCGACCCCGGATAAGCCGGCGGTAACGCTTAGCGTCCCCGACCCGAATCACATCAACAGCTTTATGAATTTCCGCGTTGCAGATATTCAAGCGTGCTATGCACTGTGGAAAAGTCGAGGAGCCGAGTTCATCACCGAGCCGATACCCAAATACGGAGAGATTCGCTGCTACATACGCGATCCTGACGGCTACATCATTGAGGTCGGACAGAGCACTACCCTGACCTACGGTTAACTCGGGCCGGGTGGTATGCCGACTCTGGGCCTCATCGTTGCGCTTCTACCAATTTTGATTTGAACAGTCACTCGCTCTGGCGTCGAAAGGAGTACCAGATGGTCGTCACAAACGAACTAAAAGAGGCCGTGCGCATGACTGCGCGTGTCGCCTTGAACACGCCTGCATCAAACACATTAAGCGTGAATGATCAAGTCAATTCGCAAGAAGGAGCGACAAATGCCAACTATTACCACCAAGGACGGCGTTGAGATCTATTACAAGGATTGGGGTTCGGGGCAGCCGATCGTCTTTAGCCATGGCTGGCCGCTTTCGGCGGATGACTGGGATAACCAGATGCTGTTCTTTCTGAGCAAGGGTTATCGGGTGATCGCGCATGACCGACGTGGGCATGGGCGCTCGACGCAGGTGGCCGATGGCCACGATATGGACCATTATGCCGACGACCTGGCGGCACTTACGGCGCATCTTGATTTGAAAAATGCGATCCATGTTGGACACTCGACCGGCGGCGGAGAGGTGGTGCACTATCTCGCCCGGCGTGGACAACAGGAAGTGTACAAGGCTGCAATTATTAGCGCGGTGCCGCCACTGATGTTGAAGACGGATGCCAATCCCGAGGGTCTGCCGAAGTCAGTATTTGACGATCTGCAGGCGCAGCTTGCGGCGAATCGGTCGAAGTTCTATCGCGACCTCCCAGAGGGGCCTTTCTATGGATTTAACCGGCCGGGGGTGAAATCCGTTGAGGCCACCATTGCAAATTGGTGGCGGCAGGGGATGATGGGCGGGGCCAAGGCGCACTATGACGGGGTTGTGGCCTTCTCGCAGACGGACTTTGTGGAGGACCTGAAGGAGATCACGATTCCGGTGCTAGTGATGCACAGCGAGGACGACCAGATTGTTCCGTACGCGGCGGCCGGCCCGAAGTCGGCAAAGCTGCTGAAGAACGGGACGCTGATTACATATAAAGATTTCCCTCATGGCATGCCCACTACGCAGGCGGAGAGGATCAACGCCGATCTGCTGGCATTCCTCAAGGGCTGAACATATAGGCGGGAAACTCGGGACTTCTTCCCTTTTTCGACGATGGAAACCGGTGAACGTCCTGTCAGCGCCCAGCTTTTCGAAATTTCAGGGCAACAGATTCGATTTCAAAAAGGAGAACAAAATGGCAACCAAAGGAAAAGTTCTGGTACTAGTCTCGAGCGGTCACGGCTTGCCCTTGAAAGATGGCAAGGTTTATACCGGCGCAGGCTACTATCTCAACGAGCTTACGGTTCCGGTTCGCGCCCTGATGAACGAGGGCTACGAGATCACTTTCGCCAACCCCAAAGGCAACACGCCGCAATTGGATATCCATTCGGCTGTGGCCGATTTCTTCGGCGGGAGCGAGGCCAAGCTTCAGGACTATCTAAAATTCCGCGACACCCTGACTGGGCTAAAAAATCCAACTCGCATCTCGGATGTCATCGCATCGGATCTGGATCAATATGACGCTGTCTTCGTCCCCGGCGGCCATGGCCCGATGATCGATCTTCTCGATGATCCCAACGCTGGCACCGTGATGAGGCACTTTCACGAAACATCCAAGCCTACGGCGGTGCTCTGCCATGGCCCCATTTCACTTCTCTCGGCGCTTCCGAATTCGACGGAGGTGGTCGCCGCGCTTTCGGCGGGTGATGCCGCTGGAGCGCGGGCAAAGGCCCAAGGTTGGATCTATTCTGGATATAAGATGACTATCTTTTCGACAGCGGAAGAGCAGCAGCGGGAGCCGCTTGAGATTGGTGGTAAGGTACTCTTCTACCCGGACTTCGCCTTGAATACGGCGGGCGGTGACGTAAGTATGCTCGCGCCATGGAAGAGTTACGTCCTTCAAGATCGTGAGTTGATCTCGGGCCAGAACCCGTTCTCTGATGAAGCGCTTCTGAAACTTCTCCTACCAGCACTCGATGCGAAGAAGAAATCGCTTTCAGCGGCATAAGAATCGGAGACGGGGGTAGGAGCCCTCCTGACCTTGTTTTCTTGTTCGCGTTTTGTACGAAAGAGGGCGGTGCGGACCGCAACCCCGGAAAACAAAAAAGCCGATAGGCACGGTGCCGAGGTGCCCACCTTGCAGATAACGCAAGGATGTGGCACCCCCCGTCATAGTCCGATTTGGCCAAGAATAAAGGGTGGTCCGCCCGCCCCTCACTCTACCTTCTGGAGGTCCTGTTCGTGGTCTTCTTTTTCTGGCTGCTCTGCTCTGGATCGGGAAGGTTCCGTGTCGATTACTGGCTCGCCGTCCAGTTATGAGCTGATCGAGCGTCTGCCAGAGGTTGATCCCGTTCCCATCCGATTCATAGATCAGAATTGACCGTGAATTCATCTGTTCTGCTAAGTCTCGATACGAATGCAGAAAGCGGTTCGCCTAGTGTGATGTGATTCACACTAAGCCGCGCTGCTTATCCCTACAGGTGCCCGATCTGCAGTACGATCTTGCCCGGCTTGTGAGGTGCGCCCGCAAGCATGCATTGCGCCTGGCGCGCCTCCGAAAGCGGCAGGATTGAGCCCACGCGCGCCGTGATCCTACCTGCGTCAAATAATGTTGCGAGTGTTTGCAGGCGCGCGGTGGTCACCTCAGCATAGAAGAAAATGGCCTTTGCTGGGAGCGGCTGCGTCGAGACCGAGGTGACGAGTTTGCCTCCGGGTTTCAACGCAGCGACGCAGCGTTGAAAGGTACTGCCCCCGACCGTGTCCAGGACAGCATCCACCTGTGGGAGATCCTGCTCGAATACGGACTTGCTCGAGTCGATAATGGATTTCACGCCCAAGGATCGGAGCAGGCCCTCGTCACTGAGGTGGGCGATGGCAACGACGTCGATTCCGGCGTCTAAAGCCATTTGTACGGCGTAGGCGCCGACGTTCCCCGCGGCTCCAACAACCAATACGGTTTGTCCGCGCATCGCCCGTGCATACTGGAACAGCATTTGCCAGGCGGTTACCGCGATGACAGGAGCGGATGCTGCTTCTATGTGATTCAGCGATTGCGGTTTGCGGCCGACCATCCCGGACGTGGCCGCGGCGAACTCGGCCTGCGCGCCACAGAACTGCGGATTGATGACGCCATACACCTCGTCGCCCGGCGCGAAGCCCGTAACGTCGGGGCCGACCTTCTCGATGACACCGGAGAAGTCTGAACCGAGAGTAAGCGGCGGTTGCGGACTAACCTTGCTCTTGCCCTCACGAATGATGGCATCCCAGGGAGCGACGCCCGCGGCCATCACGCGCACCAGAACTTCGCTTGGGCTTGGCAACGGCATCGGTACATCCTCCACCACCACGACGTCGGGCGCCCCGAAGCTGTGAATCCTGGCTGCGTTCAACGGCCAATTCCTCCTCGTTGAAGATGTTCGAAAGCCGATTCCTCCCAAGCTAAAAGACGAGCCCGATGGCGGGCTCACTATCATTTGATTCTCGTCGGCAGCTGATTGATCACCGCGGTCGCCTGCATGGCATGGGACGCCCATAAGGCGCTGTCCGCAAAACAATGTCAAGCCACCAGCAAGATCTTCCCGACACCGCCCTTTTCTGCCGCGGCTTGAGCCTTGGCCGCTTCACTAAGTGGCAGTTTCAGGCTAATCGGGATTACTAGCTTGCCGTCTCGCACCGCTTCGGCCATAAATTCGAGCGTCTTTCTTTCGAATTTCGAGAATACGAAGACCGCCTTTACGGATGGGTAAGTCGCGGCGTTATGCGGTGCCCCGACAACCGAAGCAAACACTCCTCCGGGCTTGACCTTGGCGATCAGTTTCTCGGCGGTTTTTCCGCCGACAGTATCTGCAACCGCGTCAAGCGGCGGAAGATTCGCAATCGCAGTGTCGTCGTCAGTTGCGACCGCCTGAGTCGCGTCCACAGTCTTCGCCTCGTCCATCTGCCCCTTCAAAACCCCCGCGATCGCTGTCGCACCGCGTTGCTTCGCAGTGAACACCGCCGAACGCCCGACATTTCCGGCAGCGCCCACTACGAGAACCGTTTGGCCCGCTTTGATTCCTGTAGCGGACATGAGCTGGTTGCCAGTCGTCGTGACCAGCGGCAGCGCCGCCGCTTGGATCAGATCGAGCCCCTCGGGAACTCTTGCCAGAACCGCGGCTTTCACGACACAAAGTTCGGCGTAAGTATTGTCCGCCATAGCGAACACCTGGTCGCCAACGGAAAATCCTTCCACTTTCGGCCCGATCTTCGCCACCGTCCCCGCAATATCGACACCTATGAGACCCGGGAACTGGATGGGATAAAAATCCCTCGTTAATCCGGCACGCCGCTTGTAGTCGATCGGATTTACGCTCGCGGCGGCGACCCGCACCAGCACCTCGCCCGTGCCGGGTATTGGATCAGGATAGTCTTCAAACTTCAGCACCTCAGGACCGCCATAGGCGTGAACAACGATTGCTTTCATATTGATCTCCTCGGGCTGTGCGGCAAACGTCCAAAAAACAACTTAGACGAACAAAACTAGAACTCGACGTAATTTAGTGCGAAATGACGCCCTGATTCTGGCGCTCAACCTGACACTTCTTCGCTGGGATTCGGCCTTTTGCCCACCTCAGCACGTCCCAGATCTCAAGTAAAAAAACTGACGAGATGCAAGGCGCAACTATCACATCGCCAACCGGATCGAATGGACTTATCTTCCTTGCACAACTCCCACAATCATTTTCCACGCCAACTGGCGCGAGGCACGTTCCACAAAGGAAATGAGCTGAACTCACGATGCGGTCAACGAGTGCCCCCTTTTTTGTGACGATGGACGCCGAGTTCGTGCCACGACGTTTCCGCGAGGTTGACGTCGTAGTGGCTTGCAGCTTTCTCGATGTTCGCAAATGCCAAAGCGCGATCAGCATCGGGAACGTCGATGACTTGATCGAAACGCGCGACCGCATTGCGGACATGTTGTGCGTCGGTCAGAGGTTCTTTACGCTGCTTCGGAAATGCGGAGGCGCTGTCGGGCAAGTCGCTCTGCGTCGTCAGCCGTCCATGCTTCTCGTAAGGCTTCCAAGTCGCTTCCGGCATGTCTCTACCGTCCTTTCCCTAATACCCAGCAGTGCCAGTATCAGCTGCGATGGGCCGATTACACCCGGAATGCTCAGGCGAATCAATTGGACGATGGTATCGACGATACCTTTGGATCCCCTGGAATGAAGTGCGCCCGAGTCCGTTCCATATCCCTAATTCATACTTTGTGGTGGTCGATACGTTCGTCCAATAGATTCGTCATCGGGATTGTCGCCTCCGAAAATAGTTACAAGTTCACAGACCAGCGCATTCGTGGCCTCCTCAAAGAGGTCGGTTTTGCGATCAGAGGAACGTGGAAAGACGGCCGCAGTTGGTACACACTCACGCTTGGGTGACTCCGGTAGTGCTTATGACGATGCCGCACTCGGTGCATTCTATTCCGCACAATTAACACGGCGCGGGAATCTCACTTCGGGTGAAGTGCCGAATTAACCGCCTCGAGCAAAGTTGTATCGCTGAAAGGCTTGGACAAGCATTCCGCCGCACCCTGTTTGATCAGCCGCTGGCGAACGATCATATCTCTATCAGCCGTAATGAAGACGATCGGGATCCCCTGTCGCCTTCGTATCAGTTCCTGTTGAAGATCAGGCCCGGTCATTCCAGGCATAGCAACATCAAGGAGCAGGCATCTGGTCTGGTCGACGCAATCAGACGCGAGGAACTCTTCCGCCGACGAGAACGAGCGGGCCGCGAACCCGAACTGCTTCAATAGGTCAGGTAACGACTCACGGACGGATTCGTCGTCGTCAACTACGCATACAAGTATGTTTTCGATGGCGCTCCTTTTCGAAGCGGGACTCCATAGCCACAATGCTCCTCTCCAAGAGAGGGCGTCCATTGTCCCTTGGTATTGGTTTGCCGCGATGTGAGGATTGGCATGGCCTTCACGCTGCTCGGGACCCCGCTACGGCCGGCGCCTGAAGATTGTGGATGCCGTCGGCGTGGGCTGAGCCCTCGGGAGTTCGAGGAATGGAGAACGAAAATGCGGCTCCTGGACCATCGTTCAGAGTCCCCCACAGACGGCCGTGATGCCTCTCGATAATAGAGCGGCTGACGGCAAGCCCGATTCCCATGCCGTCGCCCTTGGTCGTGTAGAACGCGTCGAACAGACGGTCTGCGGCTTGAGGATCAAAACCGACTCCAGCATCTTGCACTGTCAGACGCACCCGGTCACCCTCGTCCCGCTCGGTTCTGATCAAGAGTCGTCTCGGACGATCTTCGACTGTGCTCATGGCGTCTGAGCCATTCCTGAGCAGGTTCAGGATGACCTGCTGAAGCTGGACACGATCACCTAGGATCAGCGGAAGGCCGTCGGCAAGTTCGGGACATAGCATTACGCGATTCTTCTGAAGTTCCACTATGGATAGGGCCACCACCTCTATAACAGCCTCATTCAAGTTCACAGATTCAATCGTGGGTTCTTTCCTGCCAAAGAGCGCGCGCAACCGGGTGATCACGTCGGACATGCGGTTGCCATCGCGAATCGTACGCCGGGCGGTTTCGCGAGCACCCTCGACTTGGGGAGGATCAGTCGCCAGCATCCGCAAACAGGCGCTGGCGTTCGTGATGATGCCGGACAACGGCTGGTTGACTTCGTGGGCGATAGACGCTGTCAGCGCTCCGAGGCTCATCACCCTGGCCACATTTGCGAGTTCCGATTGAGCCTTATCGCGTGCCTCTTCCGCAAGCCTGCGGGCTGTGACATCCTGAACGGAGGCCACGTATTCCGGCTGACCATCCTGGTCCCGGGTCGGATGGGCGATCGCATGCAGGTACTTGATGGAGTGGTCTGGCATCAGCAAGCGGTATCGCCATTCAAAGTAGTGGCCGCCCTCTCGTGCCTGATCCACCATCTTCATTTTCTCGATCAAAGTGACGTCTTCCGGATGGACCCGGGTACGGATCAGTTCAAGCGTGACGGGCACGCCGATCTCAAGTTCGTAGATGCGATACATCTCCGCTGACCACGTGATTTCGTCTGTCGTTGGACGCCACGAAAAGCTGCCGACTTGACCGAGACGCTGACCCTCCGAGAGGAATGCCTCGCTGCGCAGTAACTTCTCTTCAGCGCGCTTCCGGTCGTCGATGTCGGTCGAGGTACCGACAAATTTGATGACTTTTCCTCCTGCGTCACGCAAGACCACGGCTCGATTGAGGTGCCAGCGATAGGTCCCGTCCCGAGCGCGGAGAAACCTGGTTTCCATTGCAAAACCCCGTCCCGACCGTACTCCCTCCCAGAAGTTCCTCTCTGCTATTTCCCGATCCTCAGGGTGGACAGTGGTCATCCATGCCTCGGGATGCGACCGGACGAAATCGAGGGTCTGACCGGCGTATTCAAGCCAAACTTGATTCACGAAATCCGGAGTGCCATCAGGCTTGAGCGTCCAGGCCGCCACCGGAATATGCTGCAGCAGTCCAACTTGGAATTGCAGCTCTGCATTCGCTGCGGCAAGTTCAGCCGTTCGCTGCGCGACCTGCTGATCAAGTTCGTCGGCGATATGCTTCTGCTGAATCCGGAAGCGAGCCTCCTGCAACCCGATGGAAGCCTGACTCGCCGCGACGCTCAGGAGGAGCGCCTCCGTCTGCCGCGGAAAGTCCGTTCGTTGAGCGGCTGCCACGATGATGCCGAGTTCGCCCTGTAACCCCAGTGGCAGAGGCACGATCGAGACGTCTCCCTCTCCCATAAGGTTCCGAAGCAGTGGAGGCCATTTCCGTGAGTTGTCTGCCAACGAGTGGCTGAGTGCCTCGCACATCTCGTGCGTCGAGGGTAACGGTCCTTGCGGTTCGGCGAGCCGGACGATCTCGACAGGCGCCTCGCCGACTGGATTGTTCAGCCGCACGGAGATGAGGTCCAGGCTGAGCATTCGCATCAGCGCGTCGAGCAAGGTATGGAGAATTTGAGATGGATTACTGACAGTCCAGATACCAGGAAGCGCAAGCAGACTGACAAGATCGTTGATGCACCGTTGAAGGCGCTTAATCTCTCCGGCGGCTTGTTCGTATTGGACGTCCATATCAGGCAGCCGCGGAGGATGGGGAAGTTCGCCTACCCCGGCGTTCACGAAGCTCGGGCAGAAACTCCTCCGGAGGCACAAAGAACGGATTTTGTCGCAGAATGCCGCCGATGATGACCATCGGATGCGTCCGCATAATGTCAACCACCGTATCGCCTCCGAACTTGCCTAGATGGTAGGTGCAGATGACGGCGTCGTCGTGCCGACGCCAGACGTCATTCACTCGAGATTCAAACTCAACAAGATCGTCAATGTACGATCGATCTTCAATCGCCCAGTCCATGCGGCAGCAAATACGACTCAGCGAGAAACTACCCTTAGCGGAACCGCTCGCCATTTGCTCGAATGCTGTCAGCATCCGATCCTTATCGAATCGGCCTTCCCGAAGATAGGCTTCGCTGTTGATGCGAACCTCGAGTTGTCCGCTCTGCTCGGCAGTTGCCGGGTCGATTCCGACTGCGGCCAGTCGTCGAAGATGGTCGTGACGTTGATCCGGATTCACTACGTGGACCGCCTTGTCCCCACACTCGAAACCATCCTTAATGAACGGCAGCAACACGCGATATTCCTCATCGGCGTTATTGAAAAACGCGCAGACATGGCGCACTTCGCCGAGCTGAAAACCGGCAAGGGAAATCGGTGCAGTCATCTTCTTCATGCTGTCTCCTCCCACAGGGTTTGCCGCTCGCCAGTTTCTACAGCGGGCGAGCGATTACAACCGAACATGGCGTTACGCCGCCGCAGCCCCGGGCGCAAGGCTGAGCCTCGTGGCCATTTTCACGAGGTCGGCAAGAGAGCCAGCCATCATCTTTTGCATTACCTTGCCCCGGTGCGCCTTCACCGTGATTTCGCTGATACCGAGCTCCCCACCGACCTGTTTATTGAGCAGGCCTGAAACCACCAACACCATGACCTGTCGCTCGCGCTGTGAAAGCAAGGCGTAACGGTCCCGGAGCACCCTCATCTCCGCCTTCAGGCTAAGAGCAACCCGGCTGCCTTCAAGGGCGGCCCGGATGGCGGTCAACAGCACGTCGTCATCGAACGGCTTCGTCAAGAACTCGACGGCCCCCGCCTTCATGGCCTGGACAGTCATGGGCACATCGCCGTGGCCTGTGATGAAGATGATCGGCATTTCAGTTCGTTCGACAGCGATGCGCTTCTGGAGTTCGAGACCAGTGAGGCCTGGAAGAGAACAATCCAGCACCAGGCAGCTCGGAACGAGAGGTCGTGGGCGGGCAAGGAATTCTTGCGCAGAAGAGAAAGTCTCCGGCTGCCAGCCTTCGCAGCGGATCAACAATTCCAACGATTCGCGCACCGAGATGTCATCGTCGACCACGAAAACGATTGGTCCCACGTCCAACATAGGTCGTCTCAATTCATGGCAAAGCGCGTGCGATAAACTCATAAGTCACTCCTCAATTGGCCCTCAGCATTGGTCCCGGGGAACCGTAAGGTTGAACGAATAATTTGGAGCAGCTGCTCGTCGCCAAAAGGCTTGTCCAGGAAAGCGGCAGCGCCCGCTTGCATGGCTCGTTGACGGGAATCTCGGCTCTCGTAAGCGGTGATGAAGATGATGGGGATGTCGCAGCCCGAAGCAGCGAGGTGACTTTGAAGTTGCAGGCCATTCATGCCCGGCATCTGCACGTCAACGATGAGGCACGAGGTATCGTGCAAGTAGCCGGACGTCAGGAAAGTTTCGGCAGATTCAAACGCGACCGCCCGAAAGCCAAAGGACTCGATAAGTAATGTGGTGGTCCTGCGAATTGACTCATCGTCGTCAACCACCGAGATCAGATTCTCCGTCACTCTGAACTCCTCACTGACGCCAAAGTATCCGCCGAGGGAAAAAGAATCTATTGGGTATTGGTAGATCCAGGTCCTAAAAAGGATGATGCGGGTAAACTTTGGTTTACGAGGCTTTTTCCGAGGGTCCTTTGAGCTTCTCGATCATTCTGACCAGGTCGACAAGGGACTCTGCGTGCATTTTTTCCATGGCCCGGCTCCGCTGGACCTTCACAGTACCTTCCGCTGTGCCCAGTTCGCCAGCAATTTGTTTATTGAGCATGCCCGACGCAAGCATGGAGATCACCTGGTGCTCGCGAGAAGTCAACGAGTCGAAACGCTGTTGGAGTTCCGTTATTTCTTTCTCCTGTGCACGTCTGGCACGATCTCGCTCCAGTGCGATGCGAACGGCATCCAGCAGATCCTGATCGCGGAATGGCTTGGTGAGGAATTCAACCGCCCCAGCTTTAATAGCGCGAACACTCATTGGAATGTCGCCATGGCCAGTGAGAAAAACGATTGGAATATGAATCTTTCTCGCTGCAAGCTCTCGCTGAAAGTCGAGCCCGCTCAGCCCGGGTAGTCTGACGTCCAGCACGAGGCAACTGGGCGCATCTGATGGCTTTCTATCCAAGAAGGCGTCCGCTGAGCCAAAGCTCTCAACCTGCAGCCCGACGGTGCTTAGGAGGAACTTGAGCGAAGAACGTACCGATGAGTCGTCATCGACCACAAAAACGATGGAAGCAGCAGTCACGCTTGACTCCCGGGACTGACGGGCAGCGTAAAGGAAAACACAGCACCGATGGGAGAATTCGGCGTGGCCCAGAGTCGCCCTCCATGATTTTCAACAAGTGACCGACTGATCGACAAACCCATTCCCATGCCGTTCGCTTTGGTTGTGAAGAAGGGCGTGAAAACGCGATCTGCTGCCGATCCGAGGCCAGGGCCTGAGTCGCGCACCGCAACCAATATGTCTCCGGATTCGTCAACCCGGGATTCCACCCAAAGTGAGCGAGGTTGATCTGTACCTGGGATCATGGCCTCAATGCCATTCATGATTAAGTTCAGTAGAACCTGTTGGATCTGAACCCGATCCGCCAACACCGGCGGAAGGGCCTCCGTCAGCCGGCGTTCGATCCGGACTCGATTATCATAAAGCTCACGGTCAGCTAGTACTAACACTTCTTGAATCACGTCGTTCATGTCCAGCCTGTTCTTTTCGACAGGTTCCTTCTTTATGAATCCGCGGATTCGAGCAACAACGGCGCTCGCTCGAGTGCCATCGGCAACGATTTCCTCAAGAGCCCGGCCTAGAATTTCAGGTGAAAGCTTGCCAGCAGCGAGCAGTCTCAGGCAGGCATTGCTGTTATTGGTGACAGCGGTCAGCGGTTGATTGACCTCGTGGGCGATGGACGCTGCCAATTCGCCCATGGTGGTGAGCCTGGAAACCCGCGCGAGCTCCGCTTGCGTCATCTGCAACGCTTCTTGTGCACGCTTTCTTTCAATTCCCTGCGCGATTAAGTCCGCACCCGACGCCAAAGTCTCTGTTGCATCTGACGTAAGCTGTTTTCGAGAGAATATGGCGAGCACGCCTATCGTGCGTTCTCCGACGGTCAGTGGGTAGCCGGCGAAGCTTGCCATCCCTTCTTGCTTGGCCCATGCCCTATCACTGATTCGAGGATCATTGAGGACATCATTGGTCAGATGCGGTTTGCGTTCTTGTGCGATCATACCGATCTTGAATCGTCCTATCGGTATGCGGCTGTGAGGCCCGTCGAGATGCGTGTACATACCCGCGCTGGCCTGCAGCTCCAACATCCTTCCATCGCCACTCAGAGTCCAAATCCTCGCAAATGCTGCATCAAGATGGCGCACAATGGCTTCGCTGCACTCACCCAAGGTCGCCTTCAGACTTTCATCCTTACCGAAAGCCATGCTCACGTCAGCGCGAACAGCGATCTGGCGGGCGTGGGCTATTCGCATTTCCTCTGCCTGCTTTCTTTCGCTGATATCGCGGATGAAGCCGGTAAATACCTTATGCCCATCTCTAGATACTTCTCCAAACGAGATTTCCACCGGGAATTCTTGGACATTCTTGCGCAGCGCGGTCAGTTCAGTGCCTTGCCAGTTTATATGCCGCTGGCCGGTAGCCAAATAGTCACTGAATCCTTTCTCGTGTAATGTTCGCAGGAATTCCGGCATTAGGATGGTCAACGGCTTTCCGATCAACTCCGTCGGATCATACCCAAAGATTCTCAAAGTGGCGGGGTTGGCAAACAGAATTGCACCGCGCTCGTCGATGCTAATCACAGCATCAGGGGCCGTCTCGACCAAGAGGCGATAGTTCTCGTCGCTGTAGCTGAGGGCAGATTCGTCGCGTTTATGGTCAGGTTTGGGCATGTTGTCTTTCAGTAGTCATGCTTCGTGAACCCTGCCCCGAGGTTCTTGGTTTAAGGCATTCTAAACCGAAAGGGACACTTGGACCATTCGGGGCCGACACTCCCCCACAGCCTCGTTGGCAGCGATACCGGTGAACTGCCTTCCGACCACTTTGGGGCCTGGACATGGCGCAGAGACGATACCAACGTATCGCCGATACCATCGTCCAATTGTCCAGCTTCTAAGCTTCTGTTCTGATCACTCGCATCGACCGAATTCCATCGAAATGCTCATAAGAGCTGGAGAAGGAACACCTGAGAATACTCTTGCGAGTGCCGTCGTCGAAGTCGACGGGTTTTGACCGAATAACATGCGAACGCGAAGCTAAATAGGCATTTTGGGAAAGGACATATCGCATGAAGGGGTTTGCTTACCGGTTGTTTGCCTTTGTGGCGTTGGCTAGCGTGATCGTCCACATGGCTCACGCCTCTCTACGTTCCGATGGAGAGGCTGATCCGGCCTTCGGAATCACAATTCCTCTCGGATACCGCGACTGGAAGCTGATCTCAGTGGCCCACGAAGAAGGCAACCTCAACGATCTTCGTGCCCTCCTCGGCAACGATGTAGCGATCAAGGCATACCGTGTTGGGAAGCTGCCGTTCCCAGATGGCACAATCATCGCACGCCTGGCCTGGAGTTATGTCCCGTCCGAGGAAAGCAATAGAGTCTTTGGCCGTTCCCAATCTTTCGTTGCCGGACCCGCCACGAACGTTCAGTTCATGGTCAAAGACTCGAAAAAATATGCCGCGACCGGTGGCTGGGGGTTTGCTCAATTCAAAGACGGCAAGCCTGCGGACGCAGCGCTACTCAAGACCTGCTTCTTCTGCCACGAGCCTGTCAAAGCTCGCGACTTTGCTTTCACTGAATACGCGCCGTGATGGAAAGGCCAATACCATCGTCCAATTGTTTTTGCCTCTACGAGTCTGGTGTCATGTGTTTGTCGTAGTGGATACGATCGGATTGCACGACACACGCAGGAAAAAGCGGGGAATCCCATGAACTCGGACGAATCGTTTGACAATTCGATTTATGCAGACCAGATACACCTGGCGGAGCGTGAGTTAGCGTCATTCATCGACGCGGTGACGGAGTTATTCGGCCCGGAACAGGCGCGGCTCTGCGCCGGTGACTGGGTTGAAGAGTCTGAGTTAGTTGACAGCCCGCCTCGGTCCACCAGTCGAGATTGGCGAGCAATCACAGTCGCCGCCTCGGCACGATTGGCAAGCCGGCTGATTGTCGCACGAGATCGTAGAGCCCTGGGCCCGTCAACTGATGCGAGGGTGCCACCAATACCATCGCCCGATTGTTCACTTGTGCGCTTCCGGTGTGATGCGCTCGACGCATCCGATTCGTATTGAAAGGAGAATATTATGAAACGATTCTCATTCTTCTTGCTTGCAATTGTAACGGCCGGCATTGTCGCGCTCCCTGGCCCCACTCCAGGCCACGCGGACGCGCAATCCGCACCGTACGTTATCGAAATCCCTCATGGGTACCGCGACTTTCAGTGGATATCCTCTGCCCATGAAGCAGGCAACCTCAACAGTTTGGGTGCCGTCTTGGGCAACGACGTAGCGATTAAGGCATATCGAGGAGGGAAGCTTCCGTATCCGGACGGCACGATCATTGCTGCTTTGCATTACCGTTACGTCTCATCGGACGAAAACAACAAAGTCTTTGGCCAGCCTCAATCGTTCGTTCCCGGTCCCCCGACGAATATTCAGTTTATGGTCAAGGACTCAACCAAGTACGGCGCAACCGGCGGCTGGGGGTTTGGACATTTCAGCATAGACGGCAAGCCTGGCGATGCGGCGTTTATGAAGAGCTGCTTCCCCTGCCACGAGAGGGCCGCAGCGACCGACCTTGTCTTTACTCGCTACGCACCGTGATGTTGAAAACTAACGGAAAGGACAATCCATGAAGTATCCGACGCTCTATCGCATGGCACAGATCGATGGACTGTCAATTTTTTACCGGGAGTGTGGTCCGAAAGACGCCCCGACGATTCTCCTGCTCCACGGTTTGCCGTCTTCTTCGCGAATGTTCGAGCCTCTATTTTCCCGTCTTTCCGATCGCTATCACCTTGTCGCGCCTGATTACCCAGGCTTCGGTCACAGCGACTGGCCGGACCCGAAGAAATTCGCGTACACCTTCGATCATCTCGGGGAAATCATGAATCACTTCACCGAAGCGCTCGGCCTCTCCCGCTTCACGCTCTACATGCAGGATTACGGTGGCCCCGTCGGCTTTCGCATGATCCTGGCCCACCCGGAGCGAGTCGAGGCTCTCATCGTCCAGGACGCGGTAGCACACAGTACCGGTCTCGGCGAGAACTGGGAAACACGGCGCGCTTTTTGGGCCGATCGCGCTACCAACGAAAGCGCGCTGCGTACGAATCTCCTGTCGCTCGCAGCCACGAAGTCCCGCCACGCGGGGAACGATCCCAACGTGGAGCGCCACAACCCGGATCTCTGGATCGACGAATTCTATTTTTTAAATCAGCCCGGACAGGCTGACATTCAAAGCGAACTCTTCTACGACTACCGCACCAACGTCGATTCCTACCCGAAATGGCAAGCATGGATGCGCGAGAAGCAGCCGCGCCTGCTGGTGATTTGGGGTAAATATGAGTCTTCGTTCGACCCCTCAGAGCCAGAGTCCTATCGCCGCGATGTCCCGAAGGCCGAAATCCACATCGTCGATGGCGGCCACTTCGCCCTAGACACGGCCGCAGACGAAATCGCCGTACTGGTCCAAGGATTTGTCGGCTCTTCGCACGAGCGGCCTGTGGCGCGTCGGGCGGGATGAAGCCGTTTAGACGGGGCCGGTAACCCGGCGGTGTGCAGATCGGACCTTCAAAGCGGAGGGTTACTTATGTCGGGCGAGAAAACGGCGATCATCACCGGAGCGTCAGGGGGCATTGGCGGAGGCTTGATCGAAACGTTCCTGAGAGAAGGGTATAACGTCGTCGGAAGGTCTCGACATGCCAGTCGAGAGTTGGCCGCCTCGGGCAGACTGGTTCTCGTTGATGGTGACATCGGCAAGCAGCAAACTGCTGCCGAAGTTGTCGAGGCGGCGATCAACAACTTCGGAACCATCGATGTCTTGGTGAATAATGCCGGAATATTTCAAAGCAAGACTTTCCTCGACTTCACTATCGAGGACTTCGGCGGCCCAATCTCCAACAGCCTGTTCGGTTTTTTCTACTTCACGCAGCGGACTGTAAAAGAGATGCTAAAACAAAAATCGGGATGCGTTGTGAGCATCACTGCGGCGCTAGCCGATCGGCCAATCGCTTCGACGAGGTACGCATGCCCAGATTGCTTTCAGTAAATGTCGGTCTTCCACGCGACGTGATCTGGAACGGCAAAACAGTCAGAACATCAGTTTGGAAGTCTCCGGTTACGGGACGGCGAATAGTGCGCAAGCTCGATATCGATGGCGATGCGCAAGCCGATCTCGCCGGTCACGGTGGGGAGCACCGCGCAGTATTCGTCTACCAGATGGAGTCTTACCATTACTGGGAGAGCTTTCTGGGCCGCAACGATTTTACCTTGGGCCAGTTCGGAGAAAACTTCACGGTCGAGGGACTCCCTGATAACGAGGTGTGCATCGGCGATCGATACCGAATTGGTGACGCTGAATTCGAAGTAACGCAGCCACGCGTGACGTGCTACCGGGTCGGCATTCGTCTGAACGAACCTCGCATGCCAGCCCTGCTCGTGGAACATCACAGACCAGGATTCTACTTTCGCGTGCTGAAGGAGGGAGAAGTCGGTCCGGGAGATGACATCGTCAAGATCGCCGATGGTCCAGAAAAGATGAGTGTGGCCGACGTTGACGCCCTCCTGTATTTGCCAGGACATTCCAGTGATCAATTGCAACGCGCGCTGCGGATTCCTGCACTTAGCGAGGGTTGGCAGAGTTCATTCCAGGCAATGCTCGAACAAGATTTGAGCTCCAAAACTACGACGGGGAATCCGGGACTCGCCGATGAGGAGCAAGCGCCGGCGTGGCCCGGCTTTCGACAGATGCGGGTCGCGAATATTCATAAGGAAAGCGCTAGCGTGACTTCGTTCCTTCTGACGCCCATCGATGGGCAGCCTCTTCCTCTCTTCCGAGCAGGTCAATTTGTTGTTTTGCGGCTGCTCATCGATCCGGGGAAACCAGCCGTTCTTCGCAGCTATTCGTTATCTGATCTGCCGGCAGCCGATCATCTCCGCATCAGCGTCAAGAGCGAATTGAACGGGATTGGAAGTTTATTTCTATGCAAACGCACGAAAGAGGGCGATGTGTTGGATGTTAGTGCTCCGCGAGGAAGCTTTACTCTGCGTCCCAGCCAGAATCCGGTGGTTCTGCTAAGTGCTGGAGTAGGCGCGACGCCCATGATGTCGATGCTGCACTCACTCGCCGGTGAAAGATCGCAACGAGAGATCTGGTGGATCTATGGAGCTCGCAATCGCGTCGACCACCCGTTTGCAGAAGAATCGCGTTCATTACTGAAGCAGCTCTCTCGCGGACGAGGATACATCGTCTACAGCAGGCCCGGTGCAATTGACCGAGTTGGGGCAGACTTTGATGCTCCCGGACGCATTGACGTGGCTTTGCTGGAACGAATCGGCGTTTCACGGTACAGTGACTTCTATCTGTGTGGCCCTTCTCCATTCTTGCAGAATATGCGCGATGGGCTACGAAACTGGGGTGTACCGGCCGAAAATGTGCACACGGAAATCTTCGGTGCTCTCGAGGCTATTACCCCGGGTATGGCGCAGGTTGTTCACACTCCTCACCTGCCACAAGGACCGCCGGGATCCGGTCCTCCAGTCTCATTCGCGCGCAGCGGAATTACCGCCGCGTGGGACCCGAAATTCACGAGCTTGCTTGAACTGGCGGAAGCATGCGACGTTCCGGTCAGATGGTCGTGCCGGACTGGAGTCTGTCATACCTGCGTAACGGGTCTGATTGGGGGATCGGTTAGTTGTAACCCTGAACCGCTGGAGGAGCCCGCTCCCGGCAATGTGCTCGTGTGCTGTTCCCAGCCAGACGCCGGTGTCACTCTGGATCTTTAAGAGAATCGACTCTGAGACAAATGAGAGGAGTCCAACTCGTGCGTTCCGATATCGTCCCCGGAGGTATTTTCCCCGATTACGAACTTCCCGATCACACTGGTACACAGCGCAAGCTCAGCGAGCTACAGGGCGAGGACCCGATGATCCTCACGCTCGCGCGCGGCCACTACTGCCCAAAGGAACACCAGCAGCATTTGGAACTCGCCGCGTTCTACCCGAAAATTGCAGTGGCCTACACTCAGATCGCCACGATCGCTACCGACGGTCACCATACCCTGCAGGAGTTCCGTGCGTCAGTCGGAGCCCAGTGGACATTCCTTTCGGACACCGAGCGAACGGTCCAGAAGGATCTCGGCATCGAGGAGTACACCGATCCCGAACACAATCCGATGATCCCGCATACGCTTGTGCTCAAGCCGGGCCTCGTCATCTACAGCATTTATAACGGCTACTGGTTCTGGGGGCGTCCATCGGTCATCGACCTATGGCACGATTTGCGCGCCGTGACGAGTGAAATCCGCCCAGACTGGGATCTGAGCGCTCCGGGACTCTGCGAGGCGTGGAATGCGGGTGACCTCTCGCGTTTCCACGGCTGGAACCAGCGAGCTGGCATGGAAGATGCCTCGATTGTACGGAAGAAATAGCGTGACTGAGGGGGTGCTGTGGCCAGTGATTACACTTCCCGGATGGTATTAGACCGTCGGCGTTGGCTGAAACTGGGGGGCGCTTCGGGCTTGGCGGCTTCGCTGCCAGGTGCGCTGTTCGGCGCGCAATCTTCGCTGCTAGCCTGCTCTCCTCTCATCCCGCAAAACCGCGAACCCTCCAACGGAGGCTTGTGCCCGTACCCGATTCCATGGCTCGACAAGAACGGCAACCACAACCAAGCCGCGATGCCGAACGTCGAACTCTCAAGCATCTATCATTTCAACGGAAAACTGGCGCGTTGCAGCGGTTTTCACGGAATGGGCACAGATAACAAAGGCAACCGGCTCGCCTGGGGCACTCCCACAACCGACTACAGTTATATGGCGGGTGAGTACTGGGCGGCGCGCCGGCCGCACCAGGGCATTTTCGCCCACACTTGACTCACCGTATTCAAGGAGCCGGCGGCCCCCGCGAACCAGATCCATGATTTTCATTCTCCTATATCGCCAGAAGGCCTCTATTGGGTTATGCCGGTGCCATCTAACGGCCTGACGTTTAGTTCTGACGGCAAAACGGCCACGCTGCAGGTGAGCGATGCGCCCATCATTGACCAGCCGCGTTGGCCTGCGATGGATGCCGAAAGTACCCCGGCCTTCCTGGATTTCAGGTTGGTCTTCACAACTGCTGACGAGCCGGTCAAGTATGAAGACCCGACGCGGCAGTACCGATTCGAAGGCTTCAAAGCGACTGCACAACTGGAGGCAACAGTGCGCGTACCCTCGATCGATTTCACTTTCAAGACTGATCCGTTGGAAACTTCAAAATCTGATTTCGGCGTCATGGGCACCGAAGTGAACGGACGCTACTATGGGAGCTGAAAATAATGTTCGTTTGATCCATGTCCTTGCACGTGATCGAGCTTGGCAACTAGAGCGCCTTAGCTGATGGGCCATAAATGGAAAGGGGCAGGCGCCAACCGATGATCGACTACGTGACAGACCTCTAAAAAGCCCAACGCAGTGAGAACGTCGCGTTATTGCCATGGAAGTAGCGAGGATCTGTGGGGCCGACAAATGATTTCTCGCCGTATTGGTAGTAATTCCAAGCCGAGTTCCATGCCAAGTGATGGCCGAGATCGACGGAAAGAAGAGCCATCGGCTGATGGTAGTTGTATTGCAACGATCCAAAAGGTTGAAGGCTATTGAACTGTGGGGTATCGCCGCCGACGCTGGTGATGCTGTATCCCGCCTGGAGGGTGACTCGTGATACTGGTCTGACGGTCACCGATGCCATGCCGTAGTGCGTCTTGCTCGAATAGATGCCGTTTGTGAGTAACGGATTGCCGTCATCGTTATAACCGTTCGCGATGCAGCTGCCAGCATTTGCGACCACCGAAAGCGTTGTATCGGAGTCGTTGAAGCAGATGAAGGTGTTTTGCTGGTAGTCGTTGTAGTTGTATGCCAGGTCAATTCCGAATCGTTCCCGAGGATTCAGGCTGGCGGTAAGGCCATAGTTGCGATTGTGTCCACGATAGTCAACCAAGACGTCGTTGTTCGATGCATCCCAGAGATTAATCGAGGCTCCGATCACCGCCCACGGCTTGGGCGTGTAGTTGGCCTGAACCCGATAGCGGTTCTCGCTGCGTGGGCCGATGCGCACGATCGTATCGTCATTGCTGGTATGTTCCCAATCGAAGTTGAATCGCAGGCTGGTCATCAGTCTCGCCCAGATTCCGAACAACGGAGTGTATTCGTGTACGATGATGCGATCTTCATCGCCTGTGGCGAAATCGTTAATGTGAAGAAACCTTTTGTCGCCGTAGCGGAAGCCGATGCGACCTCCCACACGCTTTGTGTCCCAGACCAGGTCAGATTCGTTCCTCTTCCAGTCCTGATTGAAAGACATCTCATCGGCAACATCTGGTATTGGTCCCGCAGTGGTGGTGCCGCTGATTGGCGTCAACAACGTGCAACTAGTGCACGTCCAGTCTTGCTCGCTGAAGAAGGCCCTCTCTGGGATGCGGTAGTCCCAGAAGCGGAAGATGTCGACGAAACGGAGATGTTTCGTAAGATGCGCGGTGATGGTAAAGTCTGCCACGTCCGAAATCCGCGTCGCGCCGGTGGTGGTACCCACAGTGTCGGTCACCAGTGATTGACGAGTGCTCGGCGAGCCGTTCCGTCCGGACTGGTATCCATTGAAGAATTCGTTCAAAGGGGCATTCATGTCAGCCGAACTGTAGGCATAGGACGCGTTTAGTTCGACATGCGAAATGTCGGTGCTACGGAGGCTCACACGCTCGGTTGGCGAGGACGTGCGAACGCGATTCGTCCGGCTGTAGTCAATAAAAGAATTGCAGGTCAGGTTAGTTAGAGTTCCGGTCGGGTCGATAAGGCTGGTCGCGGGGGGATTGATGGCGCAGGGATTCTTATTTACGGTATTGATCGGCAGCCCGAGTTCTACCGTGCCGGCGCCTCCGGGCAGCAGGGCTGGTGCAAAAGGAGAGAGCTGCCAGTTCGTGTCTCCCTTGTAGTAATCGAGGAACTGATCGTAGCTGATGACCGTGTGCTGAAAAATCTTCAGGTCAACTCCCATACGGTAGGAGTTCAACGTCGTATTCCAGTCCTGAAGCAATAACGCATCGGTACTTACGTGGACGGTAGAGTAAGAGGGTCCGGTCATGTTGTTATGTGAGTAGCCCAGACGTATATCAAAGATGGATTGCGGTAGAAGGGTGAGATCGAAGTCGCTAATCCGGCGACGGGTCGCGAAAGCGTGCGTTGAGGACGTAACTGGAATGTATGGACTCGAAGTAGAGGGATTGAGCGGGTTCGCCAGCAGGTTATAGTCGAAATCGGTTTGATCACGCCGAAACTGAGAGCGAAAGTCGTACCATTTGTTCTTATCCATCCGAAAGCGCAGGGCATTGTTTGGATCGCCACCCCAACCAAAACTATTGACGAAAAGGTTGTCGAAAAGCGTGGCAACGTGGTTTTGCGATTGCATGGAGAGGCTCTGATCGAGCAGACGCGGCCCGGTGCGCAAGTTGACCAGCGAGTTGTACATCTGCTGGCTCCCGGTTACGTCATTTGCGCGATAGCCGATCTCGATGGACTGATGCACGACGTATCCGCCGGTCTCCCATCCTTCCGGCTGTGACGGGGTTTGAGTAGCGCCTCCCTGATTTTGCGCACTCGCCGCAATGCTCAACAGGGCAATTGTTGCTAGAAACTGGCTTGTTCGAACGGACGTTAGCCTCATGCGTGCCTCATCTAAAGAACACGTTGCTTGCGTTCGATCCGTGGATCGCAGCGTGGCACATTGTGCACGCCTGATACTTCGTGGACTGGTTGTGACCGGGACCTGCCGGTCCCTGAGCCGGGAAGGAGTGACATTGCAGGCAAAGCAAGTTCACCTGACTCACGCGCAAGTAGCGGGGGTTCGTCGATCCGTGTGGTGTATGGCAACTACTACAGCCCTCGGTTTTGACGGGTACGTGTTCATAGACAAAAGGCCCGGCCTTGTCCGCATGGCACTTGACGCAGACCGCGTCGCCGTTGGGCAAGGCCCTCACTTGCCGGAGAGTCGTGGTTCCGTGCACGTTATGGCAGTCACTGCACTGGATAAGGCCTTCGTCGACGCGATGATGGTATGGTTTGGCAAAATCAGCCTTGGCGGCTGTGTGACAGCCGTAGCAGAGTTTTGGCTGGGCCATTGCCAGCAGGTGCTCTGGTTCTTTTGCGTTGTGCGGCGAGTGACAATCCAGGCAACCGACATCGCTGCTGGCATGGGGTGAACTCGAGAAGTGACGCTGCTCATGTTTCTCGCCATGACAACTCAGGCATTGCGCATTCGCATCCCGCCTCGACATGGCTTTGAAACTGATGATCTTGCTGACGTCCCCACCGCCTTCCACGTGCGCTGAACCGGGACCGTGGCAGGACTCGCAGCCATGTCCGTCTTGTAGAGTGGTCTTGAAGTGTGGAGTCCGTTCGAACTTGTTCGTGTACAGATCCTCGTGGCAGGTCTTACAGGTATCGCTGCCGACATACTTTGCTGACTCATTCGGAGGAGACGCGACTGCCTTTTCCTGCTTGCTGGCGGCGAATGCAACTTGGATCGACAGCAGCAACAAAACTGCCGTCTTACCTGCCAGCCATTGTTCCCATACTTTTTTCTTCATCAAAGTGGACTCCTCGGACGGAAAGCACCGGGCAAATACGGAAGTGGGCAAAGTGCGATACCTCTGCTCAACTCACTTCAGGGTCTTAACGTAATCAGCAATCGCCTTGGCCTGCTCGTCGGTAAGCCCGGAGATGCCTTTGTTATGTGGAGCTTTGCTTGAGGGTTCGCCCTTCGTGATGTGATCCGCGATTTGACTTGTTTCAAGCGCAGAGCCCTTGAGCGCGGGTGCCTTCATTGCCGGCTTCCCCTCACCGTTCGCCCCGTGACAGCCAGCACATTTTTTCTTGTAGAGGGCCGCACCATCTTCTGCAGCGAATGCTGCTAAAGACGCAGGCAGCAGCCATGAAGTCAGAGCAATCAAGAGCTTGTATCTCATGCGCATTCTCCTTCTTTGTGAAAGATTTCACCCCATACACATGTTTCGTTCGTTGCATCCATTACTGCTTTTGGATCTTCTGAATTCGCTCTGTAAGTCCGAGGGTTTTCAAAATTTCCGGAGAGGCTTCATCCATCGCCAGCGGTTCATGACAGATATTGCAGTCCTGAGTGATCGTCTTGCCGTCTGCAGCTGTATGCGATCCATCGTGACAGCGGAAACACCCCGGAAAATCCGTATGACCTAGATTGTTTGGATAAGTGCCCCACGAAACTTTCAATTCCGGGAAAACGTTTCGTTCGTAGATAGCGAGAACCGATTGTCCTGCTTGGCGAATGTCGTTCCCGCGCTTCGCGTAGATGTCGGGATAGTCCTGCTGATAGAAGCTAACGAGGGCGGCCGGCAGCTTTTCAGCAGCTTCCTGACTCGACGTGTACGCAGTCTTCAGGAGTTCCACGCTTTTCTTCTTGATGAACGGCAACCCGGCAGATATTTCGCCCAGAGCAAGCCCCTTATCCATCGCGCGTTCCGGTAGATCGAAGGTGTGTGTCGGGCGGTTGTGACAGTCCACGCATTGCATCTCGTAGGCAGGAAGGGCTCTGGAGGAATCGGATGGCGGATCGGCGGCAGCAAACCTCCGGTAGTCGCCGGTCTCTGTATTGCGGTATTCAACCCAGGGAATGGTTTGTCGTGCCGGATCTGTGGCGGCAAAGCGGATGTGGATTCCGGGACCGAAATGCGCACCGTGAATTCCCGCGATTTGGTTACCGCCGACTAACATCAAGAGAACTGTCTCTGTGCGTGTGTTCGTTTCGTCTTCAGCGAATTTGCTTAAGACCCGCAGACGAGTACCCCCGAGGTTCTGCGGCCAATGACAGTGCTCACACGTTTCTCTGGCGGGGATGAGCCGATTGGTTTCCAAAGCAGAAGGAATCGGTCTAGGCATGGTCCCGAATACGGTCGAGGCCAACTGATGAAGACCATTGGTCTTGCTGTTGATCCATCCCACAGCGCCGGGCGCAACATGGCAGTCGACACATTCCACCCTGGAGTGTGGTGAATTCTGGTATGCCGCCAACTCGGGTTTCATCGTGTGGCAACTGCCGCCGCAGAATTGCGGCGTTTCCATGTAGCTAACGGCACGGTAGGTAAGCTGAGTGCCCACCAGAATGTTCACGACCGTGACCACCACGAAGAACCACGCAATGCGTCGCAGTGCGGCTTTGCGATCGAACTCCGGCAGAATGAGTCCTTCTTTTATCTGCCGCTTGCTGAGATAGACTCCGACCGGGACCAAAGCCAAGCCTGCAAAGAACACGATCGGAAGAACGAGGAAAACAATGATTCCAACATAGGGATTACTGGCATGGCCGCGGATTTGCAGCGGAAGGACAAAGAGCCATGAAATCAACGCGGTCGTGATGAGGGCAGTACCGAGAAGACTCAGCCAGTGCTGCGTCAATAGAAACCATGCAGGTCTGGAACTGGTGACACTCATAAACCCCAAAAGACGATCGTGTAAGTAAGGCTAACCGATCTCCGTCGAATGATTGACTGGCAAGAGTTACAGGGCTGCCGATTTATGCATGAAACACTACGCCGCGCCTCGGAATTGGTAGAGGGAACCCGCAAAGCGGATCGCGGGCGAAGATATCAAGGTGAATGGACATCCAGTCCGTGAGCAACAAAGTTTCACTGCTTTCGCCGTGGTAGGTCTTGAGATAGCCTCCACATCCTTCGCAATAGTCGATCCGCAACGGGCTTCCTTCAACGGCGAACCCCGCCAGCCGATGTTCATCTCTTTCACAGAACGGACATTGCGTCCGACCAGGGATTGTCCCTCGCTAGACAGGGTATACCTCGCAACTGCATGGACCAGGTGCATTCCTCCAGCGCAAGGTCATTAGCAGCGTCCTCGTCGGCTCAACGATGTATCGTGCCCGGACGCAATGTCCAAGCAATACTTTGGTATGGATCGATACGTTCGTCTAATAGACTCTTCTTCCGCTTATCTGGCCTAATTGTACCAACCTCACGCTTTGGGCAACTGCGAAGGCTCTGAAAAACGTCATCGACTTCAGAGTAGAAATATCGCATTCGAACCGGAGGAATCATGAGCATCGCAACCATCGCCTCCACTACCCTGCGCGAACCGGAATTGATGGGGCAAACCGTCGTGGTTATCGGCGGAAGTGCTGGCATCGGATTTGAGACAGCGCGCCGTGCGCGTGCGGAGGGAGCAAAAGTGATTCTCACCGCGCGCAACCCCGAGCGTCTCACGCAAGCAGCGAGTGAGGTCGAAGCTAAGAGCACCGCGGCATTCGACGCCACGGATCCCGTTGCAATCGAGCGCTTTTTCCGCGACCTGCCGGTCATTGATCATGTCATGGTGACAGCCGGCCGGCCGTACTACGGTCGCCTGGTTGAGATGGATTTCACGGAAGTACGCGACCTTATCGGCCTGCATCTTTCACAGGCGCTTTACGTCGCCCGCAACGCCATAGATAAAGTGAGACCAGGAGGAACTCTAATCTTCATGGGCGGCACCGGCGGTCGACGCCCGGCCATCGGCATGAGCATTGCGGGAGCAGTCACCGCTGCGCTTCCCCCGCTCATAGCTAACCTCGCGCTCGAGATTGCTCCAGTGCGAGTAAACCTTATTGCCGCCGGCTTCGTTGACACGCCTTTATCCGCGGAACTGCTGGGCGATCAACTGGAAACACGCCGCAACCAGCTTCGCACCACGCTTCCCATCGGACGCGTAGTCGGGCCTGCCGATGTCGCGGCGCTCGCCATTCACATCATGACCAACACTGCCCTGACGGGCGCAACCTACGACATTGACGGCGGACAGCAGTTCGTGGCCGCCTAGCTGAAGAAGCGAGTATGCCATTTGGACCGGAGCCATAAAACTAAGTCAGAATTCTAAGAGGCACTTATGTCTACAATCCACATGCGCCAGGCGACTAGCTTGACACCAACCCAGTACATCGCTGGGCTGACGGACTTCGGGCCAGGGCGTTCGAAGCTCTTTGGTAATAGCGCCGACGAATACATGAAGGTCCATAGCCGTGGGCCCTCACAGGCTGACGTTACGGAAGGTTCGGGCGGCATCTGGGAACGTCTGCACTACGATTGGTCTGATCCTGACCACGTCGTGCTCACGACGACCGACTCCAATACTTGGGGAGGCGCGTCCGGACACGCCTACACCTTCATGCGCCGGGCTGACGGTCTGACCGACATTGACCTGGTCACAGTACGCGATGGCAAGAACCTAAAGGGATGGCTGCTCGGCCTCGTGCTCGGGACCGTAGGAAAGGGAGTTTTGGAGAAGGCATTCAAGAATTCGGTCAAGGCCATCGAAGCCCGAAACGGCACGGCGAGAGAGGTGGGCGCAGCGTGATGTTGACCCCGCATCGTCGGAAACATATCGTGGGAGAACCTTCATGAAACGGATTGCTCTTTTGACAATTGCAATTGCGACCGCAGCTTACCTTCTCGTCTCCTTCGTCCCTGCATCCGGCCACGGTGCTGGGAAGCCGCCTCGATCTATGTTACCCAAATTCCTTCCGGATACCGTGACTGGAGGGTCATTTGGGTGGCCCAAGAAGAAGGCAACCTCAACAGCTTTAGTGCGATTTTGGGCAACGACGCAGCATCAAAGCTGTACCGCGACGGCAAGCTTCTGTTTCCAGACGGTTACGATCATTGCCGCTTTGCACTTCCCCCACGTTCCGTCGGAAGAAAACAACAAGGCTTTTGGCCAAGCCCGATCTTTCGTTCCGGGGACACCCACAAACATACAGCTTATGATCAAGGACTCAACAAAGTTCGCCGCAACGGGCGGATGGGGATTCGGTCACTTCAACACAAGCGACGGCAAACCTGGGGATGAGACGTTCATGAAAACCTGCTTCCCCTGCCACGCGCAGACCAACAATAGCGTCCTTGTCTTTGCCCGTTACGCAACCTGATGCCGGCAACTAGCTAGCGCAAGCTTTCATCAAGTGAGAGACAGGAGGAGGGGAAAATGGCGACTTTGAGTGCACTCAATAATGAACCAGCTGGCGCCCCGAGGGCGGAGCGAGTCGACATTAAGTTCGAGGTAGTCGTCATCCCGGTCACCGATGTTGACCGCTCCAAGGCGTTCTACACCAACCTTGGATGGCGGCTCGACGCCGACTTCCCATTCGACAACGGCTTCAGGGTCGTGCAGTTCACGCCGCCGGGGTCGGGGTGTTCCGTGCAGTTCGGTACGAAAATGACGACGGCCGCGCCGGGTTCCGCCCAGGGACTTTACCTTATCGTTTCTGATGTTGAGGTTGCGCGCAAAGAACTCGTCGCCCGCGGGGTCGAGGTCAGTGAAGTCTTCCATGCGTCACGACCCGGGGCGCAATTCCGGCCCGACAGCGACGGTCGAGTCAGTGGGCCGGATCCCAATCACCGCAGCTACTTCTCTTTTGCTACGTTCAGCGATCCCGACGGCAACACCTGGTTGTTTCAGGAGATCACCACGCGATTGCCCGGACGAGGACTTAGCAATCTAGACATCGCGACGATGACAGAGCTCTTGCGTGAGGCAGAGGAACATCATGGTGCCTACGAACCGACTGCTCCGAAACATCACTGGTCAGGGTGGTACGCCGCCTATATCGTAGCGCGCCAAGAGGGGAAGACTACTGACGAGGCGATCGAAGCGGGCAAACTCCACATCGAGGGTTCGCTCTGATCGCATGAAGCACTTCGACGCCATCATCATTGGGACGGGTCAGGCCGGTCCGTCTCTGGCTGCGCGGTTCTCCGCAGCAGGCAAAACCGTGGCGATCATCGAACGTCACAAGTTTGGCGGCACCTGTGTGAATACGGGCTGCATTCCGACAAAGACGATGGTTGCCAGCGCCTACGCGGCCCATGTCGCTCGCCGCGGTTCCGAGTACGGTTTCAATATCAACGGCGACGTGCGCGTTGATATGAAGCGCGTAAAGGCACGCAAGGATGCTGTCTCCGGACGCTCAAACAAGGGCATAGAGGAATGGCTGAGAGGACTTAAGAATTGTACGGTCATCCAGGGCCATGCTCGCTTTGCGTCGCCCCATACGGTCGCGGTCAATGAAGGCGTTCTCGAGGCCGAAAACATTTATATCAACGTCGGCGGACGCGCCACGGTGCCCGAAATGCCGGGCATTCATGACGTCCCATTTCTTACCAACTCCTCGATGATGGAGGTTGACTTCCTGCCCGAGCATCTCGTGGTTGTCGGGGGTAGTTACGTTGGCCTGGAATTTGCACAGATGTATCGCCGCTTCGGCAGCAAAGTGACGATTGTCGAGATGGGTCCACGCCTGATCGGACGTGAAGATGAAGATGTTTCGCAAGCCGTGCGCGAGATACTGGAGGCTGAGGGGATAGAGTTCCGCTTGAATGCGAAATGTATCTCACTGGCCAAGCGCGACAGTAACGTCTCGGTCAGCGTCACATGCGAGGACGGCACACCCGAAGTCATTGGCTCCCATGTTCTTCTCGCGGTTGGGCGTATCCCTAACACGAGCGACCTGGGCCTCGACAAAGCGGGGCTCGCGACCGACGACCGCGGCTACATCGTGGTCGATGATCGACTCCAAACCAACATGCCCGGCATCTGGGCCCTAGGTGACTGTAACGGACGCGGTGCTTTTACCCACACTTCATACAACGACTACGAGATCGTCGCCGACAATCTCTTCAACGCAGACCATCGCCGCGTTTCGGACCGGATTCGAGCCTACGCGTTGTATACGGATCCACCGCTGGGCCGCTGCGGCATGACGGACGCCGAAATACGCAGGTCCGGGCGACGCGCCCTCGTCACAAAATATCCGATGAGCCGGGTAAGCCGGGCATATGAGAAAGGCGAGACACAAGGGTTCATGAAGATCTGCGTGGACGCTGAAACAAAGCAGATTCTCGGCGCGGCGATCCTCGGGACTGGCGGCGATGAAGTCATCCACGTTTTGCTGGATGTCATGTATGCAAAAGCTCCGTACACAGTCATCCAACGCGCAATGCACATCCATCCGACGGTAGCAGAATATCTGCCAACCGTCCTTGGCAAATTGGAGCCGTTCGCGTAGGAGGGACGACCAAGGCTCGACCGGGGAACCAACATACTGATTCACGCAAACAATCATGCGCTATCGCCGATCGACATTTTGAGGAGGACTTATGGCAACCATGAAAGTAATACCTAAGCCACAGCCGTCGCCGATGAAGGCCGCTCAGATCGCCAAACCCGGTGCGGACTTCGAGATCGTAGAACGTCTCCTCCCTGAACCCGATGCCGGGCATGTTCGCATCAAGGTAAAGGCTTGCGGCATTTGCCATAGTGATGTGCTTGTCAAAGATGGCTTGTGGCCGGGGATTCAGTACCCGCGCGTTCCGGGACACGAAGTCGCGGGCGTCGTTGATGAAGTTGGCGCGGGCGTGACTTCGTGGAAGAAAGGTCAACGTGTGGGAGTCGGCTGGCATGGCGGCCATGACGGCGACTGCCGCGAATGCCGCCGCGGAGACTTTCGCAACTGCCGCAACGTGAAGGTAACTGGGATTAGCTACGACGGTGGATATCAGCAATACATGGTGGCTCCCGTAGAAGCCCTGGTGCCGATCCCGGACGGTCTTACTGATGTCGAAGCTGCTCCCCTGCTCGACGCCGGAATCACCACATACAACGCTCTGCGCAACAGCGGCGCGATGCCCGGCGACCTAGTCGCTGTACAGGGCATCGGCGGCCTGGGTCACCTGGGACTCCAATTCGCCAACAAATTTGGTTACAACGTCGCGGCTATCGGACGCGGTTCCGAAAATGCCACGCTGGCCAAAAAGCTGGGAGCACACGTCTACATTGACAGCCAAGCTACGAATGCAGCCGAGGAGTTACAAAGACTAGGTGGGGCGCGCCTCATCATCGCCACTGCTCCCAACTCGAAGGCGATGTCCGCACTGATTAACGGTCTCGGGCCGAACGGCAAACTGGTCGTGGTCGGTGCGGCGCCCGATGCCATCGAGGTCACGCCGGCCCAGCTGATTTTTGGCAGCAAGACGATCCAGGGATGGGCCGCGGGAACGCCTGCTGCTTCAGAAGACACTCTGAATTTCTGCGTACTGACTGGCGTGCGTCCCATGATTGAAACCTATCCGCTCGAAAGGGCCGCCGAAGCCTACGCACGTATGCTGAGCGGTGAGGCAGAGTTCCGCGTGGTCCTAACGATGTGAAACTCGCAGGGGACCAGGGCACAGCGAGTTTTGGGCTCCGTCGGCTTGTATGAAGGAAATAAACCAGGACCATTTTCAGCCCAGGCTTAGCACGAGAAATCCTATTTCTCGTTCACAGCTTCTTCCCGCAGAATCTGAAAGCCAGTGTTGGCTGCTGGCAGGCCTGCATAGACCGCAATCTGGAGAAGAACTTCCTCGATGTCGCAGAGCTCCAGACCATTCTTCAGGCCGGTTTTGAGATGGAGACGGAACTCCTCCCATCTGCCGAGCGAAGCCGTACTCGCCAGGACGAGAAGACGGCGGGTTCTACGATCGAGGCCTGGTCGGGTCCAGATTGTTCCCCAGGCGTACTGCGTAAGCAGTTTCTGAAAGTCTCTTGTGAAATCGTTAGTCCCTCGGATTGCCCGGTCCACATGCTCGTCGCCGAGCACCGCGCGCCGAGTTTGCATGCCCGAATTCAAGACCTCCTCTTGCGTCTGAGGCGATGACCACAGAAAAGAGAAGATCGCAGCCAGAAAAGCTCGTGGGGACTCCACATTCGCAAGATGTGCAGCGGGCAGCCGGACGGAGCGTGCGCCCGCGATCTCACGGGCCAGAATTTCTCCGTTTCCCTCCCATGGCGTCGGAACATCTTTGTCTCCCGTGATCACCATGGCCGGCACTTTGATCTGAGACAGGCTACGGGTGAAATCGAAATCACGAAGTGCTGCGCAGCAGCCCAAGTAACCGTCAGGGCTTGTGGCAAGCAGAACAGATCGAATGCTGGCTACGCTCGGGTTCGAGCTCGCCAGAAACTCCGAAGAGAAAAATCTCTGCAATGCCAAATCCACGATTGAAGCCATACCTCCGCCTCGGACAGCGTCCATCCGCGCCTGCCAGGTTTTAGTAGTACCGAAACGCGGAGAGGTGTTGGCCAAGATCAAGTGCGACAAACGATCGCCAGCGTTTAATGCGAGCCATTGGCCAACTGCGCCTCCGAGAGAAAGACCACAGAATGCAAACTGGCGAATCTTCAAAGTGTCAGCAAGTGCGAGCACGTCGTGCCCCAGTTGCTCGACCGAGTAGTCTCCCGCGAGTGCGTCGCTGGCACCGTGTCCGCGGATGTCGTATCGAAGAACCTGGAAATAGGCTAGCAATTCGGGCACCTGGGGGGACCACATTTCATGGTCGGTGCCAATGGAATGGGACAGGATCAAAACCGGCAACCCGTCGTTTCCTTCAAGTCGATAAAAGGTCCGGAATTGATTAGTGACAATGTAGGGCACGAAGTTCAGCTCTTCTTCTCTTGATTCAGAGAGTGTTTCGGGGAAGATTGCAACACCCGCTGGCGAAAGAGTTCGGCGGATCCAAGATAGCTGTCAGCATCGCAAAGCTCCTGAAGCGCGTGCTGGTCAAGATGTTTCACAACGGCTGGCGTCTCACTGAGAACGTCAGAGAGCGATCTCTTTTGCAAAATTGCCTGCTTCGACGCCTGATCGAGCAAGCGCAGCGCTGTGTCGCGCCCAACTTTGCTCGCAAGCAACATGGCGGCCTTTTCTGCATAAATCGTGCCGCGTGTGGCGGCGATGTTTTGAGCCATGCGGCCAGCATCGACGGTGAGGCCGGATGCAACATCCGCCATAGAACTAGCCGCGAGTCCCGTTGCCTGAACGATCGCAGCGATCACCGGCCACTCCGACTGGATTCCTCCTACGGCGCGTTCATGCTCCTGCACCATCGACGACAAATAAGATGCAATCAATCCCGGAATTCGGTGCGCCGATGCGATCGTGATGGCGCATCCGATAGGATTGCGCTTGTGCGGCATCGTCGAAGAGCCCCCGCGCCCCGGGGACTCAGCTTCGGCTGCCTCTCGGACCTCAAACTGCATCAGAAGGCTGACGTCGGTCGCAAACTTGCCGAGTGATGCCGTTACTACACCCAGAGAACACGCCAACGCTGCAAGGCGATCTCGATGCGTGTGCCAGGGGGCGTCAGGACACTGCAACCCGAGGTCACGCGCGAGTTGTTGGCTCACTTCAACTCCTCGATTGCCCAGCACGGAAAGTGTGCCGACCGCGCCTCCGAACTGAAGGATTAGCGCTGTTTCAAAATCAAGCGCGAGCCGTTCACGACCGCGCCGAATGGCAGCAAGCCAGCCCGCCGCCTTCAATCCCAATGTGATCGGCGGCGCTGGTTGCAACAAGGTTCGCCCCAACATGATGGTACTTTTATGAGTCTCCGAGAACTCATGCAGAGCGGCGTCGACCCGCTTCAAATCGTCCTCAATCATGACACGGGCGCGCTTGAGCAACAAAATGAGCGCCGTATCAGAAACGTCCTGACTGGTCGCTCCTCGATGAACAAATCCGGCGGCAGCCTCATCGTGAGACCCCACGGCCTCGGTGAGCCATTTCACCAGCGGAATGCTCAGAGTTCCCGCACGCAAGGCACCTCGGGAAAGAGTCGACAAATCCACTTTGGCTGGATTGGCGGCAACTGCGATCGCGTTCGCAGCCGCTTCCGGGATCACACCGAGTTTCGCCTCGGCACGCGCCAGTGCCACCTCAAAATCAAGCATGGCGCGCAGAATCGATGCGTCTGAGAACACCTCTGCAAGCGCTTCGGTAGTGGCCAGGCTGTCAACGAGGGAAACCGGCATGAACGCTTCCGCCAGGACGACTGTTAGTTGTGGCGGCCTGCTGCAGCCATCCACGCCATGACCTTTTATACATCAAAGAACACGGTCTCATCGGCTCCGCTCAGGCGAATATGAAAGAGCCAACGGTCAGAGCGGTCAGGATCTCGCCAGGCCAGCAGGCTTCGGCGCCGTTCCTGTGGGACGAGAGCCAGAATGGGGCATTCGCCATTCGCCGGGTCCCCTTCGAAATAGATACGTGTTGCCAAGCGCTTCAGAATACCGCGAGCAAAGACAGAAACGTTCAGGTGCGGGGCCTGGATTCCCTGCTCCGCGGCAACGCGCCCCGGCTTGATCGTTTCGAAGCAGCATTCTCCCTTCTCATCTGTAGACATTCGGCCAAATCCGCCACACTGGGGATCGGAAGCTGCACTCGCATCAAAGCCACTCTTGTACCTGCCATCCGCATCTGCCTGCCAAATCTCGATCATCGCGTCGTTCACGGCATTCCCCTGGCCATCAGTCACACGGCAAACAAGCCGCAGATGTTCTCCTCTCGCCTCCGGACTCGCGATACGCGGCACAGAATGAGTCTGGGTGCAGCCGAGGTGAAGATACGGTCCCACGGTTTGCGACGGTGTAGGGGTCAAGTCCATCTAGCTCTCGAAAGGCGTGGCCTCGAGCCCGCGTAAAACAATGTCGAATCGATAACCGAGAGCCCACTCGGGCCGGGTGATATCGAGGTCGAAGTTGGCGATCAATCGTTGCCGTGCTTTCTCGTCCGGGATTGACTGAAAGATAGGGTCGTATGCAAACAGTGGATCGCCAGGGAAATACATTTGAGTGATAAGCCGCGTGGCAAAGGCTGGTCCGAAAAGCGAAAAGTGAATATGCGCGGGGCGCCACGCATTGACATGATTGCGCCACGGGTACGCTCCCGGTTTGATCGTGGTGAACTCGTAGCGGCCCTCCGCATCTGTCAGGCATCGTCCGGCCCCTGTGAAATTGGGATCGAGTGGAGCGGGGTGATCGTCCTTCTGATGAGAATATCGCCCGGCCGCATTGGCCTGCCAGATTTCGATCAGCGTATGCGGAACTGGAAGGCCGCCATCATCGAGCACTCGTCCCGTGACCACGATTCGTTCGCCCAACGGCTCGCCAACGTGTTGACGGGTCAGGTCGTGATCCGCAGGCGCGATGTCGCTGTGCCCGAAAACCGGACCAGTGACTTCCGATAATGTATGCGGTAAGAGAATCAGAGGCTGATGCGGCGTCCGCTGTACCGTGGCTTGGTACGGAGGATACAACGGGGTCGGCTGGCTGCTAGCTTCGGGTCTTCGGTAGGGCGTGACTTTGAGCATGAGAATTGTTTCAGTCCATCGGCAGTCCGACGTAATTCTCCGCCAGACTCTCGGATGCAGCTCGTGAACTCGTGACGTAATCAAGCTCTGCAAGTTGGCGTCGGCAGTCGAACGGGCTGTCATCCAATCGATGCAGCATCGACGTCATCCACCACGAAAATCGCTGGATCTTCCAGACGCGCCGTAGGCAAATTTCAGAATAGCGATCGAGCAGGGTGCGATTGCCGGAGCGATAGAACTCCACGACCGCCTTTGCCAGGACTCGTACGTCCGCGACAGCAAGATTCAGTCCCTTTGCTCCAGTCGGCGGTACGATGTGGGCAGCGTCGCCAGCTAGAAAGAGTCGCCCACATTGCATCGGTTCGACGACGAAACTTCGCATGCCGGTAATTCCCTTTTGAACGATCGGCCCCTCGGTTAGAGTCCACCCTTCGCAGGCGAGGCGAGTCTGCAATTCTTGCCAGATTCTCTCATCGGACCAATTTTCAATCAACTCACCGGGAGCGCATTGCAGGTAGAGGCGGCTGAGCTGCGGACTCCGCATGCTGAGGAGCGCAAACCCCCGATCATGGTGGCAATAGACCAACTCCTCTGAGGCAGGCGAGGCCTCAGCCAAAATCCCGAGCCAAGCGAACGGATAGGCCCGCTCGTAGGTCGTCAAAATCCCCTGCGGAATGCTGGGACGGCAGATTCCATGGAAGCCGTCGCAGCCCGCGATGAAGTCGCAGGAAAGATCGAAGCTGTTTCCATCTCTTCGATAGCGGATAGCGGGTTTGCGATCGGAATGATTCTCAAAGTCACGTACAGAAACATCCTCCGTTTCGAAAAATATGCTGCCTCCAGCCGCAAGCCGAGCATCGATCAGGTCTTTTACAACCTCAGCCTGGGCATAAATGGTAATCGCGCGCCCCGTTAGTTCACGAAAATCGATGCGATGGCGGCGCCCCTGAAAGCGGAGTTCTACCCCGTGGTGAATCAGGCCTTCGCGTTGCATGCGGGCGCCCACACCGATTTCTGCAAGGAGATCGACGGTGTTCTGCTCGAGCACGCCGGCGCGTACGCGCTCCTGGACGTATTCGCGTGTGTGCGCTTCGAGAATGACTGAATCAATTCCTTCCTGGTGCAGAAGATGCGAGAGCACGAGTCCTGCCGGTCCGGCGCCGACGATTCCGACTTGTGTTCGTATTCCCTGGCTCATCGCAAACCCTGCGCTATGCGGACGTTGGGGTCGTGTGATTAATCATTTTTTCTTCGCCCGCAAATTCCGCTTTGCGCCCCTGAAATGACTCGGACCTGAGAATCGCGCAATTACTTCCGCCGGAATCGGCGTGCTCTCAAGCTTCTCCTGATTGTCCAGCAAACGGCGGGTCCAGACGCGAGTCTCAAGACACTCCACCGAGAGTACGCCTCGGTTGAACAGTTGATGCTGAATCAGGAAGCTGCTGCGCCGGAATTGTTTGATCTGCGAGACGATCTCGACTTCGTCGGAAAACCGCGAGGGCGCACGAAAGGAAGCCTTGACCTCAACTATTGGTATACCGATGATGCCGTATTGCTTGAGCATCTCCCGCTTGACCAGGCCTGCCTTTTTGAAGAGGGCCGTCGTGCAGTTATCGAAGAACGCAAAATAACGCGGGAAATACACAATTTGAGCGGGATCGCAATCGCCCCACTCGATATCGATCCTCTTACGATTTGTCAGATGTGGATCCTTGCTCACCAATCAAACCGAACCCGTTCGGAGCGGTGAGTTCTAGTCTTACGAAACCAAGGGGGGAAGTCAATCCGCGCATACCGAACGCGCACGTGGCATGCTGGAACCTCTCGGACGGTGCGGACGCGGTTACGGTCATGATTCACGATAGAAAACTATAGCTGCCCAGTCTTTGACGCGCTGGAACCTGTATAGTACCCGACATGAGACACACAGTTCTTATTCTTGGCACGCTGTTATTGATCGGTGCTGCGGCAGTGGGTCAATCGTTTACGGTTACTTTCCCGAACGAAGTGAGCCCGAAACCCTTGGATGGCCGCCTGCTGCTGCTTCTCTCGAGCAACCCGAGTGCCGAACCGCGCATGCAGATCGACGACACGCCACGAACACAGATGGTTTTTGGAGTCACCGTGGACGGGTGGCAGCCCGGCCAACCAACAACCGTTGACACCACAGCCTGGGGTTATCCAATCCGCACGCTCAAGGATGTTCCGCCGGGCGAGTACATAATGCAAGCTGTGCTTAACAGATACGAAACCTTTCACCGCTCCGACGGCAAAACGATAAAGCTTCACATGGACCGGGGGGAAGGCCAGCACTGGAACATTTCGCCGGGCAATCTCTACTCGAAGCCACAAAAAATTAAGCTGACCACCGGCTTAGCGCCAACTCCGATTGTGCTTACCGAGGTGATTCCGCCAATTCCTGCCAAGCCCGATACGCAATACGTCCGCCATGTTCATATTCAAAGCCAACTGCTCTCCAAATTCTGGGGACGCCCCATGGAACTGAGTGCGATCGTACTTGTTCCGGAAGGCTTCGATGAACACCCCAACGCGCGCTTTCCGCTGATGATCTTTCACGATCACTTTGTCGATGATTTCGACAATTTTCGCACCACGCCGCCCGATCCAGACCTGAAGCCCGACTACAGTGAGCGATTCCGCATCTCCGGCTACAACCGGATTCAACAGGAGGAAGCCTACAGGTTTTACCAGCAGTGGATTTCGCCGGGATTTCCGCGTTTCCTGGTCGTCAAGATTCAGCACGCCAATCCTTACTATGACGACTCCTACGCGGTGAACTCGGCCAACGTCGGGCCGTATGGCGACGCAATCGAGCAGGAACTGATTCCGGCAATCGAGAAACAATTTCGCGCCATCGGTCAAGGCTGGGCGCGATTTGTCTACGGCGGCTCCACGGGTGGTTGGGAAGCGCTCGCCGTCCAGGTATTTCATCCGGAGTACTACAACGGAGCCTTTGCCGCATGTCCCGACCCAATTGACTTCCACGCGTTCACCAACATAAATCTCTACGAAGACAAGAATGCTTTCTTTATGGAGGGAGCGCACAAGCGTGTCGCACAGCCTTCGATGCGCGATTACCTTGGCCACACCTTCATTACCACGCAGGAGATGAACGCCTACGAGTTAGCGCTCGGCGACCACGGACGCAGCGGGGAGCAATTCGATATCTGGCAGGCGGTTTTCGGACCGGCGGGGGAAGATGGTTATCCGCAGCCTATCTTTAACAAGGAGACCGGCGAAATCGACCATGAGGTGGCGGGGTACTGGCGCGAACACTATGATCTCGAGGCTATTTTGCAGCGCGACTGGGCAAAAATTGGACCGCAACTGGTAGGCAAAATTTACATCTACGTCGGCTCCGATGACACCTACTTCCTGAACGACGCGGTTTATCGCATGGAAGATTTTCTGAAGTCGACGACCAGTCCGCCATACGGCGGCGAGGTCACCTACGGTCCGCGTGCAGAGCATTGCTGGAACGGCGATGCAAATCTGCCCAACTACCTCTCGCGCCTGCACTACAACACTCAGTATTTGCCCAAGATTCTCGACCACATCCAGAAAAGCGCGCCTAAAGGAGCAGATTTGACGAGTTGGAGATATTGAGGGTTGGACTGTTATTTGCCACGTCAGTTCAAGAATACTGGCTGTGAGTGTCTTGTCCATTGCACCAAATAGACCTCAAACCAACAAGATGCTACCCTGTCTCGCGCAAATTGACGCACCCCAAGAATCACGACAACGTCCCAGCAGGGCTATACCATAGCATCATGCGATCATTCGCAATTCGATCTCTGATCGGAATCTTTTTCATTCTGTATTCCGGGAGCGTGACTCCGCTTCTCGCCCAGGAGGCGGGCAAAGGCGCCTCTCCTTCCGAGCAACCCCAGCCTCGCATCCGCCCGAACGACGCCGGGGCTCCCATTCCCACGCGCTTCGAAATGCTGCGCGGTGCCTACGGCCCATATCGCGCCAACAACGATCTCCTTTATTACCACCTGGACGTCCGCGTCGATCCGGCTCAGAAGTTCATCCGCGGAAAGAACACGATTCGCTTCCGCATGCTCAAGGATCACAGGCGCATCCAACTCGATTTGAGCGAAGCGCTGAACATCGACAAGATTCTCTACGGAACCGTCCCGCTCAAATACGAGCGTGACACAGCTGCGGTCTTCATCGATTTCCGGGAGACTCTACATAACGGGCAGGTGTATTCGATCGATGTTTATTACTCCGGGCATCCCACGGAAACCGGGCGCTTCGGCGGGATCACCTTCAAGAAAGACGCTTCCGGGCACGACTGGATCAACACTGCTTGCGAAGGAATCGGCGCCAGTGTCTGGTGGCCGAACAAAGATCAGTGGCGCGATGAGGTCGAAAATATGGACATAAGTGTCGCCATCCCGAACGGCTTGGTCGATGTTTCCAACGGGAAGTTCGTTGGAAAAACCGATCTGGGCGATGGTTACACCCGCTGGGAATGGCATGTCCACTATCCCATCAATAACTATGACGTTTCGCTGAATATCGGCAACTACGTGCACTTCTCCGACAAGCTTGGCGACCTGGATCTTGACTTCTTTGCTTTGCCAGAGGACCTCGAACCGGCAAAAGTGCAGTTTGCGCAGGCCAAAGAAATGCTAGAAGCGTATCAACACTACTTCGGTCCGTATCCCTTCCCTATGGACGGCTACAAATTGATTGAAGCACCTTACTCCGGAATGGAACATCAAAGCGCCGTCACCTACGGGAACCTTTTCCAGAACGGCTACCTGAAACGGGATTGGACCGGCGTAGACATCAGCCCGCGCTTCGACTTCATCATTGTTCATGAGAGCGCGCACGAATGGTTTGGTAACAGCATCACGGCCACCGACCCTTCGGACATGTGGATTCACGAAGGATGGGCCACTTACCTCGAGAGCCTCTATGTGGAGTACCGTTGGGGCAAGGCCGATGCCATCAAATATCTCAGCGGCTACAAACCTAAAGTGCATAACCTGCGCCCCATTGTTGCTGAGCACGGTGTGAATGCCGACCCCACGGAAGATCAATACTTCAAAGGCGCTTTGATGCTGAACACTCTGCGCTCCGTTGTGGACGACGATGCGAAATGGTGGACCCTGCTCTATGACTTCTACCAGCGTTTCAAATATCAGAACATCACGACGGAAGACGTTGTTTCATATTTCAATCAGCAGACGGGCATGAATCTGACGCCAATCTTCAATCAATACCTACGGCACGCTCAGATTCCGCGTCTGGAACTTTTGTTCGGTGAAGCGCCAGAGATGGTGATGTACAAATGGAGTGTGGACGAGGGGCACTTCTCCATGCCGGTGCGCGTCGGCTCACCGGACCAGTGGCAGATTATCTATCCAACAGAGAACTGGCAAGCTATGCAGGCGCCTCTGACTAGAGACAAATTCGAGGTGGCAACAGATCTATATTATGTAGGGGTGAATAAGCAATGAAGACTGCTCATGAGACGAGTTCGAGTCTGCAATCCATTCCTCAAGGCAGTGACCTGGGAGTAGCCTTCATCGGACTTAATGGCCGGACTGGCCGGGGCAATCGGCGTTGACGTGGGCTGACAACTTCGTGTTCGCATCCGCCACAGCATCGCGCAATGCCGACCCGAAGAAGAACAACCCCGTGACGTGACCCGCGGGAAGCCAGCGTAGAGTGCTTCCGGTCCAATGCTCGTGCAGTCGCTCCACTTCGTTTGCCAGAACATATCCATCACTGGCGCATCCCACTATGAAGGCGGCATCGCTCCGGATAGGAGGAGGGTGACGCGTCAGATCTGCCGCCTCAATCAAGAGTCGTAGTCGCTCCTTCGCGGCCAGTCGTTTGCCATGGCCTGCGGCTAACGCTTCGAGGTTCACACTCCAGGAGAGCAGGCCCTTCGTATAGATGGGAGCAGCGGAAGCGCCCGTCGCTAGCGCAGCACACGCAACAGGGAACCGACAAGACCGCGGTGAGTGCCGCCATGTGGCCTCCCATGCTGTATCCGGTAACCGTCAACTGCTCGTAGAAACCGCGCAGGTACTCCAGCAACGCCCGAGCTTCCTGAACCGAGCCGACGTTCATCAGGACATGATCGCTGAAGGTCGATAGAGAGGCCGTCGAAGATGTACGCCGCCGACCGTAGAAGGGGTTTTCAATGAGATACAAGTCGAACCCGCGGTGGACCAACGAACAAAACACCCGTTCGCGGGTTTTGTACCCCTCATCGCGAGAAGCGGCAAGAATCACGCAAGCAGCGGCATTCCCTCTTTTCGACCATGCCCGAACGTGTACCGTTCTCGCTTGCGCTGGAAGCAGATCCAAAGGCGAGCAGAACGTCCCATCGCGCCAAATCGTGCCGTCTTGACGGCCTGCGACGGACCAGTCGATGCAGATGGAAGGCAGCGGCCCTGCAAACGCGGCGTCCTGAACAAGGTGGCGCAGGAGTTGCTCATCCCCCCATCCCCGGGAGAACAACTTTTGCCAACTGCTCAGCAATGCGGCGATGACATCAAGAGGGTGAATTCGCGACATGCTCTGACTCATGCGGGTTAGCGCTGGGCAGCTTCACAGTGCTTTCAGCGAAGATCTGAAACGCTCTGCTGTAGCTGTTTCCATATCTGCGCCACGAATCTTGGATCACGTCAATCCTGCTCCAGCTTTTAAAAATATCTACCCAACCCCTTGAAAAAGGATGCGAGAGATTGTCCGGAAAAACAAGTCTCAGTTGCATGTAGACCACGAACATGAACTCGATGAGCTTGGAACAGAAGCGGATTGCGTACTCCGCGTCTTCCCTATGGACCTTCTCCCATTCCAAGGCGGAGTGATTGGGATCGCGATCGAACAATAGATCAAGAAACCCTTCGAGCTTCGTATCGGTGCGAATCTCCTGCAGCAGAGACTGGAAGAGCTTACTGTGATCGGCGGAATAGCGCTGCATCTCCGGTGTAGGCGGACACCAGACGCTCTTGAGATTCTCAAACAACGCCTGCCGCTGGTGTTTATCGCTGCACTGGAGTGCTTCGGGACGTCCAGGCAGAAACGTTGCCATGGCCGCATGATGACCCAAGCGTCGATAACTCTCGAACTGTGACTCCGTGAACCACTGATTCAATGTGCTGTCGTTTGGAAAAACAGGGTCCTGTTTCCTGTAATTCAAGACATCGGCGGGTTCGTCGCCTGTGAGAGACGATCTAAGATATACGACGATTCCGGGATCATGAGGTGTCTCCGGGTAAGTAATCGTCCCAACTACGCAGTGTGACGCGCTGCATCCGCCATCGTCGAGTGACTCGAAAGGACGCAGGTCCAGGTCGATCTCCACGCCAAAATCAATGCGGCATTTTCGTATGGCCATTCCGATGCCCTGATGTTTGCCTTCTCCATCTTCCTCGCTGTCGCAGATGACGATGTATCTGCAGCGCCGGCGAACCAGTTCGTAGACGCCCATGTTGTCGAAGTGTCCTCCGTCGCTCAACATCACGTACTTGCTCGTATCGTCCACTGAACCCAAAAGCTCACTCAGCAACTGGAACAGAGAAAAGTGTGGAGAAGGTTTGGGAAAGGGGCTGTTGAACGGTCCACGCTTGCGGTCCAGCTTTCCTCCATCTTCAGCAAGCACGCGTGGATTGGCCAGCCACCAACCGAGCCGGACATTGAAGATCGTCATGAGAAACGCAGTGGCCGGGTTGCTATGGAATCCCATGTTCGGACTCACCGCCGCGCCCGAAATAGCCGTCGCGGTGTTGATATGAATACCCGGTGCGGGATAGGCATAAGTTCCTGTCTCGACGAACCCATTGAACCGCATGAGTCGGCGTAACCGCTTCGCGGCAGTCCAGCCGACATCGTAGCCGCAGTAGAGTGGCGAAAAGAAAAAGGACGCTGCCTTGCGCTCCTGCCAAGCCAGATCTTGCCCTCGTGTCAGATTAAGTGCGGTGCAAAAAATGGGATAGGGACCGTAGTATCCCTTGTGGGGAAGCAGTTCGCTCATCGCGATCTTGGCGTCGTCCGCATCGAATCCCGTAAATGGATTGGGTTTGCGAGCCGCATTCGAGGCGCCGAGATAGCAGCGCGTCAGCCGATTGCGATAGAAGGCATGCATCGAGAATTCGTTGATGTCCACGCGCCAGGCGAATAGAACGCAAACCACAAGCGGTACTAGAAAGACAAGAAGATCGAATACGACGCCGTACGATTGGGATTTCGTAAAGAGGAAGTCTGCCAGCCACGAAACCATCAATAGCAAGCCGGCAATGAATACATACGGAGAGACAGTGGCGATCAAGTCAGGAAAACTAAACTTGGATGTCTTCTCACTTGTCGTACCCGCTGTGTGCGAACTCTTGCCCGCGAGCACGCCAGCTAGCGTAGTGCCAATCCAGCTCACCAATCCGATGATCTTCGTCTTGACATAAGGACCCAACAACGTAATCGCCGCATGACTGAATAGCGAGAAGCCGACGAATACTATCCAAGCAAGGCCGTACAACCCAACCCAGGCTGCGAATCTTGACAACCATTCCCGCCGGGAATCCGTGTAGGTGCGCCCCAGAAGGCCCACGGCTACGAGCATAGTGATCATGGGCCCAATCAAGGCTAGTGGCGGACCGATGACCAGGGCAAGTTCCCAACCGTGCCGCGGGCCACAGGACCAGAGCCAGGCCATGATCAAATTGGCGGATACGTTCCAGGCTGCACCAAACAGCGCCGCAAAGACCACGATCACACAGAGGCCCAGAATCGCAAAGACGGCTCTCACGTGAGCAAAGCATTTGGGCCGTTGATCCCAGAATTCCCTGAAGCTTGCGTATTGAGCCGTGCGGTGGTGACTTTTCAAGTACGAAACAAGCACGCCACCCTTGAATGCAATAGTAGCCGCAAAAATCAGGTGCAAAGCGGTAGCCAGCAAGAAACTCAGAACCAGATTGATTCCCAGCAGACTGATGGGGAAGAGGAAAGCTGTCAATACAGCTGCGGCTAGGAGAGGAATGACCAGAAAGCCTTGCACTCCTGACTGACCGAAATTTTCATTGGGGCTGCCGCTTATTTTGCAGACGGAGTCGCCTACAAAATACGTGGCGACCAGGAATAGATACGAGATTGCCGCAGCAGCGGTCAAGACGGCCCAGTCATGTTGAGGAGCGAGAGATTGAAAAGTCAGCAGATGTGGAAGCAACACAACAAATAGCAACCCCGAGCTCAGGACAATCTGATTCAGCAGTGTGTTCCTAAGCCACGTAGTGGCACCCACCCACGTATCTGCAGTAAATAGTCCGCGTTGTGGCGTCAGGTAGTTGCTGTAGCGGCGAAGCCAGCGGATCGGCTCAGGATGGATTCCGGGATTGTTCGGTTCGGGCGGCGGAACGAGCATTCCATTGATTTCATCGAATCCGCGAACCTTATCAGTCGGATCGTGCTTTTCGGCCTGCCTTTGAATCCAGGCTGCCAGCCATTGGTGAATGTAACCTCCTCCTGAAACACTCGAGAGGTAATCAAAGCACCGCAGCAGATTGAGCTCGGCCAGCGCCTGCAATACCCCCAGGTTGAAGGTGGCGCTACGAATGCCTCCGCCGGACAGACTTATTCCCATCATGCCCGATTTCGCTGCCCGAATATACGTTTCTCCCGACGGCTCTACTCGGAAGATGTTCTGACCCGAGCGGCGCGCATCGACCTGAACCAGTTCTTGTTCCACCAGCCACTGGCTCGGGGTGTAGCCAATGTGCCAAGCGAGCTGCGCCTGCAGCCCCGGCAGAGATTCCATCTCCTGAGACAGTTGCAATGCATTTGCCGGCTTTTCCTTGAGATAATCGCAAAGTTCAGCATTCGCTTTCCAGTCTTCCGGTGTGATCTTCGCATCGGCACGCTGGGCCAGTTCAGTGATGTAGTCGGATGGCATTCAACACCTCCATTTCTGAGCGCACGACCAGCGGGCCTAACGAAGAGTTCCGCTCCTGCAAAGGACCGCCGTTTCTACTAGAACCTTTTCAAAAACGCGATCAGCGCCAGTTTGTCCGCATCGCTCAGACCTGGCTCACCTCCCTTGAAGTAATCCGTTCCGAAGTAGTGGCCACGATTCACAATAAGGTCTGGGCATTTGCTGAGTTCGAGCATCTGGTCGACTACATTGCGAAAAACTCTTTCTGCATCCTGATCTGTCGCATTACGCGGAAGCTTCTGCAGATCAGCGCTAATCTTGAGCACAAGATCGAGTAGCTTTTTGTCGTGCTGCAGGCGTTCATTTGGATCCTCGCCTTCCGGAAGCGGGTTGATATTTGTGAGTAACCCGACGGGCGTGCCTTTAGGAATGGGACCGATCCTGATCATCTTGTCTTGTTCGTCGAAAATCATCGGGAAAAATCGTCTTATCCCGCGGAGTTGCTGCAGCGCGTCCGGAAGATATCCGTAAGAAACCTTGAGGTAACTGGCTTGCGTGGTTCGGTCAATCTTGCCCGGGATCTTATCGCCCAGCAGTTCGTCTTTCTGGCGAGTTTCCGGCCACAGCATCTGGTGAATCGAATCTTCGAACGAATCAAGGCGTGCCTGGACAGATGGCTCGGGATTGAATTTCCCAACGCTGTTATTCAGCAGGAAGGGCGCGGTAGACCACAAGCTGACCAGCGAGGGTGGACGAGTATATCCCCTGCCGCCTGCGGGCATCACGTATGTTCTTGGCTCGCCAGTGTATGGGTGATACCAGGTGATCGTCCCAACCGAAGGGAGTTCCTTGTAGGACTGGGAGGAGAAGTTATCCCAGATGTTGCCTCCGAGAGCATTGGTGGCAAGTGGGCTGCAGGCGTTGGTTTGAAGCAGGGTTACCGGGACTCTGAGTTCGGTCGATAGATAATTTCCATCGAGGAAGTCAGGCGCCATAACGATATCCTTCATTTTGTCTTTAAAGTCTGTCGTCTTGGTCCAATCCCAGTACCGATTCCAGCAGTTGAGGTAGTCTTTTCCAGCGCAACCAGACGGATCGAGACCCGGCACCTGCGGAGGAGGAAGTTTGCTGGAGTGGCAACGCGCACATCGCTCGGCAAATACTTCCTTGCCGCGTGGGACTAAGGCTTCGTCTTTCTTCAAGTACTCAGCGCCGCCCGGAGCATCCTTGAGATGGTGCGGTTCCGTGCTCTTCAGAAAAAACAGTGCCATATCGGGCGTTTGCGCTTCTGTCGCAGCAAAATATGCTGAATTCTTGCGGGAAACAGAAATCTCGATAGGCGTAATCGGTTTGCCACCAATGAGGGCGTTGAAGTGGAGTAGCCATTCTTCGCTGAACGTTCCGATATTCAAATAGACACGGTTGAGCGCTCCCAGAGCTCCAACCGAGTCGGCGCCGTCTTTCAGGACGCGTGGGGTCCAGACAGTTTCCGGTGCCGAATAGAATTCCGTGAGCCATCCACTTGGGACGTAGTCGTTGAACTGCCTGTTGTCCTTCTGCCCATCGGCGAGGGTCTCTTTGCCCCAACGTTTGGAATGCATCAGCCGTTCTTTCAACAGGTAGACTGCATTCATGGTGCGAGGATTGTTGATATTGTCAGTCGAGACGAAGGAAGTATCGAGGCTGCCGGGCCGGGAGGTGTGAAATAGTTGCCAGACGAAATTATCTTCTTCGCCTTGCCAGTAGAAGATTCTGTCGATCCAGAAATATTGCGCTCCGACGTTGGAGCTAAGGTTCTCCCACCTCGGGTTATTCGGGTCTGCCGGCGGCTTCAGCGGATTGGGCCCGATGTGGCAGAAACCGCAGGACATTCCGACGCGATAGGGACGCACGAGGTGCTTGTTGTTGTAGTACGTGGGATCTGTGTAATAGCGGACCGGATCCCAGCTTTTAGCCGCTTTCTCGTCGAAATCCGGGTTGGGAAACAGGCGCAGGCCAACGATGCCGGTTTCGTATCCATAAAACGATCCTACGGGGAAGTCCTTGCCATCAAGTTTTGTTCCGCGCGATCCAATCTTCACCCCGGGATATTTCGTCTCATTTTCGAACGGATCTGGTTTGCAGTCTGCACGTCGCTTGTCCAGCCAGAGTCCCCAGCGTTCAGGGTCGGGGCCTGTCGCCTTTTCGAAACAGGGATCATTCACAAGGCCAAGGTACTCCCAGCGATGATCGCGACTGAAGTTCGGATCTATCTTCAGCAGTTCGGGATGTGAAGAGAGAGTCTTCAGGAAATCGAGAGCCCCGGCGCTGACATAACTGAGTTTGTCCCACAGGCGGTCATTGCCTGCCGACCAGGCGACCCAGGTGTTGCGGCCTTTAATTTCCTCCGGGCTTAGATTCACGCCGCCATCCATGTCATGGAAGAAGTCCTCATCGGCTGCAGGAAAGCTCGACGCATCCCTGCCGGCCAATAGAGCTTCGTCTTTAACATGTCCGGACCGGGGCACACTCCACCAATAGAGAAGTGTGGCCGCACCGACCAGAAGCAGTAACGCAATCAGCACACCCACTCGTTTGCTCGTCACAACCATTACCTCCTGCCGGATTCACATAAGCGCAAAACTTTCGCAACCCTGGAGACTGTTGGTTCACGAACCGGCGACCGCACCGAATTGCAGGCAAAAATGAATCAGGGGCTTGTTGGCCCAATAGACGCGGCCCAAGTAGAAATCCGGGCCGATCCGCCTTATCTCGTCGCGAATCCAGTGGGCCACCGACGAAGTCTGAGAATAGTCCAGAACGATGCACTCCTTTTCGTCAAACCAACTGGGCCCTTTGTAGACCTTGGCAATAATGGCGTTGAGACCGATGGCAAGTATCCGGTTCCTCAACACTCCCTCCTTGGCATCAAATGTTTTGCCCTGCCACACAAAAAGGTTGATGAATTCAGCGATTTCGTGGCTGAAGTTGGTACCCGATGCGATGATCGCTGTGCCCTTGGCTGGTCCGTTCGGAATGTCTCCTGCCGAACTCGAAGAAAAGAGAGAATCTAAATCCGAAAACGTCATTTGCAGTAGTTGCGGAACATCGTAAGCCATAGCTAGCTACTCCTTGAGGCCTGACTCAATGAGCAGGCGTTGGTTCTGACGGTTATGCGGCAGAGACACTTTCGCGATAACTGAGTTTCGTCCCTGACCAGTATTTGTGCCCCCACCGGATGCGGAATCGCATCGGTACAACAAAAGCCGTATCAGCCAGAGAGAATTACATCGGCTGCCTTTTCCCCAATCATATAGATCGCGCTGACAATGAAAACCCCCGGTATTTGTGGAAATACCGATGCGTCGACAACGCGCAAGCCGGTGGTTCCGTGCACACGGAAGTCACTGCTCAACACCCCACCTTTATCACGAGGACCGATCGCGCAAGTGCAGGATGCGTGGTGGCCCCAGGCATTGTTGCGGACGAAAGCCTTCAACTCTTCGTCTGTATTGACATCTTTCCCTGGGAATTCCTCGGACAGATCTCTAAGTTCGCAAGTGAGGGCACGAACAAATCGGATTCCGTCGATCACAGCATCCATGTCCTGATCGGCGCCTTCCTCGAAGTAACGAAAATTAATGCGCGGCACATCTCGTGGGTCGGCGGAGCGCAAGGTAACGCTGCCGGCACGGTTTCGGCTGTGTGCCTTCAGCACAACCCAGGTCAGACAATTCAAATCCCTGGCGAACAGATCGGAGTAGTTCGGAAAATATCCTTGGAAATTCGCCAACAGCGCCATGCAGAACAGATCGGGGGGGCCCTCGGCCACAGGCGATTGCTTAAAGAAAGAGAGCACCGAACCGTTGGTGGCATAAATTCCCGTGCGGCAGAGGTTCCACTGCTGGAATTGCGGGTCCGACGAGGAAAACTTCACGTGCTTATACAACTCCCAGTGCGGGCGGTTTAAGCGGTGGCCCACAGCGATTTCGTAACGATCCTGCAGATTCCTGCCAACGCCGGGAAGATCTACCAGGATTTTGATTCCGTGGGGTTCCAGTTCTTCTCGTGGGCCAACACCCGAGAGCATCAACAATTGCGGTGTGTTGAACGCACCACCCGCGAGGATCACCTCCCCTGAGGCATAGATCCTATGAGTCTCTCCTATTTCCTGACTGGGCTGCGAACACGCGCGATACATGTTCTCGCCACGCAGATACTCCACTCCGATGGCACGATTGTTTTCATCAAACAATACCTTGGTGGCAAGTGCATTCAGCTCAACCCTGAAGTTGCGGTGCTTGCGTGCTGTTTCGAGAACAAACTCGCGAGAGCCCGTGCGCGCGTGGTTCTTGGTGGTCAGCGGCAGATAACGCGATCCTATGGCATTCTTTTCCACCAGACGCCAGTCATTGGGATCTCCCCAGCTTTCCAGAAACCAGCCAAGCCGCTCGACAACATGGCCTGCCGCATTCAGCGAATCCCTGACACAATCTGCGAGGGTATGAAAGAGATCCTTCTCCAGCAGCGATTCCATGGGGATCGCTTTCTCCGTACGGAGCCATCCCTTCCACCCATGGCGTGACGGATTCAACCCTATCTTGGACAGCAACCGATGCCAAGGTCGATGATGGCAATTCTCAAGACGCTCAAAATATGTACGCATCCGGTCCGCGCGCCAGCTTTCATCTTGGGTAAGATCGGCGATGTATTCCCAGTCTGAATTGTGGGGATAGACCAGTATCTGGGCATTGTGCGCAGTGCAACCTCCGAGTGTCCCGGCTCGTGGATAAAGCACGCCGTCTCGTTCTTCGATGTACTTCGGGTCGAGCCGCTGCTGCTCATCGTCCGAGTAATGACGAACGTAAAAGTCCCATTTGATCGCGCTGTTTTCCGACGCAAAGGCGTGGAAGGCAGGGACATCGTAGTCTGCGGGTAGGCGATTGGCCTCCGGCTGAACTGGGTCGCCGCCTTTGAGTTTTCGTGGATCTCCGCCGGCCTCAAGAAGAATGACGGACCGTCCCGCCAAAGCCAAACGCGACGCCACCGTGCCCCCGCCTGCGCCGGACCCGACGACAATATATTCGCAATCGGCTTGACCTGGAGTCGTCGAACTCATCCTCTACTTTTTCGCCCTTATCCGCTCTTTCTGCCAAATCAAAGAGTTTTCAGGTACTCGAGAATTGCCTTCTTTTCTTGATCCGAGAGTTCGGTCCCATACAGATGCCCAGCGTTGCTGTTGCCCGGCTGCCGGGTATCGAACAGCGTGAAGTGCAAGCCCTTCTCCTGCGCCAGGTCCGAAACAAAGCCTAAGACCTGGGTGTTGAGCAGGTTGTTGCCGCGGTAGAAAGTCGTCGCACGCTGCGCCGGCGGCTTCAGCAGATCACCCACCGAGGGGACCGAACCATTGTGAAGATATGGGCCGCGCATCCAGATACCATCCAATGTTGGAGCGACGTATCCGTTGACCTTCAGTTTGTTCGCCAATTCACGGTCGGTGCCGATCTCCGCAATCGGCACTTCCGTTCCCTGTCGCTTTCCATCCTTCGCGTGGCACGATCCGCAGTGCTGATCAAACAACGGCTTGCCCGCCTGAACCAGTGCCTGATCCCACATCAGCGGATATTGCGGCACCTTGGAGTTCTTCACCCAGGTCGCGAGTTCTCTCAGCCGTGGCTCCGGGAAAGCAGCGTCAGAATGCGAATCGCGGCTGTGATTCTGCAGTGTCGAGTCAAACACGACGTGTGCCTGATTGAGAAGGTGCCGCTTGGTGCGCGGGATCAGAATGTATCGGTAGATTAAGCTGTCAATCCAACTGAGCTTCGTCGCGCTATTGATCTCCGTCATGATCTCCGTGGAATTGAACCGCGCGTCCTGGGCACATTGCTGAAAGAATGTGAGTAGCGCCTGGGGATCCACCGCACGGCCCGGCACCACAGGAACAACCACGGGGCCTTCGTCAGGCCCAGGACGATAGGAGGCCGCGTGGCAAAGTGCGCAGTTCCCTGCCACACGAATATAACCGACAATTTTCTTGGAGAAGCCAGCCGGCATTTCCTTGCCTTCTTCCCACGAGAGGCCGACCGAAACGTAGCCTCCGTTTCCCGGCATGTACTCAGGGAACATGCGTGGCAGAGCCAGCCAGATCCAATAAGGAATCCCGGCCTCGCGCTCAGCGTCCACCGAGCCATAAAGGAAGTTGTCGCGTTGATCGGCGGTGATCCATCCCGGCTGCGGCCTTTCCATGAAAAAGCTACTCCAGACTGTAACCGCAACAACGACAAGGAGCAGCGCTGCAACGATCAAAAGATTTCGTTTCGTGCGCCTTGTCATATTCATCCTCGCCCGGTCAAAACGTTTTCAGATACTCGATCAGCGCCCACTTCGTCTGATCCGGTAGTTCGGTTCCGTAAGCAGGCCCCGTGTGACCGCCGTTTCCATTGCCGGGTTGCCGGGTATCCAGGAGGAAGAACTTGCGGCCATCCTGCTCAGCGATCGTGGAAACGAAGCCGACATTTTTGGGATCGTAAACGTCATTGCCGCGGTAAAAGGACCCGACACGATCTTTTTCGTGCTTTAGCAGTTCCCACAAATTTGGTATTGACCCGTTGTGCAGATAAGGTGCGCGCAGCCAGATTCCGTCGAGCGGAGAATTTGCATAACCCGGCTGCTTGCGAAAGTGAGTGAAGCGCTGCGGATAGGGTGGATCAAAACCCCAGTCTTTCTCGTAGCCGGCATAAAGTGTGCTCTGGTTTACGGCCAAAACCCAGGTGTAAGAGTCGAGGCGCCAGCGATCGGTGCCTATCTTTTCAATCGGCACCACGGTACCTACCAACTCGTTGGCTTGTGGCGGTTCATGCCGGAACGGCGGTTCCCGCGTCCCATGGCACCCGCCGCAATATTCCTCATAAACATGTTGGCCCTGCGCCGCGAGCGAACCATCAATCGGATATGGATACGCTGGCGGCTTCGCAGTCTCGAGCCACTTTGCAGTCCGCAGCACACGATCGACGTCCAGCGTCGGAGGATACGCGCCGGTTCCAAACGCAGCGGATAAGTTCCGTTCATCTACCGAGGTGTTGTTTCCGTCCCAGTGAAGTTGCATCCCCTTTCTGGGCCCCTGGTACCAAATCGACGGGAAATCGACGTTGCCGATCAACTCTTTGGGATCTGCGTACTTCTCCATCGGAAAATTCAACAACGCCTTCGGCGCGTTAAAAGTATCTACTCGGCCCGGTCCCCAACTGTCCTTGTTAATGAAGCTGAGGCGCTGACCGAGGATAAGGAGTTGGTCCCGCATCAAATAGGCCGCGAGATACCGGAAGATCAATCTATTGATCAGATCGGGCTTGTCCACACGACGATGCGGGTCGTCCTGCATCTTGCTAATCTGATCGAGCAGGCGCTGTGGAGTGAACTTCTGATCTTTGGGAATCGTGGTTAGGAATTTCCCCCAGGATCCTAAGTCAAAGGTGTGAGCCGGCATTCCGGGAACGATGCGAGGCGCCGCACCCGGAGCGTCTCGCACAGTGCTCGTGTGGCACACCGCACAATTGAGGTACACCACGTCGATGCCCCGGAAATTTCGCATCGACATGCCAACAGGTAGGTCGTAGCGCGGATCCTTACCAGGCTCATAGATCATTCCGAAAACCGAGTAGCCGCGCCCCGGTTGCTTGTCGGGTAGATATTCCGGAAATAGTTCAGGCAGCGCGACCCAGAACCAGTAAGGAATTCCGTCCATCCGCTCGCCACCAGTCGAACCATACTCAAAGTGAAGAACATCGTCCGCGTACTCGACGGGGCGATCCTGGGTTAGTCGAACCGCCATGTAAATCCCGAAGATCACCAAAATGCCAATTGCCGTCAAGAAACCGAGCTTGAACCAACTGCGCCATCGGCTAGGTGGAGCAGACTCAGAGTCCCGTTCGAGGTACGAGGCCAATCTGCTCGCAAAACCTGCCCGAAGTCGCTGAACCCGTTCCGGTGCACTCGCAGGGCGAGCACCAGCACTTGCCGGGTATACGCTCTTGCGAACTTCCGTCAGAAATCCGTGAGGTTCGAACCCGCGTGCTGCAAACGGATCGAAATGCAGGGCCTCCTGGTCAATCTCAATCTCTTCGTCGAAGCGGATCTCGGCGATGGGAACGAATGGCTGGCGGGTTTCCCCGACCGGCTGAACTTCAAGATGGAGGACTGCGTGGCGGGCCACAGCCCGTGAGAGACCATTTTCGCGTGCCGGGCCATCTTGCGGTAGGCCCGGAGTCTCCATATCCGGCACGATACGAATCCAAACATCGCATTTGCCTTCATCAATCCGATACGGTACGTCGGCGTAATAAAGGTTCTTGAAATAGTCGAACTTGTGGAGACCGTACATCCATCCGCCTGTCGCCAAATTCAAGACGAGTTTCCACAGGCGATTGCCCCCGGCTGTGCACAACAGATCAAGACAATCGTCACCGGGGCCCCCGAGGGTGATTCCTTCGCGTGAAGACGCGATGCGCATCGCAATGCTTGGCGCATCGGGAATCCGGTCCGCCAGCCACAGAGGGGATCCTTTCTTCATCACCCCCATGCCGATGCGCATGAGCACCGACCCCGTCAGCTGCTCGGCTGCGCGGGCATAGCTCGCGTCCATTGGCTGCAGGGTTCGGATGGTTCCGCGAAAGACTCTTCCATCGGGGTGAAAAGTCCGGGCATCGCGGATTACGCCACTCACAAATCCGAAGAAACCAGCTGCGATCCGCGCAGTGAGCCTGGGAGGCTCGGTTCCCGGGGCAGATCGTGCATCCTCACGCCATGCCAAGTATGTCCAGAGGAATCCACCGAAGTCGGTAACAGAAAATGCAAGCGCGAGAGGGCCCGGCAGAATTTGCTTGTACCACAGGACCGCCATTATCAGTGGCACAAGGGGCCGATCCAGCAAGGAGGCAAAGACGAAGCCTTGAGCGTTTAAACGCCCTGCTACCACATACAGCATGCCGAGCCCGCCTACCAGCAGTCCGACGAGCCGAAGATAGTTCACACCCTGATCTGTGAGCGCGGGTAGTTGCAGAAGCCAGGCTGTCCAATAGGGACCAATCAAAATGACGAGCCCCAATGCCATGTCGATCCACCCAAAGGTCTCGACAGAGCGAGCGGCACGAGTTTGCCCCTCAGCGCTGAAGAGTCGTCGAAACATCTCGTTCAAAGGAGGTGTCATGCGCGAGATTTCCGACGTGGAAGAATCCTTCTAATGAACTTCCAGTGCTCCATTTCGGGTTCTCTGCTTACGCTGTAGTGAGTTGTGGCGGCTGATCGTTACAACGTCAACTTTAATCACGCGCCTTACCCGGCCGCGAGTTGGTTTTCCTAAAGTTCGGATGCGCTCGTAATATACCGGCCATCGAGTGGATAAAATTCCACCGATCACCTCGCACGGCACAAAGAACAAATCCGAAGTAGGGCAGGGACCCGAGAAAATGAAGACTTACGAGGTACCGATATCCTCTGTAGGCTTTGTCATCCGGCGCGCGGGGAATGCGCCGTTAAACCGCTGCAAGCTTACGGCCTGAAATTCGAGGCGTCAAGTTTTTTCTCTTGTTCGTCGTTAACCTTCAGATGTCCGGGCGAGATCGCACGTGATGTGACTTTCCAAAGGTCAGGAATTATACGAAGGCTGTTTCTGATCCATGAAGGATCGTCGCGGGAAGAAGCCATTCCATTCTCCGGCCCATCCCCGTGACCTCCCAAGCGGAACAAGAAGTGATCCAAATCACAGACTAGGGTAACAAATGGATGCACTGTGTCGATGACGGTCTCTGTAGTCCGATCCTCCGCTTCGCGCTCGCACTGCGGAAACAGGACGAAGAGTTACGCGTCCGACGAAAATGGAAGAGGCTTTGATGATCTTCACGGTCCCGCAAGCGAGTTGGTATCACTGCAATCGCTACAGTGCCGACAGGGCGTGTGAGCATTGCGGTGGGGTAGTCCGTCATGAACCCTGGTGCATCATGCGTAATCCGCGTGTCCTCTACAGCTACCAGGTGATTGCAGATCCGGCTCAGTTGACCTTGCACGACCAACTGATTCTGCATGCGCTAGGCGTGGCCTGGAGTGCCTGTGCGGGTGCCTGCACCAGGAAGTAGTTGTCAGCGGACATCCAAACAACGGCTCCTGTTGGTCGTCGAGTCAACTACTGCGCGCAACGATGTCAAACGAGAGCTTGAGTTCGTCTTTCACCTTGAGGGTACCCGCCACAGAGACGGGTTTTATCTCGTAGTCGCTTTGACGCACCGTAAATTCGCTTGAGGCCCGCAGCATGTTTCCGCTGACGGAAACTCGGGATGAAACGGCTTGCCCCCTCGTCACTCCATGCAATGTCAGGTCGCCGTTCAATGCGATCCAGTACTGGCCTTCGCCAGTCTTACTGGCCGAGAGCCTCGAGCATTCGTAGAGAATCTCCGGATAGCGCTCGACTTCCAGCACGTTCCTGCGCATCGTTTCTTCGATTTCTCTGCGGTCTTTGTCGCTGACTTCGCTGGCAACCTCGAAGGAGCGAGGATCGATTCGGACGGTGACTGTACCCTGTTCCACAGCTTGGGGGTTGTAAGAGATCTCGCCCGCAAAATCGCGAATCGCAATGACAGGGTTGTGGCCGAAGGCGGACAGTAAACCTCCGGCGAACACCTGGACCCGGAAGCGGCTCATGCGCGCGTCCAGTTCGTAGCGGACGACATTCGCTCCGGGGTCAGGTCTTGTCGGGTTCAGGGCAGAGTGCAACCTTTCCTCCTCATCCGAGAATTCACGCTCCCGTTCCGAATCACATGTTGCGCAGACGCATATAACGCTCGATATCCGGCAGCGCTGACTGCGCCAGGTTCCCGATTCCCATTTGTCCGAGATACTTCCGCACCACGGGGTTGGAGAGAATAAGGCCAGCGCCGAACACCATGAGCGCCACTCCCCCCAGGAAGTACAAGGTATCGCGATCGTTTGTGGGCGCGAAATCCAGGTTGTTATGCTCCATCACTGTTGTTGCCATGGCAGTCTCCTTATGCTTGACGTGGTTGCAGAGCCCAACGGCTCCCCACCTAGAATTTTCTTCACCATAGATTCGACAAGTTCGACGGCAGGCTTAAGTGCAGCCTCAACGTCAGCGCTCAATCCCATGCGGCCCTCGTCCGGGCCGAAGCTGGCGGGTTCGCATCCCACCAGTACAACGCGCCTCAGAACTCCACCCATCGAACGAGCCAGCCGCAGAACACTCACGGGATTCATGGCATGCGTCTCAACGGAGCCTGGCCCAGGATCGAATTCCGCCGATCGCACGTCCGGTTCGAGAGCGTAGAGCGTGCCTGGCGGATCTCCGCGGGGACAAGCATCGACCAGAATTGTTGTCTCAGGGCCGTCGAGCAATGCGTAAGCCAGGTCGAAACCGCGAATCCCAAAGTCCACCACGCGCACATCGCTCGGTAATGTTCGACTCGCGAGACGGCGCACCACCTCCGAACCGAACGCATCATCTCCCAGGAAGATATTGCCGATGCCAGCTATCAAGATGCGGGGTGCGGAGCTGGTCACCGTGTGATCTTCAGGAAGCGTTGCCACTTCATCGGGAGCAAAGAAGAAGCGATGGCCGGGCTGGCGGGCAAGCCCGAGATCACTGCCCGGATCGTCATCGACTACCACGCAGACGTGGAAGCCGCCTTCATAGTCTTGTTCAATGCTTTCGACCCTCGCTATTTTGCCTGCCAGGGCGATATCGAGAACGTCGCCGCCCTCCTTCGGCAACAAACGGACTCGGTTCCCGACGGACACTTCGCCTCCCTGCACTCGTACCGCCTGCACTGGAGTCTTAGCCTCCAGGAGTTGCCATTCCCATTCGTTCACGAAGCCTTCTCCTTGAGAGGTTCCAGGCTGCGAAGAGCACCGTGTAGGCGACTCCAGTGCTCGGGAGTCAGTGATTCCGTGCGTTCGAGAATTGCGCGGGCGCGCTCGTCGGAAGCCCGCATCTCTCGCTTCTCATCTTCGGTCAGAGTCAGAATGCGAAGAGATAGGATCTCGTCGATCTCAGTCCCATCGTACAGATCTCCGGGGCTGTCGCCCGCAATCCTCGGATAGTCGTAAAGGATGATCGGCGAGCATAGCAATGTGTCGCATGCGCCGGGCTCACCAATCAGGATTGGCCACAGCCCGAAATTCCGGCAGGCTGAAGCGAAGGGCTGCAGAGCGGCGGGAGGATCGAGGAGGGAAACGAACTCGCCCTTCTCGATTCCCAGCACGAGGTGAACGGAAAGGAAGGAACTCGGCAGGGCATCTTCGCGCATCGCGGTGTCGCGGGGGGTGTATTCGCTTTCGTTTACGATTCCGAGTCTCAGCTTGAATAAGCCCTCTCGCGGAATTTCGGCCGAGACTTGAACACGCCCATTCTGCGCGGCTGTGGTACGAACAATTGCACCGACCACTCTGCCCGGTTCGGCCGGAATGGTCTCGACCGAGCTTTCAGGGGACAGGTGGAACGAATGCGTGATCGGCGCACGGCTGAGTTCACTGAGGCAGACAACGGGAATCGAAACTGCCTCTTCCGTGACTTCCTGCCACGACCGATAAACGCGGCCTCCCACTTCCAACGAAGACATCGGTTCTATTTCGCAAGCGGCATTCGGGGTCAGGACTCCTTCGCTAATCCTGCATACGGCCCTGTCCACAAGGCGGAGAAAGCGAAGGTGTATTTGTAGCGTCGCGCCTTCAGCTGCCTGCGCCAGGCACTCAGTCTGCAACTCGCACAGCTCACCGTTGTCGTGCCCGTACGCTTTGGCATGGATCACGCCGAAGTTAAAGCGTCGTTGGTTTTTGATCGCCGATGGCCGATAGGGATAGAGCATGTATCCCTCGTAAAGAACGGCTTTCGTGATCTTCTCGATCTGTGCCAGGTTCATGCTTTGACCAGCGTGTCTCGCGATTCGGCCAAAAAACTCTCAAGGACCTGGTCCCAACCAGCCAGGCCTTTACTCACTTTGTAACGGGATAACTCATCAAACAGATCGCGACTCACGCGTAGCCAGACGCTGTTTGGGTAGTACGTGTCCATCATCCGCTTCCAGAGATCCACCAGCAGACGAAAGCGAGCCTCCCGGTCCCAGGAAATTGGTGCGACTTGCAGGACACCGTCAGCTGCAGCATAAAAAGTGGTGCCACTGAACAAGAACAAAAGTGGCACGTCCCCAGTTTGAAGGCCCGCGAAGTACTTTGTCGCTGCGACACTGAAGTCGAAGCTGCACGGGACAGGCATGCTGACTACAGTTGTGCCATGGAAAGGCGGGACCACTAGAGTCGTATGTGTCCAGAGCGTGCTGCGCAGACTTGACCCCCAACGTGCAGGTTCGCCAAAGAGCTCCACCAGACGTTCCTGCTCTTCGGAGGTATAACGACGCCGTACCGCGTCTAACTGGATTTGGCAGCGAAGCACGACAGTGTGAATTTCTTCTTCTGGATCGAGGTTGGTGACGCGCACCTGAAAGGCAAGCGTTGGTACAGCTACAAATTCGACGACCTCCACACCCTCGACTGCGAAGGTCAGATCAGGCATGATATGCCTCGCCCACCACCGTGGATTTGTGGCGGAGATCGGCAAAGAAATCGGCAATCTGTTGCCAGACCTCGCTTCCACCGGAGAACCCTCGCCAGTACATGCGAATGATGCCCACAAGCCGATAGCAATGATCGATCGGCAGAATGTAGCACTCTGCGGGCGATGTGCCACGGGCATAGCCGACTCGATTCACGAGGAGCGCTTCGACATCATCCGCCATCTCGCAGATGACAGGGTTGGTGGTGGCGATTTCGTTCCACGCTCCGAGTGAAAGCAATGACTCAGTCGCTCCTGCCGGGCTGGGATATTGCGAGACAACCTTCCGGAGCAGGCTGTTGGTAAAGAAGAATGCAAGGCCAATTGGGATTGAAAGATCATCCCATTGCGCATCCGTCAGGCGGAAACCAGGAATCGACAGGAAGCGCCGGGACACGCGCTTATAGCGAGCGCCGGATTGTCCACTGAACAACAAACCACACGCGTCGCAGGCACATACCAGCTTGCGATTGGTAAGTTCCACGAGGTGCGGATGCTCCGACCAAAGGGGGGTACTGCACAACTCACAACGCTCGCGCGGCGTTTTGCGCTCGGCAAACTGCCGGAGAAGACCAAAACCGCGATTAGAGATCCCAGGGCCACCGTTCATCTTGTCTCCCCATGTCGGTTGCTGGTCGGTTGAGGCGTGTGGCCCGCTACGGGTGATGCCAGCAGTTTCTCCAGTGGCACAATCGCTGATGCATTGCTGCTGGCTTCGCCTTCGATCAGAAGGCTCGAAAGATCCGGAGCGGCGGCGTAGAAGGCATCTTCCACCAATTGCCGGAGTGAAGAGGCGCCGCATCCATGCCCGTTAGCGGTCAGGCGCAGATGCACGATGCCCTCGTTAATTCCAAGTATTTCCAATACACCGCCTTGTAACCGCACGGTCGAAGCTGCCCGTTCGAACGCATTTCTGACGCGCGTCTCGAAGTCTTGTGGATGAAGTCCGTGAAGAATCAGCAGGCTAGCCACGAGTGGGTCGTTGCTGAGTTCTTCGATGACGCGCTCGCCTTGCGCATCCCTTGTGACGATGGTTGCGAGGATGCGTTCCAGACCTATACCATGCATTTCCATCAGGGAGTGCAGCAAATTGCGCACCACGGTTCGTGCCGCCGGATCAGCCAGCGACTCAATCTCCTGTACCATTCCCGCGATTCGTTGCACCCTATCCCGAAACCGGCTGTCAATCGACATATTCCCCACAGACGATGAGGAGGAGCAAGAGCGGACCTTGGAGGGGCCACGGTCGCTCTCACTCCTCGTCATTCAATGCCTACCGAACATTGACGAGTGCACTGTATCGAGCACTTTGCCGTTGCCGAGATACATGTGCACGCCGCACGGCAGGCAAGGATCGAAACTGCGCACCGCGCGCATGATGTCGATCCCCTTGAATTTGTCGGGCCCGTTTTCCTCGAAGATCGGTGTATTTTGCACAGCGTCCTCGTAGGGACCCGGCGTTCCGTAAACGTCGCGTGGATTTGCGTTCCACGGGGTCGGCGGATACGGATGATAGTTGGCGATTTTGTGATTGCGGATCACAACGTGATGCGAGAGCACGCCGCGCACCGCTTCGTGAAATCCGCAACCTATGGCGTCTTCCGGCACTTTGAAGTCTGTCCACGTCTTTGTATGCCCCGCATGGAGTTCAGCCATGGCCTTTTCGAGGAAGTGCAGCGCACACGCAGCCGCATATGCCTGGAAATACGTTCGCGCGCGGTCGCGTTCGATGGCGTTGCTCCATTTGGGAATCTTCCATTCAAACTCAACCTCGGGCAGCGAGGCAGTCTTTGGAAGATAGATCTTGACGCTTTTGCCCGTCGCCTTCACATAACCGTTGTCGACTACTCCGGCGAGAGCCGTCGCCCAGAAGCGCGCAATCGGGCCGCCGCCTGTGTCGAGTGCGAGATATTTGTCGGTGCGCTTGTCGTACCAGCGCGGCGACATGACCCAGGTGTACTTGCCGCCAAAGTCGCGCTTTTGCGGCCTGGGAATTGTCGTCTGGTTCCAGGGATGGCGTTTGTCGACTGGATTACCCAAGGGATCTTTCCGGACAAAGGTCTCGTTGTTCTCCCAGTCCTCGTAGTAAGAACTGCCCAGCAAGATACGGATGTTGAGATTAATATCCACCAGGTCGGTGGTGACCAGTTCACCGTCAACCACCACGCCCGGACTGACGTACATGGCGCGGCCCCAATCGGTCATGTGCTCGTACTTGTAGTCGCAAACGTCGGGGTTGTTGAATGACCCCCAGCAGCCGAGCAGGATGCGGCGCTGTCCGACCTTCTCGTAGCCCGGCAGAGCTTCATAGAAGAAGTCGAACAGGTCGTCATGCATGGGAACAACTTTCTTCATGAACTCCACATACTTCATCAGGCGCACCAGATAGTCAGTGAACAGCTGGATCGTAGGAACTGTGCCTACGCCGCCCGGATACAGCGTGGAAGGGTGAACGTGGCGTCCTTCCATGAGGCAGAACATCTCCCGCGTGTAGCGACTGGTCTGCAAAGCTTCACGGTAGAACGCACCCGTGAACGGATTCAGAGCCCGCATGATGTCGGCGATCGTGCGATAGCCATGCAGGTGGGCATTCGGTGAGGTTGTCTTCTCGGCTTTGGCGAACACTTTGGGGTTGGTTTCCTTCACCATCTGCTCGCAGAAATCCACCCCGACCAGATTGTCCTGAAAGATATTGTGATCGAACATGTACTCGGCAGCTTCGCCCAGATTGACAATCCATTCGGCCATGGCGGGCGGACGAATGCCGAACGCCATGTTTTGCGCATAGGTCGCGCAGGTCGCGTGGTTGTCACCGCAGATACCGCAGATGCGGCTGGTGATGAAGTGCGCATCTCGCGGGTCCTTACCCTTCATGAAAATGCTGTATCCACGAAAGATGGAAGACGTGCTGTGGCACTCGGCCACTTGCCGGTTCTCAAAATCGATTTTCGTGAAAATGCCGAGACTCCCGACGATACGAGTGATCGGATCCCAATTCATCTCCACGAGCTTGCGGGACTTGGACGGAGTTTGCTGTTCGACTGCTGTGATCGTGCCCATCCGAATCGCTCCTTTTCGCCTCAGTAGGTTCTCGGGTGATAGCCGGTGGTAATCTCCGGCCGTGGGTGACGCCACTTGGGTTCCTTGTTCAGCGTCGCATTGGTGAGATTACGCAACGCACTCACGGCGCGGCCGTAAGCAGCAGCTCCACCGGTGGACACCTTCGCGCCCGGAGGTTCATCCATAAACGGCATAAACTTGTCGGGGAAGCCGGGCATCGTACACCCGATGCATATACCACCTACATTCGGGCAACCACCCATCCCGGCCATCCAGCCGCGCTTGGGAACATTACAGTTCACCACTGGCCCCCAGCAACCGAGTTTCACGATGCACTTCGGAGAGCCATAGTCAGAGGCGAAGTCTCCTTGCTCGTAATAGCCGGCACGATCACATCCTTCGTGTACTGTTTTGCCGAATAGCCACGTCGGGCGGAGTTGGTCGTCGAGCGGAATCATCGGCGCCATCCCGGACACCTGGTACAGCAGGTACAGCACCGTTTCCATGAAGTTGTCTGGCTGAACGGGGCAGCCGGGCACGTTTACAATCGGCAGGCCAGCCTTCGAACGCCAGTCCCAACCGAGATAATCTGCCAATCCCATGCATCCGGTGGGATTGCCCTCCATGGCGTGAATTCCGCCGTAAGTAGCGCAGGTTCCTATCGCCACGACTGCGGTCGCCTTAGGTGAGAGCCGGTCAATCCATTCGTTGGTGGTGATCGGCTGGCCGGTCCGCGTGTCTGTGCCCAGCGCAGCCCAGTAGCCTTCTTTTTTGATCTTCTCGTTCGGGATAGAGCCTTCCACCACAAGAACGAACGGATCGAGCTTTCCCTGCTCGGCGAGATACCAGTACTTCATGAAGTCGTCGCCCACTTCATAAGCAAGCACTGGATTGTGCAGGTGTACCTTCGGGAGACCGGGAATCGCATTCAGCAAGACATCTTCAATGCTGGGTTGGGTGGCTGCGGTGACGGAAACCGAATCACCATCACAGCCGAGACCAGCAGTGATCCACACAACATGAACTTCAGCCACTGCCGGCGCTTTTTGCGTCGTACGGCCGTGAGGAACGGCTTGGGCTACCATAGCTGGATCCTCCTACCCCCCTTAAACATACCGACGTGAAGGTTCTTGCTTGGCATTGCGCGTTGTCGATAACGGGGTGCGGAACCTCAAATCAGCCAACAAAGTTCCGCTCCACTCGTGTCAAACGAAGATACGCAGATACAAGGAGATAGGATCAAACGGAATGGTACCGCCACAAGCGGGCGCTCTCTCTTTTGCACTTCAGGGAAAGTGATGAGCACGGTATCGGGGAATCCCCGATGGGAATCAAGCAATACGTTCGTTTATGGTCCAGCGGATCGCGTGCTGGACGAGTTCGCGAGAGTTGCGCAACGCCAATTTTTCCTTAATGTGAGCCTGGTAGGACTCGACCGTCTTGATGCTCAGATGCAGTTCGATTGCAATCTGGCGGGTGGAATGGCCTTCGCCAATCAAGCGGAAAACCTCGAGCTCCCGATCCGTCAGTTCGGTCATCAAGGGAGCACGATCCGCACTCGGGTTCCCGATATAGCGCTGTAACATGCGGTTCGCGATCCGGTCGCTTACGTAGATTTCATGGCTCAGAATGCGGCGCAGCGCAATAAGAACCTTCTCCGTTGCCTCTTGCTTCATGATGTAACCTTGGGCACCGGCGCGCAATGCGCGCTCCGCGTAAATCGACTCGTCGTGCATGGAAAGAATCAACACGGGCAAGTCCGGCTCGCGCAATCGGATATTCTTCAGCAAGTCGAGGCCATCGGGTCCGTTGAGCGAGATATCCACGACCAGAATGTCCGGTCTGAGCGAACCCATTGCGTGCATGGCTGACTGCGCATCTTCCGCCTCGCCACACACCATCAAGTCCGGCTCCTGATTGATGAGCAAAGCCAGGCCTTGGCGTACGATGGGATGGTCGTCTACCACTAGAACCCGGATCTTTCTTGTACCGTTCGTACCCTGGTTCATATGCACCTCTCCCTGCCTTTCTTCGTTAGTCCAGCCATTCTTCACTCGCAGGAATTGGAAAACGGCAGGAAACGGTCGTGCCATAAGGCTCGTTGCGCTGGATTTCAAGACTTCCTCCAATCATGCCCGCACGATAGTTCATGATGTGCAATCCAACTCCGGCATGCTGCGGCGAGCAGTGCTCGAACCCCACTCCATCGTCGACGATCGTCAGGATGGCTTCCTTTTCTCCAGGTGAAAGGCGAATAAGGATGCTTTTCGATTTGGCATGTCTGACAGCATTGTTCACCGCCTCTTGCGCAATACGATAGAGATGTGTGGCCACCGAGGCGTTATCAACTAACACCGCTTGTTCGCATTCGAAACGGCATTTGACGTGAAAAAGATCTTGCACCTCAGCCGCATGAATCTGCAGTGCCGACATCAGCCCATGAGAATCGGAGACGACGGGCAGTAGACCGCGCGCCAGTTCCCGCGTCTTGAGAATTGCATCGTTAACCAGTTGGACGACCTTGGCGGCATCTGCCGCTTCGGGAATACGGCGTTCCTCGAGCCTCTGTGCCTGCACCTTGGCCATGAAGGCGATACCCGTTAAATGTTGGCCAAGGTCGTCGTGCAAATCCTGGCCAATGCGACGCCGCTCGCTTTCGCTGATATCGAGGACGATCTTCTCGAGGCGTTTACGTTCGCTGATATCCCGGATGGCGCTGGAGACAAGCACGCCTTCTTCCGTTTCGAGCGGGCTCAGGCTGATCTCCACGGGAAATTCGTGGCCGTCCTTGTGTACCGCGTGCAATTCCACTCCAGCTCCCATTGGCCGAACGCGGGGTTCAGCGACAAAGTTCCGGCGATGCGTTGCATGGTTCGCTCGTACGCGATGGGGAACGAGCTTCTCAATGCTTTCCCCCAACAATTCCTGCCTCTGATACCCGAAAAGCTTTTCCACCTGAGCGTTGACCAGCACGATCTTGCCCTGCTGATTAACCACCACAACGGCATCGGGAGCGGCCTCAAGCAGTCCGCGAAACCTGGCCTGCGCCCGTTTGCGGTCGGTAATATCGATGCCTGAGGCTATGACATACATCGGCGTCTGCTTGGCGGCGGGCAAAACCGCAGCCGACCAGGCGATAGTGCGATGACTACCATTGCCAGCGACCCAGCAACTCTCGTACTCGATGCGGGCGGGACTGGCACAAATCTGCTCGAACAACACACGAAACTGCTCGCGCTCTTCCGGCACCAGAAATAGATCCCAGATGCGGTGATCTTTGGCCTCATGCGCCGACACTCCCGTCATCTGTTCACACGCGCGGTTGAGCCGCACGATCCGCCCCTCGCGATCCAGTACGACTACCAGTGCGCCCACCGTGTCGAGCACTGCGGAAATGAGATTGCGTTCCTCGTGCAATTCTTCTTCGGTGCGCTTGAGGTCCGTAATGTCGAATGCAATGCCCTGAATGAACCAGGGCCGCCCGTCGGTGCGGCGGATCATCTTCACTTCACACCGAAACCAGATGACCTTACCACTGCGCGCCACGACCCGATAGGCAGAACGCAGGGGATCGCCAGTGAGAAACATTTCGGCGGCCTCCGCGCTCCAGCGCTGCTGGTCATCGGGATGAATGTGCTCATACCAGCGCACCGGATCTTCCAGCCATTCTTCCTGGGAATATCCGAGAGATTGTTCAATCTGGGGACTCACATACGCCTCGCCCGTGCCGCGATCCAAATAAGCCATAAACACGACAGCGGGCAACTGTTCGACTAGCGCGCGATACTTTGCTTCCAGGTTGGGGAGTTGCCCCTCGGCACTCTGAGACGAGTCCAGCCGTTCGAACACCGGATGAAGAGCCCCTGGGGATTCGCCGAGATTCTGAGAGTAGGCAGCGGCGAGATCGGCGAGCACGCGTTCGGCTCCCTCAGGGGTCAGGCGGCATTCTTCCGGCGGGGCCGATTTGCCATTGCCCGGCGCTACGGCGGCGGTTTGCCAGGAGAGATTCATTGCAAATCCTTTTCCTGCATCCGAGCTATGGTGCGTGCTTCCGCGAAGCGTGCCTTCTCCAACTCGGTTCCTTATTCAGCGAGGCCTGCGTGAAGCGGCGCAGGGCGTGGATGGCTCTGCCATAGTTCTGCACAGCATGAGAAGAGAGCAGCGAGCCTGGAGGTTGGTTCATGAACGGCATAAATTTGTCGGGGAAACCGGGCATGGTGCAGCCGATGCATATGCCACCGACGTTAGGGCAGCCTCCTATTCCATTGATCCACCCGCGCTTACCTACGTTGCACTGCACCACTGGACCCCAGCAGCCAAGCTTGACGATGCATTGCGGGGAGCCGTATTCCTCCGCGAATTGCGCCTGCTCGTAATATCCGCCACGGTCGCAACCTTCGTGAAGAGTGGCGCCGAATAGCCAGGTTGGCCTTAAGGCTTCGTCGAGCGGAATCGCCGGAGCTCGGCCTACGGCCATGTAACAGAGGTAGAGCAGAGTCTCCATCATGTTGTCGGGCTGCGCCGGGCACCCGGGAATGCACACGATTGGAATATTCGCTCGCGATCGCCACTCCCACCCCAGGTAGTCCGGCAGCCCCATGCAACCGGTGGGATTTCCCTCCATCGCATGAATACCGCCGTATGCCGAGCAAGTACCAGCGGCGACCATGGCCCATGCATGCGGCGCCAGGCGATCGATCCACTCGCAGACCGTTACCGGCTGTCCAGTCTGTGGATCCGTTCCGAAAGAACTCCAGTACCCCTCAGATTTGTTGGTTTCATCAGGGATGGAGCCTTCGACGACGAGGATGAATGGTTCCAGCTTGCCTTCCGCTGCAAGATGGAACTTCTTCAGAAACTCGTCCCCCACTTCGTAGGAAAGTACGGGATTGTGAAACTTGATCGCGGGAATCCATGGAATCGCGCCGAGCACAACGTCTTCTAGACTCGGTTGGGTCGCAGCAGTAATCGCAATGCTCTCGCCATCGCAACCGAGACCGCCGGTGATCCAAAGAATGTGCATCTCCCGCACGTCAATGGGGATGACCGTAGGACTCACAATCGATCGGTCGGCCATCTCACGCTCCTGCCAGAGTCGCACTTCACGGTGCAACGTGCTCGGCCGCGGGACACGGGTTACAAGTGCGCGAATGCGGACAATCTCGAGCGGGAGGAAGGTTTAGCGAAGGAATGTCGCTGTGCAATTGCAGCGCCCTATTTCCCCACAGGAATCCCCACCCCGTTCTTCTGCGTTGCTCATTGTATCCAAAGCTCTGTCTAACAGCTATTGCTGGGCAACAAACAAGGCTTAGGCAATTTTCAAGCCTTGGCTCCGTACACGAACACAGCGACGGAGGGATCACAGAAGCGGTGCAATGCGTGCTTAACTTCGCCAAGCGAACACTTAGTGGAGGTCAAAGGAGACACAAGCGGCGCGCGCAATCCGTCATGATTTCTGATTCCCAAGCCGGACGCTGCGGATTGTTGGGATGTGTCCGGTCGCTGGGGATGCGTCCGATCAAATTCGAGAACACGGCCGCAGAATGCTTATAGGCGGGAACAGGTGCTCGGAACGCAACATTTCCCAGGTGCTGCAACGCATCCGAGAGCGCGTAATATTCCGGATCCCCGGCCCTCCAAAGCCGGTCTCTCTCAGCGAATTTCTCAGGACAAAAGGCGGCCAGTCCTAGCAGGTAGTCCGATCCGTATTCAATCATGTTGATACCGAGATCGTTGCCCGTGTAGATGCGGAAATCCGGACGGTGTCTGTTGCGCACGATAAGACGTTCAATTTCCGCAAGGCGGTTCAGAGAGGAGTGTTTTATCCCTCTCAACTCCGGGATGTCCATTAAACGCCGGATTGTCTCGAGTCCGTAAATCTCACCGTTGGAAGCAAACATCGAACCCAATTCGAAGGCCAGCACTTGGGAATAGCCTCGAACGACGTTGCGATAGGTCTGGGCGACCTTTTCAGAGGATTCTCCGTGCAAGCGTGCCGTCTGGAACAGGATCGGTATGCCGTCGAAACGAACGATTGCGTCGATCTCACAACGATAGAGTGCGACAATGTCATCACCGGAGTGATTTTCGATGTAAGCGCCGGCGACAAAAGGCACGCCATCCCCCAAGGCCTGCCGGGTCCAGGCCAGCACATTCAGCTTTTCGGCATCACTCAGATAGTTCACATAGCCGGTGTCCATGTTGACGGCGTTCGTCAACCCCGCTCGATGAGTAGCGACCAACCGCTCCCCAAACGCGTCCACGGCAATTCGTCCGTCGCGCTCATACGGCAGCAGCGCAGCCGCGATGCCTTGCACGCTTCGTCGTGGCTGCTGGTGTTTGAGCAGATCCTCGACTGTCATTCTCATACCCGTTTGGTCGGGCTCATTTTCCCTCACTGCTTAAGGATCCTCAGTTTCGCTCCCCAGGGCGAGTCTTTGTAGTAATTATCCAGTGGATAGCAACCTGATGGCAGCCCGTTGCGTGGCGCGGTCGTGCAGTCGCTGAAGGTCCTGCAGATACATTTGCGCTGGATCTCGTTACCTTGCGTCGCGTCCCACAGATACTCGGGATAGCTTAAGACCATACGGCCTAGCCCCACGAAGTCAACCCACCCCTCGCGAACTGCGGCCTGCGCGACATAAGGCAAAAAGTCCTGGAGGTAGGTGTATGCCGATCCAACGACGATCAGGTTGGGAAATTGTCGTTTAAGCACGCGTGTCGTTTCCATCTGGCGTGCAACTCCGACCAACGGGTCCTCTGGTGGCAGATATCCGTCGGACGGCGGATAGAGGGCCGGACGTTGAACGTGCGGATTGTAATAAGGGCTGCCGGCAGTGATGTTCACGAGTTGAATGCCAAGCTGCTCCAGCAAAGATAAAAATTGGGCCGGCTCACTCAAGTCTGAATCCGTTGGCTCCAGCGGATTCACCCCAAAACCCCAATGATAGGGAAGCAGGTCCTTGTGGCCCTCCGCCATTCCGATGGAAGACTTTCCGTTGCTGCTTTGCTCTGGGTCACATCGAAATGGCACCGTATCGATCGCGGAGAGCCTGACTCCAATGTGCAATCCAGGAGCAAGCGAGCGTATACCCTGCACGACCTCGCGCAAGAAACGGGTGCGGCCCTCCAAGGTTCCACCGTAGCGCCCTGTCCGATTGTGAGCACTCAGAAATTCATGCCCCAGATAGCCATGGCAGTGCTTGATGTCCACAAAATCAAAACCGAGTTGCCAAGCCATGAAAGCAGCACGATGAAAGTCTTCGATGATCGATTCAATTTCGTGATCGGTAAGAACAGGATAGTCTGCGGGCAGATTCATCCGACGATCCAGCAGGGGATGGTGATAGAGAATACGGGGCTCGGGGCGGGCGTGGTCGTTGGGACGACTATACCGGCCCGAGTGGGTTAACTGCAGACCCATCAGCAAGCCAGCATCGGAACCGGTCGTCTGAATGTGCTCGTTTCTTAAGACAGTTCGTAACTCGGCGAGCTTCTGCTGCGCTCGCGCCGAGGACAACAGCTGGTTCGGGTTTGCACGCCCTTCATGAGAGACAGCTACTGCTTCTCCGCCCCAGATCAGCTTGCCGCCGCTGCGCCCGAAGCGGCGCCATCGGCGCATCGTATTTTCTGAAGGCGCTCCGTCCGCTGTAGCGTCCCAACCTTCCATTGGCTGGACAGCAATGCGATTTCCGATTCTGAATGGACCACGGATCAAAGGTGCGCGTAGTGGCGATTCTGCTCCAGTAGCGATTTTGGAATCGCAGGGAATTTTGAGATCCAAGGAATGCAAGTGAGCCTGAAAGCTCGCAACACCCTTAATGGTACCCAAGCGAAGGATCGATCTGTTACTCACGCAACTCTCCTTCGCTCCGGCAAAGCCAAAACCGCTAGTGCGCCAAGTAGCGCGACACTCACCAGAACAAAACAGGCGTCGGCGTAGCTTCCAGTCACGTCACGCAAGCGGCCCACCGCCCACGGCGCTGCCGCTTCCGCAATCCCACCTAAGGTTAGGATCACGCCGAGCAATCTTCCCAGAATTTCAATGCCGAAGAGTTCGGCTGTCATGAGTGGAATGACCAGGTAATCGCCGCCCAAACCAATTCCAAAGATCGCTGCGGACGCCCAGAGAAGCGGCCGGTAACTCTGGAGGAACAGCATTGGAATCCCCGCGGCGACGAGCAGGTAGGTTAGCAGCATTACATATTTCTTGGAAATTCGGTCAGCCAGCCATCCCATCAGCAGCCGGCCCGCAATACTGAAAGTCAGAACCAGTGAGAGCACGCCCGCAGCTTCGCTCTGGGTGAAACATCGATCCAGACTCAAGTAAAGCTTCAGATTTTGTTGCGTGCCACTGACGGCAGCAATTGAGCACATGCTGCCGAGCGTCAGAAGATAAAACGAGGCTGTTCGGAACGCTGCTTTCGGGTTCCTCGACTCGATCGCTATGGAGTTCGCTTTCGCAGCCGGTGGTTCTTTCAATAGCACGACAAGCGGTAGGGATACCGCCGCGATCAACAACCCGAGAATCTGTAAGGCAGTCTGCCATCCTAAACGTTGGACGAGGAAGTGTGATATCCACGGCACCGCTGCTCCACCGATGCCAATCCCGAGGTAAGCGAAACCCATCGCTTTTCCGCGCGATCGATCGAACCATCGTGTCAACAGCACCTGATTCGGTAGCGGGCCACCACAGACATAACCCAGCGCATTGAAGAGATAGAAGAAGTAAAAGAAATCGAGGTTTGAGGCCCGTCCGAGTCCGACCAAGGCGGCTGCTGCCATCAGAATGCCCAACACCATAAGGCGACGGGGCCCGAAGCGATCCACGACCCATCCGGCCAGAAAGCCGAAGAGTGGCCCGATCACCAGTTTGCTCAGCGCGTTTCCTGACGTAACTTGGGCGTGCGTCCAACCAAACTGTTGAACCATGAAATCGTAGAAAAACGGCAGCCCCCAGAGGGAAACGCCTACGATCCAGAAAAGCACAACGAATGCAGTCGTGGCCGCCTGATATCTCTCGCGGCGAGTGACCACAACTTGAGTGAGATTATCCCTTGTCAGTAGGTCTCCGATGATGAGGTCGGCACCTCACTGTTGTCGCTACTCGGTCCTGTCATGACGTGCAGTTTAACTTAACAGCAACATAGTCGCGATCGTGATTTATCCTTATTGAAGGGTGGGTGAAGCGAAGATTCAGCATGCGATTTCCTCGAGCCAGCGGCATTCTGCTTCATCCTACGTGCCTTCCTAACTCACTCGGCATCGGCGATTTTGGGCCGGCAGCATTCGCGTTTGTTGATTTCTTGAAAGATGCCGGGCAAAAACTTTGGCAGGTTCTTCCACTCAACCCCACAGGCTACGGAGATTCGCCATTTCAGTGCTTCTCTGCGTGTGCTGGCAACCACCTTCTGATCAGTCTCGAGAAGTTGCAAGAAAGTGGAATTCTGGAGGCCTCCGATTTTCGCCGCACCCCCAGCTTCCCGCAGGACGCAGTTGATTTCGGTGGGGTCATCCCTTGGAAGACTCACCTGCTGAACAAAGCTGCGAGACAATTTCTAAAAAGTGCCGGGGAAAAAGAGCGGCGCGCGTTTGACGAATTCTGCGCCAAGAATGCCTCGTGGCTGCCGGACTTCTCCCTGTTCATGGCCTGCAAGCAAGAACAGGGCGGCGTTGCCTGGAACAAGTGGCCCGCCGAAATCGCCCAACGGATACCGAGTGCTCTGAAAGCAGCGAACAGTCGTTTAACAGAACAGATACGTACGGTGCAGTACTGGCAATTTGAATTCTTCCGTCAATGGAAAGAGATACAGGCCTACGCACACGAGGCCGGGATTCGCATCATTGGAGACCTTCCGATCTACGTCGCCCTCGACAGCGCCGACGTCTGGACGAACCGGGAATACTTCCAACTCTCCGACGATGGCCATCCACTCAAGATCGCTGGCGTTCCTCCGGACTATTTCAGCGCAACCGGCCAATGCTGGGGCAATCCAATTTACCGGTGGGACCGCCTTCGACGAGCCGGCTATCGCTGGTGGATCGAGCGATTCCGTGCAGCCTTGGAATTGTACGACGCAGTCCGCATCGACCATTTCCGCGGATTCGAAGCTTACTGGGAAATTCCTGGCGACGCGACGACGGCAATCAATGGACGCTGGGTCAAAGGACCGGGTGCGAACTTTTTCGCCGCCCTCGCGCGCAAATTCGGCGATCTGCCGATCATCGCTGAAAATTTGGGTGTGATCACTCCGGAAGTGGAGGCCATTCGCGATAGATTCCGCTTCCCGGGAATGGCTATCCTGCAGTTCGCCTTTGGCAAAGATCCGCAGGCACCTTCTTTCCGTCCCCATAACTACTCGCGAGAACTGGCGGCGTACACCGGCACGCACGACAATGACACGACCGTTGGGTGGTGGAACAGTTCCGGTGCAAGAGACAGCACTCGTACTCCCGAGGATGTTGCCCAAGAGCGCATGTTCGCCCGTGCCTATCTCAACTTGGAGGGAGACCCGATTCAATGGGTCATGATCAGGACCATTCTTGCGTCAATCGCCGATCTCGCCATCATCCCCCTTCAAGATGTGCTTGGCTTGGGCAGCGAGGCGCGCATGAATCTCCCCGGCACCGCGAAAGGAAACTGGAGTTGGCGGTTCAGGCCGGGAGCGCTGACGTTAGATCTTGCCCAACGCTTGCGAGAAATGATCAGACTCTACGACCGCTGACTTTGCGAGGGGATCTGCAGCGGCTTCATTCCTGGACGCTGCTATTCTACTGATGCCTACCCCTCACAGGTGAGAGGCGCTTTAAGTGGAGGAATTCGTTGCCCGCAAAGCTCGAGGCAGGCTGGTACAAGAATGCCATCATTTATCAGGTGCACGTGCGCACCTTCTACGATTCCAACGGCGACGGAGTTGGCGACTTCGCCGGCCTTGCGCAGCGACTGGACTATTTGCAGGAACTTGGCGTTAATGCGATATGGCTAATGCCGTTCTTCCCTTCCCCACTGCGGGATGATGGTTATGACATCTCCGACTACAGGTCCGTTCATCCCAGCTATGGAACTCTGGAGGATTTCAAAAGCTTCCTTTCCATAGCACATGAGTGTGGCCTGCGCGTGATCATCGAGATGGTACTGAACCATACCTCCGATCAGCATCCCTGGTTCCATGAATCTCGCAGTTCCCGAGACAATCCGAAGCGTGACTGGTATGTGTGGAGTGATTCCGATACTAAATATCGTGAAACTCGCATCATCTTCCTCGACACCGAGATGTCAAACTGGGCATGGGATCCGATCTCCAAATCCTATTACTGGCACCGTTTCTTCAGTCATCAGCCGGACCTGAACTACGACAACCCTGCCTTGCAGGAGGAGATGTGGGACGTCATGAAGTTCTGGCTCGAACTCGGTGTCGATGGTTTTCGCCTGGATGCCGTTCCCTACCTGATTGAGCGCGAGGGCACGAATTGCGAGAACCTTCCGGAAACCCACGCCATCATCAGGGACCTTCGCAAGCGAGTCGATGAGCATTTCCCTGGCGCGATGCTTCTGGCAGAGGCGAACCAATGGCCCGCCGACCTTCGTCCCTACTTCGGCAATGGCGATGAGTTTCACATGGCCTTCCACTTTCCCTTGATGCCTCGGATGTTCATGGGACTGCGCCTGGAGGATCGCAAGCCCATCACCGAGATTCTGCAGCAGACACCAGAGATTCCTGCGTCGTGCCAGTGGTGCCTCTTCCTGCGCAATCACGACGAACTGACGCTGGAAATGGTCACTGATATCGAGCGCGACTATATGTATGACATCTATGCGCGAGACAAGGCCATGCGATTGAATCTCGGCATTCGGCGACGCCTGGCGACTTTACTCGACAACGACCGCCGCCGCATCGAGTTGATGAATGGAATGTTGATGTCCCTGCCAGGTACTCCGATCATCTATTACGGCGATGAGATCGGCATGGGGGACAATATTTACCTCGGCGACCGTAACGGCGTGAGAACGCCAATGCAGTGGAACGGGGGCTGGAATGGTGGCTTTTCCAATGCAGATCCGGAAAAGCTCTACTCACCGCCAATTCTCAATCCGGTTTACGGTTATCAGGCTGTCAACGTGTTGTCTCAAAAACGCACACCCCACTCACTTCTGTCCTGGATGCAGCACATTATTGCGACGCGGCGGTCGACTCCGGTTTTTGGATCGGGATCCATCGAATTTCTCTATCCGGCGAACCACCGTGTTCTTGCATATGTGCGCCAACTTGGCAGCGAAACGATCCTAGTCGTAAACAATCTCTCAAACGCCGCACAATCGGTCGAACTCGATCTACGCCGGTATAAAGGGAACATACTGATTGAGATGTTTGGCCGGAATATCTTTCCCCGGATCGGCGATCTGCCGTACTTTCTAACCATGGGTCCGTACCAGTTTTTTTGGTTCAGGCTGCGGAAGATCTAATCTGGGGATAGCCGGCACTGGGATCTAAACTGCTCACGGCGTCGTTGGGAGGTTGAATTGGCTGAAGAAAATCTGTTAACCGATGAATTTCTTCGCCAGCTCATCAGTGTGGGTGAGGTAGACATCGTCGTTGGCTTGTCAACCCACAATCACGCTAAGACTGTGGGAACAGTCATCGGCGCAATTCAGTCCGGAATTCTGAAGTGTTTTCCCCGCGAACGAGTAGCTATCATCAATGCCGATGGTGGATCGCAAGATGGCACTACAGAACTGGTAACGAACGCATCGATCGATGACCTGCGACGCGACTCCAAACTCTACGCGCTACGTACCCTGCATTCCATCAGCGTGCGTTACGCCCGATTGCCCGATCCGAGCAAGGCGCTCCAGACCATCCTGGCGGGGGCTGACCTGCTGCGAGCCAAAGCCTGCGTAATCGTCTCTCCGGAGTCAACCACGATCGAGCCGGACTGGTTACAGCGTCTCGCACGGCCCGCTTATTACGACAACTTCGACTTGGTTTGCCCCGTCTATCGCAGGCAAAAGTTCGAAGGGGCACTAGTGCGAAACCTGCTTTATCCCATGACTCGCTCCCTATACGGCAGCCGGATCCGAGAGCCATACGGATCGGAGTTTGCCATCTCAGGCCGGCTCGGTACCGATTTTCTGGGCAGCGGAATCTTGAATCAGGACGGGGGCAGGATGGGCCCCGAAATCTCAACCACGATATTCGCTCTGACCGGAAAATACCGCGTATGCCAGTCGCTCCTTGGAGCCAAGCCGCCCTCCTCGCGCAGTTCTCACGATATGGTCGCCGCGATGCGAAGAACAGTGGGTGCACTATTCGCATCGCTGGATGGTAACTTTCCATTCTGGAGTGCGATCAGCGGATCACAGCCAGTCCCCACGGTGGGGACCTCTCTGGAGGTCACCCAGGAAACGGCTCGCATCAATCGAAAACGTCTGCTGGAAATGTTCTCAAGCGGAGTCGCTCAACTGGAGCCGGTTCTGGGTGCAATTCTCTCTCCTTCCCTGCTTGCGGAATTGAAACGGATTGCGGCTCTCAGTCTTGACGAATTCGAGTATCCACCAGATTTGTGGACCAGGACTGTATTCGAGTTCGCTGCCTCTTATCACAAATCCACCATCAACCGCGACCATATTATTCAGGCCATTGTCCCGCTATACAGGGGCAGAAGCCTGACGTTCATCAACGAAAACCGGGATGGACCCGGTGAACAGATCGAAACGCGTGAGGAGTCCCTCTGCGCCGACTTCGAACGACTTAAGCCATACCTGCTCGAAATCTGGGCAGATGGAAAGTGAGAAGCCAATGCGGGAAATCATTGTTAACGAATTGACGCAAGCCTTTCAGCAAATGGCCCGGGAGATCGTTCACTACCTACCCCGCCTGATCGTGATGCTTGTCATTGCTCTGATTGGATGGGCGATCGCGTACCTTTTGAAGTTGCTGGTGCGCAGTCTGCTACGTCTGACCAAGTTCTCGAAGTTATCCGAGAACGCCGGGGCGACGCAGTTACTGCATCAGGCAGCCCTACCTTCGTCGACTGAACTGGTAAGCCGCTTCGTATTCTGGGTTGCTTGGATTGGCTTCGTGCTTCTAGGCGTAAGCGTACTGGGGATCGCCGGCCTGCAGGAATACATTTCGCGGTTCTTCCTTTTCCTGCCTCGACTGTTTGTAGCACTGGTGATTCTGTTTTTTGGATTAGTGGCTGCGAGTTTCTTCTCTCGGGCGGCTCTGCTGGCGGCCGTCAACGCAAACTTTCGGTCTTCACGGATGTTGAGTAGTGCGGTCCGCGTCATCATCATGATCTTCGCACTCTCAATGGTTTTCGAAGTGCTGGGCGTGGCGGAACAGACAATGCTGATTGCGTTCGCAAGTGTATTCGGCGCGGCGATGCTCGGCTTGGCAATTGCTTTTGGCCTGGGCGGACAGGACCTGGCACGGAAATTCCTGGAGAGAAAATTCGGTCGCCAGGTTAAAGAAGAAAGAGAAGACGAGTTTTCGCCCCTGTAGCGCATCTGACACCCACCGCCTTGATTTGTAGACGAGTGACAGTGGACTACTCAGGACAGCACCCTTAATCGCCAACAAGCGCGCCGCTTGCTTCAAGCGAGTCACCGCTCGCTTCTGCCTTGCCCGTAGTTGAGGACTGCGACAGTCCCCTCTGCACTAAGCGCCGAAAAGCGTGATAATCAGTCCGCCCGCTGTGATTAAGACACCACCAGCGATGACCGCCAGGCTGGGTGATTGACCAAATCTGACACGCGCGATTATCTGGGCGCATAGAAAGAACAGCACCACATAGACGCCGAGCAGTCTTCCGAAATCCCAGCGGGGAATGTTGACCACCAACCCATAGGCGCTCAGGGAAGCTGCTCCGACCAGAAAAATGATGAAACGCCCGATTCCCCGGGAACGATACAGCCCTGACTGAAAACATGAGTCACCATATGCTTCTAAGAAAGCCGCAGTCGCCAGCACAATGAGCGCACCGCTTCGATTGGCCACAATTTGACTTACAAGATTTCGCATAAGGTTTTCAGCATCCTAGCAGGAAGCCCAGACGACTCGTTCGCCTTCCGGTTTCTAGAGGTCATTAAAAATTTCGATTGGACCAATGAGTTACGTCAAAGTAGCGTAGGACGGTACTCAAGCAAAAGCGTAAAAAACATGAGAATCGCGGGATTTCTTCTGCTGACGGCGGGGTGGGTAATCGTCACAGCAGCACTCTTTCTGCTGAACTCTCCAGGGCCGAGAGCGGCCTTCGTGGTCGCAGGAACCGCCGTTCAGGTCTTGGGGCTTATTTTCGCGGTCCGCTCTCATCGTGCCATGGAGCTCGAAAGGGACTGAACATTGCCAATTCCTTCTCTTTCTCCAAATGAGGCGACCATCTGCTTTCTCTTAATTCTGCTGGTGCCTTTGGCAGGCGCTGGTCTGGCATTGGTGAATTCCGGGCTCGGGCGTTGTCGCAGTGCTGCCCACGTCATGTTGTCATCGCTTTGTGTCGTCGGGGTGAGCGCCCTTATCTATGTGGCGGTGGGCTTCTCCTGGCAAGGTGTTATGGGCCGACCGGGTCATTCCATTTTGGTTGGGGCGAAGCCTTGGAACTGGATTGCAGCAGAACCATTTTTTCTGCGCGGTCTACGGCTGGACCTGTCGGCCGAGTCCTTGGTCGTGTTGCTGCAAATGTTCAGCGTAGGGCTGGCAGCCATCATCCCTCTGAGCGCTGGATCGGATCGCTGGAGGCTTGGTGCGGCGTGCGCCTCGTCCGCGCTGCTGGCAGGCTGCACCTATCCACTCTTCGCCCATTGGGTCTGGGGAGGCGGGTGGCTCTCGCAACTCGGCACAAACTGCGGACTGGGCCGCGGGCTAGTCGACATCGGAGGCGCGAGCACGATTCAAGCAGTCGGCGGACTGACGGCGCTCTCGATCACGTGGATCCTGGGTCCACGCCATGGGAAGTTCTCCAGTGACGGTATCCCGGCGGCTATCCCGGGACATAACGCGATTCTCGTTCTTGCAGGATGTTTTGCCGCCTGGATCGGATGGATTGCACTGAATTCTGCGGGCGCGCTTCTGTTTGCCGGCGTCACGAATCAGAAACTGGTGCTGATCACAATAAACACAACGCTTTCCGCGGTGGCCTCTGGGCTCACAACGGCGATCGTCACGCGGGTGCGCTTCGGCAGGCCTGATGCATCACTCATCGCCAACGGGTGGATCGGAGGGATAGTTGTTAGTAGTGCCGCGGCCGCCTTCCTGAAACCGGCTGCCGCGATCTTGATCGGCGCCATCGCTGGCGCACTGATCTTCTTCATAATCGACCTGCTTGAATCGCGCATGGCCACCGATGACCCCGGCGGCGCGGTTTCGGTTCATGCGGTCGGGGGCATAATGGGTTTGTTGGCGGTTTGTGTTTCGGACGCACAACAGAGCGGACAATTCCTGGCGCAACTGGCGGGAGTCTCCACCTTGCTAGGCTTTCTGTTGCCACTGACCTACGGTCTCAACTGGCTTCTAAACAAAATCTATCGGCAGCGCGTGGATGAAGAGGGCGAGCGTCAAGGGATGGACCTCTTCGAACTTGGGGCCGGGGCCTATCCTGAATTTGTCGTGCACAGCGACGAATACTCGCAGCGCTGGAGCTAACACTCTCCTAGCTGTGCTTGGCCACGTACAAAAGCAGTCCGAAAATTACCACCGGGATCAACGCAAGCCCGACGTAGAAGAGAATTTTTTTCGGCCAGGGTGTGCGACGGGTTCTCCAGTTGTGCAACTCCACCCTGTCGCTTACCCCGACCTGGTCCTGATGCTCCAGATCCCAGGCGAAGTCGCGGGCGGTGTGATATCGGTTCCTCGGATCACGCTCCATGGCGCGGTAGATGATCTCTTGCAGGTGTGGGGAGATGGCCGGATCGATCTCGCGCGGAGGCATGGGGTTATTCAGCAGCCGATCGTTCATGATCAGGAACGGATTGTCTCCCGTGAACGGCACCTTCCCTGTCAACATCTCGTAGAGCATGACGCCAAGGGCATACAGATCACTGCGCGCATCGCCGCGCTTTCCCTTCACCTGCTCAGGGGAAATGTAGTCCGGCGTTCCCATCGTTTGTGAGAGCTTGGCAAAAGTCAGGCGCTTCGACTTACTACTGGCCGCTATACCGAAATCGATGAGCTTAATAGCGTCGTTGTCGTCCACCATTACATTCTCGGGCTTCAGGTCACGGTGCGCGACACCGCGATCGTGAATGTAACCTAAGGCATCGAGGATTCGGAGTGTCAGGCGCACAGCCCGCTCAATCGGCAATTTGTGCTGCTCATCGAGGATCTTGCGGAGGAGGCGACCTTCCACCCACTCCATGACCATGTAGACCTGGCTGCGATCGTCATCGACAAAGACCTTCATGACCCCGGGGTGATCGAGGGTTTTGCCGATCTCTTCCTCACGTTTAAAACGGTCATACAGGGCGGGATCGCTTTCCACCTCGGGATGAGGAACCTTGATGGCAACCTGACGCCCATTCCTCAGGTCGGTGCCGCGAAAGATCGACGCCATGCCACTACGGGCCACGAGGCCCTCGATGCGGTAATGATCGAGTTGATCGCCGGGATGGAAAGGGGACATTCGGTTGAGTTCCAGGTACGCCTTCATCATGCCAGAAGAGGCGCAAGGAATTTATAAAGATTGTGCGCCGAGGGGATCAGTGAAGTTTATACGGTCGGCCCCGATACATGCCAATACGCTCCACGCTCCGGACTGCGATCAACTGGACACTGACGTTGTCGCTGCCGTCCTGCCGGTTCGCACTTGCGACCAGGTCCTGCGCCGCAGCGCTCAACTCACTCCGCCGGCTCACAGTGCGTGCGATCTCCTCGGAACTGACCGCTCCGTGCAGGCCGTCGGAACATAGCAGAAGCACGTCCCCCGCTTGCACCTGCACTTCGTTCACTTCGACCTTAACGAACAGATTGCTCCCTAGCGAACGGCTCAGAACGTGCCGTGTGTTGGCCTCCTCCGCTTCCGCCTTGGAGAGAATGCCCAGATGAAGCTGTTCGTTTGCAACTGTATGGTCGTTGGTGAGGGCGCGGGCCTTGGAATCCCGGATCAGATAGCAACGGGAGTCACCGACGTGGGCAATTGTGGCCCGGTCAAAACGCAGGGCGCAAACTACGATCGTGGAGGACATTCCTGCACCCGCTGGTCCTGCTAGTGCTTCGGTCTCGCAAATGCGGGCATTCGCCGCCTGCACGAGACGCGTCAACAGCGGGCCGTGGGATTCCATGGCATGGGCCCTACGGAAGCCGCCAAGCACTTCTTCTACGGCAGCGCGCGAGGCCACTCCCCCCTGCCGCTGCCCGCCAACTCCATCCGCCAGGGTGAACAGCCAGCCATGCGAACGCACGTGCTCCGGAGAGGACGGCTTTACGTAGCCAAGATAGTCCTCATTACGCGGGCGAACGGGGCCCGGATCCGAAAGCTGAGCGAAATCAACCTCGAGCATAGGAAAGGACGTTCAGAGATTCTTTCGATCCCCATTCATTGCATGCTGCAGGAAAAGCGGCGATGGCCCGGGAACGAGTGCGTCGCTTCCAGGCCATGTTGCCGATCTTTCAACGAAGGGTCAACTCATCAAGCTGCCGGTACCCGGTTTTCGACAAGCGTGGTTCGTCCCGCGGCCTTGCTGGCCCGCAAGAAGTAGATGCCGCCGTAGATTCCCCAGACTAACGCGATCCCCAGCGCCAATAACGGTTCCATCTTGGTGCCGTACCCCATGAATGGTCCCACAATGTAAAAGACCATGCACGCCAGGTTAGCGAGCAGGCCAAATAGCGGAATCGCGAGATGGCGGAAAAAGCTGAACTTCGGGTGATTGTGAAAACATACAATACATGTCACGCAGCTCAACATGTAAAGCAAGAATGTTCCGAAGTTCGATGCCAGCGTCATAGTAAGGAAGGAGTTTGGCAATGCCGCCATTTTGTCGTGAGTCAGGTACCCGACGCTGGACCAGAACCCATGCGGTAATGCCTGGATCGCAGAATCCGCTGGAGCCGATCCGTCCCCAAAGTACATGACGACCGTGATGCAACCAACGACGGCGGAAATTGAGGCCAGCCACCAGATGGCTTTATGCGGCGTCAGGTTCGTCGAGTGCAGTGCTCCCATCGAATCAGGTAGCTCTTTGTCCTTGCCCATCGCGTAGGTGACACGCGCTCCGGTATTCATGCAGGAAAGCGTGGTTCCAATCAAGGCCAGAAAAACTGTTGCCGCCTCGGCCAGCATGAAGATGCGTCCATGTCCCGGCCCGAACAGGGTGTCACCGACCAATATCATCAGATCCCCAATGGGCGCGGCCGATGCGGCTGCGTTCTGCATCGTGTACCCGCTGTTGAGCACGTAGTTCGCGGCAAAGTACTCGAAGAGATAGCAGAAACAGCCTTGAACCAGCAGCGACGTGACCACGGCGATGGGCACGTCGCGTTTTGCATTCTTGGCTTCCCCCCCCATAGCGGTGACCGATTCAAAGCCGACCAGAATCAGGATGGCAATCGTCGCCTGCACGAACATCCAGCCAAAGTTGTGCATTCGAATGACCGATTTACCATCCGGATGCGAGAGAAAAGCACCGGTGGCATCGTGCTCCGGATAGCTGATGTGAAATGGAACCGGCTTGCCGGATGCGTCCAGCTTGGGCTGTGGGACCCCATTGGAATCGCGCACGATCACATCGGTGGCTTGGCCGTTCACCATTTGTGATGTGGTGGCGAACTCATAGGCATAAGAGGCACTGGTTTGGGAATCAAACTGCGCGGCCGTACTGCCCGGCGGATGGCTCAAGCGGTAGTTGAGGGCCACGACCGAGAACAGAAGTAGCGCACTGATCTGAATCACATTGATTGCGATGTTCACCGTAGTCGAACCATTCACTCCACGATGAGCGATGTAGGCCACCGCAAACGAGAAGATGATCGCCACCACCATCATGAACATCGGGCCGGGATTGCTGGCGCTCATGAAATTCGGCCAGATCGTCCCCACTAGATAGCCTGAGATGACCCCGATGACACCCACCATCACGCCCGGATAGATCCAGTAATAGAGGTGTGACCCCCACCCCACAATAAACTTCGCCAGGCGAGCGTATGGCCACGCAGCTTCGTGGTTGAGGAACGACTGCTCGGCAAAGTAATAAGAGCTGCCGGTTCCGGGATACAACTTCGCCATCTCCGCATAACACACCGCGGTAGCGAGACAGAGCACGGTGGCGAACAGAATGCCGATCCACATCGCCGGTGCGGTTGCGCCTGCAGTGGCCTGTCCAAAGAAGGTGAGCCACAGAAAGGCGCCAGGAGCGATGAGCGCCATAGCATTCATCGTCAGACCGGTCAGGCCCAAAGTCTGTTTCATTTCGGTATTGTTCTCTGCCATCGATATTCTCCTCTGATGATCGTCTTCGATTTCATTCTGCTCTGCTGCCATCGCAGAGCTTCCCCAGCGAAACCAGTACCAGAGCCATTGCGCCCAGCATTCCGAGCACACCGAACAAAGGCTCCCTGTCCAGAAGGAACAAGCCGGCCAGCAACCCGCCAGAGCCAGCCATCAATCCAAGCACCAGCACCGGCCGCGACTCCGTCATTCGCAGGCGGTCTTTCTCTTGCAGTCGCGCGTACGATCCCACGATTACTTCTCAACCGTGTTGTGACCAAAGATGAAGCCGAATTCAGCCATGGCCCTCGGCTGATTCTGGTTCGCGCCCGTTTGACTGAAGGCGAAGCCCGGAGTGATGTTGCTGGCGTGAACGTACGCCAAGTCACCGCGAACGAAGAAACCGCCTCGCTGAACGGTTGGCGTTACGGTGATCGACGTAGCATTGCTGCCCGGCCCATATAGGAGATTGACCGACCCGTCCGTCGAACTCCCGGAACTGGCGATGTATTCCCAGCGTACCGGCAGCGAGAAGCCATGCTTGAACGCATAACTGGCAAGAATCGCTCCGCCAGTCGTCGATGCACCTTTCACGACGCCAATGTTCGGATTCGCGGCCACATTGGTGTACTGAAAGTAGGGCTGAATAATCCATGGTCCCTTCAGATACGTGTAAATCACGTTGTAAATCGTGCTGTTGTTCTGCACAGGTGTGGCATAAGTCTGATACGCCGTCTCCCCATAGTTCCCGCCGGCAACGAACGCCAACGTATGGGGGCCTTTCGTGTAAGCCAGTGAACCAGTCAGCCACGAGTAGCGGTTGGAATAGAAGCCGTCATTCCAACTGAACGACGCCGTGAACTTACCCAACGTTTGATTGATCTGGATTCCGCGATTAACCGCGTTTTCCTGATTCCATAACAGGCCACGATGGACGTTCATGTTCTCAAAGGTGAAGGTATACTCGGCACCAATCAGCGTCGGCAGCGCACCGACCAGGATTGAGGTGTTCTTGGCCGCCTGCAGCTTGAAGAAAGCCACCGGTATCGGGCCAAAGAGTTTGCTTATGGTTTTGTCTGTCTCAAGGTAAGGTGTCCCTAGAGCCGCGATATTGTATGCGCCGGCCTGCAGATAGAACTGAAAGCGACCGTCGGCTTTCTGAATAAACACCTGACCGTTACTCAGTCCTACTTGTCCGGCCTTATCACCAGCTACATAGTTTCCGGTCCACATTCCCAGGCCGCTGAGAGTGCCATTGACTGAAATCTTGCCCATGGGCCCGGCCTCGAACGTGAAGGGGGGGAGCCCAGATAGGGGGCCCGTGATAGCTGGCGTGGGCAGCGCGGTCGCCGGCGGTGGATCTACGGGCGCCGCTGGAGCGGTCGATTGCAGTGCTGCAGACTGCGGCGCCGCGGTGGGCTCCGTTGTTTGCGCCAGCAAAGCCGGTTTCTGCGTGCCGTTCCCAACTGCGGTTGCATCCGCTGGGCTCTGCTGCGTGGCGCCGCCGGTGCCCGGGGGGGCCGGGCTTGCGCTGGTCCGATCCTGTGCTTGAGCGATCGATAGGGACAAGATAGTAGCCATGCCCATCATCGCGCTGTACTGGAGAAGATTTTTCATTGGTTTCTTGCCCTCTTTGTCGGTGCGAATAAAGGGTGACCGTGTGGTCTAACAGGTCAACCTTCGCGTGTGCTGAACCCCGCACGGCGAAGTTAGCTACGGGCTCTGTTACAGTCCAACGCATACTTCTGCTGCAGCGCATCGAAAGTTTGTTTTTTAAAACAAAAATTTATAGGGCCGATAAGTGGAATTATTCGCTAGATGAGCGATAGGACCTTAGGAGTCCAGGATGGGTCCATCCAAAGCACGACTAATGCCCCGTCTGACCGCGTATTTCGCCCTCGCAACACACTACTCGGCATTCGCCTTACTGAAGTTGGTATTTTTAGAAGGCTGGTTTCAAAGCAGGCTGATTTTGCTCTCAGCATCGGGACATTATGGAAAGCTATAGCCGCGATTGAAATTTTTCATGGGGTTGGAGTATTGGCAGGCAGATCAGCAACAAGATATCCTCGCTCATCTTGTCATACCGTAAGGTCCCGAATCCCGGGACCAACCACTAAAAGGAGACTAATGTCGACAGAATTACGGGACTTTCTTGCTCTTTCGTACGACGAACTCGAGCAGTTAAACCTGGGTGCCAAGGAACAGCGCAGGAATCGCGTCGCCATCGACAAGATTCGCGAAGACCGGCTGAAGTACTTAACTGACGAAAAACGCATCAAGGCCTTGACCGTTCTGTTCAGCGATCTCGAAGGCCGGTTGCACATGCTGGACTACGACAAGAAGTTTCTGCTGAAGAGCTACGACAACCTGACCTTTGATGGATCATCGATCCGCGGCTTCACGGCACAGCGCGAGAGCGATCTTCGCCTCGGGATAGACTGGTCCGCTTTTTACTGGGGGCCGGCTGACGTATTCGGACCCGGCAAGGTGCTGGTCTTCGGCGAGGTCATCGATAAGGACGGTACGCGCTACTCAGGCGACATTCGGGGCGTTCTCAAGGACTTCGCCGAGGGACTGTACAAGAAGAAGGGCTACACCCTCAACGCAGCAAATGAAATTGAGGGATTTCTGTTCAAGGGTCCCGACGCCGAACGCCGTTATCACGAGACCTGTAAGTTCGAATATGTGAATACCGGTGGCTACTATCACTCGCTGCCCGGCGATCCCCTGCGCACCTTCATCGACACCACCGCCGAAGTGCAGCGTGCGATGGGTTTCCAGAACGAGAAGGACCATCCTGAAGTCGCTCCCTCGCAGTTCGAAATCAACTACGGGTATGGCGAGGTGGTCGCCGCCGCTGATCAGATCCAACTCTACAAACTGATCTGCCGACAAGTAGCGACCAACATGGGACTAACTGCATCTTTCCTGCCGAAGCCGGTTGTCGGCGTGAATGGCAGCGGAATGCATACGAACGTTTCGATCAGCGAAAACGGAAAGAACCTGTTCTGGGATGCCAAAGGCCAGGAAAAGCTCAGCAAGATAGGATGGGCGTTCCTGGATTGCATCCTCACGCATGGCAACGATATTTGCCTGCTCTTGAATCCCAGCGTGAATGCCTATCGCCGTCTCGACCCGCACTTTGAAGCTCCGAACCAGATCAAGGCTTCGCCCGTAGATCGTGGTTCCATGATCCGTATTCCGATTGGTAACGAAAAGTCGATGCGCGTCGAAGTCCGCTCCGTGGCTCCCGACGCGAACCCTTACATGGTCATGTACTCAATTTTCAAAACCGGCCTGGATGGCGAAACCGCGAAAATCAAGAACCTTCGCCAGGCTGAACGTTATTTGCCGGATAACATCTATGACGCCTTGGACAATTTCCGTAAGGCCGAGTGGATTTCCACTATCTTAGGAGAGGATGTGAAGGGACGTTACGCAGACCTGAAGCAGGCCTCGGCTGATCGTTGTCCGCGACTATTGGGCACGTTCGTAAAAGCTCCAGAAGTCCAGTTCCACCATGAGGTCTACAACCAGTTCTTGTGGAATCTGTTTTAAATTGTCGATACGCAAGGTCAGGGGGCGTTGTAAGTCTGACGCCCTCAGCGCACTGCGAGAAGGCGCGGCGAGTTCTTCCGTCGCGCTGACTTCGCTACCCTAGTACGAGTAATATCCCGTGCGAGCGTGAACATTCGCCTTGGATGCGTTCAATTTGACACGAAATCCGATGCCATTTTCCGGATGAGTCAGAATTCGGAGGATGATATCCGATCATATACTCTTCTCTGAGAGTTCGCCCCGCCTTGATCACTGCCTCTTTCGCCTCAGCAATGGTGCCTGCGCGGAAGTAAAGGCCGCCAGTTTCATCCGAGAGCTTTCGGAGCATTTCTGGTCCCTGGCGCTCTTCTGCTCGATCCCACGGTTTCGTGACGAGGCTGGGACGGTATGGAGCTTTGCCGGTTGATACGCTGGCCGAGCCATTGTCGATGGCAATGGTGTAAATCTGAACATCGGCTTCGAGCGCCACTCGCATCAGGTCGCTCTCAGAATATCGGCTGTGGTTGTCCATCCCATCGGAGAGAATCAGTAACGCTCGCCGGGGCAACTGGGCTTCCCGCATGCGGCTCAGACCGAGATAAACGGTGTCGATTAACGCTGTCATCCCGCCTGGCTGGGCTAAATCTATGCTCTCTTCGAGTGCCGCAGTGTCGCTGGTGAATCCGGCCGTGGCAGCCGGCTGTGTTGAGACTGTCAACAACAGGAATTCATCCTCCAAATTCGCCGTTCCGAAGAAGGCCTCGGCGATCTCTTTGGTCCCGTTGAGTGATTGCTGCATGCTGCCACTGATGTCTAGTATCAGACCTACAGAACAGGGAGCGTCGTCGCTGGAAAAGGATACGATCTTCTGAGATCCGTTATTGTCGAGAATTTTGAAATCGTCTGCACGCAGGCCCTCGACAGTCTTGCCGCTGTGGTCTGTGACCGTAACAGGAACCAGGACCATTTGGGCGCTCGTCCGAAATACAGGCTTTTCCGGCGCTTTTTGAGCGTTTGCTTCTCCTATTGTGACGAAGAGAAGTACAACACTGAGATAAAAACTCACTTGTGGCTGGAGACTCATGACTGCACTCCTGTGCCCACCTCGCCGGGATCCTGAGAGAAGTTCTCTGCGCTTGTTCGCGGCGGCACTTATCGGACTTCGCAGGTTGCAATTCGAGTACTTTCGTCGCGTACAACCGATCTCGGTCAGAAAGAATCCGTTCTCATCTACTGCCGATCACCACAACAGTTGCCTTTTCCAATTCGCTCGTCGTCGACCCGCCCTCGTGCCTCAGTTGATGCGCAGCATCGTCCCACGTCAACTTTGTGACTGCGCCGGCACCCTTCTCGTAAGCATAGGTAGTTCCGTCATCCTCAAAGAGAGTAAAGCTGCCATTGGCTCCCGGATACACGCGCAGCGATGCAATCTTCTGCGTGTCCTGCGCGCTATTTACATCGGAACCCAGCGGCACAATGCTACCCGCCTTTACGAAGAGCGGCAGCGTATCGATCGGAGCCTCGGCCACAATGGTCTGTCCGCCGTGCAGCCGCTCGTTCGTCCAGTAGTTGTACCAGTCACAACCGGCCGGCAGATATACCGTCCGGTGGGTAGCGCCTTGTTCTGTCACTGGAGCCACCAGGAATGCCGGCCCATACATATATTCGTCCGGAACATCCGCGGCCTTTGGATCTGCCGGGAAATCCATGAACAGTGCCCGCATATAGGGAGCACCTATCTGGTAGCTGCGATACGCTGCTGAGTAGGTGTAGGGCAGAAGCTGGTACCGAAGCTTCAGATACTTCGCCAGGATCGGCTCCGCCTGCTTGCCGTACGACCATACTTCGTTGTGAGCCCGTTCCCCATGCGCTCGCATCACCGGGTGAAAAGCGCCCCACTCGAACCACCGCACAAACAGCTCGGGATAATCCTCATAGTTCGCGATCGTCTCGCGTGCATCCGATCCGTCGATCAGCGGCTTGTTCTCGGCGCGGTAGTCTGCCGGGATTGTCGGCGAAAAGAACCCGGCGATATCCGTGTCCCAGTACGGTAGCCCGGTGGCTGCAAAATTCAGCCCGGCCGGAATCGAGCGCTTCAGCATGTCCCAAGTCGCAACAATATCGCTCGACCAGAAAACCGTGCCGTTGCGCTGCGCCCCCAGATACGCCGCGCGCGCCAGAATCATCACCCTGCGGCTGTCTCCGAAATCGCGCCGGAACCCCTCGTATACCGATGCCGTGTGAAACAGCGGATAAGCGTTATAGAAGCGTATGCCCGAACCGATGGCGAAGACATCTCCCGCCGGATCGATATCCGGCTCCGTCTCATCCAGCCACAGATAGTCGAATCCGTACGGTTTTACGTACCGGTCGCGAATCTTCTCCCAAAACCACTTCGCTGCCTCAGGATTCGTTGTGTCAAGATTCGGTCCAATGACTTCCTTGGTCCATCCAGGATCAGGCGTTCCGTCCGGCTTATGGATCAGCCATCCATTCTTCTGCAGCATGTCGTAGAACTGGGTGCCGCGCGAAAAGTGCGGCCACACGCTCAACAGTGTGTGCACGCCCATCGCGTGCAGTTCACGATTCATCCCTGCCGGGTCCGGCCACCGCTTCGGGTCGAGATCCAGTTCCCCCTGCTTCGTCATGTTCAAGAAGTCCACGACAAGCATGTCCAGCGGTAACTTCTTCTGGCGATACTGCTTGGCCACATCCAGTATCTGTTCCTGCGTGGGGTAAATCGCCTTGCTCTGGATGTATCCATACGCCGGCTTCGGCAGCATGTGCGTCACGCCTGTCAGCAGACGATAACCCTCGTAAATCTCGTCGCTCGTATCTCCGCCAATCACGAAGTACGAAACGCGGTCTCCTACTTCCGAAGTCCATGTGTTTCGTCCGTTGAACCCCAGCGCCACCGTCGTTTTCGATGGGTTGTCCCATACCAGGCCGTAGCCGCGGCTGGATACCATGAACGGTACGCAAACGTCTTCGCCGCCAATGGCCGCGTAGTCATGCCAGCAGCGGACCTCGTGATCACGTAAGTCCATCCAGCCTTTCTGCTGTTGCCCCAGGCCGTAGTAGTGCTCGTCGGAAGGCGAGTCGAACAAGGCCGAAACCGAATACCCCTTCGCACCGGCGTCCTGCTGAGCAACGTCCGCGCGCTCCGGCGACATTGCCCAGGTACGCATGTGCAGCAACATCTTGCCTCCAGATGTTGTCACCTGAAGCGCATCATTGTACGGACCCTGCCCGCCTCCTCCGCCAAAATACACTTCGCGCAGTTCACGATTCAGAGCGTCTAGTGGCATCGGCTGTGGCAACTTCTCAGCCGGAAGATTTCCCGGTGCCAAATGCACGACCATCCTGGCGGATCGAAACATATCGCCGCCGTCCGCGTCGCGCTCGTGCACCCATCCGTCCGCCGACGGTTTGGCCACAAAACCATAGCCGGGAGCATTTGCAGCCGCAGTCTTGTCGACGCTGATAGTTACTCGAACAATGTTCGCAGCATAGGGCTCCAACGAAATCACTCTTCCATCCCGCTGCACCACCAGTGGTGTGCTCTGAGCTGTCGCCAGGCCACAGACCGATACACTCAGGAGTACGGCACCTGCTGCTGCCGCCAATCGTTTCTGCGCTAAATACCAACCGATCCGGGTCCCATCACCGGAACGACTCGATCCATCTATTACGCTGAAAACCCGCATATCTCTCTCCCGCCAAGTCGCTGTTATGAAGGAGAATAGATTTCCTCTTCGCAGCCCGAAAAAGACAACGCGACATCCTAAAGGCCCTAGCTTCAGAAGTCCAAAGTTTCCGTCCGCCGGAAACGGGAAGCTTGCAGGCAAAATGGTCCACCCATCCCAGAAGCGTCCAGCAGGCCCTAAGGACTACCGCGAAACCACCCAGACGCTAAAGTCCCCCAGGTCACATCCTTCCCCGGAAGAGGCACTATTCAGTTGCCGCTTTTGAGGACTTCCCGCCCCTCTATAAAGCGAAACCGGATTGGAACTCGCTCCGTCGAAAGGCGCAACTTCAGCTGTCAAAACCGCCATGATGAGGTGTCCGCCAATGGACAGTGCAATCTCCCCAGCGAACATCCCGAACTCGCGCGAAACCACCTTGCTATGACTAACACATTTAATTTCAGTTAATTGACTCGGAGCCATGTTGGCCCTGAAGTTGCCACCTTACAGCGTGATGGATATCGCCCGGCCAGAATTCAAGGAACGTAAACGCAAACGTCAGATTGCCATTGCGTCTGCGGTAACAGTAGCGGTTTTGGTTCTAACCGTGTTCGTCTACCGCCTGCGCCCGGCTGCACCCACGGTCGAGCGCGGCACGGTTTGGACCGATTCAGTCAAGCGAGGCTCGATGCTGCGCCAGGTGCGGGGTATTGGGTCGCTGGTGCCTTCGCAAGAGTCCGTTCTACAGATTCCTGCCGAGACGGAAGCGACCGTGATCCGCATTCGCATGCTCCCCGGATCTCTTGTCAAACCGGACAGCATCCTCGTTGAGATGACCGACCCGACCGTGGAGCAGGCAGCCGTCGATGCACATCTTCAATGGAAGGCCGCCGAAGCCGAGTATCAGAGCCAGCGCATGAAACTGGAAAGCGACCTCATGAACCAGAAGGCTGGGGCTGCAACCGTCAACGCGGACTACAACCAGACGCAGTTGCAGTCGCAAACGGACAAGGCGCTTTACGATCTCGGCGTCATCTCCGGCCTGGCGTACAAAGCGTCGAAAAGCAAAGCGGACGAACTCACGATCCGAAACGGCCTCGAAGACCAGCGGCTTGACAGCACACGCAAGGCTATCGAAGCCCAACTCTCTCAACTGCAGGCCAAGGTCGACCAAATGCGGGTCCTGGCAGAGCTGAAACAGAAACAACTCGAGGCCCTGAAGGTGCGTGCCAAGATCGAAGGTGTTCTCGTCGAACTTCCGCTACACGTCGGGCAACACGTGACTCCCGGAACCATGCTGGCCAAGGTCGTCCAGCCAAACCATTTAATGGCAGAACTGAAGATTGCAGAGACCCAGGCACGGGATGTTCAGATTGGCGAACCCGCATCGGTGGACACCCACAACGGAGTGATTGCCGGCAGCGTGATGCGCGTCGACCCTGCGGTACAAAACGGAACCGTGACCGTCGACGTCAAACTAACGGGCGAATTGCCCAAGGGAGCTCGGCCCGACTTGAGCGTGGATGGCACGATCGACCTGGAACGCCTGGACAACGTTTTATATGTGGGCCGTCCGGCGTTCGGGCAGGAAAACAGCACGATCAGTTTGTTCAGGCTCGATTCCGACGGACGCGACGCCACTCGCGTTCCCGTGAAAGTGGGACGGGCTTCAGTGAATTCGATCCAGGTCATCGAAGGCTTACACGAAGGCGACACGGTCGTTCTTTCCGACATGTCGCGCTGGGACAATACAGACCGAATCCGGCTTCAGGACTAAATATCAAAATCGAGGCGAATCATTCATGAGCGACAATGGGCAACCACTCATTCAGATCACCGATCTGACCAAAGTCTTCTACACCGACGAAATCGAAACACACGCCCTCTCCGGCGTACACCTCACCGTCAACAAGGGCGAGTACGTCGCCATGTCGGGCCCCTCCGGATGCGGGAAGTCGACGCTCCTCTCGATCATCGGGCTTCTCGATACACCCACGGGAGGGCGCTACTTGTTGAACACCAAACCAGTGGAGAACCTCGATTTCGCAGAGCGGGCGCGCATCCGCAATCAGGAGATCGGATTCATCTTCCAGAGTTTCAACCTGATTGGCGACCTGACGGTGTATGAAAACGTCGAACTGCCGCTCACGTACCGCCAGCGCATGCCGAGCGCTGAGCGCAAGGGACGCGTCATGGAAGCGCTCGAGCGCGTGGGCATGGCGCATCGCGTCCGCCACTACCCATCGCAACTGTCAGGTGGTCAGCAACAACGCGTCGCCGTAGCCCGCGCTCTCGGCGGAAAGCCCTCGATCCTGCTCGCAGACGAGCCGACCGGAAACCTCGATTCTCGAAACGGCGAGGCCGTGATGGAACTCCTCGCCGATCTTCACAAAGATGGCGCAACCATCTGCATGGTGACGCACGATCCGCGCTTCGCCAAGCATGCGCAACGGGAAGTCCATTTATTCGACGGCAAAGTGGTGGCCGAAGAAGAACTGAAGAAGTTGATGGCGGATGTGAGCGCATGATTGCCTGATCGCTTCGTCGCCGTTACCTGACACAAAGATTCTCGACCAGCGGCGCTGGGATGTCAGTGGGAACACCAATGACCTACGTTTTTCAAGACCTGCGCTACGCCATGCGGAGTTTTCGGAATCGGCCCACCTTTGCGGCAGTGGCGATCCTCACGATGACCATCGGCATTGGCGCCAACACCACCATCTTCAGTTGGCTGCGTTCGCTGGTGCTCAATCCGTTCCCGGGCGCGAGCGAGCCGAATCGCATTGTGGCGATCGAAAACACCGCGCCTGACGGCGAACCCATCACCACCTCGTATCTTGATTTCCGGGATTTCCGCAACAATCTCCGCCTCCTCAACTCAGTCACTGCCTATCGCGGCTATCTGTTTTCCGTTGGCGAAGCGCCGAACGTGGAGCGCGCTTGGGGCGAAATTGTCTCCGGTGGTGTGTTCGACATGTTTGGTGTGAAGCCCGAGGCCGGTCGATTCTTCTCACTCGATGAGAGGGATGACACGCAAAACTCGCATCCTGTGGTCGTCATCAGCTACGGCTATTGGAAGTCGCACTACTCCTTGGATCTTTCCGCCATTGGAACGACGCTGCGCGTCAATCAAACCCCTCTCACAATAATCGGGGTGGCTCCGGAGAACTTCCACGGCAGTTATGCTGGGCTCGACTTCGATTTTTGGATCCCACTCACCATGTACGGGCAGATGACCCACACCGGTACCTGGATGTTAGAGGATCGCAATACACGTAATTTCTCATTGCTGGCCCGCCTGGCGCCGGGCGCAAGCATCGCTCAGGCGCGATCCGAGGCACAGGCATTCGCCAAACGCTTGGCCGAGCAAGACGCGGACTCGAATCAGGGCATCGGAGCCAATGTCATTCCTGTCTCGGAATCGCACTTTGGGGCGCAGGCGATATTGCTGACGACTGTGTCGATCCTCATGGGCGGTGGAGGGGTTGTCCTCTTAATCGTGTGCGCGAATCTGGCGAATTTGCTCTTAGCTCGTGCGACAGGTCGACAACAGGAGTTCAGCATCCGCTTGGCTCTGGGAGCCAAATCCGGACGGTTGCTGACCCAGCTCTTGACCGAAACGCTGCTCATGGCACTCATCGGTTCGGCGTTCGGTCTGATCCTGGCGAAGTGGCTTGGAGCGGCGCTGCGATGGTTCCTTCCTGCCGTTGCCTGGCCTGTGATGGTACTGCCGCCACTGGATAGCCATGTTTTTGGCTTCACCGCGGTCCTCGCATTGGTCGTGACCCTGTTTGCTGGCCTGGTGCCCGCGCTGCATTCATCGCGCGCCAATGTCAGCGATGCCCTAAAGCAAGGCGGACGTAGCGGCGCTTCGAGCATTCACGCACGCCGTTTGCGCGGGCTCATGGTGGTCTCTGAGGTAGCTCTGGCCGTTGTAGCAATGGTCGGCGCGGCGTTGTTTCTCAGGAGTTTTGAGCGTGCCCGTGTGATCGATCCCGGCTTCTCTCCTGACGGAGTCGCACTCGCCCGGTTTGACTTCTCCACCCGGGGCTACAACTCGCAACAGACCGACACTTTCTGCCGCCGTCTGCGCGAGCGCCTCGAACAGTTCCCCGGCGTATCTGCTGTCGGTTACGACGACTCCGTCCCTCTCGGCTTCTACCCCGGGAACTGGGAGACCCTTCAAGTCGAAGGATACGTTCCCGGGCCCAGCGAAAACATGAAGATCTATCGCGATCTCGTTTCACCCGGCTATTTCGATTTGCTGAAGATTCCGATCATCGAGGGCCGCGACTTCGACTGGCGTGACGATTCGACTTCTCTGCGAGTCATGCTCGTCAATCAGGAGTTCGCGCGGCGGTTCTTGCCTAACGGCAATGTCATCGGGCACAAGGTCCACGGCTGGGGGCAATGGTTCACGATTATCGGAATTGCCAAAGACAGCAAGTACCATCGCGTCACCGAGAACCCCCAACCTTATTTCTATATTCCGATCCGCCAGGTCTTCCGCCCTGAGTACGGCCTCACCTTTCACGTGCGCACTTCTGGGTCGGTGAATGAATCCATTGCGGCGATACGGCGAGAGGCTGCCGCCATCGATCCGGCAGTCACGATTTTCGATGCTCAGCCGATGACCGAATACATCTCAGCGTCACTCTATGGCGCAAAGATCAGCGCAAGCCTGCTGACGCTGCTCAGTGGGATCGGTTTGCTGTTGGCCGCTATGGGCTTGTACGGCGTAATGGCGTACTCAGTCGCGCAACGCACCCGCGAATTCGGAGTGCGCGTCGCTATGGGAGCTAAACCGCGCGATATTCTGCGACTGATTCTTCGCGAAAGTGGCGTGCTGACGATCTCGGGAATGGTGGCAGGACTCATCTTGGCCTCCATCTCCGCACGCATCGTGGCAAATGCGATTTACGGAATCAGCCCACTGGATCCGTTGACGTACGCAGTTGTGGCACTCGTGCTCATTGCGGTTGGGCTCTGGGCAAGTTATATCCCAGCTCGCCGAGCCGCAAAGATCGATCCCATTGTGGCGCTGCGCTACGAATGATGAAGGGTTGTTATGGAAAACCTCTTTCAAGATAGCCGTTTTGCCTTGCGACAGTTGCTGAAGAGTCCGGGATTCAGCGCGGTTGCCATCCTGACCCTGGCTCTCGGGATTGGCGCAAATACCGCGATCTTCAGCGTAGTAAATGGATTTCTGCTCCGCCCACTTCCCTTCAAAGATCCCGACCGCATCGTTCGAGTATGGCACACTCCGCCGGCGAAAAGCTTTCCGGGAATGACCATGTTCTCCGTTTCCGCCGCGAACTACTTCGACTGGCAGCGCGAAAACCATGTATTTGATCGCATGGCGATCTACAACTATCGCGGCCTGACCTTGACCGGAGTTCCGCAGCCGCTGCAGGTGGATGCGAGCGCAGTCAGTTCCGGCTTCTTCGAGGTGCTTGCAGTCCGCCCGCTGCATGGCCGTGTTTTCTCGCCTGAAGAAGACCAGCCGGGCCGCACGAACGTCGCAGTGCTGAGTTATCACTTTTGGCAGGAGCACTTCGGCGCGAACCCCAACATCGTAGGCCGTAACGTCACCATGGACGGGCAGAACTTTCTCGTCGCCGGAGTCATGCCTGAGTCGTTCCGGTTCCCCGAATTCGCCCAGATGTGGACGCCCATGGGCTGGACCGACAAAGAACGTGCGGTGCGTGGCGAACATCACTCCGTCGTCATCGCCCGGCTCAGACCGGGCGTGGACCGTAAGCAGGCCCAGGCCGAGATGAACACGATTTCACAGCGCCTCGAGCAACTCTACCCTGCTGACGATAAAGGATGGGGTGCGCTGGTCATCCCGCTCCACGACGACTTAGTTCGGGATGTTCGCCCCGCACTGCTTGTATTGCTGGGTGCGGTTGCGTTTGTCCTGTTGATCGCCTGCGCAAATGTCGCAAACCTTGCGTTGGCCAAGGCGTTTGGCCGTCAGAAAGAAATCGCGATTCGCACCGCTTTAGGCGCGAGTGCATGGCGTGTCCTCCGCCAGGTACTGACCGAGTCCGTATTGCTGGCAATTCTCGGCGGCGTGCTCGGGTTGATTCTCGCGCCATTCGGACAGCATTTAATTCTTAAGTTTCTAGGAAATCAGATACCCGGGGCCCTGACGGTGCACTTGGATTTGAAGGTCCTTGCATTCACACTGTGCATTTCAGTGCTCACTGGTATATTCGCCGGAGTTCTTCCCGCAATACGGCTGGCAAAGTCCGACCTCACTCAGGCACTGAAAACCGGTCTGGGCCGGACCGACGTCAGTTCAGGTAGCCACGGCACCCGCAGGGTCCTGGTGGTTGCCGAAGTCGCTCTCTCACTCGTTCTGCTCGTCGGTGCGGGGCTGATGATTCGCAGCTTTCAGCAACTTCAGAGTGTGGCTCCTGGATTCGATTCTAACGGCGTCCTCACCATGACACCGGCTGTGGCAAGGGCAAAGTTCTCTGAACCTACTCGACAAATCAACTTCTTCGAGCAAGTGCTGCAACGCGTGCGCGCACTTCCCGGCGTGGAATCTGCGGGAGTCATCGACGACATACCTCTTGACATGGGTGGGTCCCATCAGCCCATTCAGATCGAGGGCCAGCCGCAAGTCGCAATGGCGGATCAACCCGAGGTCGACGTCCGTCTGATCAGCGCGGGGTACCTGAAAGCCATGCATATCCCGCTCCTGCGCGGACGCGACTTCGGAGAACTGGACGTCAACGGCAGACCATCGTCTGTTCTGATCAGCGAGTCGATGGCTCGAAGCTTCTGGCCTGGCGAAGATCCTATTGGAAAGCGTCTCACGCTGACGTTCTCTCCAGATCACGTTCGCGAAGTCGTAGGCGTTGTCGGAGATGTGAAGCTCGACGGCCTGGACCAGGCGCGTCCTTCCACGACGCTTTACGTTCCACTGGGTCAACTCTCCGAACCGGGGGACGTGGCTTTCAATTCATTCCCGATGACTTTGGTTGTGCGCTGTACGACGCCTCCCGGAAACATGGTCCCGTCGGTCACAAGTGCGATTCACAAGGTAGATGGTTCGATGCCCATTCGCGACATTTTCACCATGGATGACGTGGTTGCTAATTCGCTGTCACAGTCGCGATTCAACATGCTCCTGCTTGGCGTTTTCGCAGGATTGGCGCTGCTGCTCGCCGCCGTCGGCATCTACAGCGTGCTCTCCTACAGCGTTCGCCAGCGTGTACCTGAGATTGGAATCCGGCTGGCTCTCGGAGCGCGAGTGACTGATGTGCTGCGTATGGTCGTGATGGAAGGCATGAGACCAACATTGCTAGGAGTCGCGATCGGAATTGCCGGGGCGCTCGCAATGGGACGGGTCGTGGCAAATCTCACTTTTCAGGTGAAGCCCACGGACCCGGCGACATTTATCGCGGTTGCTGCGGTGCTGGCGCTGATTGCTTTGCTCGCATGCGTCATTCCGGCGTATCGGGCGAGCAAGGTTGATCCCGTGATTGCGCTGCGCAACGAGTAAACCGGTTGGCGAACCTGGCCCTGAAAAGCTGGACTGCTTCATACCAGCGTTACGCGCTGCCAGAGTCGATCCAGCCGTGGCAGTGCGGTACGAGTGAAAGTTATTTCTATGCGGAATCTGCTTCAAGATCTTCGGTACGCGTGGCGACAGTTGCGAAAGAACCCGGGATTTAGTTCCGCGGCGATCCTTATTTTAGCGCTCGGAATCGGCGGGACTTCGGCGATTTTCAGTGCGCTCAATCCGATCCTGTTCGAACCACTGCCCTATGTGCACGCCAGCCGGATCGTGATGATCTGGTACTCCGGAAGGGGCGGAGAGCGCACTCCTCAGGCGTTTCACACTTATCGGGAGATCGCTGGGCGGAGCAAATCCTTCGAGGCACTCGCTGTGATGAAGCCGTGGCAGCCCACGCTCGCCGGGGACGATCAACCGGAACGGCTGGACGGACAGCAGGTAAGTGCCGGCTATTTTCGCACGCTGGAGGTGCAGCCAGCGCTGGGACGTGACTTCCAGCCCGCAGACGACGTGTTCAACGGTCCGAAATCGGTAATTCTCAGCAATGGCTTATGGAAGAGACGGTTCGGCGGCGACCGCAACATAGTCGGTCAGCAAGTCCGACTGGACGCTGAGAGCTACAGGGTGATCGGCGTGATGCCAGACACGTTTGAGAACGTGCTGGATCCGTCTGCAGAAGCGTGGTCGCCACTCCAGTACAACCCGGGAAATATCACCTCAACTGAGACTCGTGAATGGGGGCATCACTTGCGAATGGTGAGCCGCCTGCACGCAGGAGTGAGTGAGGAGCAGGCACGGGGCGATCTTGATTGGATCGCAAAGACGCGAGTGGCGGAATTTCCAAGGCCGCGCTGGAGCTCCCTCGAGGATGGCCTAATCGTCGACTTGCTGCAGGATGACGTCACGCGTGGAGTGAGGCCAGCGCTGTTGGCTGTGTTCGGGGCGGTAATTCTCGTCCTCTTGATTGCGTGCGTTAACGTGACCAACCTCGTGCTGGCGCGGGGCTTGCAGCGACAGGGAGAAATTGCTCTGCGCGCCGCGTTGGGTGCAGCACCTCCTCGATTAATCCGCCAGTTGGCTACCGAGAGTTTATTGCTAGCCATGCTGGGAGGAGTCCTGGGGATGATTGTGACTCAGGCAGGCATCCGAACGTTGGTTGCGCTCAGCCCGCCGGGATTGCCGCGGGTGAATGCAATCCGCCTCGACGGTGCTGTCTTTGCTTTCTCCTTCGGAGTCACAGTCTTGATTGGACTTGGGGTCGGCCTGATTCCAGCTTTGTCTGCTGCTCGCACTGACCTGCATGATTCACTCCAACAAGGTTCAGGGCGCACCGTCGGAGGGTACCAGGTCACACGCCGCGCGTTCGTCGTCGCGGAAGTGGCCCTGGCGCTTGTCCTGTTGGTCAGTGCTGGACTGTTGCTGCACAGTCTCAGGCGGTTGTTCGCTGTACCTCCGGGTTTCAACAGCTCGGGCATGCTGACCATGCAGGTGCAGACTTACGGAAAGAAGTACGACGATGACCGCATCTGCCACCAGTTCTTTGCTCAGGCACTGGATGCCGCGCGGCACGTTCCCGGTGTTGCAGCGGCTGCGTTCACCAGCCAGTTGCCGCTCAGTGGCGACTCCGACGTTTACGGCGCTAGTTTTGAAGAGGACGGCCCCGACACTGGCTATCCGGTCTATCGATATGCGGTAACACCCGGTTACTTTGAAGCGCTTGCCATCCCGCTGCGGCGCGGGCGTTTGCTGGACGAAAACGACACCACAGATCACCCACCGGTAATCCTCATCAGCGAGTCACTGGCCAGGCGCAGGTTCCCGAGGCAAGATCCGATCGGAAAGCGTGTTCATGTTGGGGGCCGTATCGACTCCCCGCTGTTCACCGTAGTTGGTGTGGTGGGAGACGTTAAGCAGATGTCTCTGGGCCTCAACGAAACGGATGCGGTCTACACGACGACTACACAGTGGCACTGGGCAGACGGAACTCTATCGCTCATCGTGCGGACGCATGGCGATCCGGCGTCGTACGTCTCCGCTATTAAGAATGCCATCTGGTCCGTGGACAAGGATCAGCCGATCGTGCGAGTTGCGGTGATGGACGACTTGCTGGCTGCCTCGGCCGCTGAAAGACGATTCGTTCTGGTCCTGTTCGAGATGTTTGGCTTGGTCGCGTTGGTACTCGCGGCCACGGGCATCTACGGCGTCTTATCGGGAAGCGTCACCGAGCGAACACGCGAGATCGGAGTCCGCGCTGCACTGGGTGCGCCGCGGGGGGCCATCGTGGGAATCGTATTGCGCCAAGGAATGACGCTCTACGGCTTCGGCGTCGGGCTCGGCCTGATCGGAGCTGTGGCGGCAAGTCAAGTAGTTGCTGCCATGCTATTCGGCGTGTCGCGTTTCGATCCTTTGACTTATCTGGGAGTCATTCTGCTGCTCGCCGCAGTCTCGGTCATTGCGTGCGGCGTGCCGGCCTGGCGCGCGGCGCGCATTGATCCAATGGCAGCTCTGCGCTACGAGTGAGGAGATGAAATGGAGAACTGGCTTCAGGATATTCGTTACGCTCTACGTCAGTTGCGCAAGAGCCCAGGCTTCGCCATCACAGCGATTCTGATTCTCACCATCGGCATTGGCGCCAGCACGGCAATCTTCGGGTTCGTTGACGCGGCGTTGATCCGGCCCCTCCCGTATGCCGAACCAGGGCGCCTGGTCGATGTTGCCGAGAGCGGTGGGATCTGGCCTCGAAGCAATCTCTCATACGCGAACTTCCTGGATTGGAAAAAGCTCAACCAGGTCTTCTCTTCGTTCGACGCTTACAACCAGTACGGTTATCTGCTGCGCACGCCATCCGGAAGTGAACCCGTACCGGCCGTACAAGTTAGCAGTAGTTTCTTCCGTACATTAGGGGTGAGTCCCATCCACGGGCGAGACTTCCATGACGGAGAAGATCAGGTACAGGCCCCGAACCCTGTGATCCTCAGCTACTCCACATGGCAAAAACGCTACGGCGGAAGAGAAGATGTCATCGGCGAAACCGTCACCTTGAGCGGCATTCCACATACCATCGTCGGCGTCTTGCCCGAAAGCTTTCAGTTCGCGCCTCAGGGCGACAGCGAGTTTTGGACCACGCTACGCGCGGAAGGCTTCTGTAACACCCATCGCGATTGTCACAACCTGTATGCCATCGGAAGGCTCAAGGATGGAACGACGTTGGATGCGGCGCTGGCGAACATGAGGGCGATTGCACGCCAGCTGGAGATTCAATATCCAGCCGAAAACAAGGGGCAAAGTGCATGGGTCAGACCGCTGTCCGAGACCTTCGTTAAAGACGTCAGGCCGATTCTGCTGGCCCTGCTGGGCGGAGCCGGGCTTCTGCTATTGATCGCCTGCATCAATGTGTCCAGTCTGTTACTGGTTCGCTCCGAAAGCCGCAAACGCGAGATCGCGGTCCGCGGCGCCCTGGGAGCTTCGCGTGTCCGTTTGTTACGTCAGTTCACGACGGAGGCCTTGGCACTTGCTTTCGTAGGGGGCGCGCTAGGACTCGTGTTGGCGCAGGCGGTGATGCAGGTTCTTGTACGTCTGATTTCGAAAGACATCGCTGCCAGCGTGCCTTACCTGATGGGCCTCGGGTTGAACTCCCATGTCGTGGCTTTCGCAATTGCCATCGCAATGGTCGCAACCATCCTTTTCTCACTAACCCCAAGCTTTCGTTTGTCGGTACACGAAATCCGCAACGGCCTGGCAGAAGGCGCTCGCGGCTATGCAGGAACTTTGTGGAGGCGGTTCGGCGCCAATCTCGTGGTCGTCGAGTTGGCGGTGGCTGTCGCCCTTCTCGTGGGGGCGGGACTGCTAGGCAAGAGTCTCTATCGCCTGCTCCACGTCGAAGTCGGATTTCAGCCGGATCACCTCGCCACCGTAGGGATCGAGCTTTCCTCAGATGCCTACCCAAAGGATGAGCAGGTATCAGAAGCTGCTCACAAAATTCTGAGTCGTGTATCGATGCTGCCCGGCGTCCAGTCTGTCGGACTTACGTCGGTGCTGCCCGTTAGCTTCAACGGCAATACCGTGTGGATCAGGATTGCGGGCCAGCCATACAACGGTGAACACAATGAAGTCAATCAACGCGAGGTAAGCACAGATTTCTTTCTCACCATTCGTGCAAGGCTGGTTGCGGGACGATTTTTTACGGAGTTTGACGACGCGTCGAAGCCTCGTGTGGTGATCATTAATCAGACTATCGCCAAGAAATACTTCCCCGGCGAAGATCCGATTGGCAGGAAGATTGGGGAAACGAGAGATTACCCTAAGACGCTCCGTGAGGTTGTCGGTGTGGTGGAAGACATTCGGGACGGTTCTCTCGACGCGGAGATCTGGCCTGCCGTCTACTATCCCTTCTCCCAGAGTCCCGACACCTATTTCAATATTGTTGCTCGCACGTCTCAGTCGGAAGCCTCGGTGTTGCCGGCCATGGTTGCGGCCATCCACGAAGTCGATCCGACTATTGGAACCCTGAACGAGATGACGTTCGCGAACAAGATCAACCAATCCCCGAGCGCCTACTTGCACCGCTCCTCAGCCTGGCTGGTAGGTGGCTTCGCCACCGTCGCGCTATTGCTGGGAGTAGTTGGGCTCTACGGTGTAATTGCGTACTCAGTCGGCCGCAGAACGCGTGAAATCGGCGTGCGCATGGCACTGGGTGCGCAACGCAAATCGGTCTACCAACTGATCCTCCGTGAAGCCGCTTGGTTGACTGGTATCGGTATCGTCGCGGGCCTGTTCTGCTCGGTTGGAGCAGCAACTTTGATTCGCGGACTGCTATTTGGAGTCCGTTCCTGGGACGCAGGCACCCTTGCTGCTGTGGCATGCGTGCTCGCAGTGTTTGCGTTGCTCGCGAGCTACATTCCGGCGCGTCGTGCTGCGAAGGTCGATCCCATGGTTGCGCTACGTTACGAGTGAGGATCTATGGACACACTGTTGCAGAATCTACGATACGCGTCGCGCCAACTGCGAAAATACCCGGCCTTCACCACAATTGCAGTGCTCACTCTGGCGGTAGGTATCGGAGCGAACGCCGCGATCTTCTCCCTGGTCGATCAGGTTCTCTTAAAGCAATTGCTGGTCTCAGAGCCAGATCGTCTCGTACAACTGAAGTTTGTCGGCTCCGACACCGGACATACCGACTCTTATGGTGGTGCGAACGAGCTTTACTTTTCTTATCCGATGTATCGCGATCTTCGGGACCAGAACAGCGTCTTCTCCGGCATGTTCGCGATGTATCCCGTTCAAGTAGGCCTCCAGTGGAAGAACAAGTCGGCTCTCGTAAAGAGCGAATTGGTCAGCGGGAATTACTTTTCGGTTTTGGGCGTCAAGCCCGCATTAGGACGCCTCTTCATGCCTGAAGACAGTGCGGCGCGTGGTGCATCCCCAGTGGTCGTTCTCACCTATCGCTACTGGACACAGCATTTCGCCTCCGACCCTTCCGTTCTCAGTCAGGGCGTTCTGATCAACGGAATTCCGTTCACGATCATCGGAGTCGCCCAACCCGGGTTCAATAGCGTTATTGGCGGAACCATCCCTGACGTCTTCGTACCGATCACGATGAAGGCGCAGATGACTCCAGGATGGGATGAACTCGATGACCGAAGGTCAAAGTGGCTGAATATCATCGCTCGCTTGAAGCCCGGGATCACGGTGCAGCAAGCCGAGGCCGGGATCACCCCACTCTGGAAATCCCTTCGTCAGACCGAACTGCAAAGCATAACGAGCAAAAGCCAGCGCTTTCGCGACCAGTTCGTGGCGAAAAGTTATCTGACTCTGCTCGATGCCTCCAGGGGATTCTCGCCATTCCGCGAAACAATGCGCATCCCGTTGTTGATTCTGATGGGAATGGTCGGCCTGCTCACGCTGATGGCGGTCGCGAATGTGGGCAGCCTTCTGCTGGTTCGGGCGGCGGGGCGCAGGCGGGAGATGTCGGTGCGCTACTCTCTCGGCGCAAGCCGTCTCCGAGTTGTTGGCCAATTGTTGATCGAGGGACTCGCGTTGGGGTTGACCGGAGGAGTGCTCGGTCTGGCGCTCTCGCCTCTTCTGGCAAAAGCACTCATTGAGCTTGTCAATCCTTCGGTCTCCTCCAATGGCACGTCGCTCTCCGCGTCCCCCGATCGAGGTGTTGTCTTGTTCTGCTTTGTGGTCTCGGTAGCCGCGAGCCTTCTCTTCAGTCTTGCTCCCATCATTCAGTTCTACCGGCCCAGAGTGACCGATGCCCTGAAACAACAGACAGGAACAGGCGAAGTGGCTCACGCTCGTTTCCGCCGAATCACCGTTGGTGTGCAGATCGGGCTCAGCCTCGTCTTGCTTGTCGGAGCTGGGCTGTTCAGCCGAACCCTGGCCAATCTGAAGTCGGTAAATGTCGGGTTCGTTACCGAACACCTGCTCACCTTCCAACTTGATCCCCGGCTTGCCGGCTATCAACCCGCTTCAGTGACAGCTTTATACAAAAGGCTTCTCGACACGCTTGGTTCTCAACCCGGAGTCCAGTCTGTGGGCATGACCGACAGCCCCGTCCTGGTGCAGTCCGACAGTACGTTCTCCATCGACGTTCCGGGCTATCAATCGCAAGAGGGCGAGAGGATGAGTTTTGAATGGGAGCACGTCACGCCGGGTTACTTCTCCACCTTGGTTCTGCCGGTGGTCGCCGGTCGTGTTTTCAACGACGCGGATACTCCCGTTTCCAATAGGGTTGTCGTAGTAAATGAAAGCTTTGTGCGCAAGTTCTTTGGAACACCAGTGCAATCGCTCGGACGGACTTTCACCGTCGGCAAGGACAAACAACAATTATCAATTGTTGGCGTCGTCAAGGATGCGAAGCACTCCAGTGTGCACGAAGCGTTCCTCCCAATTTTCTACACACCTATTTTTCAAGATACCGAACCGAACGCGGTAGCCGTTTACATCCGTACCCAACAGGCGCCCGAGGACGCTGCCGGTGCGGCTCGCGTGGCGGTAGCGCAAATTGACTCCAAGCTCGTGGTCGATACACTGCAATCCCTAAATACGGGAATCGATATCACTCTGACTTCCGAACGCCTGCTCTCGTTCCTGGCCGGAAGTTTCGGCATCGTCGCAGCCTTCATCACCGCGATCGGCCTCTATGGCGTACTGGCCTATTCGATCGCACAGCGTACGCGCGAAATCGGTGTGCGCATGGCCTTAGGGGCTACACAAGGAGCGGTCGTTCAGATGGTCGTGCGCGAAGTACTGATCATCACCGGGTGCAGCGTGGCTTGCGGGCTCCCCCTGGCTGTTGGGCTCGCCAGCTTCGTCAAGCACCAACTTTATGGAATTTCTTTCAGCGATCCGAGCACATTGGTCTTCGTGGTGCTCGCTATTGCACTGGTTGCACTCGCTGCGGCGTCTCTGCCGGCTCGCCGTGCCGTAGCTGTGCAACCCATTACTGCGTTGCGTTACGAGTAAGGGTTTAAGACAACCATGAATGGATTGATGCACGATATCCGTTTCGGCTTGCGGCAGCTGCACAAGAGCCTCGGATTCACCACGGTGGCAGCGTTCACGATCGCTCTCGGCATTGGCGCGAACACGGCGATCTTCAGTTTGGTCAGCGGCATTCTCTTACGGCCCCTACCTTACCCACGGCCTTCAGAACTGGTTGACGTTAGGGCAACGTACCCCAAAGGTGCGTTTGTCGCGATGCGGCAGCAGGTTCACACGTTGGACATTGCCGCCTACGCCGAAGGACACGAATTCAATCTGACTCATGTTGGTGACCCGGTGCGGCTGACCGGTGCCGCTGTTTCAGCGGAACTTTTTTCTGTGCTTGGTACCCCTGCTCAGATTGGACGAACGTTCCACCCCGGTGAAGACGCACCCGGCCAGGACAACTACGTCGTGCTCGGCTACGAGCTCTGGCAGCAACGCTTCGGAAGTGATCCAGGCATTGTCGGGAGATCGATTGATCTGGAGGGAGTCCCTCGTCAAGTGCTTGGTGTCATGCCTGCGGATTTTCACTTTCCTTCCGCAAAAACCCAACTCTGGGTGCCACTTCACAATGAGCCCAACAATCCGGCTACGTACTGGGCCGGAGACTTCATGCCGGTAATTGGACGACTGCGTCCAGGCATCACGATGGTGCAGGCCAGTGCAGAGGTTCGTCTGTTCCAATCGCATGTATTTGATCTCTTCCCCTGGACCATGCCAAAGGCATGGAATGCGGACATCGCCGTAATTCCGCTGCAAAACGGCATGGTGGCTGATGTCCGCACCAGGTTGCTCCTGCTGCTGGGAGCCGTCGGTGTCATCCTGCTCATCGCCTGCGCCAACGTTGCGAATCTGACACTATCAAGAGCCGCATCCCGGCAGAAAGAGATGGGTATTCGTTCGGCCCTGGGTGCCGGACCACAGCGCATCGCAAGGCAGTTGCTGACGGAGAGCGTTTTATTATCCGGCGTCGGCGCGCTGTTGGGCTTCATGCTGGCCGTATTTGGACTCTCTGCATTGAAATCCCTGCTTCCCAGCGACACACCTCGCCTCTTCGACGTTCATGTGGACTGGCGGGTGTTGCTCTTCACTATTGCCCTTGCAGGGGTCACCGGGCTGGCCTTCGGCCTGGCTCCTGCGCTCGAAGCTTCGCGTACTGCGCTCACAGAATCTCTCAACGCAGCAGGACGTGGTGCCTCCACGTCGGTCTCCCGTCGTCTCCGCGGCTCGCTCGCAGTTGCTGAAGTAGCTCTGTCCATCATGCTTGTGATAGCAGCCGGGCTGCTCATCCGAAGTTTCCGGGCGTTATCTAGCGTCGACACGGGCTTCCGGCCGGAGCGGCTCCTCACTGCGCGCATCACGCCGGACCGATCTTTTTGCAGTGACCCCCAGCGATGCCTTGCCTTCTATCGGTATCTGGTGGACCGTGTACGGTCTCAGCCCGGTTTTACCCAAGCTGCCGTAGTCAACACGTTGCCCTTGAGCGGGAGAGTCGCCAAGCGTTCTTTTGACATTGAGAACTCCAGCTCTCCGGCTTTGGCGAACAGCCAGCCGCTGATCTGGCTCGACATCGTGAGCAGCGACTATTTTCGCGTAATGGGGATTCCTCTGACCTCAGGACGTTGGTTCAACGAAAGCGATGAATCCGGAGGACCTCCAGTTGTTGTCGTCTCCGCCAGCACAGCAAAGCGATTCTGGCCAAACGGCGACGCCGTAGGCCGACATGTGCGCTTTGTTGGAGAAACGAACTGGCGAACAGTGGTCGGCACTGTTGCAGACGTCCGCGCCTACGATCTGCAAAATAACGAACCGACGTTCATGCGCGGCACGGCCTATGTCCCTTACACTCCCGCGGCGACGTTGGAAGATGGCCGCTTGCCGGCAGAAATGACCATCGCAGTGCGGACGGCATCCGACAACGATGAAACAGCGAACCTTCTTCACAGAACTCTGGCCGCCGCCGCGCCCAACATTCCGATCACCGAGTTCCGAACAATGCGGACCGTGGTGTCCGAAGCGACCTCGACGTCCGCATCCACGACATTGCTCTTCACTTCTTTCGCCAGCATCGCGCTCCTGTTGGGCATCGTCGGAGTATATGGCGTCCTCTCTTATTTAGTCTCACGGCGGCGCCGCGAAATGGGCGTGCGTATGGCTCTGGGTGCGCAACCCCATGACGTCCTCTGGCTGGTCATGAAGGAGGGCGCAAAATTCGCGGCCGCCGGAATTGCCCTTGGACTGGCCGGCGCATTCTTCGTAGCTCGCCTGCTCTCCAGCCAACTCTATGGAGTCAGCCCGATGGACGCATTTACATATGTCTGCGTCGCCGTCGTGGTTGCAATTGTTACTCTGGCCGCATGCTATGTGCCGGCCCGCCGTGCGATGGCGATCAATCCGATCATCGCGATTCGCTGCGACTAAGAAGACCGATAAAACCATGGTCGCGCTGCACTACGAGTAAGGAGGGAGCAATGACGGGGATACTACGGGACGTTCGTTTCGGTACACGGCAACTGCAAAAGAGTATGGGGTTCACCATTGTCGCGGTAATCACCATGGCTCTCGGAATCGGCTCTAATACTGCAATCTTCAGCAACGTCAATGCACTCCTGCTGCATCCGTTTGGTCTGGCAGAGTTGGACCGCGTAGTAGCCGTCTGGGAGACAGTTCCCAAGGAAGATGCGACAAGCGTCAAAGTCGCTCCTGCCAACTTTCGTGATTGGAAACAGCAAAGCAAATCGTTTGAGCAGCTGGCAGCAGTTCAAGGCTGGAACGCCAACCTGACCGGAGAGGGTATCGCCGAGCGGGTTGAAGGCTACCGAGTGACGTCGCAGTTCTTTCCACTTCTTGCAGTTTCGCCATATCTCGGAAGAAACCTCGGCGATGTTGACTTTCAGCGCGGGCCTGCACCCGTTGTGGTCATCAGTCAAGGGTTCTGGCGTAAGAATTTGGGGAGTGATCCCACGATCGTCGGCCGTGACCTGCTGCTGAATGGACAGAAATTCACCGTCGTGGGCGTAGCTTCAGAGGGTGCAGATTTTCCGGCAGGAGCCGAACTCTGGACGCCGCTCGACCCTACGACGAGCGACAGTACAGACCGTTCCAACCACTTCCTCGTTGTCATTGGGCGCGTCAGTAAAAATAGTTCCATCCCGAACGCGGGTGCTGACCTGCAAGCGATCGCCACCCGCCTGAGTCAGCAATTTCCGGCAACGAACGGTGGCCACGGAGTACGGGCCGTCAGCCTGGTGGAGGATGTCACACAGGGAACGCGCCAGTTCGTCTCGGTGCTAATGGGGGCCGCCGTCTTTGTTCTTCTGCTCGCGTGCGTCAACGTGGCAAACCTCCAGCTGGCGCGGGCAACCAGTCGCCAAAAGGAGATGGCTGTTCGTCTGGGACTGGGTGCGGGGCGTTGGCAACTGATTCGGCAGTTGCTGGTGGAAAGTATCTTACTGTCGGCAGCTGGAGCAATCGTAGGAGTAGCCCTGGCCAGCTTCGGCATGTCAGCACTTCGAGCCGATCTCCCTCCCTTTATCGTGCAGCATGTCCCCGGGCTTAAGCACATTGACTTCGACATGCGCGTCTTGGGATTCACCATCGCAGTGGCACTAGTCAGCGGTGTTTTGTCTGGCCTCGCACCCGCGCTGCAATTTTCCCGATCTCAAGTTGGTGAAACGCTCAAAGAAAACGCTCGCGGATCAAGTGCGAGCGGAGCCGCTGGTAAGCTTCGTGCTCTGTTGGTTACGTCCGAGATTGCTCTCGCTTTGGTACTGTTGGTCGGTGCTGGATTAATGGTGAAAGGCTTCCGCCACATTTTCGCCATCGAGCCCGGATTCGATCGAAGCCGTGTGCTCACATTCAGTATTGCGTTACCGGATGTGAAGTATCAGACCGACGATCAGGTCCGTGCATACTTCGATCGCACTATTCGCGACTTACAGTCCATACCATCTGTCCAGTCCGTTGCTTGCGTATCCAGCCTGCCCTCAAGCTGGTACTGGAACTGGACGGAATACAAGGCCGAGGGCGCTCCTCCCGCTGCTCCCGGAGAAACCCCGTCCACGATTTCTCAAATCATCACGCCGGATTTCTTTGCGACCTTGCGGATTCCTTTGCTGAAAGGAAGGACATTCTCCGCGGAGGACGCCCGCGATTCCTTGCCGGTGGCCGTAATCAGCGAATCGATGGCGCGCCGCAACTGGCCTGGTCAAGATCCTATTGGGAAACATGTGAAACTCGGCCCTCGCGACAGCCATCAACCGGACCGCCTCGTTGTTGGCATCGTGGCCGACATCCGGCCTAATGTGCTCGATACCAGACTGAACCCCACAACCTACGTACCTTTGACCCAGTTGCCATCTCAATCGTCATCCTTTGTTCTGCGAACCACCACGGAGCCGAGTGATGCTGCGGCATCAGTCGTCGCACAAGTCCGTAATATCGATCCCTCCGTGCCCGCGTATGATGTCCGCACCCTCAAGCAAGGCATCTCCGACAACATGAGTGGAGTGGAATCCTCGGCTCGCATGATGATGGTCTTTGCGGCGGTCGCGCTGATCCTTGCAGCAGCCGGCATCTTTGCCGTCATGGCCTACGCGGTCAGCAAGCGAACTCACGAAATTGGGGTCCGCATGGCATTGGGCGCGCAACGGAATGATGTCTTGCGCCTGGTGATCTCCTCTGCTCTGAAAATGGCTGTGCTGGGCTTGGCAATCGGCTTGTTCACAGCCGGCCTTCTGGCGCGTGCACTTTCGAGCGTGCTCTTCGGCGTGGTCCAGGTGGACCTGTCCATCTTCGGGCTGCTTACAGCAGTCCTTGCAGCGGTGGCGCTCCTGGCCGCTTATGTACCAGCGCGCTGGGCGACAAAAGTGGACCCTGTGCAGGCGCTGCGCTACGAGTGATTTGGAAATCGGAGAACAAAATGATTCAACTGAAAAACCTGGAACGCAGTTACAAACTACCGGCAGGTCAAACCTGGGTACTGAGACGTATCAATCTCGATATTCGCCAAGGCGAATTCATCACGATTATGGGGCCGTCAGGCGCGGGCAAGTCTTCCCTGCTGAACGTCCTTGCCCTTCTCGACGACGGATGGGAAGGCGAATTCTGGTTCGGCGATGACGCGGTTCATGCGATGAAACGCAAACAGCGCGCGGAACTCGCCAAGCGCAACGTCGGTATGGTCTTTCAGAGCTATCACCTGCTTGATGACCTCACCGTGCAGGAGAACATCGATCTTCCGCTCTCCTACAAAGATATTCCCCGTAAGGAGCGGCAAGGCTTGGTTGCTGACACGCTCGACCGTTTTCAGATTGTGGCCAAGAAGGATCTCTATCCCAGCCAACTCTCCGGAGGCCAGCAACAACTCGTGGGCATAGCGCGGGCGGTCATCCACAAACCGGCTCTTCTGCTGGCCGACGAACCGACGGGGAATCTTCATTCAACACAGGCAAAGGAAATCATGGAACTATTTCGAGACCTGAATCAGCAAGGCACAACCATCGTCCAGGTTACGCACTCAGACGCCAATGCTGCATACGGCAGCCGTACTATTCAGCTTCGCGATGGATGGATGGTTGGCGACACGGCCAATCCCTCGTTCTCTCAACCTGCGGAGGTCAGCGCATCGTGAGCTTATCTCCGGGGTTACGTAGATTAGTCTGTACATTCGCAACTGCACCGCTGCTGCTCGCATGGACCGCACTCGCGCAAGAACACGTCCCCACGGCCGCCGCACAGGAGTCCGTGATCCCTCAAGGTGCCTCCGTAAATTTCGAAATGCCGAAGTCGCGCAACCCGTTAAATGCATACGAAGCGGATTCGGTTCCTGAGCCGGCGATGAGCAATTCCCCCTATCTCGACCAGCTTGTGCGCGATGGCAAACTCTACCTGTCTTTGAAAGACGCCATCGAGCTTGCGCTGGAAGACAATCTCGATCTCGCGATCGCACGCTACAACTTGCCGATTGCGAACACAGACATCCTCCGCACCAAAGCAGGAGGATTCTTCCGCGGCGTAAATACCGGCGTCGTCCAAGGTACACCCGGCGGTGGCGTGGGCGGATTCGGAACCGGAGCTCCCGGCGCTGGTGCCGGCGGCACAACCGGCGGCGCGGGCGGCGCAGGCGCAGGCGCTTCGGGCCTTGTGCAATCTACACTGGGTGCAGGTACTCCAGTCTCGTCGTACGACCCTTTTATTAACGTCAACGGGGGAAACGAACATCAAACCTCGCCGGTCGCGAATGTGCAAATCTATGGGGTTCCCTCGCTTCAGCTCAATACCACGCAAGTGAATGCCCTTTTTACCCAGGCATTCCCGACCGGAACCAGCATCAACTTCGGTTTCGTAAATTCGCGGCAGACGACCAACAGCCCCTATTTCAACCTCTCGCCAAGCTTCAGTTCAGCCTTTCGCTTTCAGATTCAGCAGGAGCTTCTTGCTGGCTTCGGCTTCGGCCCAAATCTGCGCTACCTGCGCATCGCGAGGAACAACAAGAAGATCTCTGACATCGCATTCAAAGATCAAATCATCGCGACCGTCACGCAGATCGAAAACATCTATTGGGATCTCGTCAGCGCCTACGAGCAGACGCGAGTCAACGAGCAATCATTTTCCTTTGCCCAGCAGACTCTGGAGAACGCCAGGAAGCAGTTGCAATTGGAAAGCGTCCCTGCCATGGAGGTCATGCGCTCCGAGGCAGAGGTTTCCAAGCGTGATCAGGAGTTAACTGTCGCACGCACAAGTCTTCAGCTCCAGGAAACGTTGATGAAGAATGCGATCACGAAAAGCCTGGACAATCCCGTGCTGGAATCGATGCCCGTGGTCCCGACCGACACTCAAACGCAACCGGCACGGATTGAAGCGGTCCAGCCGATTCAGGATCTGATCTCCGAGGCGATCCGCAGCCGTCCAGAGTTGGCGGAGTCCAACATCGATCTCGTCAACCGGCAGATCAGCAATCGCGCTGCCCGCAATGCCCTGTTACCCTCACTCTCCGTCGTCGGCTTCTACTCTGGTTCAGGTCTGGCTGGACCCGTGAATCCTGTCTACAATCTCGGGCAACCTTCGACCGTGCCAACCGATTTCGCTGGCGCCTTGCAGAACGCCTTCAACAACACTAACCCGGACTACTATGTTGGCCTGAATCTGAATATTCCCATTCGGAATCGGGTCGCAAAAGCCGACCAATACCGCTCCGAACTGGAATACCGCCAGGCAGAATTGCGCCTCGAACAGCTGAAAAAGCAGGTCCGAATCGAGGTGCGAAATGCGCAATACGCTCTGGCACAGACGGGAGCCAGAGTCGACGCCGCCCGCAAGGCACGCGATCTGGCCCAGCGCACATTCGAGATCACGAAGAAGGAACAGGAATTAGGCGCCGGCTCCAGCTATCAGACTCTTTCTGCCCAGCGAGACCTCGCCTTGGCTGAACTGGATCTGGTCGGCGCCTTGACCACTTACCAGAAGGCCAAAGTTGAACTTGATCGTGCTACCGGCACAACCCTGGAACATAATGGCATACTGATTCAGGATGCAATCACCGGAGTTGTGAGCCACCGCACGCCTTAAGAAAATGCCCACATCTGTCAAAGTCGGAGACGATCTCACGCTGTCGCGAGCAGAGTCCAGCATGCCGGTGCGGATTCTGGCCGCGGACGATCAGGAGCATATTCTCGACGCTCTTGAGTTTCTTTTGCGCCCCCAAGGATACAAGGTCGACAAAGCCCGCTCTCCGGTAGTGGTGCGCGAGGCGATCAAGACTACTTCCTATGACGCCATCCTCATTGATCTGAATTACACTCGCGATACGACCTCGGGCCAGGAAGGCCTCGACCTCCTCTCAGAGATCGTGGCGATCGATGCCACTCTTCCAGTAATCGTCATGACCGCATGGGGCAATGTCGAACTTGCTGTCGAAGCTATGCGCCGCGGCGCCCGCGACTTCGTTCAGAAACCCTGGGAAAACGAGCGGCTAGTATCTATCCTGCGGACGCAGGTAGAACTCCATCGTGCTCTGCAGCGCGCAGCAAGGCTGGAAGCCGAAAACCGTCTGCTGCGGGCAGAAGGTCGCCCGGAATTTATTGCCAGCGCTCCGGCTATGCAGCCCGTTCTCGAAACCATCGCGCGCGTTGGCCCCTCTGACGCCAATGTCCTGATCACCGGCGAGCACGGTACCGGGAAGGAAGTCGTTGCACAAACTCTGCATGCACTCTCGGCGCGAGCATCGCGAACGCTGGTAGCCGTGAACACCGGCGCCATTCCCGACGGAGTCTTCGAAAGCGAGTTGTTCGGGCATGTGAAGGGCGCATTCACAGACGCCCGTACCGATCGTATTGGACGCTTCGAGCTCGCCGATGGAGGCACGATCTTCCTCGACGAGATTGGCAATGTCCCGCTCCGCCAGCAAGCCAAGCTCTTGCGGGTTCTGGAAACCGGCGAGGTCGAGCGAGTCGGGTCCTCACGGTCGCGCCGCGTTAATGTTCGCGTACTATCTGCGACAAACATAGATCTTCCCGCTGCCTGCACTGCCGGACAATTTCGCGAGGACCTGCTATTCCGGCTGAACACAGTCGAGATTCGTGTTCCCGCTCTGCGAGAAAGGCGCGAGGATATCGCTGTACTCGGTGCGCATTTCCTGGCTCGCTACTCGGCGCGCTATCGTCGCCCCATCCAGAGGTTCGATCCAGCAGCCTTGCAGGCGATGATGCAGTACCCCTGGCCCGGCAATGTCCGCGAACTGGAACACACAATCGAGCGCGCTGTATTGATGACGCGGACTGCGGAAATACAGCCCGCCGATTTGTCCTTGAGTTCCCCGCGAGCGCAGACCCAGAACCTCGAAGAACTCAGTCTTGAAGCCGTAGAAGCCGTTCTTGTGCGTAAGGCTCTGCAACGCTTTCAGGGGAATGTCAGCCAGGCCGCCGAGGCTTTAGGTCTGAGCCGTGGCGCGCTTTATCGACGCATGGAGAAATATGGGCTCTAGCCCAATTAGCCTGAAACCAAATCGTCCACGAAAACGCGCCCGCCTCCTCTACGAACACCGCATCAGCCTTTACTCTTTCTTGGTCGCACTGCCTGGCCTGATCGTCAGTATCGTCCTGGTGTGGATGCAGCCTTGGACTATCGGTTCGCGCCTCGCTCTTACGGGCGCTGAACTATTTGTCTGGTGGCTTCTCGCCCTTGCACTCCAGGAGCAAACCACCCGTCCCCTGCAGACTCTGGCCAATGTCATCGGCTCTCTGCGTGAGGAAGATTACTCGTTTCGCGCTCGCAACGCGACCCCTGACGATGCTCTCGGCGAACTTTCGCTCGAAGTCAATGCGCTCGCTGACATGCTTTCCAGCCAGAAGATCCAGACGATTGAGGCCACCGCATTATTGCAGCGCGTCGTCGATGAAATCGATGCTCCTCTGTTCGCCTTTGATCCAACGACTCAGTTGCGTCTGGTGAATCCCGCGGGCGAGCATTTGCTCCGTCAGAACAAGATACGCATGATGGGCCGTAAAGCAGCCGACTTGGGACTGCAGGAATGTCTCACCGCGACTAACGAGACCGTTGTGGAACTCAATGTTGGCGAGGCCCAGGCTCGCTGGCTGCTGCGGCGTAGTTCATTTCGACAGGACGGAGTACCTCATTCCCTAGTGGTGCTCTCTGATGTAAGCCGTGCCTTGCGCGAAGAAGAACGCAAAGCTTGGCAGAGACTGATACGAGTGCTCGGCCATGAATTGAGCAATTCCCTTGCTCCCATCAAGTCGATTGCGGGAAGTCTAAGTTCACGAGTCCAGACAACCAACGTCGATCCCGAGGTGCGTAATGACCTGCAGCGCGGACTTGAGATTATCGAGACACGGTCCGCTTCCCTGCAGCGTTTTCTCGAGGCATACCGCAAGCTCGCACAAATGCCAAAACCGCATCTCAAAGATGTCCCGCTCAGTCCGCTGATCGCCCGCGTCGCAGCGCTTGAAACACGCCTCAAAGTTTGTGTGCGCGAGGGGCCAAACGTGGTCTTCCTGGCCGATCCCGACCAACTGGAACAGATGCTGATCAATCTGATTCGAAACGCCGCCGATGCAGTTCTTGAAAGCGCAGGTGCGGGATCAAAGTTCGTCGGCAATGGACAAACTGGCGGCGTAGTCGTCCGTTGGGACGCCGATGCAAATCAGGTCACCCTCGGTATCGAGGACGAAGGACCGGGACTGCTGAACCCGGCGAACGTCTTCACTCCGTTTTACACGACGAAACCCAGTGGCAGCGGGGTAGGGTTGGTGCTGTGCCGCCAGATTGCAGAAGCCCACGGCGGAGTCATCGAGATCGCCAACCGGCGTGATGGTCCAGGCTGCCTTGTCAAAGTCGTGCTGCCGCGCTTGGTATCAATGACGTCATCAGGTGGATGACTGTGGGACCGGGATTAACACCGCACTAGTAAAGCCTTCAAGAACTCCCCGTCGAGGTTGTTTTGGTATTCGCGGTTGATAGGGCCACGCCATCGAAGGCCCCCGAGGCACTCGTTTGAGTAACCGGTTTCCAAGTTGGCCAAACTTGTTCGTGCTTCGCCGCTGAAACCATGGCCAACGAAGACATTCAGGAGTCGTTGCAAGCGTGTCGCCGAAATTGGCGAACACACTAGGAGCGTCTGCTCGGATAAGCCAGGAACAACGTGAACTCAAGGCTGCTGACGAACTTCTGCCGCCAACGGGTTCGACTCCCGAGCGACAGGACGCCGCGGTGGGAGGGGCTGAGTTCCCACTGCCGGTCGGTGCTCGATAGTTCCGATCACAGGAACGTCATCGATGCCAGCAACGTAGGGCAGCGACGCAAACACCTGTTCGCTGCACATGCGATTGATCATGCGCTGCTGTCGCTCGCTCAAGACGGCGTGGGGAAGAATAGGAAAATTGCGGAATATCCACAGAAAATAAATGCGCTGCAGGAAAGATAGCATCAGATAGCGCGGTCCGATGGGGGTCTGCACTTGCACCACACCGTCCGCCAGTTTCTCGATGACCATACTGGGCCCGCCCTTAAGCTGTTAGTTTTGCCAGAGCAATTCTAGGGCCGCCATTATTGCACCGCCCGCGATGCAATGGAAGCACTTTTTACAAGGATTTAACAACTATCACCCTCACACAGCCATTTCGGGGAGGATGTCCATGCGGCGGATCTGGGCGGCTACCCCCCAGTCGTTGCCCTGCTCCTCGACCCGGACGATTGTGGCTTGACAGCATACCCAACACTTCTCGCCTGAAGTGAGTTCCGGGGGCAGGATCAGCACCAGTTCGACATCGGCACCCTGCTCCATCTTGGAGTTCGTGTACAGGAACACGCCATTGGCACTGACATCGCGGGTTTCCGCGGTGCAGGCGGTGCCCTGCGGTGTGCGGACGCGGGTCGAGAGACGCGTCGCGATTCTGGTCCCGGCTCGGCGCTCGCCATCTGGCTTCATAGGCGTTCAAACAGACCACCTACTGTACACCAAGCCAAGGCGATTGGACGAGAGGGGTCCGGGCTCCAGTGAAGCTGGAGCCCGGTATCGGTGCGGACTTAGATATTGGGACGTCTGGAGCGAGCGGCCGGGACGACCAGAGCCTGCTCCATGGTCGGCATGTTGGTGCCGCGGAGTCTGACTTCGGTTTCATGCAGCTTCTCGGTCTGCATTGTCTGGTAGTAGGCCTGGACCAGCAACTCCATGGTAAACGGATTTTCCTGATCTTCTTCGAGGTGCACAATCGCGTCTTCGTACTTCTTCTGGTCCATCAACAGCGTTCCGGCGGCGCCGTGGTATGAACTCTGGATCACCCGATTACGGCTGCCGTTGGCCATGTCTTCCAACTGCTTGAGAGACTTTTCCGCCACGGCCGAATTTCCCGCGTGCGCGGCGTGCACCACGCGGTTGCGCAGAATGCGGGAGAGCTCTTCCTGGCGATCGGAAACCGAGATGGTGGAACGATGATCGAGCGCTTCCTCGGCCTGCTTGAGATGCTTCAACGCGACGTTGTCGTCTGCCTGATATTCAGCCCTGTGTCGCAATGCCTGGGTTTCCTGCAGATCGTGATTCTTAGCGTGAGCCGTTTCTGCAATCTGCTGGAACTGCCTGTCCGCCTCGGCGTAGTTGCCGTCGCGAACGTAGGTCATCGCCTTCTGCATGCCGTACGTCAGGCGGTCGGCTTCGTTGTGGGCAAAGCGAATGGCTTTGTCGTACTCGATGCGGGCCTGCTCCTGATTGCCCATCAGCGCATAGGTATCACCAAGTCCGAGCTGCGATGTAACGAAGTCGGGATCCATCTTGAGCGCGGCGCGATAGTGCGACAGCGAGCTCTCGAAGTCTCCGGCCATGCGCTTGAGTTCGCCGTAGGAGTCCTGCGGATTGGGTTCCCTGGGAAGCAGCGCGACGTAGCGGTCCATAGCCTCAAATGCCTTGTCGAAGTGGCGGTCGCGCGCCTCGACATAAGCGAGATCGTTCAACGCGGCTGGATAATTCTTGTCGATGGAGAGCGCCTTCTCCATCATGTGCCGAGCATGGTCGTTCCCGTTCTCACCCATCAGCCAGTTGCCCGCGAGATAGTAGAGGTGCTTGTCGCGGGGATACATGGCGAGCATGTCGTTCATGGCGGTGATACCGCCCAGAAAATCGCCTTCCTGCACCTTGACGATCCACGAGATCATGAGTTGCTCGCCAGGACCAGTTCTGGGCGCAAGATCCTTGGCGCGGCTGCGTGCTTCGCTGATTTCCTGCGGATTGCCACTATTGAACGCGATCCACGCCCAAGCGACCGCGAAGTTGGGATCGTCGATCACGGCGGCGCGCCACTCATCGTTGCAGCGCTCGAGGTAGAGATTTTCGTAGTCTTCCATTCCCTTGACATACAGTTCGCGGGCTTTGGCGGAAGAAGTGGTGACGGGGAGCGTTGCGGACTTACCCGATTTTGGGCCGTGTGCCAACGCCGGCACTGCGAACAGGGCAAAAGCCAGAACTGCGCAGAACATCGATATTAGGGCGCGTCGCATCGGGATCTCCGGAACAGTCGCTTGGGGAGGGACTAACAGATGGAGGGTAACATCGGCGTAACCGGAGAGCGAGGTGACGAAAGGAGATGGACGGAGGGACAGAAGAGATTGAGCGAACGGATGAATTGGAGATTGGGCAATTGGGAAGTTGAGTAATTTGGGAAGTTCAGCTGGTTGCGACTGGATATCCCAAAGCTACTGAGCGAAAAGATTTCGTGCTTCTTGACCTTGCGGGTCTCCATTTGGAAATGATGTTACTGGTTGGTAACTCTCCCTCCCCCCCTCAGATCTATTGGAATCATGTATTTGGGGGAAAATTCCGGGCAAAATCTTGGGACTCAACGACTTACAGGTAAAATCTTGATATCAAATAGCTTAGGTCGCTTAACGGCTATGAGCCACGCTGACGCGTGTGTGGATCATCGAACATTTCGCTTGTGGAGCGCAAGGGCAGATGTCACAAGGGGCTGTGGATATCTTCCGGACCCGGAACGCCTCGCTTCGCTTCGGCGGGGCGGACGAAAGCGTCCGCCCCTACACAAACAAACGTTGACGAGCCAGAACTAGAACGTTATCTTTGCTGAAAGCACTGTGGCAAAGGCTTCTCCGGGACCCAGGCCTGGTGCGCCGTTCCAGTCGCCGATCGTATCGCTGATCACGCCCGAGCCGTAACCGAAGGGACCGTAACCAGAGGCATAGTTGATGGTGTTAAAGAGGTTGAACATCTCAGCCTTGATGTTTAATTTCATCCGTTCGGTAAGATCAAACCTCTTGCTCACGCCCAAATCGACGTCCTTGAAGCCCGGCCCATAGACCTGGTTGCGGCGCAGAGTACCGTAGCATCTGCCATCGGACGTAATCTGGCCGCAGCTGGGTGTGAGGGAGAAAGAGTTTGGGTTGATCCATTGCACGCCGGCAGTCCCGTCCGGGTGCTTGAAGAACGAGTGCGAAACTCCCGAGAACGGGTCTCCGATAATGTCGATCCCGGGGCGAACCTGGTCGCCCGGAGGGCCCCCGTGGAAGCTCAATACGCTGGTAACCACCCATCCATGGGTGAGCGCCTTGGGCCCATGGGACGAGCCGGGCACTTCCCAACTGATGCTGCCGGTGAAAGTGTGACGTACGTCAAAATCGCTGTTGCCGTAGTCTGCCTTGAGGTTGTAGCTGTCAAACGGAATCACGCCGCGATAAGCGGTGATCTCGTCGAGACTGTGGGACCAGGTATAACCGAACTCCGAACTTACCCCATGCCAGGAGCGGAGACGAAGGGTGCTCTGGAGAGAATTGTAGTTTGAAGTTCCGAGGCTGTTGAGCTGGTTGATGGCACCGAAGTTCGGATACTGACTTCCGAAAGGCAGCGTCCCGGCCGAATCGATAGGCTGATTGATGTTGAGCAGAACCGACAATCTGCGCCCTCCGCTGCCTACATAGCCGACCTGCCAGACTGCAGCTCCATTGGCAAAGCTCTTCTGCAGGTTCAGGTTGTAGTTATAGAAATATGCGGTGTGCAAGTTCTGGTTAACGGAATAAACGTCAAAAACCGAACTGCCGCAGGTTGGATCAGTAGCGACATTGCCGCTGGGACATAGCTGGACGGGGTTGAAAATGTACTGGCCCGGCTGCCAGGTATAGGAGGTTTGACCGGCCGTATTTGCCGTGTAAATCGACACCGGGCTCGGGCCTGCGGGGTTGTCCTGCACACCGTCGGCGTTGTTCGGAGGACGGACGTCCATAAAGGGATTCACGTTGATCTGGTCGAAGTAGATCCCGAAGCCGCCGCGGACGACCACATCCCCACGACTGGTCGGCTGATAAGCGAAGCCGACTCGCGGAGAGAAGTTTTTCAGGTTCTTTTTGAAGATACTGTCTATCCCGGCCCCCTGGATCTGAATTCCACGCCCAGGAATAAAGATCGCAATGTCTTTGCTGCCATTATGCAAGGGACCGAAGTAGTCCCAACGCAAGCCAAGATTGATGTTGAGCTTCGGTGTCACCTGCCAGGAGTCGGAACCAAAAAAGTCCAGCGCGTTGACAACGATCTTGCGCTCCGCATTGCCGACGTTAATGGCCGAATTGGAAACGCGTCCGGCGAGAAAATCCGCGAGAGAACAAACGTTGGCGTCAGATACGGCGCAGGTCTGGGTGGTGGCGTCGTACCAGGGCCCCTGGGTTCCATCGAAGATGAACTTGCCCAAGGAGTGAAAGAAATAGAACTCGTTAAGATGAGCCTGGCGATACTCACCGCCGAAACGAAGCTGATGTTTTCCGACGTTGTAGGAAAGAACGTCAGCAAGCATCCCGGTGATATCGTTTCGCCCTTCGGGCGGAGTGATACCAACCTGCTCGAAGCCACTGATCCGGATATTCGGGGCGCCAAAGAATTTCGGCGTTGTAGGTGTGTCGGGGCTCAAGAACAACTGCGCGTTCGTATGCGTGTCATAGTTGGCAACGGCATCGCGGAATACTTGATTAAAGTAGTTGACTCCGAAAAGCAACTGGTTGGTCATCCGCGGCGTGAGCACGGAGTTCAAGGTGACCGCGTAGTTGTAGACGTGGATCGGCGCTTTCTCGAAGTAGTAGTTCAGGTTTGAACTGGCGGTGGCGAGCGCAGCACTGCCACCCGTGGGAGCGGTTTGAGAGCCTTGTCCGCCAAACCAGCGTCCCGAAAGGTGGTGTTTCACGTTGATGTTGTAATCGAGCTTGATCACACCGTTGTAGCTATATCCAAGAGAGGGGTTGGTGGCGAAGTAGTTGCTCGGCTGGGCAGGAAGAGGATTGATGTAGCTCGGCCAGAGATTCGCCATCAGGGCCTGCGAGATGGGACTCTCCTGAACGTTATACGTGGTCAGCAGGTCCAAGGCGGCATTCTGATATGCCGTGGACGGCTCGGTGTTCAGACCTGATAGTGCGATCGTATATTTCTGTTTTTCAAAACCGACAAACCAGAAGAGCTTGTCTTTCACGATCGGTCCGCCGAGCGAGAAACCGTAATTCTCGTTGCGAAGGGGTGGTTTCTTGCTAGGCAAACCGAGTGATTGCAGGAATTCCGGATTGAAAAAAGGCGTGGACGCTCCCAACGAGGTGTTACGGTTGAAGTAATAGGCGGAACCGTGTATCCCGTTGGTACCGGACTTGAGAACGACGTTGATGATTCCGCCGGCGTTGCGGCCCGCTTCTGCGTTGGACTGAGTCTGTGCTGCAAATTCATCGACCGCATCCAGCGGCATGAGCGTGCCGGCGATGCCCGATACGCCGCCCTGGTTGACGGCCGCCAGATTGTGCCAGAAGTCATTGTTGTCCACGCCGTCAATTTGCCAGTTCATCTGGTTAGCGCGTGTGCCGTTCAGCGAGCCAAAAGCCTGCGCTCCTGAGTAACCCGCAAATCCGGGGGCCATGGCCGTGAACTGGGTGAAGTCGCGGCCGTTCATGGGAACGTTCTGAACCTGCTCCGTGGGAATGATTGTGTTCTGCATGACCGTGGTCGTGTCGAGCGACAGCGCTTCCGCCGAGACCTCCACAGTCGTTGTCGACGATCCAACCTTCATCTTCACCGGTAGCGTATAGACAGATCCGGCACTGACGGGGACATTTTCCACGACGGCGGGAGTGAATCCGCCTGCGGTGACCAAGATCTTGTAAGAGCCGAGCGGCAAGTCCTGAAATGAGAACTGGCCATCACTGGTGCTGGTGGTGTCGAGCGAAACGCCGGTCGCGGTGTTCGTGGCTTTCACGCTGGCTCCCGCAACCACGGCGCCCGCCGGGTCGGTTACGCTGCCATTGATGGCACCGCGGAAGGTTTGACTGAACAGACTCGTAGCCACCAGCAACAGCGTGAGCGTCGACCACAAAAAGTGTCTCATCATCGCCTCTCCGGCAAATCTCGAATTTTGTTTTTGTGTTCTGAAAACTGGCTCAGACGTGGAGCCGGAAACCTGGAACAGTTGGCCCGCGAGGATGCACTTCGGCATCCAAACCGGCCACACTCAAAGGAACCCGTTTTTTCAATATCTTACGTTTTTGGACATAATTCCGCCCGCAACAACACTTAAGGCCGGGTTATGCAAAAGCGAAGAATCTTATGAAAATCAGGATTCTTTGAGTATGAAACACAAGATGCCCACAGAATTAGTGTGGAACATTACTTAAATCTGCAGTGGAGAGTCAAGCACAGAGTTAGAGTGCGGATGCGAGACGCCGAGGAACACAGCGCTTTATGCTCAATGCCCGCAGCAGGTTGCATGGATCCTCCGCCGCGAAAGACGCAGCTTCAGGATGACATGGGCGACTGTTTAAAACGTAAAGGCTACTCCGCCGCGGACCGAGCGGGCGGAGTCGACCAGGTAGACCGTCTGGCCGTCCTGACCTAGAACTGGGACATACCCCTGGGCCAGCAGGTTGCGGATGTCGATCAAAGCTTCCATGTGGCCACCCAAGGTTGGGATGGGTTGGCGGATAAAGATGTTCAGGAATGGATCACTCTGGCCGGGCGAGGCGTTGAACATGTCAACGGGAGTGAGAGCGGGGCCGTTGATCCATCGGTACGAGGCAATCCAGCGGGTGTGGGTACGATCGAAGGTGCCACTCAGCTTCGCAGCCAAAGCATGGCGACGTTCGGTGGACATCCATTCCTGGGCCTGCTGAATGGGAATGTCGGGGTGCGAGAGTTCCAGAACTCCACCGAATCCGTAGTCCAAGGTCGCTGTGAGATCGGAAGCAAATCTGTGCTGTACCACGACGCGGACGCCATTGGTGTCGAAACTATGACCGGTGTAACTGAACGTACCGGAGGTGATGTCGGGGAGCAGGAATCCGCCGGCGGAAGTGACCTCGCCCAACCCGGTCAGGGCTGGATCGGTGATTCGGTCGGCGAACATGGCAACCTGGAGATTCGTCTTGCCGACCCGCTGAGAAAGACTGACTTCCTGATGATGAGCACTCTCGATCTTCGGCGAGAAACCTGCGAGGCTCACGCGCGGATTAGACTCGCTCAGATCGGCGGGTGCCGAATCGAAACCCTTTTCCGTACGCGTAGTGGGACGCGATGTCGTGTAGTCGTACTCGACCACCGTGTTCGGAGAAAGATGAAAATCGGCTGCGGCATAGGGGCGAAACGCGTTCAGATGTCCAAGGAATTCGATGGTTTCCAGTTCACTGCCGAACCTGAGTTCGAGGGCGTTGCCGAGCACGAGATCATCCGCCGCGGAGAGCGCCAACGCCTGGAGTGCGGCGCCGTGCAGGCTGGGATCGGTGGGGGCGAAGCGGCTCATGGTGAGAGCCATGGTGGGCTCAGAGCCATTGACGAGGCGATGCGAATAGCGCGCGCGCACCACAGCTGACGGCAGTGCGTCACCGTAAGCGACATTGCCACTGAAAGCCAGATGCCCGTCGGAAAAGATTGAGCGCTCGAGGTCGAAACTCGTGCTCATGTCAGAGCCAGTTCCATAGCCTGCGTTGGCTGAGCCGGCAACGAACGTTACCGTGCCGGTGAAATCGTGATTCTGTTTGTCTGCCTGGCTGGGATCGTCAAAGATGCGAAGAATTGGACGATTCGCCACCGAGCGCAGAGTCCACTTCCAATCATCATCATCGGGAAGAGCGCGCAGTGGGCCGAGTTCCATCGCGCCTAGAAGCGTGCTGAGGGTGACATTAATGTTGAGAGTGGCGCCAGGACGCAGGCCGATTTTTTCACGCAGTGCGGGCAGGAAGGAGGGCGCAGTCACCTTCAGCGTATAAATGCCGGGCAGCAAGCCGGTGGCGGTGTAGTGTCCCGCTTCATCGGTGAAGACGGTAAGGGTAAGGTCGGCTGCGCCCAGTATCTGGACGACGGCGCCCATCTGGGGGACTCCGGAATTGTTGCGGACGAATCCGGAGATCGCTCCGGGCCGATCTGCAGCCCAGACCGGAAGCGACAGCCCAAATATGCACAACCAAGTGGCGAGCTTGCTTAGCTTCAACTCTGCCCCACCCCCTGGGGGAATGCAGGGAGTTACTCTACTGCAAACGTTGCAGACGGATCAACGGTCTGCTTGGAAATGTTGTCATTCACCTTGATCTGAATGCGGTATACGCCCGGCTGCAGATTCGCAGCCGCGATCGACTTCTGCAAAGTCACCTGATCACCAAGGTTGCCCATCGTGTCGGTGCTTTCGACTTTCTGCACCACCGGCTTGTTGGTGGCGACGTTGGTGATGTCGTATTCGAACGTGGCGGAAGGCTTGTGGGTCTTCTCGTCCACACCAAGATTATAGACCTGCATCCAGAAATTCAGCTTCTGATCGCGGTCACGCTTGAAGACAGCAGGCTTTCCATCGGCGGCGCCCACACGCGGACGGACCTTGGTGGTGCCGATGACGAAGCTGCCGCTGCCGATTGCCTTGGTTGGAACGGGCTCCATCTGGTCGGCGACGATCAGGCTTGAGGTCGCCAGCTTGTCTTCGACGTATTCCGGAACCGTGATGCTGCGGCTGAAGACGCCCTTGCGATCGCCGTTGACGTCTTTGACCGCGATGTACAACTTGTAGTGGCCGGCGCGCAGCGGGAGAGCCTTCCAGTAAACCGAGGCGTTCTCGGCGGTACGAGGCAGGAGTTCAGCAGGAACATCGACCTGCACGGTGTCTTCGAAGGTTTGAACGATCTTGCCCGTCAGCGTGGAGAGCTTGCCGTAGATATTGACTGTGCCGCGCTGAACACCCTCTTTGTTCACGAAGGTGATGTCACGATTCTTCATCTGAATCGTGACCGGAACCAGGACGGTGTCACTGGTCACTTTCACGAAATCAGAGCGGACATCAAAGGGCATCGGGTTGAGGATGATCTTGGAATTGACCTCTTCAGTCAAATCCGTGAACTTGATTTTGGGCGCGCGCTGCAGCTTCGCCCACTGATCCAGGCGATCGAATTCTTTGCTGTTCAGCATTTGGCTGTCGGGGCCGAGACCGAGGCGCTCGATGCCGTTGCCGTTGAAACGTTGGGCCTTGCTGGCCATGCCCATCTGCTCCCACATGGTGAGGCCGGCGTTGGGAGTGTAGAGCAAGGCGTCTTTTTCGGAGCGGTCCATGGTCATGTGATATTCGCCGCACATGCAGGTGTCGACGAATTCAATGATGACTTCCTGGCCAATTTCTTCGATGTATCGATAGCGCCACTGTTCGAAGGGGAAGGTGGAGGTGGTGCCGCCGCCTTCATCCATCGGGCGCTCGTAGGTGCCGCCGGAGGGATGCGACTCGATTTCGTCGGGCTTGCCGAAGACGATGTAGATGCGGCCGCGATCGGTTCTCCAGCCAGGGACGCCGGCAGCAAAGTGCTCGTTGGCGTAGGCGATGCGCTGGTAGTGCTCTTCTTTGAATTCGTTCTCTTCGGTGTCCGGAGTGGGATCGCGGCGCTGCCAGAAGGCTTCGATGAAGTTGTCGCGCTCCTCGTCATTGGAGAGCTGCTTGAACGCGGCGCGTTCTTCATCGGTGATGATGTAAGTAACATCTTCGTCGAGCCACTTCTTGTAGGGCTTACTTAATTCCTGTTTGAGCTTCTTGGCGTTGTTTCTGCGCTGTTTGTCGTCCTGAGGGCGCTTCAGCGGATCGACGGCATCTGCGGGTTGCGTTTGGGCGGCCGCGGACTTGTCGGCGGGCTGACTGGTCTGCGGTTCGTCTTTGGGCTGATCCTTTGCTGGACTTGGCGCTGGACTTTGAGCGACGGCGGCCGAGGCGACGAAACTTACTGCTGAAAGGAGCGCAATTTGGAGTGTTCTATAAGAAAAAGGCCGCAACATAAGGGGGAACTCCTACCAGCAAAACCGTCGTCGCTTTATTTTAGGCGCTTGCCTTTGTGAAAGCAAGGTTAACTCTAGCCCGGAGAACGAATTGACCCGTATACGGCATAAAGTAGGAAGCTGCGGACGACTTCCTGAGTTGCCCAAACTACGCGAGAAAATGATGGGCTCAACGGTTCTGTTTGTCACCACGCGTTCGGCCCCGATTCGTCGCCGGACGCGCTTCGCTGTAGACAGCTCAAGGGGCTCTCCATAGGTGCTCTTCCCCATCGCGGGCGCAGCTATTTATTCGCCAGTCCCTTGGCGTGCAGGTCTATAATGGAAGGTTCCGGGGGCAGTCAACAACGCTCCCTCCGTAACGGGTCTCGGCACTCCTAAAACTTCTTTTGATCGGAACTTTCTCTGGGTCAGGATCGTAACAGAGGATGTGTGCCCGTCCCGGTGACCGGCAGGGATCATTGCATTTTCCGGGAAGATTAACGCTATATCGCGTATCTACTACGGAAACAACAAGTTCCCCGGATGCGACGGAGCTATGAAAGTCTGGAAAAAAATCGCGATTGGCGTTGGGGTGCTGGTGGTATTGGGGACCTTGATCGGGGTATCGGTCTATCAGAGCCGCAAGAATGTTGCCACGGTGCAGACCGGCAAAGTGCAGCGTCAGGATCTATCGACGATCGTGAGCGCTTCGGGCGAAATTAAGCCGAAGACCTATGTGAACATCGGAGCGAACGCGTTCGGCAAGATCACCCACTTGTACGTGAAGGAGGGGGATCGCGTAAAGAAGGGCCAATTGTTAGCGCAGCTTGAAAATGTGCAGCCCGAGGCGGACGTCAACGCGAACCAGGCCTCGCTGCAGGCTGCGGAGACGGATGCGCTGGCCGCAGATGCGGCTGTCAAGACGGCCCAGGCCGATCAGTTGCGCGCGCAAGCCGACTATGACCGCAACAAACAGGACTGGGAGCGGGCACAGAACCTGTTCAAAGACGGCTTGATTTCCAGGTCCGATTTCGACATGCGCAAGAATGCATGGTCGACCGCGGACGCCGGATTGACTCAAGCGCAAGCCCGGCTAGCGCAGGCCAAGGCGCAGAAAGATTCGGCTGAACGGCATATCGTGCAGGCGAAAGCTACTTTGATTCGCTATTCGGATGCTCTGTCGAAAACTACGTACCCGGCGCCTTTCGACGGTGTGGTGACCAATCTTCCGGTGCGGGCAGGAGAAACGGTAGTCATCGGAATTCAAAACGCGCAGGGCAGCACCTTGATGACAGTTGCCGATATGTCGGTTATCACGGCTGAGGTAAAAGTCGACGAGACCGACATTGTGAATGTCCGGCTGGGTCAGCCGGCTGAGGTAGCGATCGACGCGATCCCGAAGAAGATCTTCCACGGAACGGTATCCGAGATCGGAAACAATGCGGTCGTACGTTCCAGTGGGGTTTCAACTTCACAGCAGAACATCGCCAGTGAAGAAGCCAAGGACTTCAAAGTCGTGGTGACTTTGAGCGACCCCCCACCGGATCTGCGGCCAGGGCTTTCTACGACGGCTAAGATTACGACCGCGACCCGAAGCAACGTGATCTCGGTTCCGATCCAGGCGCTGACGATGCGGACCAAAGAGCAGATGGATCAGCAAAACAATCAACCCGGATCGGTACATGCGGCGGCTCCGGCGGCAAAAGAAGTTGCATCCAAGTCAAAGACCGATGACGCCATGCAGGGAGTGTTCGTGATCCGCAACAAGAAGGCGATCTTCGTGCCAGTCACGACGGGAATCACCGGCCGGACGGACATCGAGGTTCTGGATGGTTTGAAAGAAGGTGACGAGGTCATCACCGGAAGTTACAAGATCTTGCGCAGCCTGCGACCGGGGAGCAGCGTCAAAGTCGATAACACGGCACCGAAGAAAGAAGAGGAAGAAACGTCATAACCTTAGCCGGACTGGAACGTCCAAAAAGGAACCGGGCAAGGTCTCAGAAATCGGAGCTCAAACACAAGGAACGAAGCCAAGATCGGAGAGGTCGAGTGGCAACGGACCAGGAGAAAAACATGGCAACCGCAGAAGTCATCAGCATGCCTAACACCACCATACCGAATCCCAGCGAAGTAGCGCCGCCGGAGTCGTGCATGATCGCGGCCGAGGATCTTTGGAAGACCTATGACATGGGCTCGGAGCAGCAGGTGCACGCCTTGCGGGGAGTGAATCTGCGTATCCAGCGGAACGAATATGTCGCAATCATGGGTCCCTCCGGATCGGGCAAGTCGACGCTGATGAACCTGATTGGCTGCCTGGACACGCCATCGCAGGGAAAGTACTGGCTCAACAGCCAACTGGTGAGCGAATTGGACGATGATGAACTGGCACGCATTCGGAATAAAGAGATTGGGTTCGTGTTCCAGACCTTCAACCTGTTGGCGCGTGCAACCGCTCTGCACAATGTGGAATTGCCCCTGATCTATGCGGGGATACCGACCGAGGAACGCATCGCCCGCGCCAAGACGGCTCTGGAAGCCGTGAACATGGGAACGCGCATGCACCACAAGCCCAATGAACTCTCAGGCGGACAAAGGCAGCGCGTGGCAATTGCGCGGGCTCTGGTGAACAAACCCTCGATCATCCTGGCCGACGAACCTACGGGGAACCTGGACTCTCAGACTGGCGTCGAGATTATGGCCTTGTTCGACCGGTTGCAGTCCGAGGGCAACACGATCATCTTGGTCACCCACGAACACGATATTGCCGAATACGCGCACCGTGTGATTCATATTAAAGATGGCATTATCGCCAGCGACCAGAAAAGCAACAATCACCGAAACTGAAACGAATCTGTTTGTAGACAAATCCCGCCCAGCCGCATGGCTGGGCGTTTTGCTTGGGGACGCATTTTAAAACACTCCGTCTGGGCTAAGCAATTAATCATGTAATCGACCCACTAGCACGCTTCTAGAAGTTGACGCTGCGGGCACTTTCTGGGCGGTAACTTCCAAGTAGCCGACGAGGACTAAGCCGCTGGCGCGGCGGACGCTACCGCGTGGTGAGCCCGGACATTTCCGGGACGGCTGACGTAGTTTGGGTCACGGGGAAAGGAGACTCCTGTGACCCATTTACGCAAGATGATGCTGGAGGAACTCCAGCGCCGCAACTATTCTGCAGACACCACGCGCAATTACCTGCGGGTGGTGGCTGATTTCGCCAAGCATTTCGGCAAGTCGCCCGACAAGCTTGGTCTCAACGAACTTCGAACCTACCAAGCGTATCTTCTGCGAGAGCGCAAGCTGACGCCCGGGACGGTGATCAATCAGGTCGCGGCGCTGCGCTTCTTTTTCGTCAAGACGCTCAAGCGTCATCAGTTCCGCGATTTCTTGCCTTACCCACAGGACGGGCGTCGACTACCAACGGTTTTGAGCCGAGAGGAAGTATCGCGTCTCATCAACGCAGCCGGAACCTTGTTTCGACGGACGCTGCTGATGACCCTCTATGGCACCGGCATGCGACGCTCCGAACTGGCTCATCTCAAGGTCGGCGACATTGATAGCCAGCGGATGATGATCCGTGTGGTAGCAGGCAAGCGCAGCAAGGATCGCGATTTACCCCTGAGTCCGGCCTTACTCGAAACCCTGCGAGAGTACTGGCGCTGGCGTAAGCCGAAACTCTACATGTTTCCGGCACGCACTCTTCGCCGCCAGCTCGATCAGCCGATTTCCGACAAGACTGTCTGGATCGCATGCAGCGACGCTGCGCGTCGGGCAGGCATCAAGAAACACGTTACGCCGCATACGCTGCGTCACAGTTGGGCCACCCACTTGTTGGAAGCCGGAACCGATTTGCGCACGATCCAGGTTCTGCTCGGGCACGGCGATCTGGAAACCACCGCTCAGTACTTGCACCTGTCGCAGAGGCACTTGCAGTCGGTTATCAATCCGCTGGATGGTCTCGCTCTGTCCAGCAGCGAGAACATCAGCCGACGCTTTAGACGAAAAGATAACGAATGACTCGGCCCACCCTTGAGGTGGCCGACATTCTACGTGCGCATGGCAATCGCTTCCTGGAGCGGTATCGATCGAGCTTTGACTTTCAGCAGCTCAAAGCCTTTCGTGCTATTCAGCGCTGTCGCACTGCTGCCCTGGGCGGGCATCGCGATGCTTGCCCGAGCTGTGGTTATCAGGCCATCTCCTACAACTCGTGTCGCAATCGGCACTGTCCTAAGTGTCAGGCGCAAGCGCGTGAGCGCTGGCTGGCGGCTCGGGAAGCAGAACTTCTCGACACCTGCTATTTTCACGTCGTCTTCACCGTACCTCACGAACTGAACGTGCTGGCTTTGGAGAACCCGCGTTTGTTCTACGATTTGTTGTTCACTGCCACTGCGCAAACCTTGCTGCAAATCGCATCCGATCCAAAACACTTGGGAGCGGAGATTGGTGTGATCGCGATCCTGCACACTTGGGGACAGAACCTGCTGCTGCATCCCCACATTCACTGTGTCATTCCCGCGGGCGGGCTCTCGCCGGACCATCGTCGCTGGGTCGGCCCACGCTATCCTTTTTTCTTACCGGTCAGAATCCTGAGTCGCGTCTTTCGTGGCAAGTTTCTCGCTGGGCTTAAACGCCTCCACCGCAGCAAGAAGTTACAGTGTGCGGGTCCGAGTGCACCGCTCGCCGATCCACGACAGTTCGCAAAACTGCTCCGCCGACTCCATCGCCACGACTGGGTGGTCTATGCCAAGCCTGCTTTCGGCGGCCCTATGCAGGTGTTGCGTTATCTGGGCCGCTACACGCATCGTGTGGCCATTTCCAATCACCGCTTGTTGGCCTTTGATCAAGAGCGCGTCACTTTCCGCTGGAAGGATTATGCCCGCGGTGGCAAGCAAGGCCAAATGACGCTGACAGCAACGGAGTTCTTGCGCCGTTTCTTTCTGCACGTGTTGCCCAAAAGTTTCGTCCGCATTCGTCACTTTGGCTTTCTGGCGAATCGCTTTCGCACCTCTCGTTTAACGCTGGGTCGACAGCTGCTGGCCTTCAGTAGCTCGACGAAGTTGCAAGTTAAAAGCTACGACCTGCGCGCCGAGAGTGCTTGCCTCTGGCACTGCCCACGCTGTGGCGCCTCGATGAGCGTGATTCAAAGATTTACGGCTGCGGAACTATCAACATGCATGTACTTCGATTCTTCCTAACCCCTCTGTCAGGAGCGACACCAGGAGGTGCTCCAGCACGCCGATGCATTCGTGTGCGCACCCTCGGTCCTCCGCCTCACACACGACTCTTTCCCCGCACTCCGACATCTCTCTCCAGCACAGGATTCGGTCTCGACCGCCTTTTCCTGTGCCCACTGATACAACCGCTGCGCCCCAAACTGCCGTTCAAATCCCATAGCGCACCGCGTCCGCCGCAAACGCCAGCGGCTTCCTCCTAGTCTCCTGATCGAAAACGCCTCGGCTCGACTTCTTCTTAGAACTCGAAGTGTCCGGCCGAGGCGTTTCCGATCAAGGCTAGCGACCATTCGGGAGTTAATGGCGCGCCCCTTTATCGATCCTAACCCGGCCGCATCTCCGAGAAGCGACCCGTAGCCCGATGCGTTGTACGTAGCTCAGTCCGAGTAGCCCGTGACTTGTTCAGTTCCCGACTGGCCAGTCGTGCTCGCAAGATGGTAACTTCTCGAGCACGTAATCCGTGAGATCACTACCGCATCTCGCGGCGCAC